>NZ_JCALDT010000006.1:0-412586 GCF_059813005.1 Mycobacterium sp. NGS27
CAGCACCGGAATCAGCACCGCGGTCAGCAGCACCAGCACCACCGCGATGCCGTCGACACCCAGGGTGTAGCCGGCACCGAACGCAGGGATCCACTGATGCTTTTCGACGAATTGGTAAGGCGCGCCACCGGTCTTGAACCCGACCGTGACGACGATGGCCGCCGCCAGGGTCAGGATGCCGAAGACCAGACCGGTCCACTTGGCGAGCTGTCGAAGTCCGGGCGGCATCAGGATGATCAGCACGGAGCCGGCCAGCGGCACCAGCCACAGCACGCTCAGCCATGGAACGCTATTCACCAGCGCCGCTCCCTTTCATCGCCTGCCACCGCGTCGTCGCCGGCACGAATCACCACAGCCGCACCGCCAGGATGAGCGCGACCACCAGCACCGCGCCCGTCAACATCGACAATGCGTAGTTGCGGGCGAAGCCGGTTTGCAACCCCCGCAGCCGATTTGACGTCGAGCTGACCAGCGCGGCCAGCGCGTTGACCGAGCCGTCGACACCCGCGTTGTCGACGTCGACGAGCGCGCGAGTCAGTTGCGCACCGGGGCGCATGAAGACCTCCTCGTTGAAGGCGTCGCCGTAGAAGTCGCTGCGTACCGCCGTCGTCAACGCCGACACCGACAGCGGGGCCACCCGCGGGATCGGTATCTTCGCGTACAGCCGATAGGCCACCGCGATGCCGATGATCACGACACCCAGCGCCAGCGCGGAGCTGACCCAGGCCGGGAACGCGTGGGTCACTTCCTCGTGCTTTCCGACGACCGGTTCCAGCCAGCTCTGCAGGGTGCCGCCCACCGCCAGCAGGCCACCGGAGAACACCGAGCCGACGGCGAGCAGGATCATCGGCCACGTCATCAGGGCCGGCGCCTCATGTGGATGGGCGCCTGGGCCCCAGCGCTTTTTGCCGAAGAAGGTCATCAGCATCACCCGGGTCATGTAGAACGCGGTGACGCCGGCGCCCAATAGCGCGGCGCCACCCAGCAGATAACCCTGGGTGCCACCGGCGGCCAGCGCCGCCTCGATGATGGCGTCCTTGGAGAAGTAGCCCGCGAAGGGCGGCACGCCGATGATCGCGAGATAGCCCAGGCCGAACGTGACGAACGTAATGGGCAGCGCCGCACGCAAACCGCCGTAGCGGCGCATGTCCTGTTCCTCGTGCATCGCGTGAATCACCGCGCCGGAGCCGAGGAACAAACCGGCCTTGAAGAAACCGTGGGTGAGCAGGTGCATGATCGCGAAGGCGTAGCCGGCCGGGCCCAGGCCGGCCGCCAGCACCATGTAGCCGATCTGGCTCATCGTCGACGCGGCCAGCGCCCGCTTGATGTCGTCCTTGGCGCAGCCGATGAAAGCTCCGAGCAGCAGCGTGACCGCACCCACGATGACCACGGCCAGTCGCGCGTCCGGGGACAGGTTGTACAGCGGGTTGGACCGGACGATCAGATACACACCTGCGGTCACCATGGTGGCGGCGTGGATCAGCGCCGACACCGGGGTGGGACCCTCCATGGCGTCACCCAGCCAGGCCTGCAGCGGGACTTGGGCGGATTTGGCGCACGCGCCCAGCAGCAACAGCAAACCCATGGCGGTCAGCGCGCCATGATCGGCTGCCGGCGCGCCGGCGAACACGCCGGCATAGGACAGCGTGCCGAAAGTGCTGAACATCAAGAACATTCCGAGGGCCAGCCCGGCGTCGCCGACCCGGTTCATCACGAACGCCTTCTTGGCCGCGGTGGCCGCCGTCGGCTTGTGGTACCAGAATCCGATCAGCAGGTAGGAGGCCAGGCCCACGCCCTCCCAGCCGACGTAGAGCACCACGTAGTTGTCGGCGACGACCAGCAGCAGCATCGATGCCAGGAACAGGTTGAGGTAACCGAAAAACCTTCGACGGTCTACGTCTTCAGCCATATAGGCGACCGAATAGATGTGGATCAGTGACCCGACCCCGGAGATCAGCAGCACGAAACACACCGACAGCTGGTCGATCTGCAGCCCGAGGTCCACTTGGAGCTGGCCGACGGGAATCCAGCTGAACACCTTCTGGTGGATGACGCGGTCGTCGGCGGCGCGGCCGAGCAGCTCGCTGAGCAGGCTCAGGCCCACCCCGAACGCCGCGAGGGCGGTGGCGCAGCCCAGCCAATGCCCCCACCGGTCGGTGCGTCGCCCGCCGAACAGCAGGATCGCGGCGCCGGCCAATGGCAGCGCCACCAGCAACCAGGTGTATTGAGTCATCTTGGCGTCGTCAGCCTTTGAGTAGGTTCGCGTCGTCGACGGATGCCGATTTGCGGGTACGGAAGATGGTCATGATGATGGCCAGGCCGATGACCACCTCGCAGGCGGCGACCACCATCGTGAAGAACGCGATCATCTGCCCGTCCAGATGCCCGTGCATCCGCGCGAACGTCACGAAGGCGAGGTTGACCGCGTTGAGCATCAGCTCGACGCACATGAACATGACGATGGCGTTGCGGCGCAACAACACACCGGAGGCCCCGATGGTGAACAGCAGTGCCGAAAGGTACAGGTAATTAGCCGGATTCATGACGTACCGCCTTGGGAGAGAGTCGGGCTCGGCTCGGTGGACGGAGTCCGCTTGCCGTCGGCGCCGCGACTCCGCAGCAGCGGCGACACCGAAAGCTTCGAGTACGAGCCGTCCGGCAGCAACGCGGCCACGTCGACGGCGTTGTGGCGTGCGTATACACCCGGGTTGGGCATCGGGGTGGGGTGCCCGCCCGCCTGGAATCGCTCCTGGGAGAGCTCGCGCTGTGTCTTGCGGCGCTCGAAGCGCTCGCGGTGTGCCAGCACCATCGCACCGACGGCCGCGGTGATCAGCAGCGCGCTGGTCAGCTCGAACGCCCACAGGTAGCGCGAAAAGATCAGTGCCGCCAGCCCTTCCACGTTGCCGTTGGCGTTGGCGGTGGTGAGTCCGGCGAATCCGCCGGTGCTCAGGTTGCCGATGGCGGCGATCAGCAGAATGCCGAACCCCATGCCCGCCGCCACCGCGGCGATCCGCTGACCGCGCAGCGTCTCCTTGAGCGATTCCGCCGAGTCCACCCCGATGAGCATCAGCACGAACAAGAACAGCATCATCACGGCGCCGGTGTAGACCACCACTTGAACCACGCCCAAGAACAGCGCGTCCTGAATCATGTAGAAGACCGCCAGGATGATCATGGTCATCGCCAGGAACATCGCCGAGTACACGGCGTTGACGGCGGTGACCACCCCGATCGCGCCGAGCACCGCCAGGACGCCGAGCACCCAGAAGGCGACCGCCTCGCCGGTGGACGTGCGGACGATGGTGTCCGGCGCGAAATTCGATGCCACGACGACGGCGTGGTCGGCCAATCCGGTCACCGGGATTCTCCGGCCTGCTGGGTTTCCCGCAACCCGTGCGCGGTCACATTGCCCTGGTAGTAATCCTTGTCGGTGGCGCCGGCGGTCCTGGGGTGCGGCGGCGCGAGCATGTCTTGCAGCAGTGGCGCCAAGAGCCGGTCCTTCTCGTAGATGAGGTCCGCACGGTTGTCGTCGGCCATCTCGTAGTCATTGGTCATGGTCAGCGCCCGGGTGGGGCACGCCTCGACGCACAGTCCGCAGCCGATGCACCGCAGATAGTTGATCTGGTAGACCCGGCCGTAACGTTCCCCGGGCGAATACCGGAGTTCCTCGGTGTTGTCCGCTCCCTCGACATAGATGGCGTCGGCCGGGCAGGCCCAGGCGCACAATTCGCACCCGATGCATTTCTCCAGACCGTCCGGGTAGCGGTTGAGCTGGTGACGGCCGTGGTAGCGCGGCATGACGGGGCCCGGCTTCTCCGGATACTCCTCGGTGACGTTGCGTTTGAACATCGATCCGAACGTCACGCCGAATCCGGCAACGGCGTCCAAGAATTTAGCCACGTGCTTCCTCCTTGCTCGCCGCCGCCAGGGACTTCATCGGCAGCGGCGGTGTCGGGAATACCGGGGTGGGGCGTTCCGCGGCCGGCAGCTTCTTCGCCTCGCGGCGCATCTGTTTTTCGAGCGCGCGAATGCCCGGCGCGCTGAACGGCTTTCGCAGCAACAGCACCAGCGCGGTGGCGAACACGACGCTGCTCGCCACCAGGACCGGGGTCCAGTGCTGGAAGCCCTGGTTGCGCAGCGTGCGAATGACGGCGGCGATCAGCACCCAGACCAGCGAGGCCGGGATCAGCAGCTTCCAGCCCAGCCCCATGAACTGGTCGTAGCGCAGCCGGGGCAGCGAGGCCCGCAGCCAGAAGTAGATGAACAGGAAGGTCCACATCTTCGCGGTGAACCACAGCACCGGCCACCAGCCGGTGTTGGCGCCCGCCCACATGTTCAGCGGCCACGGCGCGTGCCACCCACCGAAGAACAACACGGTGGCCAGCGACGACACCGTCATCATGTTGACGTACTCGGCCAGCATGAACATCGCGAACTTCAGCGACGAGTACTCGGTGTGGAATCCCGCGACCAGCTCACCCTCGGCCTCGGGCAAATCGAAAGGCGCCCGGTTGGTTTCGCCGACCATCGAGATCAGGTAGATCACGAACGAGGGCAAGAGCAGGAACACGTACCAGACCCGGTCCTGGGCTGCGACGATCTGCGACGTCGACATCGAGCCGGCGTAGAGGAAGACCGCCGCGAAGGAAAGCCCCATCGCCACTTCGTAGGAAATCACCTGGGCCGTGGAGCGCACCCCGCCCAGCAGCGGGTAGGTGGACCCGGAAGCCCAGCCGCCCAGCACGATTCCGTACACACCGATCGCCGACAGCCCCAGGATAAACAGCACCGCCACCGGCAGGTCGGTCAGCTGCAGCGGTGTGCGGTGCCCGAACACCGACACGACCGGACCGAACGGGATGAACGCGAACGCGGTGAAGGCCGGGATCGTGGAGATGACCGGCGCCGCGAAGTAGACGAACTTGTCGACGCCGCCCGGGGTGATGGTTTCCTTGAGCGCCAACTTGATTCCGTCGGCCAGGCTCTGCAACGCACCCCACGGTCCGACCCGGTTGGGCCCGGGTCGCAGCTGCATCCAGCCGAGGATCTTGCGTTCGAGCAGAATCGCCACCAGCACGTTCAACATGAGGAACGCGAAGATCGCCAGCGCCTTACCGAGCACCAACCACCAGGTGTCGTGCCCGAACGCGGTCAACGCTGTCATGAGCCGACTCCGATCTTGACTGTGCTACCGACCGATACGCCGAGTTGGCGGTGCACCGCCGAACCGGGTGAGTTCACCGGAAGCCACACCACCCGGTCGGGCATGTCGGTGATCACCAGCGGCAGGCTGATGGATCCGTGCGAGGTGCTGACGGTGACGGCGTCGCCCTCGGCAGCGCCGATCTCGGCCGCCGTATCGGCGGACAGCCGGGCGACGGATGCGCGCGCGGTTCCCGCCAGATGCGGCTCGCCGTCTTGTAAACGGCCGTTGTCCAACAGCATTCGCCACCCCGCCAACACCGCCTCGCCCGCCGCGGGTTGGGCCGCCTCGGCGGCCGCGACGTCCGGGCTCGCGGCGCGCTTGCCGTCCCACCCTCGCAGCGCGGCCAGTTCTTCGCGGGCGCTGGCGGCGGTGGACATGCCCAGGTACACGCCCATTTCGTCGGCAAGCGTGTCGAGCACCTGGTGGTCGGATTGGCTGGCGTCCTGAGTGGTGCGCAGCGCGGCCTCGAACGGCCGGAAGCGGCCCTCCCAGTTGACGAATGCGCCGGCCTTCTGCGTCGTCGACGCGACCGGGAACACGACGTCCGCGCGTTCGGTGACCGCGCTGTGCCGCAACTCCAAGCTGACCACGAAGCCGACGCCGTCCAGCGCCGCCAGCACCGCTTGGGGGTCGGCGAAGTCGTTGGGCTCGACACCGCCTACGAGCAGGGCCCCCAGCGTGCCGTCGGCGGCGGCGGCGACGATTGCGTCGGCGTCACGTCCACTGCCGGAGGGCAATTCGGAGACGTGCCATGCCTGGGCGATTTGCGCCCGGGCGGTGTCGTCGTCGACCGGCCGGCCACCGGGCAGCAGCCCCGGCAGCGCACCGGCTTCCAGGGCGCCCCGCTCGCCTGCGCGACGCGGCACCCAGACCAGGCGGGCGCCGGTGGTGTCGGCGAGCCGGGCCGCGGCCGACAGTGCGCCCGGCGCCGTGGCCAGCCGTTCGCCGACCATGATGACCGCCCCCGCGGTGGAGAGCAGCTCGCCCACCTCGCCGCCGGCCAACCCGTCCAGTGCCGAAGCTTCGGCGCCGGGAACGGTTTTGATCAGCCGCCCGGACATCTTGGTCAGCGCGCGGGTGGCGAAAGGTGCGATGGCGTAGACCGGCAGCCCGTGCTTGCGGGCCGCCTTGCGCAACCGCAGGAAGACGATGGGCGACTCGTCTTCGGGCTCGAATCCGGCCAGCACGACGACCGGCGCCCGCTCCAGATCGGCGTAGCTGACGGAAATCGGTTGGCCGGCGATCCGGGCGGCCAGGAAGTCGGCCTCCTCGGCCGAGCTCGGACGCGCGCGAAAGTCGATGTCGTTGCTGTCCAACACGATTCGCGTGAACTTGGAGTAGGCGTAGGCGTCCTCCAAGGTCGCCCGGCCGCCGACCAGGACGCCCGTGCGGCCACGCGCCGCTTCGAGGCCCTTCGTCGCGACGGCGATCGCGTGCGACCACGACGCCGGTTGCAGCGAGCCGTCGGCGTCGCGGATCAGCGGAGTGGTGAGCACGTCGGCCTGGGTCGCGTAGGTGAACGCCCACCGGCCCTTGTCGCAGTTCCACTCCTCGTTGACTTCGGGGTCGTCGCCGGCCAACCGGCGCAGCACCTTGCCGCGGCGGTGGTCGGTGCGCTGCGCGCATCCGGAAGCGCAGTGCTCGCAGACGCTTGGGCTGGAGACCAAGTCGAACGGACGGGCCCGGAACCGGTACGACGATCCGGTCAGCGCGCCCACCGGGCAGATTTGCACGGTGTTGCCCGAGAAGTAGGAGTCGAAGGGTTCGTTCGCGTAGATGCCGACCTGCTGCAGGGCGCCTCGTTCCTGCATGTCGATGAAGATGTCGCCGGCGATCTGCTCAGAGAACCGGGTGCAGCGCGCGCACAGGATGCAGCGCTCCCGGTCCAGCAGGACCTGCGACGAGATGTTGATCGGCTTGGCGAACGTGCGCTTGACGTCGGTGAAGCGAGAATCGGCGCGGCCGTTGGACATTGCCTGGTTCTGCAGGGGGCACTCGCCGCCCTTGTCGCACATCGGGCAGTCCAGCGGGTGGTTGATGAGCAGCAACTCCATCACACCGTGCTGCGCCTTGTCCGCGGCCTCGGAGGTGAGCTGGGTGCGTACCACCATGTCGTCGGTGGCGACGGTGGTGCACGACGCCATCGGCTTGCGCTGACCTTCGACCTCGACCAGGCACTGCCGGCACGCGCCGACCGGTTCCAGCAGCGGGTGGTCGCAGAACCGAGGGATCTGAATGCCCATCAGTTCGGCGGCCCGGATCACCAGAGTTCCCTTGGGAACGCTGATCTCGTTGCCGTCGATGGTCAGCGTCACCATTTCCGGCGGACGCACCTCGTCGCCGGTTTCGGTTTTGGCCGCGCTAGTCATCGAGTCCTAACCTTTCGCGCCGTCGCGCTCCGCCGTCAGCATGGAGTTCCGTGGATCGAAGGGGCACCCGCCGCCCTCGACGTGCGCGACGTATTCGTCGCGGAAGAACTTGATCGACGACATCACCGGGCTGGCGGCCCCATCGCCCAAGGCGCAGAACGACTTCCCCAGGATGGTGTCGGAGATGTCCAACAGCTTTTGGATGTCTTCGTCGGTACCCTTGCCGGTTTCCAGCCGCTCGTAGATCTGGTCCAGCCAGAAGGTGCCCTCGCGGCACGGCGTGCATTTGCCGCACGATTCGTGCTTGTAGAAGTAGGTCCAGCGCCGCACGGCACGCACCACGCAGGTGGTCTCGTCGAAGATCTCCAGCGCCTTCGTGCCCAGCATCGAGCCGACGCCGCCGACACCCTCGTAGTCCAGCGGCACATCGAGGTGCTCGTCGGTCAGCAGCGGGGTGGACGACCCGCCGGGTGTCCAGAACTTGAGCCGATGCCCGGCCCGCACGCCGCCGGCGTAGGCGAGTAACTCCCGCAACGTGATTCCCAGCGGGGCCTCGTACTGACCGGGCCGGGCGACATGGCCGGACAGCGAATACAGCGTGAAGCCCGGGGATTTCTCGGTGCCCATCGAGCGGAACCAGTCCACGCCGTTGCCGATGATCGACGGCACGCTCGCAATGGTCTCGACATTGTTGATCACCGTCGGGCAGCCGTAGAGTCCGGCCACGGCCGGGAACGGCGGGCGCAGCCGCGGCTGACCGCGGCGGCCTTCCAGCGAATCCAGCAGCGCGGTTTCCTCGCCGCAGATATAGGCGCCGGCACCCGCGTGCACCACCAGCTCCAAATCGAAGCCCGAGCCGTTGATGTCACGGCCCAGGTAGCCGGCGGCGTAGGCCTCGGCCACCGCGTTCTGCAGGCGGCGCAGGACCGGCAGCACCTCCCCGCGCACATAGATGAACGCATGACTGGCCCGGATCGCGTACGAGGCGATGATGACGCCCTCGACGAGGACGTGGGGCGTCGCCAGCATCAGCGGAATGTCTTTGCACGTACCGGGTTCCGACTCGTCGGCGTTGACCACCAGGTAATGGGGTTTGGCGGCCGCGCCGGTGTCGCCCTGCGGGATGAACGACCACTTCGTCCCCGTCGAGAATCCCGCGCCGCCGCGCCCGCGCAGCCCGGAGTCCTTCACCATCCCGATCACCGCGTCGGGCTCCATCGCCAGCGCCTTCTTCATCGCCTCGTAGCCGCCGTGGCGGTGGTAGGTCTCGAGGGTCCAGGATTCGGGATCGTCCCAGAACCGGCTGATGACCGGAGTCAGCGGCGTCGCCTGATTGTCAGAAGTCGTTGTCATTACTGGCCTTCCGGCGCGCTGGGCGCCTCCATGCCGAGTTCCTGGGCGACCTTCAGGCCGGCCAGGGTGGCCGCGCCGGCGCCGCCCTGGCCCTGGTCGGGGCGTTCGTCGGGCAGGCCGGCCAGGATGCGCGATGTCTCGCGGAAGACGCACAGCGGGGAGCCCCGAGTGGGCGACTTCGGCTCACCGGAACGCAGCGAGTCGACGAGTTCGCGCGCCGACTCCGGCGTTTGGTTGTCGTAGAACTCCCAGTTCACCATCACCACGGGCGCGTAGTCGCAGGCGGCGTTGCACTCGATGTGCTGCAGCGTGACCGAGCCGTCGGCGGTGGTCTCGTCGTTGCCGACGCCCAGATGTTCCTTCAGGGCATCGAAGATGGCATCGCCACCCATGATGGCGCACAACGTGTTTGTGCAGACACCCACCAGGTATTCGCCGGTGGGGCCGCGCCGATACATGGTGTAGAAGCTCGCAACCGCGGACACCTCTGCCCCGGTGAGCCCCAGCTGCTCACCGCAGAAATCCAGGCCCGCGGGTGTGAGATAGGAATCCTGGGCTTGCACCAAGTGCAGCAACGGCAACAGCGCCGAACGCTTGTCGGGGTAGCGGCCCATGATCTCTTTGGCGTCGACCTCCAGCCGGGCCCGCACCTCGGGCGGATACGTCTTGGGCGCGCCCTCGACGACGAACGCGTTGGGCTCCTCGGGCGGTGGGCCGAGCCGGATGAAGACCGGCTGCCCCTGCGGCCCGGTCATCGGTCCACCCCGCCCATCACCGGGTCGATGCTGGCGACCGCGGTGATCAGGTCGGCGACCATTCCACCTTCGCACATCGCCGCGACCGCCTGCAGATTGGTGAACGAGGGGTCTCGGTAGTGCACTCGGTAGGGCCGCGTGCCGCCGTCGCTGACCATGTGCACGCCCAGCTCCCCGCGCGGCGATTCGACCGCCGTGTAGACCTGGCCTGCCGGGACCCTGATGCCCTCGGTGACCAGTTTGAAATGGTGAATCAACGCCTCCATGGAGCCGCCCATGATCTTGGCGATGTGTTCCGGCGAGTTGCCCAAGCCGTCGGGCCCCACCTTCAGGTCGGCCGGCCAGGCGATCTTGCGGTCCTCGACCATGGTCGGGCCGGGCTTCAGCTTGTCCAGACACTGCTCGACGATCTTGATCGACTCCCACATCTCGTTGACGCGAATCATGTAGCGCCCGTAAGCATCACACGTGTCTTCGGTGATTACGTCGAATTCGTAGTTTTCGTATCCGCAGTACGGTTCGCTCTTGCGCAGATCGTGGGGCAGTCCGGTGGCGCGCAGGATGGGGCCGGTGATGCCCAACGCCATGCAACCGGTCAGATCCAGATATCCGACGTCCTGGGTGCGGGCCTTCCAGATGGCGTTCTCGTTGAGCAGACCGCCCATGTCGCGCAGCACCTGCCTGAGTTCCTTGAGACCTTCGACGATCTCGGCTTCCGCGTTGGGCGGCAAGTCCTGCGCCACACCCCCGGGGCGGACGTAGGCGCTGTTCATTCGCAGGCCGGTGATCGATTCGAACAGGGTCAGGACGATCTCGCGTCCCCGGAATCCGACGAACATCGGCGTCATGGCGCCCAGTTCCATGCCGCCGGTGGCCAATGCCACCAGATGCGACGAGATCCGGTTGAGCTCCATCATCATCACGCGGATGACGTTGACCCGCTCCGGAATCTGATCGGTGATACCGAGCAGCTTCTCCACACCCAGGCAGTAGGCCGTCTCGTTGAAAAACGGTGCGAGATAATCCATTCGGGTCACGAACGTGACACCCTGGGTCCAGTAGCGGTATTCGAGGTTCTTTTCGATGCCGGTGTGCAAATAGCCGATGCCGCACCGGGCGTCGGTGACCGTCTCGCCCTCGATCTCCAGGATCAGCCGCAACACCCCGTGCGTGGAGGGATGCTGGGGCCCCATGTTGACGATGATGCGTTCGCCGGGATCGACAGCGCGGGCGGCTTCGACGACCTTGTCCCAGTCCTGGCCGCCGGCGACCACGAAGGTCTCGCCGGCGCCGTCGTGCGTCGCTTCGGTGGTAGTGCTCATCAGTTGTACGCTCTCCGCTCGTCGGGCGGGGGTATCTGCGCGCCTTTGTATTCGACGGGAATCCCACCGAGGGGGTAGTCCTTGCGCTGGGGATGCCCGTGCCAGTCGTCCGGCATCTCGATGCGGGTCAGCGACGGGTGCCCGTCGAAGATGATGCCGAAGAAGTCGTAGGTCTCCCGCTCGTGCCAGTCGGTGGTCGGATAAATCCCGAACAGCGAGGGAATGTGCGGATCACCGTCGGGCGCAGACACTTCCAGGCGGACGCGGCGATTGTGCGTGATCGACTGCAACGGATATACCGCGTGAAGTTCGCGTCCCGTCTCGTGCGGGTAGTGCACCCCGCTGACGCCCAGGCACATCTCGAAGCGCAGTCGCGGGTCGTCGCGCAGCCGGTGGGCGACCTGCTCCAGCGCTTCGCGCCGGACGTGCAGGGTCAGTTCGTCGCGGTACACCACCACTTTTTCGATGGCGTCGGTGAATTCGACGTTGTCCTTGCTCAGCGCGGCGGCCAGTGTGTCGACCACCTCGTCGAAGTAGCCGCCGTACGGTCGTGGGCTGCTGCCCGGGAGCAGGACTTCGCGCACCAGCCGCCCGTATCCGGACGTGTCACCGGAGCCCTTGACGCCGAACATGCCGCGGCGCACGTCGATGACTTCTTCGTCGGTGCGGCTGAGTGCTTCTTTGGGGTCTTGGTCAGGTGAGCTCATCGCAGCAGTCCGCGCATCTCGATCGTGGGCCGGGCCGACAGCGCCGCCTGCTCGGCTTCGGCGATGGCGGTTTCGCGGTTGACGCCCAGCGGCATCTCCTGAATCTTCTCGTGCAGCTTCAGGATTGCGTACAGCAGCATTTCGGGTCGCGGCGGGCAGCCGGGCAGGTAGATGTCCACGGGAACCACGTGATCGACGCCCTGCACCACCGCGTAGTTGTTGAACATCCCGCCGGATGATGCGCACACGCCCATGGCCAGCACCCATTTCGGCTCGGCCATCTGGTCGTAGATCTGACGTAGCACCGGAGCCATCTTCTGGCTGACCCGCCCGGCGACGATCATCAGGTCGGCCTGCCGGGGCGTTGCCGAGAATCGCTCCATGCCGAACCGGGCGAGGTCGAATCTTGGCCCGGCCGTTGCCATCATCTCGATGGCGCAGCAGGCCAACCCGAATGTCGCCGGCCACAGTGAGTTCTTGCGGACGTAGCCCGCGACCTTCTCGACAGTGGACAGCAGAATCCCGCCGGGCAGCTGTTCCTCAAGACCCACGTCCTACCTCAATCCCACGTCAGGCCGCCGCGGCGCCACACGTAGGCGTAGGCCACGAAAACCGTCAGCATGAAAATCACCATTTCGACCAGAGCGAAGGTGCCCAGCGCGTCATAGCTGACGGCCCACGGATACAGGAACACGATTTCGATGTCGAAGACGATGAAGAGCATCGCGGTGAGGTAGTACTTCACCGGAAAGCGCTGCCCGGCCGTCGCATGCGGGCCGCTCACCGACGTCTCGGTGGGTTCGATTCCACACTCGTACGCCGACATCTTCGACTTGTTGAAACGTGACGGGCCGGCCAGGCTCGCGATCGCCACCGAGCCCACGGCAAAGGCAGTGGCAATGGCGCCTAGCACCAGGATGGGTATGTAGACGTTCAACTCGCTCCATGATCCGTCGTACGAGCCGCCTGCAGCGGCCAGGCGGTAACCGGGCTGCTGTGACGAACCGGGCCGCAGGCCCGTCACAGTGATTTACAACATAGCGGCGCGGGCCGCGGCGCGCTTGCCCGGGGTACGCGTTTCCAGCATCGGCGGCGCAGTGTCGCGCTGTGCCGCGCAAACTCGATAGCCGTTGCAACCAACCCTCGCCGCCGCACTCGAGCTGCCGCACCGGCTGCTCGGTCAACACCAGCAAAGGCGCCGCTGCGCCGATCGCTGCGGCGGTCAAGATCAACGGCGTCGCCAGCGCGGATGGCCCGTCGTCAGCAACGTCGCACCGGCGACGGTCGGCTGGTCGATTGGGGCCGGTTATGTCAGCACTGCCGCCTTGAACGGGCGGAAGTGAACGCCCGCGGCAAAGACGCGGCGTCGACTAAATCAGCGAACCGGGGCCCGCAGCAGGTTCAATACCGTGCGGCCCAGCAGGATGGGGTCGATGGGATGCGGCACAGCGCCCTCGGCGCGCGACCAGGAGGCCAGCCACGCATCGTCGGGCCGCCCGGTCAGCACCACCACGGGTGGGCAGGTCTCGAGTTCGTCTTTGAGCTGCTTCGCGATTCCCATGCCGCCGGTCGGGGTGGCCTCGCCGTCCAGGATGGCCAAGTCGATGCCGCCCTTGTCCATCGTCGCAATCACCATGGGCCCGGTAGCCACCTCGACATAGCTCAGCTCGGGCAGATCGGGGTGCAGTTGCTTGCCCAGCGCCCGCATCACCCGTTCGCGGGTTTGCACATTGCTGCTGTAGACGAGGATCCGCAGGGCGACGGTGGAGTCGGACACGGTGCAGATGCTACTGGTGTCATACCGGGTTCAGCGGGGTGCCCGCAGAAATGTTCATTGCGATACCCGCACGAAGATGGCATCCGCCGCGACCGTCGCCGTCGAGCTCATCATGCCGGCCCGGTTCCAACCCAGGCCGAACCGGTCCCGATCGAGCTTTGTTTCGCCGGTGATTCGGATCGAGCCGTCGTCGAGTTCGGAGATCGTGACGGGCAGGGGGATCTCCGCGGTGACGCCCTTGATCGTGAAGGTGGTGTGAAGGTCGGCGGACTTGCCCTTCGTCGGGTGCACGGCGGTGACGACGACGCTGATCTCCTTGAAGCGTTCGACGTCGAAGAAGTCGGCCGAGCGCAGGTGCTTGTCGCGACGGCCGATGCCGCTGTTGAGCGAAGCCGCCCGGATGTCCACGCGGCCGAAAACCGCTCCCTGGCCGCTCAGTTCGCCCTCGCCGGTGAAGTCGGTGAAGCGGCCTTTGACGTTCACCAGGCCCCACATGTTCCTGATCTTGAACGTGATGGCCGAGCGATCCGGGGCCAACTTCCACACGCCGGCCATGTCGGGATCGTGAAGCAGTGTCTCCAACGTCGTCATCGTCACCCCCAATGTGTCGTGGCGAATGTAGCGCTAGTTCATCAGCGGCGCGATCCCGGCGGGATCGAAGTATTCGTCGATCCGCTCGATCAGGCCGTCCGCGCCCACCCGGATCACGATGCAGACCCGCAGCGAGATCGACTGCCCGGCATGCCCGGTGGCATGCAGGATGTGCTGCTGAACGAAGCCCCGAACGGATCCGTCGTCGAAAAGCTGCCGGTCCAGGATCTCGTAGCGACGCTGCGTGGTCGCGCCGATGAACCAGTCGATCACCCGCATCGCGCGGGCCTTGTCGTCGTCGCGCCGCGAGCCGACCCGCCACACCGCGATGTCGTCGCTCCACATCGCGTCAACCGCGGCGACATCGCCTCGCTCGATCGCCGTGAACAGCCGGTTGGCCGCATCGAGGACCGTCTCGGTGCTGGAAGCGGGCATGTCTGGCTCCTATCTGATCGCCGAGCTATTCGCTGTCGTATCCGGGGTGGGCGACGGCCAGCCGGCGTCGCACCAGGATGCGCAGGCAGGCGGTGACCTGCTCCGCTCGCCCGTCCATGTCGCCGGCCCGGATCGCGGCGGCCAGCTGTTCCTCGTCGGCGAAACCCATGGCGGCCAGCGCCGCGCGGGACTCCGCCTCGCTGTCGTCGAGGAGCTCACGCTCGACGATGCGCAGTGCGTTGGCCGCGACCCGGGCGTGGAAACTGACCTGCCCTTCGGTCGCACCGCGCACGTCGTTTTCGAGGAATTCGGCGACCGCGGCAACGAGTTCGGCGGCCAGCGGGCGGCCGTATGCGCCTTTCACGGGGCCGCCCGGCCCCGATTGCCCGCCTCCTCCTCGCGCCGCCGCGCGGCGCGCATCGTCGGCGGGCGCGAGCAGGTTGAGCAGGTCCCACTCGGTCTCGCAGACGCGACGTCCGATGGTGGCCAACTCGACCGAGCGGTTATGCCCGCTCAGGTGCCGTTCGGCCTGGAAGCGGCAGATGACACCCCAGCGCAAGGTGGACAGCACCAGCCACCAGTGAAACGCCACTCGGTCGACCGTAGTCGCGCTGGCCTGCTCGTAGGCTCGCAGGAAGCTTTCGATGCTGCCCAGGCCGCCGGCGCCGAGGCCGGCCGGTGCGCCGAATCGCCAGGCGCGGATGCAGAACCACGCCAGGTCTTCGTACGCCTGTCCGACGTGCACCAGCTCCCAGTCCAGCACCGCGGCCAGGTTGGATCCGTCGACGATGAGGTTGCCCATCCGAAAGTCCCCGTGTACCAACACCGTCGGCAATGGTTTTGGACGGTGGGCGGCCAGCCAGCGGAACCCCCATTCGAATGTTGCGGTGGTGTCGCCCATGTCGTCGAGGCGTTGACGCCATTCGTCGAGTTGGTCTTCGTGGGTCAGGTCCGGAATGCCTGTGTCGGCGCGGTGAATGGCGGCCACCGCCTGCGCGCACTGCTGCAGCAGGCGCGCGCGGGCCGGGTGTCCGCCGGCGGCGTCGAGCTGACGCTGGATGCGCCGCACGATGGTCTCGCCCTTGATCTCGTCACAGATCAAGTACGGGTTACCCAGTGCGGCAGGGGAATTGTCGGCGATCAGCACGTGGGGGACCGGCGCCCCGGCGGCAGCCGCGGCGGCCTGCGTCCTGGCTTCCAGCTCCATGCCGGCGTGTACATCGTCGGGTGGGCCGGTGCGCAGGATCAGTGCGCGACGCTGCGCGTCGGTGACGGCCTCGAAGGCCCAGGTGGTCCGGCTGGCGCCACCGGTCAACGCGCGTAGGTTCTCGACGGCGGTGTCGGCGCCGAGGGCCCCGGTGAGCACGGTGGCCAGTTTGGCGCCCAGTTCCGCCGAGTCGGTGTCCATCACTTGTTGCCGAATTTGAACAGGCGTTGCGCCACCCGGCGGATCTGAATCTCCTCCGCTCCCTCGGTGATCCGGTAGCGACGGTGATGGCGGTAAATGTGTTCGAACTGCTCGTGGCGGCTGTAGCCGAGGCCGCCGTAGACCTGCATCGCCCGGTCGGCGGCGTCGCAGACCAGCCGGTTGGCGCGGTAGTTCGCCATCGAAACTTTGTCGGAGACCTCCATGTGGTGGTCGCGGTCCAGATGCCAGGCGGCGTACTGCACCAGCAGCCGCACCATCTGTGCTTCCGTCGCCAACTCGGCCAGCGGCCACTGCACGGCCTGATTGACCGACAGCGGCTTGCCGAACACCTTTCGGCCTGCGGCGTATTCCGCGGCGCGGTCGATGCAGTACTGTGCCGCGCCCAGGCTGCTCGCCGCCTGCCGAATCCGGTTCTCGTGCAGGAAGGTTTGCGCGACCTCCAGGCCCTGATCCACCTCGCCGAGCACCGCGTCGGCGGGAATGCGAACGTCGGTCAGCTCGACTTCGCCGTGGTCGGTGGGCATGTTGAAGGTCCACCAGTAGTAGGGGACGTTGAATCCGGGCGAATCGGTCGGCACCAGGAACGCGGTGATGCCCCGCGCGGCTCCAGGTTCGCCGGAGGTGCGTGCGAAGACCAGGTCGTGGGTCGCGCGGTGCACTCCGGTGTTGAACCGCTTGGAGCCGTTGATCACCCAGCTGTCGCCGTCGCGTTCGGCGTGCGTCTCCAGCCAGGTCGCATCCGATCCGTGCTGCGGCTCGGTCAGGCCGAACGCCATGGACCGTTTCCCGGTGATCAACGCTTCCGACCACTGCTCGCGCTGCTCCTCGGTGCCGAACCGCTCCATCATGATCACCTGCGGGAAGTTCCCGACGATCGACGATTCGTTCTGCAGGTCGTTGTGCAGGCCAAGGCCCTTGTGCGCCAGGTGCTCCCGGATGACGGCCATGTCGACGTTGGTGCCGTCGCGGCCACCGAGTGACGCCGGCAATCCGTAGCGCAGCCAGCCGGCCTTGTCGGCTCGCCTGCGCATCTCGGCGAGCAGATCCTCCCACTCGCGCGTCGGGATGCCGTCGTTCTCCCAGTCGGTGCGCGCGTGCTCGCGACGCTGATCGAAGTACTGCATATTCTCGCGTTCCAGCGGCTTGATCTCGGCCTCGATGAACTCATCCATCTCGGCAAGCAGTCCGGGAAGGTGCTCTGGCAAAGTGAAATCCACGGTTATCTCCTCGCGATTCTCGCGTTACGCACCATAGACAGTCTTCTTCCACACCGTCGATAGCGTGGCGATGGCGTCTTCGTCGCTGATCTCCATGCCGAGGCCCGACTGCCCGACGAAGACGGTGGTGAAGTTCTCGAACAGCAGCGCGATGGCCGCCGCCGTGTGTTGCGGGTTGAGCTCGGCGCCATAACCCTGTTCCTGCGCGTGGCGAACCGATGCGGCCACGATGTCCACTCCGAAGCGCCGAAACTCGTTCTGCACGGCGGCGAACCGCTGTTGGGTGGCGGCCAGCTGGGCCACCGCGATCATGATGCCGATGTTCTGCTTGAACATGTTCCAATAGCCGGTGACCACCGAGGTGAAGAACGCGTCGTCGTCGGGCGAGTCCGGCAGGTGCACGCTCAATCCGGACGGCGTCACCACCTCGTGCAGGAACGATTCGGCCAGGGCGGCCAGCAGGTCTTCCTTGTCGGTGAAGTATCGGTAGAAGACCGCCGGCGACTTTCCCGCGGCCGAGGTGATGTCGGCCAGGGTGGTGCCGTGAAAGCCCCGTTCGGCGAACAGCTTCCGGGCGGCCTGCTCGATGGCCTGCCTGGTCTGGCGGCCTTTGGCGGTCAGCTCGCGATTCGCCTCCGGGGCGGACATCAGTTCCGCATCCGGTCACCGGCACGCAGCAGGGCGCTCGGCAGGTCGTGTCCCACCAGCGACTTCGCCACCTCGGCCGCGCCGATGGCGGCCTGCAGGTCGACGTCCACGTCGAAACCGCTGTCGCGCAGCAGGTATACGAGGTCCTCGGTGGCGATGTTGCCGGTGGCGCCGGGGGCGAAGGGGCACCCGCCCAGGCCGCCGACCGAGGCGTCCAGCCGCGTCACCCCGGAGTTGACCGCGGCGTAGGCACTGGCCAGACCCGAGCCGCGAGTGTTGTGGAAATGCCCGCCCAGCGGGAGGTCGCCGAGCACCGGAAGGAGTTGTGCGACAAGCGAACTCACTCGACCCGGGGTGGTGGTGCCGATGGTGTCGGCGATCGACAGGCGGTCGGCGCCGCGGTCGCGGGCGGCCGCGGCGATCTCGAGCACCCGCTGCGGCGGGGTGGGCCCTTCGAAGGGCGAGTCCCAGGCGGTGGCGATGACGACCTCGACGGTGACGCCGCTGTCGTGTGCGATCGCGACGATCTGGTCGATCTGGTCGGCGGCCTCGGTGCTGGTGCGCCCGACGTTGGCCTTGCTGAAGGTGTCGTCGGCGGCCACCACGTATTCGATGGAGCGCAATCCCGCGGCGACGGCCCGCTTGGCGCCATTCGGGCTGGCCACCAGCGCCGAGAATGCGATGTCGGGGTAGTCATGCAGATGAGCGGCCAGCTCGGCGGCGTCAGCCATCGACGGCACCTTGGTGGGGGAGACGAACGCGGTGACCTCCACCTCGCGAACGCCGGTTGCCGCCACCGCGGCCAGCAGTTCGAGCTTGCCAGACAACGGGATTGGCGCCTCGATCTGCAGACCGTCGCGCAGGGCCACTTCTCGAATCTCGATGTGTGTCACAGCACCTCCTCGGCGCGCAGCTCTTCGAGCTCCTCGGCGGTCTTGCCCAGCAGCCCGATGTAGACGTCGTCGTTGTGCTGGCCCGGCCGCGCGGGACCGGCATTGCGGACTCGGCCCGGCGATTCCGAAAGCACCGGCACGATGCCCGGTCCCAACACGTTGCGCTGCACGCGCTCGTCATAGTGCTCCACCAGCATGCCGCGCGCCCGCAGCTGCGGGTCGTTGACCACTTCGGCGACCGTGTTGATGGGGCCCGCGATCACCCCTGCGGCGGAGAGGATTTCGATGATCTCGCCGGGCTGGCGTTCCGCGGCCCACGCCCCGATGATGTTGTCGAGTTCGTCTTGATTGCGACCCCGGGCGACGTGTGTGGCGAACCTGTCATCGGTGGCCAGCTCCGGGCGGCCCATCGCCTTGCACAGCCGGGCGAAGACCGTGTCCTGGTTTGCGGCGATCACCACCCAAGAGCCGTCGCCGCTGCGGTAGATGTTGGACGGGGCGATGCCCTCCAGCCGGGTGCCCGAGGGTCCGCGCACCACCCCGCCGGCGTCGTAGTCGGGAATGGTGGATTCCTGTACGGCCAAACACGATTCGGTCAACGCGACGTCGACCACCTGGCCGCGCCCGGTGACGCTGCGTCGGTACAGCGCGGCCAGCGCGCCCTGCGCGCCGAACATGCCGGCCAGGCTGTCACCGAGCGACAGGGCCAGCCGGGGCGGCGGTCCGCCGGGAAACCCGTTGAGGTGCCGCAACCCGCTGGCCGCTTCGGCGACCGAGGCGTAGCCGGCCTTGGTGGCGTCGGGACCGGTCTGCCCGTAGCCGGACACCCGGACCAGGATGATGCCCGGATTGCGTTCGGACAATACGTCGTAGCCCAGGTTCCACTTCTCCAGGGTGCCCGGACGGAAGTTCTCCACCACGATGTCGGATTTCTCGACGAGATCGCAGAACAGTTCGCGGCCGCGGGGATGGCGCAGATCCAGCGTGATCGCCTTCTTGTTCCGCGCGTGCACCGTCCAGAAGACGTGCTGCCCGTCGATTTCGGCTTGACCCCAGGTGCGCAACGGGTCCGGCGCTTTGGGCAATTCCACCTTGATGACGTCGGCGCCCATGTCGCCGAGGAGCCGGCCGGCGAAGGGCCCGGCGATCAGGGTGCCCAGTTCGAGCACCCGAACGCCGTCCAGCGGACCGGCTACATCGATGCGCCGCTCCTCTCCCCCGCAAGCGGGAGGTACCCCCACATCGCTGCGCTCTGCATCGTCGCCGGCGGAAGTCATTCTTGGTCCGCGAAATCGTGCCGGATCAGCCAGTCGGTGACAATAGTGACTGCGGCCCGCAGCGCTTCGCGCTGGTCCGGGCCCGCGTAATAGTGTGTGGCGCCGGGGATTTCGTGCATCTCCTTATCGTCGTGTCCGATCGCCTCGAACAGCCGCCGGGTGTGGCTGGGCGTGCAGGCGTCATCCGCGAGGTTACCGATCACCAGCGCGGGGATCGCGATATCGGGCCCGCAGGCCACCGCGTCGCCGCGGGCGTCGTCGTAGCTCCACTGCGACAGCCAGCCGCGCAGCGTGGAGAACCGGGCCAGCCCGACCGGACTCATGTTCACCACCTGAGGATCCCCCAGGTAGCAGGTGCCGGGTTTGCGTTCGTTGGGATCGACGGCCGGATCCAGCCAGCGTGGGTCGGCCATGGTGCCGTGCACGACGAAACCGAACTCGTCGTCGGGGCGGCCGGCGGCTTTCAACTCGCCCAGCTTGCCCTTGACCCATGCGGTGATGCGGCGGTTGCGGTCGATCTGCGCCTGCCGGTAACGGTCCAGGAATTCTTGGCTGTAGGGCGGCTGATTGGGGTTGTCGGGGTTGTACAGGTCCAGCTCGGGATCGCGCTTGGTGGGGTCGGTTTCGTCGAGGATCGACGCGTCCAGCCATTCGGTCAGCGTGCTGTGGCGGCTGATGTGCGCGGCCAGCAGCATGATGCCGTCGGCCGCGGGCAGGTCGAGCTTGGTCAGGTCGGGTCCGTCGCCGGTCGGGCTGGATGTGATGGTCGGGTTCTGCGCCTGCTGCTGGTAGAACACCGACAGCGAACCGCCTCCACTCCATCCCGCCAGCACCACCTTCTGGTAGCCGAGCCGCTTCTTGGCGTCCTTGATGCACTCGCCGAGATCCTCGACGACCTTCTCCATCAGCAGTGCCGAGTCGGTGCCGCGGAAGCGGCTGTTGCAGTAGATGACGTGATGGCCGGCCCGCGCCAGCGCGTTGATCATCGGTAGGTAGGCGCCGCCGCCGATGGGATGCATGAAGACCAGCACGGTGTCCGACGGCTTGTCCTTGGGCTTGAGCAGGTAGCTCTCCAGCACGGTGATCTCGGCCAGGCCGCCGTAGACGTCTCGTACACCGGAATTGTTCTGAAAGGCAACGAGATAGGGGATTCGCTCGTATTCGTGCTTCATCAGTGTTGTCCTAGGTCGTGGGCGAGCACTTCGGCCGACGGGGTCAGTCGCCGGCGAGTGTCGATGGCGATCACCTGCCAGTCGACGCGGGAGTAGTCGTCGAATTTGCGACGCGCCCGTTCTCGCGCCTTCTCCGGCGCGCCGTGATGAACTCCTTGCGGCGCATGCGAAATCAAACCGGGCGGCATCGGGATGCCGTAGAGCGAGCCGCCATGGAAGAAGGCGATCTCGTCGTAGTCGACGTTGCGGTGATACCACGGCGTGCGTTCGGTGCCGGGGATCCCCTCGGCCGGCTTGGGCAGGAAGTTCATCACGTAGACACCGGTGGCCTGCATGAAAAGGTGGACCGTCGGCGGCAGGTGAACACTGTCGGAGGTGACCACGTTGTAGTCGGCGATGTTGAAAGTGAACGCGAAGTTGTCGCCGCGCCAGCCCTCGACATCGAGCGGATTGTGTTGGTAGAAGAGCGTTGTCGGGCCGCCCTGGTGGATGAGCCGGACCTCGAAGTCGCCGTCGGCGTCGTCGGCCGGCGCCGGCTCGGGGATGACGATTTGCGACGGGTCGAAGGGGAAGTGGCGACCCAGCGCGCCGGGCGGCGGCACCCGGAATTCGTCGGTGGCCTCGATCATCAGCATCGTCGTCGCACTGTCGGGGAATTGGCGCCAGGTGCATGCCTTCGGGATGTACAGCCAGTCGCCCTCCCGATAGCGCAGCGGCCCGAATTCGGTCTCGGCCAGGCCGCTGCCCTGATGCACGAAGCACAGCAGGTCGCCGTCGACGTGACGGACGAAGAACGGCATCGGCTCGTGGCGACGGCTCAACAGGATTCGGCAGTCGTCGTTGCTGAACATCAGCAGCGGCCCGCCGTCGGCTTCGGTGGCATCGCTGGGCTTGAGCTCGCTGGATAGCACGTCGATGGGACGCAGCGGCCCGACCGATCGATAGGCGGTGGGGTCGTGGCGCCGGTAGAGGTTGGCGGTGCGGCCGGTGAATCCGCCCCGGCCCAACTCGTCGTCCTTGAGGCCGTCGAGGTCGGCGTGCAGGCGGCGCGGCGTTCGGCCTTTTCGCAGGTGCACAAAGGATTCCATGGACGGTTCCTCCGATGGGGACCACTGGGTGGCGATCTTGGTCGACAAAACTGAAAGTGACATTACTTTCTCTTTTTGACAGGCACAAGGCCCGACGGGCGGGCGCCTACCGTCTCCCGTTACGCGTTCGTCACAAGCGCCATACGCGCCTCCGCCGGACGGGGCATGCGGTGCGCCCACCTCGCAGCGACAACACCCAAGCGCACGTATCCGAGACAAGACAGTCGCTACGAGGCGGGCAAACGGTCGAGTGCCTCGCGGCGAAACCGCTGTGGCGGCTGGGACGAAGCGCGGCGGCTAACCCCGGACGCGCAGCACGACCTTTCCCTTGGCGCTGCGGTTCTCCAGCGAGGCGACCGCGGTCGCGGCTTGCTCCAGCGGGTAGGTGATCGGCTCGGGCGGGGCCAGCTCCCCGGAGGTGAGCAATCGCTCGAGTCCGGCCCACTGCTCGTCCAGCGCGCCGGGATGCGTCCCCGCCCAGGCGCCCCAACCCACGCCAACCACGTCAACATTGTTGAGCAGCAATCGATTTACCTTGACAGTGGGTATCTCGCCGCCGGTGAAGCCCACGACCAGCAGGCGCCCGCCGGGAGTAAGCGAGCGCAGGGAATCGGTGAACCGGTCACCGCCGACCGGGTCGACGACGATGTCGACGCCACGGCCATGGGTCAACTCCTTCACCGCGTCCTTGAAACCGTCGGCCAGCACCACATCGGTCGCGCCGGCCGCCGTGGCGATGTCGGCCTTGTCCTGCGTGCTGACCACGGCGATCGTGCGGGCCGCGCCCAGCGCCGGCGCCAGTCGCAGCGCCGAGGTCCCGATGCCGCCGGCCGCGCCGTGCACCAGAACCGTCTCGCCGCGCTGCAGCCGACCCCGGACGGTCAGCGCGAAGTACACCGTCAGGTCGTTGAACAGCAGGCCGGCGCCGGCCTCGAAGCTGACATTGTCGGGCAGCTTGAACACCCGGTCGGGGGCCAATACCGCGACCTCGGCCATGCCGCCCGACAGCATCGTGAGGCCGACGACCCGGTCTCCCTCGCGCACGTTCGCGCCATCGGGTGCCGACCGGACCACGCCGGCGATCTCGGCGCCGAGCACGAACGGCAATTCCGGGCGGTATTGGTAGAGGCCGCGGGTGAGAAGGGCGTCGGGGAAGGCCACCCCGGCGGCGTGCACGTCGACGACCACCCCCTCGCCCGACGGTTCGTCGATCTCGGTCAGCTCGACCGCGTCTGGGCCATCGAGCCGAGTCACCTGTACCGCGCGCATGCCACGAGAGCCTACTGGCCGCTCAAAATCCGCCGGCGACCCGCACCACGGCCCGGCCGGAGAATTTGCCGGCGCGCACTTGATCGATGACTTCGACGACGTCCTTCACGTCGACCTCGCTGACCAGCGAGTCCAGGTGAGGTGGCCGCAAGGAATCGCCGAGCCGGGCCCACAATTCGCGGCGCGGTCCGATCGGCATCAGCACCGAGTCCATGCCCAGCAGCGCGACCCCGCGCAGGATGAACGGCAGCACCGTGGTGTGCAGGGCAGGACCGCCGGTGAGGCCGCTGGCCGCCACGGCCCCGCCGTAATCGACGTTGCTGAGCACGTCGGCCAGCGTCGCACCGCCCACACAGTCCACTGCGCCGGCCCACCGCGCCTTCCCGAGCGGTCGTGGCTTGGCGTCGGGATCGGCGGGCAACCGGCCGATAACCTCAGCGGCGCCAAGGGCTTTGAGCCGGTCGGCCGCCTCGGCCTTGCCGCTCGACGCGACCACCTGATAGCCGGCGGCCGCTAGCAGGTCCACGCTGACCGAGCCGACGCCGCCGGTGGCTCCGGTGACGACAACGGGACCGGCGTCGGCCGCGATGCCCCAGTCGATCAACGCCTGAACGCTCATCGCGGCGGTGAAGCCGGCGGTCCCGATGGCGGCGCCCTCATGCGGACTCAGCGCGCCGAGCGAGACCACCTGGTCGGCCGGCAGTCGCACGTATTCGGCGTAGCCGCCGTGGTGACCGGTGCCGATCGCATACCCGTGCGCCAGAACCCCATCGCCCACGGCGAAGTCGGGAGACGTCGAGTTCACGACCTCACCGGTCAGGTCGATGCCCGGCACCACCGGGTAGTCGCGCACCACGCCGCCACCGGGCGTCAATGCCAGCGCGTCCTTGTAGTTGACGCTCGAATACAGGACCCGGATGGTCACCTCGCCGGGGGGCAGGTCGTCAGGACGAAGCGTCTCGACCGACGCGGTTATCCGGTCACCATCTTGTCGCGCGACGAGCGCCTGAAAAGTGTCCATCTTTCGACGCTAACCCGACCGCCGACCAATGCGGCACCACCCACCCTCGCCGAACGTGTACTCACGGCGAGAAATCAGCAGAAATCTCGCCCTGGTTACACGTTCGGCGCGGAACGCGGAAGCTCGCGAGTCACTTGAGCTCGGATGAAGACAGCCCCAGCAGGCGGCGGGCGACCACCAGCTGCTGAATCTGTTGAGTGCCTTCGAAAATGTCCAGGATCTTCGAGTCGCGCGCCCACTTCTCCAGCAGCAACTGCTCGGAATAGCCTGCTGTGCCTGCCAATTCGACGGACTTGAGCGTGACGTCGGTGACCATCCGGCCGGCCTTGGCCTTGCTCATCGAAGCCTCTTTGGAGTTCGGGATCTTGTTGTCGGCCTGCCACGCCGCCCGCAGGGACAGCAGGTAGGCGGCCTCCCAATCGGCTTCCATGCGGATGAACTCCGCCGCGGCGGCGCTCTGGGTGTGTGAAGGCTTGTCGTAGGAGATCTCCACGCCGGCCTCGGTGAGGATCTTGCGGATCTCCTCCAGGGCGGCGCGGCCGACACCGACGGCCATGGCGGCAACGATGGGCCGGGTGTTGTCGAAGGTCTCCATCACTCCGGAAAAGCCCTTGCCCACCTCGATTTCGGGGTTGCCGAGCAGGTTTTCCTTGGGAATGCGGGCATTGTCGAACCGGATGACCGCGGTGTCGGAACCCTTGATGCCGAGCTTGTGCTCGAGCCGTTCGACCGTGACACCCGGGTGCTCGCGCGGCACGACGAACGACTTGATCGCCGCGCGGCCCGCCGCCTTGTCCAGCGTCGCCCACACCACGATGTGGGTGGCGCGCGATCCGGCGGTGACGAAGATCTTCTCGCCGTTGATCACGTACTCGTCGCCGTCCAGGGTGGCGGTCGTGGACACCGCCGCCGAGTCCGATCCGAAGCCCGGTTCGGTGATGGCCATCGCCGCCCACACCTTGCCCAGGCGTTGCAGCTGTTCCTCGTTAGCGACGGCGGAGATGGCCGCGTTGCCCAGTCCCTGATAGGGGACCGACAACATCATCGCCAGGTCGCCCCAGCTGGCCTCCAGCGTTTGCAGCAGCGCGGCCATGTTGGCGCCGTTGTGGTTTTTGTCCCGCTCTTCGTCCTCGCCGCCCAGCGCGTTCGCTCCGGCGAATTCGATTGACTCCGAGGCGCCTTCGAAGAGGCTGAATAGCGTGTCCAGCTCGACCGGGTAGGCGTGCTCCTTGAGGTCGTACTTGCGGGCGATCGGGCGCATCAACTCCGCGGCGCCCTGGTGCGTCTTCGTCGTCACCGCCTGCATCTTGCGGGGAAGTTCCAGATTGATTGCCATGATTGAACTTTCAGCTCGAATTGAATAACGACTCAGATGACGACGACACCCTCGGCAACGCCGATGGCCCGCAGGTCCCGGTACCAGCGTTCGACCGGGTGCTCTTTGGTGTAGCCGTGGCCGCCGAGCAGCTGAACGCCGTCGAGGCCGATCTGCATGCCCTTGTCGGCGCCGAGCCGCTTGGCCAGCGCCGCCTCGCGGACGAACGGCAGACCTTGCTCGGCACGCGCGGCGCCGCGCCAGGTGATCAGCCGCAGCCCGTCCAATTCGATGGCGATGTTGGCGCACATGAAGGCGACCGCCTGGCGGTGGGCGATCGGCTCACCGAAGGCCTCGCGTTCCTTCACGTACGGGACGACGTAGTCGAGCACCGCGTGCGAGGTGCCGACGGTAAGTGCGGCCCAGCCCAGTCGGGCCAGCGCGATCGCCTCGGAGTAATCCTCGTCGGTCGCCTCGTCCTCACCGAGCCGCGCGCTCAGCGGCACCGTCACCCCGGAGAGTTCGACCTGGCCCAGGGCAGCCGCACGAATCCCCATGCTCGGATCCGCCTTCACGGTAAGGCCTTTCGTCGACGACTCGACGATGAACAAGGCCGGTTTGCCGTCCAGCTGCGCGCCGACGATGAAGAGCTCGGCATCGGCAGCGGCCGGGACCAACGACTTCACCCCGTCCAGGCGGTAGCCGCTCGGTGTGCGCACCGCGGTGGTCTTCAGCCGGGTGGGGTCGAAGAGCGGTTGCGGCTCGGCGATGGCCACGCACGCCTGGGGCACGTTCTCACCGGCGAACTCGGGAAGGTACGTGGCCTGCTGGTCGGCGCTGCCCCAATGGGTCAGCGCCGAGGCCACGCCGCCCGGGGCCAGCAGCGGTAACGCCAGACCCATGTCGCCGTAGGCCAGCGCCTCGGCGACCAGCACATTGGTCACGCTGGACCGGTGTGCGGCGATGCCGTCGAAATCCTCGGGGATGTTGATCGCCGTGATGCCCAGCTCGGCGGCCTTGGCGATCAGCTCGTGCGGGTAGGTGATCGCTTCGTCTGCGTCGTGCGCGGCGGGCCGCAGCACTTCCTCGGCGAACTCGTCGACAGTTTCGACGATCATCTTCTGCTCGTCGTCAGGCGTCAGGTCGAAGTAGTCCTTGCCGCTGGACTTGAGCCGGGTTGGTCCGCCGCGCAGGTTCTGGATGCGCTTGAACTCCCGAGACGAGGTGGCGGCGGTGGAGAAGACAGTCTTCGTCCCGTAGCGCAGCGCGCGGTTCAGCGGGTCACGCAGCTGATATTTGTCCAGGAACTCCTGACCGACGAGCGGGGTGATCAGCGCGATCGCGATGTCGACGCCAGTGCGTTTGTGCGTTTGCAGGCCGACAGCGGACTTATGGTCGCGCCGTTTGGCGCGGGAGCGGGTGGATGTCTGTTTGGAACCGGAACCGGTCATTTTCAGCAGCCTCAGGTCGTTGGGCGTTGCGGATACCGCCGATCTTACTCCGGAGTAAGATCGGAGAGAACACTTGTTAACTAATTCACAGCGAGGCTGTCGAGCACCTGCTGCTGCAGCAGGCCGTTGGTGGCCACGGCGCTGCCGTGATGCGGTCCCGCGGTGCCGTCCAGGGCCGTCAGCGTCCCGCCCGCCTCGCGCACCAGGATGTCGAGCGCAGCGAGATCCCACACCGACACCTCCGGTTCTGCGGCGATGTCGACCGCGCCTTCCGCGAGCAGGCAATAGGACAGAAAGTCACCGAAGGCGCGCACCCTCCAGACGGTGTCGGTCAGCGCGATGAATCGATCCCGAACGCCCAGCTGGGCCCACCCGGACAGGCTGGAGAACGAGAGACTCGCCGAATTCAGTTGTGCCACTGAGGAAACCGAGAGCCGGCGCGGAGGAGCATCGTTGACCGCGACGAAAGCGCCCCGGGCGTGCGCGGCCCACCACCGCCGCTGCAATGCCGGGGCGCTCACGGCGCCGACGACGGGAACACCGTCTTGGAGCAATGCGATCAAAGTGGCCCACACCGGCACCCCGCGGACAAAATTCTTGGTGCCATCGATCGGGTCGATGATCCACTGACGGCCGGTGAAGGTGGTGTCCCCGCCGAACTCCTCGCCGACGATGCTGTCGTCCGGCCGTTCGCGCCCGAGCTCCTCGCGCAGCTCGGTCTCCACTGCGCGGTCGGCGTCCGTCACCGGCGTCAGGTCGGGTTTGGTGTCGACGCGCAGGTCCAGCGCGCCGAATCGCGCCGAAGTCAACGTATCTGCGCGGTCGGCCAGCGTCAGTGCCAGCGCCAGGTCGTCCTGGCTTATCTGCACCGCTCCTCCTCATCGCTTCGTTCTGCATCGTCGTCGGTGCGGCTCATGACGCAGTCTTATCACGGCCCTACCATGGCCCCGTGTGGGAATTCGGACTGTTGCTCTTGCTGATGGCCGTGCTGGCCGTGTTTCTCGTTCAGCGGTTCGTCCCACGCGGCCCGCGGGGCGAGGTGCTGAGCGGCACGTTGCTGGTGACCGGCATAAGCCCCCGCCCCGACGCCACCGGCGAGCAGTTCGTCACCATCGCCGGCGTGATCAATGGGCCCACCGTCAACGAGCACGCCGTGTATCAACGCCTGGCCGTCGACGTGAATCAATGGCCGACCATCGGCCAGCTGTTCCCGGTGGTGTATTCGCCGAAGAATCCGGACAACTGGCGATTCGCTCCCGCGGAACCGCCTGCCGCGCCCGGGCCGCCCGCGCCACCCGAATCGCCGCAGCCGCCCGCCCGTTAGCGGTCAGCCGGCCGCGGGCGGGCGAGTCGTCACCATGATCCGCCTGCCGTAGCGGGGGACCACAAGCGTCGCCCGCCTGGCGGTCCCTCCCGGTACCCCGGGTATGCCGGGCGTCCCGGACCCAGATCGGGCCGCCGCTTCGGTCGTCGCCAGGCCGGACACGCCGTTGCCCGGCGATGCCGCGACGGGGTTGCCGGTCGCGGCGGCCCAGCCGGCGGGCACCGACATCGAGCCGATCCGTCCGGCACGGGCGAGCACCGCGCTGACGTTGCCAACCCCCGACGGGGCGCCGCTGAGCGCAGGCGCCTTGGGAAGCGCGGACGGGACCGCCGCGACGTTCGGCAAGATGCCCAAGTTCTTGTCGGCCTGGATGATTCCGGCAGCGGTCCCCTCCGAAGTGAAAAGGGATCTGAACGCCGTTGAGGTCCCCTGGATGGTGTCAAAGATCCGGAACAGTTGGTCTTGCCTCGAGAGAACAATTCCCCCAGGCGATCCCGACGTCGCGCTCGAGCCCGAGGCGTTGGCGGTGGCTCGAGCGACGGCGTCTCGCTGAGCCCTTTCCCCATCCAGAGTGGTGGTTTGGCGCGGGGCGACGAACGGCGAAACTTGGGCCGCCGCGGCTGAACTGGCGGAATAGCCGTACATCGCAGCGGCGTCCTGAGCCCAGTATTCGGCGTACTGGGCTTCGGTGGCCGCGATGGCCGCGGTGTTCTGGCCGAAGAAGTTCGTTGCGACCAGCGTCGCCAGTTGGGTGCGGTTGGCCGCGACCGCGGACGGGGGCACGGTTATGGCGAAAGCGAGCTCGTAGGCCGCCGCCGCCATCCGCGCCTGCATGGCCGTCTGTTGTGCACGTTCGGCGGTCGCATGCAGCCACGCCACATAGGGGGCGGCGCCGGCCGCCATCGCGTGGGCTGCGGGTCCCTGCCAGGACAAGCCGGTCAGGCCGGACAGCACCGATTCGTATACCGCGGCGGTGGTGCCCAACTCGGCCGAGATCGAGTCCCAACTTGTCGCGGCGGCCAGCAGCGGGCCCGACCCTGGGCCTGCGTACATCCGGCCCTAGTTCACCTCTGGCGGAAGAAAGCCGAAATCCATTGTCCTACAGCTTCATGGGCTGCGTGTAGCGAAGCTGCCGGCGACGAAGGGTCAGTCCTGTGGCCGACGGCAGTTGGTGGGCTGGTGGCACGTCACCCGGCGGCTGGCGGGCGTGGCATCACCGTGAGCCGCACGCCGTAGCGGGGTGGGGCACCCGCCCCGGCCGATCGGGCGGCGCCGCCGCCTGGCATGCCGGGGTAACCGGGATACCCGGAAGCCATCGGCTCTTCGGTCCCCGGCAACGTGGTGAAGCCGGCGGGTTCCAGCGGCGAGATATGGGTGCTCGTGGGTGCGGACCAACTCGCGGGCACCGACATCGGCCCGATTCTGCCGGCGTGCGAGAGAGCCGCGGTGACATTGCCCAGGCCACCGCCGAGTCCCGACGTGGCGCCGCGGAGCGCGGGCGCTGCGAGCGCGGGAGCGAGATTGGCCGCGGCCGCGCCGGGCTTGGCGAGAATGCCCAAATTGTTCTCAGCCCCGATGATGCCGGACACGAATTGCTCCATGTTGTACGGAGCGCTGAAACCCAGGCCCGTTCCCTGAATGGCGTCAAGGACCGCAAAAGCGGGCCGCCCGCCCCCGGCCGCTCCCAGATTCGGCGCCGCTTGCACCTGCGGCTGCTGGGGAGAAACCGGTGAAAACGCTTGTGTGGCAGCCTTAGTCGCGCCAGAGTTGGCGTTGGCCGTGGCCACGGCGGCGTTCTGCGCGCCCACCCCGGACTCGTTGATGGACTTGTGCGCGGTCGCGAACCGGGGCAACTGGGTCGTCGCCGACGTCGACGCCACGGAGTAGCCGGCCATGGCAGCCGCGTCCCGAGCCCAGAAGTCGGCGTACTGCGCCTCGGTGTCCGCGATGGCGGCGGTGTTCTGACCCACGATGTTCGTCGCCACCAGCGCTGCCAACAGCGTGCGGTTGGCGGCGATCAGCGGCGGGGGCACCGTCATCGCATACGCCTGCTCGTAGGCCGCCGCGGCCGTCCGCGCCTGCATGGCTGTCTGTTTCGTCTGCTCGGCGGTCGCTTGCAGCCAGCCCACGTACCGGGCGGCCGAGTACGCCATCGACTCGGAGGCGGGGCCGCGCCACTGTAGGTCTAGGCCCGCGAGCACGGATTGGTACGCCTCGGCGGTGGAGGCCAGTTCGGCCGACAGCGCATCCCAGCTTCCGGCCGCGGCCAGTAGCGAGGCCAATCCGGGGCCGGTATACATTCGGGCCGAATTGATTTCGGGTGGAAGAAAAGTCCACTCCATGTGTGATACATCCCCTCGAAGTGTGGATTTCGGGCAAACGCCACCGACGCCGGCGCCAGCCGCATCGGCGTGTCTGGAAGATATTTGGGCCGCCCGCTGATTCGCATGTGCGCCTGCGGCGCACGGCTCACCCCGCGTCAGGTGAGACGGCAGCCCAGCGCGATCGCACCACGCCCGCTGGGCGGGCAGCGTGGCACTTATCGGGTCGGGGGAGCGTGCGCGCAGGGCATTGCGAAGACTTTCGTTTTTTGGGCCCTTCAAAAGTCGCAAATGCGGCCGATGCCGGCGGGGTTTTGCTTATTTCACGAAGCGGGCTAGGTAAAATTCATCTTTTGTTAACCTTTTGTTAACCTCAGTCCAGAACCCGTCTCGCACCGGTCGTACAGCGAAAGCGGTTGCCATGCTTGGCGTTCCGGCGCCGTCGGCCAGGCGTCTGAACAGATGCTCTCGTGATCACCCGCGATGGTTGAGGTTGTCGACCACGCCCTGCAGCATCTCGGGATGCCGCAGGAACGGGGTGATGATGTCGACGGGCAGCGGGAAGACGACGGTCGAGTTTTGATCCGCCCCCAGCTCCAGCAGCGTCTGCAGGTAACGCAACTGCAGCGATGCCGGGCTCTTCGACAGGGTCTCCGCGGCTTCGCGCAGCTCCTCGGATGCCTGCAGCTCGCCACGGGCGTTGATGACCTTCGCGCGGCGTTCGCGCTCGGCTTCGGCCTCGCGGGCCATCGCCCGCTGCATCGACTCGGGGATCTCGACGTCCTTGATCTCCACGACGCGCACCTGGATGCCCCAGGGCTCGGTCTGTTTCTCGATGATCGTGCGCAGATCGCTGTTGAGATCCTCCCGGTGGGCCAGCAGCGTGTCCAAGTCAGCCCGGCCGAGCAGCGAACGCAGTGTCGTCTGAGCGATCTGCGACGTCGCCACCGCGTAGTTTTCCACTGCCAGAATCGCTTTCAGGGGTTCCATCACCTGGAACATCACGACGGCGTTGACGCGCGCGGGCACGTTGTCCCGGGTGATCACCTCTTGCGGCGGTATGGTCAGCGTCACCAGGCGCTGGTCGACCCGGATCATCTTGTCCACCAGCGGAATCAGGAACCGCAAGCCGGGGCCATACAGTGGGCGCGCGTGTCCCATCCGGAAAACGACTCCGCGTTCGTACTCACGCAGCACTGCCAGCGACCACGTCGCCAACACGGCAAGCAAAACTATGCCGGCGACGATCAGGCCGACGATGGGGGCAGTCATGTCGTGTTGTCCTCCTTGCTTTTCCAGCCGCCCCACCGAGTGGAGTACCGGTCGATTGCGGCGGCCACCTGGTCTTCGATCGCGGTGCGGTGCGGCAGGTGTTCGGGCGCGTTGGACGGGGTGTTCCAGAGGTGGCGGGCGAGCGGCGCTCCGAGCAGCGCGACCACCAGCACGCTTGCCGTGAGGACCAGCATGTCGGAGGCCGAGTGGTTGGCTACCAACGTCGCCAGCGGCAACACGATCCCCAGTCCGGCCACGGCGCAGGCGATTCCGCGGTGAAACCGTCCGGCGTCCGAATGTGGCCAGGGATCGACCTCGCGGCTTATCTCACGACCGTGCTTGGAGGTGGTGCAGTCGGATTTGACGGGACAGCTGTTACAGACCACCGGCAGTGCGCGATACCGCATGACCCGATGCTTCGGGTCGAAGGAGGTCGGCCACAACCAATGATTCTGCGGGCATACCCATGCATCATGGTCGGGCCGGTAGGTGAATCGGCCTGTGCGCCAGCGGGCTGCGTGCGCCGAAGCCCGTCGGGCCATTGCGTCGAAACTCCAGCCGACGGCCAGCAAGGCGAGTGAATACCCGGCGATCATCCACACCGAGGTCGTCGGCGCGGTCACCGGTCAATCCCTCGCCGGCACCGCGGCACCGGTTTCCGGCTCGGTCGGAGCCTGCGAGTACAGCGGGTTTTCCGGCAATTCGTCGACAGTCGTACCCGACCGGAAATTGCGCAGCGCGGTCCAGGCGATCCAGACAAACGGCACCACGCCGCCGACGATGAGGATGACGTCGCCCGGTAGCCGGAGCCACTCCAGTACGGCGTTGCCGGGCTTCGTGATGTAGCCGAGCGAGCGCGCCTCGAAGTAGCCGTCGTTGACCGAGTGGAAGAGTTGCAGCACCCCCAGCGGCAGCAAGGTGGCGAATACCATCCACGCCAGGCCGATGTTCATGCACCAGAACGAGATTCGTGCCAGCTTCTCGGGCCACTTGTCGGGTGGGATCACGTAGCGGAAGGCGAACATGGCCAGGCCGACTGCGAGCATGCCGTAAACGCCCATCATCGCCGCGTGCGCGTGGTTGGCCGTCAACGCGGTGCCGATCTGGTAGTAGGACACCACCGGCAGGTTGATCAGGAATCCAAAAATGCCTGCCCCCAAGAAGTTCCAGAATCCCACCGCGACCAGGAACATGACCGCCCAGCGGTGTGGGAACGGATTGGCGTCGCCGGTCTGTTGGCGCGCACCGAGTTGCAGGAAGGCCCACGCCTCTACGGTCAGGAAGGTCAGCGGAATGACTTCGGCCGCCGAGAAGAACGCGCCCAGCGCCATGTGCTCCACCGGTGTCCCAGAGAAGTACAGGTGATGCATGGTGCCGATGACACCGCCAGCGGAGTACAGGATGACGTCGAGGAAGATCACGCCCAGCGCGATCCGCTCCCTTACCACGCCGAGCAGCACGAACATGTAGGCCACCATCACGGTGGTGAACAGCTCGAGGAAGTCCTCGACCCACAGGTGCACGACCCAGAACCGCCAGAAGTCGGCGACGGTGTAGTGGGTGTCGCTGCCGGCCAGCAGGCCCACCGCGTAGAAGCCCGGGATGGCCAGGCCGGAGAAGAAGAACAGCCAGGGCATGTTCATCTTCGACTCACCCTTGAGCCTGCTGCGGATGCCGCGCCAGATGATGGCAATCCACAGGAACATGCCGATGATGAGCAGGATCTGCCACAGGCGCGGCAGGTCAAGGTACTCCCACTGCTGGGAGAACAGCCCGCCCGCGGGGATCACGCCGTAGATGGACAGTGCCTCGCACGTCAGCGACCCGAACACCACCACGGCGACCGCACCCAAAAGCACGTACGCCAATAACGCTTGGCGTTTGGGCTCGCGACGGGCGATGAACGGCACCAAGAAGATGCCACCGGCCAGGAAGGCCGCTGCCGTCCAGAACAGCGACAGTTGCAGGTGCCAGGTGCGGGCCAGGTTGTAAGGCAGCACGCGGGCCAAATCCAGCCCGAAGAAGTTGGACAGATCGGCCCGGTAATGCTCGGCCGCGGCCCCCAGCAGCGTTTGGGCCAGGAACAGCACCGACACGATCGCGAAGAACCAGATGCAGGCGCGCTGCGCCGGCGTCAGGCTCACCTCACCGGGCTGGCGGAAGGACAGGGTGGACGACTCGGCGCTGTGCCAGCCGACCTTCTGGCTCCAGCGGCCATAGACCGCGAACATGATCCCGATGCCACCCAGCAACGCGATCAGCGATAGCGCCGACCAGACGATCACCGCGGCGGTGGGACCGTTGTCGACGCGCGGTTCGGCCGGCCAATTGTTGGTGTAGGTGTACTTGTGGCCGGGACGTTCGGCCGCCGCGGCCCAGGCCGTCCAGGCGAAGAACGCGGTAAGGTCGCGGATCTGCGCCTGATCGGTGATCATGTGGGGCAGCAGCCCGTACTTGGTTGAGTTCTCGCCGAAGTAAGCGGCGTACTGGCTCTGGATGTGGTCGAACGCCACGACTTGGCGATCGGTGAACACCAACGTCTTGGAGTCGGGGTTATAGCGGTTGGTGCGGAATTCGGTGACCACGCGCTCGTGTGAATCGGTGACGCCCTGCGCGCGGAGTTGACTGGCCACGTCGTCGGTTGCCGTGCGCAGGTATTGGGCCGTGTAGTCCGGCCCCAGATACGCGCCGTGGCCGAGTACCGACCCGTATTCCATCAGTCCGCGCGCCTGGTAGAGCTCTTGGCCCTTGGTGATGTCGTTGCCGGTGAACAGGACCTGCCCCGATTCGGTGACCACCTTGTCCGGCATCGGCATTGACGCCGTGTAGGTCCGGTACGCCAGAATCCCCATCACCAGAAAACCGAATATCATCACCAGGGCGACGCCCTGGAGCCAGCCTTTCCCGATCAGCGGTTGCGACGATGGGGACCTCGGCGACGACGAAATCTGTTGAGCAGTCATCCGAGATCTCCTGTCCAGGCGATGGGCGGTACCGCCGGGCGTCTAGCGAGACGCCACTTAAACATCAATTGGTCTTGTGCCGCGGTGGCAATTGTAGGGTCCACCATTTCGGGTTCAAAGGGTGTTTTCGTAGGGACCAAAGTCCCCGATCCGGGGACCAATGCCTCTGGGGAAGGGGGGCCGCCGGCCAATACCGTGTCAGGTAAAGCGACGAACAGTTGCCCCGCTCAAGCAGAGGAGAAGGCGATGAGCAGCATTCAGTCAGCCCCGGCCGTCGTCGTCGGTGTCGACGGATCAAGGGCGGCAATACATGCGGCGTTGTGGGCCGTCGACGAGGCGATCAGCCGAGACATCCCGCTGCGTTTGGTCTACGTCATCGACGCGCTTCACGCGTCCGGTACTTCCGAAAGCCTGCACAGCATCGCCCGCAACGCTCTGTATGACGCCTATCGGGCCGTCGATGCCACCGGGAAACAGGTCAAGATCGAATCCGAGGTGCTGTGGGGCCGCCCGCTCACCAAGCTGATGCAGGAGTCCAGGTCGGCGGCGATGATCTGCGTCGGTTCGATCGGGCTCAACCACGCCTGCCGCACCGGGGGTACCGTCGCGGCCGTTCTGGCCGGATCGGCCCTATGCCCGGTCGCGGTGATTCACCGGGCCCCGGGCGGCCCGGCGAGCCTCCGGATCACCGGGGTCGCCGCAAAAGTGGACAATGGCATGGTGCTGCGACATGCGTTCGAGGAGGCGAGGCTGCGGTCTGTTCCCCTGCACGTCATCGCCGCGCACGCCGCCGAGGCACCCGATGACCTCGACGACGGGAATCGTTTGGCGCAAAGGCAACTGGATCGCCGGTTGGCCCGTTGGACGCCGCTGTACCCGGACGTCCGGGCCGAGTCGACCGTCATCCGCGAAAGCGTCTCCCGCTATCTGACCGGTAAGGCGGACCGCGGTCTCTTGTTTGTCACCGACTCGCATACCGCCGACGAGGTGTGCGGTGCCTACAGCGCGGGTTGCTCGGTGCTGACGGTGCGGTGCGGCAACTTGTAAGGGAGTGGGCTTGGTAAAGATCTTCCTGGTCGACGATCACGAGGTGGTGCGGCGTGGGCTGATTGATCTGCTCGGCGCCGATTCCGAACTTGAGGTTGTCGGTGAAGCGGGCTCGGTCGCCGAGGCGATGGCCCGTATTCCGGCGGCGTGCCCGGACGTGGCGGTGCTCGACGTTCGGTTGCCCGACGGCAACGGCATCGAGTTGTGCCGAGATCTATTGTCGCGCATGCCGGATCTGCGCTGCTTGATCCTGACGTCGTACACGTCCGACGAGGCGATGCTGGACGCGATCCTGGCCGGCGCCAGCGGATATGTCGTCAAGGACATCAAGGGAATGGAATTGGCGCGCGCGGTCAAAGATGTCGGCGCGGGCCGATCCCTGCTCGACAATCGCGCCGCGGCCGCGCTGATGGCGAAACTGCGCGGGGCCACCGAGAAGCACGACCCGTTGTCCGTGCTCACCGAGCAGGAACGGACGCTGCTGGGCCTGCTCAGCGAGGGCTTGACCAACAAGCAGATCGCCGACCGGATGTTTCTTGCCGAAAAGACGGTAAAAAACTACGTGTCTCGGTTGCTGGCCAAGCTGGGCATGGAGCGCCGCACCCAAGCCGCGGTATTCGCAACCGAATTGAAGCGCTCGCACCCAGCCGGTGGATGACGTGGCGGGCGTGGCAGAACAAGGTGGCCAAGGGATGCGGCCGCTGCGCGACACGCTATCCCAGCTACGCCTTCGTGAGCTCTTGATCGAAGTCCAGGATCGCGTCGGACAGATCGTCGAAGGCCGTGACCGTCTCGACGGTCTGCTGGAAGCCATGCTGGTGGTCACCTCCGGGCTCGAGCTCGACGCCACGCTGCGTTCGATCGTGCAATCGGCGACCAATCTGGTCGACGCCCGCTACGGTGCCCTGGAAGTCCACGGCCGGGACAACCGGGTGCTGCATTTCGTTTACGAGGGCATCGACGAGGACACCGTGCGGCGCATCGACCACCTGCCCCAAGGGCTGGGCATCATTGGCCTGCTCATTGATGAACCCAAACCGCTACGGCTGGAAGATATTTCACGCCACCCCGCCTCGGTCGGTTTTCCGCCGCACCACCCGCCGATGCGGACTTTTCTGGGCGTGCCGGTCCGCATGCGCGACGACGCGTTGGGCACCCTCTACCTGACCGACAAGACCACCGGGCAACCGTTCAGTGACGACGACGAGGTGCTGGTCCAGGCACTGGCCGCGGCCGCGGGCATCGCCATCGCCAATGCCCGGCTCTACCAGCAGGCCAAGGCCCGGCAGAACTGGATCGAGGCCACCCGTGACATCGCCACCGAGTTGCTTTCGGGCACCGAACCCACGACCGTGTTCCGCCTGGTGGCCGAGGAGGCGCTGAAGCTGACCGGGGCAGATGGGGCGCTGGTGGCCATTCCAGTCGACGAGAAGACGTCGGCGGCGGATGTGCTGGAACTGCTGGTCATCGAAACAGTCGGCGACGCTGGGGGTTTCGCTGTCGAGCGAACCATTCCGGTCGCGGGCAGCGCGCTGGGAGAGGTGTTCGTCAACGGCACTCCTCGCCGCGTCGACCGTATCGATTTGGACGGCCGGGAAAAGAGGGGGCCGGCGCTGGTGCTGCCGTTGCGGGCCGCCGAGGCCGTCGCCGGTGTCGTGGTCGTGCTGCGCTGGGACGGCTCGTTCAGCGACGAGCAATTCGAGATGATGGCCGCGTTCGCCGATCAGGCCGCGCTGGCCTGGCAGCTGGCCACCTCGCAGCGCCGGATGCGTGAACTCGACGTGCTCGCCGACCGCGACCGCATCGCGCGCGACCTCCATGATCATGTAATCCAGCGGCTCTTCGCCGTCGGCCTCTCGTTGCAGGGCACGGCTCCCCGGACCCGCGAACCCGAAGTGCAACAAAGGCTTTCGGAGGCAGCGGATGATCTGCAGGCCGTCATTCAGGAGATCCGGACCACCATCTTCGACCTGCATGGCGCCTCTCAAGGAATCACCCGGCTGCGGCAACGCATCGATGAGGTGGTGGCGCAATTCGCCGGTTCGGGATTGCGCAGCACCGTGCAATACTTCGGTCCTCTGTCGGTGGTCGACACGACGTTGGCCGACCACGCGGAGGCCGTGGTCCGTGAAGCGGTGAGCAACGCCGCGCGCCACGCGCAGGCCACCACGCTAAGCGTTCGGGTCAAGGTCGACGACGATTTGTGCATTGAGGTCAGCGACAACGGCCGGGGGATGCCCGACGAATTAACCGGTAGCGGGCTGACGAATCTGGCCCGGCGCGCCGAGCAGGCTGGCGGTGAGTTCACCGCCGAAAGCCTCCCCGCCTCCGGTGGAACCCGGCTGCGCTGGTCAGCCCCGCTGGTCCAGTAGCTGTTCGGACCACTCGATGACGCAGGAAAGTTGCCGCCGCGGAGTCGCCGGCAACGGATCGGCATTGATCGGGGCCCAGCCCACGCGCAACAGGATCTGCGGGTAGCCGCTGGCGCCGAAGACGTCGGCGCGGACAGCCTCGCGGGTTTCCCGGATCTCCAGCGGCTCGGTGATCGGGCAGCAGGCCAGCCCCATCGCCGTCGCGGTCAGCAGCACGACGCTGGTGGCCTCGCCGCCGCGCAACCGGGCCAGGCGGTCGTCGGTCTCGGTGCCCAGCGCCAACAGCACGGCATTGTCGTCGGCGGCCGAGGCCCCGGACGGCTGTGCCAGTCCGGGCCCGGCGAACACCCGGGCGGGGATTGGTGCAGCGGGTTCTGCGCGCGGTGTGTTGCGGGCCGGAACCCCGGCCACCGAACCGTACCGGCCGCTCCACATGGTGAGCTCACGCAGGTAGTCACCGTCGGCCATGTGGTTCGACATCGCTTGGGCCACAATGGTCCTCATTCGCTCCAGTGCGTCGATCTGGCGAAGCATCACCCCGCTCCGGGCCGCCCGTGCGGCCATCAGGGCGATGTCGCCGCCCGCCACCGGCAAACGGCTGTAGGTCCGCCGGTCGGTTCGCCGCCGCGGGATGGCGGCCACCAGTGCGATATCGGTTTGATCGGGAGTATGCGGGCAGACCTCGATGCTGGCCAGGTGCGCCGGGTTGTCGGGATCGGGCAGGCGATGCACCTTGGCTTGCCAGCCCATCGCCGCCAACGCGACGACGCAGTGGTGCAGCGCGATACCGCAGCTGAGGATCAGGTCACGCCCGTCCGGGTCGGTGCTGGGTAGCTGCATGTCCGGCTCCGAGTACAGGTCCAGGCTCGTTGCGCCCACCTGCCACCGCCATGGTTGCGTGTTGTAGATGGACGGCGCACGGGTGGCCAGGGTCAGCACCGTGCGCAGGGTCTCGGCGTCGGGGAACTGGCCGCTCATGACTGCTTCTCTGCTTCGACAAGCCGCACGGTCGATAACTGTGGTCATGCCATCAAGCATCCTGCGGTGACGACGGCCACGGCAGGGTAGGAAGCCCTGGCGGCGAAGGACTTTGGGCCCTGCCGCGCCCGTCGTCGGCGCGGGATAGTGGTACTGCGGGTTTCAGATAAGCCTTCGCTATACCTCAGAAAGGGCACCGATCATGAACCAGCTGACGACATTGGACGCAGGCTTTCTCAAGGCCGAAGACGCCGATCGGCGAGTCAGCCTGGCCATCGGGGGGCTCGCGGTCATCGAGGGTCCGGTGCCCGAGCAGGACGCGCTGTTGTCGGTATTTGCCGAGCGAATCCGCGCCTGCCCGCGCTTCGGCCAGCGGTTGCGGTTGCGCCCGTTCGACCTCGGCGCCCCGGAATGGGTGGACGATCCCGGCTTCGACATCGAGCGGCACGTACGGCGGGTGGCGCTGCCGCAGCCCGGCGACGACCGCGAGCTGCACCGGGTAATCGCCGATGTCATGGCGCGGCGTCTGGACCGGGATCGGCCGCTGTGGGAACTCTGGGTCATCGAGGGGCTCAGCGGCAATCGGTGGGCGATGCTGACCAAGGTCCACCACTGCATGGCCGATGGGATCGCGGCCACCCACATGCTGGCCGGGCTGTGCGATGACGGGATCAGCGACAGCTATGCGCACCAGATCCGGGCCGCCCGGCAGCTCAAGAAGGCCCCGCCGACCCCCTTCGGCGTGTTGGGTCTGCTGTGGAAGGCGCCGGCCTTCGTCACGGACGTCACGGCGGGCGTCGTGCGCGCGGCCCAGGGCGCCGGCGAAATGGCCGCCGGCCTACTGAGCCCGGCCCCGTCGCCGCTGACCGGGCCGCTGAGCAACCTGCGTCGCTATAGTGGGGCCCGTGTGCCGCTGGCCGACATCGAGCAGGTCTGCCAAACGTTCGACGTGACGATCAATGATGTTGCGCTGGCGGCGATTACCGAGAGTTACCGCAATGTCCTGGTCGAGCGCGGCGAGCGGCCGCTGCCGGATTCACTGCGGACATTGGTGCCGGTGTCCATACGGTCAGCCGATGCCTTCGGCGAGACCGATAACCGGGTCTCGGCGATGCTGCCCAACCTGCCGGTCGACGAGGAGAACCCGGTGCAACGACTGCGCACGGTGCACGCCCGGCTGGACCGGACCAAGGCCAGCGGCCAGCGCGAGGCCGGAAATGTGTTCATGTCGCTGGCTAATCGTGTTCCATTCGCCTTGACCGCCTGGGCCGCCGGCTTGGTGATGCGCTTGCCGCAGCGCGGGGTGGTAACCGTGGCGACCAACGTGCCGGGACCGCGACGTCCGTTGCGGTTGCTGGGCAGGCGGGTGCTCGGCGTGTTTCCGGTGCCGCCGCTGGCGATGCACCTGCGGACCGGGGTTGCGATGCTCAGCTACGCCGACGACCTGTTCTTCGGGGTTCTCGCCGATTACGACGTAGCGGCCGACGCCGATCAACTGGCCTGCGGAATCGAAGCCGCAGTGGCGCGCCTGGTGGCGATCAGCAAGCGGCGCAACGAGTCTCGCTCCCGCGGCCGACAACTATCACTGGTGGTGTGAGGATGAGCGCACCGGCTACCGACCTGGTTGACCGGACCGACGTGGAAGCGCTGCTATGGCGCTTCTACGGCCGGGTCTTCGACGACGAGGTTCTGGCCGGGCCGTTCGCCGACCTGCGGGAGAAGGGACTGACCGAGCACATCCCGACGATGTGCGATTTCTGGGAGACCGTGCTGTTTCGCGCCGGACGGTACCGTGGCAGCGCACTGGTGGCTCATAGAGTCGTGCACCGCCAGACGCCGCTGTCCGGTGGTCACTTCGTCCGCTGGCTGGGGATCTGGCAGGACACCATAGACGAGATGTTTCGGGGGCCGGCGGCCGAGCGGGCCAAGATCCAGGCGACCAGGATCGCGTGGGCGATGCACCGTCGGCTGACCGGAGTGGATGCCTGCGAACTCGATGCGCTGCTCGCGCAGTGATGCGCTTATGACGTGAACGCCGCGTCGGGGTCTGCCTCCGGGCCGAACCTGAACTGGCGGCCGGTGATGTCGGACGGAGTTATCCGGACGAAGTGAAGCTTGGGCGTCGCCGTCCACGAGATCAGTTGCGCGCGATCGGCTTCCGCGATCTCGGTGTCGGTACGCAGCAGCTTGGCCCGGCCCCGGAGGATCACGCTCCAGCCTTCGGCTGCGGTGTGGTCATCGGCCTCGAAGAGGACGGTGCTGCTGGCTACCGCAGAGAACAATTTTGTGCCCTCCGCGGTCCGAAACAGCACGGTCCGGCCCTGGACGACGTAGTTGACCGGGAAGATCTCGGGCTCACCGGCGAACGTGGTGACCAGTCGACCCAGTGCGACCGCGCCCAGTCGGCGCCAACTTTCGTCTCCGGACAGGATGGTAACCGGCTCGTCGCTCATGGCTCCTACCTTTCTAGGGCGCTCTCACGAATCTCTAGCACACTGGCCAATGGCCGCCGCGGTGTCGGCGGGGGAAGATTTTCCATCGGCGGGGTGATTCCCACCCGGATCACCACCTGTGGGTGGCCGCGACCGCCGATCAGCTCGCCCACGATGTCGCGACCCTGCGACGTCTCGATCAGGTGGGTCAACGGGGCAGGTGGCCAGGCCCGCCATGGTGCACTCGAGCAATACCGTCGACAGCGCCTCACCGCAGCGCAACACGTCGAGCCGGGTGTCCCCACGTGTGGACAGCACAAGGATTGTCGACCCGTCCGCGCTGATTTCGCCGCGTCGATCGTGGTGGCCGCGGACTGGAAAGTGCCGGGCCACATCGACGCGGAGTCCTTCGATATCTGATGCCAGTGCGCTCGGCGGCACACCTTGCGCCAGCGCGAATTGGCGAAGTCCACCATTGCAATTCGGCGTGATAGGACGAGTCGTCGCGCCGCAGGGCCTCGGTGAGCCGTGATGCCTCGACCAACCGCGGTCGTTGGTCATCGGAGAGCACGTCAAGCATCACCTCCTCAAAATCCTCGTCGATCGCGCGGCGCAGCAGGGGTTCGAAGAGTTGCCAGCAGACGGGGGACTCAAACGGAAGCCGGTCGGTTCGCCGCTGCAAGATCGCCGCGGCGCGGTTTTGCTGCACGCTGGTGACGTTGTCGATGGGGCCGAATCCGACTGTGGCCAAATGGTCGGGGTCTTTCGGGTCAGGGAACCGCGTGATACGCGCTCGTTGCCGCGCTGTCGTCGTCGCGATGCGAAGGTGATCGAGGACAGCGCCGCAGCTCAGGATCGTGTCCCGACCCGAATGGTCGGTGGCGGGCACCGTTCGCCGGCGATCGACGAACAAGTGCACGGTGCCACTTTCGCCGCCGGCGAGAACCCAATGCCAGGGCTGGCTGTTGTGTACCGAGGGCTCCCGGCAGGCCAGCAGGACTGCATTTTTGAGCGCCTGGACGTCCACGACATGCACGGTATGAGCACGTGATGCGCGCCGGTAGGGCCGTTGGTCCTGAAACCAAATCACTTGTGTCAGCGCTTACAGGACCGCCCGCGATGGCAGGTCGCGGCGGCGGTGGCGTCCAACGACTGGGCGACCGCAGCCGGCGCGGTGCGGGCGATCGCGCAGTCCGGGCTGTACCCAACGAACTGCCGGTTGCTGGACCCGGCCGAGGCGCTTTTGAATGCGGGCGCCGCGGTCGGCGGTGGGCTTCTGGTGCTCGCCTTCGAATCGGCGGATCATCCGAGAGACCCGTGGCTGGACCGGGCCGTCGAGATCGCCGCCCACCACGGTGGAATCGTGACCACCCGCCGTAGCCGCGAAACCGGAAGCGACACAACCGAAATTAACGACGCTTCCCAGAATTGACGTTCAGCGTTCCTGCGCATGCCCGATCAGCGCGACGCGCTGGCGCGCCGCGATGCCATTGCCGAGACCTTCGATACCGCCTGCACCTGGGACCGATCCGACCAGCTGCACACGGCGGTTACCGCGGCGGCAACCACGGCGATCGAGCGGGTCTGCGGGGCCGGCGTGGTGACCTGCCGCTTCACCCACGTCACCCAACGGGTCGGCGCGGTACTACGGAATCTACGCAAGCGGACGATGGGGCTCACTCGTCGCGCAGTGGGATGACATCAAAGCCGCTGTGTCCGAGGCGTTCAGCGCAAACGGCGGCACCATCACCCATCACCACGCGGTCGGTCGCGACCACCGCCTCTGGTATGACCGGCAGCGTCCGGCGGCCTTCCGCGCAGCCAAGTCCGCGCTCGACCCGGCGGGCACCCTCAAGCCCGGGTGTGCTGGTCGACCCGTGCTCAGCCGTGACTGACCTGCAGCAACTTGGCCAAACTCGGCAGCTTGACGCGGGGACGTCCGTGCGGTTCACCGGCCGCCCGCTCATGGGCATCGATGAGATCCCAGTGCGCCGAGGTCACCAGCTTGGGCTGGCGTGACGCCAGCCAGTCAGCCAACTGGGCGGCGTGGTCGTCCGGGAAATCGGCGATACCGTCGGCAGCGCAGAGATCGGCGAGCAGCGTGTCCACCGTGTCCTGCGAGTCCTTCTTATTGGTGCCGATCACGCCGGTGGGCCCGCGCTTGATCCACCCGACCACGTATTCGTTGCGGCTGCCTTCGACCCGCCCGCCGCTGTTGGGGATGGTCGCGGTCTTCTCGTCGAACGGCAGTCCCGGGGTGGGCAAACCGCGGTAGCCGACCGAACGCACCACCAGCTGAACCGGTACTTCCTCACGCTCGCCGGTGTCATTGGCCGACACCCGCCCACTGTCGTCGGTGACCAGCTCGTTGCGGCCGAGCACGATTGCCTCGACCCTCTCGTCGCCCTTGATCTCGATCGGGGAGGTCATGAAGCGCAGCACGATGCGGCGGTGGCCGGGTCGCGGGTCGCGCTTCGCGTAATCGCGCAGCACGTTGATGTTCTGCTTCGCCGTCTTGCCGGCCGCGGCCGCATCCTCGTCGCTGATGCCCTCCAGCTGGGCGGGATCGACGATCACGTCGACGTTTTCCAGGTCGCCCAACTCGCGGAGCTCGAGGGTGGTGAACGCGGTTTGCAGCGGGCCGCGCCGACCGATGACGACCACCTCGTCGACGCCGCACGGGCGCAGCGACTCCAGCGCGTGGTCCGCGATGTCGGTCAGCCCCAGCACGTCGGGGTCGGTGACCAGGATGCGTGCGACGTCGAGCGCGACGTTGCCGTTGCCGACGACCACAGCCCGCGCCCCGGAGAGATCGGGCGTGGCCGCCTCGAAATTCGGGTGCGCGTTGTACCAGCCCACGAAATCGACGGCGGCGATGCTGCCCCGCAGGTCCTCGCCCGGGATGTTCAGCGCACGGTCGGATTGCGCCCCGACCGCATAGACGACGGCGTCGTAGCGCTCGGCGAGTTCGCTCGCCTGGACGTGCTCGCCGACCGAGATGTTGCCGAAGAAGCGGAAGCGCGGATCCTGGGACGTCTTCTCGAATTGCTTGCTGATCGACTTGATCTTCGGGTGATCGGGCGCGACGCCGGAGCGCACCAGCCCCCACGGGGTGGGCAACATCTCCAGCATGTCTACGGCGACGTCGATGTCCTCGGACCCGTCGGCCGCCTTCAGCAAGGAGGATGCGGCGAAGAAGCCCGACGGTCCGGAGCCAACGATTGCAACGTGGTAAGGGCGCATTCTCGACCTTCTATTCGGGCCCGAATGCGCGCAGGGGCTGTCGCGCGCAAAGCGGGGCGCACATGATCGTGACTCGATGCTAAACGCATGACCGCTGGTCGTGACCTGGACACTCGCTGCGATCTGAGCCGCTTGGGGACCCCCGGGTAACGTTGTCGGCTGTGGAACCCGACCGTCAAGCCGATATCGCCGCACTCGACGCCACCCTGACCACGGTGGAGCGGGTGCTCGATGTGGACGGTCTGCGCACCCGCATCGAGAAGCTTGAACACGAGGCATCCGATCCCCAGTTGTGGGACGACCAAGCCCGTGCCCAGCAGGTGACCAGTGAGTTGTCGCACGCCCAGGGCGAGCTGCGCCGGGTCGAGGAGCTGCGTGGGCGGCTGGATGACCTGCCGGTGCTCTACGAGCTGGCCGCCGAGGAGGGCGAAGGCGCCGACGAGGCGCTCACCGAGGCCGATGCCGAGCTGAAGGCGCTGCGCGCGGACATCGAAGCCACCGAGGTGCGTACTTTGCTGTCGGGCGATTACGACGAACGCGAGGCCCTGGTCACCATTCGCTCCGGCGCCGGTGGAGTGGACGCCGCCGACTGGGCCGAGATGCTCATGCGGATGTACATCCGGTGGGCCGAGCAGCACAAGTATCCGGTGGAGATATTCGATACGTCCTACGCCGAAGAGGCCGGCATCAAGAGCGCGACGTTCGCCGTGCACGCCCCGTTCGCCTACGGCACGCTCTCCGTGGAGCAGGGCACGCACCGGCTGGTGCGAATCAGCCCGTTTGACAATCAAAGTCGGCGCCAGACTTCTTTCGCTGAAGTCGAGGTGCTTCCGGTGGTCGAGACCACCGACCACATCGATATACCGGAAGGCGATGTGCGCGTTGACGTTTACCGTTCGAGTGGGCCGGGAGGCCAGTCGGTCAACACCACCGACTCTGCGGTACGTTTAACCCACATCCCAACGGGTATCGTCGTGACTTGCCAGAACGAAAAATCGCAGTTGCAGAACAAGATCTCGGCGATGCGAGTGCTTCAGGCAAAGCTGTTGGAGCGCAAGCGTTCCGAAGAACGCGCTGAGTTAGACGCGTTAAAAGGCGAAGGTGGCAGTTCATGGGGCAACCAGATGCGCTCCTACGTTCTGCAGCCCTATCAGATGGTCAAGGACCTGCGGACCGCGTACGAGGTTGGCAATCCTGCGGCCGTCCTGGATGGAGACATCGACGGATTCCTGGAAGCGGGAATCCGTTGGCGCAACCGAAAAGATGACGAATAACACACACATTCTCGCCGCATCGATGACGCACCGCTGGCACGACTTCTGGCGGGGCGAGCTCGGTGAGTGGATCATCACCCGGGGTCTGCGGATCGTCATGGTCCTGATCGCCGCGATGCTGGCCGCCCGGTTCGTCAACTGGGTCGCGCAGCAGGTGACCCATCAGCTCAACCTGGGCTTCGCCGAGAGCGACGCGCTGGTGCGCTCGGAGGCGTCCAAGCACCGGCAGGCCCTGGCGTCGGTGATCTCCTGGGTTTCGGTCGTCATCATCGGCATCTGGGTCATCATGCAGATCGCCAACGTTCTGCAGTTTTCGGTCGGGGGTCTGGTAGCGCCGGCCACCGTGGTGGGCGCCGCGCTGGGTTTCGGCGCGCAACAGTTGGTCCGGGACCTGCTGTCCGGCTTCTTCATCCTGGTGGAGCGGCAATACGGGTTCGGCGACCTGGTCACTCTTACCGTCGTTTCCGCCACCGAAGCGACCGGGACGGTGGAGAACGTGACCTTGCGGGTGACGCGCCTGCGATCGCCGGACGGCGAAGTGCTGACGATTCCCAATGGGCAGATCGTCAAGGTGGTCAACCTGTCCAAGGATTGGGCGCGCGCGGTGGTGGACATCCCGGTGTCGACCAGCGCCGACCTCAACCGGGTCAACGAGGTCTTGCATCAGGAATGCGACCGCGCGATGAACAACCCGGTGCTGGGCCAGTTGCTACTGGACGCCCCCACCGTGATGGGGGTGGAGAGCATCGAGGTCGACACCGTCACCCTGCGCATGGTGGCACGCACCCTGCCCGGCAAGCAGTTCGAGGTCGGCCGGCAGCTACGGGTGCTGGTCATCCGGGCGCTGGCCCGAGTCGGGATCGTGACCGCGGCCGACGCGACGGTGGGCCTGGTGGAGGATCCGTCGATTCCGGCCGCCGAGGCCGCCGAGGCAGCCGGACAGCAAGCCGATGAAGTCCAGGGTGCGGGGCAGAAGCGGTGAAGTTCACCCTGAACATCCTTGAGAAGCGCGGCGACGACACGGATGCGGAGCATCGCTGGCCGAAGCACATCTTCGGCGGGCGGATGCGCACGTCGACCTTCGTGTTGATCGTCGCTTTCTTCGTGGTGTGGTGGGTCTACGACACCTACCGCCCGGAACCGGCCCCCAAGCCTCCGGCCCAGCAAGTGGTGCCGCCGGGCTTCGTACCCGACCCCAACTACACCTGGGTGCCGCGCAGCCGCGTGCAGGCACCGCCGACGACCGTCACCTATACACCGACCCCGACGAGCACGCCGCCGCCTCCGCCCCCGCCGCCCCCACCGGTGACGACGACGACAACGACCACGCCGCCGTTCCAGCTGCCACAGCTCCCTTGCGTCTTGCCGGCCCCGTTCTGCCCGCCCAGCTCGAGCCCCACCCCGTCGCCGCCGCCGCAACCGCAGCCCGGGCCCGGTCCGGTGCCGACTTCGCGGCCACCGGCCAGTTGACTTCGCCTGCCAGCGAAATTCACCGCTACACTGGCGTGCCGTGATGATCACCCTGGACCATGTCAGTAAGAAGTACAAAGCGTCGGCGCGCCCGGCGCTGGAGGACGTCAACGTCAAGATCGACAAGGGTGAATTCGTCTTCCTGATCGGCCCGTCGGGGTCGGGTAAGTCCACGTTCATGCGGCTGCTGCTCGGCGCGGAGAACCCGACCAGCGGTGACGTCCGGGTCTCGAAGTTCCACGTCAACAAGCTGCGCGGCCGTCACGTCCCGAAGCTGCGCCAGGTGATCGGCTGCGTTTTCCAGGACTTCCGCCTGCTCCAGCAAAAGACGGTCTACGAGAACGTCGCGTTCGCGCTGGAAGTGATCGGCAAACGAAGCGACGCGATCAACCGGGTGGTGCCGGAGGTGCTCGATACCGTCGGACTGTCCGGCAAAGCCAACCGGTTGCCCCACGAGTTGTCCGGCGGCGAGCAGCAGCGGGTGGCGATCGCCCGCGCGTTCGTCAACCGGCCGCTCGTCCTGCTGGCCGACGAGCCGACGGGCAACCTCGACCCAGATACCAGTAAGGACATCATGGATTTGTTGGAGCGGATCAACCGCACGGGGACGACGGTGTTGATGGCGACGCACGACCACCACATCGTCGACTCGATGCGCCAGCGCGTCGTCGAGCTGTCGCTGGGCAGGCTGGTTCGCGACGAGCAGCGCGGCATCTACGGGATGGACCGCTAAGTGCGCTTCGGTTTCCTACTCAACGAGGTCCTGACCGGCTTTCGTCGCAACGTCACGATGACGGCCGCGATGATCCTGACGACCGCGATCTCCATCGGCCTGTTCGGCGGCGGCCTGCTGGTGGTCCGGCTGGCCGACAACTCGCGCGAGATCTACCTCGACCGCGTCGAGACGCAGGTGTTTTTGACCGACGACATCTCGGCCAACGACACCACGTGTGCGTCCGCGCCGTGTAAAGGGTTGCGCGACAAGATCGATGCGCGGCAAGACGTCAAATCGATGCGCTTCGTCAATCGGCAGGACGCCTACAACGACGCCATCAAGAAGTTCCCGGAGTTCAAGGACGTGGCGGGTAAGGACTCGTTTCCCGCCTCGTTCATCGTCAAATTGAACAATCCCGAACAGCACGCGGAGTTCGATGCCGCGATGCAGGGCCAGCCCGGGGTGCGCAGCATCCTCAACGAGAAGGACCTCATCGACCGGCTGTTCGCCGTGCTGGACGGACTGCGCGATGCCGCGTTCGCCGTCGCCCTGGTGCAGGCCGTCGGAGCAATCCTGTTGATTGCCAACATGGTGCAGGTCGCCGCGTACACCCGTCGCACCGAGATCGGAATCATGCGGCTGGTGGGCGCCAGCCGGTGGTACACCCAGCTGCCGTTCCTGGTGGAGGCGATGCTCGCCGCGTCCGTCGGTGTGGCCATCGCCGTAGTCGGCCTCATGTTGGTCCGGGCTCTGTTCCTGGACAATGCGCTGAGCCAGTTCTATCAAGCACATCTGATCGCCAAGGTCGACTATGCCGACATCCTCTACATCTCGCCGTGGCTGTTCCTGCTCGGCGTGTCGATGGCTGCAGTGACGGGGTACGCGACCTTGCGCCTCTACATCCGGCGTTAGCTGTGGCCAAGGGTTCCGGCCGCGCAAAGGCGGCGGGCGGCAAAGGTGGCAGCAAACAAATCATCGCCACCAATCGCAAAGCGCGGCATAACTATTCGATCATCGAGTTGTTCGAGGCCGGAGTGTCTTTGCAGGGCACCGAGGTCAAAAGCCTTCGCCTGGGCCAAGCATCGTTGGCTGACGCGTTCGCAACGATCGACGACGGCGAAGTTTGGTTGCGCAATTTGTACATACCGGAGTATCAGCACGGTAGCTGGACTAATCATGAGCCACGTCGCAACCGAAAGTTGTTGTTACATAGGCAACAAATCGACAGGCTGGTGGGCAAGATACGAGATGGTAACCTCGCCTTGATGCCGCTGTCTCTGTACTTCTCGGAGGGCAAGGTCAAAGTCGAGCTCGCCCTTGCTCGCGGCAAAAGAGCTTATGACAAGCGCCAGGATATGGCGCAGCGTGATGCACAGCGTGAGGTGGTCCGTGAAATGGGGCGACGAGCAAAGGGCATGACCTGATCGGGGCGGCTTACGCCCAGCTGTCTGCCGTTACGTACGGCGTCAGCGATTTCGTGGGCGGCGTGGCAGCGCGGCGAGTGGCCGCGCTGCGTGTAATGCTGGTCGCTTATCCGATTGAAACGCTGATATTGGGCGTGATGGCCGTCTTCGTCGGCGGTCCTATCCATGTCGGCGCCGTTCTGTGGGGGTGCCTGTACGGCATCGGCATGGCCTTCGGCATGTGGGCGTTCTTCGCCGCACTTGGTTCCGGGCCGATTTCGGTCGTCTCGCCGTTGGCGGCCGTGCTCAACGCCGCGGTGCCGGTGGCGGTCGGCATGGCGCTCGGGGAGCGGGTCGGTCAGGCGGCCCTGGTGGGGGTCGTCCTGGCGCTGGCTGCCGTGATGCTCGTCAGCCGGGAGGCCCCCGTGGAGGGCACGCCGTATCGGTTCACGCCAAAAGTGGCCTGGCTCACAGTAGTTGCGGGCTCCGCGATGGGCTTGAACCTGGTGTTCCTGCACCAGGCGCCGCACGTGTGCAAACTCTGGCCGCTGGTCTTCGCTCGGGTGGCGGCCAGCCTGGTGGTTTTCGCCATGGCCAAAACCAGCCAGAACTTGGCGATGCCGCGCGGACGGCCGCTCAAACTGGCCGTGGCCGTCGCGTTGCTGGACATCTTCGCCAACATCACCATGCTGGCGGCGTTGCACACCTGGCTGCTGTCGTTGGCCAGCATCCTGATCTCGCTGTATCCCGCCGCGACGGTGGTGCTGGCGATGGTGGTGCTGCGCGAGCGGGTGACCCGCTTGCAAGGGATCGGCATGGTGCTGGCCATGGGCTCCGTGGCGATGATCGCCTCGGCCTGACGGCGCCATGCTTGATTGATCGGCCTACGATCGACGACCATGGCCGATCGCCCCGTCACCAGACTCGACAAGTCCACCGTTCTCTCCGGACTCTTCGCGGTGTGGGACGACATCGACGCGCTGCTGGCCGGGCTGTCCGAAGCGCAATGGCGAGCGGCCAGTCCGCTGCCGGGCTGGGACGTCAAGGCCCTGGTGGCGCACATGATCGGCACCGAGTCGTTTCTCGCCGGCATCGCCGCACCGCAGCCCGATATCGATGTCTCGACGCTGGAACACGTGCGCAACGACGTCGGGGTGATGAACGAGTGCTGGGTTCGCCATCTGAGCGCGCACGCCGACGCCGACGTTTTGGAGAGCTTCAGGGCGATCACCAACGATCGGCGCGAAGCGCTGACGGGCCTGTCCGATGAAGAGTGGGACGCGGTGACGATGACTCCCACGGGCCCGGACTCCTACGGCCGATTCATGCGGATCCGCGTATTCGACTGCTGGATGCATGAACAAGACATTCGGGTGGCGCTGGACCGGCCGCCGTCCGACGACGAACTGACCCGCCCCGCGGCGTCGCTCGCCGTGGATGAGATCGCCGCCACGATGGGCTACGTCGTGGGCAAGCTGGCCAAGGCGCCCGACGGTTCACGCATTCAGTTCGACCTCACCGGCCCGCTTGCCCGCACCATCCGGGTCAGCGTCGACGGCCGGGCCGCGGTGGTCGACGACTTCGCCGGCCAGGAACCGACCGCGACCATTCGTCTGGACGGGCTGCAGTTCACCAGGCTCACCGGCGGGCGCCCGATGTGTCCAACGCGTCCCCAGGACATCCAGCTCGGCGGCGACAGAGGTGTGGCCAACCAGATCGTGGAGCATCTCAACTTCGTGATCTGATCGCAGCCCGGCGGGAAGATAATCCCGTTGCCGCTGGTTGATAGCCAGGTACCATTGATATTCCTGCCGAAAGTCGGTGGGGTGCGAGGGGCTGAAAGGTTTCGACTTCGCGCATCGAATCAAGGGAAGCGTGCCGGTGCAGGCAACCGACCACCGCAAGCGTCGTTGCAAACAGATAAGCGCCGATTCACATCAGCGCGACTACGCTCTCGCTGCCTAAGCGACAGCTAGTCCGTCAGACCGGGAAAGCCCTCGACCCGGACCCTGGCGTCAGCTAGAGGGATCCACCGATGAGTTCGGTCGCGGGACTCATCGGGACACCAACAGCGACTGGGATCGTCATCCTGGCTTGTTCGCGTGACCAGGAGATCCGAGTAGAGGCATAGCGAACTGCGCACGGAGAAGTCTTGAGGGAATGCCGTAGGACCCGGGTTCGATTCCCGGCAGCTCCACTGAGAAGGGTCGCTCTTGAGCGGCCCATTTGCTCGGTACACGAAACGTCCGAGTGTTATACCCGGATACTCACCGGGCCGCTCTCGGTTCGGCGCGGCAGGAATCATTTACTCGTCTGAGTTGCCCGAACCGAACAGGTATCTGTCGGCGATCGCGTGCTCGTTCCGGATCGACATCTCCTGGGCGGTGTTCAGCCAGAGTCCGTCGAAGCCCGCCGAATGCATGCCGGCGTGAATGGCTCCGATGTTCTTCAAGTCCTGCGAGGGCAACTCGCCCCAGGCGTCGTGATCCTGCCATCGCTCGAACACTTGCCAATGTGTCTGGGGAACCTCTCCGGGTGCGAAATGCTCCAACGAGAACATTTCGAACGTGCACCGATTCGGATCTTCGGCATCCGGCAGCATGCGGTATCCGAGCAGGCAGGACTTCTCGACGAGGATGACCATGGTGGGAAACACATGCCAGTCGCCGTTGCCCGCGAAGTACTGCTCCATCGACATCTGCGGAAAGTCGACGCCTTCCGCGCGTGCGAGTTCCTCGCACAGCTGGTGATAGAGCACGAACGGCGGGACTTCGCTGGGCGCCTGCGTCGCCAGTTTTTGCGCGGCACGGTAGTCGCGTTCGGTGACCAGCGAGCCGACCTCTAGGTATTGGTATTGCATCGAATTTGCGAATACCTCCGGTCGCGCCGCCAGTTCCTGGCGCGCGCTGTCGCGACTGGCGTGTTCGGGACGCTGGGTGTACACGAACCGAGAGTGGTTGTTGTAGGTGATCGTTGGCGTGTAAGGCGCGTAGACGTACTCCTGCGGGGGGGCGGGCGCTGCCGATGGCCGCGGGCCCTCTGCGGATCGCATCGTTTGCGGGTGGGTGCCAGGAGTGTGGTAGCCCTCGATGAATGCGTCGACAACCGTTTTCCAGTTGGCATGCAGGAAGGTGCGTTTGCGCCAGCGGTAGCGCATGTCCTGCAACCGAAATGGCGCCAGCGCCGTAGGCAGCGGGTCCAGCCATTCGAGCAGATCCGGCGGGTTCTCCGCCATGCTCACGAACACCCACCCGCCCCAAGTGCCGGCGGCGACGGGCCGCAGGTTCCATTGTTCGCGTGGGCGGGAGGCGAATTCGTCACGGCAAGGAACGAACGACGACCGCCCGTCTAAGCCATAACGCCAACCGTGAAACCCACAGCGCAACTCCTTGTCCGGCGCACATCCGCTGTCGCGAACGATTTTCATCCCACGGTGCGCACAAGCGTTGTGAAACGCCTTGATCCCGCCATCTTTCTGGCGCACCACGGCGATGGATTGCCGGCCGATCATGTACTCGTAATAACAACCTGGCGAAGGGATTTCCTCTTCGCGACACGCCGGCTGCCAAACTTGGGTGAATAATCGATCCAACTCGAGTTGCAGGAACTCCGGATCAACATACCTACTCTTCGGCACGAACGTCTCACCGCAGGCGTATTTCTTGGGCACCCGCTCGGTGGCAAGCTCGGTCATGATCACCCTCTCCGTCTCAGCTGGCGGGTGGCTTGTCGAAGATATTGGGATACAGGACGGCTTCCTTGAACGATGTCTCGATCTCGGCGAAAGCAGTCGGGATATCCCAGGTTCCCGAGGTCGACACGATTTCGCGTTCGACGACCGGGTTGGACATCAGGCTGATGCGGCCGTTGCCGGCGAAGATGACGCGGCGGTTAAGCCAATCAGACTGCGCGCTGGCCAGATACACCACGGGCGGCACGCAGTTCTTGGGCGATAGGCGAACGTTGGAGTCCGAGTAGTCCATGCTCCCACCACCCTTGATGCCCTGGGTCATGCGGGTGCCGGCGATCGGGGCGATTGCGTTGCAACGCACCCCATAGTTGCGTAATGCGTTGGCGCACGAGAATGTCAGGCCAACTATTCCCATCTTGGCGGCAGCGTAGTTGGGCTGGCTGGGGGCGCCCTGCAGTCCCGACATCGACGTGAACGTGATCAGTCGGTACTGCCCGCCTCGGTTTTCGCGCCACCATGCCGCCGCGTGGCGGGTGACGTTGAAAGTGCCTTTGAGGTGTACCGAGACCACCGCGTCCCAGTCCTGCTCGCTCATCTTGAATACCATGCCGTCGCGCAGGATTCCCGCGGCGTTCACGACGACATCCAAGCCTCCGAGCGTTTCGGCGGCGCGGTCGATGAGATCCGCGCACGCAGCGAAGTCGGTGATGTCGGTGGTATCGGCGAACGCCTTACCGCCGCGGCTCGCGATCGCCGCGGCCACGCTTTCGGCCGGGCCCGCGTCATGGCCGATCCCATCGACGGTGACTCCGGCATCCGACACCAAGACCGTCGCACCCTCGGCTGCCAGCCCCTCGGCAACCGCAGCCCCAATTCCACGTCCCGCGCCGGTTACCAATGCAGTACGTCCGTCAAGCACACCCATCGTCATTCAGCTCCCCGTGCCGTTTGCCTCAGCATACAGAACACCAATACAAGATCTGTACAGGTGTCGCATTAGCGAAACTATTCGAATCCCCACTCGGAATAGCGGCGCTCGAGCTCGGCCATGGCCTCCCGGCCGCCGCGAGAGCTACGTTCCTTCATGAAGTTGAACTCGTCATCACGCCAGGACAGGTTGCTGAACACGGTGTGGCCCATCGGAACCCAGTCGCCGAACTGCGCCATTCCGACTGCGTGCCAGAACGCGATCAGCGCGTGCTTTCCCACCATCAACCCGTCGGCCGAGTGATGGGCTATAGCGTGCGCGTACCGCATGGCTTCGTGGCGCAACGACTCGGCGGGCACGACGGACGCGGCCACGCCCCATTCGCGTAACTCGGCCGCCGTCACCTTGCGGCCGGTGATCATCGCCTCGTAGCCGCGGTTAGGTCCTAACTTGAGCAGCGCCAACGGCATAGCTGTGGAGAATCCTGCGAAGCCGATGCGCGCCTGCGGGCGGGCGAGATACATGTCGTCGGAGACAACCAGAATGTCAGCGGCGAGAGCGAGGTTCATTCCGGCGCCCAGGGTCGCGCCCTGACAGGCCGCGATCACCGTCTTGGGAAACTCCAGCCAGTTCGTGAGGTGCCGGTGTAGTCGTCGCGCGTTGCCCAGACGTGCGGTCTGCGGCAACCGCTTCCCCTTGGTCAGCCCCGCCTGCTCCACTGGGAGCCGGCGCACATCGTCACCGCTGCAGAAATCCTTGCCCTCGGCCAGGAGGATGACGACTTTGACCTCATCGTCGTCTTCGGCGCGGGTCAGCCGCTCCTTGAACAAGTTGTGCATGTCGGGCGACAGGATTGCGTTGCGCCGGTCCGGCCGGTTGATGGTGATCTGGGCGATGTGCGGTTCGACGACTTCATAACGGACCGAGTCGTCATCCACCTCGTATTCGCCTTCGGCGGGGGCGTCGGCGCTCATATCACCCTCCTCGTGCACTCGGCAGTACATAGAAACAGTAGTCGATCAACTGTTCCATGGTGGTGGTACCTTCAGCGAATGCCATCGTTCACGGTCACCAAGCGGCTCGCGGCATCGCCGGACGCAGTTTGGGCAGTCCTGGCTGACTTCGGCAACGTCGATTGGATCCCCGGGCCCAGCGATGTCCGGGTCGAGGGCGAAGGACCGGGCATGCGACGGTTCATTGCCGCAAGCAGTGAGAAGCCGGTAATCGAGACACTCATCTGGATCAAACCGGACGAGCGCGCGCTATCCTACGAGATCGCCAATAATCCGATGCCGGTCAGCCGATTTGTGGCGGTGAACACCGTCTCCGAAAGCACGGATGCCGTTGGGGAATCGGTCGTTGTCTGGGACATCGACTATGAACCGATTGGTGACGATGCCGCCGCGCGCGATGCCATGGAGGGCGTCTACGGCTTGATGGCGGGCTGGGTGCAGGACTTCGCCAACGAGCGGATGCCCGGATAGAACACTTAGACATAATCTGTTTATTAGTCTAAAATGCATCAGGTGATTGATCCTCTCGATCTTGTGCTGATCAGCGTGGACGACCACACCGTCGAACCGCCCGACATGTTCGCTGGGCGGGTGCCACCCCGTTTCGCCGACGACGCTCCACGCATCGTCGAGGACGCCGACGGCGTGTGCTTTTGGGAGTATGACGGTCTGCAACTGCCCAACATCGGACTCAACGCGGTCGCGGGCCGGCCCAACGATGAGTGGGGATTTGAGCCCTCTCGATTCAGCGACATGCGGGCAGGCTGTTACGACGTCGACGCGCGGGTGAACGACATGAACGCGTCCGGCGTGTTGGCTTCGCTATGTTTTCCGTCGTTTCCCACCATCTCCGGCGCGCTGTTCACCTACCGGGGTGATCGTGCGGTCTCTGAGGTGATGGTCCGCGCCTACAACGACTGGCACATCGAGGACTGGTGCGGCCGTCATCCCGACCGCTTCATCCCGATGGGCATTCTGCCGCTGTGGGATCCGGCGCTGGCCGCAGCCGAGGTGCATCGGCTGGCGGGGCTGGGCTGCCGCGCGGTGACGGCGCCGCAGCACATCGGCAACTACGGCCAGCCGCCGTGGCAGGACCCGCACTGGGACCCGCTGTGGGAGGCGTTGTGTGAAGAGAACTCCGTGGTGAACATCCACATCGGCACGGGCGGCGGCATGCCCGTGCCGTCTGACCTGACCACCTACCTCGCGTACAACGCGATGATCCCCCTTGACACCCAGCGGTTCACGGCCGATCTGCTGTTCTCCCCGGTCCTCACGAAGTTTCCAACTATCAAGTTCTCCCTATCTGAGGGCGGGATCGGCTGGATCCCGTTCCTGTTAGAGCGATTCGAGGACATCTATTCCCGCCAGCGGGCGTGGACCGGAGACGATCTCGGTGATGGCCTGAGCCCCACCGACGTATTCCGGCGCAACTTCATGTCATGTTTCATCCGTGACCGCGTGGGCATCGAGATGCGCGACCGTATCGGGGTGGAGACCATCTGTTGGGAGATGGACTACCCGCACTCGGACAGTAGTTGGCCCGACGCGCCCGAGCAGCTCGCTACCCAGCTGCAGGGCTGCACCGCTGAGGAGGTCGAAGCGATCACGTGGCGTAACGCCGCCCGTGCTTTCGGCTACACGGGCGTTGAGCGACTCGGAAGAGCGAACTGCACCGTTGCAGCATTGCGCGGGAAGATCGCCGGCTTGGATCTGTCCGCCCCGAAGGTAGACGCCGGCCGCGCGCCGAAGGCAGGAGCCACGGCGATCACGTACGGGGACATGAAGGTGCGGATGGCCTCGATCCTTCGCGGTGGAGCGTGACCGAGCCGGACTATGGCGTCATCCTCGCTGACGCTGATCGCGAGTTCCGCGACGAGGTCCGCGCTTTTCTAGCATCAGCGCTGACGTCTGAGGTCCTGGGTCCCGGATCTAACGAGACCGACCCCCTGGACCGAATGCGGTTGTGGCAGAGACGGCTTTACGACGCCGGTCTGGCCGCGATCTCTTGGCCCGTGCAGTTCGGCGGCCGCGCCGCCACACCGGTGCAGCAGCTGATCTTCAACGCGGAGATGGCTGCCGCCCGCGCGCCCGAGCCTATCAATCGGAGCGCCGTCAATCAGTTGGGGCCCACCATCATTCAGTGGGGCAACGACCAGCAGCGCGCACGATATCTGCCCAAGATTCTGTCTGGGGAAGAGGTGTGGTGTCAGGGCTTCAGTGAGCCCGAGGCCGGCAGCGACTTGGCTGCGCTGAAGACAAAGGCCGATATCGACGGCGACGAATTGGTGATCACCGGTCAAAAGATCTGGACTTCGAAGGCCCAATACGCGGACTGGATCTACATTCTGGCGCGTACCGATCTGACAGCGGATAAGCACCATGGAATCAGTTACGTCCTGGTGCCGTTAGGAACCCCCGGAATAGCGGTGCGCCCGATACGGCAGATCACCGGTCAGTCGGAGTTCAATGAGGTGTTCTTCGATTCGGTGCGTGTGCCGCTCGTCAACGTTCTCGGGCCGTTGAACGGCGGTTGGAAGGTGGCCAAGTCCACACTGGGCTTCGAGCGTGTGGGCCAGAGTCGCACTCATCGCATCGAGCGGCGGCTTGCGATCCTGGTCAAAATGGCTCAGGAGGAGGATGCGCTGGCCCGCAACGGATTTAACGACAGCTATGTCGCCGATCGCATCGTCGGATTCGCGGCGCAGGTGGAGGCGATTCGACAGATTTCGGCACAGGCGACCGCCGCGGGCGTCCGTGGTGTCAGCCCCGGCCCGGAGGCGTCGGTGGCCAAGTTGCTGACCTCGGAGGTCGACCAGGCGATGGCGAATTTCGGGTTGGAACTCGCCGGCCCCGCAGGCACGTTGGAGCGCGGCTCGGTGGGGGCGGTCAAGGATGGCAATGTCGCGCAGAGCTACTTGTTGATGCGGGCCGCGACCTTCGGCGCGGGCACATCGGAAATCCAGCGCAATGTGATCGGCGAGAAGTTGCTGGGGCTGCCCCGTGACTGCTGACGCCCTGTCGTCGTTGACGGAGATCGCCGACACTGCAGCAGAACTGGCCCGGTTGCGCGAGTCGGCCGACGATATCCTGCGGCGGGCATGGTCGTTACAGGCATTCCGGAGCCTGCTCGACCGCCCTGGCCCGGCCTTCGACCCGGTGTTGTGGCAGACCATCGCCGAGTTGGGATGGCCCGATGTTTTGGTGAGCGATGCGGGCGGCGGGGGAGGCGAGGGTCTTCGTGAGTTGTGTGTGCTGGCCGAGGCGGCAGGCGCGGCGGCGGCCCCCGTCCCGCTGGGCGCAACGGCTGCCGCAGGCTGGTGCGAGGATCGGCGCGCGGACGGCATCAGCCTGGTGCTACCCGAGCGCGGTGAACTCACCGGCGCCGGCAACATCTCCGGAGTATGGCCGCTTGTGCCCTTCGCTGCGGTTGCGACCAGGCTCCTGGTCTGTGCCGGCACGAACGACCAGGCTGTTCTGGGTGTGGTCGACCCGACCGGCGCAGGCGTGTCATGTGAAGCGATCACCCCACTGGATCACAACCCTGCTGCCCGAATCTCGCTGCAGGAAGCACCGATTGACGTCATCGAGTCGGGTGACTCAGCCGAGGTCCGCTACTACGGCGCGACAATGCGTGCACGGGTCGCTCAGGTAGCCGAGCTGGTCGGCATCGCCTCGGCCGCCAACGAAGCGGCGATCGAATACGCCAAGCAGCGCACCGCGTTTGGCCACCCGATTGGTGCATTCCAGGCGGTCAAGCACCGCCTCGTCGACCAGCGGTGCGCGATCGAAGTCGGACGGGCCCTTGTCAACCGCGCCGCCGACGCGTGTCAGCACGGGCATCCCGACGCTGCGGCGCTGGCATCGCTAGCCGCATATTGGGGTATCGATTCGCTGCGCGCCGTCCCTGAGGGCGCGATCCAGGTGTTCGGCGGCATCGCCTACACCTGGGAGCACTACGCCCACGTTCACCTTCGCCGCGCGGCGAGTGTCGCGGCGACGTTGGGGGAGCGCGCCTATCACCGTGACGTCGTCACCCGTTGGCTCAGTGCCCGACACCCGTCCGTCGACAACGGAGATCGTTAAGCGTGAACACCGTCGAACACATTCGCTTCCTGTCGGGAATCACCGTGTTGCAGCTCGGCGACGGGATTGCCGGTTCGGCGGCGGCCGCACTGCTGGCGAGCTTGGGCGCCGACGTCACCAAAGTTGCCGCCGGCAAAGTGGCTGAGCGCACAGGTCCGAGGATCACAACTGCGGCGGGACCCGTTGCCGCCGTGGACGTTACCCTCGATCACGCCAAGCGGGTTGCCCCACCTGACACCGACCTCACGACAATGATCGGCGGACACGACATCGTGATCGTCGATGGTGCCCCCGGTGCGGCACCAGAGGCCGAGAATTGCGTCGTGGTCAGTGTCAGCCCATTCGGTCTGGACGGGCCCCGGTCAACACAGCCGGGCGGCGAGCTCGTCGCCCAAGCCGCCGGTGGGATGCTGGCCACCATCACCGGATCCGACGGCGCTCCGTTGCCTGCACCCGGGTATGTCGCCCTCAAGGCGGCGGGGGCGGTGACCGCGCTGGCGTCTCTGCACGGTCTGGACCGGCGCTACAGCACGCACGATTCAGTGAGCGTTGATGTTTCGGTGCAGGAGGCGGTGGTGTTCACGGCTTCTCTTCCCGAGTGCGCCCACGTCCTGTACTCGTGCCAGGGAAAGGCCGGCAGCGGCCGCTATCTCGCGCCGTCGGGTACGTTCGGCTGCCGCGACGGCTTGGTCCGGATCACCGCGGTGGAAAACCACCAGTGGCGCGGACTGCTAGCGGCGCTCGGCCATCCGGAGTGGGCGATGGGTCTCGACGAAAGGGCTGCCCGCATTGAGCAGGCCGATCTGATCAACCGGCATGTCGCCGAGTGGGCGGCGACGCACGACAAGGAAGCGTGTTCGGCACTGTTGCAGGCCAATGGCGTTCCGTCGACCCCGGTCAATGCACCGGCAGAAATCCTGACTTCACCGCAGTTCGCGTTCCGTGAGGCGCTGTCGTCAACACAGGTCGACGGTGTTGACGTTGCGGTCCTGGATGCCCCGTGGCTGACCACCGCCGGGGGGCGCTTCGATCGCGGCCGCACGGGTCGTCTGACCGATCTGCGCATCGTGGAATTGACCCACGTGTTGGCCGGACCGATCGTCGGCGCGCTGCTGGGCGGGATGGGGGCACGGGTGATGCGCCTGGAAGACCCCGATCGGCTTGATATCTACCGGCGCACTGGACCTTTCGCCGAAGGGAAGCCTGGCGTCGAGCGTGGGGCCTACTTTGCGGTGGCCAACCATTCGAAACAGAGCCTGCTGATCGAGCCTGGCCGCGCCGTTCTGGACGTCGCGACCGCGCTGGCTGACGCCGATGTCCTCATTGAAAATGTCGGTAAGTCACGACTGGCCCGGTTGGACGTGGATCCTGCGAAGATCGCCGGCTCGGGCGGGCTTGTCCTGAGCGTGTCCGGCTTCGGATCTAGCGGTCCCATTGCCGGATATAAGGTGTACGCCAATAATGTTCAGTCCTACGGCGGTCTGGCCGGACTGACCGCCGGCGCGGATGGATCGCCGGCACGACTGGGTACGGTCATCGCGGACCCGCTGTCGTCGGTGGTGGCCGCCACAGTCATAGCCGCGTGGGCCATCGGGCCAGCCCGTGACACCGGCGCTGTGATCGATCTGTCCATGGCCGAGGTCGTCGCCTCCACGGTGGCCGAATTCGTCGCCGCGGCCTCGGTCGACGACCGATCGGTCGCCGACACCGCCGCGCATCGCGAGGTTTACCACGCAGCCGACGGCCGTTGGGTGGCAGTCGAATTCGTAGAGCGCGACGACGGGCGGACCGACGAACTGCCTGCGATGATCGCCGGGACATCGGCTGACGAGGCGGCCGAGCGCTTGCGCGCGATGGGCGTGTCCGCCGCGGCGGTGCAGGCCGCCGAGGAATTGGTGGCCGACCCACATCTGGCCGCACGTGGATTCTTTCCCGAAATCGCCCATCCCGACCCCGACATAGGTACTGCCCGGCTGGTGGGCTTGCCATGGCGGTTCGTCGACCAGGGACCCATACCGCTGGCGCCACCACCGGCTCTGGGCAACGCAAACGTCAGTCAGGAAAGGATGAGCAGTGCCCGCTGACAAATCCACCGACACGACGGCGACCGTGTGGGCGTCGACCTTTGTACCGTCGAAGTCACCCATCCCCGGGTACGGCGAGCAAGGCTACAGTGTCGCCTGGGTAAACACTCCCGATGGTCGACTGCAGGTGCTGGTGTCCGGGCCGCGGCCCGCGCCCGGCACCGTAGGCCGGGTCGTCGAGAAGACCTTCGGTGAAACGAAAACCGCTCTGTTCGAGGCGGATCCGGAATGACGGGCGTCCATGTCGCGGGGATCGGGATAACGGCGTTCGGCAAGCATGGTGACACTGCGTTGGCCGACCTTGGGGTCGCGGCCGCCGAGCGGGCGCTCGCCGATGCCGAACTCGACTATGCCGCTGTCGGCGAGGTCTTCGCATCTTCCTCGATGGCACCGCCGCAGACTGCGCTGAAAGTGGCGCATCGTCTGGGCCGCACCGGAATTCCCGTGACCGCCATCGAAAGCGCCTCAGCGGGAGGCATGGTCGCGTTGCGGCACGCTGTCTGGGCGGTCGCGTCGGGCCGTTGCCGCACGGCGCTGGCGATCGGCTACGAGAAGACGACGGCTCTCGAACCCGGCGGGGTGGTACCGGCTGCGGTCGATTTCTGGGACCGCTTCCCGCCGCAGATTCACTATGCTATCGAGGCCAATCGGTGGCTCCACGAGGCCCAGTGCGGTCCGGACGCAATCGGTGCCGTCGCAGCCAAGTCGTACAACCAAGCACGGCTGAATCCGTTGGCGGCGCGCCGGACCAACGACGAGGTGACCGTCGAGCAGGTGATGTCTGCCCGCATGGTCGCCGAGCCGCTGACGAAGATGATGTGTCACGCCTCGATCGACGGCGGAGCCGCGATCTTGGTGACGGGCGGAGACCAAGCGCGATCGGTGGCGGTCAAGTCGATCGAGCAGACGAGCTGGCCGCAGGATCCGACGTGGCCCGTCACGGGTCCATGTGTCGGCCCTCCGTCTCAGATCACGATGACCGCTCAGCGGGCCTTCGATGCTGCGCAAGTTGTCCCGTCGGATATCGGGGTTGTCTCCCTGCACGACATGTGCGCCAGCGAGGAGATCACCGCGCTCATCGCGATGGGCCTCGCCGACGTCAAGGAAGTGGCTGAGTTCGCCCAATCAGGTGGTCTGGCGTCGGGCGGCCGTTTACCGACGAACACCGACGGCGGTTGCCTTGCTCGTGGCCACGCCTTCGGCGCAACCGGGCTGGCACAGGCCGCTGAGATTGTCAGTCAGCTTCGGGGAGAGGCGGATTCGCGGCAAGTCGCCGATCCTCGGATCGGGCTGGTGCAGGCAATGGGCGGTGGCGGGTCCTGCGTCGTCGCCGTGCTGGGCCGATGATCCCATGACGGTTCTTGATAATCCGGTCCGGTTCTTCGGCGCGGACGCGGTACGAGAACCCTATCCGTTGTATGACCAGATGCGTGCTGTGGCGCCGGTGCATCGCATCGGAAATTCGGCGTTCTACGCGGTGTGCGGTTGGGATGCCGTGATGGAGGCCGTCGAACGGGTCGACGATTTTTCTTCGAACCTCACGGCCACCATGGTCTATCACGACGACGGGACAGTCACACCATTCGAGCTGGGTGCGCCGGGAGATCAATCTCACGTGTTGGCCACCGCGGATGATCCGGTGCACGCGATGCACCGCAAAATCTTGCTACCGCACTTGTCCGCCAAGCGGGTCCGCATCATCGAGGAGTTCGCCGCCGATACCGCTGATCGTTTGTGGGACGAGCATCTGCGTGGCGGTCAAATTGAATGGATGAGCGCTGTGGCCAACCGGCTTCCAATGATGGTGGTGGCCAGGTTGCTAGGTCTGCCCGACGACGACGTCGACGACCTCATTCGCCTCGGCTACGCCACCACGACGTTGCTCGACGGGATTGTCACACCGGCACAGCTCGAGGCGGCGTGGGCTGGGGCAGGCGAACTGTCCACGTACGTGATGGAGCATTTCGATAAGGCGGCCGAGAATTCCGACCACGGTCTCATCAGTGACCTAGCCGCGCGCTGTTCGTCCGGAGAGCTCGAGCAAGCTCTAGCTCTCCGAATTATGCTGACCCTATTCAGCGCCGCCGGTGAATCGACGGCATCGCTTCTGGGGAGCGCGGCATGGATTCTCACCGACCGACCCGAAATCCAAAAGCGGGTTCGTGACAACCCCGAATCCTTAAGCGCCTTCATCGAAGAGGCGCTGCGCTATGAGGCGCCGTTTCGTGGCCACTACCGATACGTAATGCGCGACACCACGCTCGGCGGAGTCGAGGTAGCCGCCGATTCTCATCTGCTGCTGATGTGGGGAGCGGCTAATCGCGATCCGGCCCACTTCGACGCGCCGAATGAGTTTCGCCTCGACCGCGGTAACCCCAAAGGGCACGTGACCTTCGGCAAGGGGGTGCACTTCTGCGTGGGGGCCGCACTGGCGCGATTGGAGGCTCAGATCGTGTTCCGGATGCTGCTGGCGCGCACCAGCTGGATCGAGGCGGCCGACGTCGGCGAGTGGTTGCCCAGCATTCTGGTCCGGCGCCTGAACCGTCTTGAGTTGGCCGTCCGATAAGCCGCGCGGGTGGTCCGTCAGCCGATGGCGCCGCTGTCCTTGAGCGCGATGATCCGGTCCCAATCGTCACCGAGTTCGAGGATCAACTCCTCGGTGTGTTCGGCGAACTCCGGTGATGGACCGAGATGCAAAGGCGTCTCGTCGAACAGCACCGGACTGGCCACCAAATCGAACGGCTCGCCGTCGCGCTCGATTGTGACGATGCCGCCATTGGCGCGCACCTGCGGGTCAGTCGCCACCTCGGCCGTGTTGAGGACCGGGGCCCACTGGCCGTCGAAGTCCGCGAGCACTTTGCGCCAGTGCTCAAGGGGGTGTGTCGCGATGGCGATACGCAGCGCGTCGGTTGCCTCGTGGGCGTTCTCGGTCAGCAGTTCGTGGCTGGCGAATCGCTCGTCGGCGGCGAGTTCGGGAACTCCGACCCGCGCGCAAAAGTCGGCGAAGTACCGGAACGCCTGCAGCATAGACAATCCCAGGAACCGGTTGTCGCTGGTCCGGTAGAAGCCGGTTAGTGGATTGTGCGGCGCTACGTTGGCACCGGCCGGATTGGCCACCCACGGCTGGCCGCTGACAAGCGCGGCGTTGACGGCCACGCCCATCGCCCACACACCGACACCGAGCAGCGAGATGTCCACTGTGCGTGGTACGCCCGTCCGTTCGCGCTCGAATAGCGCTGCGGCGATGCCACCAGCGATCGTCATGCCGCCAAGCGAATCGCCGTACGCGGGGCCCGGTTGCGCGATTACTCCATTGAGGTCACTGGGCGTCGTGCTGGCGGCGCCGGCGGCGCGACTCCAGAATCCCGTCATGTCGTAGCCGCCCCTGGCGCCATCATCGCCGAGCGGACCGTAGGCGCTGCCACGGGCGTAGATGATCTTCGGGTTGACCGCCCGGACGTCGTCGACGTCGATCTTGAGCTTCTTGCGGGCGTCGGGCAGAAAATTGGTGAGAAATACATCGCTGGTCCGTGCAATATCCATCAGCAGCTCGTGCCCGTCCGGCGTTGAAACATCGAGCGCTATTGACCGTTTACCACGGTTGGCGTGCTCCATCACGGGATTGCGCCGGCCTTCCACGGTGATGTTGCCCAGCTGACGCAGGCCGCGCTGCGAGTCGCCGGTGCGAGGGTGCTCAACCTTCAACACATCGGCACCCCAGTCGGCCAGCACAGCACCCGCCGCAGGAACGAACGTCCACTGCGCGACCTCCAGGACGCGCACGCCGTCCATCGGTCCGCTCATCGATGCGCCTCTCAGCGGTAGTTCAGCACGACCGGCAGGTGATCGTGGGTGTGCACTAGCGCGGACGCCCGCGGCACACGCTCGCCGACCACGTGAATGCCGGTGGCGCGCTTGGCGATTTCGTCCAGCAAGAGGCGCGCCTCTCGTCGGGCGAGCGCGGCGCCCATGCAGAAATGTTCACCCACGCCGAATCCAAGGTGACTTGCAGCGTCGTCGCGGGTGATGTCGAACTGCTCGGCGGTCGGTCCCCAATGGTCCTGGTCGCGATTGGCCGATGCATACGCCAGCAACACGCCGTCGCCTTTCCTGACGGTCGCGCCGCGCAGGTTCACATCGTTGGCGGCCTGGCGGGCCATGCTCATCACCGGCGTCCAGTACCGTAGGACCTCCTCGACCGCGTTGGCGCTCAGACTTGGGTCTGCGAACAACTTCTCCGCTTGGTCGGGATGCCCGTCGAGGCAGTCTGCGATTCCCGCGATCAGGCTCTGCGTAGTTTCGCTGCCCGCCGCCAGCAGCGTCAGCGCGTAGATCATCACCTGCGTCTCGTTGAAAGGTTCTCCGTTGACCGTCACCTCCGACAACAGGGTGAGCAGATCGTCTTGTGGATTGTCCTTACGTTCGGCGACCAGACCTAGCAGGTACGGGCCGATGTGTTCGAAAATGAACGCGAGGTCATCGTCACTGGCCATTCCGCTGCCGACGTTCGCGATTGTGGTCGCCCAACCCGCGACCCTGGGCCAATCCTCCTCAGGTACTCCGAGCAGGTAGGCGAAAACATAGACAGGAATGGGCTCGGCGATCCGCTGGATCCAATCGAACTCACCATCCGGCAGGCCCTCGAGGACGTCGTTGACGACTTGGCGTACCCGCGCTTCCATCTTGGCGACCGCCGCCGGCGTGAAACGGACGCCGATGGCCTTGCGATGCTCGCGGTGTTCCGGAGGATCCATGAACATGATGCCGCGGCCCTGGTATCCCTGTGGGTCGCGGCCCTCCCGGTGCGCGATCAGATCCATCATGATGCCGATACGCTCGGACTTGAACTTCTCCGGACGCGCCGAGATGCCCTTGATGTCTTCGTATTTGGTAATAACCCAAAACTTGCCCTCCTCGTACCAGTGCACGGGGTCGGCTTCGCGCAACTGCGCAAATGTCGCGTTCGGGTCGCCGAGGTAGAACGCCGGCTCGTCGAACCGGGCGGCTGCGATCGTCACCATAGAGTGAACAATAGAACATTGAGTGTCAATCTGCGAGCACCGGCCACCTAACCACGCATGCACCCCGCCTGTTGGCAGAAGAACAAAATCTGTTTTATTGTTACACAGTGACCAGCGCCTTATCCCATCTTCGCGTGTGCGACCTGGGCGGCCAGCTGGCCGGGGCCGGTGCGACGAAAATTCTGGCGGCCTTCGGCGCCGAGGTGATTCGGGTCGAGGATCCGGTTACTCGCGGGATGTGGGACGCACTGCGCGGCGTGGGCCCGTTTGTCGACGATCGCAGGGGGGTCAACCTGGGCGGAGGTTTCAACAACCACAACGTGGGCAAGCTCGGCGTAACCATCAACCTGCGCGTCGACGCCGGTAAGGACCTGCTCCGCGAGCTGATCGCGGTGTCCGACATCGTGTGTGAGAATTTCGCGGCCGGCGTGCTGACCAGAATGGGCTTCGGCTACGACGAGCTGCGACGAATCAAACCGGACATCGTCTACGTGTCGAATTGCGGCTTCGGCCACACCGGTCCGTATCGAGATTTCAAGACCTGGGGCCCGATCGTGCAAGCCCTGAGCGGGCTCACGTTCACAGCCGGGCTGCCCGGCAGGGAACCCGCGGGATGGGGCTTCTCCTACATGGACCACATCGCGGCGTACTACATGGTCGTCGCGATTCTGGCGGCGGTACACCACCGCGAACGCACCGGCGAAGGCCGGCATGTCGATTTGGCGACGGTGCCGGCCGGCATCGCTATGCTGCCCACCGAGGTGCTCGACTGGACCGTGAACAAGCGGCGCGCACGCTCAACCGGGAGTCCCCACGGCAATCGCGCCGACTTTGGTGAGATGGCCCCGCACGGGATCTACCCGTGCCTGGGTGAGGACCGCTGGATCGCCATCGCTTGCCGCGACGATCGCGATGTCGCGGTGCTTGCCAAAGTCGTTGACAAACCGGAACTGACCGCCGACCGGTTCGCGACACTCGAGCAGCGGCTCCGCGCCGCCGACGAGCTCGATGAATTGCTCAGCGCGTGCACCCGGACGCGCGAGGCCCCTCTCCTGGCAAGCGAACTCACCGCTGCGGGAGTTCCCGCCAGCGTTGTCAAGTCGCCCCGTGAACGCATCGACGAAGATCCCGACCTAGCGGACTGGGGTCTCTTCCCGGCCGTGGAGCACCCAGAGATCGGGACGGTGCGGGTCGAGGGGCTGCCGCTGCGAATGTCGGCCTCGCCGTGGAATGTCACGCGGGCGGCGCCCTGCCTCGGCGAACACAACCGCGAGGTGCTGGGCGGATTGCTCGGTCACAGCGGTCAGGAACTGGACGAACTGACGAAGCAGGGTGTGATCTGAACGCACTAGCCGGAATTCGCGTCGTCGAGATCAGCGACCAGTTCACGCCCGTTGGTGGGCGGGTACTCGCCGAACTCGGCGCCGACGTGATTGTCGTTGAACCTCCGACCGGATCTCCACACCGGTCGCGGCCACCGTTTGCGCTCGAGGTTCCCGGGCCCGATGCCAGCCTGCGGTGGTGGGGCGGAAATGCCGGAAAGCGCTCGGTGACAATTGATCTCGACACTCCGCAGGGAGTAACTGCGCTGCAGCGCCTGATAGCAGGCGCCGACATTGCAATTTCGGGGGCCGGGCCGGTGGGCGATGGCCCGCTTGGCTACGTCAAGACCGCCGCCGATAACCCGTCGTTGATCTGGGTGGCGGTCAGCCCGTTCGGCCTGAACAGTGCGCGAGCCGACCAACCGGTCACCGACCTCACCATGCTCGCCGGAGGGGGTCCGGTGTGGAACTGCGGCTACGACGATCATTCGCTGCCACCGGTCCGCGGTGCCGGCGAGCAATCCGCAAACCTGGCCGGAATGTACTGCGCGATCGGAGCATTGGTTGCGCTTGCCCATCGCGACCAGACCGGAGAAGGGCAGCTGGTCGACGTCAGCGTCAACGCTGCCTGCAATGTCAGTTCCGAGCAGGTGACCTACCACTGGCTGGTCAACAACGAGACATGCGTCCGACAGACCGGTCGGCATGCATACTTCACACCGAGTCAGCGGACCCAAGTTCTGTGCGCAGACGGCGCGTACGCCACCACCGGCGTGCTGCCCCGGAAACCACACGAGTTCGCCAACCTGCTGGCGTGGCTCACCGAGCTCGATCTGCTCGACGAGTTGCCCGAGGCCGTGTTCCTGGAGCTGGCCGCCTCCCGCGACGCGCCGGTGGACATCGCGCAGATCGGCGCCGACGACGAAACCACCGCAATCCTGACGGCGGCCCGCGAGGCGCTCACCCTGATCGCGTCGCGATTGCCAGCCAAGGCGTACTTCCTGGAAAGCCAGCGCCGCGGGTTTCCGGCCGGAGCGCTGCTGTCACCTGACGAGGCATTCGAGGACGAACACGTCGCTGCCCGTGGGTTCAAGGTGCCGGTGCGCCACCCGGAGTTCGGGGAAACGTTCAATTACCCGGGCACACCGTATGTGTTCAGTGCCGCACCGACGACGGCCCTGACTCGCCCGCCTCTTGTTGGCGAACACAACGCACTGCTCGACGAAATTGTCGACGACGCCCCATGAGCGGCGGCCACCGACTCGCTCACATCGGACTATGTGTCAGTGACATTGGCCGGTCAGTCGGATTCTATTGCGAGGCTCTCGGATTCGATGAGGTCAGTCGAATGCACGTCGAAGGGCCTGAGACAGCACAACTGCTAGACGTGCCCGGACTGGTGCTTGACCTTGTTTACCTGCAGAGGGACGGATTCCGCCTCGAGTTGCTGAGTTACGCGGCGCCAGGGGTTCACGGCAATGTCGAGCCGCGGCAGATGAATGCGGTGGGATTCAGCCATCTGTCGTTTCGCGTCGACGACCCAGACGACCTCATCGCGCGGATCGAGCGCTCCGGGGGGCGGGCACGACCCGAACGGACGGTGACATTCGAAGGTGGCAACCGCGGCCTGATGGCCACCGACCCCGACGGCAACTGGCTGGAGTTGATTGAGCGCCGCCCTAGACAGTGATCAACTGATCACAAAACGTTCGATTGTTCAGCCAAATGATAGAGTCATGGCTGTGCCGGCCACCAGTGAGCTGATGTATTCGCCGTTCTCTAAGGCGATCTTCGACAATCCGTACCCCGTCTACCGGCGACTGCGCGACGAGGCACCGGTCTACCGGGATCCCGAGGACCGCTGGTGGGTGCTGTCCAGATTCGACGACGTCTCACGGGCACTCCGGGACTGGGAGACCTTCTCGTCCAAGCTTGGTCCGGCACCGGAGAATCCCGATAACGACGGCCGCAAATACTCCGTAATCTCGATGGACCCCCCTCGCCACGACCGTATTCGCGGCGTCCTCAAGGGCTTCTTCACACCAAAAGCGGTCGCCGCGATGGAGTCCGCCCTGCAATCGGTGGTCAACACTCATCTTGACCGGCTGCGCCCCGGAACCACCGTCGACGCCATGGAGGCCTTCGCGTTCTCGGTTCCCACCGACGTGATCGGCGACCTGCTCGGCGTGCCGCACGGCGATCGTGCGCGGCTGCGCGTCTGGTGGGAGGCCTTCCTGACGCGCGAGGAAGGCGAAGTGGTCATGCCGGCCAAGGCCATCGAAGCGAATCGGATGATCAGCCAGTACATCGGCGACCTCATCGAACGGCGCCGCACCGAACCCGGGGACGATTTGATCAGCATCATGCTGCAGGCCACCTTCGACGACCCCGAGGCCGGCGGTGAGCGCTCGTTGACCGCGCACGAGGTGCTCATGTTCTGCAACCTGCTTTCGGCCGCGGGGTCGGAAACCACTCAGAAATTGATCTCCAACGGCTTGGTCGCCCTCGCGGAGCATCCCGACCAGTGGCAGCGAATTATCAAAGACCGCAACCTTATTCCTGTCGCCGTCAACGAGGCACTTCGTTATGACACCCCGAGTCATTGGGTGGCCCGCACGCTGACGCGGCCCATCGAGCGGCACGGTGTCACCATGAACGCCGGAGACTGGGTGCTGCTGCTCCTGGGCAGCGCGAACCGGGATGAACGTCGATACAAAGACCCTGACCGTTTCATCATTGGGCGGCCTCGCGGCACCGACGTCTATTTCGGCTGGGGAATCCACATCTGTCTTGGGCAGTGGCTGGCGCGCCGGGAGGCGCAACTGGTGTTCGAGTACATCGCCAAGAAATTCCCGAACTACGGCATCGGGGCGCTCGAGCGGGTGCTCACCGCGACGGTGCGCGGCTACACCCGCGTGGAGATGACCCTGCGCTGACCATGGACATCGCGTTCACCGACGAGCAGCAACTGCTGCAGGACACCGCCACTCGGCTGGGGGAGAGCCTCGCCGTCACCGGCCCCGAACAACTACCTACCGATGCGGCGCTCGACGCACAGTGGCGCCAGGTTGTGGAACTTGGTGTGCCGACGCTGCGCTCGCCTGCCCTGTGCGGACTCGCGGCCAGCGGCGTGGAAACCGCCATCGTCATCGAGCAGCTGGCACGAGCCCTCAGCGCCGTACCGGTGATAGGCCAAGCGGTGCTGGCCACCGAGCTTTTAGAGGCTGCCAGTGCCGAGGACGAACTGCAGCTCGTCGCGGACGGAAGCCTGCGGGTGGCGCCGGTGCTGACGATGGACTTGGCGGGATTCGCAGCGGCGAATCAGCCTGGAGTGGCATTCGACGCGGCAGGTGCTACCCACGCACTACTATCGGTCCGAACGGATGGTCGACGCAAGCTCGTCTGCGCGCCGCTGGATGGTGATAAGGCGGCTGCCCTCGACCTGACCCGCGTGTTGCACCGCACGCCAGCCGATTTGGCGGCTTCGGCAGTCGCGACCGGGGAGCCCATCAGTGATGAGCGTTGGCTGCGGGTGGAGTCGCTGGCCATGACCGCGTTCGCCGCCGACCTTGTCGGCGTCATGCAAGGCGCGCTCGATGATGCGGTGCGCTACGCCGGCGAACGCGCGCAGTTCGGAGTCAAGATCGGCTCATTCCAGGCGGTGGGGCATCTGCTCGCGGATGCCCTGGTACAAGTGGAAGGCGCCCGCAGCTGTCTGTGGCACGCCGCGTGGGCGATCGACCAACTGCCGGTTGAGGAGGCGCGGTTGGCAGCGATGACGGCGAAGGCATACGCTGCCGCGGCGGGCCGCGAGGTGGTGGAGACGAACATTCAGGTGTTCGGCGGCATTGCGATCACGTGGGAGCACATCTCGCATCTGCGGCTGCGTCGTACGCTGCTGGACCGGCGCTTATTCGGTGACGAGGTGGTTCACTATGACGCCATCGCGGCGATGCGGTTGGCCAACCGGGAGTTGGCGTAGCGATGGACTTCAACGACAACGCGCCCGAAGCGCAGTTCCGCGCCGAGCTGAGGCAGTGGCTTTCCGAACACACCGCGGACGCTTCGATCCCCGAGGATCCCGCCGCCCGCGCCGATGCGCAAAATGCTTGGCATCAAACGCTTTACAAAGCCGGGTACATCGGGCTCTCCTTCCCCGTCGAGTACGGAGGGCACGGCAAGGCCCCCATCTACGAGGCGATACTCAACGACGAACTCGGCCGCGCCGGCGCCCCGCCCATAGAGGGGGTCGGCCACCTCAGCAACGCCTTGCGGTTGTTCGGTACGGACGAGCAACGAGACACCCTGCTGCCCGGACTGTTGTCCGGCCAGGTGCGGTGGTGTCAGGGATTCTCCGAACCCGAGGCTGGATCCGACCTCGCCGGCCTGAAGACCCGCGCCGCGTTGATCGAGATCGAGGGGCGTCAGAGCTTCCGCGTCAATGGCCGCAAGATCTGGACGAGCTTCGGGGCGGTCGCCGACTGGTGTTTCCTGCTGTGCCGCACCGAGTCCGAGGCCCCCAAGCACGCTGGCATCTCGGCGCTGTTGGTACCGATGTCGACGCCAGGGATCCAGGTCCGGCCGATTGTCAATGCCGCACGCAACCGGGAATTCACCGAGGTCACGTTCGACGACGTGGACGTACCCGTGGCCAATCTGCTAGGTGAGCGCGGCCAGGGCTGGTCCATCGCAAGCCAGCTGCTGGCCTACGAGCGCGGTCCTGGCGACATCAACTGGGTCAGCCGGCTCTCGACACAATTGCGGCGGCTCGAGAACGACATCCGGACCGGCTGGCTCCTCGACTCACCCGCGGCGCGGGCCCGGCTTGGACAGGCCTACGTGGAGTTACGCGCTCTCCAGGTCAAGGTTCAGCGCTCACTCACGGAGCGCCAACGCGGCAAACTTCCGGGTCCGGAGGGGTCGGTCGACAAGCTGCTCATGGCCCGTGCGGACCAGTACTTGGGCCACACCATGATGGATCTGTGCGCCAGCGGCCCTCTGCTCACCGAGGGCCTGGAATGGGACATCTACCTGTGGTCGCGCGCCGCCGGCATCTACGGGGGCACCGCGCAAATCCAGCGCAACATCGTCGCGCAGCGGGTGCTTGGGCTGCCACGCGCCTGAGCAGGTGCCGGTTAACCTGGCCCGGCCTCGGTCAGGTGTCTGTACGCCTCTTTGAGACCGTTGAGCCGCCTTTCGAGGATCTCGTCGCCCGCGTGGGCCCCGCTGAGTTTCGTGTCGACCTCGGCTATCTCCGCGGAGAGCCGTTCGGCCGCTTCACCCTTGGTGAGCAAATCTTGGTCGGCCCAGTCGTCATGGGGGATGCGTTCATGCGAGTCCATCGTCTCTCCTCAGTGCACCATTGGTTTGAGCCTAGGTGGAGATCGGCGTTATAGTCAGTTAGGCATAAAGTGTTTAGTTGTACTGTAACGCATGAATCGGAAGAGTTGAGGACTGGACGATGCCCCTGCAACCATCGATGAAGCTTCTGTCGGTCGACGATCACCTCATCGAGCCACCCCATGTCTGGATCGACAGGCTGCCGAAGAAGTACATCGATCAGGGTCCTCGCATCGTCGACTTCCCGCGCGAGGGTGCCCCGCCCATGCAGCAGTGGGTCTATGAGGGCCGACCGTATCCCAACATCGGGCTGAACGCGGTCGCGGGCAGGCCCCCGGAGGAGTTCGGCGTCGATCCGATTCGCTACGCCGACATGATCCCTGGATGTTATGACCCGAAGGCCCGTTTGGCCGATATGGACATCGACGGTGTCCACGGGATGTTGTGCTTTCCGTCGTTTCCCCGATTCTGCGGCACGGTCTTCCTCGAGGGGCAGGACAAGGAACTGGCGCTGCTGGGCGTCAAGGCGTGGAACGACTTCTCGCTCGATGAGTGGTGCGCTACGGATCCCGCCCGCTTCATCCCTATGGCGATCACTCCGCTGTGGGATCCAGCGCTCATCGTCGCCGAGATCGAGCGTGTGGCGGCCAAGGGAGCCCGGGCGATCGGCCTCCCGGATAACCCGACAAACCTCAAGCTGCCCAGTTATCACACCGCGTACTGGGAGTCGGTGTGGTCGGCGTTGGAAGAGACGAATCTGACGGCGGTGATGCACTTCGGCAGTGGCGGATTCCCGCCTCAGACGGCGCCGGAGGGGCCGTTCGCGGTGATGATCACGTTGATGGGCACCACGTCGATGGCCGCGGCCACCGAGCTCATCTTCTCGCCGGTGTTCCATAAGCATCCAAACCTCAAAGTGGCGTTCTCCGAAGGTGGCGTCGGCTGGATGCCTTACCTAGTCGAGCGCGCGGATTACGTCTGGCGCAAACACAAGTACTACCAGAACATTCACCCGACCGTGGCGCCGTCGAAGCTGTTCCGGCGCAACATCTCCGGATGCTTCATCGAAGACGAAGTCGGGATGGCTATGCGGCACCAGATCGGAATAGACAACATCACCTGGGAGTGCGACTATCCTCACTCCGACTCGTTCTGGCCTAAGAGCCGAGCGCGCGCCGAGGAGATGCTGGCCGATGTACCCGACGAGGAAGCTGCCAAGATCGTCGAGCTCAACACTCGGCGCTGGTACGCATTCCCGGAGGAGGGCTTCAAGTCCTGCACGGCGGACTCGGGGTGGCGCCCGAATGACGGCAACCCGGCCGACTATGACTACGACGAGGTCATGGCAAGTCATGGCGGGGTCGGCATGGAGGCCTTCATGAACAAGATGGAGGAGCAGAAGGCTCAGAAGGTTTGAGCCTGAAGCGTTCGGACAGGCTGCGTCTCTCACGGTGATGCCTGGTCGACGCCTGAACTCTTCAGCCAGTTCTCGACCATGACCAGTCGTCCCGATGATGCGAGCGTCATGAACAACGTGTGGCCATCGGGACTCAATGCGACATTGGTGGTCATCGGGTCGTCGGCGGTAATCGCGCCCAGCAGTTCGCCGGTCGGCGAGAAGACGCTGACACCACCTGTGCCGAGGGTTGCGACCAGGATGCGGCCCGTCGGGTCCACACACAGCCCGTCCGCTCCACCGACGTTCAGCGGGCCACCACTGGGCAGGGTGGCCAGTCCACGCGCCCGACCCACCACGCCGGGTTCGTCGAGTTCGAATTCCCAGATGCGGCGGGTGCGGGTTTCCGCCACGTACAACAGCGCGCCGTCGGGCGACAACGCGACGCCGTTGGGCATTTCGAGCGGGTAGACGATTTCGCGAAGGCCGCCGTCGACGGTGCCATAGAGCAGCCCAGTCATGGTGCGGTTGCGGTTTTGCACCACTCCGCCATCGGTGACATAGAAGCCGCCATGGCCGTCAACGCAGATATCGCTGGGCCGCGTCAACGGCAGCACGCTCCCCGAACGCGTGCTGAACTCGGTGGTGAGCGTGCTGACATAACCGCTTGGATCGACAAGCTGTAATGCCGGAACGACCGGCTCGTCAGGCGGGCCAACCGGCCGGAAAAGCGTTGCACAGCCGTCGAAGTCGTAAGGCCACGGGCCGAGCCCGAACGTAGAACCGCCATTCTGGCAGACCACCAGTCGGCCGTCCGCGAGTCGAGCCAATCCGTTGGGCCCGCCGCCGGTCTCGGCAACAGTCTCGGTGACCCCGTCCGGGCGAACGCGGGTGATCCTTCCCGCCGCCATCTCCGACACCACAACCGAACCGTCGTCGAGGGCGAGGGGGCTTTCGGGGAAGGCCAGCCCACCGACCAGACAGCGGCTCCCGCTCACCGCCGCTGTTCCTTGTCCGTCTCAGCGGCCGCGTTCGCCGTGCTCTGCCACCAAGCGGCGAACACCGGATCGGCCAGCGGCAGGTCCCCGACACCGGTTTGGTTTCGCGGCCACTCCGCTGCCTGTTGCGTCAGGGGCGACGTCTGACGGCTGACCCCGTAGCACAAGCGGTGCCGTCGATGCACGAAAAGCCAATGCCCGCCGTAGTATTCGTAGCTGTCTTCGTACTTGATGAGCTGTTCGATGAACCCGTCGGCGTGAGTCTGTGCGAAGCACTGGGCCCAGACCTGCCCGTGCGCGCGGTCTACGGCGTTGAGCTCGATGAGGTGGTTGGCGACGAGGATGACCGCGAATACGCTCGCGTCGACGCTGTGGGACATCAGCCGGCGCAGGCCCTCGCGGCCCTCACCGTGGTGGCCGAACCGCGCGTGTGGGACGAACAGGTCGGCCATCGCCTCGACATCCCGTGTTTCAATCGCCGCGCCGTAACGGTAGGGCAGTTGGCGAATCTCTTCGCGTGCCAACATGTCCCTCACTGGGTCGGCGTCTTCCATCGAATCCCCTTCCGCAGACCTCGTGGGGCCCTAGGGCGCCGGCGTCGACTGGCCGAGTATGTAGTGCCCGGATTGCGGGTGGTGGTACCAGCCGCCGGCCGCCGACGTTCCGCCATCGACATGCAGCGTCTGCCCGGTCACATATGCGCTGAGACCGCTGGCCAGAAAGACTGCTGCTCCGGCCATTTCGTCAACGTGACCGGCCCTGCCCATCGGCACCATGAGCTTGGCGTTCTCGGCGCCCGCGGGGGCCATCTTCGCCAGGCTCTCGGTCAGGGTGAAGTCGGGCGCCAGCCCGTTGACTCGGACACTGTGCGGAGCGAGTTCGAGCGCAGCGGTTTTCGTGAAGTTCACGACCCCCGCCTTGGCCGCGGCGTAGGCGGCAAACCCGGGTGCCGCCCGCACCGCCTCAATCGTGCTGACGTTGATAATGCTGCCGCCTTCGCCTGCTTCGATCATGGCACGCGCAACCCGTTGCGTGCACAGCAAGACCTGGGTCAGGTTGATGCGAATTAACGCGTCCCACCCGTTGGACGAGGTTTCGAGTAGGCCGGACCAGAAGACTCCGCCGGCGTTGTTAACCAAGACGGTTGGAGTCCCCAGCTTCTCGACGGTGGCGGCGAGGGCATCATCAACCTGCTCCTCGTCGCGAACGTCGGTGACGCATGCGAGGCCGCCGAGTTCCGCGGCCGCTGATGTTGCCGTCCGCGCGTTCCTCTCCCAAATCGAGACCTTCGCGCCGAATTCCGTGAACGCCGCGGCTACCGCGCGCCCAATCCCGGACCCGCCGCCCGTCACGACCGCTACGCGACCGTCCAGCGATGCGGCGTTTCGGTGCAGCGTCACTGGTTTTTCCTCATGCCGATCAGCCGGGTCGCAGGTATCCACCCGCGTGACAGATTAACACTGAGTGTTCTATTATCCAATAACGTCGGCGGGGTCGCGCCCGGGCGTTCGGTCGGCTGCCGTAGTCGGGGTGTGAGGTCGAGCCAGCCGGCTCATCGAATGACGGAGGAGCAGATGCAGCGTCTGAGCGGCAAAGTGGCCGTGATAACCGGAGCGGCGCGTGGACAGGGCCGCAGCCACGCGATTCACCTGGCCGACGAGGGCGCCGACATCATCGCGCTGGACATTTGCGCCGATATCGACACCAACGACTACCCCCTTGCCACCCGGGAGGACCTGGACGAAACCGTCAAGCTGGTCGAAAAGTCTGGTCGTCGCGCGGTCTCGGCGGTCGTCGACGTGCGGGACCGCGCCGCGCTGAAGAAGGCGATCGATGAGGCGGTCGCCGAGTTGGGCGGTCTTCATGTCGTGGTGGCGAACGCCGGAATCCTCCCGATGGGTATCAACATCCCGTCCCGCGGCTTCATGGATGCGTTCGACGTCGACTTCGTCGGCGTCGTCAACGCGGTGCACACTAGTTTCGAGCACTTGCGGGCGGGTGCATCGGTCATCGTCACCGGTTCCATTGCGGGGCTGGTTTCACAGAAGGACCTGGCCACCGGTGGCGGACCGCAGGGTCCCGGGGGTGCCGGTTACGGTCTCGCCAAGAAGATGCTGGGGGAGTACACCAAGGGGTTGGCTTTGACGCTGGCGCCAGAGCAGATCCGCATTAACATCGTGCACCCGACCAACGTCAATACCGGGATGTTGCATAACCTTCCGATGTACCGCACGTTTCGTCCGGACCTCGCCGAACCGAGTCGCGAGGACGCAGAGCTTGTCTTCCCGTTGCTGCAAGCGATGCCCGTCCCATGGATCGAGCCGGAGGACATCTCCCACCTGGTGGTGTACCTGGCCTCCGACGAGTCCCGTTACGTCACCGGTCAACAGATATTCGTCGACGCCGGCGCGGGTATGAAACTGGGCCTTTAGCAGTCCATTCGCCAAGCGGTCGTCAGCGGCCACGGAAGTCGGGGTCGCGTCGCTCAACGAAGGCGGCCATGCCCTCTGCGACGTCGTCTGTCCCGGCTACCTGTTCCACGAGCAGGGCCTCGGTACGAAACGCCGCATCGCGGTCGACGTCAAACGCTTGATTGAGCATCGCCTTGGCCGCCGCCAGCGCGCGTGTCGGTCCACTCGCAAGCCGACGGGCCCATGCGCGCGTCTCGTCCTCGAGGTCGCCATCGGCGACCACTTTGTTGACCAGGCCGATCCGGTAGGCCTCGGACGCTGACAGCTCCTCGCCGAAGAACAGCAGCTGCTTGGCGATATTGAAGGGCACCTTGCGGGCCAGCAGGTAGGCGGCACCGCCGTCGGGCGCAAGCCCGCGGCGTGTGAAAAGCGCCATGAGCCGAGCGCTTTCGGCGGCGACGATGAGATCGCAGGCGAGCACCATGCTGGCGCCCACCCCGGCGGCGACGCCGTTGAGCGCGCACAGCACCGGCTTTTCGCAATCGAGCAAAGCTGACACCACCGCCTGAGATCCGATACGCAGAATCCGGGCGGCATCGCCGGCGACCCTGTCTTTCTTCGGTTGCATGCCTGGATCGTGGAGATTGGGTCCGGTGCAGAAGTGCCGGTCGCCGCGACCGGTGAGCACCACCGCTCTGATCTCGGGATCGCTGGACGCGGCCTGGAGATTCTCAATCAGGCTTCGCTGCATGGCCCGCGTCACCGAATTGCCGGCGTCTGGTCGGTCCAATACCAACCAGCGGACCGCGTCCTCGGTCCGTGCCGTCAGATCGGGGATCACAGCCGAATCGGCACGCTGGCCGGGCCGCGCACCGAATTGGTGTGCACGTAGGTCACCGCCTCTTCATCCACGTCCCACGCCGGAAATCGCGCCAGTGTCTCTTCCAGCGCGACCCGGGCCTCCAGGCGCGCGAGTGCGGCACCGAGGCAGAAGTGCGAACCGTGACCGAAGCTGATGTGGCGGATTCCGGTTCGTTCGACGTCGAAGACGTCGGCATTCTCGTATTGGCGTTCGTCGCGGCCGGCCGAGCCGGTCAGCAGCGCCACCCGTGAACCCGCGGGGATGAGCGTTCCGTGATAGGTGACTTCGCGTGCTGTGTAACGGCCCTGTACGGGCGACGGGGCGTCGTAGCGCAGCAGTTCCTCGACGGCGTTGCCGATCAGTTCTGGGTTCGCGGCCAGTTTGGCCCGCTGCTCGGGGTAGCGCGCGAGCGTCAGCGCCGCCCAGCCCAGCAGCCGCGCCACTGTTTCGTTGCCGGCGACGTTGATTGTTGCGATGAACATCAACACCTCACCGTCATCGAGGCGACGCGACTCGCGGCCCGCTTGGACCAGGTCGGACCCCATCAGGTTGCCGACGATGTCGTCGCTCGGAACGATCCGGCGCTGCTGAATCTGGTCGGCGTAATAGCCCAGCAGCTTGGCGTTGGCTTGCTGGCCGTCTTCGCTCAGCTGAGTTGCCCCGTCTTCGCGGTGGAGCTGGGCATCTGACCATTCCCTCAGGTTGTCGTGGTCCTGCTCGGGAAACCCGAGCAGGGAACTGATGACCATCACCGGCAGCTTCATTGAAAAGTCGCGCACGTAGTCGAAGCCCTCGGTGCCGACGAACTTGCCCAGGTAGCCGCGGCACAGCGTGCGGACGCGGTCCTCGAGTTTGGCGACACTTGTGCGAAAGAAGGTGCGGTTGACCATCTTTCGCAGCGCAGTGTGGTCGGGCGGATCCATCATGATAATCGGCTTGGGCGATACCCACGGATCGTCGCCGATCGCGTCCAGCGTGACACCGTGCTCCGAGGAGAACGACTCGGTGTCCAGCGACGCCTCCATCACGTCGGAAAACCTGCTCAAGGCGTAGAAGTCGTACTCCGTGTTGTGGTAGACAGGCGCTTCGTCGCGCAACCGTTTCCAGGCCGCATACGGGTCCTTGTGCAGGGCGCGATCGAACGGATCCCAACGTAGGTCCGTTGTCGTCATCGGCACCGTCCTCCTCGTAAGGAACAGTAATACATTATCTGTATAGTTGCACTATTATGGTGGCGCGGGTCGCCCACCCCCTGCTGAGGAGGACGAAGGAACGTGGAAACCCGAGATCTCGAGCACGTCGTCTACGAGAAGGACGGCGCTATCGCGCGGATCATCCTGAACAATCCGGACGCCGCCAACGCCCAGACCTCTGAAATGGTCCATAGCGTCAACGCGGCCCTCGACGACGCGCAGTACGACTACGACATCAAAGTCGTGATCATCAAAGCCAATGGCAAGGGCTTCTGCTCTGGCCACGTCCCCACGGGTGCATACCCCGAATTCAAGGCCGAGCTGGAAGCATCGGGGAAAGTCTGGCGGTCTGCTGCCCAATTATTTCTGTGGCCGGTCCTCAAGCTGTGGGAGTTCCCCAAACCGGTGATCGCTCAGGTGCACGGCTATGCGATCGGCGGGGGCACGACATGGGCGCTGATTCCCGAAATCACCGTGTGTTCCGAGGACGCGTGGTTCCAGATGCCGCTGGTTCCCGGCTTTGGGCTCCCCGGCGCCGAAACGATGTTTGAGCCGTGGGTTTTCATGAATTATAAGCGCGCCGCCGAATACCTCTACACAGCCCAGCGGTTGACGGCCGCCGAGGCCTTGGAGTTCGGTCTGGTCAATCGGGTGGTGCCCGCCGATCAACTCGAAGCCACCGTCGAGGAGCTGGCCGCGCAGATCGCCAAGGCGCCCTTGATCACGCTGCAGGCAGTCAAGTCCGGCGTCATCCGGGCCTGGGAGACCATGGGGTTCCGCACCCATCAACAAGCCAGCAATGACCTTCAGGCGATGGTGACCGGCAGCAAGGAGTTCCAGCAGTTCATGGCGGAACTCATGAAGAAGGGCTCAAAGCCCAGTAAACGCATCTGAGCATGCCTCTCAAACCGATCATCCGGTTCGGCGCGGACGAGGAGACCGAGTCGCTGCGGGCTTCGGTCCGTGGCTGGCTTGCGGGCAACTTGCCGGATGAATTCCGCCGCACCGCGGCCAATCCCGACTACCTCCCCCGCGATGCGCACGACCGTGCGGTGGCGTTCTGCCAGGCGTTACACGACCAGGGCTGGTTCGTGCCGCACTGGCCCGCCCAGTACGGCGGGGGCGGCCGCGGCGTCGTCGAACAGGTGGTCATCCGGGAGGAGCTCGCGTACGCCGGGGCGCCGCTGGTCAACACCAACGGCGTCAACATGCTGGCGCCGGTGTTGTTCAAATACGGTACCTCCGAACAGAAGGCGGAGCACCTGCCGGCCATCGCCCGCTCAGAACGCATGTGGGCACAGGGGTATTCGGAACCTGAGGCCGGCTCGGATCTGGCGGCACTGCGCATGACCGCTCATCAGGACGGCGACCATTACGTCCTGGACGGGCAGAAGACATGGACGAGCAACGGCGTGCTCGCCGATTGGATCTTCGTCTTGGCCCGCACCTCGCCGGTTGCCGACAAGCGCCAGGCGGGAATCTCGTTCTTCCTCGTCGACCTTGAGACACCGGGAATCACCCGCCGGCCCATCCGCTCGATGACCGGATATCCGACCTTCGCCGAGGAGTTCTTCGACAGTGTGCGCGTGCCGGCGGCCAATCTCGTTGGGGCAGAGGGCGAGGGGTGGACGGTCGGAAAGGCGCTGTTGGAGGTCGAACGATCGAATATCACCAGGGCCGCGCAGGCCCAGCGCTATCTTGATGAGTTGATCGACTGGTGCCACGCGCAGAAAGGCTCGCCGCATGATCCGCTGGCTGAACCGACTACCCGCATCGCGCTAGCCCGCGCCGTCGAACGCGTAGAGGCCGGCCGCGCCCTGTCCTATCGCGTAGCGCACCTGCAGGCCGCGGGTGCTTTGGATCCCGCGTTGCCGTCGTTGTCGAAGCTGTACCACTCCGAGCTGACCGCCGAATTACGGACGCTTGGCGCCCAGATCCTCGGTCCCGCTGGTGAACTCATGCCGAATGATCCGGATTCAATCCTGCATGGGCACTTCTCCGAGGGGCTCCTGTTGTCGCTGCTGCATGCGATCGGCGGAGGTACTAGCGAGATTCAGCGAGATCTGATATCTACGGTCGGCTTGGGCATGCCGCGCTGAGATGATCGCTTAGGAGAAGGCGGTGCGGCCCTCAACCGCAGCCGAGCGCTGCTGCGCAACGGTGGCCATCGCCAGTTCGAGCGGATGGAACGCGGCGAGCTGAGCGCTTTCGGCCGAATTGATCAGCCGCTTGGTCATTTCCACCGCTCCGGCATCGGCTTGTGCCAGCTCGCTGGCGATGGCCAGCGCCCGGTCGATCGCCGATCCGGGATCGACAACGTCGGTCACCAGTCCCACCTGCTGGGCTTCGAAGCCCGACATCCGTGTCCCGCGCAACAGGAACGACGCCGCACGGTGCCGGCCCAACTGCTGAGTCAGGCGCCAAGCGAGCCCACCGTCGGGCACCACCGCGCGCGCCACGAACGGCGCAGCAAAAAAGGCGTCGGAAGCGCACACAACCAGATCGCATGACAGTGCCAGGCTCCAGCCAAGGCCGACGGCCGCGCCCTCGACTGCCGCGATGGTCGGTACCGGCAGTGCTTTGAGTTGTTCCATCACTCGTTGGGCGTGTTCGACACGGCCGGCGGGGCTCAGCGGACCGTTCCCGTGTGCCGGCCCGGTCTTCAAATCTCCTCCGGCGCAGAAGAATCCGTCTGCACCGGCCAAAACTACGCCGCGGTCGCCGTAGGCGACGATGCCACCGAGTGCGATCGATAGCTCGGTCCACGATTCGTAGCACAAGGCATTACGCTGGCGCGGCCGGTCCAATAAGAGCACAGCGATGCCGTCTCGCTCTTCGTAACGGACTAGCTGAGCATCGGCGTCGGCGACCATTGGACCACCCCTACCGGTTCAGGAACTTGTCGATAGCAGCCCGGTGCTCGGGTGTGGTGAAACACTCCGTCTCGGCGGATATCCCGTACTCGAGGATGCCAGTGATCGCGCGTTGGGCATGCAGATTCAACGTTCTTTTCGTGTCCTGCACCGCGCGCGGCGGCAGCGCGGCCAGGCGGTGGGCCACTGCCAGGCCCTCCTGTTTGATCTGTCCGTGCGGTACCACGCGGTTGGCCAAGCCCAGCTCGACCGCCTTTTCCGCTTTGATGCGTTCGCCGAGCATCAGGTACTCTTTGGCTTTCAGCAGGCTCATCAGCAGAGGCCACAGGACCGAGCCGCCGTCACCGGCAACCAGTCCGCTCGCTACGTGAGTGTCGGCGAAGAACGCCCGGTCTGACATCAAGACGATGTCGCATAACACTGCGATGCTGCACCCGAAGCCGACTGCGGGGCCGTTGACAGCCGCGACTACCGGCAGTGGAAAGTCGATCATGTCGCGCACGATGCGTCGGGCGTCTCGCATTCCGGCGCGGCGAGTGACCGGGTTGTTGACATGGGTTTCCAGCCATTCCACCAGGTTTCCGCCGGCGGAGAAGTAATCGCCGGTGCCGGTGATCAGCACCGCCCGGGCGTCGGGGTCGTCGGCCAGCGTGCCCCACAACCGGGTGAAGGCGGTGTGCATCCGGTTGTTGACCGCGTTCGCGTTGTCGGGGTTGCTCAACGTCACGATACGCACGGGACCGTCTGCGGCCACGAGGATCTCGTCGCACCCGGTCAGTTCCGGTGTGCCCTCCGGTACGTCCGTCATCGGCGTTCAGCCCTCGTCTCTTGCAGTCAGCCATTCCGGCCGACGAGTCTCCACGAAGGCCTCGCGGTCGTGGCTGACAGGCCATTCCGGGGATCGCTTCTGCAGGAACGCGGTAAAGGCCTCGATCTGCTCGGTGGTGCCGATGGACGACCAGTAGCCCGTGACGTCCACGGGCGGCAGCGCACGCGCCATCTCACGTTTCATCGCGGCGCGAGCGACCGGGCCGGTCTTTCGGACTCGTTCTAGCAGGGCGTCGACTTCCAACAGCAAGGAGTCGTGCGGCACGACTTTACCGACCAGGCCGAGGCGCTCGGCCTCGGGTGCGTCGATCCAATCGTTGCCGTAGATAAGGTGATTGGCCCTCAGTGTGCCCAGCCGTTGCGGCAGCCGAGCGGCGACGAACGCTTCGTATACGCCGCGGGTGAGGTCGGGGACGCGGAATCGGGCTCGATCGGATGCGACGACCAGATCCGCGAACAGGGTCATCACCAAACCACCGCCAAGGGCAATCCCGTTAACCGCGCAGACAACAATTTTCGGTATCTTGCCGAGCGTTTCGAACGGCGTCCCGTCGTATGATTCGGTGAATGCATCCCACGTCCGGTCCGGGTTGCCCACCGCGTTCATGTCCCCACCCGCGCAGAATGCCTCGCCGGATCCGGTGATTACCAGGAAGCTCAAACGCGGCTCGTCGGCGACAATCATCGCTGCCCGCTTGATGCCGTGATAGCCGTCCGCGGTGACGGCATTCTTCTTCTCGGGACGGCTGATCGTGACGGTCAATGTGTCGCCCTGGATACGCCCGATTAGCTCTGGGGTGCCGAGGTCGACGTCGACCGATTCGGGGAGCGCGGTCACTGTTCCCCGATCACTGCGAGAAGTTCACCGACACTGTAGGTTTCGCCCGCACTGACCTTCCAGGCGACCACTCCGCTGGCCGGCGCTTCGATGTCCATTTCGACCTTGTCCGTGGCGATCTGATAAAGCGGGTCACCCTCGGAAACGTGGTCACCGTCCGCTACATAGAACTCGATCAATTCCGCTTCGGTGATCGCATCACCAGGTTTGGGCATCCGCACCTCGATCACACGATTCTCCTGACGGTTTCGACGAGTTGCGCGGCGTCCGGACGGCAAGCCGCTTCGAGGGTGGCCGCGCGCGGCACCGGCGTATACGTGCCGGCCACGCGTTGAATGGGGCTCACCAGCACACCGAACAGCTCGGTGCCCACGGCGGCGGCGATTTCGGCCCCCGGTCCGCAGAATCCGACCGACTCGTGGGCCACCACCAGGCGCCGGGTCTTGCGGACCGATTCGATCACCGCCGCCAGATCCAGCGGCACCAGCGTCCGCAGATCTACGACTTCAACCGAAACGCCCTCAATGTCAAGCTGGTTGGCTGCATCGAGCGCGGCATGGACCATGGTGCCGTACGTACAGATCGTCACATCGGTGCCGACCCGTTTGATGTCGGCCTGCCCGAGCGGGATCACATAGTCGGCGGTGGGCACGGGCCCCTTACCGCCGCCGTAGAAGAGCTTCATCGACTCGACGAACAGGCACGGATCGTCTTCTGCCAGGCATGCATTGAGCAGGCCCACGGCGTCGGCTGCGGTGCTGGGCCAGACGACCTTGATTCCGGGTGTGTGCATCGCCCAGGCCTCGAACGCTTGCGAGTGTTGCGGGCCTGCGGCTGTGCCCACCATGGCGCGGATGACGATCGGTGCGCCCTGCCGGCCGCCTGACATGTAGCGGATCTTCGCGGCGTGGTTGGCGATCTGATCCATGGCCACACCCAGGAAGTCCATGAACATGAGTTCCGCCACCGGCCGCAGCCCGCCTAGTGCCGCACCGACGGCGGCGCCGATGATGGACGACTCGGCGATCGGGGTGTCGCGCACCCGGTCGGTGCCGTACTTGGTGGAAAGTCCCGCGGTGATCTTGAACATGCCGCCCGCCGGATCGGCGATGTCCTCGCCGAGCAGCACGATTGAATCATCGGCGGCCATGGCGCGATCCAGCGTGCGGTGAATCGCCTGCACGAGACCGAGATTCTCGGTTTCTCCTTCGGGCGCCTTCGCACGCTGCGTTACGGGTGCCGCTAGTTCGGTGCCATGCGCGGCGAACACGTCGCGAGTGAGTTCCGTTACGGCGGGTGGCTCGGCCTCGCGGGCTGAGGCGAAGGCCGAGTCGATTTCTGCCATCAGTTCGGCGTCAATGCGGTCGAGCTCGTCCTCAGTGGCCAGACCGTCGTCGATGAGGCGCTGCCGGTACCGCGCGAAGGGTGGGTCGGCGCGCTTGGCCGCCAGCTCGTCAGGGTCCGCGTAGGGCATCTGGTCGCCAAAGTAGTGGCCCTGCAGGCGATATGCCACCGCTTCGACGAACGATGGGCCGCCGCCGGACCGCGCACGCTCGACGGCCTCGGCCACGGCGTGAAACACCGCGTGCGGATCCGTGCCGTCGACAGTGATCCCGGGCATCGCGTAGCCGGCGGCCCGGTCGGACAACCGGGTCGAGCGGGTGTAGCCCGCCACGGGCGTGCATTCGGCCCATGCATTGTTCTGGCAGAAGAACACCACTGGAAGCGACCACAGCGTCGCCATGTTCATGGCCTCGTGGACGTAGCCGATGCTCGTCGCACCGTCGCCGAAGCTCACCAGCACCACGCGATCACTGCCCTTGACGGCCTCTGCCAGCGCGATCCCGTTCGCGATCAGGGGGCCGGCACCCACGATGCCGGTGGTCCACGCGACCCCGTGCTCGGGGTCGAAAATGCCCATTGCCCCGGCTTTGCCCTTTGACAAACCGGTGCTTCGGCCGAGGATTTCGGCGAAGTACTTGGGTAGGTCGATGCCCTTGGCCACCACATCACCGAGACCGCGATAGGTGGTGACCAGCTGATCGTTATCGGAGAGGGCAAGGGCCGCGCCGGCCGACATCGCCTCCTGTCCCTCGACTGGCCAATAGCTCATGGCGATCTCGCCGGAGGACAGGCCTTTTCGGACGCGCTGGTCGCTGTGGTGCACCTTGCTCATCAAGCGGTATAACTCGACGGCACGGTCGCTGCTCAGGACCCGGGTTCCCATGTCTACTTGCGTGGCCATCACCACTCCTTCGCGATGCGCACTCCGTCGACGAGCATACAATACAATATGACGATATTTGTTTAGTCGTCCGATGGGCGGCTCAGACGCCCAGTTGAGGAGAACTTCGACCGCGATGCCCGAGCGACTAGCCCTGCGAGCCGGTGAGGGTCTGCCGACCCATGTGCACGGTGCCGCCGACCCTCGATTTGCCTGCGCAGTGAGAACCTTCGCCGCGCTCTTTCCCGGCCCACGGTATGGCGGTGGGGCGCTGTCTGTGTATGTCGACGGGGAACCCGTCGTCGACGTGTGGACCGGCTGGTCCGATCGCGAGGGGCGCGTGCCCTGGTCCGCGGACACCGGCGCGATGGTCTTCTCCGCGGGTAAGGGCGTGGCATCGACGGTCCTGCACCGCCTCGCCGACCGTGGGTTGCTGTCCTACGACGACCGCATCGCGCAGTACTGGCCCGAGTTCAGCGCCAACGGTAAGTCCGACATCACCGTGCGTGACATGTTGCGTCACACGACGGGCCTGTCCCGGCTCGGGACCATCACCACCGAACAGTTGCTCGATCACCGGTTCATGGAAGAGCGGCTGGCCGCGGCGCCCGTTGACCGCCTCGCCGGCCGGGCGGCATATCACGCGTTCACATTCGGATGGTTGGCATCCGGATTGGCCCGCGCGATCACCGGCAAGGGTATGCGGGAGCTATTCCGCACGGAGATCGCGCGACCACTGGACACCGACGGTATCCACCTAGGGCGGCCGCCGGCCGACGGGTCCACGAAGGCCGCACAGACCATGTTCCCGCAACGCTTCTCGGGCGGGCCGGGGGTCGGCCAGCTGATCTCGCTGATGGCCAAACTGCCGATTCCAGGCCCGCTCGGTGCGACCTACGTACCCGGTATCACCTCCCTGGTCCAGGGCGACATGGCGCTGCTGGACAGCGAGATTCCCGCGGTGAATGCGGTGGTGACTGCGCGGGGGCTCGCCAAGATGTACGGAGCGCTCGCCAACGGCGGAAGTATCGATGGGCAGCGATTCCTCTCGGAGGAATTGGTCGGGTCGCTGACAGGCAGGCGCAGCTTTCGGCCGGACCTGAACGTCTTCTTCCCGATGTCATTTCACCTGGGCTACCACGGATCACCGGTGCCGGGCCTACTGCGGGGCTTCGGGCATGCCGGACTGGGCGGGACCATCGGCTGGGCCGACCCGATCACCAAAAGCTCATTCGGCTTCGTACACAACCGGCTGCTGACACCGATGGTCGCCGACCAACTGCTGTTCGTGCCGCTGCTGATACCGCTGCAGCGTGGCGTCAACGAGACACACGACAGTGACCTCGTCCCCGTGCCAAGCTTCGGCGCACGAACCTCCGACGAGGCGCGCACCGAAACCGCCGGGCGCTGACCCGACAAGCTCAGGCGGTATCGTCTACGGGTCTCTATCCGGCCGGCACGGGAAGCAGATGGATATCTCGCGGGCACTTCCCCATGCGGAACTTGAAGCGCTGTCCCGCAGGTATGCGGCGGCGGTCGATCGCCGAGATCGCGACGCGCTTCTGGCGGTGTTCGCCCCCGACGCGTCCATGCTCGTCGAAAGGCCCGGGCGCGAACCGGGAACGCTGACCGGTCACGGCGAGATTCAACGGATAATCGGCATCGTCGCGCGGTGGCCACGCACCTCTCACCTCGTTGCACAGGGCCTGTATGTCGTCGAGGGGAGTCGGCCGTCGGCGAAATCTACTGCACTGCCAATCACTTTCGTGGTGGTGAGCCGGACGGGCAGAACCACGTCATGCACATCCGCTACCTGGACAAGTATTCGCTCGAAGGCGGTCTGCGGTGGCGGATCGCGCACCGCAGGGTCGTCGTCGATGCCACCGAGGACCGGGCCGCGTCGATCGGAGGACTCAGTTGATGGTCCCGCTACAGCTCTCGATGGGGATTCCGTCGTTTTCCGCAGCGGCACCGCCGGATTGGGAACACCTGACGGATTGGGCGCAACTGTTGGAGGGCGCTGGATTCGACCGCCTGCTGGTCTCGGAACACGTCGCGTTCGGCATGAACATGGACGCGTACGCGGATCCACGGACGGGCGGAACAATAGGTGGTCGCCAACCGACCGGTCCGGACGGGCACTGGCTGGAACCGCTCACGACGCTGACCTACCTGGCGGCAAAGACCGAGCGAATCCGGCTGGGCACAAACATTTTGCTCGCCGCGCTGCGTCCGGCCGCGGTCCTTGCGAAAACCCTTGCGACCATGGACGTTCTGTCCGGTGGCCGCGTCGATGTCGGGGTGGGCGTCGGCTGGCAGCGTGAGGAATACGACGCGGCCGGAGTGGACTTCGACCGACGCGGGGCGATCCTGGACCAGACGCTCGAAGTATGCCAGCGGCTATGGCGGGAGAACGAGGTGAGCTATCACTCAGCCGGTTTGAGTTTTGAGCGGATTCACCAGATGCCCAAACCAGTGCAGCCCGGCGGAGTACCGGTCTGGGTGAGCGGGACGGTGAACCGAGCGGTCGCTCGCCGGCTCGCTCGCTTTGGACGGGGGTGGATCCCGTGGGGTCCGGATGCGCGGGATGTCGCCGCGGGAATTAGTCGAATGCGCGCCGCGGTCGAGCGCGCCGGCGGCGACCCGGACGGGTTCGGTGTTGCCGGGACGCTGCGCATGCAGACGAGTGCCGATGGCCGGCTCGACCTCACCGCGGTCGCCGCGGGAGCGACCTCGCTGGCGAACGCCGGCGTGACCGACCTGCGAATGACGCACTGGCCCTTGCCTGGCGCGAATCGGGATCGCGACATCCCCGCACTCGTCCAGGCGGTCCGTGACGCTGTCGATGGCTAGGGCGTGCGGATCGACTCGAGTTGCGCAGCGAGCAGCATCCGGTCGAAATAACAGCGTTCCAGGACGAGATCGGGCCCGCGGAAGCCGAAGAGGTTAACGCTCAACATGTCGAGCGGTGTGCCGGGTGCGGTCGTTCGGGTCTCCACGACCAGACCGTTGTCCCCGTGGTAGATCGCCTCCGCGGCATATCGCAGCATGGGGAGATCCGCCCACTGCTGCAACAACATTGCGCGGACCGCCTCGCCACCATCGAAAACGGTTCCCGTAGGGATGATCTCGTAGCGCGGATGGGTGAAGGTGGCCATCGCCGCGTCCAGGTCGCGCGCATTCTCGGCCGCGACGTGCCGGAGCACGACCTCTTCGCGGACGCGCCGCAGCGCGGTATCAGGACTCACTTCGTTTCGAAGACAGCGAGATTGCGGCCGTCCTCGAGCGGCACCCACGCCACGGTGACACGGTCACCAACCGTGGGAGGGGGACCGAACACGTTCGACATCATGCGGACACCTTCGTCCAGATCGACGAGCACCACGGAGTACGGCACCTTGTCGGCAAGGGCGGGGAGCGCGGCGCGGTGGTGCACGCTGACCGCGTAAACGACCCCGTCGCCGCTCAACTTTTCCCACTGCAGCGACGACCCGCCGCAGTGCGGACAGACGAACCGCGGGTACCAGACGAGCCGCGAGCACGATTCGCATCGTTGGACCGTCAGCTCGCGACGCCGGGTCGCGTCCCAGAAGGGCGCGGATGCCGGGCTGGGCGGGGGGACGGGCAGCGTATCGGTCACAGCGTCGCCTCCGTTCCCAGAATCACCGTCGAGGTGGCTGAGAGCACCCCGCCGGTGCCATGTGCGACAGCCGTTTTCGCTTCTGGGACCTGGCGTTCGCCGCATTCACCGCGCAACTGGCGCGTGGCCTCGACGAGCAGGAAGGCCCCGAACGCCCCGGGGTGGGTGTAGGCGAGCCCGCCGCCGGAGGTCTGACCGGGCAGCGTACCTCCGGGTCCCAACGCGCCGTCCGCGACAAACGAACCCCCTTCGCCCTTCGGGCAGAAGCCCAAGTCTTCGAGCGCCAGCAGCACCGTGATGGTGAACGAGTCGTAGAGCTCGACCACATCGATGTCGGCCGGGTTGAGGCCAGCTGCACGGAAGGCGGCTGGCCCCGAAAGGCCACCTGGGGTGACGGTGAGGTCAGGCATTTGGGAGATCATCGCGTGCGAGGCCGCCGACGCCGCACCCAGGACGAAGGCCGGCGGCTTGGCGAGGTTGCGGGCGCGCTCGGCGCTCGTGACCACCAGTGCCGCGGCGCCGTCGGTGACTAGGCAGCACTCGAGCTTGTGTAGCGGTTCGGCAATGAAGCCGGAGTCCAGGACGTCATTCACGGTGATCGCCTCGCGCAGGTGAGCGCGCGGATTCATTACCGCCCAACGCCGGGTGTCGACGGCGATCTGAGCGAGCTGAGCGGCGGTGGTCCCGAAAGTGGCCATGTGGCGGTTGGCGGCCAGCGCGTAGGCACTGATCGGGAGCATCACGCCAAACGGGTTCTCCCACTCGAGCCGCTCGGGGGTGGCGAAGACGCCAAGACCTTTTTCGCCTCGCTTTCGGGCGGCACGCGGTGTGGATGCATAGACGACCACTACCGTCTCGGCTTCACCGGCGGCGATCGCCGCGGCGGCATGCTCGACGTACAGCCCGTAGCTGGCACCCCCGGTTTGAGTGGCATCGGTGAATCGTGGTGTTATTCCCAGGTATTCGGCCAGTTCGACCGAATGCATGAGCGCTCCGCCGGTACAGGTGCACAGGCCATCGACGTCCCGCAGCGACAACCCGGCATCGGCCAACGCCGCGGTGATGACGCGCGCTTCCAATTCCCGCAGCGGAACGTCAATCACACCGGTCGGCGAAACCTCGTCGGCTACACCGACGACGGCCGCCGCCCCTCGGAGGTCGATTGTCAACTCCGCACCTCTTCGAATAATTCACGCACGCCGGGCTGGCTGACCTTGAGCGAGGGCGTCCGTGGCAACTCATCGACGATGACCAGACGGGCCGGAACCTGGTAGCGACTGACTCGTTCGCGCACATAGGCCAGAAGATCCTCCGATGTGACCTGACCACCGTGGACCAACTCGACTGCTGCGACCGGCACGTGGCCGAGCCGCTCGTCGGGCAGACCGGCCACACCGGCGTCGCGTACCGCCGGATGGCTGCGCAGGACCTCGACGATTTCGGCGGGCGTGACCTTGAAGCCACCGCGGATGATGACGTCGTCGATGCGCCCATCGATGAACACGAAGCCGTCGTCATCGACACGGCCGAGGTCGGTGGTCCGCACCCAGGCGCCCCCGAAGGTACGGACCTCGATGCGACCCTGTTCACCGGCCGGCATCTCGCTGTCGTCTTCTATGGACATGACGCGGATTTCCCGGCCCTGCTGGGGCCGTCCTACGCTGCCGCGTTTGGCCGCGGCCCACTCCCGATGTAAGGCAAGGTTCCAGCCCGCCACGCCGCCCGCGAATTCCGTTGCGCCGTAGGATGGCAAGACCGCAACGCCGTAGCGCTGCTCGAACTCCTCTTGTATATCGACGGGCAGATGCGCGGTGCCCGAGGTCACCACCTCCACGCTGGAGAACACCTCAGGCGCCACCCCGGCGTCTAGCACCATTGACAGCGCCGACGGCACCAGGCCCACGGCGCGTGGCCGATGCCGGACCACCAATTCCACGAAATCGGGCACCCGGAATCGCTCCATTAGTGCGATCTTTCGGCCCTCGCAGACATTGAGCAGCGTGCGAAACAGTCCCGACATGTGCACCAGCGGCGAGCCGACGATCGCGACGCCGGAACGCAGTCTGAGTTCCGGCCTGTGCCCCGAACTGTAATGTGCGCTCGCCGCGGCGACTGTGTGCTCGAACGTGCTGTAGGACAGCGGGATTCGCTTCGGGGGACCGGTAGTGCCGCTGGTCAGCATCTCGACGGCGATACCAGCGGTCTTGTTTCGGAACGGGCCGGATCCAGGATCTTCGAGGCCGGCAACGGTAGCGCAGTCGGCGGGCTCGGTCATCACCTGCAGCCCCATCGCCCCAGCGGCGGCGCGGATGACTCCGGTGCGCTGCCAGTCGGTCGGCACTGCGATCAACGCGGGCAACCTCAACCCACGGATGTCCGATGCGAGTCCGGCGTCGCCGTGTGACGGGTTGATCGTGACGATGCAACCGTTGGCCAATAACACGCCCAGCATCGCCCCGACCATCGCGGGGTGGTTACGCAGCACCAGGCCGACAGCAGACTTCTCGTCCAAACCTACTGCTGTCAGCTGGCTTTCAACTCCAGAAGCGATGTCTGCCAGCGCCTGCCAAGTCGTCCAAGAACCCTGGTACTCGATGGCGGGTGCCCCGGGGTCGATCGCCAGAACCGCCCGGATGCGGTCGGTCAGCTGCTGGCTCAAGCCGCCGCTGCCGCGAGCTCGGTGGCCGCTGGGATCACCTCTTGGGCGAACAGCTTCATCGACTCATAAACCTTTGCGCGATCCATCGCCCCGCCTCGCGACATGCGCAATATGATGTTGCGCCAACCCATGTCGATGACAGTACGCATTTTCTCCACGATGCGCTCCGGATTACCCATCAGCGTCAGGTGTGAATTCAGCACCTGCTCGTAGCTCTGCTTGTCGTGCTTCTCGAACCAGTCCGAGTAGGCCTTATAGTCGGCCGGTATCTCGCCGCCCGGCTCAAAGGGGCTTGAATACTTGCGGTGCGTCTGGATGGACAGTTCGACACTCTCGCGCGGATAGCTGCGTGCGAATGCGTCATCCTCGTGGCAGAACGCGTTGAGCAGCGCCCACACGTTACCGGTGGCTGCTTCGAGTCCCTTCTCGGACTGCACCTTCAAGTAAATATCCAGCGCCCCCTGTAGGTCCGGGTCGACCTGGTAGGGGTTACCGATGATCGCACCGAAGCCCTTCTCGGCGAGCCACTCGAAGCTTGACGGCGTCTTCATCACCGTGCCCCACACCGGAATCGTTTGCTGCGCCGGTCGCGGATAGATGGTCACGTCCTCGAGCTGGAAGTACTTGCCGTCATAGCTGACGTTTTCCTCCGTCAATAGCCGGCTGACGATGTCCACGCACTCCTGGTAGCGGCTGGTGGCCTCGTCCATCGAGAGGCCGAAACCCTTGAACTCGTGCGCCTGGTAGCCGCGGCCGAAGCCGGCGTCGAAGCGTCCGCCGGACAAAACGTCGACCATCGCTATGCGTTCTGCCAGTTGGATCGGATTGTGGAAGGGCGCGACCATGCAAGCGGTTCCGATGCGGATGCGTTCGGTCTGCGCAGCGATCGCCGTAGCCACCTGCGGAAGGTCGGGGAGCATCCCGTATGGAGAGAAGTGGTGCTCGGCCAGCCAGACCTCGTCGTAGCCGAGCTCCTCTGCCCAGCGCGCTTCCTCCAGCACGTTGGCCAGCACCTCTCGCTCGCTGAGGTGGTTGGGCTTGTCGCCGAGGATGAACACGCCGAACTTCATATCGGTCCTTCCTTCTGACCCCATTAAGATAGTTGCAGTTACTGCCACTATATTGCACGATTGAACATATATCGTCAATCCGTTCAATCCAAGGAGGTGCCGTGACCCTCTCCGACTCCGTGGTCGGAACCGCTCTGAGGCCGGCGTCATTCACGTGGGATCAGACCGACGTGATCCTCTACGCGTTGGGGGTTGGCGCCCGCCCACCCGCCGAGTTGGCACTGCTCAATGAGGCTTGCGGTCCTGCGGTGTTGCCGACCTTTGCCCTCATCGCCAACTGGTGGGCAGTCAAGGATCTCCGCAGTGTTCTCGACCTCGGTACGTTTCCGATCGTCCACTCGGCCCAGTCGCTGGAGTTGCATCGGCCGATCACCGCCAGCGGCGACCTGTCAGTGCAGGCTCGGGTGTCGTCGGTATGGGACAAGGGCAAACACGCCGCCGTCGAATTGACCAGCCGCGGGGTCGACGCGGACGGAACCGTCTTTGTGGCCCTGTCGCAGACCATGGTCCTTGGAGCCGGGGGATTCGGTGGCGAGCGGGGACCCTCGGCCGAGCCAGATCCGGATGGGCCGCCGGACGAAGTCTTCGACGACGTGATCCGGCCGGAACAGGCTGCGATCTATCGACTGTCTGGCGACCGCAACCAGCTCCACATCGACCCGGCTGCGGCCCGCAAGTTTGGCTTCGGCGACGTGTTCCTGCACGGGCTGTGCACCCTCGGATTCGCCGCACGGGCGGTGATCAACGGAATCGGCCACGGCGATCCACAGTCGTTGACATCCTTGAGTTGCCGCTTTGCCAAGCCGGTCGGACTCGATGCTTCGCTGCGCACTGAGATGTGGCGAACTGGAGATTCCGTGCGTTTCCGGACACTGCAAGGTGACATCGTCGCGTTGAGTTCGGGAACTGCGACGCTGGCAGGGGGATGACCATGGACCAACGGCGGGCCCGCGGATTGCGTAACCGACACGCACTCATCAACGCGGCGATCGAGCTCTTCGCCACCCAGAGCTACGAAACGACCACAATCGAGCAGATCTCGACCGCTGCAGGTGTCGCGCCGCGCACGTTCTTTCACCACTTCGCCACCAAGGACGACATACTGTTCGACGGCTACGCCGATCGGCTCCAGGAGGCCGCCCGCCGGTTTCGTGCCGCACGGTCGAACTCCTTGTGGGACGCACTTGCCGAAACCTCGTCCGCGGTGGCGGAGGCGATCATCGAACAGCCCGAGATCTTCCTGGTCCGCGCCACCATGTACCACAACGTGCCATCGCTGCGCGCAACGATGCTGCGGATCAACGAAGATTGGATCGATCAGCTCACCGCCGAAGTGGCGCGGTGGCTGAACAGCAATAAAGAGATGGACTTGAGGCCTCGCCTCGCCGCCACGCTGACCAACAGCGCCAACCGCGCGGCCATCGATGTGTGGGTGGCCGGCGGTGGTCGGGGAAATCTGCCAGAGCTGATGGCCGAAGCCGTTGAATTCGTGCGGCCATCCATCGTTGCGATCGAGCGCGCGGCAGCGACGAGAGGGGGACAGCGTGTCGGTTGAATCTCGTCCGCTGGCGGTCGTTACGGGGGGAGTGCGTGGCATCGGTGAGGCCATCGTCGCCGAGTTGATTTCCGCCGGTCATCGCGTGGCCGCGGTTGACATCAACACGAAAGCCATTGCCCGAGCCCAGGTTTGCGACGCGGCGCACTCGGGCGATCTTATCCCCATGAACCTCTCGATTACGGATCGTGGCGCCGTGGAGGATGCGCTGGGCAACCTCGCCGAGGAGTACGGACCCATTCGTGCATTGGTGAACAACGCCGGGATGACGCTGCCCGGAACGTTTCTCGAGCAGAGCGACGAGGACTGGGATCGCATCGTGGAAGTCAACCTCAAGGGTACGTTCATCATGGCGCAGGTTGCGGCCCGGCAGATGGTAGCCGAAGGCGGCGGGGCGATCGTCAACATCAGCTCGGTCTCGGCCCACGGCGTGCGCACCGGTCCGCCGGCCTATGCCGCCGCAAAGGCGGGCGTGGAGGGACTGAGCCGGCTGATGGCCGTCCAGTTGGGCGAGCACGGGGTGCGGGTCAACACGGTTGTTGTCGGCACCACGGCGACGCCCTGGCTAGTCGGGCGCAAGACCGAGGAAGAGCTGGCGCAGATGCGCCGGAGCACTGTGACCGGGCAGTTGGGCGAACCGGCGGACGTTGCCGGTGTGGTCGCATTCCTGTGCTCGCCGGCAGCCAAACACCTGACAGGCCAGCTGATTTCGGTGTCCGGGGGCCAGTGGATGCCATAAAAGTCTCGAATGAGACGATAAGACAAATTCTGCTATAGTGTTTAGCTGCTACAGATCGATGCCAGGGGACGCCGTGGAACTGAAGAGAATCCTGTTCGAAGTCAGCGAGCACGTCGCCACGATCACCATCAACCGCCCGGAGCGGCTCAACGCTACCGACGATCTGACCCGCACCGAGCTCGGCAATGCGTGGGCGCGCGTCCGCGACGATCCCAACGTTCGAGTGGCCATCATCACCGGAGCGGGGGACCGCGCGTTTTCCGCGGGCCAGGACATTCGGGCAACGGCAGAGGGCGGCATCCGCAACAAGATTCCCGGTTCTCGGCTTCACCACAACGTATGGAAGCCGGTCATCTGCGCTCTCAACGGGATGGCGGTCGGAGGCGCTCTGCATCAGGTCGCCGACTCCGACCTGATCATCGCAGCCGAACATGCCGAACTGATCGACACACACTTGGCAGTCGGCAACGTGTTCGCGCTCGAACCCGCGGTGCTATTGCGCCGAATGCCACTGTCGATGGTGATGCAGTTGGGGCTGATGACCAAGCAAGGGCGTATCAGCGCACAACGAGGTTACGAGATCGGCTTGATAAATGAGGTGGTACCCGCTGACCGACTGCAGCAGCGCGCCAGGGAAATCGCTTTGGAAATCGCGAAACTCTCCCCGGCAACTGTGCAGGCGTCCATCAAGGCGATGTGGGCCAGCCTGGATGTCGGGCTGCGCGCGGCCAATGACGTTGCCTACCGCTACGTGCTGCAACACCAGCTGACCCATCCTGACTACCGGGAAGGGATGCTCGCGTTCGCCGAAAAGCGTGAACCGCGCTGGGTGGTGGAATGACTGTCGCGCCATGAGTCAGTCCGCACGGAAGTTCAGCTATGACCCGTTGCCGTACGCACCGGTGCTGCCGGCGATGCTGGCCAGTCTGGTTGCTGACTATGGCGACAGCGACTTCATCGTTTCCTCGGTCGGTGACGGCATCGTCGAGCGGATTACCTACGCGGAAGCCGATTCCAGGTCGGCTGAGATGGCCCGGCGACTGGTTGCGGCGGGAGTGACCAAAGGTGTCCGCGTCGGAGTGATCGCACCGAATGGGCCCGATTTCGTGGTCGCGTTCCTGGCAGCCACCCGCATCGGTGCGGTCGCGGTGCCCATCAACACTTTCTTTCAGCCGCCGGAGTTGAGGTGGCTGCTTCGCGACGCCGACATCCACACCCTGTTATCGGTCGACTCACTGCTCGGCAAGGACATGCTGGCGCGGGTCACCGAGGCCACGGCTGAGGTCGCGGTCATGGGCGCGCCGCTGACTCTGGAACGGCTGCCACAGTTGCGCAACATTTTTGGGCTCGGCGGCACCGAGCGCTCCTGGCCTAGTGAGTGGCCGGACCCGGTGCCCGAAGCGTTTCTGCGCGCGTGCGAATCTACCGTCCGCCCATCCGACGATTTGGTCGTCATCTACACATCGGGAAGCACGTCGGACCCCAAGGGCGTCATCCATACGCACGGCACCGCGATCACACACTCTCGCTTCGTCTCCACTCAGCACGAGTGGAAGCCCGACGACCGGGTCTACATCCCGATGGTGTTCTTCTGGGTTGCCGGGTTGGTATTCGGTCTGCTCGGTCCGATGCAGACCGGCGCCACCATTCTCACCGAACACAAGTTCGACGCCGGCGACGTGCTGCGCCTGCTCGAATCCGAACGAGCCACTTACGCAACGGGATTCCCACATGTGGGCCGCGCACTGGCGAATCATCCCGAATTTGCGTCGATCGATCTGTCAAGTCTGCGCGCGGGGTACCACCAGGTCCTGCTACCGCCGGAACTGCGCGCGGCTGATCCATCACTGCTGGTCACACAGTTGGGAATGACCGAAACGTGCAGTTCCCACACCTGGTGGCCACCGCACGAACCGGTGCCCGATAGCAAGCGCGGTTCGCTCGGGGTCTCCGCACCCGGCTACGAGCACAAAATCGTCGATGAATCCGGAGCGGAGGTCCCCAACGGCACCATCGGGGAAATCTGTGTGCGGGGAGTGGCGATGATGCGCGGCATGGTAGGACGGCAGCACAGCGACCTGTTCGACGCCGACGGCTGGTATCACACCAAGGACGCCGGATACCTGGACGACGACGGATTCCTGTTCTTCACCGGACGCACCGACGACATGATCAAGACCTCGGGCGCCAACGTCGCGCCCGTTGAGGTCGAAGCGGTGATCACTAGCGTCGACGGCGTCCGAATCGCCTATGTCGTCGGCGTTCCGGACGCGGAAAAAGGCGCGGTCGTCTGCGCCGTGGTCGTGCTCAATCAAGGGCGCCGCATGTCGCAAGACGAACTCGTCGCCGCATGCCGAACAGAACTCGCGGCCTACAAGATCCCGAAGAGATGGGTGATCCTTCCCGACGCCGATCGGCTGCCGTACACCACCACCAACAAGATCGACAAGAACCGGTTGGCGCAGCTACTGGAGTCCGGGGAGTTGGCGTGACGGACTTAGAAACGCGCGTCGCCCGGTTGGAGGCCATCGACGAGATCCGGCAACTAGCCGCCAAGTATGCGGTGGCTTTGGACATGCGCGACTTCGATTCCTTGGCAAACCTTTTCGTGGACGACATCGGCGTGCCGGGCAAGGGTCGCGGCCGCGCGGCGATGCGGGAGTGGTACGACGCCCAGATCCGGCGCTCGTTGTTGGGCAGCGCACATGGTGTTCTCGGCCACATCATCGACGTGCACGACGCCGACAACGCCAGTGGACTCGTCTATTCACGCAACGACTTAGAGACGGAGTCGAACTGGGTCATCGAGCTGCTGGCCTATCTGGACAGCTATGAACGGCGGGACGGCCATTGGTATTTCGCCCGCCGGACACCGCTGTTCTGGTATCAGAGCGACATAACCGACCCGCCGGTCGGGCCACGCAAGATGCGCTGGCCCGGTACCCCGCATCACGACGGCGCATTCCACGACGCCTTCCCATCGTGGGAGGCGTTCTGGACCGCCGATCCCGGACGCTTCGACGCGCCGGTCCCGGCCCCGGCCGTCGTCGGCGAGTGGTTGCGCACCCTGCGCCGAGGTGTTGCCGTCCCTCGCGTCGACCCCACCGGCCGTGGCGCAACGGAGACTTGAAATGCCCGGCAATCCTACGAGTTTCGCGTTCACCGATGAGCAGAACGAACTGCGCAATACCGTGCGCTCATTCCTAATGAGCAAGGCCAACGAGGCCGAGGTGCGTCGGCAGATGGAATCGCCGAGGGGCTACGACTCGAATGTGTGGGCTCAGATGTCTGACCAGATGGGCCTGGTGGGGCTGGCCATCCCCGAGGAATTCGGCGGCCAGGGCTTCAGCTTCGTCGAACTCGGAATTGTCACCGAGGAAATGGGCCGGGCACTGCTTCCTTCGCCCTATTTCGCGTCGGTCGTGCTGGCGGGCAACCTGATCATGCATTCCGGCGACGACGCCGCCAAGAAGCGATATCTGCCAAACATCGCGTCCGGCGGCACCGTCGCGACGGTGGCGGTCACCGAAGAGTCGGGCCGCTGGGAAGTCGGCGCGATCCGGACGCGGGCACGCAGCACAGACGACGGTTGGGTGTTGGACGGAACCAAAGCGTATGTGCTCGACGGTAGTAGTGCCGATGTAATTTTCGTTGCGGCCCACACCGATGCGGGCTTGTCGCTCTTCGCAGTTGACCGCTTTGACAGTGTTGTTCGCCGGCCGCTGTCGACCTTGGACCAGACCCGCAAGCAGGCGCGCATCGAGTTCAACGCAGCGCCGGCGTCGCTGATCGGCCGCGAAGGTGAGGCGTGGCCGGTGCTGATGCGGACCCTGGCGCTCGGCTGTGCCGCGCTGGCGACCGAACAGGTCGGGGGCGCACAGCGCTGCCTCGAACTGGCCGTCGACTACGCCAAGATGCGCAGACAATTCGGCAAGCCGATCGGATCTTTTCAAGCCATCCGCCACAAGTGCGCCGACGTCTTGCTAGACGTCGAATGTGCCCGCGGCGTAGCACATTACGCGGTGCGCGCAGCAGCGCAACTCTCCGACGAGCTGTCGGCGGTGGCATCGTTGGCCAAGGCGTGCAGCTCAGATGCGTATGCACGCGCCGCCGCGGTCAACATCCAGATTCACGGGGGGATCGGCTTTACCTGGGAGCACCCCGCGCACCTGTACTACAAGAGAGCAAAATCCTCCGGCCACCTGCTGGGCGATCCCACATTCCACCGGGGACTGCTCGCCGGTGAGATCGGAATCTGAGGTCGGCAAGCGCGAGCGCCTCAGAAGTCCGTGCCCCCGTCGATGTTGATGGCCGCGCCAGTCATGAAGGCTGCGCGCTCGCCGAGCAGGAAGGCGATCAGCTCGCCCGCCTCGGCGGGGCGGCCTCCTCGGCGAAGGGCGACCCGCATATTCCAGTCCGGATTGCTCGCCAAGTGCGTGTAGATCGCGTCCTCGAGTGGCACGTCGTATTCCGCCGCGCGCTGCGCGCGAATGAAGTCGTTCACCTCGGTGTCGAACAGCCCCGGGCATACGGTGTTCACTCTGATGCCGTCGGGACCGTGCGTTTTGGCCAGGATTTTTGACAAGGTCAGCACCGCCGCTTTCAGCGCGTTGTAGGGCGGTATCAGGATCTTAGGCGCCCGTACCGAGTACGCGGCGGTGGTCACTATCGTCCCGCCGCCGTTGCGCTGCAGGTGGGGGATGGCAGCGCGGCAAGAGCGGACGGTAGCCATCAGGATCAGCTGGTAGTACCAGTCCCACGAGTCGTCGCCGTGTTCGAGGAACGGTCCCTGCTGGTTCATCGGGCCCGCCGTAATGGCCAAACCACGAAGGGGGCCCAGGCTTGCGGCCGCGTGATCGATAGCCTGGTCGACGCCGTCGCCGGTTGCGGCGGCGTCAACGGCGATTCCGACCGCACGGACGCCATGCTCGGCGCTCAGTTGCTCGGCGCGATCGCGGGCCCGGTTACCGTCGCGAGCCAAAAGCGCGACGTTGGCTCCGTTTTCGGCGAGTTGCTGGGCGGTGGCGAAACCCATCCCGGTGGTCCCGCCGACGAGAACGAAATTGCGCCCCGCCACGCCTAGGTCCAAGCCCCCGCCCCTTCCGTGCGATCGAACCCTGACGCAAGGCGTCCGGCAAAGGCCCATACTAAACAAAAGTACGGGAAATGTAGAAATGACCACTAATCTGCTTGCCAGAAGCGCGATCATGGGCATGGATTGAACATAAAGGGCATATTTGTCGCGTAAGATGGCTGTTTCGGGTGGGGCGGCTATCACGGCAGAGGAGCGAAATGTCGACGGAACGGGCCACTGCCGAGCTGGACTCGGCCGAGGAGTTCGATCGCCGGGACCAAATTCTGGGGGCGGCGAACGAATGCTTCACCCAGCTCGGGATCGCGCGCACCAGCGTGCAGGATGTCGCGCGGACGGCCAATGTGTCGCGGGGCACGGTGTACCGCTACTTTGAGGACCGCAACGTGCTCATCGAGGCCGCCATCGAGTTCGGGGCACAGCGGTTCTATCGCGAAGTCGCGGTGGCGATGGCCGCGAAGGCGACGCTGGCCGAACAGGTTGGCGCGATGGCCGAAACCCACGCGAAGATACTGATTGACCACCGCACTCGAAACCGATTGATGGCCGACGACGCCGAGCTGATGCGACACATGATCTCCGATGGAGACACCGCAGTGCGCCGCACGACGGCATTTCTGATGCCATACGTTCGCGACGCCCGGGAACGCGGCGAGATCGGCGCCGGTGTCGATGTGACGGCCGCCAGCGAATGGCTGGCGCGCATCATCTACTCGTTCTCCACAGTCAACGAGGCGCAGACATTCGACATGTCCAAGCCGGCGACTGTGCGGCGCTACGTCGAAACTTTCGCGATCAACGGTCTCCGCTGATCTACGTCCTGCGCAGACGGGCTTTGGCGCAAGTGAACAACATATGTACTAGTGTTCCCCGAAGGCGGATGCGGCCTGACCCGCGAACGTGAGAAGAGGGCGCCATGAGTGAGCGGACTTTGGCCGGCAAGCGCGTCGTGGTCGTGGGCGCATCGGCCGGGATTGGGCGGGCTTTCGCGGTGCGTGCGGGTAAGGAGGGCGCGGAGCTGCTCATCGCCGCACGCCGACGGGATCGGTTGGAAGAGGTTGCCACCGAGGCCGGCTGCGGCAGCGCCGTGATCGCAGATGTGCGCAGCACGGAGGATTGCGCGCGTCTCGCCGATGTCGCGCGAGACGCCCTGGGGGGCATCGACTTGCTTTTCATATCGGTGGGTTATGCCCCGCTGCGCATGTTCGCCGATACCTCCGCCGATGACTGGCTGGACGTAATGCGTACCAACGTCATCAGCGTTCATCAAGTGATCAAGTCATGCGTGCCGGTGCTTGCGCCCTCTGCAATCGTCAGCGCCCTGTCCTCCGAAACAGTGGGTCAGCCGAGGACCGCCCTCGGTGCCTATTCATCCAGTAAGGCCGCGCTGTCGGAGAGCCTTAACGCTTGGCGCACCGAGCATCCGAGTTTCCGGTTCTGCTGCATTACGGTGGGAGGAACCGTGCCCACGGAGTTCACCGCGGCCTTTGACCCCGATCTACTGGGGGTTGTCGTCCAGGATTGGATCGCGCGCGGTCTGCTTCAGGAGGAGCTGATGACGCCCGAAGACGTTGCCGACGTGCTGGCAGGCGTTTTCGCGAGTGCACTGAACTCTCCCGCCGTGGGCCTCGAGCAGCTCGTCGTCCGTCCGCCGTCGTCGATGCGTAGGGCCGTGACGGCATGACAGCGCAAGTCCAATCAGCGTGGCCCGATCACCCCGAATACCGAATCGAAGCAATCCCGTGCCCTCATACCGGTCAGGTGTGGTTCGGCGATGTACTTGTCGCCGAAAGTGACCGTTGCCTCGTGGTCACCGAGACCGACCACGACGACCGGCTGTACTTCCCCGAAGCTGATGTGCGGTGGGAACTCTTCGCGCCGTCGGACCACACTACCGTGTGCCCCTTCAAAGGCCGAGCAAGTTACTGGACGTTGTCAAGTGCTGACCCCGCAATCGAAAACGTGGTGTGGACATACCGCACCCCGTTGCCTGAAGTGGCCGCGATCGCGGGGCACGTCTCCTTCTATGACGACGGATTGCGTGTCGTCGTCGTCGAACACTGGCCTGACGGCTCGAAGGTTCCTGTCACGTTCCCACTTTGGGGAGACGCAATTGAGCTGCAGAGGCTGATCGATGTTCAGCCTGTGCAGAACGGCTGTTTCGTTGGGGCGGCTCACGGACCCACCCGCCGCAACGTTGTCGAGGGTGGACAACTCCTCGCCGAGGCCATCGTCGCCGCATCGAAAGTGCTTCCAGAGCAGAGAGTTACGTCGGCATCGATGGTCTTCACCAAGGCGGCGTCGTTCGATGCACCGGTGGACCTGACCGTCGATGTTCTCCGCCGCGGCAGAACATTCTCGTCGGCCGAAGTGCGGGTGTGTCAACATAGCGTGCTACGCAGTGCAGGAATCATTCTCGCGGACTCTGGTGCCGGCGAGGTAATGCGGGACACTGAGCGGATGCCGGACGTGCCGGGACCCGATGCGGCGGTGGCTTTTCCGGGCTTCGGGATGACCGGGCGCGAAATCCGTGTGGTCGACGGGGCCTATGATCCCGACCCCGAGCGGGTCGGACCGCCGGTGATCAATGCGTGGCTCCGATTTCGCGAGGCGCCGCGTGAACGCTATTTAATGGCCGCGTTGCTTGCTCAGTCGACGACGCATTGGACCATCGCGGCCGGCATGCTTCCCCACCGGGGACTAGGTGAAGCTCGCGCGCACGTCAGCCTTTCGACGGGGATCATCAAGGCCACCATCGCGTTTCACGACGAGGTCGATATTGACGACTGGTTGCTGTACACCAACCACGCTTTTTGGTCGGGGCGCGGGCTGGTGCAGGGCGACGGGCGGGTGTTCAGCCAAGACGGTCGGCTGGCCGCGTCGTACACGATCCAGGCGATGGTCCGTGAATTCGCGGCCGATCCCGCCGCCATGGGGCACGACAGCCGAACGGCTATGTGATCGGCATAGGGATCGTCGCCCGTAGGCGTCCGGGTACGCGTCGATGCGCCACAGCCGTTTTGGTGCGTGGCGGGGTGAGCTGCTGAGTATGCCTTCCCTCAGCGCAGGCCGTTGATGGCAAATTTCTCTACATAGTCGCGGACCGTTTTTGGCTTCGTCATATCGAAGCTCAGTCCCTGATTGACCGTCGAAAAGGAATAAATAATGCGCGCGAGCCACTCGCTGGCCGCCGTGATGTTAATTCCTGATCCGACCTCACCGCGTTTTTGCGCGTCGCGCACGTAGGGTTCGAGAAACTTTGTCGTGCGCCGGACCGCACTGTCGCCGTCGGAGACCATGTGTCGCATGAGCTCGGCGTCATCGGCCATGAGTCGATTGCGGGTTCGGTGTTCCAGGAGGATCTTTGCGTTCGTTTCGGCCATAGCGCCGAGCTTTTCAGCGAGCGTGGTCTTCTTTTCCATCGCCGCGGCGACCTCACGGTAAAAGCGTTGAGCTCCATGCTCGATCGCCGCCTCGATGAGCACGTCGCGGTCGACGAAGTACCGATAGATGGTGCCCCGGGAGACCCTGGCCATCCGCGCTACGTCCTGCACGCTGGTGCGCTGGATGCCCAGTTGTGTAAAGCACTCATTGGCGGCGTCGAGAATCTGTTCGCGTCGATCGAACTCGTCGGCGACCTCTGTTTCGGCAATTGCTCGGTCAGTCGACATGTCGTTCCTCCGCGTGCGGTGCCTATATTCCCAGCTCTTTATGCTACGTGACACCCGGTGTCGGGCTCCTGAAGCGCGCCAATCGCGCTAACGACACGCAGAGCAAAACTCACCCAAGAAAGGTGGTCTTGGTGTCGAGGTACTCCATAATTCCTGCGCGCCCGTTTTCGCGGCCCAAACCCGACTGCTTCATCCCCCCAAACGGGGCGTGCGGTTGCAGCGTCCAGGTGTTGACACCGACGTTGCCTGCCCGCAGGGCGCGGCTCACTCGAAGCGCTCGGCCGACGTCGCGGGTGTAGACCGCGGCTGCCAGTCCGTAGGTGGTGTCGTTCGCCAGCCGAATGGCCTCGTCCTCGTCGCCGAACGGGATCACGCACAACACGGGTCCGAAGATTTCGTCTCGGGCCACGGCCATCGAGTTTTCCACATTGACCAGCACCGTTGGGGCGACGAAATTGCCGGCCGTTGGGGCGCCTTCGGCGCGGCCCCCGCCTGCCGCGACTTCAGCGCCCTCACTGATTGCGCTGTGGATGTGGCCGAGCACCCGGTCCATGTGCTGAGGGCTGATCATCGGTGCCGCCGAGACCGCGGGGTCGAACGGGTCACCGAATGTCGCGGCCGACGCGAAGCCGATTAGCGTGTTCACGACGTCGTCGTACACGTCGCGGTGCACCAAGATCCGAGACTGACACACGCACACCTGGCCCGACAGTCCGAGAAATGCGTTGCCCGCGGCGATCCCGACAGCCATGCCCAGGTCCGCGTCGGGGAAGATCACTGCCGGGCTTTTACCACCCAGCTCTAACGAGACTCGCCCAATTCGGGCGGCCACGGTGGCCGCGATCGCACCACCCACTGCCCGGCTGCCGGTGAATGACACCTTGTCAACTCGAGGATCGTTGACCAGCGCCGTACCTACTGGGTCGCCGGGACCGGTCACCACGTTGAACACTCCCGCCGGGAGATCGGCTTGAGCAATCAGTTCCGCAATGCGCAAGCTGACCAGCGGGGACAGCTCCGAGGGCTTGGCGACCAACGTGCAGCCCGCCGCCAATGCCGGGGCCACCTTCTGGGCGAACAGGCTCATCGGGGCATTCCACGGTGTGACGATCCCAGCGACTCCGATGGGTTCGTGCGTTGTGAAAGTGAACGGTTGAGTGGGTTCCCATTGTGGGTACGTTTCGCCGGTGACCTTGTCCACCCATCCCGCGTAAGTGTCGAACAGGTCTGCCGGATACTCGGCTCCCATTTGGTAGAAGCCAGAGAACGAACTCGGCGTCGCATTGTCCAGGGAGAGCAGGGTATTCAAGTTCGCGGCGTCAGTACGGATGAGGTCGGCGATCTTACGCAAATACCGCGCGCGATCCTTGCCCATCATTCGCGGCCAGACACCGTCGTCGAACGCCGAACGCGCTGCCGTCACCGCCGCGTTAACCGCGGACCTGTCGGCGTGTGGTGCCTGGAAGACCATCTCGCCGGTCGCCGGGTGAATGTGGGGGATCGGATCGGCGGCTCCGTCCAGCCACGAACCGTTGACGAACATTTGGGATGGCGGCAGCGTCGCGGAAGACAGATATGGCAGGACGGAGATTGCGGTCACAGAACTAAACAGTAATACATCATATGTATTGTTGTATATTCCCGAAAACCAGGTGGCCGCATGGGGTCCGCCGCGGCCGCGAACTTGCGCTCTTGGCGGTGGAGGCTCTGGTGCGCCGATGCGGCGGCGTCGCCGACGCAAATCGGTAATCAGCGCTGTTACAAGCGAACTGGCCGCTAGTCAGTGTGTAGCGCCAACGCCATCTTGGGGCAGATGGCGGCCGCTTCACGAACAGCGGCTTCGCGGGCAGGTGGAACTCTCCTACGGGAACCTGGGCCAGAACGTCATCACTCATGTCCCTCCTGCTACGGGTTCCGTGATCGCACCAACTACGACAGCCGCTTGGACCCAGCCCCACTAGGCACGGCGGCGAGGATCTGCAATTATTGAATAATAGAACGTCTGATGTTCCATTGTTACATAGCGGCAAGGAGTGGTTTTGTCTCGTTTGGAGGACAGATACGCGCTGGTCACGGGCGGGGCTCAGGGGTTGGGAGGAGCGATTGCTGAGGAGCTTGCCGGTCTGGGCGCCCATGTCACTATCGTCGATTTGAACGAAGAGAAGGGTCAGGAGCGCGTAGAGCGGATTCGTGCCGACCAGGGGCGGGCCTCCTTCATCAAGGCCAATGTGGCCCACCGGGAAGCGATTGAAGCCGCGGTGCATCAGGTGGCTGATACCGGGGACGGCCGGATCGACGTCTTGGTCAACGCGGCCCAGTTCTTCGCCATGCCCAAGGCGCTGGAACTTGTTACCGATAAGGATTGGGAACTCTCAGAGGCCACCGGGCCCAAGGCGACCTTCCGGTTCATGCAGCTCTGCTTTCCGTTCCTCCGTGAGTCCGGACGGGCTTCAGTGATCAACTTCGTGTCAGGGTCTGCTCTGGCCGGCATTGCCTACACCGCCCCCTACTCGGCGGCCAAAGGCGCGGTAGCCGCGCTGACCAAGGTCGCCGCGAACGAGTGGGCTCGCCACCGCATCCGAGTAAATGCGGTGTGCCCGTTTGCCCTGACCGAGGCCCAGCAAAAGATGATCGGCACCGAATGGGACAACTACACGCGGACGGCAGCCGCCTCGCCGATGAAACGCGGCGCTGATCCCGTTGAGATTGCGCCGGCCGTGGCTTTTTTGGCGGGAGACGACGCAGCATTCGTGACAGGCACGATACTGCAGGTCGATGGTGGCATGACCGAGCTATCCACGGTGGACTACTCGCAATCGCCGGGAGTCTTTGGTTAACAGGCTGATTCGCCCGACAACACATGACGCACATGCCAGAAGCTCACCGTCCCGCTCCTGCGCTTACCGCGCTGAATCGGCCCTTCTGGACCTCGGGCGCGGACGGAGTGCTGCGCATGCAACGCTGCACCTCCTGCAGGCGGCTCTGTCAGCCGCCCTCGCTGTTGTGCCCTCATGACCATGCGGCGACCGAATACGTCGAACTCAGCGGCCGGGGGTTTGTCGAATCCTGGACGGTGAATCGTCATCAATGGTTCCCCGGGTTCCCGCCGCCATACCTCATCGCGTTCGTAAATCCGGTCGAGGACGAACGGGTGCGGCTGCTGACCAACCTGGTGCACGTCGAACCTGACGACGTCACCCAGAACATGCCGGTGCGCGTCATCTTCGATCGATGTGTAGATGGTGACGACGAGGTGTTCATTCCGTTGTTCGAACCGGAGCGCTGATGACTAAGGCGTTGACCGAGCGGACCGTCATCAGCGGCATCGGTCAGTCGGCAATCGGTCGTCGACTGGGGCGGGATCCGCTGGAGCTCACCGCCGAAGCATGTCTGGCCGCAGTTGCCGACGCCGGTCTGACGTTGGCCGACATCGATGGCCTTACAACGTATCCCGGTAGTTCCCAACCGGGCCTCGGGTTCTCTGGGGCGTCACTGCGTGACATCCATGACGCATTGGGAATCGAGCCGAATTGGGTCGCAGGGGGGGTGGAGTCCCCGGGTCAGCTCGGCGCGGTGGTCGACGCCATGCTCGCTGTGGCGGGCGGGTTGGCCAACCATGTGCTCTGCTGGCGCAGCATCTGGGAGGGCACCGCGCAAGGCGCCGGCCGACGCAAAGGATACGGTTCCGGGGGCGGCCGTCCAGGCGGAATGCTGGCCTGGCAGATTCCTTTTGGTGCCACGGCGGCTAACTTGGCGGCCCTGCAGATCCGCGCGCGGATGCTGCGATACGGGCTTACTCGCGAGCAGCTCGCGTCGATCGCCATAACGCAACGGAGTCACGCCGCTCGCAACCCGTCGGCGGTCTACCGCGATCCGCTCGACCTCGAGACCTATCTCAACGCGCGAATGGTCTCCGACCCGCTGTGCATGTTCGACTGCGACATCGCCTGTGACGGCGCCACCGCATTCGTCGTCTCTTGCGCCGAGCATGCTGAGGGGCTGGACCACCCGGCGGTGACCGTCGAGGCGGTCGACTGTGCTCACCACGACCGCTTCACGTGGGAGGGCGGTCAAGACATCACCCGGATCAGCTCACGATGGTCCACGATCTGGGAGCGGACCGACTTCACCGCCGCCGATGTCGACGTCGCCTCGCTGTATGACGGGTTCAGTGTCTTCGTGCTCTGCTGGCTCGAGGACTTTGGTTTCTGTCCCGTCGGAGAATCCGGCGAATGGGTTTCGGACCCTCACCGCATTTCGCTCGGCGGAGAGTTGCCCCTTAACACCGGCGGAGGGCAGCTATCGGGAGGACGCCTGCACGGCTTCGGGCATCTGCACGAAGCGTGTTTGCAGATTCGTGGCCAGGCTGGAGAGCGACAGGTCCACGGTGCCAAGCTGGCTGCGGTAGGCGTGGGAGCAGCCAACAGCGGCACGACGGCGATGTTGCTGCGCCAGGTGTAAGAATGCGAATAGCCACACGGTCATCAAGTCCGAGGAGGAATGTCGATGGCTGAGACTCATGCACCCAAGTTGGGGTTCATCGGCCTAGGGAATTTGGGTGCGCCGATGGCCAGGCGGCTCGTCGAGTGGCCCGGCGGCCTGGTTGTTTTCGACGTAAGAGCCGACGCCACAACGCCGTTCGCCGAAGCCGGTGCCGAGGTGGCCCGGACCACGAGCGACGTGGCGGTCGCCGACATCATCAGTGTCATGGTGCTCAACGACGAGCAAGTCCGCGACGTGGTGGCCGACCTCACCGCTCACGCTCAACCGGATACCGTCATCGCGATACATTCTACGATCAACCACAACACCGCGTCCGAATTGGCAGAAGAACTCCAAGTCAAGGGCATTCAGCTCATCGACGCACCGGTCAGCGGTGGTGTGGAGGCCGTCAAGACGGGTGAACTCGCTGTCATGGTGGGCGCAGACCGGGAGACCTACGAGCGCGTCAAGCCGGCGTTCAAACAGTGGGCGTCGATGGTCGTCCATGCCGGCGAGCCGGGCGCCGGCACGCGAATGAAACTGGCGCGCAACATGCTGACCTTCACTTCCTTCGCGGCCGCTTGCGAGGCGATGCAACTGGCCGAACGTGCAGGCCTCGATGTTCAAGCGTTGGGCCGAATTGTGCGTCATACAGACACACATAGCGGTGGCGCCGGCGCCATGATGTTTCGCGACGACATGAGCCGCCCACTCGACCCGGATCATTTCCTCTACCAACCGTTCACCCACACCTGCGCGCTGGGCGAGAAGGATCTCAGTCTGGCGCTGCGGCTTGGCAGGGAACTGGACGTCGATCTACCCCTGGCCGAAATCGCCTTACAGAATTTGGCGGAAGGACTCGGAGTTCCACACTCGACTGTCGCGGATTCTCCCTGAACCGGTGACGCGCTCAATACGTTTGTCGCAGATGAGAATAACGAGTGGTGGCGCCTGGACTTCACTCGTCGCGAAGCAACACCGTCGCCGGGGAGAGCGGGCCGGCGCGGGATTGACCTAGCCTGCATGTCTGTCCCGTTCGGAGTCACTTTCAGGTGATCGGGTCAGCGCGTCGAGAGGCCATTCATCAATGCGTCTATTAGCCCGTCATAACGTCTGATCGCCTCGCCTGCGGTCGATGTGACGCTGAGCATGCGATATAGCGTGGCTCCAATCAATGCGTCAGCGGCAGCCTCGATGTCGGCGTCGACGCGAATTTGACCCAACGAGATGCCGGTGTGCAACCGCTGCATCACCGCGGCGTGGAAGCGGCTAGTGAGTTGTTGGTACAAGGTGTCGCGGTCTCGAAGGTTCTCAGCGGCGGCAGCGGCCAGAGCGCGGACGAGTGCGATGTTCTCAGGGGCGGCACTGAGCGCGGCGGATTCGTGCATCCAGGTCCTCAGATCTTCGACCGTGTCTCCCGTATCTGGAAGTGTGAAGTCGGCTTGCGCATAGGCCTGCATTACCGCTTCGGCCACCAAAGGAGCTTTCGACGGCCACCGTCTATAAACCGTTTGCGTTCCCACTCCGGCATTGGCAGCGACCTTGTCCATAGACACTCCGCTGTACCCGACTTCGACCAGAAGGGTGCGCGTGGCGTCGAGGATGGCCTCATGCACGGCCGCGCTACGCGGTCGCCCTCGGCGGGGTTGGCTCACGTGACGACCCTAAAACAAATCTTGGGCGTCCTGACTCTTCTACGTCTGGGCGAGGCGGCCATGTACATCGGCAGCACAATGTGTCACTATTTACGAGAAAAAACATCTCGTAAATAATGGGGGGCCCGGCCAGCCAGGCGTTAGACCGTGACCGAGCGGGGATGGGTTCGCCTCGAAGTGGGACTTCCCGCCGAGCGGAAAGGTCGCGAATGCGCGAACTGTGCGTAATCACCGGAGGCGCGGGTGGCATCGGCCTCGCCGCGGCGAAGATCGTTGGACGCGACCACTCGGTCGTCATCTGCGATGTCAGTCCAACCCGCCTCGACGTGGCCACAACGGAGCTGCGGGACCTCGGCGTCGAGTGCAAGCCCGTCGTGGCTGACCTCACCAACCGTGACTCAGTCGCCGAGTTAGTCTGCGAATCAAAAGCATTCGGTACCGTTGGCTCGGTCATCCACACCGCTGGGGTGAGTCCCAGCATGGCTTCGGCCGAGCAAATCATCCGGATCAATGCGCTGGGCACGGTCAACGTGAACGAAGCCTTCTACCGACTCGTGGAGGAAGGCTTTGCGATCGTCAACGTTGCGTCGATGGCGGCGCACACCTTTCCGCGAGTCTTAATACCCAAAAGGCGTTTCAAGCACGCGCTGCGTGACCAGGACGTCTTCGTGAAGAAGATGACATCGGCGTGCAACGTCGTGCCCACCAAGATGCGGCCAGGGTTCGCGTATTCGATCAGCAAGAACTTCGTAACGTGGTACTGCTCCTCACAGGCAGCCAGGTTCGGCCAGCGCGGCGGAAGAATCATCTCGGTATCTCCTGGCGCCATCGACACGCCCATGGGCAGGTTGGAGGAACGAGCCGGCTCGGGGGCGATGTTGAACTACGCCGCGTTGAAGCGGTTCGGCAGACCCGAGGAAGTCGCAGAACTATTGGCATTCTGCGCGGACACCAAGGCCAGCTATATGACTGGCGTCGATATCGCCTGCGACGGCGGCGTTCTCGCAGCGTTCACGATGAGAGACATGATCGCCGTCGCTCGGAACACCCCGCAACTTCAATGACCGACACAACTACTCGTCGTTCGGGAAGAGGCCGCGAACACCGCGTCGCGGTCATCGTCACCGTTGTCGGTGTCGCGCACTTTCTCGTTCCACGGTTCTTCGACCCCATCAACCGCGTCGGCTTTGGCGAACACGCGCGCATGTTCACCTACATCAACGGTGCCATCGAAACGACGATCGGGGTCATGATGGCGAATCCTCGAATGAGTCGGCAGTTGACCATCGTATCTGCTTGTTACGTCATTCATTTGACGAACAACATCGTCCACAACCAAGTTCGAATTCGGCACGGATGCAGTCAGGGGAGCCGGGGGCTCGGGTAAGGGGAACGAAATGTCGATCGGTCAGACCGCCCAAGGGGTTGCCGAAGCCATTTGGCCTTTCAGTAATGCCGTCCGGATGAACCTGGCTGCCGCGATACGCACCCGCCGGCGCGGCTACGACGCTTGGACCGGCGCGGTGAACACGGACTTTGACCCACAGAATCCGATCACCGCTGCCCAACCATTCGACGCCTACCGCGCCCTACACAGAAGTGGCCGGCTGCACTACAACCCCAGGCGAGCCACCTGGATCGTCAGCCGACTCGACGACGTGCGAGCTGCACTGCGCGACACCGATCAGGTCACCAGTACTCAAGGGGTCACCCGATTGAGAATGTCGGCACCGCTCGCGGTTCTGACCGACGGCGAAGAACACGCCCGACTCCGTAAGCAGATCCAGCCGGGATTCAGCAAGGGAGCCATGAGCGCTTGGCAGGGAATCGTCGAGAAGCTAGCCGCGGAACTGGTCTCCGACGTGTTGAACAACCCCGGCTGCGATGTCGTGCAGCACCTGGCGATACCGATGCCAATCCGCCTGATCGCTCAGATCCTCGGGGTACCCGAAGACGACGTCAATGACTTCCGTCGGTGGTCAGAAAACGCCGTGAAAGTCATGGAATTGACCCCAACACGCGCAGGTCTCACAGAGGCAACCAGATCAATATCCGCAATGGTGGCGTTGCAGCGCTACTTCGTGAAGCAATTCGCACAGGGCGCACTCAAAGGATCGGGCACTGTGCTGGGGCGGCTCCTCGAACACAACACCGATGGCAACCTCACCGATCGTCAGCTTTGGATCATCGCAATCCACCTGTTGATCGCCGGGAACGAAACAACCACGAACCTTCTCGGTGGAATGTTCGACACTCTCGCCCATCACCCCGATCAGTACGACTTGATACGCGCCAACCCCGACCTCATCCCGATCGCCGTCGAGGAGCAACTCCGCATCACGACGCCAATACAGAACCTCTACCGTTACACCCGCGCGGACTATCAAATCGGGGGCATCACCATTCCCGCCGGGTCACGCGTGCTGCTCTCCTTCGGAGCTGCGAATCGCGACCCCGCAGTGTTCGACGAACCCGACGAGTACCGTGCTGACCGCAACCCGCGAACCCACGTCGCCTTCGGCTACGGCCCACACATGTGCATCGGCGCACCGCTTGCTCGAATGGAAGCCCAAGCCGTGCTTCGACAACTCGTCACTCACGTCAGTCGCCTAAGCCCCAACGGCTCGACCACCTGGTCGACCCACAGTTCACTACGCGGCCCGACCCACCTACCGATCCACCTGACGCCAGCCTGACCAACCCTTTCGGGCGCGAGCACAGACCTGCGCCGCCCGCCTCTAAAGTTACTGATCCGATGGGCACGCCGATCTGCGCGGCGGACCTGAGAGGCCGCACGGTCCGGCCTGTCGTTGATGCCATCAACGCCTTTCGCGTATCCGCAGGTCATTTCGCGTCATTTGGCGTCGCTTCGCGTAAAGATTCCGACATTCCCACAGGTCAGTGTGCGATTTCTTTGGCGATTTCGATTCCCGGCAGCTCCACTGAGTATTAGTTGGTCAACACCCTAAATGGGCGCGTGGTGACCCACGATCGACTCGCCGAGGCACGCGTCGCTGTCACAGTTCAACGACCTCTGGCGAGCCGGAATCGCTGCATCATGAAGTCCAGGATCTCCGTTGTGAGCATCCCTCCCGCGTATTCCACCCAGCACCAGCTGCGGGCCGGCTTCTTACCCGTCGAGCTATCGGTGAGCCGTCCGAAGTAATGGATGTAGCTCCCGGCGGTGTCGAATTCGAATGTGTAGGAGTCGAGTCCGATCGTGGTGTCCAGCCTCACCAGTTTTCCGTCATCGTTGAATGTCGGGGTGGCGGCGATGTCGTCGTGGGCCGTGGTCACTCCACCCTTGACCTGGTAACCCGGGCCGAATGCCAGCCCGTCACGCCCCTGCCAGAAGCAACCCCCGCCGCATTCGCCGTCGTCGTAGGTGTGCAGCCACGACACCCACATGCCTTGTAGCCGACGCACGATCGGCAACTCCGGATAGACCTTTCCGGCTGGCCCATAGGCGTAATCCTGGTGCAGATAGCCCGAAACCTCGACGCCCTCGATCGTTCCGTGCGCCGCCAAAAGCTCGTGGCGGTAGTAGACCTCGTCCGCGACTCCGTCCTGTGTGGGTACATGGACGCTAAAGACGTCGGTGACATTGCGGCCGTGCATCTCCCAGCGACCGCTGGCGTCGTACCAGTGGAAGCCAGCTGTGTCTCGCTCGATGCGACCGCTGTAGTAGCTCAGTTGAACCTTGTCCGGCCCGTCGACATATTCCATCGGTTCGAACCAGTCGATCGAGGAGTATTCGTCGAAGAGGTGCGGCGGATCGGGGTCGAACGTCGGCGGCAGTTTCTTGAACCCGGTGATCGGCGAAACGACGTGGGTCATGCCGATGAGGAAGTCATCGGCCCCGCGTAACCCCCAGTAAGTCTGGCCGGACGCGTCAGTCACCACCGCGCCTATCCACATCCCCGCCAAACTGGCGCCGAGCCCCGGCGCCCACGCTCGCCGGTAGAAGTCAAGCGTCGGCGCCTGCACTCGAACGTCGAAGTCGATGTGGTCCATCATCATTACCCTTGTGGCCGGTCAGCCGAAGTCGGTCACTTTTGGGGATTCAGATCAAAGTCGATGACGCCGCGGATATTCCGTCCGGCGCGAAGGTCTTTCATCGCTTCGTTGATGTCGTCGAGCTTGTATCTCTGCGTGATCAGTTCGTCGAGCTTGATCAGGCCCGCCTCGTACATCGACAGTAGTTTCGGCATGGCTTCCCGCGGGTTCATCTCGCCGTAAAGCACACCCTTGAACGTCTTACATGAGCTGATCATGTCAGTAAGGACCATCGGCACCATCAGGTCGGTGATCTTGGGCATTGCGGTCAGCACGCACGTTCCGCCCTTGCGTAGCAACATCATTCCCATCATCACCATGTCCACGGGCACCACCCCGGGCGTGAGAATGACCCGGTCGGCCATTACCCCCCAGGTGATTTCTTTGACCAACTCCAGTGCGGCGCCGGTGTCGATGGCGGTGTGGGTGGCGCCGAACGTCGGTGCGATTCCGCGTTTGAACTCGTTCGGGTCGACGGCGATGATGTGCTTGGCGCCCGCCACTTTCGCGCCTTGCACGGCGTTCATGCCGATACCGCCAACACCGACGACGACGACCGTGTCGCCCGGTTGGGTGCCGGCCGCGACCGAACCGGACCCGAATCCCGTTGTCACACCGCAGGACACCAGGGAGGCGGCCTCCAGGGGTATCCAGTCATGGACTTTGACCAGTGAGCGCTCGGATGCCACTACGTACTCCGAGAAGGTGCCGACCTGCATCATCGCCATGAGGTCCGCGCCCCCCAGATGGCGACGTCGGGTGCCATCGGTGGTCATCGCCTTGTCGTAGATGTCGGCGCCCACGTCACACAGGTACGTGTATCCGGTCGCGCACCATCGGCAGCTGCCGCAGGCGGGGAGGAACGAAATGGCCACGTGGTCACCGGGTTGCAACGTCTTCACCCCGGGGCCGACCGCTTCCACGACACCGGAGCCCTCGTGTCCGCCGAGCATGGGAAACCACTCGGGCACGCGGAGCCCCGACGCCCGCATCATCTCTTCCATTTCCTGACTGGGCACGCTGTCGCCGGTGTAGAAGTGCTCGTCGGAATGACAGATGCCGGCATACGCCATCTTGACCAGGACCTCGCCCGCATGTGGCGGATCGAGATCGACCTCGGTGACTTCCCAGTCCACACCTACACCGTGCAACACGGCCGCTTTTGATTTCATCGCGGTTTCCTTCAGATGTCCTTCACCATTGTCGAAGTTCCTTGACCGCATCGGCCGGTCGGGGAGCGAGGGTCAAATAAGGGATGAAACTGCTACTGCCGCACTGGAGTACGGAATGCACGACACCGACGAGGTGGTCGGCGTCCACCAGACCGCCCTGCATATAGCCGTGCTCCATCCAGTATCTGATGGCGGTGTCCAGAGCCTGTGGATCCCAATTCTTGTTGAACTCGGTCTGTGAGTCACCGGAACCACCGAAACTGTCGCCCACCGCCAGTCGGGTGAAACCGATGTTCGGGTGTTCAATGCGCCAGGCCTCGATGAGCTTGTCCAACGCGGCCTTTGTGACGGCGTAGGCGCCCAGCATCGGCCAGGGTGTCGAATACGACGCGCTCAACGACGACAGGTACACCGCGGATCCCCCCGACGCGGCCAGGTGCGGCGCGGCGGCGGCGGTGACGAGCGAGGCGCCGGTCACGTTGGTGGCGAACAGTTTCGCCCATTGCTCGCCGCTGACGTCAGCCAGCGGTGCGAGGATACCCATACCGGTGGTGTAGACGAGCGCGTCCAAACCGCCGAAGTTGTCGACGACTTCCGCGACGGCCCGTTGACAGCTGGCCGCGACCGTGACGTCGCAGGCTACGGCCGCGGCGCCGTTCTGCGCTTCTTTGGCCGCGTTGACCAAACGGTCGCGGCGTCGCGCGAGGAAGGCCACCCTGGCACCGCGCTGGGCCAGGCCGATGCCGATGCAACGGCCCAAGCCCGCTGAGGCTCCGACGACGGCGACTCGCACTGCGGGCTCGTCAGACATGGTCTCCCTTACGCAAGGTCGAGAGCGAGGCTATCAGACTTTAAGAGTGATGATATGCAGTAAACGGTAACGATCATTTCCGCAGTACCTTTCGCGGCTCTACCGCGAAGCTCAGCAGGAGACGGTCAAGCACCTTGGCTGCTCGCTGGCGGGCCCGGGAAGGTTGCCGGGCGTGCGCGACGAGGAGCGCGCCCTCCTCGAGCGCGGCGACCACCATGTGCGTCAACTCGCCGACCGGCTGCTCGTCGATGACGCCCTCGGAAATCGCTTCCCGGACCATTTCATTGATGAGCGCGATGCTGTTGTCCTCCTGGATGGCCCGCAAGGTCTGCCAGCCCAGCACCACGGGGCCGTCGAGCAGCATCACGCGCTGCACCTCGGGTTCGAGCGCCGACTCGAGAAAGCCATGAAGACCGGCCGAAAGCCGCGCCCACGGATCGTCACCACGCGGTGGCGAGGCCAGCGATCGCAGTGTCAGGTCGCGTTCGACTTCTTCGAAAACCGCGCGAAAAAGTTCGGCCTTGTCCTTGAAATGGTGGTAGAAGGCGCCGCGGGTGCCCACGCCGGAAGTGGCGACAAGTTCGCCGATGCTGGTGTTGAAGTATCCCTTGTCCACGAACAGGATCCGGCCGGCGTCGATGAGATCTCGTCGGGTCTGATCGCCTCGTGCCCGGCGCTCAGTGTCGGTGCCACCGCGTTTGGCCATGTTCGCATCGTAGCAACATGCATCATGTATGTTGCCGGTATGGCCGACGAGAAGGTTCGCGCGTACGGTTCGGTGGTCCCGATGAAAGTCGGTTTGCTCAACGACTATCCGACGAAGACTGGGACCGAGAACGACACTCTCGACACACTGCGGTTGGTGTTCGACGAGGCGGTCGCCTCCGGTCTGGTCGACCGGCCGATAGAACTGGTGGAACGCCACGTGATCGGCCTGCCCAACGGCACATATCACGCCGTGGAGACCGCCTACGACGAGCTGGTGGCCGAGGGGTGCCTCGCGATCTACGGTCCGTATGTCTCCGACAACGCGGTGCCATTGGCCGCGCACGCCGATCGAGTGGCCAAGGTTCCCAATATCATCCTGTCGGGCTCCGAGGGGGCGCTCGGCGAGTGGACATTTGCGCTCAACAACGGATCGATGCCCGAAGAGCCGGTGATGCTGGCCGCCGTGATGCTCGGGGACGGCCGGTCGCGGATAGCCATCGCCTACGAAGCATCTCTGATCGGTAAGGAGTACCTCGCGTTCGCCGAAAAGGCTTATTCCGCCGCCGGATTGAAGGTCGTGAGCACGGTCGCGATACCTCAGGTGGAAGCCGACAAAACTAGGGTGGTCGAGGAGCTGCGGAATGCCGAGCCAGACGCCCTGGTGCATGTCGGGTTCGGCCACGGGCTGTGGGGCTTCACCGACGCGCTGCTGGCGGCAGGATGGGACCCGCCGCGGTACACCACCACGGCATTCGAGATGGCGCACATCAACGCCGAGTGGATGCGACAGCTGTCGGGCTGGGTCGGGCTGGACAGCTACGACGAACGCAACCTCGTGGGGCAGGCGTTCCTGGATCGTTTCGAGGCCCGGTTCGGCCGACGGCCGGCACATTCGATGCCCGGCCTGACGCACGACGTGGCAACCGTGATAGCGCGCGGCCTCGCGGCGGCCCGGCCGTTGACCGGGGATGGCGTTAAGGACGGCATCGAGCAGGTCAAACTCGTCCCGTCGGCCAGTGGGGCGCCGGGGACGTTTTTGCGATTCGGCCGCTACATCCGGCAGGGCTGGATGGGCACGGATTATTTGATCGCCCGCCGGGTGCTGCCGGACGGTTCGGCGCACGTGTTTCACGCTGCGCCCAGCGACCACATCTCACGCGCGGTTGGTGTCGGCACCCGCTAGTTGAATCGCACCGAACACCGGGGCGGTGACGACGCCCGGTGCCGCACCCAGCACGTCGGGAATCGCGCGGACCGCCCCCATCGCGATCATGAGATGCCCCGGCTCGGCGTGCGTTCCGGTGGGCGGCTCGTCGTCCCATCCGACATCCAGCTGCAACTCAAAACTGGGCTTTCCCTTGATGACGGCCCGGATCAGCGGCGCCTTTTCGCCCGGAGCGAGGGGCTGTAGGCCCCACTGCGGGAGGTCGCGGGTAAGGACCCACTCCTCGTGGATGGCGAGCAGTGGTCGGCCAGACCAATGTCCAACCCACGAGAACCGTTGTCCCACGACAGTTCCCGCTTCGATGGTGCCGGCGCGGACGTCGAGGTCGTGGGGAAGTGTCGTGGCGTCGACCGAGACGTCGACATGTGACAGCGTGATCCCAAGGACGTCGGCGGTGGCGTTGAGCGCCTGGCGATAGGCCAGGTCGAGTTTTTTGATGATCGGGGAATCAACGCTGACATCTTCGGGCGGTCTGCCCATGCCCATCAGGTCGACGAGCATCGATTTGCTGTCGACCGCAGACACGTCGGTGGCCTCGTAGAGATCGATCCGGTCGATGGTCTTGGACAGCGCCGTCACGGTGGCGATCAGGCGTTCGAACATGAAGCCCGGATTTTCACCCGCCGCATGGAAGCGGGATCCGCCTGCGCGACAGGCTGCGACAAAGGCGCGCTCGGTGTCCGCCCCGTAGGTGGCCAGATGGTTGTATGAGGTGGTTGTGATGACACTGGTTCCCGACGCGAGCAGTCGGCAGATATCTTCGGCGTTGGTTTCGACGGCATGTGCCTTACTTGCCGTGTGGATGACGACGTCGGCGCCCAGCGCGAAGATCTCCTCCTTGTCCGATGTGGCGAGCACTCCGGTGGTGGGTGGCAGCCCGCACAAGGTTCCGGCGTCCTGCCCGGCCTTGGCGGGGTCGTACACCAGCACACCGACCAACTGGTAATCGGGATTCTCAATCAGTTCCTGCAGCGCGGCACGGCCCACCGCGCCCGTAGCCCATTGCACGACTCGAGTTGCCAATCGAACGCTCCTGATTGCTCTTTCGGCGATCCACAGTTGTTGGTGCCCTCAACCTACATCATGTAGGTTTTCAACCAGCAAGGTGTATGTTGCGCGAGCCTAAGCACCAGTGAGGAGTCGTCACATGGCCGAGCCGGCGACTGTCGAGGAGCTCGAACAGAGCATTCGAGACGCACAGGACAGATTCAACCAAGGCATGGGTGCCGACGGCGACGCATCGCCATATCCGATGCTCAAAAAGCTTCGCGCACAGAATCCGGTGCACGCCGGCTGGCCGGAGATGGGGATGGTCGGCAATTCGGGTGACGGGCCACCAACCTTCACCGCCTACACGTTCGACACCGTCAAGGCAATCTTCACCGACAACATCACCTTCAGCACGCGCTGCTATGAAGATGTCGTCCGGCCACTCCAGGGTCCGACGATCCTGGAGATGCAGGAACCCGAACACGCGGTCTACCGCAAACTGCATGAGTTCGCCTTCGCGCGCTCTTCGATGAAGCGCTGGGACGCCGAACTCGTCGGCCCCTTAGTGGACAAAACCATCGCGAAATTCAAGGACGCCAAGCGCGCCGACCTCGTCGACGCGGTTTTCATGCCGATCCCGGTGCGGGTGATCGCGGCACTGCTGGGCCTTCCGGATGCCGATGTGCTGCAGTTTCACCGACTCGCCATCGACCTGCTTGGCTTCCGCGGGAACATGGAATGCGCGTTGCGCGCATCGGCCGAGATGAAGGAGTACTTCGTCGGGATACTTGCCGACCGACGCAAAGCCCCGAAGGACGACATGGTTTCGATCCTGGCGGGTGCCGAAGTCAACGGCGTAAAGATGTCCGACGAACAGATCTACGGTTTCATGCGCAACCTGCTGCCGGCCGGCGCGGAGACGACCTCGCGGTCGACGGCCAGTCTTGCCCTGGCGCTCTTGACGCATCCCGACCAACTCGACGCCGTCCGTGACGATCGCACCTTGCTACCTCAGGCCATCGAGGAAGGAATCCGCTGGGAAACCCCGCTGCTCAACTTCATGCGCGAGGTCACCTCCGATACCGAGATGGGTGGCATACACATTCCCAAGGGCGCGACCATGATGCTCAGCCTGGGCAGCGCGAATCACGACGAAACGCGATGGGACGAACCCGAGAGGTTCGACATCTTCCGGGAACGCAAGCCGCACATCGGCTTCGCTCACGGAGCGCATGTGTGCCTCGGTATGCACCTGGCCAGGCTCGAGACGACCAAGATCTTCAATGCGATATTCGATGAACTCGCCAATCTGCGGCTCGACCCGGACGCGGCGCCGCCGTACATCACCGGCACGATGTTCCGTTCCCCGCCCCGCCTTGACGTCGTGTGGGACTGAAAGCGATATGCCATGACACGGGTGATCCAGTGGGCGACCGGCGTTACCGGGATGATGTCGCTTCGTCACGTCATCGAACGGGCGGATCTGGAACTGGTCGGGGTGCGCGTGTACGACCCCGCGAAGGCGGGTGTGGACGCCGGCACGCTGTGCGGTGCGGGCGAAGTCGGACTTCGCACCACCGCCGATCGCGACGAGATCATCAGCACTGACGCGGACGTGGTGCTCTACATGGGCAAGGTCGAGATCGATACGCCCGGCTGTTTTGCCGACGTGTGCGAGCTCCTCGCGTCGGGCAAGAACGTCGTGGCCACCGGGAGCCGGTTCATCCATCCCCGGTCGCTGCATGCATCGCTGGCAGACGCCATCGAGAACGCCTGTTGCACAGGACAATCCTCGTTCCTCGGAGTGGGCTTATATCCCGGATTCTTCGGCGAATCACTCACGCCCATCCTGTCGCGACTCACCGCGCGCGTCGGGCGGATCAGCGTCCGTGAGGTGCTCGACTACTCGACCTACGCCAGCCACGATCTGATCTTCAATGCCATGGGTTTCGGACACACGCCCGACGACACGACGCCGCTGCTGACCAACACCGAGTACGCGGCGAGCGCCTGGATCGGCAGTGCCAGTGTGCTCGCGCAGTCGTTGGGGCTGCAGATCAGGTCCGTTCGGGGTTTCCGCGACGTCCGGACCACCCCGCGGGCGTTGACGGTGGCCGCCGGCGAGATCCCCGCGGGCACCGTGGCCGCCATGCGATTCGGTGTCGAGGTCGACTGCGGCGCAACCACATTGGCGGTCGAGCACCTCACCCGCATGGCAGATGACCTCGCGCCGGAGTGGCCGACCGATATCGGCTACGACGTGAGTTTCGACGGCGAGCCGAACCTGAGGTGCCACCTCGTGATCGGCTCGCACGACGAAGACCACTCCAAACAAGGGTGCTTGGCCACCGCGATGCATGCGATCAACGCGATACCGATGGTCGTGGCGGCCGATCCGGGCCTCTACGACATTTCCACGATCGCCCCGTTTGTCGCGCACTGGACAAACGGCTAGAGCGCACCCAGACTTCGATTGCCGAAACCGGTGTAGCTGCGGATCAGCGGAAGATCGGCCATGGTCGCGAACCCTGCCGGCGCGGCGCACACGGCTGGGATGGCGTTGACGACCTGCATGGCGACGGTGATCAGTCCAGCTCTGACGTGCTCCTCGATCGAGGCCTCGCGCGAAAAGCTGGCCAGGGGAAAGAAGTGCGTACGCATGGATGGATCGCCCTCGATGGTCAGCGTCCAGCCGTCAAGAGGTTTGGGCCAGTGCTCCGGGTATTCACCGCCGAGCGTCCATAGCGTCTCGAACTCGACTAGCGTCTCGCCGTTGCGATGGCCGACGAAATTCCATCGCTGCCCGGCGGTGGTGCCGGCCGCGACAACGTAGTCGAAGATCTGCAAGTCCTTTGTCGCGGGGACGGTCTCGAGCGTGACTGAGACATCGTCGATGTCTGCGTTCAGGGTGTCGGAGATGAACCAGGTCTGCTCGACGAACAGTCTCGTCAAGAACCTGAGGTACTCGTTGGCTGTCGGCGTGACCTCCTCGATTGGCCGACCGAACCACATCCCGTCGAAGGTGATCTCGGTGCTATCCCACAGCGTCCAGTCGGCGCGCTCCTGCAGCGTGATCCGATCGATCGTGCGGCTCATCCCGGACAGCGCCAGGGGCAGCACGCCGGACAGGTTGCCTGGATTCAGGCCGCTGCCGTGGATGGTGCTATTGCCTTTGTCGCATGCGGCCTGCAGGCGCACGCGGTCGGCTTCGGGGATGCGTCGCGGGTGGAACAGGAAAGCTGGCGTTGCCACGTTCTTGCCGCTCTCCAACAATGCACAGACATCGTCGATACTGGTGAAGGACGGTGCGTACAACACCAGGTCGGCGTCGAGCGCGAGGATCTGAGCGACATCGGTGGTTGCGGTGACGCCGATCGGCTCTCTGCCGACCAGGGTTCCGATGTCTACGCCGTTCTTCGCATCGGCATAGACCCGCGCGCCCACCAACTGGATGTCTGGCCGGTGATCGAGGATGGTCGTGACCATCTCGGTGCCCACGGCGCCGGTGGCCCATTGGATGACTCGTAGCGGACGGGTGCTGGCGGTCAAGCATCGCTCCCTTCACGTCCCCATCGCGGACCCTCAATGTATCGGTCGCATCGATGTTCGTAAGGCAAAAAGTCGTTACGGCAGCCGATAACGCCTATTCTCGTCCTGTGACATACAGGGTGAAGGTTGATCCGTACTACGACCCTTTCGACTTCGAGATCGACGACGACCCGTATCCCGTGTGGAAACAGCTGCGTGATGCCGCGCCGCTCTACTACAACGACAAGTACGGCTTTTACGCGTTGAGCAGGCACGCAGATGTCGCGCGCGAGTTGGTGAATTGGAATGACTACCGGTCCGGTAAAGGCACCACCATCGACATCATCCTCAACGGGGTCGAGGTGCCGCCCGGGATCATCCTGTTCGAGGACCCGCCGATTCACGATGCGCACCGGCGATTGCTGGCAGGGGTGTTCACGCCGCGTCGGATGGCGGCCATGGAATCGCTGGCCAGGGAGTTCTGCCGGCGCGCGCTGGAGCCCCTTGCGGACGCCGACACATTCGACTTCATCGCCGACCTCGGCGCGTGGATGCCGATGCGCACGATCGGGTACCTGCTGGGCATACCTGAGGACAGGCAGATCGCGATCCGGCGGAACACCGACCGGCTCCTCGAATTGAAAGACGGCGGGCTCGTCCAGGTGGCCGATGACATGCTGACGCGTCAGGGATCGATGCTGGAGGAGTTCATCGACTGGCGCTACGACCACCCCTCCGATGATCTGATGACCGAACTGGTCAACGCCGAGGTCGAGGAACCGGACGGTAGCCGCAGGCGGTTGACTCGTGCAGAGGTGCTGACCTACACGGGCACTGTCGTGGGCGCCGGCAACGAGACCACGACGCGGTTGATCGGCTTCGCCGGGCAGCTGTTGTCCGATCACCCCGACCAGCGCCGAGAGCTCGCAGCGGATTTCAGCCTGATTCCCGGGGCGGTCGAGGAAGTGCTGCGTTACGAGGCCCCGTCACCCGTGCAGGCACGCCATGTGGCCCGTGACGTCGAACATTATGGGCAGACGGTACCCGAAGGGTCGGTGATGTTGCTGCTCAACGGATCCGCGAACCGCGATGAACGCCAATTCGTCGACGCCGACCGATTCGACATCCACCGGCGGGTGGCACATCTGTCCTTCGGGCACGGCATCCACTTCTGCCTGGGCGCTGCGCTGGCGCGGGTGCAGGCACGCATCGCGCTTGAGGAAGTGCTCACCAGATGGCCCGACTGGGAAGTCGACTACCACAACGCCAAGCGCGCTCACACCACCAGCGTCCGCGGCTGGGCGAGCCTGCCAGTGCATGTCTGACATGACGAATACCGTTGACAGCAACCCAGATTCTCGCGCCACCGATGTGACCAGGCCCCGGTTGCCGCGGTGGCCGGCACGGGCGGGCTGGGGGCCGTTCATCGTCGCCTACCTCGTCTTCGCAATCGTCACCATCGCGACGATGCAATCCGGTCTGCACGGGGACCCGACGAGGACCAATGCGAACCCGAATCCTGCGCCCTATCCACCGTTTCTCGGCTTCGACAACTGGCCGCTCGCCGTGTCTATCAGCTCGATTCCGATGGCGATCGGCCTGGTCGCCACGCTGGTATGGCTGTCCTATACACAACGCAAGGTGCACTGGGCGGTGGTGATCGCCTTCGCCGGGTTGATCACCGGCGCGCTCGATCCTCTGGCCAACTGGGCAACATTCGCGATCTTCGATCCGCGCATGCTGCACTTCCCGCTGACCTGGCCGTACGTCAACATATCGCCGAATCTCGAACCGGCGCTGGCATTCCTGGGCGGCTATGCCGCCTACTATTTGCTCACCGGCCTCGCCATCCTTCAACTGCATGACCGAATCGTCGATCCGCTGATCCCGCGGACGAGTTGGCTTGCGCGCCATCGGCTTCTCTCGGTGTTCCTCGGCGCGGCCGTCATCGCAATTCCCCTCAACGGGCTGGTTCAATTCACCTGGATGAGGTGCGGCATCTTCTTCTACACCGAAGCCGTCGGCCCCGTGCTGCGCGTGGGGCATGTCTATTTCCCGCTGATCATGGCGGTGTACGACTCGTTCATCTTCGCGATGGTCGCGGTGATGTGCGTTCGCGACGACGAAGGTGAACTGTTGCTGATCAGCCGCATCGCGCGGTGGTTGCCTGCGCGGCCGGGGCGCCCGAAGCTGACGTTGAGTCGACAGTTGCTGATCTCGGTGACGGTGGGCCTGGTGTCGTTCGCAATGCCGCTGGCGGTGCTCGCCGGCCTGCGGGCGGCAGGATTGTCCAGGCCCGCCTATGACCAGAACCCCTATCCGAGTGTCAAGGTCTACGACCCCTACGGCCATCTGCAGAACGCGGGCAAGCCCGGGCCGTTCTATCGAAATGCTAAGGAGTAGTGAAACATTGGTGACTGAAGGCAAGGGACGCTACCGCGTCGTCCACGTCGGCACTGGACTGACCGGTCGCGAGGCGTTGCGGGCCATCATCGACGATCCGCTGCTGGAACTCGTGGGCGTCAGGGTGTCGACACCGGAGAAGGTCGGGGTGGATGCGGGTCAACTCTGCGGGACTGCGGATGTCGGTGTAAGCGCAACCGGCGACACATCAGCGGTCTTGGCGCTGGCTCCGGACTGTGTCGCCTACTGCGCGACGGCGGTTCGCCGCGAAGAGGAAGCCATCGCCGACATCGCCGGCTACCTCGAGGCGGGCATCAACGTGGTGACGTTCGCGACGATTCCGTTGGTCTATCCGGCCGCGGCGCCCGCCGCCTGGCGGGGTGCTCTGGAAAGCGCTGCGAATAAGGGGAACTCGACGTTTTATGGCACCGGCAGTGAGCCGGGTTTTATCAGCCTGAACATCCCTACCGCTCTTCTGGCGGGAGCAGGTCGGGTCGACTCGTATCGAATGGACGAATACGCGCTCGATCTGGACAAGGCGTATCCGATCTGGGACGTCCTGCACGAGTCGATGGGCTTCGGGAAGCCCGACGGTCATGTGCCGGTTCGCATCGCCTCGGGAAAGGTGAACAAGGACTGGGACACCGTGGTGCGCTACATCGCGGACATCCTCGGAATCGAGCTCGACGGGATAGAACTGGATTGGGAGACGCTGCTTGCGCCGACGGATCTGAAGACCGCATTGGGAGTCATCTCCGAGGGAACGATCTGTGCCCATCGTTGGCAACTCGCCGGGGTGGTCGGCACGAGACCGGCTGTCGCAGTTCAATACTTCGCGACAGTCAGCAGCACGCCCTGGCCGGACCGCTGGCCGAAGCCGGCCCGTGAGGGCGAAGGCGGCATGGTGTTCCGCATCGAGGGCAGCCCCAGTATGAGCCTGGAGCTGCATCTCGAGCAGTCGGCAACCGATCGGGCGAACCCGGGTGTCGCAGTCACGGCGATGGCCGCGGTCAACGCGATTCCAGCCGTCGTCGAAGCGCCGCCTGGCGTGATTGCCAATCCGCTGTCGGGACCCGCGATCGTAAGCCGGCAATCGCGCGTCTAGGCGACCTCTATTGCGTTGAGCGGTGCGGTGATCGGCAGGTCCAGCGACGTCGCGATCCCCGGTGCAGCGTCGACGACATAGGGGATGGCGTTGACGACGCGCATGGCAGTTGCCTCCATTGCGTTGTCGTTGGCCGACTCTGGAGTGTCCTCGGTGCCGAGCCGTAGGTCGCACTGCATATGGGGCTGGCCCTCGATGATAAGGCGGTAGGTGCCGTTGGGTGCTGTCGCCCACTCCGGGGCCAGGTCGGGCGCCATGCGATTGATGTGTTCGATGGTGATTACCGGCTGACCGTTGACCACGCCGGTGGTTTCGGCGCGGACGGCGCCAACCGTCCCGGCGGGAATGACCCCGCACGCCACATGCAGATCGCGCGGGGCGATTACGCGTTCGTAGGACTCGGTGACCTCGTCGAGCTCAACGCCGAGCGCCTTGGCGACCAAGCCGATGGGCGGCCCCCAGGCGAACTGCTGGGCACCCTCGAGTTCAAGCAGCGGAGTGAAGTCGAGCGGCTTGCCGAATCCCATGGCGCTGACCATCAGGTCCTGATTCGGATAGGCCGAGTAGTCGAAGATCTCCTGCGCGCGAATAGATCGGATCGTGTTCGACAGGGTCGTCAGCAACACCGCGAACTGGTCACCGGCGAAGCCCGGCTCGATACCCGAGGTGTAGATGGTCACCCCGCCCGACAGGGCCGCCTCGCGCACCTGGCCGGCCAGCTCGGGAATCCATCTGTCGGGGAACATCATTCCGGGTGTGTTGGTCGTGACGACGTTGAGCCCGCCGCCGAGCAGACGCACGTAGTCGCGCACCGCGGCGGCATCCATCTCGGCGCTGGCCGCACCGTAGACCACGCAGTGGGGTCTCAACGCGATGATCTCGTCGAGGTCGTTGGTCGTCGTCACTCCGATCGGACCCAGTCCGACGATCTCGCCCGCGTCGCGACCGGTCTTGTCTGCGCTGTGCACCCAGACCCCGACGAGCTCGAGATGCGGACGCCGCACGATCGCCCGTATCGCCAGGCTGCTGATCCATCCGGTGGAGATGACCGCAACGCGTAAGGGCTTGGTGGTCATTGGCGTCGCTCCTCGTCGCAGTATGTTGCCCACCGCGGATTGGGCGGTTTCGAGTTCGGTCCCCGAAGTCTCATGCGCGATCCTTTCCCGGCCAGCTGCCGACAAGCGCCGGACGCTTGATGATTCGGGGCGCGAGATGCACGATCTCGCTGATCACCGTCGGGTTGGCGCGTGAAATGGCGATGAGGGAAAGCATGGCATTGGCCACGTCGTCGACTGTCGACATCTCGTCCGGAATCTGACCTTCGTGTGCCCAGGCCCGGTATAAATTCGCCAGCAGGTCACGATCGGCTCCGCGGAGGATCTCGGTGTCACAGGTGGGGCCGACACTGACCCGGATGACGGCGAGATCGGGATGTTCGGCTCGCCAAGAACGCAGGATCTCGTCGAGCGCCGCCTTGCTCGCGTGGTAGGCGGCCACGCCCGCGCGAGGCCGGCCAACGTCGTGGCTCGACGCGACGATGACGACCGCGTCGTCCGCCAGATGGGGGAGGGTCGCACGCAGCACATGTGAGGCGCCAACGGCATTGACGGCGTACGCATGCAGCCAGGTCTCGACTTCTGTCTCTTCAATCAGCGCGAACGGCACGACGGCACTGGTGAACACCACCGCGTCGAGCTTGCCGAACTTGGCCGCGACGTCGCCCACGACGGATTCGATGCCACGCGGGTCGGACACGTCGAGCTCGTGCGCCGAGCCGTGCAGCTGATCGGCCAGTTTCGCAAGGAGGTCCAGCCGCCGCGCGGCGAGCGCTACGTGGGCGCCCCGGGAATGGGCGGCAACGGCCAATGCCTGTCCGATGCCCGACGATGCCCCGATGATCAGCATCCGCGTCCCTGCAATGCTGGAGTGCCGGTCGCTCATGAATCGCTCCCTTTGTGCCGTAGTCGAGGCAATTCTCGCATGTGAGAATGAGTATTCTCCGCGAGGGTCGGCTGCAGTCGATTGACGTTCAGCGGCGCACCAGCAGTCCGCTGAGCTGCTGCGCCAGCTCCACCTTCTTGAGCTTTCCGGTCGCGGTGAACGGAAGATCCCGCTTCGAGGTTACCCAGATGACCTTCGGCACCTTGTATGCCGCAAGTCGCCCCCGCAGTTGCACTCGTAATGACTCGCCGTCGAGCGTCGAATCGCCGTGCGGCACCACCGCCGCCGCGACCACCGTTCCGTCCTCGGGGCTTTCGGCACCGACCACATACGCTTCGAGCACGCCGTCGCAATCGGCAAGGGCCAGTTCCACTTCGCTCGGTGTGACGTTGGTTCCGCCGCTCGTCTTGATCAGGTCTCCCAACCGGCCGGTGAATGTGATCCAGCCGTCGTCGTACTCGACGCCGCAATCACCGGTCCGGTAGTACCCGTTCGCGGTGAACACATTCTCGCGCTCGCACTTGTAGAGGCGCTGCATCAATGAGTAACCGCGGACCCAGATCTCACCTTTCGTCCCGACCGGGACCGGTACGCCGGTCTCGGGATCGACGAGGATGTGGCTCAGACCCTCGATCGAAAACCCTCCGGTCTCAGCTCGATCCCGCGGCTGTGGCGGATAAGGGTCCACGCCGATGTGGTTGCCGCACAGTTCTGTCATTCCCAGGGCATTCGGCCCCTTGGGTCGCCGGTCCGGCGGCACCATCGCGGGCATGCTGGTGCGCTGCACCGAGCTCAGGTCGCGCCCGGCGAAATCTGGATGCTCCGACAAGGTCTTGCCCTGCTGTGGCCAACCGAGCGCGATCGTCGCGCGGTACCGCTCCATCAGTTCCAACGCGTCAGCCGCATCAAACGCCGGCTGAGTGACAAGCGTTGCGCCGTGGTGAATCACGGCCTGCAACCCGGTGATCAACCCGCCCACCCAGAAAAAAGGCATGGCGGTGAACAAAACGCTCTCGGCGGTGATGCCGTACTGGAAGGTGAGGTTGTAGCTGTGGCGAACCAGGGTGCCCTGGGTGTGTACCGGCGCCTTCGGGTCGCCAGTACTGCCCGAGGTGTAAATGATCATCGCCTCGTCCGCGGGGGTCACGCAGGACTCGACATCGAGAAGGAATTCGGTGTCGATGGCCGCCGGTAGTTCCTTGTCTGCACATGCCGTCGCCCAGGGCCGGTCACACGGTCCCCACACTCCGATCGTGCGCAGAAACGGCGTCTTGTGCAGGACGATGCGGCCCGGTTCATGCTGTTCGGCGAGCCCGGGCAATGCCTCCTCGAGTCGTTCGACGAAATCGTGGTTGCGGAAGGCGGACCATGCCAGGACCGCCTTGAGGTCAGCGTGACGGGCGGTCCAGGCAAGTTCGGACGTCTTGTAGAACGTGTTGAGCGGAACAGCGACGGCGCCGATGCGGGTCGCCGCGAACCAGGCGAGTGCCCATTCCACGCTGTTGGGCATCAGAATCCCGACGTGGTCTCCCTTTCCGATGCCCTCGGCGAGCAGTGCCATCGCCAACTGCGATGAACGCAGGTCGAGCTCGACGTAGGTCAGCACGTGTCCGCCGGCGATCAGGAATGGGTCATCACCGAAACGCTCTGCAGACGATCTCACCAGGGCGGGGACCGTAGGCATGATCGTCGGGAAGGGCATGTGGTTGCCATCCTCTACAGGTTCATTGGGCCTCAACAGAATAGTTGCCTTTCCGCCAAACGAGAACACCGGTTCTCGACAACTCTCGGCGAACTACACTGCAAACCATGGCGCCGGACCGTCTGGATCGGATCGAGTCCAGTTTGGCGATCAGTCAGCTGCCGAGTCGCTATGCCATGGCACTGGATGCCCGCGACGTGGACGCGTTAGTGGCGCTTTTCGTCGACGAGGTCGACGCGGGTGCGCAGGGCCGCGGCCGGGAGGCGTTGCAGCGCTGGTATGACCGGGTTCTGCGGCGGTTTTACCGCAGCATCCACCTGATCTGCGGGCATGAGTTCGATTTCATCGACGCTGATCATGCGACCGGATCGGTGTACTGCCGCGCGGAGCACGAGGACGGTGACGGGTGGTACGTGATCACGATGCGCTACGACGATGTGTACGAACGACGTGACGGTCGGTGGTACTTCGTCAAGCGGCGTGAGCATCCGTGGTACTCCGTAGACGTGACCGAACGGCCCGGGCCGGAGTTCCTTCGGTGGCCGACGGACGTACCGCTTCGCGCGGCCATGCCACAACGGATGCCGAGCTGGCGAGCGTTCTGGGAGAAGGGCGATCCCGAGCAACCCGGGCGCCTCTCGCGGAGCCCGTAGTCCGTTTACAATGGAGTTTGAAAGTGACATTCTCATTTATGTAAATGGTAGTTATCGCAAGCTTGGGAGGGCGTCATTTCCGACGACAAGGTGCTCAGCGGAGTTCGTGTGCTGGAGGTCGCCGCGTGGACGTTCGTGCCCTCGGCCGGGGCGGTCCTCGCGGAGTGGGGCGCAGAAGTCATCAAGGTCGAGCCCCGCGACGGCGGTGATCCCCAGCGCGGGCTGGTCACGATGGGAATCGTTGACGGCGGCGGCGGGTCGGTCAACTACATGATCGAAATCCCCAACCGGGGAAAGAAATCCATCGCAGTGGATCTCAGCACGCCGGCCGGCCAGGATGTGGTGCGCGAACTGGCCAAGACCTGCGACGTGTTCTTGACCAGTTACCTGCCGGAGCGCCGCAAGAAGCTGGGCATCGACGTCGAGGACATCAGAGCGGCCAACCCGAGCATCGTGTATGTGCGGGGATCGGGGCACGGGCCGAAGGGGCCGGATGCCGACAAGCCTGGCTATGACGGTGTGTCCTACTGGGCGAGGGGCGGCATCGCCACCGTTCTCACCGAAGACGCTGATGAGTTGGTCCGCTCGCGGCCGGCGTTCGGCGACCTGCTCGGAGGGATGACGATTGCGGGAGGCATCGCCGCCGCGCTCTACAAAAAGGCGACGACCGGAAACGGCTCGGTGGTCGACGTCTCCCTACTCGGGTTGGCCGCATGGAACCTCAGCCCCGACGTCGCGGTCAGCCAAATACACGGTGGCAGCGCCATTCCCAAGTATGGGCACGCCGATTCACCCAACCCGCTGGTGGCCACCTACCGCACTAACGACGATCGTTATGTGCAGCTGATGATGCTGCAACTGGACAAGTTCTACGCCGAGGCGATGCGAGTGATCGGTCTTCCCGAGTTGGTGGACGATCCGCGATTCGCCGATCCCGCATCGCGGTTCGAGAACCGAGTCAGGCTGGTCGCCCTGCTGGACGAGGCGTTTGCCAAGCGCACGTTGGCCGAATGGCGCGAGACGCTGGCGGAGCTCTCCGGGGCGTGGGGAATCGTGCAGACACCGGCCGAACTTTGTCAGGACCCCGCCGTCGTCGCCAACGGCTACGTCGCGCACACGCAAACCGTCAGCGGAGCGCCATTTTCGTTGCCCACCAACCCCGTTCAATTCGACGAGCGATCGGTTATCCCGCCCGGAGCGCCCGAGCACGGCCAGCACACCGAGGAAGTCCTGATGGACGCCGGCATCGACTGGGACACGATCACGAAGTACAAGGAATCCGGGGCCATCCTGTGAGCTCGGCCGTCGCTATCGAATTCGACCCGTTCTCCGCCGACTTCTTCAACGGCGCCTACGACACCTACCGACGGCTTCGCGACGAGGCGCCCATCTATTACAGCGCAAAGTGGGACTTCTGGGCGCTCACCCGATACGAGGATGTAGCACCCGCGACGAAAGACCACGAAACGTTTTCGTCGGCCAAGGGCGCGACGCTGGACATGGTCAAGGCCCACGACGACGCCATCCCGGTGCCCAAGGTGATCATCTCCATGGACCCGCCCGAGCATCAGAAGATGCGCAGGCTGGTCAGCAACGTGTTCACCCCGCGGTCGATCGCGGCGTTGGAAGACATGGTGCGGGACAAGGTTTATGAGCGCATCGAAGCACTGGATCCGGCGTCCTTCGACGTCGTCGCCGACTTTTCGGCCCTGTTCCCCAACGAGGTCATCACCACGATGCTCGGCGTGCCGAAACAGGACCGCGACCAGATCCGCCTCTGGCTGGATTTGCTGCTCGAGCGGCATCCTGGCGAGATCGCCACCACCAAGCAGGGATACCAAGCCTCGGTGAGCACGGGCCTGTATTACTACGACCTGGTGCAGCAGCGGCGGGCCCACCCCGAAGATGACATGATCAGCCGTTTGATCGAGACCGAGATCGAACGCGACGGCGTGGTGGAAAAGCTCACCGACGTCGACATCACGGGCTTTGCAACGATGCTCGGAGGGGCGGGCGCCGAAACGGTCACCAAGTTGGTGGGCAATGCGATGGTCGCATTCGCCGATTTTCCCGACCAGTGGCGCAAGCTTCACGACGACCGAAGCAAGATCCCGGCCGCGGTGGAGGAGTTGCTGCGCTACGAGGCGCCCTCGCAGTATCAGGTCCGGACCGCCACACGCGACGTGACGTACTACGGGACAACGATTCCGGCGGGCGGCCCGGTACTCCTGGTCACGGGTTCGGCGACACGCGACGAGCGCATGTTCGACGACCCCGACCGGTTGGACATCGATCGAGACCGCAAGATGGGCTTCAACCTTGCGTTCGGCTACGGAATACACAGTTGCCTCGGTGCGGCGCTGGCCCGCATGGAGAGCCGCATCGCGCTCGACGCGTTGTTGGACCTGCTTCCCGAGTACGAAGTCGACCGCGACGGCCTACAGCGGGTGGCGATGGCGAACGTATGTGGCTGGTCAAATGTCCCCGTGCGGAGGGCTGGCTGAAGCCTGCCGTTTAGCGCCGGCGCCCGCCGCCGTCGACGAATCCTTTTACGACATAGGCCCGCACGAAGCCGGCCACCGCGTCGTCGTTGCGCATATCGATCGTCGGTGACGGAGTCGTGAACAGCGAGAAAAGGATTCGAGCAAACCACTCGGTCGCAGTGGGGATGTCGAGATCACTCCGGACCTCGCCGGTCAGCCTGGCAGCCGACACGTACGGCGCGAGGAACTCGGTGCATTCCTTGAGAAGCATTGCGGCGTTCTTGGTCATCATCAGGCTGACTTCCGCCTCGTCGAAGTACGCTTCCGGCTCGACGACGCGCCGCGCCTGGCTCACGAAGACGGCGGCTTCCACCAGCCGGCCCTCCAGGGTGCTACCGCCGCGGCGGTCGATCGCCTTGGCCATGTTGCGGTAGAACCGCTGCGATGCGGCCTCGGCGCAGGCTTCGACGATTGTCTCCTTGTCCCGGAAGTATTCGTAGAACGTGCTGCGGGACACGTCGGCCGCCCGCGCGATGTCGACGATGGTCGTCTTGGCCAGGCTCTGGGTCCGGAAGCAGGCGAAGGCCGCCGCGATGATGGCAGCGCGGGTGTCGGTCGCGGTTGCCTGCGTCATGGAGGACTCCTTTCTGGCTTCCGTTGAGAGTAGCGGTGTTGCGACTCAGCGGTCGGGCGAGAGGATCAACCCGCTGGTCGGGACGCCGGTGCCCGATGTGACCAGGACGTGTTCGACGCGGTCGACTTGGTTGTGGGACGTGCCGCGCACCTGTCGTACTCCCTCGGTGATCCCGTTCATCCCGTGGATGTAGGCCTCGCCGAGCAGGCCGCCGTTGGTGTTGATCGGCATCCGTCCGCCCAACGACAGTTCGTCGATCGACACGAAATCCTTGGCCTCGCCCCGTCCGCAGAACCCGAGTTCTTCGAGTTGGGTGAACACGAACGGTGTGAAGTGGTCGTAGAGGAACGCCGTCGAGATGTCATCCGGTTTCAGCCCGGAGTCGCGCCACAGCTTGTCGCCGACCACACCCATTTCGGGTAGCCCGGTGATCTCTTCGCGGTAGTAACTCGTCATCACCTCGCCGTCGTAGGCAGCGCCTTGGGCGGCCGCGGTGATGATGGCGGGAGGGTTCGGCAGATCCCGCGCCCGCTCGGCGCTGGTGACCACCATCGCGACGCCGCCGTCACTTTCCTGGCAGCAATCGAGTAGACGCAGCACAGGTTCGATGATCCAGCGCGATTCCTGGTGCTGCTCAAGGGATATCGGCTTGCCGTAAAACCAGGCATCCGGATTGTTGGCGGCATGCTTGCGGTCGATGACCGAGATCTTGCCGAAGTCGGCGTTGGTGACCCCGTAGGTCGACATGTACCGCTGAGCATGCAGGGCGACCCATGCGGCCGGTGTCATGAACCCGAACGGGGCGTACGGGGCCATCCACAATGGCGTGACACCGGGTTGGCGTCCAGCGCCGCCGAAACGGAAGCCGGAGCGCTCGTTGAAGGCTCGGTAACACACCACGGCCTCGGCGGCACCGGTCGCGACGGCCATTGCGGCCTGCATCACGGTGCCCGCCGCTGCTCCGCCGCCGTGCGGAACCCTGGTGAAGAACGAGAGGTTCTCGATGCCGACGTTGCGGGCGACCTCGATCTCCTCGTTCTCGTCGACGGTGAACGTCACCATCCCGTCGATATCGCGTGGACGCAGGCCCGCATCGTCGATGGCCGCCTTGACCGCCTCGCAGGCAAGCTGCATTTCGGTGCGGCCAGACTCCTTTGAGAATTCGGTATGGCCGATACCGGCGAGAGCGGATTTCCCGGCGATGCCCGCGCTCACGCATCGACCCCGTCGAGCAGGCTGAGCACCGCGGTGCCGGAGACATGGTCACCCAGACTGTTGCTGCCCTTGAAGGTGACCTCCACCAAGCCCTCGCCGTCGGCCGATGACTTGTCGGTGACGCTGCCCTCGAAGCGCAAGGGATCGTTGGGGTAGGCGGGAACACCGAGGCGAACGGATAGCTTCTTGATCATCGCCTCGGGTCCGGCCCAGTCGTGCAAAAACTTCACACACAGCCCGTTGGTGGTCAGGATGTTGAGGAAAATATCCTTGGAGCCTTGAGAATTGGCGAAGTCGCGGTCGTGGTGCACCGGCATGTAGTCACGCGACGCGATGGCGCCCGCGACGATCAGCGTGGTGGTCACGGGCACGTCCATCGGTGTGACCTCGTCACCGACATTGACGGTGTTCCACGCCAGGGTCGTGGTGCGCTTGATGGTGGAGGTCATGTGCCGCTTCCTTCCGCATATGCATTGCCGAGCCGGGCCAGTTGCTGTGATGCCGACCCGAGTGCGAGTTCGTTCTGCTTGGCCCACAAGAAGTAACGGGACAGCGGGTAGGTGACATCGATTCCCATGCCGCCGTGCACTTGCTGGGCCGAGGAGGCGACGCGGGAGCCTGCCTCGGCGGCCCAGAACTTGGCGATGCGGGCCTCCCGATCGGCCGGTCGTCCCTGGGCGATCAACCATGCCGCGTGCCACGTGGTCCACCGGATGGCTTCGACGTCAATGAACGCGTCGGCGAGACGCTGCTGGACGGCCTGGAAGGATCCAATCGGGCGGCCGAATTGTTCGCGCTCGCTAGTGTACTTGGCGGCCAGTTTCAAAGCCCGTTCCACAACGCCGATTTGGATCGCACACAAGCCGACGAGGGCGCGGGTGTAGAGCGAGCCGACGATATTCCCCGCGTCGTGCTCAGTGAGCCGGCGGCCGATCGCGCCGGTCAAGTCCACATCGGCGTGGGGCTCTCCGTTGGTGGTGCGCACCGGCGCGACAGTCACGCCGTCGGTTCCGGTGTCGACGATGAATAGGCCAGGACCGTGTTCGGTCTGCGCCGACACCACGATGGCCGCGGCGAGTTGTGCCGCGGGCACGAGCTCCTTGTTGCCGTCGAGCCGCCATGCGTCGCCGTCGGATCGCGCGGTGATACGCGGTGTGGTCGGGTCGGAGTTGCCCGGTTCGACGAGCGCCGCGGTGAGGATCGTGCTGCCGTCGACCACACCGGGCAGATACCGTTGCTGCAACACGGAATCGCCGTGCCGTGCAATCGTATCCGCGCCCAGAAGGAGCGTGGCGTAGACGGGTACCGGCGCGACACTGAACCCGACCTCGCTGAGCAGCACACCCAACTCGAGGAATCCGCCGCCGCTGCCGCCCACGGATTCGGGTAGCGCGATGCCGAGTAGATCCGCGGACGCGAGTTCGGTCCACAGTGCGGCGTCGTAGCGCACCTCGCCGGCCTCCAGGTCGGTCAGATGCTCGGGCGTGGCGCGGTGCTCGAAGAGCTGGCGCGCAACTTTACCGACGGTCTCTTGTTCTTCGGTGAAGGTGAAATCCATTATTTCCGGTCGCCTTCGGTCACCCGGCCGGGCCGGAACTGGTGCAGCACCAGCTCGTCGCCACTCGGCAGTGCTTCGAAGGTCTTGTAGAAGACCTCGACGGGCATGCCGACCTCGATGGCGGTGGGTTCGATGTCGCAGAGGTTCGACACGATGCGTACGCCCTCCTCGAGCTCGATGAGCGCGACGACGTACGGGTACTGAAGAAACGGCAGCGGCGGATACTGCGGCATCACGAAGCTGTACACCGCTCCGCGACCCGAAGCCACGACGTAGTCCCACTTCAACGACTGGCACTTGCCGCACATCGGCCGTGGCGGGACGCGCAGCGTCTGGCAGTCCGCGCAGCGCTGGATGCGAAGTTCGTTGTCTTTCAAACCCGACCAGAAGAACTCGGTGTCGGGACTAATGGACGGCGCGAGTCTGCTGGCCATCAGTCCCCAGCCGTTCCGGCGGGGGCCCCACCCGTCTTGAATCGCAGAGTGCGGAACCACTGGCGGCCGATGACGTCGCCATTCTGGTCGCGGTAGGTGGTCACCCAGGTGACGAAGAAGCCGTTGCCCATCGCCGTCTTCTTCTCATCCGAGATCGAATCGAACACCGTCTCGGCGGTGATTTGGTCTCCGACCCGCGGATAGCGTTCGATCTCGAACTCGGAGTTCGTCGCGATGATGCCGGTGTAGCCGGCGTCGGACAGGAACTGCAGTGGGTTGCTCTTGATTTCGATCGGCACACCACCGCGCTCGCGAATGCCCGCCAGCTTCGGTGGTGGCATCGTCCAGCTCTGCAGCATCACCGGTGGCGAGACCAAGCCGCCGTAGCGGGAACTGCTGGCAAACTCCTCATCCAGGTAGGCCGGGTTCATGTCGTCCAACGCGTGCGCCCAGTGCCGGATCATGGCAGCGTTCACCGGATCTGGTGCGCGCGAGGGCTTGCCGACTCCGTCGGTGGGGGTGCCGATCAGCGCGTCGAGGCGCTGGCGCAGATCGTCTTTGGTCAATTCGGTCATAGGTGTCGACACTCCTTTCAGGAGGCTCGCACGTCGCGGGGTGCGCGTGGCATTCCGAGGCCGGCCATGGCGATGATGTCGCGTTGCAGTTCGTTCGCACCGCCGCCGAAGGTGTTGATGACGGCGAATCGGTAAGCACTCTCCAGCTCGCCCTTGAGCGGAGCCGACGTTTCCTTGCGCAGGCCGGCTTGGCCGACCACGTCGAGCAGCTCGCGGGCCACCTGCTGGGTGAGCTCGGTGCCGAAAACCTTTGCGGCGGAAGCTTCGCCCATGCCCAGGCCACCCGAGCTCATGTTGGTGTTCACCCGCAGGTTGAGCAATCGGTAGGCCGCGACCTGTGCCTCCACTCGTGCCAATGCCTGTTGGACCCAAGGCTGGTCGATGACGAACCCGTCGTCGAGTTCCGTGGTCTTGGCCCATTCCAGCGTCTTGCTGAAGAGCGGCTCCAGCGCACCGAGATTGCCGAGTGCGGCGCGCTCGAGGTTCAGCTGGTTGGTCACCAGCTTCCAGCCCTGGTTCTCGCCGAGGACGATGGCGCTCTCCGGGACGCGCACATCGTCGTAGAAGGTGTAGTAGGTGGAGACACCGGGCATCGTGTGCAGTGGTTTCCAGGAGAAGCCGGGGGCGTTGGCGGGCACGATGAACACCGTGATGCCCTTGTGCTTTTTGGCTTCCGGATCGGTTCGGGCCGCCAGCCAGATGTAGTCGGCGAATTCCGCGCCGCTCGTGAACATCTTGGAGCCGTTGATCACGAACTCGTCGCCGTCACGCACAGCGCTGGTCCGTAGGGAGGCCAGATCGCTTCCTGCGCCGGGCTCGGAGTAGCCGATCGCGAAATCGACGGTGCCCTGCAGGATCGCGGGAAGGAACTTCTGCTTCTGCTCCTCGGTCCCGTACTGAATAAGCGTGGGGCCGACCGTGTTCAGCGTGATCATCGGCAGTGGCGCATGGACTCGGCGTGCTTCCTCGCCGAAGATGTACTGCTCGAGCGCAGTCAGCCCGCTGCCGCCGTACTCGACCGGCCACGCGACGCCAAGCAACCCGGCCTCGCCGAGCGCGCGCCGACACTCGGTGATCGCGGCGCCACCCTCCAGCAACCCCGCGACCGCCTCGCGCCGTTCGGGCGTCATCACGGCTTCGAGGCGTTCGCGGTAGCTCTTTCGGAGCTGTTCCTGCTCGGGGGTGTAGTCGAAATCCATCAGACACCGGCTCCCATCCGCACCGGCATGCGTTTGACGCCCGGCACCATCGTGGCGCGCAGCCGCGTCACATCGCCGGTCAGTTCGATGCTCGGATAGGTGCCCAGCAGCACCTCGAACATCACCCTGGCCTCCAGGCGTGCCAATTGTGCGCCGAGGCACGCGTGTTCGCCGGCGCCGAAGGCGATGTGTGGGTTCGGGTTTCGGGTGATGTCGAACTCCTCGCCGGTGGGGCCGAAGATCTCCTCGTCGCGGTTGGCCGCACCATAGAGCATGACCACCGTTTCACCCGCCCTGATCTGGTGGCCGCGGATCTCGACGTCCTCGGTCGCTTCGCGTGCCATGTGGGTCACCGGGCTGGTGAACCGCAGCATCTCTTCGACTGCCAACGGCAAAAGCTCGGGCTTCGAGCGAAGCAAGGCGAACTGATCGGGGTGATCCAGCAGCGCCAGCGTGCCCAGCGCGATGAGGTTGCGTGTCGTCTCGTTGCCGGCAACGAGCAGCAGAAAGGAGAAGTTGAGTAAGTCGGCGTCGGTAAGGCGCTCGCCGTCGACCTCGGCGGCCGCCAGGATGGACAGCAGGTCGTCTTGCCCGGTGACCTTGCCGGAACGCCGCGCGTCGATCAATTTGGTGAAGTACTCGTACAGTTCGCCGAGCGCCACCACGTTGTCCAGCTCGATGTCGGGGTCGGCGGTCCCCACCGCCGCGTCCGACCATGTGCGGAACTGCTCCCAGTCTTCGGGCGGCGCGCCGAGCATCTCCGCGATCATCCGGGTCGGCAGCGGCGCGGCAATCTCCTCGGCGAACTCATACTCGTGGGATGGGTCGACGCCGTCGAGAATCCCCTTGACAATCTCGCGCACCTTGGGTTCCAGCAACGTGACCTGGCGTCGGGTGAAGCCCGAGTTGATCAGCTTGCGCAGCTGCCGGTGCCGTGGCGGATCGGTGAAGATCAGGTTTCCCTCCTGCACCGGGCTTGGCATGGCGGGATCGGGTATCGAGATGCCCTTCGTCGACGTGAACGTCATCGGGTGACCGGAGACGTGGCGGATGTCCTCGTACTTGGTCAGGGCCCAAAAATTCGTGACGTCGTTCCAGACGACCGGCGTGCTGTTGCGCAGCTCCCGATAGCTCGGGTACGGGTCACCGGCGTAGAAGTCCGGCGACTGCAGCGGCAGCGTGGACGTCGGTCTGGGGGTGGAGTCAGCGGGCACTTTGGGCCTTCCTCGACACACGGATATCGGACAGGTAGCTCGTGATTGTCCGGTAATGCTGTGTCTACAGGACAAGCGTCGCGAATGTCAATCGGTGTTTACCCAGTTAAATGGCAACAATGTTGACGCCACCGCGACCTCAGGTGTACATAATTGAGGAATTGTCGGACACGTTCGCATCGGCATCGGGCGACACCGTACGGTTCGGCGACCAACCGGGAAGGTCAGTGATGTGATGGCCGAGTCGAGCCTGGTCGACTGCTATGGCGTCTATATCGACGGCAACTGGGTCGAACCGGATACCGGCCGATATGACGTCACCAACCCGGCGACAGAGCAGGTCATCGCCTCGGCGCCGGACGCCGGCGTCGCGCAAGTCGAGCGCGCCATCGGTGCGGCGCGCGCCGCCTTCGATTCCGGGCCGTGGCCCCTGGCCGATCCGACCGAGAGGTCGCGTTGTCTCCAGCAGCTCAGCCACGCACTGCTCGCCCGCGGCGAGGAAATCTACGGGCTGGCGCAAACCGAGTGGGGCTGTACAGCAAACGAGCGGCTGATCCATGTGGAGGGGCCCGCGTTCATGGTCGGCCACGCCGCGGAACTTGCGCTCGAACCGGCTGAGGCGCCCATGGACGCGTGGGGAGCGGCGGGCACCACCCTGTTGCGCTATGAGCCGCTCGGTGTGGTCGCGGCCATGACGCCGTGGAATTTCCCGCACACGCTGAACGTGATGAAACTGGGTGCCGCGCTGGCCGCGGGCAATACGCTTGTCCTCAAGCCCTCGCCGCTGACACCGCTGGCCGGTCTCGCGCTGGCGCGGCTCATCGACGAGGAGACCGACATTCCACCGGGCGTGGTCAACGTCGTCACCCCGAGCAGTGTTGAGGCCAGCAGGATCTTGACTATCGATGCCCGGGTGGACATGGTGACCTTCACCGGAAGTTCGGCCGTCGGTCGCGATGTGATGGCCGGCGCCGCAACCTCAATGAAGCGGATCCTGCTCGAGTGCGGCGGCAAATCGGCGAGCATTCTGCTTGACGATGTCGACCTGACCGACGAATTGTTCGAGCGGTTGCTTTTCGAAGGGTGCACGATGCATGCGGGTCAGGCGTGCATCCTGAACAGTCGTCTGGTGGTCCCGGACACGCTACACGACGAGGTCGTCGATCGGCTCGCCGACCTGGCCCGCACCGTCAAAGTGGGAGACCCGACCGACGAGGCGACCGGCATGGGTCCGCTGATCAGTCGCCAACATCTGGATAGGGTCGAGGGTTTCGTCAAGCGGGCGCAAGGCGACGGGGCGAAGGTTGTCGCGGGCGGCAGGCGGCCGACCGGACCGGAGCGCGGTTTCTATTTCGAGCCAACGGTTTTGACCGATGTCACTCCCGAGTCGTTTATCGCGCAGGAGGAGGTGTTCGGTCCGGTGTTGACGGTGTTGAGTTACCGCAACGACGACGAAGCGGTCGGTATCGCAAACGATTCGGCCTACGGGCTGGGTGGCGCGATCTGGGGCACCGATGTCGATCGCGCCGTCGGACTTGCGCGGCGAATCAGGACCGGTCAGATCTCGATCAACGGCACGATACCCGGCGACGCGCCCTTCGGCGGGTTCAAGCAGAGCGGAATCGGGCGCGAGGGTGGCGTGATGGGGCTGCGGGCATACATGGAACCCAAGGCGATCGGAGTGCCTGCGTGACAGGATCCCTGTCGGGGCTGCGGGTCGTCGAGGTAGGGACCGATATTTCGGCGCCGTATTGCACGAAACTGCTTGTCGATCTCGGCGCCGATGTGTACAAGGTCGAGGCACCGGTGGGGGATCCGCTGCGAAGCTGGGGCTCGTCCAGCGGACTATTTGAGTATTTGAACGCCGGAAAGCATGGGCTGACAATCGATCTCGAATCACATCCCGATGCGCTTGCTGATTTCATTGCTCAAGCAGACGTGGTGGTCGAGGATCTGCCGGTCGGATCGAGCGACAGGTTGAGCTGGGGACTCGATCGTGAAGCTCTCCAACGCGTCAACCCGAATCTCGTCGTCGTCCGGATCTCCGACTACGGTCAGGAGGGCCCACGCCGGAGTCGCCAGTCGACATCGCTGACCCTGCAGGCCGCGTCGGGGTGGGTCAATACTCGCGAACTCGGCCGGGCGCCGGTACAGGCCGGCGTCCGTATCCCCGAGTACATCGCCGGCAGCTACGCGGCGCTCGGGGCCCTGACGGCCCTGCGGGTCGCGGATGGCGGTCTTGATCGGGTGATCGAAGTCGATGTCTCGGCGTTCGAGTCACTCTTGTCAACCTTGGCGTATCCCATGCTGATGGCCGAACGCTTGAAAAGCCTTGGTCTTCCGCCGAATTCAAAGGCGGGTCCGATGCTCGGCATCGTGCGCGCCGCCGACGGGTGGATCGGGATCAACTGCTTGACGGGGCAGCACTGGCTGGACGTCTGCGCGATGGTAGGACTGCCGGAATTCGGCGATCACCAGATAGCCATCATGCTGGGCGGGCCCGAACGCGCGGAGTTCTTCGCAAAGGCGCAGCCCTGGCTCGATTCGATGACCGTGGCCGATCTGGTCGAGTTGAGCCAGGCGATGCGAATTCCCGCGGCGCCGGTCAACGACGGAGCATCCATTCTCGACTGTCCCCAGTACCGCGAGCGGGGATTCTTCATCGAAAGCCGAGCGGGAGGCCAACGTTTCCTCCGACCGGGCGCACCGTTCAGGCTGGCCCGAACGCCGGTTGAGCCGCTAAAACCAGCGCCACGGCTCGGCGATCGAGCGGTAGCTTCATCGCGCGATCGACGGACGAAGCCGGCCGCATCCGGAGTTGACGATGTGACACTGCCATTCGCAGATCTCAAGGTTTTCGACCTGAGCACATTCTGGTCCGGCGCTTACCTCACCTGCTATCTGGGTGCGTTCGGCGCCGATGTCGTCAAGGTCGAGTCGATCCAACGTCCGGACGGTCACCGATATTCGGGCTCGCTGTTGCGCAGCACCGATGACTGGTACGAGATAGGACCGATGTGGCAGGGCACCAACCTCAACAAGCGCGATATCACCTTGAATCTCGGCACCGAAGCCGGCCGCGAATTGGCCCTCAAGCTGGCCGCCGAGGCAGACGTCGTGGTGGAGAACTTCTCGCCGCGCGTGGTGGAGCAGTTCAATTTGGACTATGCCTCGCTGGCGAAGGTGAATCCGGACGTCATCATGGTCCGCATGCCGGGCCTCGGGCTAGAAGGGCCATGGCGTGACTACGTCGGGTGGGCACTGAACTTCGAACAGATATCGGGGATGTCGGCAGCCACCGGTTACCCCGACGGTCCACCGTGCAACCTACAAGGGCCTGCCGATCCGATCGTCGGTGTACATGCGACCGTCGCACTACTGGCCGCGCTCGAGCACAAGCGCAGAACCGGTGAAGGCCAATTGATCGAGGTCGCGCAGATCGAGGTCGGCGCGGCGGTGACGGCCGAGCCGGTCATCGAATACTCGTTGACCGCCCGGGCGTACGAGCGAGAAGGCAACCGCCACCGCAACTACGCACAAGGCGTCTACCCGGCTAGTGATGACGATGAGTGGGTGGCCATCTCGGTGCGTGACGACTCCGACTGGGCCGCCGTCGTCGACGTGATCGGCCGGCCCGAACTACTCGACGACCCACGGTTCGCCTCACCACGGGCACGGCTGCACAACCACGACGCGTTCGACGAAACCCTTTCTGAATGGACGGCGGGTCGGCCGCCCGACGAGATCGCCGAGGCGCTTCGTCGCCGTGGTGTCCCCGCGGAGCGGATCCTCACCGCGGACCGGATGTACGACGTCGACCAGCTCGGGGCGCGCGGCTTCTACGAGGAGCTTGAGCATCGGCTCGCCGGGCGACAGAGGTTCCCGGGCTGGCCATTTCGGATAACGCCGGGACCCCTGCGGCATCACCGCGCGCCATCACCGACGCTCGGGCAACACAATGGCGAGGTGCTGGCGGCTCTCGGTCTGTCGGATGAGGAGCTGACGAAGCTGCGTGACGATCAGATTATCGGCGAACGGCTGCTGAACGCGTAGCTTCAGTCATCGACCATTGCCGCGATGGTGTCGACCACGCAGGCCGGTCGGTCGGATCCCTCAACCTCGACGGTGACTCGCACGGTGGCCCGGCCACCCGTGTCGGTGCGTTCCACCTTGATCAGTTCGGCGCCGGCGCGGATGCGCGAGTCCACCGGTACCGGGGCAGGGAAGCGAAGCCTGTCGGAGCCGTAGTTGACCTGCATCGACAGCCCCGAAACCCGGTAAATTTGTTGCACGAGAATGGGAACCAGTGACAACGTGAGATATCCGTGCGCGATCGTCCTACCGTACGGACCCTTGGCCGCCCGCTCCGCGTCGACATGAATCCACTGGTGGTCGCCGGTCGCCTCGGCGAATAGATCGATTTCCTTCTGAGTGACCTGGTGCCACCCGCTGTAGCCAAGGTGTTCGCCGACATGTGATTCGAAGCCGGAGACGCCTTCGTAGACGGTCGGAGAGACCTGCGTCATGCCGGGACCTTGAGCCCCAATTGCTCAATGGCGTTGCCGCCCATGATCTTCGCCTTCGCGACGTCGGAGATGCCGTCGAGCCGGTCAACAAAACTCAACGGATCGCCGATGCCCTCGGGGTGGGGAAAGTCGGAACCGAACATCACGTGATCCTCACCCATGATGTCGACGATCCCCTTGACGTCGTCCTCGAGGAACGGGTGGATGTAGATGTTGCGTTTGAACACCTCGACAGGATGCTCGTCGAACTCCTTGGGCATGATTTTGTACGCGGTGTTGAGTTGTTCGAGAAGATTGCGCACCCAACCGCTGCCGTTCTCGACGCAAAAGATCTTCAGGTCGGGGAACCGCGACAGCGCACCGTGGCAGATCATTGCGGCCAAGGTGTCCTCGATGGCGCGGTGCCCCATGACCACCTCGCGCAGTGCGCTCGGCTTGAACGAGAGGTATTCGTCGCCGCCTTCCCACTCCATGAGGTGCTTCTGGTATCCGCTGTCCGACGCGTGCATGGTCACCGGAATGCCGGCCTTGACGACTTCTTCCCAGAACGGGTCGAATTCGGGCAGACCCATCGATCGCGAGCCGCCGAAGCGGCTGGGCACCGGAGCCGGGCGAACCAGGAACGTTTTCATTCCCCGTTCGAGGCACCAGTGCAGCTCCTTGATGGCTTCGTCGACGAGCGGCAGGCAAACGACGGGCGTCGCGAAGATGCGGTCGTGGTAGTTGAACGTCCAGTGTTCGTGCATCCACTCGTTCAGCGCATGGATGATTGCGTGGGTGAGGACGACGTCGTCGGTAGTGCGCTCCTCGATGAGGCTGGCGAGGGTGGGATACATGACGCACTGATCTATACCGAGTTCGTCCATCAGCTCCAATCTGGGAGCCGGGGCCTGGTAGGCGGGGATGACATCCATTGCTTCACCGATGAATTCGCGGAAATTCAGGCCCTCTGGATTGTTGCCCAAGAAGTAGTCCTCGGCGCTTCCCGGCCGGGCCACCCGCTCGAATGTCGGGTTGGGGATCATGTGGCTGATGTGGTCCTTGACGACGAGCTTGGGCCGTCCGTTGACCTCGACGTAGCCGACCTTGCCGCGGTGCTCTTTGGGTAGGTACTTGGTGAGCGCGTCCCTCGTCTCGTACATGTGGTTGTCGATGTCGAAAACCGGGTAGGGCAAGGACCGGGTAGACATGTGACTGATCCCTCCAGGGCAGCGAATATGACCGTTTACGCTAAGTGAAAATGACGTTATCACCAACGCTCCGCCACAGCTATGCGGGGCTACCTCCGGCGAGTTCTTGCCAGGCCTTCACGACGGCTTCGGTAGTGGTGACCGTGCTCAGCAGTGTCAACGTGTTGTCGATGATCGATTCCGCGTAGTCGCGGGGGTAGCCACATACCGCATCGCGTGGAAGCACGAACTGATAGCTGCGATTGACGGCGTCCATCACAAAGTTCTGGATCGCGATGTTGACCGAGACGCCCACGCCCACAATGGTCCTGATTCGGAGGTTGCGGAGCACGGAGTCAAGGTCGGTACCCGTCATCGGTCCGACGCCGTGCGTACGGGTAAGGACCAGATCGCTTGGCTCCGGGCCGAACTCAGGTAGTACCGAGGCGCCGGGGCTGCCCGGAGTCAAATCGGCGGCGAATGACTTCCCCGCCATGAACAGCCTGGCATTGCTATTGGACCCGCGGTTGTCTGGGCGCTTCTGCATAAGGCAGTGCACGACCGTAACGCCTGCCGCCCGAGCCGCATTGAGAAGCCGGACAATGTTAGGGATCGTCTCCCGGCTGGCTTCCTCGGCCAACATGGGCAGACCGGCCTGGGGGCCGATCACACCGCCCTGACATTCCTGGGTGACCAGGGCGGTTGTGGCGGGGGTCAACAGATCAAGCAGGCTGGGTTGCGGCATGAGAATAAACGTTATCGTGTGTGAGAACACGATTTCCAGTCAGACTTCCCAGGGAGGGTAGATGGAGGTCTGGGAGCTCGGCATCCGTGAGTCGGTACGCCAGACCATCGCCGACTACACCGCTGCCACCGATCGGTTTGACCTGCGCGGTCTCGCCGCCTGCTTCGCGCCGGACGGCACCCTCGAGTTCACCGGCGGAGCGCAACCGCTCACCGGTCCCGCCGAGATCGAGTCGGGGCTCGGCGTTGCCATGTCCAAGAATCCCGGACCGGAGAGACAAGCGCCAACGCTTGTGCGTCATCACGTTTCGAGCATCCGCTTCGGGTCTGTAGCCAGGGATCGGGTTGAGGTCAGCAGCTATTTCGCCGTTCACACCGACAGAGGCGTCGACCACTGGGGACGCTATCGCGACGTCCTCGTACCGCTGAACGGTCGGTGGTTGTTCGCGCATCGACGAATCACTGTGGACGCCTTTGCAGCCGACAGCGTTATGCGATGAACTCCGTTGCGAAACCGCGCGCGCGGTCGATGTATTCGGCTCGGGTGGCGCCTCGCGGTGCGATGGTCAGCCAGGTCACGCCCATCGCTTCCAGCTGTGCGATGGTGGCGTGCCGTTCGTCGGTCGACCTGCTGTGGTCGAGCAGGTTGCCTGCCGAGAAGCAGATGTCCAGCGGTTCGGTACGGCCGATCTCGGCCGCATAACTCTTGGCCCAGTCGATGGCCGACGCCAATCCCTCAAGCGTCGAGATCTCAGCGGTCCGTGACGCGGCCGCGTAGCCGAATGTGTTGAAAGGTGCCCAGCCCTGCGCGCGGGCAACCGCACGGCGTACCGCGGGCTTGCTGTTTCCGCCAACCCAGATCGGTGGCGGAGTCGCCGGTACCGGATACAGGCGCACACCTCGAGCGGCGAACGAGGTGCCCTCGTAGGCGACATCCTCACCGGTAAGCACCTTTTCGAGAACGGCCAGCGCCTCGTCCAGCAACGCCCCGCGGTTTTCGAAATCTACTCCCAGCGCCTTGAACTCGGGTTTGAGGTAGCCCGCGGCGGTGCCGAGTATCAGCCGGCCGCCGGACAGGACGTCCAAACTTTGGATCGACTTCGCGCCCAGGAATGGGTTCCGGTAGGCGGCGATGTAGACGTTGGTGAGCAACCTGGTGTCCGTGGTGGCGGCTGCCGCGAACGCGAGGGCGACGAACGGGTCCAGGGCGTGGTGTCCGCCATGGTCGAGCCATTTCGCGTCGGGGGCGGGGTGGTCGGTGACGTGTACGGCGGCGAATCCGCTCGCCTCGCCGACGCCCGCGATTTCGGAGATCGCTTCTGCGGTGACGAATTCGGACACCGCGTCCACCCGCTGGGTGGGCAGTTCGAGGGAGTACGAGATGGTCACATTCGTCCTTTCATGTTGTCGCCAGGGCTGCTAGGCGTTGCGCGTGGTGATCGGGGCTGCCGAAGATCAACTCGGTGGCCTTGGCGCGCCGAACGTAGAGGTGTGCGTCGTGTTCCCAGGTGAACCCGATGCCGCCGTGGATTCGCATGTTGTCCAAGGCGACTTGCAGAAAGGCTTCCGAGCAGGCCATCTTCGCCACTGACGCTGCAACTGGCAGGTCGTTGCGGTCGGCGGATTCCGCAGCGTGAACGGCGGCAGAGCGGGCACCCTCGACGAGCACCAGCATGTCCGCGCACCGGTGCTTGACCGCCTGGAAGCTGCCGATGGCCCGCCCGAACTGGACCCGCTCCTTGGCATAGCCCACTGCCATGTCGAGGCAGCGTTGGGCGGAGCCAACCTGCTCGGCGGCCAGCGCGGCGATCGCGAGGTCGCACGTGCGGGCCAGGCCAGGGGCCGCGGCTCCATCTATTCCGATCAACCGGGCGGGGACATCGTCGAACCGCAGACGCGCGACCTTGCGCGTGCGGTCGAGCGTGGCGAGCGGCTCACGAGTCAGCCCCTCGGCGTCCGCCGCGACCGCGAACAGCGATATGCCCGCCCTCGTATTCGCCGCGGCGAGAACAACATCGACGGTATTGCCGTCGAGAACGAGATCGGCATCGCCCCGGATCCGATGACCGGTGCGGTCGGCACGTGCCGTCAGCGCGACGGCGTCCGGATCCCACGCATCGAGGCGGCCGTTGAGGATCACCGTCGCGGTGGTGGATCCGTCGACGAAACGCGGTAGGTAATCAGCCATCGCGGCGTTGTCGCCGCTGCAAAGAATCGCTTGGGTGGCGAGTGCGACGGTGGAGAAGAACGGCGCGCACAACAGCGCGGCGCCCATCTCCTCGAACACGACCGCGAGTTCGGACAGCGTCGCACCTGCCCCGCCGAACTCTCCTGGGACCGCGATGCCGTGCAGTCCCATTTCACGGGCCATTTGATGCCACACCGATTCGTCGTATCCCGCCGTGGTGGACATCAGGTCGCGCACCCGGGCGGACGTCGAAGCGACCGCCAGGAACTCCCGCACCGACCGGCGGAGTTCGTCGGCTTCACTCATCGCGGATTCCTTTGGTGTGGGTCTGCCCGCCCGACCCGGGATAGGCATTGCCGGGAAAGGATAGTATCTTTTCTGAAATAGGAGAATCACCATTCTCGCACGAAGGAGCCGCGTGGTGACGACGAAACTCGAGTACGGGATCTTCGACTGCGACACCCATTGCTACGAGACGCGTGATGCGTTTACCCGCTACCTGCCCAAGGAGTTCCAGGATCGGGCGATCACCACCGTGCGCGGAGCCGACGGGGTCGAGGTAATTCTCGCCGGCCACCGCGTCGCGACCTTCAACAGTGAAGGGGGCCTGGGTCTGGACGTCGCATACCGCCCTGGATCGTTGAAAGAGATGCTCAGGCAGATGGGATCCGGCAACCCGGAGGAGTCCTACGAGCCGCAGCCCATGCAGCCCCAATACATCGAGCGTTCAGCCCGGCTCGCGGTAATGGAAAAGCAGAACGTCGAGCGGATGGTCATCTATCCGAGCGGCATGGCGCTGTCTGCCGAGCACTACGTTGACGACACGCCCGCGCTATACGCGAATCTTCGTTCGTTCAACCGATGGTTCGACGAGGAATGGGGCTTCAACTACCAGGACCGTATCTACGCGACCGGGCTGCTTTCACTTCGCGACCTAGACTCAGCCGTCGCCGAAACCGACGAATTGATCGCGCAGGGTGCGAAGTTTGTCCTGCTGCCGACGGGCCCGGCATACGGCCGATCTCCGGGGGATCCCTACTTTGACCCGATTTACGCGCGACTTCAGGAAGCCGGCTGTGTCCTGGTGTTCCACATCATGCCCTTCTGGTACTTCGATGCGATCTCACCTGCCTGGGGGCACTGCGCAGATCCGGCCTCGTGGCACATGTCGGCCTGGCAGTGGATGAACGTCTACGGCCAACGCCCGATCGAGGACACCCTCTCGGCGCTGATCTTCGACAACCTCTTCGGCCGCTTTCCCGGGTTGAACGTGCTGGTAGCCGAACACGGTGCAGAGTGGGTGCCCTTCTTCACGAAACACATGGACAAAAGCCGCGGCATGGGCCGAAACGGCCCGTGGATCGGCGGGAAACTGACGGAAAAGCCGTCTGCCATCTTCCGGCAGCACGTTCGAGTTGTGCCGTATCCCGAAGACGATACGCCTGCGATCGTCAGCAGCTTGGGCTACGACGACTGTCTCGTGATGGGCTCCGACTACCCGCATGCAGAAGGGTTGGCCGAGCCGGCTGACTTCGTCAAGTTGCTCGATCCGCTCGACGACGCCGCCAAGAAGCGAATCATGCGCGACAATGCGAATCAGTTGATAGGGCGGAGCTAGGACTCGATGGGTGATGCGGACGAGGATGGCGTCGACCTCGGTCTGTTGCGCGAAGCGGCGCGCGATTTCCTGAGCGGACGGATCGCGCAGGATTCGGTCAAAGAGCTCGCGGCCATGGATTGGACCGGGCTGCTCGTCGAGGAAGATCTTGGCGGCAGCGGATGGCGTCCTGTGGAGACGACAGTCGTTGCGGAGGAGCTCGGCCGCGCGCGAAACTCGTCGGCGTGGTTCGGTTGTGTGCTATCTGCCGCGGCGTTGGCCTCGGCGCCCGCCGAGCTGCGCGATCGATGGTTGCAGGCGATGCTCGACGGGACCACGACGGCCGGCTGCACGCTGGCGGGCGACACGGTACGGGTGGCGAGCGGCAATGTCATCGACCTCTTGGTCACACTGGGGCGCAACGGAATCCATCTGTTTGAGGTGTCGGCCGCAATGCCGAGGAGCCGAGATGACGAATTGTTGGATGTCAGCCGCGCAGCATGGCGCTTTGACCTTTCCGGGGCCGCGAGCGTGCTGATCGGTGGACCCGAACAAGCGGATCGGATGCTCGCGGTCGCGAGGGTTCTGCTCAGCGCGGATTCGCTGGGAGCTTTATCGACCACATTCGAGCGGCTGGTCGTATACCTGAAGGGGCGCATCGCCTTCGGTGTGCCGATCGCGAGTTTCCAAGCGGTGCAACACCGGCTGGTGGATCTCTTGGTCTTCGAGGCGAAGGCACGCGCGGTCATCATGAAGGCCGCCCGTGCCCTCGAGGCCGACGAAATCTCAGACGACGCCATAGCGTTGTCCGCCGCGGCGCACGCATTCGTCGCCGCGAAAGCAGCCGCCGCCGTCGACGAGTGCATGCAGCTCTCGGGCGGTATCGGATTCACCTGGGAGTACCCCTTGCACCACGAGTTGCGCCGGGTATTTACGAACGGCTATCTGCTCGGCACGGCTCGCTCCAGTCGTGCGTTACTCGCCGAGAGGTCGGGTTGGTGAGCGCCGCCCCCGCCCGGCCCAGCGAAGCGCAGCTGACCGAGTACAGGCACCGGGTCAGGGCGCATATCGCCGAACACGCACCTCCATTCGCCGCGCAGGAAGGACGCCGGGCGCCGGAAAACCCTGAGCAGGAAGGGCAATTGCGGAAGTGGTTCGCCACGTTGTTCGACGCCGGCTTCCTCGGCGCCGACTGGCCCGCCGAGCACGGCGGACGCGCCGACCACCACCCGCTGCATGACCGCATCCTCAGCGAGGAACTCCTGCGTGCCCGTGCTCCGCGACCCGTCGACCAGGTCAACCTTGCGGCCCACGTGCTGCTGCACTTCGGGTCGGACGAGCAGAAGGCCGCATGGCTGCCGCCGATCCGCCGCAGCGAGCACATCTGGTGTCAGTTGCTCAGCGAGCCCGATGCAGGCAGCGATATCGCCGCAGTGCGCAGCAGGGCGGTCGAGCAACCCGACGGAACGTGGGTGATCGACGGCCAAAAGATTTGGATCACCGACGGGCACTGGGCCGCCATGGGGTTGGCGCTCATCCGTACCGACCCGAATTCATCGCGCCACCAAGGCCTCTCGGTGTTCGCGGTGCCAATGTCAACGCCTGGCGTCGAGGTCCGTCCGATCCGGACCATCAACGAAGCGGTCGAGGTGAACGAAGTTTTCCTCGGCGGCGTAACGGTGCCCGCGATGAGCCTGATCGGCAGGCCCGGCCAAGGGTGGTCGATCATCATGGCGGGCTTGGACTTCGAACGCTTCGGCATCGGCGGAAACGTCATTCTGCTCGAGCTGCTGATCGATGACCTGGTGACGGTGACGCGCAATGCCACCCTCGACGGGATCCCGGCGTTCGAGCACGATGACATCCGGCAGGCAGTCGCCGAGTTGGCCGTCGAAGTCGAGGTGGCGAAAGCTTTTATCGACGATCATGTCGATCGTCTCGTCGTCGGCGCCGAGAAGCCGGGTGACGGTTCGATCGCCAAGCTTAGCTTTGCCGAGACGTATCACCGGGTTTCGGTGTACGGCGCCGAGCTCGCCGCGACGGTATGCACGATGAGCGCCGACCCGAGTATCGAGCAGGCCAAACAACGTCTACGAGAATGCTGGCTGTGGTCGCGCGCGTATACGATTTCCGGCGGAAGCTCGGAGATGATGCGCAACATCCTCGCCAAACGTCGGTTGTTGCTTCCGAGCGGCTGATGACCGGAACCTATTGGGGCTTGGTTGAAGAAGCGGCCCGCGCGCATCCAGAGCGAATCGTGCTCGTCGACGATTACGGCCGGAGCCTGACAAATGCAGAGTTGCGCGATGCGGCGGAGCGCACCGCGGCGGCGTTGGTGCAGCGCGGGATTCGCGACGGCACTGTGGTGTCCTGGCAGCTGCCGACCACGCTCGAGACGATGGTCGTCATGGTGGCGCTGACCCGCCTCGGCGCCGTGCAAAATCCAATCCTGCCGATCTGGCGCGAGAGTGAAGTCCGCTTCGCGACAGTGCAACTCGGCACCGAGGTGATCATCGTGCCAGGTTCGTGGCGTGGGTTCGACCATGTCGCACTGGCCGACGCGCTGGCACGAGAGCAGCCGATGACGGTTTTGGTCATTGATCATGCGGACCGTGTCGATGAGGGCCTTCGACTTCCTGCAGTCGATCCCGCACCGCTGCCCGCACCTCCTACCTCGGAGACGCTGCCACGGTGGGTTTACTACTCGTCGGGTACCACCGCGGCGCCGAAAGGCGTCCGGCATTGCGATCGCTCGGTGATCGCAGGCTCGGCCGGGGTGGTGGGAATGTTCGGTGCATCCAGCGACGACGTCAATCCGATCGCGTTTCCGGTGTCACACATCGGCGGTGCGGCGATGTTGGCAGCGAGCCTGCTGACCGGCATGCGACTGGTGCTGTTCGACGAGTTCGATCCGGTGCTCACCCCGAAGGCGATCGCTGCGCACCGGCCCACGATGCTGGGCTCGGCTACACCGTTCTTTGTCGCCTTCATGGCAGCACAGCGAGAGCACGGCGCTGATCCACTCTTCCCCGATCTGCGCGGTTGTGTCGGCGGTGGGGCGCCGATCACTGCAGAGCTGGGACGTCAAGTCCGCGAGACGTTTTCGGTCGCCGGGGTGGCGAACGCCTGGGGGCTGACCGAATTTCCAGTCGTGACCTCACCACCGCCGGACGGAGCGCCGGAGGTGCTCGACCATACGGTAGGCCGCCCGGTAGCCGGGGTATCCGTCCGTGTCGTCGACGATTTCGGACGCGAAGTCGAAGCCGGAGAGGAGGGCGAACTGCGGCTCAAAGGACCGCAATGCTTCCTGGGCTATGTCGATGAAGCCCTGAACGCCGACGCATTCGATGCCGAGGGTTGGTTCCGCAGCGGCGATCGGGGCCGCATTGACGCCGACGGAAACGTCGTGGTCACCGGTCGTATCAAGGACGCGATCATCCGCAATGCGGAGAACATCTCGGCGCTGGAGATCGAGGGCGTACTGGCCACGCATCGGGCCGTCGCGGACGTCGCGGTCATCGGCGTCCCGGATCCTCGTACGGGCGAACGTGTTTGCGCGATCGTGGTCGCTGAACCCGGAAGTGATGTCACCCTCGACACATTGGCGGAGCATTGCAAGGGTCAAGGCTTGAGTCGCCACAAATACCCCGAGCGACTTGAATTGGTGGAAGCGCTGCCGCGAAACCTCACCGGGAAGGTGCTGAAAAACGAACTGCGCGCGCGGTTTGGTGCCTGAACCCCTAGAGGCCGATGAGCTGCTTCAAATTGCCGCCCATGACCCGTGCTGTGGTGTCGGCGGGAAGGTTCGCGAGTTCCTGGACGAATTCCGCGGGGTGGGCGAGTCCCTCTGGATGCGGAAAGTCCGAACCGAACATCACCCGGTCAGCGCCCAGCACGTCGATGAGGTGCGACATGTCCTCTTCGTGGAACGGGTTGACCCAAACGTGCTTGCGGAAGAGTTCGCAGGGGTGTGCGCTGAAGTCCTTGGGTTTCTTGCGATATACCCGATCGAACACGTCCATTAGCCGCTGGGCCCACGACCCGCCGTTCTCGACCACGCCGATGCGTAGGCCGGGAAAGCGCTCGAACACTCCATGGGCGATGAACGCCGCGAGCGTATCGAAGATGTGGCGACTCTCCTCGTAGATGAACCCGCGAAGCTTGGTGAGCTGGAACCCCTGGAACTCGTCGCCGCCTTCCCAGTCGTCGACGTAACGGTCGTAGCCGGAGTCCGAGTTGTGCATCTGCACCGAGATGCCCGATGACTCCACGAGCCGCCAGAAGTCGTCGAACTCGGGCAGCGCGGGCGAGCGGGACGTGCCGCCTTCGCGCGGTACCGGGGCGGGTCGGATCAGCACCGTCCTGGCCCCGTTCGCCAGGCACCACTCGAGCTCCTTGACCCCTTCGGCCGGATCGTTGAGTGAGATCGCGGGCACGGGGAAGATGCGGTTCTGGTAGTTGAACGTCCAGTCGTCGAGCAGCCAGCGGTTGAAGGCGTGCGTCACCGCATGGGTCAGTTCGGTGTCCGACTTGGTTCGTTCCTCGAGCATGCCGGCCGTGGTCGGGAACATCAACGCGCCGTCGACGCCTTGACCGTCCATCAGCTCCAGCCGCAGGTCCGGACGCCGGAACGCGTCGGGGCAGCGGATGGGCTCGGCCAGTTCACGCAGCGACTTGCCCTCGGGATTGATGCCGCGGTAGTAGTCGGCCCACGCGCCCGGCGTCGGGATCACCTCGTAGGTCGGGTTCGGGATGCACTCGGTAACCACACCGAGGATCTGCAGTTTCTTGCGGCCGTTCACGTCGACGAATTTCAGCGCTTCGGAATATTTCTCCGGCAGGTAGCGTGTGTAGGCATCGATGGTCTCGTACATGTGGTTGTCGGCATCCCAGACCTCGATCGATCTTCCGTCGGTCACCAGTGCCTCCAACCTGACTGAGAATGTTGATTCTCAAGATAGCAAACGGCTGTATTCGGCCGCTACCGGGCGCTGGCCATGGCGGCAAGCTCGCGTTTCACGACTTTGCCGACATCGTTGCGCGGCAGCTCTTCTACGAACACCACCCGCACAGGCACGCGGTAGGGCGTCAGACGCTGGCGGCACCAGGCGATCAGGTCGTCTTCGGACAGGCCGGGAGCGTGACGGGCGACGAACGCCCAGGGCACCTCGCCGAGTCTCTCGTCTGGAATCCCGACCACCGCCGCGTCGCGTACCCCCTCGGCGGCCAGCAGTACGTCCTCCACCGTGCCCGGGAAGACCTTCAGCCCACCGCGGTTGATCATGTCCGACACTCGGCCGTCCAGCCACAGGAACCCGTCGTCATCGAACCACCCGAGGTCACCGGTGTGAAACCAGCCGTCATCGGTGAGCCTGTCGAGGAACGCCGGATCGATCTTGCGAGCGGCCGTCGTCGGGGTGCGGACTATCACCTCGTCGTCGGCGATCGTGACATCGATGCCGGGTAGGGGGCGTCCGACCGAGCCGAGCTTGGTCTCGCCCCATTCCCGCGCGTCGGCGGCCGACCATCCGACGACTTCGCCGCCGAGCTCGGTTTGGCCGTAGGAGTTGAGCACGATCACCCCGAACTTGTCCCGGAACCGACCCGCTTGCACGGGGGAAAGGGGAGCGGTGATCGATCGCACGATCTTCAGCGGCGACAGGTCGGTGACCGACTCGTCGTGCAGGACCATCGTCAACGCAGCGGGGGGTAAAACCGTGGAACGCAATTGATGTCGCTTGACCAGCGTGGCGAACTCGGCGGGTGAGAACTTGTCCATCAGCACGACCCCCGAGCCCGCCCGAAAGGCGAACAGCACCTGGTAGATGCCGGCCCACAAGGACAGTGAGAGCGGAACGAGGTTGGGCATCGGTGTCCGATCCGCTTGGGCCGCCGCCGGTTTTGCGCCGCGGAGCTTGGCCAACAGCCGGTCGATCAGGTCGAGCACGGTTGCATGACGCAGCGGCACCGGCTTCGGCGGCCCGGTGGTTCCCGACGTGAACTGCAGCAGCGCAACATCCGTGTCGTACTGCCGCGGATCGGGCGGTTGTACAGACGATGGCGAGAGCGACCACATCAAGTTCGATCCGGCCACCACCGGCAACTCGGCCGCCGAGAACCGATGGGCCAGTTCGGGTGTCGTTATCACCACCGCCGGCCGCAATGTCGCGAGTTGGGACGCCACCTCTGCGTCGGCGGCCCGGGGGTTGAGTGGTGTGTAAACCCCACCGGCACGCCACGTCCCGAACAGTGCGGCGACCGTGCCTGCGTCATTGGGCAGCATCGCCGCGATGACTTGTCCGGTCACCAGACCGGCTTCGTCGAGTATTGCGGCCAGGCGGTCCGCGCTCACGCTGAGGTCGTCGCGCGAGACATCGGTGGTCAACGTGTGCACGGCCGTATCGGGCAGGCTGGCCAGCAGCGCGGCAAGACTCACGAGTCAGGCTCCAGCGGTAGCCAATTGGGAGTGCGCTTGTCGGCGAACGCCTGTGGTCCCTCATTTTGGTCGGGATGGCCCCACATCGACGTCAAGTGGTTGGCACCCGCTCGGCACGCATCGGTCAAGCCGTATTCGAGCGCTCCCCACAACGCGCGCTTGGTCGCCCGCATCGCCGCGGGCGAATTCATAGCGATCTTCTCGGCCAGTTCCTGTGCGACGTCGCGGAGCCTGTCGGGCGGGTCGACGATCTGGCTGATCATCCCGAGCTCGTAGGCGCGTTGGGCGGTCAGTCGTTCGTGGCTGCCGACGAGCGCCATCCTCAACACCGCCTCGGCGGGCATCTTTCGCATCAGGGCGATCGTCTCCAACGCGCTGACCTGGCCGATGGAGACGTGCGGGTCGACGAAGGTCGCATCGGACGCCGCGATGACGATGTCGGCGTCGGCGACCCAATGCAGTCCGCCGCCGGCGCACACCCCGTTGACGGCGGTGATGACGGGCTTTCCCACATTGCAATGCCAGCCCGTCAACTTCAGGTCCAGCGTGCGCATCGACTCCTGGAACTGCTGCACCGCCTCGCCGTCCAGGTCCTCGACGTCGGCACCCACCTGAAACGCCCTGCCATTACCGGTGTGCACGATGACGCGCACACCGGGATCCGCGTCCAATTCCGACCACGCCCTCGGGAACTCCGCCCGCATCATCGCGTCGTACGCATTGAGTCGATCGGGCCGGTTGTTGATGATCCAGCCGACCGGGCCGCGCCGCTCGACGATCAACCTTTGATAGCTCACGAAACCTCCGCGGGGTCGAGCGGCTGCCACCGCGCGGATCGCTTGTCACGCCAGGCGCGTACGCCCTCGGCATGGTCGGGGTGGTTGCGCAACCGCCAAATCTCCTCGCTGGCGGCACGTTTGGCTGCGGACAGGCCGACTTCGAGGGAATGCCACAATGCTTTCTTGGTGGCGCGCATCGCGGTAGGGGAGTTGGTTGCGACACCGGCGGCCAGCCGGCCGGCGGTCGCCCGAAGCTGATCGGCTGGCACTACGTCCGAGACGATGCCCAGTTCGTATGCCCGCTGCGCCGAGATACGCTCACCCTTGCCGATCAGCGTCATTCGGGTGATCGCCTCCATCGGTGATTTGCGCAGCAGTGTGATCGCCTCGTACGCGACGGCCTGCCCCACCGAGACATGCGGGTCGACGAACGAAGCCTGTTCGGCGGCGATCACGATGTCGGCGTCGGCGACCAGGTGCAGGCCCCCGCCAGCGCACACCCCATTGACCGCCGCGATCACCGGCTTCCACACCTCGCAGTGCCACGACGAGATCTTCAGCTCGGCGTCCCTGGTCCGGCGCGAGTGCCGCCGCATGGCCGCCTTGTCGCGAGCCACCTGCACGACGTCCATGCCGGTGCAGAACGCCTTGCCGTTGGCGGCATTGACGATCACGTGCACGTCGCGGTCGGCATCCAACTCGGCCCATGCGGCCTCGAGTTCGTCGAGCATCAGTGCATCGAACGCGTTGCCGGCATCCGGCCGGTTCAGGATCAGCCAGCCTACGGAGTCGCACTTCTCGACGATTAACCGCTCGTAGCCGCTCACGAGCGTGGAATTTCTTTCCAGGGCTTACCCTTCCACGGATCAGGCTCCTTGGGCAGCCCGAGCACACGCTCGCCGAGGATGTTCTTGTTGATGTCGGTCGTGCCGCCCTCGGTGGCGTTGGCCAGGCTGCGCATCATGCCCTGCACCTCCCGGGGCAACGCATCAGGATCGCCGGTCGCCGGCCACGCCACCGCGGCGGTGCCCAGCAAATCGAGCATCAGATCCTGGATCTGTTGATTGAGTGTGGCCTGATGGACCTTGCCGATCGAGGACGCCGCACCGGGCGACTGGCCGGCCGAAAGTGCTGCGCGCACGCGCGCATTGGTCCAGCCACGGATCTGCTCCTGCGCCCACAGACGCATGACCTTGCCTCGGACCACGGGGTCGTCCCAACGCCCGATTTCTTGGGCCAGGGAGATCAAGCGCTCGGCGCCGAAACCACCGAGGCGGCCCATACCACCGGATCCCGATCCGGAAACCATCTGCCGCTCACTGGACAGGGTTGACGCGCTAACTCGCCAGCCGTCGTTGATCTCCCCGACCCGATGCTCGTCGGGCACCCGCGCGCCGTCGAGGAAGACTTCGTTGAATTCAGCTTCGCCAGTGATCTGGCGCAGCGGTCGCACGTCGACGCCCGGTTGGTGCATGTCGAGCAGGAAGTAGGTGATGCCCTGGTGTTTGGGCTGGCCCGGATCGGTGCGCGCCAGCAGGATCGCGAAGTCCGCCTCGTCCGCCCACGTGGTCCACACCTTCTGCCCGGAGATCACCCAGTGATCGCCGTCGCGTACGGCGCGGGTCGCCAACGACGCGAGATCGGAACCTGCGCCGGGTTCGCTGAAGAGCTGACACCATTTCTCTTCGTTGCGGACAATGGGCGGCAGGAAGCGCCGTCGCTGTTCCTCGGTGCCGTGACTGAACAACGCTGCCGCGGCGTTGTTGAGCCCCAAGGGATTCAGCCGCGTGAGCCGGAGCGGGGCGAGAACCGCCTCAATCGCATGTGCGGTGTCGTTGTCGACGCCGAGGCCACCGTGCTCCGGAAGCCAGGTCGGTGCAACCAGTCCCGAGTCGGCGAATGCCGGATACCAATCCCGGTAATCGGCCGCGGTGCGGACCCTCCGCAGGGCTGCAGGCCCCTCGGCGGCGGCCGCCCGCCACGCTGCGGGCACGTCCGCATCGATCCACTGCCGCACCGCCTCGACGGCGGCGGCGGCGGAGGAGTCGGGGGTGATCGGCAAGCGGGTCATGATCCCGCAGCGGCCTTCATCGGCCCTGGAACTTTGCGTCGCGCTTGTCACGGAAGGCCGCGAGGCCCTCTTTGAAATCGTCACTGCGACTTGACAATTCCAGCGCGAGGGCCTCGTTCTGGAGATGGCGGTCGAGATCGAGCCCGTTGCCGCTGTGCAGCAGCCACTTGGTGAGACCGAGGGCAACCGTGGGCGCCTCACCGAGTTTGGCGACAAGCTGCTCCGCGCCAGAGGTCAATTGCTCGGGTGCGTAAGCGCGGTGGATGATGCCCCAGTCGGCCGCGGTGGCGCCGGAGATCTCCTCGCCGAGCATCAGCAACTGTCTGGTGCGCACCATCCCGATTAGGCGTGGCAGCAACCATGCGGCGCCGCTGTCCGGTGTGAACCCGCGGGCCATGAACGGTTCCCAGAACCGAGCGTCGTCGGCGGCCAGGCAGAAGTCGGACGCCAACGCGATGTGAAACCCCAACCCGGCCGCCCAGCCGCGGACCACCGCGACGATCGGCACCTGTGTCTCCAGCATCAACGGGATGAGCCGGTTGGCCTTGTTCGGTAGCCGGCGCTGAGTACTGCCCACCCGCGGTTTTCGCTCCGACTTCGCGTTGTTCGCGATGAGATCGGATCCCGCGCAAAAGTCCGGTCCGTCGGCGTCGATGCGGATGACACGCACCGCCTCATCGACCCCTGCGGTGGCGAGATATTCGATCAATGCGTCGAGCATCGTGTCGTCGACGGCGTTGCGACGCTCAGCGCGGTCCAGGGTGAGGCACAGCACCGGGCCCTGCTGCTCGGCCGAAAGCCCGGGAACGCTCGCATATTTCACGGCAGCTGTCACCGTTCTGCGAATTCAGCCGACACGGCCGCGAGCAAATCCGTCAGGTTCGTCGCTCCGCCGGGCGGATCCGGCAGCCGGACCGGACCGCGGTCCCGGCTGGGTAACAGGATGGTCGCGTGTCCCGGCGTGGTGATCTCGTTGCGATGGTTGGTCGCCGCGAGTTCGACATCGACGGCGGGGCGCTCGCCTTCGGCGAGGTACTTTCGAGTCACGGTGCCGGTGATTGTGTGCAAATCACCCACGTAGTTGAACAACCGGAACTCACAGTCCAGCTTCCACAACCAGGCGTCGTCCCCCATCCAGTCCGTGCACAGATGGATCAACCACGTCTCACGCATCCGGCCGTAGTCGAAAGTGGTGGGGTTGCCGGCATTTCGGGCCGCGTCCGGTTCCCAGTGCACGCGCTGCTGCGCATCGGGTACACCGCGGTCGTTCGGGGTGTAAAAGCGGGGAATGCGTTGCCGGTTGCGCCACGCCAACCGCAGGGGACGGACCCCGTACATACCGGTGCCCATGCCGACATGCCAGCAGACCATGTCGGTGACGGTGAGCGGTCCCTTGGTCAGCGTGCCGACGGCGTCGCCCTCGTCGACGTCTTCCCACCACCGCGGTTCAGCACCACGTGGGGATTCCCGCGCGTAGCTTTCGTCGATCTCGGCGATCTCCTCGGCTGTCCAGGTCTTGAGTTGGATCGACTCGTATTTCTTGCGGCCGCGAGCCTTGCTGCGCTCGGTGCGGATCATGTTGCGGTACTGGCCGCCGAGAATGGTGCCCTCGTCGTCCCGGAAGACTTGCGCCGACCATTCGTGAATCGCCCGACCGGCGAACTCACTGCTCTTGTCGATCGCGGCGACTAGCGCGTTGCGCCTGAATACCCGGTGGTTGGCCCGCAGCGGAGCCCACCACTCTCGTGCGGACGACGCGTAAAACGCGTGCACCCCGCGCAGCGGGTCGCCCTTGGTCAGGGCCCGGTCCTCCTCGGAGAGCTCGGTGACTTCGTCTTCGCCGATCAACGTGTCACCACCGACCAGTGCTGGCGGCGCGATCGATTCACCCCACACCGACTTTGCGGCGTAATCCGGATCGGTCCACATGGGATTGGCGTCACCGTAGGCTTCGGCGACGTGGCGGAAGGTGTCCTCGTTGGGGCGGACGTAGTGGGGTGGCTGGGTGTGCGGAACGGCGATGCCGATGGTGCCACGCAACCTGGCCAGCCCCTCATCGGTGATTTGGCCCGGTTGAGAAGAGCGGGTCATGGCGCGCCTCCTCAGTTCTGGCGAATATCGTGGCCCGGACAACTGTGGAAATTAAGATACCCGAAAAGCGGAAACGCCGTTAACGGCAGGGGTGAGTGAGTTGAGTGAGCAGCAGCCAGGGATCCTGGAGGCCGTTGGTGCGGACGGCGTTTGTCGCATCACCATCGACCGGCCTGATGTGGGAAATTCGTTGTCACCGTTGGCTCGTGACGCGCTGACCGAGGCTTTTCAGCGCGCTGGCGACGACCCAGCGGTGCGCGCGGTGTTATTGGGCGCGACTGGGCGGCGGCATTTCTGCGCGGGGGCCGGGTTGCCCGCTGGATCAGCGCCCCGGCCGCCGGTTGCCGACAAGCGATCAGGGGACGTTGCTCGCATGCTGCAGAACGGATGGCAGAGGCTGGTCGCATCGATCCTCGACTGCGATAAGCCGGTGGTCGCTGCGGTGACGGGAACCGCGGCCGGTGCAGGAATCAGCCTGGTGCTCGCATGCGATCTCGTCGTCATGTCCACGGAGGCAAAGCTTGTCGCGGCGTTCGTGCATCGCGGGGTGCTGCCTGATTCCGGCGCCATCCATCTGCTGACGAGGATCGTGGGGCTGCGTAAGGCCACCGAGCTGCTGATGCTCGGCGAACCCGTTGACGCCGCCACCTGTGAGCGGTTGGGACTGGTCAACCGCGTGGCCGCACCGGACGTTACGGGCGCGGAGGCAGAGAAGCTGGTCAGCCGGCTTGCCGCCGGCCCGACGGTGATGCTCGGGCACACCAAGCGACTGCTCTTGGTTTCCTCGGAGTCCGGCCGTGATCGAGCTTTTCAGCAGGAGGCGTGGGCACAGGAGGCGGTGTCGCGCACCACCGATCTTCAGGAGGGCCTGCGGTCGTTCGCGGAGCGCCGCGAACCGCGGTTCTTGGGCCGCTGACCCTCACTCCTTGGCTGGCCCACCGCGGATCCTGAAGGTCGCGGCGTCATCGATCTCGTCGATCGCCTCAGCGACGGATTCCGCAGTGAGCGAGGTGTTCTCGATTCCTTTGGTCACGCCGATGAATACCCGCGACACCTTGCCCGCTCCCACCGAATAAATGTGGGCAGTGCGGTCGCAGTCGCGATGCGACAGATAAACCACGACCGGAGTCACCAACTCAGGGTCCATCGCCTTAGCGGCTTCGCCCATGATGGTCTCGGTCATGCGCGTCCTTGCGATGGGGGCAACCGCGTTGATGGCGATGCCGTTTCGTGCTCCCTCGATGGCGAGCACGTGCATCATGCCGACGAGTCCCATCTTGGCCGCGCCGTAATTGGCCTGCCCGAAGTTTCCGAACAAGCCGGTACCCGAGGTCGTTTGGACTATCCGTCCATAGTTCCGCTCGCGCATGACCGGCCATACGGCGCGGGTGACGTGGAACGCCCCGGACAGGTGGACGGAAATGACCGCATCCACCTGATCGGCGGTCATGTTCTTGAATGCCGCGTCACGCAGAATTCCCGCGTTGTTGATGAGAATGTCGACCTGTCCGTATGCGTCCATGGCTGCCGCAACGATGGCCGCGCCGCCCTTTTCGGTAGCGACCGAGTCGCCGTTGGCGATCGCCGTGCCGCCCGCCGACGTGATCTCGTCAACTACCGCCTGCGCGGCCGATATTGACGCACCGGTGCCGTCCACTGCGCTGCCCAGGTCGTTGACCACTACGCGCGCGCCCCGGCGGGCGAGCTCAAGGGCATGACAACGGCCGAGGCCACCCCCTGCACCGGTGACAATGGCGACCTGATCATCGAAATTCATTGACGGCATGGTGAGAGGTTACATTTACTCTCAGTGAGAACCAGCATTTGCATCGGAGGGCATCCATGAGGGGCGCGCCGGCTCTCTTGCAATGTGCGCAGCGGCGCGCGACGGCATTGCGGGACCGATACCGTGAGGCCGGGTTCTGGTCGGGCCAGCCCGCCGACATCGTTCGTGTTGCCGCGGCACGACATCCGGGGAAGCTGGCTCTGTGCGCCCGGGGGGTCGAGCTCAGCTATGCCGAGCTCGACGCGCGCATCGATGCGGCATGCGGCGCTTTGGCGGCTTCGGGCGTTGGAGCTTCGACACCGACCGTTGTGGTCGTGGGTAACGACGTGGATTCAGTGGTTGCCGTTCATGCGACGATGCGCCTGGATGCCGTGGTCCTGTTGGCGCCTCGCAGCGCCGGCGAGGCGCAGGTGGCCGACATCATCGCGCGCACCGGTGCTGAGTTCGGGGTCGCGCCGAATTGGCCTGCGGCCCCTCGGAAAGGGATGTCCGCGCACTTTCTATGGATCGCTTTGGACGCCGATTCCGCATCGCAGACTGCGTACCGATCTCGGCGTGCGGCCGACGAACCCTCCCTCGTGCTCTACACGTCGGGAACCACCTCGGCGCCCAAGGGAGTCATCCACTCGCAGAGCACACTGATGAAGGCGTCATCGAATTACATCGCGGCGGCCGGACTCTGCCCGGCAGACCGGATTTTTCTCATCAGTCCGCTCGCGTCGGTGACTGGCGTGCTGCAGGCGTTGCTCATCGCGCCGATGCTCTGCGCGCCCGTCATCCTCGAGGACAACTGGGATGCCGCCGAAACCTGTGAGCTGATGGTCTCGTCGGGTGCGACGTGGTACGGCGGACCCGATCGCTTGCTGGACAGACTGCTCGACGAGGCGGTGGCGCGCGGGTTGCACGTGCCGCTGCAAGCGGTCTATTTGGGCGGGACCGTGCTGGACCGGCGCATCGTCAGCCGCGTCGAAGACGACTTCGGGATCATTGTGATGCGCGCCTACGGTTCGTCCGAAGTACCAGTGAGCACGTCTGGTCTGCGGTCGGACTCCGCGGACGTCCGTCACGCCGACGACGGTGTCGCGTTGGACGATGTCGAGGTGAAGGTCGGATCCGCAGCCGATCCGACCGAGTGCTGCATACGGGGCCCGCATGCGTTCCTCGGGTACACCGACGCCGATGACGACGCGCAGGCGTTCGATGGCGACTGGTTTCGCACCGGCGACGTGGCCGAGATGTCGCAAGGCCGGGTGCGCATCGTCGGGCGCCTGAAAGACATCATCATTCGCAACGGTCTGAAGATCGCGGCCGTCGAGGTGGAGGAGGCCGTGGCCAGGATCGCCGGGGTGCGCAACTGCGCGGCATACTCGGTGGCCGACGCCGCGACCGGCGAACGACTGGCCGTCGCCATGGTGCTCGACGGCGACGTCGACATGTCACTCGCGAAGGTCACCGACGCGCTCATCTCGGCGGGACTGCCCAAGTACAAGCTGCCCGAGGAACTGGTGTTCTGGAACGAGCCGCTGCCGGTCAACGCCAACGGCAAGGTCGAGCGCAACAAGCTCGCTGCGCGCTCGGCGGGCCGGCCGCGGGCGCTTGCCGACCGCCTCGCCGCAGGTGGTTGAGTCTCAGTCTTCCGATTTGCCGGTCGGCCGGAAAACCGGGACAGCAAAGCCGTCATCGTCATCGCAAAAGGCGATGGTGAGTTCCATTTCTGCACAGAGGCTTTCGGCCGGGCAGTCTTCCAGAGCCGTCATCAGCCGGGGGCCCTCGACGAGATCCACCATTGCCACCACATACGGCGTGCACGCATCGAAGGGTGCGGCATTCTGGTGCACCACGGTCCACGTGTAGAGCCTTGCCCGCCCGGACGCCGGTGCCAGCGCGACGTCCTCGCTCCAGCAGTGCGGGCAGAAAGGACGCACGTAGAGCGAGTTCTGGCCGCACCCGGCACACGCGTTGATCATCAGTCGGCGATCCTGGATGGCCTGCCACCACGATTCGCTGTCGGAGTCGATCGTTGGCCGGTTCGCGGCCACCGGCACGTCCATCTACTGCCTCCCGAGGATCATCGTGGCGCTATGGGTGAAAAAGCCTCCCATCGCATGCACGCATGCCAGACGCGCGTCGTCAACCTGTCTGGCGCCGCATTCGCCGCGCAGCTGCCTGGTCGCTTCGACCATCAAAAACATTCCCCGCATGCCGGGATGGCAAGAGGCCAGACCGCCGCCGTCGGTGTTGGTGGGTAACGCCCCGCCCGGACGCAGCGCACCAGATGCGATGAACGGCCCACCCTCACCCTTGGCGCAAAAACCCAGATCCTCCACCGTGAGCAGCACGGTGGACGTGAACGAGTCATAGAGCTGACACACATCGATGTCGGCGGGCGCGACACCGGCTTGCGCGAACGCGCGGGGACCAGACAACGCCGCGGCCGACGTGGTGAAGTCGGCCCACTCGCTCATGCTGACATGCGACGTCGAGTCGGCCGCACCGAGAATCCAAATGGGCTCCTTGGCGCAATTCTTCGCCACTCGCTCGTTTGCCAGCACCACCGCGCCGCCGCCGTCGGTGCGCAGACACACATGCTTGGAGGTGAACGGATCGGCGAGCATCGGCGCGGCGGCGACGTCGGCAACAGTTATCCGGTCGCGCTCAAATGCGGTGTCGTTCATCGCCGACCACTCGTGGGCGGCGACCGCGATTTCGGCCAATTGCTCTGCGGTGGTGCCGTATTCGATCATGTGACGCCTAGCGGCCATTGCATACTTTGCGATCAGGGTGGCGCCGTATGGGGCCTCGTACTGCATGGCGCCGCCGGTGCTCATCGCCGCCGCCGATGCGCGTACGCGGCGTTTGACGTCCGACCGCGCCGTTGATCCGTATGTCAGCAGTGCCACGTCGATCACGCCGGCGGCGATGGCGTCGGCGGCGTGCCCCGCCATGACCTCCCAGGACGATCCACCGACATTGGTCGCGTCCACCCAGGACGGTCGCAGGCCGAGGTACTCGCTCACCTCGGCGGGGGGCAGCAGGGTTCCGTGGCCGCCGAAACCGTCGACGTCGTCTTTCGTCAGACCGGCGTCGGCGATGGCGCGGCGCGCTGCTTGAGCCATCAGCGCCATCGCGGTCTTGTCAGGCACCCGCCCACAATCCGACAGGCCGGCGCCCACGATAGCGACCCGGTTCGCGGACATACGTAATGGTTACCACATTGATAATGCCGTTAACGACCTGGTGGAATGAACGTTCTCAGTCGGCTACCGTGAGCGTGTGCGGAAACCACTGCGGGAGGCACTGCGCGGCGAGAAGCTGGTGCTGTGTCTGGCGCTGATGAGCGCTCGCACTCCCGATGTCCCCGCGATCGCAGCAGCATGTGGATACGACGCGGTCTACGTCGACCTCGAGCACACTTCCACGTCGCTGGAGACGGCGGCCATGCTTTGCGCGAGCGCATTGGGAGCGGGCATCTCGGCATTGGTTCGGGTGCCGTCTCACGATCCGAGTGTCATCGCTCGCGTCATCGACAACGGCGCTACCGGAGTGATTGTGCCACATGTGAATTCAAAAGAAGAAGCAGCAGCCGTCGTCGGTGCCGCGCGGTTTCCTCCAATCGGGCACCGCTCCATTTCCGGGCCCAATGCCGTCAGCGGTTACCAGCCAAGGTCACCGGCCGAACTCACCGCTGTCCTCGAGGGTCGCACGGTGGTCGCGGTGATGATCGAGACGCCGCAAGCGGTCGACTCCGCGGACACCATCGCGGGCGTCGAGGGTATCGACATGATCCTTCTCGGTCCGAGCGATCTGACGGCCGAAATGGGCATCCACGGCGACTATGAGAATGATCATTTCCGCAATGCAGTAGAATCGGTCGCGGCGGCTTGTCGTGCACACGGCGTGGCGCTGGGAATAGCCGGCATCAAGTCCGTTGACCTGTTGAAACGCTTCACAGATTTGGGTCTGCGTTTCATTTCGGCAGGTACGGACATCGGGATGTTGACCGAGGCGGCGACGGCCCGGGCACGTGCGTTGCGAGAGCTCGACGGGCGCCACGCAGGTAGCAACGACGAATAGCCCCGATAAGCCGAAAGCCTCGCCGCCACAACAGGAGGACGGATGCCCACCGCGATCTATACCGAGCAAGTCGCCGACTCGATGTCCTGGACCGGCGCCGACTTCTCGAGCAAGGACGATTTCGCTTTCGACCTTTCGGCCCGCAATGTGGCTGCCCTGGAGTCGATTCTGGCCAAGACGTCGAACAAGGACCGCGACGACATCACCCCCGAGGATGCGCGCCACCCCGATCTTGACGACGATCTGGCGAGGCTGTACCGGGACCTGATGTTCGGTAAAGGCCTGGCGTGCGTGCGCGGATTTCCGGTCGAACAACATTCGATCGACGACCTCGAGCGCATCTACTGGGCGTTCTGCACCCATCTGGGATACCTGGTATCCAACAACTCGTTCGGACACCGAATGGTTCGGGTGCAGGAGGAGATCCTGCCGAACGGCGTGCAGCCCGCGCGTGGCACCAAATCGCGGGCGGAGCTGGCCATGCACAACGACGCCGCCGACATCCTGTCGCTGCTGTGCGTCTACCCCGCGGCGACCGGCGGTGAAAGCCAATTCGCGAGCGGGCCGGCGGCGCACAACCGGATTCTCCACGAGCGACCCGACCTGCTTCCCGTGCTGTATCAGGGTTTTCCGCACCACCGGCGCAGTGAGCAGCCCGACGACCAGCCGGACGTGACACCGTACGACGTCCCGGTGTTCTCGCAGATCGACGGCCGGATTTGCATCAACTTCACCTACAGCAGCATCCTGCCGGCGATGCACACCCTCGGCCGGGAGTTCACGCCCGAACAGACCGAGGCGATCGAATTGCTGCGCAACATCCTTGTCGAGCAGCAGGTCGAGTTCCGGCTCGAGTCGGGCGAGGCGGCCGTAGCCAACAACTTTGCGATGTGCCACTCTCGCTCCGACTTCGTCAGCAGCAACGATCCGAAGAAGGCCCGCTGCTTCCTGCGCGCATGGATGGAGGTGCCGCGCAAAGACCGACGCCTGCCGATCGGCCGTGAGTACTTCCACATGGAGAACAAGGACCTGCGCCTGGGCTATGACGTGGTCCCGGGCCGCGACGGCTCGATCGCGCGCAACGACTACAAGAACGTCAACGCCGAACTCGCCGACATGTTCAAGGCGGCGCAGGCGAAGCCCAAGCTCAAGCAATGAGCCAAAGCCCAAGTCCGAGAATCGTCTACGAGCGATGGACCGACCCCCTCGCCGGGGACATCCTCGAGGTGGCCGACATCGACGTCGTCAAACTCGACCTGAATGCGCCGACTGAGGACGGTTGGGCGGTATTGGAATCCGCCAACGGATACCAGGTCGCCACGCGCACCGACGTGGCGGCCGTCCCGGAGGGCGAACAGTGGTTGGTCGGGCCTGCCCTGGTGCAACGCTGCGATCAGCTGCTGGCCGTCTGCTCGGCGGGCGCCGGCTATGACGTCATTGATGTCGAGGCGTGCACACGCGCCGGAATCGCGGTGTGCAACAACTCCGGTCCGGGCGCGGAGGCCGTCGCCGAGCACGCGCTGGGCTTCATGCTCGATCTCGCCAAGAAGATCACCGTTGCCGACCGTGCCCTACGTAGCGGGCCGCTCGGCGACCGCCTGGCCTTGCGGGGCAGCCAGCTACTCGGAAAGACGCTCGGGGTGGTCGGCCTCGGCGCCATCGGCCGGCGCCTCGTGGAGTTGTGCGCGCCCTTCGGGATGGAGATCCTGGCCCACGATCCATATGTCGACGAAGCGACCGCCGCCGAGCGGGGCGTGACCCTGGTAGAGCTCGGCGAGTTGATCGAGCGCTCCGATTTCGTTCAGGTCACCTGTCCACTCACGGCCGAGACGCGTGGTTTGTTCGGTTCCACACAGTTCGCCACGATGAAATCGTCGGCGTTCTTCATCACCACCGCCCGCGGTCCCGTTCACGACGAAGCCGCGCTGTACGACGCGCTGGTCGCCGGCGACATCGCCGGGGCGGGCCTTGATGTGTTCCACGAAGAGCCGCCGCGGCATGACAATCCGTTGCTAGCACTCGACAACGTGGTCGCAACGCCTCACGTCGCGGGCATCACCGTGGAAGCCGCCCGCGACATCGCCGTCGCCACCGCGACCCAATGGCAGGTGATTTTCGAGGGACGCATGCCGCCCCGGTTGCTGAATCCCGATGTCTGGCCGCGCTACTGTGAGAGATTCAGCGAGATTTTCGGATTTCGTCCCAGCGCCACAACGGCTTTGGAGAAAGAGGGTCCGACCAGGTGACGGATTACGACACCCTCGAATTCGAGGTGCGGGGTCACACCGCGTGCGTGACGCTGAATCGGCCCGAGGTGCTCAACGCGATCAATGACGAGATGATTGCGGAGCTCGCCGCGGTGTACGCCGAAATTGAGCTTTCTCAAGGGATCTGGACGGTCATCATCACCGGCGCCGGCCGCGCGCTGTGCGTCGGGGCTGACGTCAACAAGGCAGCCGACCATGACATGGAGAACGCGGCGGGGATCGACAACCAGGGGGAGCCCATCCTCAGCTCGATGCGGCAGTGGGATGCGCCGCAGGAAGCAACGCCGCCCTGGCTTCAGATGACCAAGCCGATCATCTGTGCGGTGAACGGCATCGCCTGTGGCGCTGGGATGGACTTGGTGACTACCGCCGACATCACCATCGCGTCCGAGCGCGCGACGTTGATGGATCCTCATGTCAGCATCGGCGTGAGCTCTGGTCGCGAAGGGGTGAGGCTGGCCCGTATCCTGCCGCTGCCGGTTGCAATGCGACTGATCTTGATGGGCAAGCACGAGCAACTCGACGCGCAGCGCGCGTACGACTTGGGAGTCTTCACCGAAGTGGTCTCCCACGACACGCTCATGGATCGGGCGTGGGAGATCGCCGAGGTCGTCAATTCGAATGCGCCGCTGGCGGTGCGGGGCTCGCGGATGGCCGTGCGCAAGGGGCTGACACTGCCCATCTACGAAGCCGAATTGCTCGCCGAGAACTACCGCATGAAGGTGGCGCTGACCAAGGACGCCATCGAGGGCCCGCGCGCCTTTCTCGAGAAACGTAAGCCGGAGTGGAAGGCGTTGTAGCGCAACAACTCCAGAACGCTACGCCATACCAAAGAACGTCTTGGCGTTGGTCGACAGCACCTTGCGCTTGGTCTCCTCGTCCAGGCCCTCCGTCGCCTTGTTGGCGACCTCCATGCTGTGCGGCCAGTTGGTGTCGTTATGCGGGTAGTCGGTCTCGAACATGAGCTGGTCCTCGCCGACGAGGTCGAGGATGCGGAAGGCGACCGGATCGCCGAACGTGGAGAACCACACGCGGCCGGGCACTTGGGTGCTCGGCGGTTCGGTTAGCAGCGGGTGGATTCCGCCCCACGCCCGCCGGTCCTCCCAAACCTCGTCGACGCGCTGCAGATAGTAGGGAATCCAACCTGCCTGCGCCTCCGCGAAGGCTAGCTTGAGATTCGGGAATTGCCTGAGCTTGCCGGAGAACAACCAGTCCACCATCGCGATGGTGCAGTTGACCGCCATCAGCGCGCTGGTGACGACATGCGGAGAGTCGGGCGAGGACTTCGTGAGCGACGAACTCGACCCGATGTGCAGCATGATGCCGACCTGGTTTCGCTCGCACGCCGCGAAAAACGGGTCCCAATAGCCGCTGTGAATGGACGGCAGATCCAGACGTGAAGGCAACTCGGAGAAGCAGATCGCGTGCATGCCACGGGCGGCCACCCTGTCGACCTCCTTCGCAGCGAGCTCGACGTCCCACAGCGGGATGATGCCAAGCGGGATCAGCCGACCGTTCGAGCCGCCGCCCCACTCATCGATCTGGAAGTCGTTGTAGGCCTCAACGCAGAGCTTGGCGAGCTCCTTGTCCTTGCCGTACAGGAAGCGTTGGCCGCAGAAGCGGACGAGCGTGTTGGGGAAGCATGCCGACGCCTCGATGCCCGCGATGTCCATGTCGGCGAGCCGGTCTGCCGGGCGAAAGCAACCCGGGCGCATCTCGTCGTAGGTGATCGGGTCGGTGGTGAGCTCGTCGAGTTCGTAACCGGCCGCCGCGCTGATCAGCGGGATCGGGATCACCGCATCTTCGTAATGCCAGATATCCGCGTCGCGGCCCTCGTCGTCCTCGACGAAAGCGACATCGGAAGTAACCGACGGATCCATCCGCCCGCGGGTGCGAACGATCCGCGGTCCGATGTCGCGATATCGCTCGGGCAGTCGGCTGGTCCACAGATCGGCAGGCTCCACCAAATGGTCGTCCGGCGAGACAATTCGGATGTCTGTGCTCAACGCTGACTCCTTCGAAGGCAGGGGCTTCCCCTGCGAAACGCTGATTCCCCGCAGACGAGAATAACCGTTTCCACAATATCGCACGGCCGCGCGACCGCCAGTCCCACACCGGCACGCTGCGTAGGACCGGCCAACATACCGGTGTAGGTTGATTGGGCGAACCGCCAGGGAACGCGTATTCTCAAGCAATCATGACTGCGAAGAAGCGCCCCGGACAGGACAGCGAAGCCAGCCTCGAGATCGTCGACGCCGATCTCGACGAGATGCCGACCAGCTGGCAGGAACGAACGATAGAGCGGCGTCTCTCCGCCGCGCGCGCCCGTGCGCTGGCACGCAGCTCGAGATTCCTTGCCACTGCGCTGGAGTTGGTCGAGGAGTCGGGGCGCGCCGATTTCACCATCCAGACCCTCATCGACCGGTCGAACCTGAGCCTGCGCGCGTTCTATCAACACTTCGCGGGCAAGGAAGAGCTCCTGCTCGCCCTGTACGAGAACGCCACGAGTCAGTTCATCGAAGCTATCCGCCACGAGGTCGCAATGGCAGATGGTCCGATGGAACAACTCGAGGCGTTCTGTCGGGGATTTCTCTCCCGGGCAGAGTCATCCGAGGCGATCGGCGGACGGGTGATGACTATCTACAACTTGAGTTTGGAGATCGAGCGGCCTGCCGACTTCGCGAAGATCTGGGAGCCGCATCAGAAGCTGCTCACGAAGATCCTCACCGCGTGCTCGCGCGCCGGGTTGATTAGAAAAGATTTGACACCAGCGCAGTTGACGACGCTGCTGAACTCGACACTCATTGCGCTCGCCCAAATAGGGGTCTTCCACCTGGGGGTCAAGGGCGCAGAGCTCGCCGAGGACCAGTTATGGGCCTGGTGCAAGCAAGCCCTCACCCCGCCAGCGAATTCGGCCAAGACCAAGCCCAAGGCCGTGGCCGCCAAGGCAGCGGCGAAGCGAACCACGGCCCGCAGGCCTCGAAAGCTAACGGGGTAGCCCTAACCCGCGCTGGGCGATGATGGAGCGCTGAACTTCGCTTGTGCCGGCATAGATTGTGGTGCCCAGCGCGAACCGCGCGAGATATTCGAAACGGCCTTGCTCGGGCGCCATCGGCTCGAAGTAGCTTCGCGCCGCGTCCGGCCCGACCAGCTCCATGACGTCCTGGCTGGCGCGCACGAGCGCTTCGGTGCTGAACACCTTGGACATCGGTCCCTCCGCTACGGGGTTCTGGCCGGTCTCGGTCATCCAGACGCAGCGACGCAGGAGCAGCCTCGAAACCTCGTCTTCCATTGCCACCCTGGCGATTCGGCGCCGAACGTCTGTCTTGGTGAGCTGTGGTGACCCGTCGTCGGCTTGAGTGTTCGCGGCCCACTGCTCGACGTGCTGCAGCAGCCGAGACAGATGCGGTCCCCACCCGGATGCGTGCTCGTCCTGCAACGACAGCCCCATTACCTGCCAGCCGGCGTCGACATCGCCGACGCGCCATTCGTCGCAAACACGGACGTCGCTGTAGAACGTGACGTTGGTGCGTTCACCCGAAAGCGTCCATACCGCTTGGGCTTCGAATCCGTCGGAATCGCGCGGGACGAGGAACATGGTGAGTCCCTTGTGCTTGGGCTTGTCGGGACTCGTGCGTGCCAGCAGGAACACATAGTCGGCGATGTGACCGTTTGTGGTGAACATCTTGGAGCCGTTGATGATCCATTCCTCGCCCTCGCGCACGGCCTTCGTGGTCGCCGCCGCGACATCCGAGCCGCATTCGGGTTCGGTGAATCCCAGTGCGATGGTGATATCGCCCTTCATCGCAGGGCCGAGAATGCGGTCTTTCATCTCCGGCGTACCAACGGTTCGGATGATCGACGCCACCATTCGAGTGGTCTCCGAGAGGTACATGGGTGTCTCCGCACGCATGAGTTCCTCTCGGAGGACCTGCTCGTCCCATGCGCCGCGGTTTTGGCCGCCGAATTCGGTCGGCCAGCTCGGGGCGAAATAACCTTCGTCCACCAGCCCCTTGGCGAAATCGTCGTCGTGTGAAACGCCGCTGCGGTAGATCCGCTCTTCGGACTCGGGCGTCGTGACCTTCGCAAGGTAGCGGCGTACTCCGTCGCGATATGCCTGGGTGTCGGCGTCGAGCTGAAAGTGCATGGATCGGAACCAATCTGTCTCACGACGGGCCCGGGGCGGCACGCGCGATAATGTTACTCTCATTTGTGAGAGTAACCATATCCGCACGTGACGGGACCTGAGCGTGGACTTGAGCCTTTCCGGCGAACAGCGTCAGCTGGTCGACTCGTTCGCCGCGATGTACGCGCGCGAGTCGACGTCGCAGCGGGTGCGGGCCGCGGAGCCCGTGGGTTTCGATTCCCGGCTGTGGAAGGCGCTAATGGAGACCGGCGTGGTCGAGATGGCCGTCGGCGAAGCCGACGGCGGCTGGGGTGCGTCCGAGCTCGAATTGGCCTTGATCGCCGAGCAGTACGGTCGGGCGCTCGCGTCCGCCCCGGTCATCGAGGCCCAAGTCGCAGCCAGGCTGCTCGCCAGGTCTGGTGAGGCCGGCGCGGGTCTGCTGGCTGAACTGATGACGGGCGACAAGCTCGTCAGCTTTGCACCGCGAGTCGCACCGGACCGCCTACTCGGGCTCGTCCCCGCCGGGGCGGTGGCGGACACGGTGGTGGCGCTCTCGGGCGAACGCCTGATCGCGGTGCCGCTCGGGGAGAACCGTCGGCGCGTGCGGAACCTCGGCTCGCTTCCGCTGGCCGATATCACGGTCGGGGGCGAGGTCGCGGTTCTTGCCGAGGGCGACGCTGCACAACGGATGTTCTCCGATGCACTGGATCTGTGGCTGGCACTGACCGCTTCGGCGCTCGCGGGCGCGGCGAAGAAGGCCGTCGAAATAGGAGTCGAGTACGCCAAGCAGCGACACGCGTTCGGGAGCCCGATCGGATCTTTTCAGGCGGTGTCTCATCCGTTGGCGGACAGTGCCACTGCGGCCGACGGCGCGCTGTTGCTGGCGTTCGAGGCGGCATGCGCGTTCGCCGACGAGCCCCAGCGCGTCACTGAGTTGGCAGCCATGGCATTCGCATTCGCATACGAGACGGCGCGCGACGCCACACAGCGCAGCTTGCATGTCCATGGGGGCTACGGATTCAGCATGGACGGTGACATCCAGCTGTACTACCGCCGAGTCCGGGGTTGGGCGATGGTGTACGGCGAATCGGCCGTTGCCCTCGACCGCGTCGCGGACGCGCGCTACGGATCCGTCGCGAATTGAGCGGCTATTAGGCCTCGGCGCTCACTCGGTCTTTCACCGACAGGGCTATCGGGGGAGCGGTGCGCCAATTCGGCACTCCCTGCTCCTCGCCGGCGGTGGCACGCTTGTCATCCCGTACACCGACCCAGTGCGAGTGGTTCAGCTGGTGCAGGGTGAAGCAGGACTGCAGGGCGTTGTAGAAGCCCATATTGTCCACGGACTGATTGACCGACTCCTTGATAAGCAGTGCGGCCATCGTCGGCACCGTGGCGATGCGCCGGGCCATTTCGAGTGTGCGGTCGGATAACTCGTCTCTTTTGAAGATCTTGCTGACCATGCCGAGTCGGTATGCCTCCTCGATGTCGATCGCATCGCCGGTCAGCATCAGCTCCTTGGTACGACGGGGGCCGAACTCCCATGGGTGCCCGAAGTACTCCATGCCGCACATGCCGAGCCGGGTACCGACGACATCGGCGAACCGCACCTCTTCGCTTCCCACGATCAGGTCGCATGCCCAGATCAGCATCAGGCCTGCAGAGAACACATCTCCGTGGACCTGCGCGATCGTGATCTTGCGCAGGTTTCGCCAGCGCAGGTTGTTCTGAAAGAAGTAGTGCCACTCCTGCAGCATGATCTTCTCCGCGCCCTCGCGGGTCCCGCCGTTGATTGCCGCTGTCGGGTGCTGTCCCGGTCCCGGGGTGAACTCGGCGCGGGCCTGCTTGGAGCCGATGTCATGGCCAGAGGAGAACATGGGTCCCTCGCCGGCGAGGATGACGACGCGGACGGTGTCGTCGGCCTCAGCGCGGGTGAAGGCGTCGTCGAGTTCGACCAACATGCCGCGGTTTTGCGCGTTGCGTTGCTCCGGTCGGTTCAACGAGATTCGGACGATCTGGCCGTCGCCGAACGTCTCCCACTTCAGGAACTGGTAATCGGGCATCGTCTCCTCCAAGATTCTTTTGATGCGGCAATGGTGTTATCAATATCTGAGAAGATATGTTCTCACAGGTAGGGCTGGGTCAACCGGGAAGGGCGTCGATGACGGACTGCCAACGTAGGCCGCGGGTGATTCTCTGGGGTCCCGGTCAAGTCGGGGTCGGTGCTTTGCGCGCGCTGATCGCGCATCCGGGGTTGGACCTCGTGGGCGTCGTCGTGCACGCCAAGGCCAAAGAGGGCAAGGATGCGGGCGATCTGTGCGGGATGCCGGCGACCGGCGTCGTCGCCACCCGTGACGTTGATGCCGCACTGGCTCTCGACGCGGACGTGGTCGCCTACTTCGCGTCGGGGGACTACCGCTATCAGGAGGCGGCGCAGGACGTCGCCCGCTGCCTGCGCGCAGGGAAGAACGTCGTATGCACCTCCTTGGTACCGATGTGTTATCCACCCGCCGCCGACAAGGAGACCGTTGATCTCATTGCGGCGGCGTGCGAGGAGGGCGGTACGAGTTTCTTCAACAGTGGCGTTGATCCCGGCTGGGCCAACGATGTCATCGCGTTGACGATGACGGGATTCAGCAGCCGTGTCGACACCATCACCATGCTCGAGATACTCGATTACGGTCCCATCGACCAACCCGACATCATGTTCGACTTCATGGGATTCGGCCACCCGCCAGATTATCCGGCGCCGTTGTTCGACACCGCGCGCCTGGCAGCGTTGTGGGCCCCGATCGTACGCTTAGTGGCCGACGGCGTCGGCTTGCCGCTCGATCGTGTCGACACCACCATCGAAAAGTGGTTGGCCACAGAGCGTTACGAAGTGGCGTCAGGGTGGGTTGAGCCCGGCACGATGGGCGGAATGCGTTTCAAGCTCGCCGGAATCCTCGACGGTGAGGAGCGGGTGGTGCTGGAGCACATCACCCGGATGGGCGAAGGGTCGGCTCCCGAGTGGCCGCGGCATCCGTCGCCCCATGGTGGTTACCGCGTCATCGTCGACGGTCTACCCACGTACACGGTTGACGTTGAAATGCACGGACGGGGGAACAATATGCGGGGTTTGACGTATGCGACGGTGATGCGGGAACTCAACGCGATCCCGGCGGTCATCGCAGCGCCGCCGGGTGTCCTGTCGACGCTGGATCTACCGCTTATCACCGGCCCGGTCCGCGGCGGGACTTGGCGGGGCGTGCTGCCCGCGACGGCGAAATCATGAGCGAACAAGTTGTCCCGCGGACCTCGGCGGACCTGTGGGAGGTCATGCACACCGCGTCGAGCGTTCGGCGCTACCGCGACGAACCCGTCTCCGACGAGGTCATCGAATCATGTCTCCGCGCGGCGAGCTGGGCTCCGTCCGGTGGCAATCAGCAGCCATGGAAGTTCGTCGTCCTGCGATCGGCGAGTTTGCGCGGCGTGATCACGGCCGCGGCCCACAAGACATGGGACGTGATGACCGAGTTCTACTCGATCTCGCTGCCCGACAACGACGCTGACGACCCGAAATCGCGCGTACTGCGAACCATGGCGGAACACATGAGAGTTGGTGGCGCAGTGCCTGTGCTGGTGCTGTTCTGCGTTCAGCCGCAACGAGGAACCACCGAACTACAGCAGGGCGGTTCGATCTTTCCCGCGGTCCAGAACTTCCTCCTGGCCGCGCGCGCGCAAGGACTCGGCGCGGCGATCACCCTGTGGCACGGGTCCTGCGAGGACGAGCTGCGGTCGATGGTCGGAATTCCTGACGACTGGAAGATCGCGACCCTGCTGACGGTGGGCTGGCCGCGCGGCCGGCACCACCCCGTGCGCCGCAAGCCGCTATCCGAGGTGGCGACGATCGATCGCTGGGACTCGCCCTGGCGGACCGGGTAAGTGACACACGCATGGGCCTCTGCGACTACGCCACTTACACGAAACCCGCTGTGATACTTCATCCTTCTGGGGTGACGGTGAGTTTCGGCCAGCTCGAGGCCAGCGCGAATCGCCTGGCCCATTATTTGCGCCGACAAGGTCTCGTCACGGGGGACACGGTCGCCGCCGTGATGGAGAACAACGAGCACATTCATGCGGTGATGTGGGCCGCGAGAAGAAGCGGTCTGTACTACACCTTGATCAATACACACCTGAGCGCGGCCGAAATCTCTCACATTGTGAATGACAGCGGAGCGAAGGCGATCATTTCGTCAGTGGCGATGCGGGCTGTGTGCCGACAGCTGCCGCAATCACTCCCGGGTGGATTGCCATCGGTGGCGCTTGTCGCCGACGGTGAACTCGAAGGGTGGCGACGCTACCCGGACTGCGTGGCCGCGATGCCAGCGACACCCGTTGCGGTCGAATGCGACGGGCAGCTTCTCCAGTATTCGGCCGGAAGCACTGGACTTCCAAACGGGATCCGCCGCCCATTGAAGGCCGCTAGCTCTGCTGGGACGCGACTGTCGACCCCCGTCTTCGAAGCACTCGGTGTGACAAGCGAATCCGTCTACATGAGTCCGGCGCCGACGTATCACACCGCACCGGCGATGTGGACGATGGCTGCCCAGGCCATTGGCGCAACCACTGTCATGATGGAAGCGTTCGATGCCGAGGGCGCGCTGGACTGCATCGAGCGGTACGGCGTCACCCATGCGCAATTCGTCCCGACGATGTTCGTCAGGATGCTCCGGCTGCCCAGGGCGACGCGAATGCGGTTCGACCTGTCGACCCTTCAGCGTGTGGTTCATGCCGCCGCGCCGTGTCCGCCCGAGATCAAGCGGCAGATGATCGATTGGTGGGGTCCGATCGTCGATGAGTACTACGGCTCCTCGGAAGGAGCGGGTATCTCATTCATCCGCGCCGAAGACTGGTTGCGCCACCCTGGTTCGGTTGGCAGGCCAATGCTGGGAGTCCCGCACATCCTCGGCGAGGACGGCAAAGAGTTGGCAGCGGGACAGGTCGGCGACATCTACTATGACGGCGGCTATCCGTTCGAGTACCTCAATGATGCGGAGAAGACCGCGGCGGCACGCAACTCCACGGGCTGGGTGACCGTGGGCGACGTTGGCTACCTGGACGACGACGGCTACCTCTATCTCACTGACCGTCGTCATCACATGATCATCTCGGGAGGCGTCAACATCTACCCGCAGGAAACCGAGAATGCCTTGGTGTGTCATCCGCTGGTGGTCGACGCCGCAGTGTTCGGCGTACCGGACGAGGTGATGGGGCAGTCGGTCACTGCTGTTGTTCAGCTAGTCGATCCGGCGCGGGCTACGCCGCAGCTCGCCGACGAGTTGACCGGGTGGCTGCGAAATCGACTGGCGAGTTACAAGTGCCCGCGATCGCTGTTCTTCGAACCGCGATTGCCGCGCAGCGATGCCGGCAAGTTGTACAAACAGGACCTGATCAAGAAGTACTCGCGGCGTTGACGTCAGCGCGACGTTGACCTCGGCGGGTATCGAGGCGGTTGCGGTTCTGGGCAGCTTCACCGAGTATTGGCTGGCCGAAGCGATAACTCGGTACGTGGGCGTATCTGCGTCACGTCCCATCGCGGCGGCGATGTCACGGTGGGCACGCCCGACCGCACCCACGAAAACATGCATCGGACCGGGCTCTGGTCGCGGAGGCAGAATTTCGTTTGCTTGGATTGTCGCCAGTGAACCCTCACGATGGACTTTCGCAGCTAGATGAGGAGCTCTCATGACCTATCGCCGTCTTGCTTGGGCGCTCTGCGCGGTGATGGCGGCGGCCATCATTCCCGTCGAGGCCCATGGCGAGCCGCCGACGAAGTGTCTGACCAACACCCCCAAGGGCAAGCAGGTCTACGTGCCCTGCGATCTGCTCAACGCGGGCGCCAACTTCCCACCCGGGCAGCGTTGTCCTCCACCGCTCGAGCAGTACCCGAAAGATGTGGCGGACTGGTGCGGCGAAGGTCCAGGCCTTGCGAGCACTACGCCCACGACTCCGACGGCCCCCACGACTCCGACGAGTCCTACGAGTCCGACGACCCCACCGAGTTCGCGGACTCCGACGACCCCACCGAGTTCGAGGACCACTCCGACGACCCCGACGACTCCGACGAGTCCCGCGACCTCAACGAGTCCTGCGAGCCCGCCGGCCTCGAACAATTCGGGGTGAACCGCTGGAGGTTTGTCCTTCGAGGAGGACTTTCTTTGCGGCGACGGGTCTTGACGCCAATTCACTAAGGCGCATCAGCTGAAGCGGACGTTCAACGTCGCCAAACCGAAGATCTTTCGGCCACCGGACTTCGCCCCGACCAGGACGACTCCGGTGCGTGTCGCCGGGTCCAGCGACTTGACCTTGCCGCTGAACTCGATATCGCAGCCTTCTTTGGCCGACACGATCGCGGGCGCCGAGAGTCGTACCGCGTAACGGGTGACGGCACCGGGGTCGCCTGTCCATGTGGAGGCGAATCCGGCACCCAGCCCCATGGTGAGCATTCCGTGGGCGATCACGTCGGGCAGGCCGGCCAGCTTGGCGATCTCCTCGTCCCAATGGATCGGGTTGGCGTCGCCCGCCACGCCGGCATAGTTCACCAGGTCGCCGCGAGACAGTCGGGTGTGGTGCACCGGTAGCTCGTCGCCAACCTGCACGCCATCGAAGGACGGCGTCCCGGGCGTGCGACTGCCGTGCTCGGCGATCCGGATTTCGCCCTCGGGGCGCACCGTCTTCTCATACGCGTCATCGGCATCACCGACCGCGGTCAGGTCCACGTCATGCATCATGATGTTCGGCACCGCCAACTTGATCGCCGGATCGACATCCTCGGCGGTGACTCCGACGACGGTGGTGTGCAGGGTGTGCACCCGCTCGCCGGCGGCGTCGGTGAAAGTGTTGGTCACGGTGATCAGGTCCCGACCGGCGATCCTGCGCACCGAGGTCAGTTCGACGTCGATATGCAGTTCGTCGCCGGCCACGATCGGGCGGTGCTGCTCGAACAACTCTTCGGTTTGCATGTAGGTGTCGTAGCCGACCACAACCTGTTCGAACATGCGGCGATTGCAGGTCATGCCCGGCGTCGACGTGAACGTCAGCGGCGCCACCAGGTCCGGATAGCCCAGCTCAGCGGCGGCGTCGACGTCCCAATGCGCGGGGTGATAGTCCTGCACCGCGCGGGCGTACTCGCGTAACTTCTCGCGGCCGACCAGGTAGGTGCCGTCCATCTTGTAGTAGTGGCCGACCCGCGATTCGAGCGCCGACGCTTCTGCTGTGGTCATCAATTGCCCAACTTTTCTATCGGCCCGTTCGGTGAGGCCGACCAGAGCACAGTAACGCGCATCGCGCCGTGGATGACGTCCGCGGATTCCCGACGACACCGCCGTGTCGAAACCTATGCTGCCCGCATGACCGAGTTCCGTGCGTCGTCCCCGCCGGATCTTCCCGGCATCCCCTCGGCCGAGGGTTCCTTGCCCGGACCGGATCAGTTGGTCGGCCGACCGCGCGCGCTGGCCGTGGATCTACTCGGCGAATTGCACGGGCCGCTGTTCTACGCCGACTTCAACGGCGGCTTCAGGAAGCTCTACGCGTGTTCGCTGGAGCTCGTCACCGAGCTTTGCGACGAAAGCCGGTTCGCCAAGAACCTGACGGCAACCCTTGCCCGAGTCAGGCCGTTGGCCGGTGACGGCCTGTTCACCGCCTACCACGGCGAACCGAACTGGCAGCGCGCTCACGATGTTCTGTTACCCGGTTTCAGTTACGCGGGCCTGCGCGCCTACCACGCGGCGATGCTGGACATCAACTGCACAATGATCGACCGGTGGGACGCCAGCGCAGGGGTCGGGCCGGTGGATGTGTCGGCCGACTTGCAGAAGTTGGCCATGGACACCGTGGCGCTCGCCGGGTTCGGTTCGCGCTTCGAATCTTTCGACTGCCCCGGCCTGGCTCCGATCCCACAGAGCTTCACAACGGCGCTGGGGGAGTTGACATCTGACACTCCGACGCCGGTGTTCAAGAAAGAATTGGCCACCTTGCACTCGTTCATCGACGGACTGATAGCCGAGCACCAGTCCGGTGACCGTGAGTGTGACGACCTGTTGGCGTTGATGCTGCAGCAGGATGCGAACGGCAAACCCGTACTGGAAACGGAGAACATCCGCAATCAGATCATGACCTTCCTGATCGCGGGGCAGCTCACCACATCGGAACTGATGCCCAACACGCTGTACAACATCGTCAGCGATCCGACGGTGCTGCACCGGGTGCAGGCCGAGGTGGACACCGTGTTCGGAGCAGAAGACGGCTACTTGCCCAGCTACGACGACATCGGCAAGCTGACCTATCTGCGGCAGGTCATCGAGGAAACCCTGCGTCTTTCGCCACCCGTATTGCATTTCGATCGAATGGCTCTGGAAGACACTGTGATCGGTGGCAAGTATCCCATCAAGCGCGGCGAGGCTGTCACGGTGCTCACCGGCGCATTGCACCGCCAGCCCGGCTGGGGTGACAATGTCGAACTCTTCGACCCCAGCCGCTTCGCTCCCGAACGCTCGGCGGCTCGGCCGGCTGCGTTGTTCAAACCCTTCGGATCCGGTGCAAGATCATGCATCGGCCGGCAGTTCGCACTGCATGAGGCGGCCATGGCGGTGGCCCGGCTCATACATCGCTATCGCCTCATCGATACCTATCACTATGTGCCGCAATGGGAAACTCCCACCAGTCGCCGGCCGGTGGGGTTCCGGCTCGACCTGCTGCGGCGCACGCCGCAGGACCGCAATACCCACACGCTCGACGCCCAGCCGGATGGCGCACACGGCGAATCGCAAAGTCTCGCAACGGCGATGATGGCCGGCATCCGGCTGGCGGTCCTTTACGGTTCCAACCTCGGTACCTGCCGTGCGCTGGCTCGCCAATTCGCCGACGACGCCACGGCTTTAGGCTGCACGGCGACAGCGGCCTCTCTCGACGATGCCGTTGGTGGCTTTCCCGAAGCCGAGGCAGTCGTGATCATCGCGTCCTCCTACAACGGGCAGCCGACCGATGACGCGCGCGCCTTCCTCACCTGGCTGCTCGACGCGAGTACCACGCTGAATCCGGCACCCAATGTCGCGGTTCTCGGTGTGGGTGACCATAATTGGGCGGACACCTACCAGGCGGTCCCGCAGCGCATCGACGAGCGCCTCGGCGAGCTGAAGGCCAACCAACTGGTCCCGCGGGCGGCGGCCGACACCTCGGGGGACATGGTCGGCACGATCGAGGAGTTCGCGGCGGCGCTGTGGTCATCGTTGGCCGAACGCTTCGGCGACCCCGACGCCGCACCGGTCACGGATGCGGCCGAACCACTTTACGAGTTGCGCCGGATCGTCGGGCCGGTGACGGCGGCGCTGGACGCACGGTCGTCGGTGATCCCGATGACCGTCGTCGAGAACACCCAACTGGTCAGCCCCGGGCTGGGTCAAGCCAAAACCAATGTCCGCGTTGAGCTTCCGGGCGGCGTCGACTACCAAACGGGCGACCACCTAACGGTGATGGCCGACAACCCACCCGAGGTGGTCGACGCGGTTTTGACACAGCTCGGCATCGACCCTGGACTGCGGCTAGCGATCAATCCTCGGCGCAGCTCTCGGCGCCTCATCGCGCTCGACCGAGAGGTCAGCGCACGCGAACTGCTCACGCACTTCGTCGAATTGCGGAAACCGGTGACCAGCAGTCAATTACGTAGACTCGCCGCGGCCAACAACAGTCCCGCGGAGCGCCAGCGGCTCACTGGACTGGCCGAGGCCCCGGATGGCTGCCCGCTGAGCGTGCTGGAGTGCCTCGACGAGTACCCGGCGTGCGTTCTCACCGGTGCCGAGCTGCTTGAGCTGCTGGATCCCATGGTGCCCAGACACTATTCGATCGCATCGTCGTCGACGCTGTCACCGCGCACGGTGGGACTGGTCGTCAGTGTGCTCGATGCGCCGGCCCGTTCGGGTCACGGTCTGTTCAAAGGTGTCGCGTCCAACTACCTCGCGACAATCCAACCCGGACAGGTGATCCGGGCGCGGGTGGACCCGGCTCGCCAGGCGTTTCGGGCCGGTGCCGATCCGGCGAAGAACGTGATTCTGGTCAGCGCCGGTACGGGCGTCGCTCCGTTCCTCGGTTTTCTCGGTGACCGGCTGGCCGCGCGGGGCGCAGGCGCGCCGGTGGAGCCGGCGCTCTGCTTCTTCGGGGTGCGTGACCCAGAAGTCGATTACATCTTTCGAGACCGGTTCGAACAGGCCGAAGCCATCGGTATCGTGCGGATGCGCCCGGCGTTCTCCCGCGCGCCGCAGAACGGGGTCCGCTACGTGCAGGACCGGATCGCCGCGGACGCCGACGAGGTGTGGGACCTGTTGAGCGACCCGGCCAAGGACACCCACGTCTACGTGTGCGGCGACGGCGCGCGGATGGCGCCTGGGGTGCGCGGTTCCTTCCTCGACATCTATCGGCAACGGACGGGGGCCACCGACGATGAGGCCCGCGCCTGGTTGAACGGACTTATCGAATCCGACCACTACGTCGAGGATGTGTGGGCAGGGTAGGTCAGTTGCCGGCCTCGATCGACGCGACCCGTGCGGCCGCGTCGGGCCCGCAGAAGCGCTGGAGGTCCACCCCGCCCGCGCCGAGAAGGTCGTCGACGCGGCGCTTGAGGTCGCCCGAGGAAAGGTGGGCGTACAGGTTTCGACCAGGGCAAGAGGTTTGGGCCAGGTCTCGATGGCCCGCCAGCGTGGTGGTCGAAACGTGAAAAGTCTGGGCGGCCCATGCGAATGCGCGAGCTGCGCCCTGGAGCTGGGCCTCCGGCACGGCCTCTTGATCGAAGTCTCCTTCGCAGAGCACCAGGAAATGGCCCGTGGTGTCGTAGTCGGTCGCGGTATCGCCCGCGATCTCGGTGCTCCGCAGTTCGTAGATGTTGCCGTTACGGTCGACGCCGACGTGATAGGCGATGTCGATCCACCCGTGCTGGTCCTGGTGGTATCGCTGGTCCTGGCGGAGATGGCTTGGGGCGTTGCGGTTGTCGCCGAGGACGACGGCCTCGTGGTGAAGGGTCATTCGGGTGATGGTGTGGCGCTTGCCTCCGGAGCGGGCCGGTCGGGCGCCCCAGGCGTCCCGGCATAGCAACAGCGTCGAAGTCGTAGCGGTCAGGCTTGCGTTGATCGTGGGGGCCGGGGGAGGAGGTGGCGTTGCACCGGTTTCCGACACCGCATTCGAGCAGCCGCCGACGAGGGACGCCGCCCCGGCGCTACCGGCCAGCATTAGCAGCTGACGACGGCTGACGGGCGCTGGCCGGCCGCACGCTGGCTCACACACGATCCTCACCATACGGGCGTGACGCCGGCCCGCGGGACGTCTTGATTCATGTCCCACCCAGCGCGTGGCGCACGCGTCCGCGCGCCCGGTCGAGCCTGGCGGCGGCCTCGGCCGCGTCGACGCCCGCGAGCAGGGCGACGATCGCGGTCTTGGCGTGACCGCCCGCGCCGGCGAGCGCGGCGGTAGCGGTCCGCTCGTCGACGCCGGCCGCATCGCGGACGATCCGCACCGCTCGGCGGCGCACCTTCGCATTGGTCGCGCGCACGTCGACCATTCGGGCTCCATAGGCCTTGCCGAGCGCGATCATCACGCTCGTCGAGAGCGCATTGAGCACGACCTTCTGCGCCGTCCCCGCGGTGAGCCGCGTTGACCCGGCGAGCACCTCGGGCCCGGTCAGCAGCTCGATCACCACATCGGCAGACGCCTCGCTTCTCGGGTTGTTGACTAGCGCGACGGTCAACGCGCCCGCCGCCCGCGCGTACTCCAGCGCTCCGAGCACGTACGGTGTGCGGCCCGACGCCGTAATCCCGACGAGCGCGTCGGCAGCGGTGAGATCCGTGAGATCGGTGGGGTCGAACGCATCCTCCGCGCCCTCGATCGCCTCGGTCAAAGCCGTTGGCCCGCCGGCGATCACACCGCGTACCAGGTCGGTGCCGAACGTCGGCCCGCACTCGGCCGCGTCGAGCACGCCGAGCCGACCGGGCGTCCCCGCGCCGGCGTAGATCAGGCGGCCACCGCGTTCGAGCCGCGCGGCAATCGCCTCGGCCGCCGCCGCGATCCGCGGTACAGCCGCCGCAACCGCGCCGTGCGCCTCGCCTTCGGCGGCGACAAGCAGCGCGACGACCTCCGCGATGGGCCGCGCGTCGAGGTCGTCCAGGCCCGGCCGCACGGCCTCGGTGGCGAGCGCGTCGAGGCCGTGCGTCGCACCGGCGGTCTGCATCCGAATGACATGCGGCTCATGGATCGGTCCCAGCCGCAGCGCGCCATCGAGCGCATCGCCGGCGGCACGGATGAGGTCGAGTCGCTCGCGCAGCGCCTCGACCTCCGCCAGTCCGCCGACCATCGCCACCGGGCCATCCCCGGCCGCGCGGGCGGTTGCGGCGAGTGCCTTGGCCGCGGCGCCGATGATCGCCAGCGTCGCGGCGTCGCCTTTCGCGGCGAGGACGTCGGGCGCGAAGGACGCGAGGGCGGCGGCGTCGGTGAGCTGCGCGGGCCAGGTCTCCGGCGCGCCGAAGCGGGCGCGGGCGGCGTCGAGCAGAACGGTGGATGGCCCGCGGCCGTCGTGGCCCCGCAGCGCCGCGCGCAGCCCGGCGGCGCCGATCCACGTGCCACCACCCTCGTCACCCAGCCACGGACCCCAGCCGTCGGCGGTGCGCAGCGCGCCGTCCGCATCGATGGCGAGCGCCACGACGCCGGTGCCCGCGATCAGCACGACGCCCGGCTCGCCATTCAGTGCGCCCGCATGCGCAATCACCGCGTCACTCGTCACCGCAACGCACTGCGCCCTAAACGATTTCAGCAGCGCGTCGCCCAGTGCGCGCGCCGCATCGGGTGCCGCCAGCGCCCCCGCGGCGCCCACGACCACCTCATCGACGGAGCCGAAATCTCGCGCGACGGCCACAATCGCCGCCTCCGCGGCGCGCACGCCACCGGGCATCGCGAGCCCCGGCGCGCCCGCACCCTCGACCCTCCGGCCGCCTGCCGCTGCCCGACAGGACGTCTTGCCGAGGTCGATGGCGAGGATCATCGCAGCTTCTGTGCGAATTCGATGATGTTGCCGTCCGGATCGGCGATGTGCAGCGTGCGTTCCCGCCATGGTCGATCCACTGGCCCCGTGAGGATCTCGACGCCGAGCCCGCTCAGCCGTTCTGCTTCCGCATCGACGTCATCGATCAGGAAGCCGATCTCACCGCAGGGCGCGTTGCCGCCCTCGCGACCGATGAGCTCGGGCAGCTTCGAGCGTTCGAAAAGCGAGAACTTCGTATTCTCCATGTCGAACTCGACGTAGCCGTCGCCCTTGATGCGCACCCGAAGCCCGAGGACGTCGCGGTAGAACGCCACCGAGCGGCTGAGCGATTCGACATAGTGAATGACGTAGTCCACACGACGCATGCAATGCACCGTATCGGTTTTCGCCGTGAGCCCGAGGAAGTTCAGCGACCGGTAAATGTCGGGGTGCGGCGCTGGGCCGCCGCCGTCACGCCCTCGCGGAAATCCGCGGTCGACTGGAGTCGCGTTTGTTCCTCGAGTTCGTGGGCGGTGGCGGCTGCGACGGCCTCGGCGAGTCCGGCGCGCATCGTCGCACGGATGCTCGTGAGCGCCAGGGGAGCCGAAGCGGCGATACGCTCGGCGTACCGAATCGCCGCCGGCCGAACATCGCCGTCGGCGGCCAGCTCGTCGAATAGTCCTGCCGCATAACCGATTTCACCTCCGAAACGCTCACCGGTGAGCATCCATTCCAGCGCCTTTTGCTGGCCGACGACACGAGGCAACGTGGCGGTGATACCGAAGCCGGGATGAAAACCAAGCCGGCTGAAGTTGGCCGCGAATTTCGAGGAGGGTGCGGCCACTCGGAAGTCTGCGCTGAGAGCAAGCCCAAGCCCACCGCCGATCGCGGCGCCCTGCACCGCCGCGACAACCGGCTTGCGGGCGCGGAACAACCGGATGGCCTGCGCGTAGAGCTCACCCGGTGACGAGCGATTCTCGGCCGGCTGGGAGAAATCGGCGCCCGCGCAAAAGTGTTTTCCCTCCGCGCACAACACAATCGCCCGGCATTCGACATCGTCGTCCAGTCGCTCGTAGGCGTCGGCGATGCCCGTGATCAAGGCGGTGTCGAAGGAGTTGTTCGGGGGCCGATGGATCTCCACCATGGCCACGTGGCCGACGGATTCGACGGTGACATCAGTCATAGCTGTTCCAACAGGTCGCGCACCGCGGCGTTGAACGTCTCGGGCTGGTCCATGTTCGCCGCATGCCCCGCGTTGTCGATGACCAGCTTGCGGGAATTGGCGATCTTGCGGTGCATGTAGTCGGCCGGGGCCAGGAAGTCGGTGTCTTGGGCGCCGACGACCACCAACGTGGGCACCGTGATGCGCTCGAGCGACGCGATGACCCGGGCGTCCTTTTGGGCCATCACGCCGCGGGCAGCGAGCGGCAGGCCCTCGGGATGCGCATGCAACGCCTGCGCGACTTCCGCCGACGCGTCGGCGCGCTCTTCACCGCGCTCGAGTTCTCGAGCGCGGCGCTCCACCCACGCGTTCCACTTGTCGCGCGCTTCGTCGTTGCGATAACCCGGCCCCGTGTCGACCAGCACCAGCGCGGCCACCCGCTGCGGGTGGACGAGGTGGAAAGCCAGGGATAGGTAGCCGCCCAAGGACATTCCGCCGAGTACGGCGCGATCGGCACCCGCGGCATCGAGAACGGCCGCCATGTCGGCGACGCTGATCTGCTCGGTGTAGCGCGTGATGTCCTCGGGCGCGTCGCTGCTGCCATGACCGCGCTGGTCCCAGACGATCACCGGTCGGTCGACGCTCAAAACATCGATATTCGGATTCCACATGCCCGCGGTGGCGCCGAAACCGTGGGTGAGCAAGAGCGGCAAGCCTCGTGCGTCCGGGTTGTGCACCTGATAGGCCAGTGTCACCCCGTCCGGGCGCTGCAGCCGGTTCACGACACCACCTCCGAGCCTGACTGGATGGCTGGGTACAGGGCGTCGGGGCCGCCGGCGACCAAGGCCGCGCCGAGTCGGTCGGCCCAGCGGTGATGCCCTCCGGCTTCATCTCGCCATGCCCAGAGCCGACGGGTCAGATAGTGCAACGGATACTCCTTCGTCATGCCGATAGCGCCATGCGTCTGGTGGGCGGCCGCCGTCACCAATTGAGCGGCCCGGTCGGCAAGCATTTTGGCGCAAGCGATCTCGAATCCGCCCCGGCCGAGTTCGACCGCTTCGACCGCACCGTCGAGGGCCGACGCGACCACCGCGGCCTGCTGGTGGATGGTGACCAAATGGGCTTGAACGGCTTGGAATCGACCGATGGGGCGGCCGAATTGCTCACGTTCGCCGCTGTAGCGCAGTGTCATTGCGGCGACGGCACTTATCGCGCCGGCCATCAGCGCGGCACGGCCCAGCGCGCTGCGCTCCCAGAGCGATTGGTCGTTGACCCCGTCCGGTGCGTCGGCACGCGCGGTTACCCGGACACCGTCGAAAATCACTGTGTCACGCGGCTCTTCGGCGAGGTTGACGCCGCGGCTGACGGCCGGTCCGCCTGATGAGGCCGCCGGTCCGGGCGCGAGCACCACGACGCCGTCGACGAGTCCGATGAGATGCTCGGCGCGGTGACCCCATGCGACCGCCGGCGCCGTACCGAACAGGCGGCCACCGTCGAGGCTTAGCGTCGCGGCGGGTAGCAGTACCGTCCGAACACCCTCGGGGAGCGCGAGACCCGCAGACGCCAATAGCCAACCGCCGACCAGCCCGGCTTCGGCCAGGGGCACCGGTGCCGCGTGCGCTCCCGCGGCGCGCAACAGTTGGATCGCGTCGGCAACGCTTCCCCCGGCTCCGCCCAGCTCCTCTGGAACCGGGACATCACTGAACCCGTTCTGCCGCAATGTGTTCCATAGCTGTGGCGCCCAGCCGGTGGCGTCGGCGTCGCCGACGTCCTCCCAACGGCTGTGTGCGGCAAACAGCTTGTCGGCGGCGCTATACAGCTCGTTGTCGCTCATGACAGCCCTTTGAAGGCGACGGAGCGCAGCACCTCGGTGGTGCCGCCCCGGATGGTGAATGACGGCGCGTCGAGCGCGGCGCGACGCAACAATCGCTCGAACAATGACGGTTCCGGCTCCAGCCCGCACACGAGCTCGCGATCCAACAACTCCCGCAGCGCGCGCACGACGTCTTGTTCGAACCGGGTGCCCATCTCCTTGATGAGCGCCGCCTCGGCCGCGGGGGTGTCGCCGGCATCGATCGCGCGGGCCACCGTCAGCGAGAGTCGGCGTAACACCCAGTATTGGGCCGCGAGCTCGCCGATCAGCCGGCTCCCTTCGCGACTGGCCGCGAGGTCCGGGTGTTCGCGGACGAACTCCTGAACGACAAGGAAGGTCGAGATCCAGCGGTCGGGGCCACTGCGCTCAAAGGCCAACTCGTCGGCGTTCTGTGCCCAGCCCTGCCCGATTTCGCCGATCACCATCTCATCGGAAACCAGCACCCCGTCCAGGAGTACTTCGGCGAAGTGGTCGGTGCTGCCATTCAGGAAGGGGATCGGCTTGACCGTCACGCCGGGGCTTCGCATATCGATCAGGAATCGGCTGAGCCCCGCATGCCGTTCGCCGTCGCCGGTGCGGCACAGCGCGATCATGAAGTCGGCGCGCATGGCATTGCTTGTCCACACCTTCACGCCCGAAACTCGCCAGCCATCACCGTCGCGCACGCCCTTCGTGCGGACCGACGCGAGGTCGCTGCCGGCATCGGGCTCGCTCATGCCGATGCAGAAACACAACTCGCCGCGGCAGATTCGCGGTAACAGCCACCGCTTCTGTTCCTCGGTGCCGTAACGAAGGAGCACCTGGGCGATCTGTCGGTCGGCCACCCAGTGATGCCCGACGGGCGCGCCCCAGCGCAGCAGTTCTTCGACGACGACGAAGCGGTCGACGGCGGTGGCGTCGTGGCCGCCATAGCGCGCCGGGACCGCCATGCCGATCCAGCCACGCTCGCCCAATGCGGCGGAGAACCGCGGATTCACCTCGGCGCTCATGCCAAGTCCAGGCTCGAACGTCCCCCAGGGCAGCTTCTCGGCCAGGAACGCCCGAACCTGTTCCCGCAATTTCAGTTCTGCGGCGGTGAGCGCGGCAGGCGAGGTGACCATACGTGGAGGCTAACCACCCTCTGTGAAGCGAGGGAAGGTGCCGCCAGGCAGGCGTAAGGTTCGGCCATGAACGTCGCGGGCGGCGCGCCGGACATCCACTATGCCAAGAGTGGTGGCCTGAACATCGCGTACTCGGTCACCGGAGAGGGACCCGACCTCGTCGTCGCGCCCGGCTTCATCTCGCACCTCGACATCATGTGTGAGGAGCCGTCGGTCGTCCACTTCTATTCGCGCCTCGCGTCTTTTCGTCGCGTCGTCACCTTCGACAAGCGGGGCACTGGCCTGTCGGATCCGGTCATGCACGCGCCGACATTGGAAGAGTCCGTCGACGATCTGCGCGCCGTCATGGACGCGGCCGGCTGTGAACGCGCCGACCTGGTGGGCGTTTCGGAGGGCGGCACGATGGCGATGCTGACCGCGGCAGGCCATCCCGATCGCGTGAATGCGCTTGCCCTCTATGGCACGTTCTCTCGCCTGCTCGAAGGAACTGACTACCCGCTCGGCGTCACCGAGGAGCAGCTGTCGTCGTTGGTCGAGGTGAGTGCCAAGGGCTGGGGTGAGGGCGTCGGATTGGGTGCATGGGCTCCCAGCCGGCGGAACGACGCCGATTTCCGGCGGTGGTGGGCGCGGCTGCAACGCGTGGCCGCCAGCCCCGGAATGGTCCGCAACATCTTCGCGCTCTATCCGCAACTGGACATCCGCGACGTGCTGCCCACCATTCAGGCGCCGACGCTCGTGCTCCACCGGCGCGACGACCGGATGGTGAAACTTGAGATGGGCCGCTATCTCGCCGACCGCATTCGCGGGGCGAAGTTCGTCGAGCTCCATGGCGCCGACCACCTCTTCTTTACGGGCGACGCCGATGCCCTGCTCGACGAGATAGAGGAGTTCCTCACCGGCGTCCGGCCGCAGCCTGCGGTCGAGCGGGTCCTGGCCACGGTGTTGTTCACCGACATCGTCGACTCCACGAAGCGAGCGGTCGAGCTCGGCGACCAGCGATGGAAGGAGCTGCTCGGCAGGCATGACGCCCAGGTACGGCGCCAGCTCGCACGTTTTCAGGGTCGCGAGGTCAACACGACTGGCGACGGCTTCCTCGCCCGGTTCGACGGGCCGGCCCGGGCGATCCGGTGTGCCGCGGCGATCCGCGATGTGCTGCGCAGCCTCGGCCTCGAGGTGCGGGCGGGCGTACACACCGGCGAGGTGGAGTTACGCGACGACGACATCAGCGGCATCGCCGTCCACATCGCCGCGCGCGTGGCAGCGGCGGCCGGTGCGGGCGAGGTGCTCGTCTCGCGAATCGTCGTCGATCTGGTCGCCGGGTCGGGTCTTGGCTTCACCGCTCGCGGCGCGCACGCCCTCAAGGGCGTGGCGGGCGAGTGGGCGCTGTTCGCTGTCGAAGGTTGACGGCTAGGGGTAATCCACGCGCTCAGTTCTCCGCGGACTGATCCGTCCGGGAATCCCAAATCGCCTGTGTGTCAATCCCGATCGAGGGGTGGTGGATTTCCTGGAGGTTCCGTCCACCCCTACCGAAGGTGGCGACGACGGCGGCCGGCACATCGTGCTCCAGGATCGGCGTGGACAGCCACTCGCAGGGTCGTATGTGCACCAGATCCACCGCCGCAGCGGTCTCGTCGGCGTCGTAGACGTAGGGCCCGGAGATGCGGCCCAGCCAGAACCACCCGCTGGTGTCGCGGGTCCACACAAACGAACCTTCGTCGAGCTCGGCGAATCGGGCGACCCGACGGGCAAGTCGCTCCTCTTCGCCCGAACTGCTCACAAGTCGACCGAATCCGCACACGCCGAGCCGGCGAGCGCGATCGATGGCGGCTTGCGGCTCGACGGCATCATTGCGCGAACGCATCGGCGCGCGGTAGACGGCGACCATAAGAGACATCGTGCCTGGGCGCTGCAGCCGGACCGACGCGGCCCTTTCCCGCACATCGCGATCGGCGACGTTTTAATCTCCCGACATGGATCGCATCTGGCAGTGGGCGTGGGATCGGTACGGGGCGCGGTATTACTGGTGGGCGTTATGCGCGGCAGCGTATCTCGTCTCGCTTCCCGTCTACGCCGTGTTCGTATCGTTGCCGATCGTCGCTGCGGAGAAGCAAGGGCGATATGTAGACGCGGCCGCCGTCACCGTTGTCGCGGTGCTGTTACTCGTGTGCATCATGGTCTCTCCTGGTCGCCAATGGATCCGCTACGTGGGGCAGTGGGCAGCCGGTCGCGAGATCGATCGAGCGGCCGCACTCGAGGAGACCTACCGCTACAGCCGCAAATCGTCCGCCCTGACGGTCTGGGCTACCGGCGTATGGGCCGCCGCGTTGTCGGTCGTCGTCGGCGCCATCGCTGGAGCGTCGTGGACCCGGTTGGTGCAATACGGGATCCGCGGCGCCGTCATCGGAATAGCGGTGCAGCTGATCGCTTTTCACAGCATCCTGGAGGCGATGCAGCGTCCGGTCAGGATCGCCCTTGCCGACGGGACGGGAATTGGGGACTCGCTGCCGCGCTCGCGCCCGAGTTTTGCCACGCGGTCGAACGTGTCCATGCTTGCAGCGGCGTTTGCCTACGCCGTTGCGGGGGCTATGTGCGCGACGGTGCTTGCCCCGGTCAGCGATGCACCGATCCTGTCCGCCGCGATCGGCTGTGCGTTGACAGTGGTTTTCGCGGTGCCGGTCACGGTCGGTATCGGGTTTTCACACTCCCTGCAACCCATTCGCGACCTCGCCAAAGGCGCCGAACGCGTTGCGGCAGGGGACTATGGTCAACGCTTGCCGGTCGTCCAGGACGACGACCTAGGCGCCCTGGCCGCATCATTCAATCGCATGCAGACGGGTTTGGCTGAGCGGCAACGGCTTCAGGGCGCGTTCGGCACCTACGTCGACCCGGTGCTCGCCGCGCGGTTGCTACAGCAGGGCGACGACGTCTTCACCGGAGAGCGGCGCGAGGTGACCGTGATGTTCGTCGACATCCGTGACTTCACCCCGTTCGCCGAGGCGAACAGTGCCGAGGACACCGTCACGCGGCTCAACGCGCTGTTTGAAATCGTGGTGCCAGCCGTCGTCGACGCCGGTGGGCACGTCAACAAGTTCCTCGGCGATGGCGCTCTGGCGGTGTTCGGCGCCCCCAACGATCTCGCCAATCATGCCGATGCCGCGGTTACCGCGGCGGTGCTGATCCAGCGACTCGTGGCCCAGCGATTCGGCGATGAGCTTCGCATCGGCATCGGCGTCGATACCGGAAAGGTGATCGCCGGCACCATCGGTGGCGGAAGCAAGCTCGAGTTCACCCTGATCGGCGACGCAGTCAACGTCGCGGCCCGCGTCGAGCAACTCACCAAGATCACCGGCGACGCCATCCTTCTCACCGGTTCGTGCGTGGAAGCGCTGACATCTCGGCCGCCTGGACTCCTGAATCGGGGAGCGCACGCGTTGAAGGGAAAGTCGGCCGAGGTGCAGGTCTTCACTCTCGGTTTAGCGGCAACCACGGTGACCTGACTCGCGCGGCTCCCGTGCGGTCCTACCCTCTCGGGGCCAGAACCACGACGGGGATGGGTCGCGACGTCTTCTTCTGGTATTCGTTATAGCGGTTTTGATTGTTCTTGTTGACGATCTGCCACAGCCGCTGATAGTCGGGATCGCCGGACAGCACCGGCCGCGCTGTGACGGCGAAACGCCTTGGGCCGACGTTGATCTCGACGTCAGGATTGGCTTTCAAGTTGTGATACCAGCCGGGAGCCTGGGGCGCACCGCCCTTGGACGCGACGACCAGGTAGTTGTCACCGTCGCGGGCGTAGGACAGCGACGTCGTGCGTTGTTTGCCGGTTTTCGCCCCGACGGTATGCAGCAGCAGACTCGGTATCCACAGTGTGCGGTGGCCGATCCACCCGTTCGTCTTCTGATAGACCGTGTCGTGTACCCGTAACACCTGCGAAAAGACCGTTTCCACCAAACTCATGGCTACCAGTCTCACTCAGCGGCGGCGGCCTTCGCCAGTCCCTTCCGCGAGGCCCTTCGGGCTACTGGTGATGCGGTGGTCGCTCGTCAAGTAGCCGGCGCTCGTCTGACGCCTCGCGCACCTGCTCCTCGTCGCCGAACCTTTCCACGTCCTCGGGCGTGACATGCACCCGCTTCGGTCGCGGCGCGGCCGGCGGCTCGTGGGGTTCACGGGGCATGAGGTGATTGTCTCTTATCTCGGGCGAACTTCAGCCCTTTACCCGGGCGATGGACTCGACAGCCAGCGCACGGCGTGGTCAAAGGAGGTGAAGGGCGCGAGCGCCCGCGACGAATTATCATTCGGAACACGATGCCGACGAGCGGAAGGGATGGTTCGTGGCCGATAGCTTCAAGGTCGATCCGGTCGCACTGCACCTCGGCAGTAACCACATGTTCAACGCGATTGGTGATGCTGCTCTGGACTTCATCGCCCATGAGGATCGGCTGGCCGAGGCCGCGCCGGGCTGGATCGGATCTTCGGAGCTCGCATTGGGTGAGTTGACGGCACGGTGGGAGGTCCGCCACGACCAGCACAATGAGCGGGTGGACGCGCTTGGGTCCCACGTCGCCGAGGCGATGCTCTGGTATCTCACCAACGAGCGTCAATCGCAACGAGCCTTTACATCGGTGCAGGAGTAGGGGTTTCGAGTGGGGCAGTTGACCCCATCTGATGTCAAGCGTTGGGATCTCGACGCGATTCACAGGGTATTCGAGACGGCCAATGGGCGCGCAAATACCTTGCAGCAGTTGGGGGACAACCTCCAGCAGATCCACAACGTTCTCATCAACTGGCAGGGGCAGGCCGGAGAAGCGTTTCGCACCGACTTGGGCAAGGCTCGCCGCGACATCGATGCGGACGGCCAGGAGTCCAAGCAGGTAGCCGCGGCGGTATCGCGCGCCGAGGAGGACGTTAGTGCGTGCAAGCGCGAGCTCGATGACATTCAGCGGGTCGCTGATGCGAACGGCTGGACCATAACGCCGGACTGGCGAATCGACGTGGGCGACACGTGGGTCGGCCGTGACTCCCTGGACTTCGCTGCCCAGCAACAGGTGTTGCAGGACAAGCTGATTGCGTTGAAGGTGCATGCGGACAGCGCCGATCACGAGCTTGCCACCGCCATCCGCAGTGCCGTCGGGGAAGGCCCGTTGAGTGCCAACGGGTCTTTGCCTGCAGGTCGCCCGGCGCCCCAAAGCGCGCCGAAGCCTGCCGCCGAGGGTCAGCCGCGGTCGTTGCAAGACATGCTTTTTCCGGCGGGCGCCGCAGATCCCGCGTCCGGTGATGGCCCACCCTCACACGCGCCGGCTCCGGCTGGCGGCGTCGGCGGCAATCCCCCCGTGCCGCAAGGCCCCTCGTTTCCCACCGGCAAGCAGGTGGTAAGTGGCCAAGGTGATCAGCTCACACCCGGAAGCCTGGCCGACCTGTTGGGCGGGGTGCAAGGACCGGTGGTCCCTGGCACACCGCCGCCTGCGCTGAAACCCGCTGACGTGGAGAGCTTCAAGGCGATGGCACGCCAAACCATGATCCGCGACGGCGTGCCGCCAGATCAGATCGAGGCGCGTTTGAATGACGTGGTTGGGCGTACTCAGCAGTGGCTCGATAACGGTATGCCCAATTACGTTCCTCCCGAGCCGCAGCGCCCGCCACCGCCCGGATTCGGTGAAGGATTCAGTGACAGATGGTTTGCTACCGACCAGGCGATCAAAAACCTTGTCGGACAAGGAGGACCCGGGGCTCCAAGCGTCCTCAAATCATGGGAGCAGATGCTCAAGAACACGATCGAGACGGCGCCGAACCCGGCTGTCGCGGCGATCGGAGAAGTCAAGAACGCCCTTGACTCACCGAGCCCGGCCTATTATCTCGGCGGCAAGGCCGCCGACGGCGCATTCGCTCTGCCTGGGCTGATTTTCGGTGGCGAGGGAGCGGTCGTTGAAGCGGGACTGCCTGCAGAGACTGTCACGGAAGGCGGCGCACCCTTAGCGGTTGTGCGCGGTTGGGACCCCACGGGCGGAATGACGGAGCACGACTTCGCATCGCAGTTCGGTACCCCAGGGTCGCGGAATTACCCGCTCAACGATGGCTTTCCGCCAGGACATGTACCCCAGCCGGCGCATTTGCCTGAAGGCGCGATAATCGATCGATTTGGGTCCGAGCATGGTCGCTATCTCGCACCCGATGGCACTCCTTTTGCGGATCGCGCCTTGGCGCCAGAGTCGGTGGGAGGGGATTACAACCGCTACATGGTGACCGGAAAACCACTGCCTCCGGGCTGGCAAGTCGTAGAAGGGCCAGTGCAACCGTATTATGGCCAGACCCCGTCGCCGGGCTCACTTCAATACATGATCTTGGGTCCAGACGGCGAGACACCGTCCGTCTGGGAATTAGTGAGATTAGGCATATTGGATGAATATGACCGCGCCTTGGACGATAAGTCCGCGGAGCTTCAGTCTGAGATAGACCGATTGTCGGAAAAGCTCGGAGTTCGTACTATGCCGGTCGGGCTTCGAACAAACGACGGACTGAATATCTATGTGGTCGACGATGACGCGTATCACTTCACTTTCTACGAGCGCGGAAAACTCGGTTTCGACCGGGTCGGCACACTTGATGACCTTCTTTACTGGTACGTCGGAGGGGTGGTTACCGGCCAAGCCGCCAAACGAGTGGGAGATAGAGCAGAGCGCTTCAAATATGAATATCAGGTGCTAAGTCACTTCAATGTTGATTGGGCTAAGAGGAATGTTCGAGAGACAGCGGCACTATTTCGTCGTAACGGCCAACCCGAGGACATCGCCTTACTCCCCGACATTGGCGAAGCGCTATGACAGTAACTCGCGTAGCGCGTAGGCGCGGGCCGGAATGCGGGCGATTCAGCACCGTCCCCAGCCGTTTCGCCGCCACATCGCAGCGAATGTTCCAACTGCAGCCGACGCAACCGGGACTTACACGTCGTTCTCGGTAATCCACGTGGTGGTGAAGCGCACCAGCTCGGGGATGCCGTTGGCCAAGTCGGACCCGATGGATTTCTCGAGTTTGCCGCCGAGCAGAGGGATTTTCACCTCCACACGCAGGGCAGAGCGCATTTGGCAGCCACCGTCGTCCGTCGGCGCCAGCCAGCTCTCCACGTGACCAGACCCCAATCCGCCGGACGCCAAGACGCTGACCTCCCCGCGCACGCGCCGGTCGGCTTGCGGTCGCCATGTCTCGGTGTGCACGATTTTCAGGTCGCCTTTGATGAGCTTGGACACCAGGCCGGGTAACAGTTGACGGCCGAAATGCTGGCTAATCTGGGCTGTCACCGTGCCGTCGGCATCAACCACCAGCGAGTCGAGCGTGATGTTGGTGGCATCGGCGATGCGGGCCCGCCAATAGTCCTCGCGACCGAACGCGGCATGGATCTGTTCGACACTGGCGGGTGACTCGGTCGAGACGTCGAATGAGCGCGACATATCCATGCATCCTTGCAGAGTTCCGGTTCAGGGCCGCTCGAAATGCTGATAATCGATCGGGGCCGTCCAGTGACCGCCCCACCGCCACCCGCGGTCCGTGAAGACGCGCACGGCGGCGTCCCCGTCGTGCAGCAGTCCTGGGTCTCGCCGGCTGCGGTCCAGGTAACGCGCGGCGTTTTGCGGCTGGAAGGTGCCGGTGGCATAGACGCAGGGGTTGAGACGCGGATTAAGGTCGATAGCCCGGCCATAGGCGTGTTGAGACCAGTGATCGCTTCCGGGGATGCCCCGGCAGTTGAACGCCGACGTGTTGTCGTCTTGCATGGAGAGCTCATCGTTCGCGGACGGGTAGTGGTCGACGGTACGCATCTTCTCGATGGGAAATCCGAGTCGGTAGAGCTGAGCGAAGACGGTAATGACCTCCGGCGCCAAGTCCTGATGCACGATCAGTTCGCCGTGGTGCGCCCGTCCGTCGAAACCGATGTGGTCGACCTCGACGCGTCGTAGCTGCGCGGGGTCTACCGGGCAGTCCGGCCGCCAGCTCGCCCCGAGCTCCCCGGCGGTGACCGGCCGAATGTTGCTAGCGGAAGCGGGCGCCGACGTCCCGGCCGCCGACGACGCGGCGGACGACGGCCTGGACGCGGGGGGCTTCGGCACGCCGGTGCATTGCGTCAAGGAGACGATGGCCGCCATCGTGCCCGCCAGCACGGCAACTGATTGCCTGCCGGACGTCAACGGGGATGAGTCCTCACCGCTCGCTCCCAGACCGACTAGATCGCCGCGACCGGGCGTCGCGACACATCCGGGGCCAACGGTACTGCACACCGCTCTAACCTGCTGCGCGACAGCCGCTTTGCGCGGAAACCGAAGGAGTGCTGGATGCCGTCATGCCGTCGATTTACTCTTGCCGTATGCCTGTGATCAGTGGCAGGTGGAAATTTTGGCCGACCTCGCCGCGCAAGACGGTCGTGGTCGCAATTGTGCTGCTCGGCCTGATCGCGGCGTCGCCCTGGGCGTTTACGGCACACGCACCCGAGGCCGACCGCTCGCAGCAGCCCGCTTTGACGTCCGCGCCGGGGCCTGTGCCGGCGGAGCCCCCAGGTGCGGGGCCCGCGCCTGACTTCGCACCCGTCTCCGAGCTGATGAACGACGCGATCGCGGCAGGCGGGCTGCCGGGTGGGGTAGTGGTGGTCGGGCACGGCGGCCACGTCGTCTTCCACCAGGCGTACGGGTCGCGAAAACTGGCCGGCGAACCGGGGCTGGATGGATCGCCCGCACCCGCAGAGTCGATGACCGAGGACACGATCTTCGACATGGCGTCGTTGACGAAGTGCCTCGCGACGGCGGTCGCCATCATGCAGCTCTACGAACAGGGCAAGGTCGCGTTCGACGATCCGGTGCAGAAATATCTGCCCGACTTCAACACAACGAACGATCCACGGCGAGCCAAGGTCACGGTTCGCATGTTGCTGACCAACTTCTCCGGCGAAGGGATCGACGTCAGCCTGCAAGACCCGTGGGGGCTGGCCGGACCCGACAAAGCGGAAGGCATTCGTCGCGCGCTCACGACGCCACTGCAGTCGGGTCCGGGCGAGCTTTTCCGATACTCCGACATCAATTACATCCTGCTCGGCGCGCTGCTCGAAAAGACCACCGGCGAGGCCGAAGACACGTACGTGCAACGCAATGTGGTTGCGCCGCTCGGGCTGCAAGACACCCGCTACCTTCCTGCGGCCAAAGCGTGTGGCCCACACGTGGTGCGAGGGGCAGCGGTTGCCTGGGCCCCCGCGCCGCCGGGAGGTGAGCCGATGAATTGCCCCGCGGGGACATGGAACACCAGCTTCCTGCCGCGTATCGCGCCAACGGCGCGTGACGAGGAAAGCAGAGACGACCCGAGCAGAAATCCGGATTTCTATGCGCTGCTTCGGGGTACCGTGCATGACCCGACGGCGCGCCGGATGGGGGGAGTAGCCGGCAATGCCGGCCTGTTCTCGACGGCGCACGACGTCAGTATTTTTGCGCAGGCGCTGCTCGATCGGCTGGCCGGCCGTCCGAGTGAGTTTCCTTTGCGGACAGAAACTCTCGAGCTGATGACTACCCCTCAGCAACCCGGTCACACCGCCGGACAAGTTGAGGCGGCAAACCGTGCCGCCCAAGGAGCTCACGCAGCCCACTATCCGGCGATCGAAGGGCAAAGCCTGTTCGGTTTTGGCTGGGACATCGACACGGCCTACTCCAGGCCGCGCGGGAAGGTGTTTCCCGTCGGCAGCTTTGGCAATACCGGGTTTACCGGAACCACGCTGTGGATGGACCCAGGCTCGAATACCTACGTCATCCTGCTCTCGAACTCCATTCACTTGCGGGGCAGCCCGCCGATCTCAAATCTCAGGGGTGCCGTGGCCACGGCGGCGGCGCAGGCCCTGCACCTCTAAACACCGCGCCGTCCGCCGCGACATCGAGGCATGCCCGGCGGAAAACACCTTGGCCTCTTGTCATTTCACGCAGGGAATGCCGTCGGCGGTCATGCGCGACAGGTTGGTGACGGCAGGTTCTTGCGTGCCGGCGCCCGTCGCCGGCACCGTGGTGACGGGCGCCGTCGCGGTTATGGTCGGCGATCCCGACGGGTAATCGCGGTGGTGGTCGAATCGGGAGAAATCGGTCCCGACGGTCAGCTGCACCGTGTTGCCGGCGACGCTGTCTGATGCGGTCGCGGTGATGTCGTACTGGTCGGCGAGTTCGGTGGCGGCTATCTTCGCGCCGGGCCCGTAAGCGATGCTGCTCGTTTCGCTGGTGGAGTCGGCGCTGCTGACCTTGCCGCCAGTGAATCTTCCAGTCGCCAAGAGCGTTTGGAGGCTTGCGGCCTCGCCTTGCCGGCCCGAGGCGTTGACCACGTCGAGCGCGACGCTGCCGGCAGTGCTCTGCGTACCGCTGTCCGGTTGCGCTGCCGCGGAGGGGCTGCTGGTCGAGGAGATAGTCGACGAATCGGTGCCCACCAGGTTGTGCACGATGGAGCGGATGGTGGGTATGTCAATGAAATTCACGTAGGCGCCGTTCGAGATTTCGCCGAACCCGGTGACCGGCAGCGTGTACAGCGCGACTGGCCTGTTGGGGAACTCCAGCGCGTTACGAACGAAATCGTCGAAGTCGAAATTAGCGTCGACGGCAACGTTCTGCTTCGCGACCTCTAGCAGGGCATGCAGTTTGGTGGGATCCGACAGCGTCCCGCCGCGGCGCATCGCGCTGACCACCGAGACGATGAAGGCCTGCTGACGCCGGCTGCGGTCAAGGTCGGTGAATGCCGCGTCGTTGGGGTCGCGGCGTTGCCGAACGAAGGCCAACGCTTGAGTTGCGCTGATCTGTTGCATACCTCGGTGGAAGTCCGCGCCGGAATAGTAGCGGTCCGAGGTATCGGCGTTGAGGCACACCGTGATCGGTTCGACCACGCGTGCGATCTGGAAGAACCCGGCCAGGGTGACTTCGACGAAGTGATCGATCGGGATTTGCAAAAGACTCTTGACGGTGCTGATTTCGGCTTTGCGGCCCGCCTCCCGCGCCGTCTGTTCTCTAGTGGTGGAGTCTTGCCCTTGAACCGGGGTCGGGCTCGGTTGTGAGCCGGCGGAGCCGTGGCCGGCCATCACGCGCTGGTAGGCGAAGCTGTAGGCCTCCTTGATCTTGCCGCGGCAATCTGAGGTCGGGCATCCGGCCAGCTCGACGTAGTCGTCGCGGGGAATTGAGATCGCCGTGGCCGGACCGCCGCCGGCGGGCAGGTGCACCACGATGAGCGCGTCGGAATCGCCGTCGGCGGAATCCGCATCGCCCGCGTGCAGCGCGTCATAGATGTCGGCTGGCAGCGGCTGTCCGTGCTGGTCGCGCCGGCTATCCAGGCCCATGATCAGGATGTTCTGGTCGTTTCCGGTCGACTCGGGTTCACCGGCCAATGCCTCGGATTTGGTGATGCCCGCCGAGGCGCTGCGGTAGGCGTGCCAGGCGATGCCGATGGCGGCCACCAGCACCAGCGATGTCAGCGCGGCCAGCATTTTGGCACCGGCCACCATCCGGTGGTTGCGGTGCAAACGATTCCCGAGCCCGGCCGTCGGCGAATCCGATTCTTGTTCGTCGGGCGGGCCCGCTCGACGCGTCATGACAGAACTGAGAATAGCCAGGTAGGGGCCCGTCAAACCGGGAAACGTGCAAGCGCCCTGCCTCCCGATCGAACGGCGCTAGGCCTCCGCCTCGACTTCCAACAGCCGCAACGGATGCAGGCCGTCGACGTTGCCGACGAACGGTGGGTGAATGCTATAGCCCAGCATCCGGCGAATGTCATCGGAGACCGCTCGGGCGATGTCGCGCGATATCGACAGGGTGTAGGCCTCCATCGGCCGCAGCCACGGTTGGCAGTACTGAGCGGTGACGGCAAGGCGCTCGCGATCTGTGGTGTTGGCGCCCCCACCGTGCCACAGCGTGCCCACGAACAAGACGCACGACCCGGCGGGCATGACGACCGGGAGGGCCTGATCGTCGGGACCCGGCCGGCGCTTTCCCCAGCGGTGGCTGCCCGGGTACAAGACGGTGGCGCCGTTGTCGGCGGTGAAGTCGTCGATCGCCCAGATCGTCGCGGCCGCGAGCGGGGCCCGAGGACGCGGAATCGGGTAGAAGCCGTCGTCGTGATGCGCCAGCTGTGCGGCCTCGCCGCGGCGAATGTTGATGGCCTGCAACGCCGAAAGCAGGTAGTTGGGCATCAGCAGCCGATCGAGCACCGCCAGCACCCGCGCATCGTCGACCAGCCGATCGCACGCCCTGGTCCTACTCAGCACGCTGTAGATGCGCTGCGTGCGCAGGCCCTCGAAGGAGTTTCGTCCGGTGTGCCCCAGCCAAGGGCGCACGACCTCGCGGATCTGCGAACACTGCTCGGGGCTTAGCAGGTTCTCCCAGATGACGTAGCCGTCGCGATCCAGCGCGGACATGTCGGCCTCGACGATCGCGCTGTCTACCGAACTTCCACCGGTCGGCGTCCGCTTGTAGCGCTGCGCCAGATCGCCCCGCAGGTCCTCCAGCGTGGTGACTGATTCGTCGTCGATGCTCATCGGTGCTCGTCCTTGTCACTGGCACTTCTGCCCACACTAGGCCGATTTGGACTTGACCCACACCCGAATCGCCGACCGGTCAACCCCGAAGGCCGGTGATGAACCGTTGCACGCTGCGGGTCAGCGACCGGGGCACATGGTCGGGGTCCATCAGGTCGTTCTCGGCCAGCGGGCCCGCCTCGTTGGCGATGGTGCGCTCGGTAAAAGGCCGCAACGTCTTGCCGTGTCCCCGAAGCGCCTCGATGGCCCTCAACACCGACCGGTGTTCACCGATCGCCTCTTCCAGTTCGCCTACCGAAACCCCTAGGTGTTCGGCCAGCAATTCGTTTCGCACGGAAGCGATTTCGCGGCGCAGCTCGTCGTGTTCGGAATCGGCCGGCGGCGCCTCGATCGCGACGTCACATTCGCTGTCGAACCCCATCGACCGGTTGTTGAAATTCGAGGAGCCGATGCGCAACAGCCGGTCGTCGGCCACCAGCACCTTCGAATGGACGTATATCGGCGCCCCGCCGTCGGTCACCGGCCAAAACACGCCCAACCGGCCATGCTCATCGGCCTCCCACAGCAGTTGGATGAGGCGGTGGCGTGCGCTGTCCATGGTTCCCCGCTCGAGAGGATTGTTGCCTCTGCGAGCCAGCACCATGACGATCTCCGGACCCCGGTCTTCGCGCAGCCGCGCAGCCAGCGCTTCGGCGATCGTGCGGGATGCCAGGTATTGGTTTTCCACATACAAGGTGTCCCGTGCCGCCGCGATGGCCGCCAGGTTGAGCGCCTCCACCTCCCTGACCTCGGCGGAATCCTCGAGCTCCGGCACGGTGCGGGCGATTCCGACGTCGACGTTGCGCAGGCTCGGTTCCAGTTTGCTGGGCCACGCGCTGTGCTTGGCCTGGACCGGCGACAGCGATTGTTTGGTCGCGGTCTGCCACCTGGTCATGGCCTGCTCAGCCAGGGCCCGCGCCGCCGCGCCGTCGACGGCCAGGCCGACGTCGTGGCGCGGACCGTAGCCGCGCCCTACCGTCCGGCGGTGGTGGTTGCGATGCGCGTGTGCGCGGGTGTCCCATCGTTCGAGTGTCAGATCGATGCCGCCGCAGAACGCGACCGCGTCATCGACGACCACGATCTTCTGATGATGCACCGAGCCGATCGGGTGGGCGCCGTCGATGGCGAGATGCATTCGCCTGCTGCTGATCTGGTTCAGCAGCGATACCGGGGTGAGGCCAAACCAGATGCCGTCGAACGCCGGCAGCAGCCGAAGATTGGACTTCAGCAGGTAGACATCCAGATTCGGCCGCTTCCACAGCATCCAGTAGAGGAACGCGCCCAGCTGGTTCGGCCCGGGAAGTGTCTTCGCGCCGCGCTCGAATGTCACCCGGGAGTCGAAGTCCCAGCCGATCAGCATGATTCGATGGCGGGCGCGCAGCATCGCCGCCTTGACGTGTTTGAAGTAGTCGGCGGCGTCGATGATGGGGGCGAATTGGTCGGCCCGTGCCGTGCGCCAGCAGGTCTGGCCGGATGTCAGAAGTCGATCGTCGTCCACGTCGGCGCTCTCAACGGTGTTGACGGGACAGCGCGGACATAGCCACTGTGTACCACATCCAGGGCGGGTGCCAGCATTCGTGAGGATCGCCACCCGGCGGCTCGACTTCCCCGTTCATGCACGCGGTGAGGGGGCCGGCAGGACACGGCCGCCGATCTATACGAAGATGAAGCGATGCGAATGCTGGTAGCGCTTGCGGGCTGCGCCGTGCTCGCCGGCGCGGCCGCGCCGGCGTACGCCGATCCGGTCGGCGCTTCGGCAGCCGATGCGAGCTTCATCGCCGCGCTGAACAAAGCGGGCATCACCTATCAGGACCCGGCTGCGGCCGTCGGGGTGGGTAAAAGGGCCTGCCAACTGATGGACGAGGGCAGCCCGCAGGTCGAGGTCATCAAAAGCGTGTCGTCGAGTAATCCGGGGTTCACGGTGGACGGCGCCGCTCAATTCACGATGATCGCGGCGAGCGCCTACTGCCCCCAGCACCTGGGACAACAAGTCACTCAGGCGCCGCCGCCGGCAACGACTCCGCAGACGCCGCCGATCATCGATATTCCCATCATCACACCCGGCGCAGCGTAGCGGTCGATACCTGGTTGTACGCAACGGCTTTCGTGCGGACTACACCGACTGGAAGCTGCGCTCCACCTCCGAGCGGCTGCGGACCTCATCGCTGCCGAGTACGTAGCTCGGTAGGGTGTGGGGGACCGTGGTTCCTCCCTTGACTCTCGCTTGGGCCTGCTGAAATTCCGGGGCGGGCCCGGATGCCGCGTGGATCCCGTTGATGATCGACCACACCGCGGTGCGACGCGCGGTGCGTTCGATGATGTTGCAATCGCGGTGCTGCAGCATCTGCTTGGCCCATTTCGGCATGGTGTCGCGGATGGCCCAATCGACCGCCGCCTGCGGCATCGAAACGTTGGGGCCGGTGCCCATCGCTTTGCCATAGGTGACAGCCAATTTCGGCAAGTAGGACTCCAGGCACTCGAGCGTCTCGGCCTTCGTGGTCGGCAGGTCGACGCCTCCCAACGCATGCCCGACCCGGACGAACTCACCGTAATACCGGTCAAGTCTCTTGCCGCGCAACGGCATTTGGTGATATAGCTCGTGCGCGGTGGCCAGGCCCCAGACGACCGTCGCGTAATTCCACCGCAGCCACTCGGGATCGTCGGCGTCGTAGCGGGCACCGTCGGGGCGGGTGCCCTTGATGGTGTGGTGCATAGCGCGCACGGATTTCGCCAGGCGCTCAGCGGTTTCCGTGGACCCGTATGCCGTGCCGATGAAGAACGCCACCGAGTGGCCGAGGCGTGTCGCGGCACCTTCGGGATCGATGTGGGGCACCCGCGATATCGGGTTTCCGTCGCTGTCCCGTTTGATCAGGCGGGAGTGGTGCATGCCCATCCAGTAGATCGACGGGTCCAGGGTCTCCATGAAGGCGGCACATTGCAGCCCGAAGATCAGCGCCGGCAAGTGCGAGTGCACCCGCCACACGGCGCTGTCGGGACCGAACCAACCCGGATCGCCCACGGGCGCGGCGAACTCCATGCCGCGGAAGAAGTACCGCCGCATGTTGTCGTCCAACCGTTTGTTGATCATCTGCCCGACGATCTGGTGTGGCAGAAACACGACACACTCCCTACGAAATCTGGTCACGACTGTAACCAGAATAAGGTTTTGGCCACAGCTGTGACAAGACCCGCGCCTGGTCGACTTACGCTGTAGGAATGTCGAGTCCCACCCGGTGGGCCGGTATACCGCTCAAGGACCGCCGCGCCGAACGTCGTGCGCTGCTGGTGGAGGCCGCCTATCGGCTGTTCGGCAGCGGCGGCGAGGCGGCCCTCTCGGTGCGGTCGGTGTGCCGGGAATGTGGGCTGAACACGCGGTATTTCTACGAGAGTTTCAGCGACACCGACGATCTGCTCGGGGCCGTCTACGACCGGGTGAGCGATCAGCTCGGCGAAGTGATCGAGGCCGCCGTCGGGCAGGCGGGGGATTCGCTGGGCGCCCGGACCCGGGCCGGCATCGCGGCGGTGCTCGGCTTCTCCTCGGCCGATCCGCGCCGCGGCCGGGTGTTGTTCACCGACGCGCGCACCAACCCGGTGCTGGCCGTCCGGCGCCGCGCCACGCAGGACATGCTGCGCGAGGGCGTGCTGACCGAGGGCTGGCGCCTCAACCCCGACTCCGATCCGGTGGCCGCAGAGGTCGCCGCGGCCCTGTACACGGGCGCCATGGCCGAGCTCGCGCAGCAGTGGCTCGCCGGGCATTTGGGTACGGACCTCGATGCTGTCGTCGACTACGCGCTGAAACTGGTGCTGCGGTAGGAAGTGCGGTCATGGGCGGAATCGAACACGCGATGGACCCGATCCGGCGCATCCTCGGGCACAAGATCAGCGTCGGCGGGCTGATCGAGCTGGGATTATGGTTGTTGATCCCCTACCTGTGTATTGGGTTCGCGTGGACGGCTTTTCACCCCGAGCAGATCCAGCGAATTCAGGCGCGGATAGAAGCGGTGGCGCCCACCGGCGCCGACGCCATGGCCTTCGGGGCGGCGACTGTGCTGTGGCCGGCGTCGCTGCAGATCGCCGATTCCTGCCCGGCGCCGTGAGCGACTTGCGAATGGAATACGCGCACGATCGCACGATTTGCTCCTAGGCTCTGAAGACCATGTCCATCGACCGGTTCGGCCTTCTTGCGGGCACCATCCGACTCGCCTCTGGCGTTTCCTTCCTCGTCGACCCGCTGCGGGCGAACAGACTGTGGGGGGACCCGGACGAGCCGACGCCCACGGCGCAGCTGCTGTTGCGGTCGATGGGCTATCGCGACGCGCTGATCGGTGTCCTGCTCGCGTCGGCGGCGCTGCGCGGTAAGAACACCCGCGGCTGGTTCCTGGCCTCCGCGGGTGCCGACGTGGCCGACCTGGTCGGCGGGCTGAGCGTGCACAGCCAGCTGAAGCCCTCGCAGCAGATCATCGGCCTGGGCGGCGCCGCGGTCGGTGTCGCCACCGGCCTCTGGGGCGCGGTGCGTCCGGCCAACCTCCGGGCGACCCGGGCGGTGACCGAAGAAACCGCGCCGTGAGCTGAGTCATTTCGAGCGAGCCGCCGGGACAAGCCCGCGCTGACAGGCGGGCGGTGATGCTGTTGACTGAGCATCATGGGTTTCGGTGTGCTGACATTTGTTACTGACGACGGCATTGGTCCCGTGGAGTTGGGCGAGGCGCTTGAGCAGCGCGGTTTTGAATCGCTCTTTCTCGCCGAGCACTCACACATCCCCGTCGACGCGAAGACCCCGTATCCGAGCGGTGGCCCGATTCCGCCGAAGTACTACCGCACGCTGGATCCGTTTGTGGCGCTGACCGCCGCCGCGGTCGTCACCGAGCGGCTCGTCTTGGGCACCGGGATCGCCCTGGTGCCCCAGCGCGACCCGATCCACACGGCCAAGGAGGTGGCGTCGCTGGATCTGGTGTCGCAGGGGCGTTTTCGCTTCGGCGTGGGCATCGGCTGGCTGCGTGAGGAGATCGCCAACCACGGCGTGAATCCCTCGGTCCGCGGACGCGTCGTCGACGAGCGGCTCGACGCGATGATCGAGATCTGGACCCACGAAAAGGCGGAATATCACGGCGAATTCGTGAACTTCGACCCGATCTACAGTTGGCCCAAGCCGGTCCAGAAGCCCCATCCGCCGCTCTACCTCGGCGGCGGACCGGCGGGCTTCAAGCGCATCGCGCGGCTGAACGCGGGCTGGCTGTCGATGACGGGATCGGCAGAGGAGTTGGCTTCTCCGCTCGAGCAATTGCGAGACGTGGCCGGCAAGGACGTGCCGGTGATCCACTTCCACGGCGGCAAGCCGGCGGCGAAAGAACTCGAGGCCTATCGCGACCTGGGTGTGGATCACCTGTTGGTGGACCTGCCGACCGAGCCTCGCGATCAGACACTACAGCGCCTCGATGGGTTGCAGGCCGAGCTCGCCAAGCTGTCGTAAGGTCAAGTGCCGCAGAAGGTCTGATACTTGCCGAAGTCCTCGGGGGCGGGCTCCGCGTAGCGCTCGAGGCCCGGCCGTTCCGCATAGGGGTCGGTGACCGCGGCGAGCAGCTGTTGCAGCGGGTCGAGCTCGCCGGCCGTCGCGGCGGACAGGGCCTCCTCGACAAGATGGTTGCGCGGAATGTAAATCGGGTTGGTGCGATCCATCGTGTCGGCGTCGGGACCCAACGCACGCCAACGCGTCAGCCACGCGTCGAAGCCGGCCAGGTCCGCGAACAATCCGCGCACGGGTTCGGCATCGGGTTTGGCATCCCCTCGCGCCGCGTCGCTGAGCCGGCGGAAGAACGAGGTGTAGTCGATGTGGTTCTGCTTGAGCAGCGCGAGCAACTCCTCGACCAGCACCGTGGCGAATTCGTCGTCGATCTGGGCGGACAAGCCGAGTTTGGCGCGCATCCCGGCGCTCCACACGGCGTCGTAGCGGGTCTGGAAGACGCCGAACGACTGCTCCGCGAGCGCGATTGCCTCCTCGGTGTGCTCCGAGAGCAACGGAAGCAGTGTCTCGGCGAAGCGGGCGAGGTTCCATCCAACGACTACCGGTTGATTTCCATAGGCGTAGCGTCCCCAGAAGTCGATGGAACTGAAGACCGTGTCGGGGTCGTAGGCGTCCATGAACGCGCACGGTCCGTAATCGATCGTTTCGCCCGAGATCGTGGTGTTGTCGGTGTTCATCACGCCGTGGACGAATCCGATCAGCATCCATTGGGCGATCAGCGAGGCCTGGACGGCCACCACCGATTCGAACAAGGCGAGATACGGGTTGTCCGCCTCGGCGGCGGCGGGGTGGTGGCGGGTGATCGCGTGGTCGGCGAGGCGGCGCAGCAAGTCCTCGTTGCCGGTGGACGCGGCGAACTGGAAGCTACCCACCCGCAGATGACTGCTGGCCACGCGGGTGAGCACCGCACCCGGCAGTGTTTCTTCGCGATGGACCGGACGCCCGGTCCCCACCACGGCCAACGACCGCGTCGTCGGCACGCCCAGGGCGTGCATCGCCTCGCTGACCAGGTATTCGCGCAGCATCGGGCCCACCGCGGCCAGGCCGTCGCCGCCGCGGGCGAAGGGCGTGGCACCGGAACCCTTGAGGTGTATGTCGCGCAGTCGCCCGTCGCCGTCGACCAGCTCGCCGAGCAGCAGGGCACGCCCATCGCCCAATCTCGGAACGAAGCCGCCGAACTGGTGGCCGGCGTAGGCCTGGGCCACCGGGGTGGCGGCGTTGGGTACCGAGTTACCGACCAAGAAGCGCAGCCCGTCGGGGCCGCACAGCCAGCCGGTGTCAAGCCCTAGCTTGTCGGCCAGCGGCGCGTTGAGCGCGAGCAGCTGCAATTCGGGGAAGGTCTCCGCCTGCCAACGGACCGCCATCTCCGGCAGTTCGCGGAAGAACCGGTTCTGGAGAGCAACGGTGGTATCCGGGGCAACGCTCATCTCATCGAGCCTACGGAAACCCGGGGGCGCGCCAGGTGCGCTATCCGAGGGCTTTGCCGATGAGATCGCGGGCGCGATCAAGCATGGACGCGAACGGCCCGAGCGCGAAGTTCAGTTTCGCCGATTCCACGCCCGGATGCGGGCGCGTTGGAGCGATCGCCTCAGCGGCGCGTACCGCTGCTCCCATCCGCTTCAGGTCGTCGGTGTCCACCTTGCGCTTCAACACCGGGAACTCTTCGTCCTCCTCATGCCGGGCGTGCTCGAGGACGGCGCTGCGCAGTTTGGTGAGCTCCGCGATGAACTCCTCGGAGGTGACGTCGAGCTTCTCGATCGCCGATAGCAGTTCCTTGGCCTCATGCTCCTCTTCAAGGCGGGCGTCGACGATGGCGTCGCCGGCATCATCGTCCTCCCGCCGCACGCGCGGATGCACCACCATCTCCTCGGCCGTCTCGTGCACGGCCAGCAGCTGGCGCAACGTTGCGAACGGCTCCTCGCGCGCTTTGGGATCCGTAGCGTGCAGCACCTGGTCGAACATGTCCTCGATGAGGTTGTGCTGCGCTTTCAGGAACGCGACGACTTCGTCGGGTGATTCGATAATCATCTCGGCCATCGCCGGTACCTCCTGTAATGGGGGGGAGTGGGGGGCGCACGCTGGGCTGTGTACGGCTTGAACGAGGCATACCCGCTGCGCAAGTGGTCAAACGGACGCTGCGCTGGGCGCGAGGCTCGTTGCGCCAACTCAATGATCAAAATCCTTGCGGCGCAATGCGTTTTGTAACCGGGACCCAGCGATCCCCGTCAGCCGCGGCGCGGCTGACGGGGACCCGAGGGTTAGGGGATGAGGCTAGACGCCGCGGCCCCGGGTGGCGGCCGGTCCGGCGCCGGTGCCGGCGACGTGGTCCTTCCGGCGCATCAGTCCGGCGAGTCCGCCCAGGCCCAACAGGCCGACGAGGCCCCACAGCCCGTTGTTGTCGCTCTTTTGGTCATTGCTGGTGTTGTTGTTGTCCGCCAGGGTCGTTGTGGTGGACGACGGCGCGGGTGCACTCGGGTTGGCGGCGTTTGCGACACCCGCTCCACCGAACAACAGTGCCCCGGTGGCTGAAACGACTGCTATGGCCTTACGCATATCTACTCCTCGTGGGTTTTTCTCGGTCGGTCCCAGAGACGGGCGATCGAGACGCATTTCGGGACCAGGTTGCTCTAGCCTCCGCAGGATCCGACGCACCACCGATGGCCGTAACGTGGCGAAGTGTGTGTTACCCCTGCCCACCGCGGGGAAACTCGCCGGCGATGACGGTTTCGTTTGCTGGCTATCACGTCTTCGGGCGTTCTTGTGGCAAAACGAAAGGTGAGACGACCGTCCGGCATGAGTTCTTTCGCGGTCGGGCTACGGTAAAGGAGCCCAAGACCGCAACCACGAGAAGGCGACAGATCAGCTGACATGTACGAGCAGGTCAACAACAGCGCGCCAGAGTCCGATGATGTCGTCGGCTTCCGCATCGACCCTGTTCTGGCCCGAAGTTGGCTATTGGTGAATGGTGCACACGACGACCGGTTCCAGTCCGCGGCGCAATCGCGCGCCGACATCGTCGTCCTCGACATCGAGGATGCCGTCGCGCCCAAAGACAAGCACGCCGCCCGCGACAACGTGGTGCGTTGGTTGAACGCCGGCAATACCGACTGGGTCCGCATCAACGGCTTCGGCACCCCATGGTGGGCGGACGACCTCGCCGCCCTGGCCGCCACCCCGGTGGGCGGGGTGATGCTGGCGATGGTCGAATCGGTCGATCACGTGACCGAGACCGCGAAGCGGCTGCCCGATGTGCCGATCGTCGCTCTGGTCGAAACCGCCCGGGGCCTGGAGCGCATCACCGAGATCGCCGCGACGAAGGGCACCTTCCGGCTCGCCTTCGGCATCGGCGACTTCCGCCGCGACACCGGTTTCGGAGAAGACCCCGGCACCCTCGCATACGCCCGCTCCCGTTTCACTATCGCCGCCAAGGCGGCCAGCCTGCCCAGCGCCATCGACGGGCCCACCATCGGCTCGAACGCGTTGAAGCTGATCGAGGCCACCGCCGTTTCCGTAGAGTTCGGGATGACGGGCAAGATCTGCCTGACCCCGGATCAATGCGCGGTCGTGAACGAGGGATTGTCGCCCTCGCACGACGAAATATCCTGGGCGAAGGAATTTTTCGCCGAGTTCGAGCGCGACGGGGGAGAAATCCGCAACGGCTCCGATCTGCCCCGTATCGCCCGGGCCACCAAGATCCTGGAGCTGGCCCGCGCGTACGGCATCGAGGCATTGGACATCGACGAGGAAGAGCGTGATCACTCGCCCGCACCCTCGGACACCTACCACTACTGAGCCGACGGACGCCGCTACCCTGGGCGGGTGAGCGCCAAGAGGCGGGTCCGGGTGGCGCGGGTCTATGACGAGGTCGACCCCGGCGAGGGCCAGCGCGTCCTGGTCGACCGGGTCTGGCCCCGAGGGATGCGCAAAGACGACCCACGGGTAGGCGTCTGGTGCAAGGACGTCGCGCCGTCGAAGGACCTCCGCGAGTGGTATCACCACGATCCGGACCGATTCGACGAATTCGCGGCACGCTACAAGACCGAACTGCGCGAAAGCGGCGCGCTGGACGACCTCCGTGAGCTCGCCAAGCGGAAAGCCGTGACGCTGGTGACCGCGACCCGTGAGCTGGACATCAGCCAGGCCGCGGTCCTGGCCAAGCTGCTCGAACCCCGGTGAACGGGCTTAGACCGACAGCGTCGTAGGCTCGCCGGTTGACATGACTGATGCCGAACCCATTCTTCCGCGGGAACTGATCGACCTTCCCGAGGCGATCCGCAGCGTCCCCCCGCCGCCCATTCCGCAACTGCCCGAGCCGTACGGCCTGCGCGTTGCCGACCCGGACGCCGACGCCGAGATGGTCTCGGAGTGGATGAATCGGCCGCATCTGGTCGAGGCATGGGAGTCCGACTGGCCGGTGGAGCGGTGGCATCGGTACCTCCAAGCGCAATTGGAGGGCGCCTTCTCTCGCCCGCTCATCGCCACGCTGGACGGGGTAGACCGTGCATACATCGAATTATATAGAGCGGCAAAGGATTCCATCGCTCGTCGCTACGAGCATGAGCCCAATGATCTGGGATTGCATGTCGCGGTCGCCGATTTGGATCACATCGAACGCGGGCACGTCAGTTACCTGTTGCCGCATCTGGTGACCAGCATCTTCACTCTCGATCCGCGGTGTCGCCGCATCATGTTCGATCCCGATCATCGCAACGCGTTGGCGCGCAAGTTCTGTGAACGAGGCGGCTGTGCGTTTCTCGGCGAGCATGACATGTCGAATCGGCGAATGGCGCTGTATGTGCTGCCCCGAACTCCCGACGATATTCCGCGTCGACGCGACACCTGATAGCCCGAACCCGATCAAAGGTGCTGTGCGATCTGCTGTCCGATGAACGCCGCCGCTTCACCGAGCAGGACGCTGACCACGATGTTGGCCAGCGCGGCCCGCAGCCGGCGTTCCTCCCCGAGCCGCTGTGTCTCGAGCATCCAGGTGGAAAACGTGGTGTAGGCGCCGACGAAGGCGGTGCCGGCCAGCAGGGCCGCCTCCTTGTTCAGCGCCATGCCGCCGAGGAAACCCAAAAGCGCTGCGCCACTGATGTTCACGGCAAGCGTGCCGAACGGAAAAGGCCGTGATACTCGTCGCGCCACGGTCCGGTCGATGACGAAACGCAACACCGACCCGATGCCACCGATGAGCGCGACGCCGCCCCAGACCAGAGCCGTCGTCGTCGTGGCGGTCACCGGCGCACCCGGACCCGGCGCACCAACTTGGTGGCAAGGTGCGCCGCCAGCAAACCCAACGCGATGCTGGTGAGCGTGTAGCCGATGGCCAGCCCCCAGTAGTCGTGTTCGATCATCTTCAGGGTCTCGACCTGCATTGTCGAGAAAGTCGTTAAACCACCGCACAATCCGGTGCCGAGCAGCGGCCGCCGATAGCTGGATGTCGGCAACCGCTCCAGTAGCCGGGTGGTGAAATAACCCACCAGAAACGCCCCGACGATGTTGACCGTGAACGTGGGCCATGGCCAGCTCGCCGGGTCACCGCCGACCAGCGTGCTCAGCGCGGCCCGGGCCAGGGAGCCCAACGCCCCACCGACAAACACCGCGGCCAGTTCGCGATAATCCCGTTGAGCCACTGGGTGGATTCCCTTCGTTTGCCGGTGCGCTACGCAGCGTATGGCCGAAGTCCAGACCGGCGCAGCCCGGGTGGACGCGGACACGGGCAGAATTGGTACCCATGGTGGCCAATCCACGCGCCGGCCAGCCGGCCCAGCCCGAAGACCTCGTCGATCTACCTCATTTGGTGACGGCGTATTACTCGATACGGCCCGACCCCGGCGACGTCGCACAGCAGGTCGCCTTCGGCACGTCGGGGCACCGCGGGTCAGCACTGGACGGCGCGTTCAACGAGGCTCACATCCTGGCGATCACCCAGGCCATCGTGGAGTACCGCGCCGCGCACGGCACGACGGGCCCGTTGTTCATCGGCCGGGACACGCACGGCCTGTCCGAGCCGGCCTGGGTGTCCGCGCTGGAGGTGCTGGCCGCCAACGACGTCGTCGCCATGGTCGACTCCCGCGACCGGTACACGCCGACACCCGCGGTCAGCCACGCCATCCTGTCCTACAACCGCGGCCGCACCGAGGCGCTGGCCGACGGAATCGTCGTGACGCCGTCGCACAACCCGCCCGCCGACGGCGGCTTCAAGTACAACCCGCCCAACGGCGGTCCGGCCGACACCGACGCAACCAACGCAATTGCCAAGCGCGCCAACGAGATTCTGCGCGAGGGGGCGGGGGTCAAACGCATTCCGCTGGCCCGCGCGCTGCAGGCCGTGCGGCGGCACGACTACCTGGGCAACTACGTCGACGACCTGCCCAACGTCGTCGACATCGATGCCATCCGCACGGCCGGGGTGCGCATCGGCGCCGACCCGCTGGGCGGGGCCAGCGTGGACTATTGGGGCGAGATCGCGCAGCGGCATCGTCTGGATCTCACCGTGGTGAACCCGCTGGTCGATGCGACGTGGCGGTTCATGACACTCGACCACGACGGCAAGATCCGCATGGATTGCAGCTCGCCGGACGCGATGGCGGGGCTCATCGCCAACCGCAACCACTACCAGATCGCCACCGGCAACGACGCCGACTCCGACCGCCACGGCATCGTCACCCCCGACGCGGGGCTGCTCAACCCGAACCACTACCTCGCGGTGGCCATCGAATACCTGTACACCCAGCGGCCGTCGTGGCCGGGCGGCATCGCCGTCGGCAAGACCGCCGTCAGTTCGTCCATGATCGACCGGGTGGTCGCCGGCATCGGCCGCAAGCTGATCGAGGTGCCGGTCGGATTCAAGTGGTTCGTCGACGGCCTGATCGGCGGAACCATCGGCTTCGGTGGTGAGGAGTCGGCCGGGGCGTCGTTCTTGCGCCGGGACGGCTCGGTGTGGACCACCGACAAGGACGGCATCATCCTGGCACTGCTGGCTTCCGAGATTTTGGCGGTCACCGAAGAGAGTCCGTCCCAGCGCTATCAGCGGCTGACCGCCGAGTACGGCACACCGTTCTATGCGCGAGTCGACGCACCAGCCGATCGAGACCAGAAGGCCCGGCTGTCGAAGCTGTCCGCCGACCAGGTGACGGCGACGGAACTGGCGGGGGAGCCGATCACGGCGAAGCTGACCGCGGCGCCGGGCAACGGCGCGCCGCTGGGTGGATTGAAGGTGACGACGGCCAATACGTGGTTCGCCGCGCGCCCGTCGGGCACCGAGGACGTGTACAAGATTTACGCGGAATCGTTTAACGGGCCTGAGCATCTAGCGGAGGTGCAGGAAACAGCGCGCGAGGTAGTTAATAAAGTCATTGGGTGACTATTTCCCTCCGGCTTGCCCGCACGGAGGGGCGTGCGTTCCGGTCCCCCCGCCTGCCCCGCGAAGTCTGGATCCTGAGCTGGGCAAACATCATGGTCGCGCTGGGCTACGGGGTGATTTCCCCGGCGCTGCCGTCGTTCGCCCGCAGTTTCGGGGTCAGCATCAAGGCGGTGACTTTTTTGGTCACCGTCTTTTCGTTGAGCCGGCTGTGTTTTGCGCCGATCAGCGGCCAGCTGGTCCAGCGCCTGGGGGAGCGGCGGATCTACATCGGCGGCATGCTGATCGTCGCAATCTCCACCGCCGCGTGTGCGTTTTCCCAGGCCTACTGGCAACTGCTGGTTTTCCGCATGATCAGCGGCGTCGGGTCGACGATGTTCTACGTTTCGGCGCTGGGACTGATGATCCATATCAGCCCGCCCGACGCGCGCGGACGGGTCGCGGGCCTGTTCATCACGTCGTTCATGGTGGGCGCGGTGGGTGGGCCGGCGGTCGGCGCCCTGGCGGCCGGGTGGGGCCTGACCGCTCCGTTCATCGTGTACGGCGTCGCGCTGCTGGGCGTCGCGGCGGTGCTGTTCTACAGCCTGCGGAATTCGACCCTGGCCGCGCCGGGGCCGCCGACGCGATCCACGGTGACGATGCGAGAGGCGCTGAGGTTTCGCGCCTACTGGTCGTCACTGGGGGCCAACTTCGCGACCGGCTGGTCGGCGTTCGGCCTCCGCGTCGCCCTGGTCCCCTTGTTCATCACCGACGTCATGGGCCGCGGCGTCGGCATCATCGGCATTGCGCTTGCGGCGTTCGCCGGAGGCAACGCGATAGCGATGATTCCCAGCGGCTACCTATCTGACCGGATGGGGCGGCGCACGTTGATGATCGTGGGCCTCACATTGTCCGGCGTGGCGACCGTTTTCCTGGGCGCCGCGTCCTCGCTGCCGGCGTTTCTGGCCGCAGCGATTGTGGTTGGTGCGGTGACGGGAATCTACATGTCGCCGATGCAGGCCGCGGTCGCCGACATTCTCGGCAGTGAGGCCCGTGCGGGCAGTCCGGTGGCGGCCGTGCAGATGATGTCCGACCTGGGCGCCATCGTCGGCTCGATGACGCTCGGCTGGGTCGCCGAGCGGCTGAGTTACGGCTGGGGTTTCACCATCAGCGGGGTAGTCCTGCTGATCGCCGCCGTCGGCTGGGTGGCGGCGCCGGAAACCCGGCCGGTGCCCGATTCCGAACCGGATCCGTTGCCGTCTCCGCACACGGCGAACCTGCCTGAGCAGCAACTTTGATGGACGGTTAACGGTGGTGTAGCTTCGATGAGCACGACTTCTTGGGGCTATGGCGCAGCTGGTAGCGCACCACACTGGCAGTGTGGGGGTCAGGGGTTCGAGTCCCCTTAGCTCCACCAAGATAATTGCAGTTCAAAAGACTTAATGATCGCGTGCCTGGCTCTGGGTGAGACCCCAAAGCGTCAACCCGGGTGTTGGTCTGGATGGCGATTTCACGGGGGACGATTCAGGATCGGAACCGTCCGGCAAGGCCCACGCAGGGCGGATCACAACAGGCCGAGTTCTCGCGCCCGGCTGACCGCCGCACCGCGGTGCTCAACGCGGAGTTTGCGGTAAACGGCGCGCTGGTGCGTTTTCACGGTATTGAGCGAGACGTATAACCGCCCACCGATCTCTCGTCGCGATAACCGGGTGGTCAGTAGACGAAGTACCTCGAGCTCCTTGGGGGTCAGTTGCTCGCCGACGGTGTATCCCTGGTTGCGCCAAGTCGCCGTGACGCCCGCCGTCCTCTCGGCCGGGGCGAGCGGCGTCGAGGCGATGCCAGCGTCCGCGCGGTCCGCGGCGATCCGCTCAGCACTGCGTGCGATGCCGCGGCCGGCGACCAAGTGGCGCTCCGCCTCATCGACGAGGCCCTCGCTCTCGAACCAGGTAGCGGCTCGTCGGTGCAGATCGGCGACGAGATCGGGCTCGCTGCGACGCAGCTCGGTGCGCAACAACTCTCCGAACAGCTGGTGATAGCGGTACCAGTGACGTGACATGTCCAGTGGCACTACAAACAGATTTTCGCGTTCGATCCTCTCCAGAACCGAGGCTGAGTCAGACGTTTCAAGCACGGCATCGCACAGCGCACCGCTGAGTCGATCCAAAACCGATGTACGTAGCAAAAAGTCCCGCAGTTCCGGCGGCTGACCGTCGAGCACCTCGGCCATCAAAAAGTCGACAATGTGACGGTTGTCGCCTGCGAACGTCTCGATAAATGCCGCCGCATCGGTGCGGCCGGCCAACGACAGTCCGGCGAGATGCAGTCCAGCAGCCCACCCCTCCGTGCGCCGAAACAGCAGTTGGACTTGCGGGTCGGTCAACTTCAAACCGAGCACGTCGCCGAACAGGTCCGCGGCCTCGCCGGCCTGAAAACGCAACTCCTCGGTCCGCAGCTCCAACAGCTCGCCGCGGGCCCGCAACCGCGCCAACGGCAGCAAGGGATCCGAACGGGTGGCGATGACCAGCCGGAAAGTTTGCGGCATCCGTTCCACGACGAAACCCACCTGCTCGTGCACGGTCCGATTTTCAACAAGGTGATAGTCGTCGAGGACCAACGCCATTTGGTCATCGGTGGCAGCCAACTCGTCCAGGAGGGTCGGCAAGACGACCTCTCGGAGGTCGGCACCGATCTTGATGAGCGCGAACGCGCGCGGCGCAACCCCCGCACCGGTCTTGCCCAGTGCCGCGATCGCACCGGTCCAAAATCGCGCCGGATCATTGTCGGAAGCATCGAGGGACAGCCAGCCCCGCCGACGACGATCATCGGCGCCGCCAACCCATTGCGCCAAAAGCGTCGTCTTTCCCCACCCCGCGGGCGCGCTGAGCAACGTGAGCTTGCGAGAGGGTTCGGCCGACAAGATGTCGATCAGGCCCGCCCGTTCTACGAGCTGAGCGCGGATAACCGGTGGCGTCGACTTGGCGGCATGTAGCACCGCCGGCTGGCCGGCTTCAGTCGGTGCTTCGCCGGCGAACTCGAAGGTCGGCTTGGCGCACAGCAGATCGGTGATCTGGGAGCTGCCCGCGGCAATCACGCTTTGAACGCTAATCGCGGTGTCGCACTGATCGTGGGCCACTTGGGTCCGGCAAGATGGGGCCACTTGAGCCGGACGTTAAGGCAGCAGTCGAATCAGGGCACCCAACGCCGCTGACCATGCGCTCGGCGCGGGCGCCGCAAACCCGACCACTAACCCATCTCGTTTGCTGTCGCCTTCGGGATGGCGAAACAGATGCAAACCATCCACGCCGAGCCGGCGCCACGCGCGTTGACAACACAGCACGCTTTCGTCGGCATCGGAAAGCTCCAGCAGGACGTGCAGACCCGCGGGCATTCCTGCGACAGTGGTCTTCGGTGATGACCGGGCAACAGCGGCGACGAGTTCCGCACGGCGGCGCCGGTACTGGGCGCGCATTGTGCGAATGTGTCTGTCATACGAGCCGGACACGATGAATTCGGCCATCGCCAATTGGTCAACGAAGCCGGAAGTCTCCTCGCGCTCACCCCGCTGCCGGCCCACCGCATGGACGAGCCGGTCCGGCAGCACCAGCCACCCGAGTCGAAGCCCCGGCGCCAGTGACTTGCTCGCCGTCCCCATATAGATGACATGCTCGGGATCGATGCCGTGCAGCGCACCGACAGGGCTACGGTCGTAGCGGAATTCGCCGTCGTAATCGTCTTCGATGATTACTCCGCCGGTACGTCGCGCCCAATCGACGACCGCCGCCCGGCGGTCGGAATGCAAGGGCACGCCAAGCGGGAACTGGTGCGAAGGCGTGAGCAGCACACCGCCCGCATCTGGCATGCCGTCGAGAGCCACGACATCAGCGCCACGAGAGTCCACCGCCAGTGGGGGGCAACGCAACCGCGCTCGAGCGAGCGACGACCGCTGGGCGTTCAGGCCGAATGCCTCGACGGCAACGGCGCCGACCCCGGCTTCAGCCAGCGCGCCGGCCACGAGGTTCAATCCTTCTGCGGCGCCGCTGCAGATGATGATGTTGTCCGGTCGGGCCCGAACCCCTCGAGCACGAGCAAGGTACTCGGCAAGGGCGCTGCGAAGCTCCGGCCGCCCATGCGGGTCGGTATAGCTGTAGCCGAACGCTTCGAACGGTGCGGCGTTCAAAGCGCGCTTGACCGCACGACTCCACTCCGTCCGTGGAAACGACGACAGGTCCGGATGTCCCGGTCGCAAGTCGTGGTCCAACCGGCGCTGTGTCGGTCGCTTAGGGGGCGCAGGGACGGACCTGAAGACCTGGGCCGCGCGTTGGGCAACCAAGGTGCGCGAGCCATGATGCGATGTCAGCCAGCCCTCGGCGATGAGCTCGGAGTACGCACGGGCAACGGTGTTTCTCGCGACACCGAGGTCGGCGGCCAGCGCTCGACTCGAGGGCAACTGGGTGCCTGGCATCAATCGCCCCGAGCGGATCGCGTCGCGAACGGCTTCCATCACGCCGTCACGCACCCTGCCGCCGGGGCGATCCAGGTAGAGATCCAATCCGGCGACCGAGCTGTGTTGTTCGGTCGTTGCGCGCATGTAAGTGCTCGTGATCGTTACCAGTGGGGCGATTGGGCAGTTCTGAAAGGTCCCAAAAGCGGTATTTAGACTACGCCGCGCGGTCGTGTCCACGTGAAGCCTCGGCTCACCACCCGGGCGCAGCGCTCCGGGTCCCACGTCTTCGACCCGCGCACTGGTTCCCATGCCCTCACCCGGGTGAATTAGCTCGCCGGGTGATGACGACTCACCCCATGCCGGAGAACCCTCGATCATCAGTTGGCGAGCGGAGGACAAGTGCAGTCGACGACGTACCGGATTTGCGTTCGAGGCCGCGTGACCGAGCGGCTCGGGTCCGCTTTAGAGGGGATGCGGCTCGAGGCCGGTGCGGCCGAAACCGCGTTCACTGGTGAGATCCGCGACCAGTCACAGCTTTACGGACTCCTCGACCGGGTCCGCGATCTAGGCCTCGAGCTCGTCAGCGTACAACCGCTCCCCGCGGCTGACCCCACAACAAAAACCACCATCAGCAAGGAGCAGTAATGCAAGCCATCACCGTTTCAGATCGTGACGCCGGGGTCGCCGGCCTATCGCTGACAGACCTGCCCCACCCTGAGCCGGCCGACAACGACGTCGTCGTGCGGGTGCACGCCGCGGGCTTCACTCGGACCGAACTCGATTGGCCACACACTTGGACCGACCACGCGGGTCGCGACCGGACACCGAGCGTGCCCGGGCACGAACTGTCTGGTGTCGTGGTTGAGTTAGGTTACGGTGCAACCGGTTTAAGCGTAGGCCAGCGGGTGTTCGGCCTTGCCGACTGGGCGCGCAACGGCTCGCTCGCGGAGTACATCGCGGTCGAAGCCCGTAATCTCGCGCCGCTACCGATTGACGTCGAGCACACTGTGGCCGCGGCGCTGCCCATCTCTGGATTGGCGGCCTGGCAGGGCTTGTTCGACCACGGCCGGCTTGCCGCCGGACAAACGGTCCTCATTCACGGCGTCGCTGGTGCGGTTGGGTCGCTCGCGGTGCAGCTCGCCCGCGAGGTCGGCGCGCGTGTCATCGGTACCGGCCGGACTGCAGATCGGGTCAGCGCGGGCGAGCTCGGCGTGCACACTTTCCTCGACCTGGAGACCGAAAAGCTCGAGGATGCCGGCGAAGTCGACGTCGTATTTGACGTTATCGGCGGAGACATTCTGGTCCGCTCGGCGGATCTGGTGCGCGCCGGCGGAACGCTGGTCTCGATCGTTGAGCCGCCGAAGACACTGCCGCACGATGGGCGAGCAGTTTTCTTCGTTGTCGAAGCCAATCGCGCCCAGCTCACCGACCTCGCCGCGCGAGTACGAGACGGACGCCTCAGGCCCTTGGTGAGTGCCGTGCTTCCACTCGCCGAAGCTGCCGCCGCGTTCGCTCCCGACAAACGTATTCCCGGCAAGACGATCCTGCGTGTAGCCGAAGGCTGAGCGGTCGACATCCAAAGGAGGCGGACCGAAGATGGTTTGGAAAGTACTACTCGCCGCAGTGGTAGTTGCGGTGATGCTAGCGCCCGCGGCCCACGCCGAGCCGGCGCCGGAGAATTCGGATCAAAAACCCGTTGTCCGACCAGTTTTCAATCAACCTACCAATGTCCCGGGCAAATCACTTGAAGCAGTCACCGTCAGCTACCCGCCGGGAGCTAAAAGCGCGGCTCACCACCACGCGAAATCAGCGTTCATCATGGCCTACGTGATTTCCGGAGCGATCCGCAGTCAAGTCGAAGGTGAGCCGGCACGCCTTTATCACGCCGGTGAAACGTGGAGTGAAGCCCCCGGCGCGCACCACACGATCAGTGAAAATGCCAGCGCCACCGAGCCCGCTGAGTTGCTGGCAGTCTTCCTCGTCGACACCGGAGACGGCCCACTCACCAGCGATGACGGCGCGAAAACATGAAGGCCGCAAGCAACTTCGGCGTGATCGTCGTCGGCGGTTGCGGTGTTGGCGGCGTTCAAGTGACTCGCCTCATCTCTCAACCCACCGGAAAAACCTCACACAACCAAGGAGCCGTGAGATGACCACCATTACCCGGATCCGCACCGGAGTAGCCGATCACGTCGGCGAATACTCCGACGCGGTCGCCGTATCCGGCGTCGGCACATACATTTTCGTTGCCGGAACGCCTGGGGTGCGCGAAGACGGCACCCTGCCCGAGGATTTCACCGACGAAGCCCGGCAGTGCTGGGCCAATGTCGAAAACGCGCTCGGCAAGGCCGGCGCCAAGCTCACCGACATCGTCTACATGCGCCAATGGGTCACCAGTCGTGACAATGCGTCCGCCTACCTAGCGGTGAGCAAGGAGATCATCCAACACGAACCCGCCGGCATGTTCAGCATCATCGACGGGTTGGTGTGGCCCAACATCCGCGTGGAAGTCGAAGTCATCGCCATCGTGCGGGCATGAGCGCTTACCCCATCGTCGAGTTGTCCACCGACGCGCTGCTGACCACGACGCGCTCGGTGCGCAAACGTCTCGATTTGACCAAACCCGTTCCCATCGGCCTGATCCGGGAATGCCTGGAGATCGCGGTCCAGGCGCCGACCTCGTCCAACGTGCAGAACTGGAGTTTCATCGTGGTCACCGATGCCGAACAGCGTCGCGCGATCGCCGATGTGTACCGCCGCAGATGGGACTGGATCGTCACGTCGCCTTTCGCGGTCGCCGATCGGTTCAAGGACGACCCCGCGCGCAATCGCGAGCAGCGCAAGGTATCCGACAGTGCGGCGTATCTCGCCGAGCACTTTTGCGAGGTCCCTGTCTTGATGATCCCGTGCGTCGAGGTCATCGACGGCGACGGCACGCTGACGGGCGAAAACGCCAACCAGTATTGGAGTTCGATCATGCCCGCCACGTGGAGCTACATGCTCGCGGCGCGTTCTCGGGGCTTGGGTACCACGTGGACCGGGGTGACCATAATGGCCGACGAGGAGATGCGGGCCATCCTCGGAATGCCCGACAACGTCTATCACGCCACGACCATTCCCACCGCCTACTACACCGGCACGACCTTCCGCCGTGCCAAACGGATTCCGCTCGACGACGTGCTGCACTTCGACCGATGGTGAGCCGCAATGGGTCTGGCGCCCAGTCACCGTCGCGCGTCGAACGGCGTTCACGGTGACGTGGCGCGACACGGCACCGACCAGCGACACGATGGTAATCGAGCTGACGGTGTCGACGGTCACATTCCGCAACTCAACCTTGATCAACCTGGCTTTGCCGGCTACCCCGGGAATCAATTCCACCGCGATTGCGTTCGGCTAGCCGTGGCGCACACGAAGAGATACCTGGGTATCAGCCCGTCAAGCATCACCGATCGGGGGGCACGGTGTTGAGGCTTCTCAAGCGGGCATGGGTTCCGCTGGTCGTGGTCGTGGCACTGATCGTGGGCGGCGTTGCAGTGGTCCGGCTCAATGGCGTTTTCCCAGGACCTGGCTTGCCCAAGCCCGATCCCAGGGACGCGACCCCGCCGTACGCGGCCAAGACCGCCATCTACGAAATCCTGGGACCGCCCGGGACCACTGGCGTCGTCAACTGGATGGACGCGGAGTCGTTGCCGCAGAAGGCCAGCTTCACCACACTGCCGTGGTCGAAGACGATCGTCGCCGAGATGCCCGGCATCTTCGCCTACGTCGTTGCCCAAGGGGACAGCCCATCCATCGGCTGTCGGATCACCGTTGACGGCAAATTGGTCGATCAACATCAGGTCAACACCCGGGACGCGCAGGTCTCCTGCTTGGACAAGTCCGCGTGATCGACGAAACCGCCGACACCGACGAAATTCCCGTCGCGCAGCGTACCGAAGTGCAGCACAAACCGCGTCTGGCACGCGGCATCCGCGTTCTGGCGCTTCCGATTGTCGTGGCATGGGTGCTGATCGCGGTCGGTGTCAACGTCTTCGTTCCACAGTTGGAAAAGGTTGCCGAGGAAGTCTCGGTGCCGCTGTCACCATCCGATGCGCCGTCGGTGACCGGGATGAAGCACATCGGGGAGAAATTCAAGGAGTACGACTCCGACAACCTCGTCCTGGTGACCCTGGTCGGTGACAAACCGCTCGGCCAAGACGCGCACCGGTATTACGACGATCTCGTCACAAAACTCAAGCACGACAAGCACGTTGAGCACGCGCTGAATTTCTGGGGACAAAGATTCACGGCGTCGGGTGTCGAAAGCTACGACCACAAAGCCGCCTACGTCCAAGTGAACCTGCGTGGTGACCAGGGCGGGGCCGACGGTGGCAAGTCCGTTGCCGCCGTTCGCAAAATCGTCGCGGATTCGACTCCGCCACCGGGAGTAAAGGCCTACGTCGCCGGTCAGGGAGCTTTGACCAGCGACGTAATCGTTGTCGGTGACGCGAGCCTGGCCAAGATGACGATCATCACCATCATCATCATCGCGATCATGCTGATGTTCGTCTATCGATCCATCGGCACGGTGCTGCTGACGATGGTCATCCTGTTCGTCGGACTGGCCACCGGCCGCGGCGTAGTAGCGCTGCTGGGCGACACCGGCATCATGGGGCTTTCGACATTCGCCGTGAATCTGCTGACGGCGCTCGCCATAGCGGCGGGTACCGACTACGCGATATTCATGGTCGGCCGCTATCAGGAGGGCCGCGAGCGAGGGCTGGACCGCGAAGCCGCCTACTACGACACGTTCGCCGGTGTCACCAAGGTGGTGCTCGGCTCGGGTCTGACAATCGTCGGGGCACTGGCCTGTCTGAAATTCACCCGGCTGCCCTACTTCAGTTCGCTGGCGTTTCCGTGCGCAGTCGGCCTGCTGGTAGTGGTGGCCGCCGGGGTCACGCTGACGCCGGCGTTGATCGCGGTCGCGAGCGGCTTCGGCCTGTTCGACCCGAAGCGCGAGTTCAACTACACCCGCTGGCGGCGTCTGGCGACGGCCATCGTGCGGTGGCCGGCACCCATCCTCGCCACCTCCGTCATCCTGGCGATCGTCGGCGCAATTGGCTTGATGGGCTTCACTCCGCGCTACAACGACCTGTATTACCTGCCGCAGAGCGCTTCGTCAGTGCAGGCCTACAACGCGGCCGATCAACACTTCACCCAGGCCCGTTTGAACCCGGACCTGCTGATGATCGAATCGGACCACGACCTGCGCAACCCCCGAGACATGCTCGTCTTGGACAAGGTTGCCGGTGCCATCTTCCACGTGTCCGGCATCGAACGGGTGCAGAGCATCACCAGACCCCTTGGCCCGCCAATTCAAGACGGATCCATTCCGTTCCAGCTCAGTGTGCAGAGCGCGCCCATCCGCAGCAACCTCAAATATTTGAAAGACCGTGTGGCCGACATCAAGAAGATCACCGGTTTCCTCGACACACAGATCGCCCTATTGGAGCGCCAGTACGCGGTGACCCAGAAGCTGGCTGATGCTGCGGACGACAGCTCGAAAACCACGGGGGAGACGGCGGCCATCACGGACGAGATCCGGGACCACATCGCGGATTTCGACGACTTCTGGAGACCGATCCGCAGTTACTTCTACTGGGAGAAGCACTGCTACGACATCCCGATCTGCTGGTCGCTACGATCGCTATTCGACGCGTTGGATGGGTTCGATCAGCTGGCCGATAAGTTCCATGCGCTCACCAGCGACCTCACCAACACCGCCACGGCCACACGCGAATTGCTGGCGATCATTCCCGAGAATATCGCTGTCTCGAAGTCCATCCGCGATACGACGCTGACCATCTACAGCACGTTCGACAGCCTGATCGATCAATTCGACCGGCTGACCGACACAAACGCCGTAATGGGCAAGTCGTTCAACGACTCTCAGGTAGAAAGCCTCTTCTACCTGCCCCCCGAGATCTTCCAGAACCCAGACTTCCAGCTGGGGTTGAGCTTGATGGTGTCGCCGGACGGCAAGGCGGCTCGCTTCATCATCACTCACACAGTGGATCCCGCGACGACCGAGGGGATCGCGTCCGTCGATCAGGAGCGCAAAGCGGCCAAGGAGGCGCTGAAACTCACCTCGCTGGAGAACGCCGACATCTACCTCGGCGGTACGGCCGCGACGTTCTACGACATCGCCAACGGCGCCAAGTACGACCTGATGATCGCCGGGGTGGCCTCGATCGTGCTCATCTTCATCATCATGGTGATCGTCACCCGCGCTCTGGTGGCAGCGGGCGTCATCGTGGGCACCATCGTGATGTCGCTCGGGGCCGCCTTCGGGTTTTCGACACTGATCTGGCAGCACCTTGGCAACTTCCAGTTGCACTGGGTGGCAACGGAATTCGCGTTGATCGTACTCCTGGCGGTGGGATCCGATTACAACCTGATGCTGGTGTCCCGAATCGAGGAGGAGATCGGAGCCGGCCTGAAAACGGGGCTCATCCGCGGCATGGGTGTCACCGGTCCGGTGGTGACGGCCGCCGGCGTGGTGTTCGCAGTCACCATGGCCACGATGATCACCAGCGATCTCCGGGCGATCAGCCAATTCGGCACAACGATCGGCATCGGCCTGTTGTTTGACACCTTCGTCGTCCGATCCCTCATCACGCCGTCGATCATGACGATGATGGGACGCTGGTTCTGGTGGCCGAAGCGGGTACGAGTCCGCCCGGCCAGCCAGATGCTTCGTTCCGTCGGGCCGCGCCCGCTGGTTCGTGCGCTGTTGCATCACCCGCGACACGCGGTTTCGCAGACATAGCACGACCGCGCCAGCCTGATGCGGATTGTGTTGCGCCGATGACGGATTGGCTGCGCCGAGCCTGCCGGCGCGCTGGCTGAATCCGCGACTCGCGCTTCTACACTCCGCTTTTCGCCGCCTTGGCGGCATCGCGCTTGGCCTTCTCTTTCACGTGGGTCGAGCAGCAATGCCCCAGATTGCGATGGAATTGGTTACTGCAATCGTGCGAGCAATAGACCGTTGCATCCGGAAGCCAGTCCGGATCGGACAGGTCACGCCGTGAGTCGTTCAGGTCGAACGTGTGGCCGCAATGTATGCAGGTCTTGATCTTGCTCTTGACCATAGTGGTCAGGCTACGCTCCATGGCCCTAAATCGGTGCTGGTTCGCCAGCACTTATCTACCGCTGCTTCGGTTCAGGGCGGCGCATTACTCACCCGGGTGAATCGGTGGTTGGGGTGATGACAGCTCACCCCGCCTGGCCGCAGTCTCAATACGACGCGCCGTCGATACGAAAAGCGGCGGTCCAGTCGAAGCCGTCAGGAGAGCCAGGAGGGACCCGAATGCATTTCGATGCCAAGAAAGTCATTGTTGTCGGCGGCAGTGCCGGCATCGGGCGGCAGGTGGCGATGGACGTCGTCGATCACGGCGGCAGCGCGGTGATCGTCGGACGCTCGAAGGCCCGCGTCAACGACACCGTCGCTGAGCTCACCAGCCGGTCGGGTGAAGCCTGGGGCGTCGCCGCCGAGCTGACGGACCGCGCCGCTATCGCTGATGTGCAGCGCGCGCTTTCCGAGCAGCACAGCGATGCGACACTGCTCGTCAACGCGGCCGGATTCTTCATCCCCAAGCCGTTTCTCGAGTACGACGAGCAGTTCTACGACTCGTACATGGAGCTCAACTATGCCCTGTTCTTCCTGACGCAGACCGTGGTTGAGGGCATGATCAACCGCGGTGAGGGCGGCTCTATCGTCAATATCGGCAGCATGTGGGCGCATCAGGCCGTTGGCGCGACCCCGTCGGCTGGGCACTCGATGCAAAAAGCTGGGCTGCATGCGCTCACCCATAACCTGGCGATCGAGCTTGCCGTTCACAAGATTCGGGTCAACGCGGTTGCGCCGGCCGCCGTGAAGACACCCGCTCTCGAGCGATGGGTCCCGAAGGACGAGATCGACGCCACGCTTGACACTTTCGCGCCGCTTCATCCCCTGGGCCGAGTCGGCACCCCCGCCGACGTCGCCAACGCCGTCACATATCTGCTCTCCGACCAGGCCAGCTGGGTTACCGGCGCGATTCTCAACGTCGACGGCGGCTTCATGGCCGGCCGCAACTAGTCCGGCGGCCGTCCTGCGCCGGACGCCGTGAATCAAGAAGGAGAGATCGCAGTGACCTATTCAGTGATGAACCGGAGGTCTCGAAATCCCTCTTCGGCCACAGCGATTTCGGTGGGACCATAACCAGTCAAACGCAATTCTGAAAGGTTCATCATGAAGATCGTTGTCATCGGCGGTCGTGGGCTGATCGGCTCGAAAGTGGCGTCCAAGCTCAGCGCGCTGGGGCACGACGTAATCCCCGCCTCTCGTCGATCAGGTGTCGATTCCCTTACTGGCGAGGGCCTAGCCAGTCCCTCGCCGGCGCGGATGTCCTGGTCGATGTCGCCGATTCACCCTTGTTCGACGATGAGCCCGTGATGCATTTCTTCACAACCACGACGATGAATCTCCTCTCCGCCGAACGGGAAGCGGGCGTCAAACACCACGTCGCGTTGTCCGTGGTGGGCGCGCAGGTCATGCCGGATAGCGGTTACAACACCGCGAAAGCAGCCCAGGAGAACGTGATCAGGGATTCGGGCCGGCCTTACTCGATCGTGCGAGCGACTCCGTTCTACGAGTTCGCGGTTGGCCTGGCCGATTCCGCGACCGACGGCGACATCGTCAGACTGCCACACGCGTTGTTCCGTCCTATAGCCGCGGACGACGTCGCCACTGCCGTGGCCCGCGCGGCTGTCGGCCGGCCCATCAATGGAGTCACTGAGATCGCTGGACCCGAAGCGATGGGGATGGACGACTTTGTCCGCGCAGGCCTTGCCGCCATTGGTGATCGACGTCGGGTCGTGACTGACGCCCAGGCGCCGTACTTCGGTGCGGCGATCGACGACCACACCCTCGCGCCCGACGAAGACGCCACGATCTTCACGACTCGCTACTCCGACTGGATCGACACACACTCCAGCCGTCGCAGTCAGGAAATTTGAACGGATGCATGCGTCTCGCCACCACAAGAGGGGACAACGAAGGTTGCAGAATGCGACTGACTCCGGATCGAAATCAACGATGGAGGTAGTGCAGGAAGTACGGTCACCGTCGATTCCTGGCGATGCGCATGTGATGACTGTTCTCATCAACCACCCACCGGGCGCCCCCGGTTATCCGCCACATCGCCTACCTGGTGGTCCGGGATTCGGTTACATGATTGACGGTGAGATGTTGTTCGAGATCGAGGGTGAGGCGCCACGAATTCTTCGCGCCGGAGATGCGTTCTGGGGACCCGGCGGCGACGTGATCCACTATCGGGACGCTAACAACCGCACTGACATCCGTTGTAGCTTCGTCCTCACATTGTTTTGCGTGCCCGGGCAACCGATGCTCGAACTCGTTGGCGACGAAGAGCTTGAGGAGCGGAAGGGACTTCGCGTCAACAGTTGACCGGTACACGCGTGAGCCGAACTGCGACATGTCTTCACGTCCTCAGGCATGACGCGGAGGAAGGCGAAGACCCGGCAATGTCAACGTCGGCGCACCCAGATAACGACGCCGACAACAGCTGCCAGGGCTGCCACGGCCACAGGCGCGACACCATGTGCTAACGCCGCATCCGTCGTCCGAGTGGCAAAGTGCTTGATTCTCGCGCCGTCGACAGCAAACTCGGAGGATCGGCCCCCGGTCGTAGAAACCTCGAAGTCTCGCTCCACTCCTTCATCCACAGCGCCTGCTCTCGCACGTTCACCTACCCAGCGAACTCTCAGCATCCTGTACCGCTGGTAACGCATAACCGACGGGTCGCGTGGGTACGCCATTGAGTGAACGGTTGTTCGCAGTGGAAAGGTCGCCTGCAGCGGTTAGGCCGCGGGCCGACTTGTTTCCCTCAAACCAGAACGGGAACGGCCGACTAAGCATTGCCGGTCGACGGGAGGAGTTTTGATGCCCGAGGTCCAACTTCACCACGACGGACATCCGCGCTATCGGCGAATGGTCCGATTCGATTGGTCCGAGACACCGCTGCACTGGGTGCCCGACGATCCATTCTCAACACACATGATGAACGTCTTGCACCTGCTGCTGCCCGAAGGCGAGCGGCACTTCATCAAGGCCGTTCTGGAGGCGTCATCGCTGGTTGATGACCCGGAGCTGGAGGCGGCGATCAAACCGTTCATCCAGCAGGAGTCCTGGCATGCCTGGGCGCACCAGGTGGTGCTCGACCATCTGGCCGAACAGGGCATCGACACCAAGCCGTACACCTCGCGGCTGCGGAAAATGCTGTCGGTGGCGCTGGGTGACCCGCCGAAGTGGTTTCCGCCGGCGATGAAGCGGTGGTGGTTGTATCGGCGTCTGGCCGACGTGGCGGCGCTGGAACACTACACCGCGATGCTGGGCCAATGGGTGCTGCAGAACCGCGGTCTGGATTACGCGGGCACCGACCCGATGATGCTGGACCTGCTGCGCTGGCACGGGGCCGAGGAGGTCGAACACCGCTCACTGGTGTTCGACGTCTATCAGCACGTGTGCGGCAACTACTTCATCAGGGCCTTCTCGATGTTGATGACGACGCCGCTGTTTTACGGGTGGTGGATTGCCGGAGCGAAATATCTGATGGCCCACGACCCGACCATCGACCAGAAGTGGCGCTGGCGAGATTGGCTGCGTGCGGCGCGCGAGTACAAGTTGCCCGGTCCCTGGCAGCTGATGGTGACGCAACCGGCCAGGTATATGCGGCCCCATCATCACCCGGGCCCCGAAGCCGTCACAGAGATGGCGGTCGAATACATCAAGGATTCGCCGGCGGCGAAGGCCGCCCGTGAACGGGCGCAGTTGGAAGGAAAGGCCGCGGTTCGATGAAAGTTTCGGTGGATCTCGATACCTGCGACGGCAATGGCGTGTGTATGAGCTTGTGCCACGAGGTATTTGACGTGCGAGAGGACGGGCTGCACCTGCTGCAAGAGCAGCCGCCGCGAGAGTTGCGCGGACCGTTGAAGGCTGCCGAGGTGTCCTGCCCGACCCGGGCGATCGTGGTGGAGGAGGACTGACGCGATGCCCGCAACTCGACAGTTACGCCAGATCGTCGTGGTGGGCGCCGGCGTGGCAGGAATGCGCGCGGCAGAGACGCTGCGACAGGACGGCTACGACGGCGCCCTCACCATCGTGGGAGCCGAACGGCAGGCGCCCTACCATCGCCCACCGTTGTCGAAGAAGCTCCTCAGCGGTCAGGTGCACCGGGCGGGCGTCGACATGGCGCCACAGTTCGACATGGATGCGCGGGTGCTCAGAGGGGCCACCGCGGTCGGCCTCGACATGTCCGCACATACCGTCCGGGTCCGCGACGAGGGCAGGGACCTGTCGGTGGATTTCGACGGGCTCGTCGTCGCCAGCGGCGCCGAGCCGCGCGAATGGCCGGGCGGCAACGCCCCCGACGGGGTGCTGCTGTTGCGGACGGTCGAGGATTGTCTGCGCATTCGGGAACGACTCGGCTCGCGGCCCCGGGTTGTGGTGGTTGGGGGCGGGTTTATCGGCAGCGAGGTCGCCGCGACCTGCCGATCGCTCGATCTGGACGTGGTGCTTGTCGAAAAGGCCTCCGGACCGCTCGTTCAGGCGTTAGGCGCGGAACTGGCGCCTTGCTGGGCGAAGTTGCATCGCGAACATGGTGTCGACCTGCGCGTCGGCGTGGGTGTCGAGGGATTCGCCGGCAACGGGCGGGTCGAAGCAGTTCGACTCACCGACGGCTCGCAGGTCCCAGCCGATGTCGTCATCGTCGGGCTCGGCGTCACGCCCGCCACCGCCTGGCTTGACGGCTCGGGTCTGCGTTTGGACGACGGGGTGGTCTGCGACGCAACTGGCGCCGCCGAGGGCAACACCGGCGACGGCAATGTCGTCGCCGCCGGGGATGTGGCGCGCTGGTGGCACCCGCTGTACGAGCGCCATCTGCGTACTGAACACTGGGATGACGCGGCCCGCCAGGGTCAGGCCGCGGCGCGCACGCTGCTGGCCGGGCCGGAGCACGCCCAACCCTTCGCCGCGGTGCCGTACTTCTGGTCCGACCAATATGACATCAAGCTGCAAATGCTGGGCGTGCCAACCGATTACGACGCTGTCGAGATCATCGAAGGCAATCCGGAGGGCTGGCAGTTCGTCGGCGCTTACGGGCGGGACTGCCGCACCATCGCGGTGCTCGGGACGATCCCGGGCCGGGTGCATGCCTACCGGGAGGCCATCGAGAAGCGCGCCGAATTTCCGCCGCGCCGACCGGACTGACAAAGGCGAACCACCGCGACTACTCAGTGCGCCTGGGGCGACTCGAGACATCCCTTTTTGGGTACAGGATCCACAAGCCGACCGGAGTCCACTGATCGGGCCGACATGACCGCATACGCGACGACGGTGTCGCGCGTACGCCCAGGGACGGAGTTATGACATGCATCGCCCCGACACGATCATCGAAATTCACCGCGAGCGCGTGCAGGATCAGACGGCCGAGATGTTCAGCGGTGACAAGTACACGCAGTCCGTCGACGGCACGGGCTACTCCGCGACGGCCACCCTTGACCTCACCCTGGATCGCGTCTGGTTCGTCCGCGACTCTCGTCAGCGACTGTGGCAGGAAGCAGCCGACGGCGAACTCCGCGACCCGCTGCGGCACTTCGCAATTGACCTGGTGATTTTCGATTCGAAGATCGTCATCGATTCGGTCACCTGCATTCCGTTGGTATCCCTACCCCCGGCGACGATCACGATCCCGGACGGTCCGCGTTCCGGAGAGTCGCGCGAGATTGCGTACAACGAGATTCCGCTGTTCGGGCGGTTGACAATTCACGACCAACTCGAACCGCACCAAACAGAGCCGGGCAAGCAGACGATCGCCCTCAACTTCACCTCTCAGGACGCTCCCGTCCTGGTGGCCGCCCCATCGCCGGACCAGTACGTCGGGTTGCTGTTCGGTCCGCACGTCGAGCGGCGTGCGGACGGGGTCACGGTCTTCCACGGACAAGACCCGCGCATCAGCTGGGAACTCGACTACGCCGAGGCGTATTGGATAACCCACAGCATCGCCGGGGAGCTGATGGTGAACCTCGAGAAACTCCAGCACCCCGGTCTCTCGGATGACGAAGCCAGAACCAGGGTGCTCGACTCGCTAGCCGCCCAAATCGCCGACGCGGTCGGCCCGCAACTGGAGGCGATGGGGGACAACGGGATTCAGGCGCTGCTGCCGTCACCGGTGGACGTCGATCCCGAGGCCCAAGACGACAGCACGATCAAGGAACTCGACGCCGTCGTGCAGCGGTTCGAGGTCGGCGAGGGTGCCGAGGAATCGATGGTCGTGCAGCTGCAGACACTGCGCGAATTGCCGCCCGGGGAGGAACTATCCGGGTCGATCCTCGCCGAAAACCCTTATGAGAGGGCGGCTTTGGCCGTCACTGGGTGGAGCATTCTGCGGCAGGTCCGGGACACCGTGATGAACAGTTTCGATCTCGACGAGGGCGACTTCGACCCCGATGCGGCGTGCGCGCTGGCGGGCCCGAAGACGATCAGCATCGGCGGTCAAGACCGCAGCCTCGACGCCCTCGGCGCCGACATCGTGCCGCGAACCGAGGACGGCCGGTTGGTGGTTGACGGCACGGTGAGCGCCGACACCAAACTCTACGACTTCAAGGCCACCTTCAAGGTGGTGTACGAAATGGGCCTTGGCGACATCCCGCGCGATCCGAAGGGCAAAGAGCTGCTGGGATCCGACGTCGACACCATCGAGCTTCTCGAGCAGACGCTGAGTCTGGCCGGACAGAAGAAGCGCGCCGGTCACCTCAGCACCGAGGAATACGAGGCGGAAGTCAAAAGGGTCAGCGAGCGATTCGACCGGCTGCCGCGCACCGTGGGGGTGCGGCCGGCGCAGAACTCCGAGCCGGACGTGAATGCGTACTTCAGCCTGACGGCGGGCGGAAAAGTGGCCACTGCCGCAGGTGCCGCGGCCGTCGTCGGTTTGCTTGCTCTGCCGGTGACCTGGGTAGCGGGAGCCGCCGGCGTTGGCGCCGCCGGGGCGGGCGGATTGTTGACCCTCGCGATCGCGCAATACATCACCACCGTGCTGACCATCGATTGGTTCGGCACCGGCGTTGGTTCTCGTCAGGTCAAGAAGTCGCTGAACGACCAGCCCGAAGGCACGTCGCTGCCGCCCATCGGTATGCCGATCGGCCTGGACCTCAACCGCCAACGCCTCGCGGTGTACTTCCGTCCGGTACCGGCGAAATTATGGGTCGATTGCGTGATGGCCGATGAGGAGGAAGGCGAGGCAGGGGACGGCGACGCCATTCGGGTCATCGGCGGTCGATGGCCCACCGATGGCCACCCATGGACGCTCTCGCACGATGATGCGGTGTTGTTCGTCGACTCCAACGAGCTGCAGCTTTTCGTCGATCCGGCCGGTGAGCGCGGCGACGAGTTACCTATCGGCGTGGACACCGCAGAGGGCGGACGGCGCCGGCTGCGGGTGCAGAGCGATCCCGACGCACTGCACCGGCTTCCGCACTGCCCTCGCGGCTAGCAGAGCACGGCGGCCGAGAACCACCCACCGCCCACCAGCGCGATGAGAAGCGCGGCGGTGGTTTGTCCCATAGCCGCGGCCGCGATCGCACCCACGATCGCGCAGATGAGGACGGTGACGGTCAGGACGGCGACGAGCACACGGTGTGAATTGACGGCCGCGCCGGCCCGAGGGGTGATAACGGCCTTCTTAGAGCGATCCACGTCGACCATGAAATCTCCCTGCTGTGATCTGCACAACATCATATCGCTAGAGGTGGTCCAGATCACAAACAACCTGCGCCGGGCGGCAGATCTTGCGTCCGAACTCCCTAGGCATGGCGCGGCCAGAAGTTTCGGGCAACCTTTCATAACGGTCACTCGCAGCGTCAACTACGCGCGCTCGGTCCCGGACGGTGGCATCAATGGGCCAGCCGATCGCGTCCTCGATGTCGTCCGCCACTTGCGCGAAATCGATTACAGGAGAACATAATTGATCTGCGCAGCTCATCCTCGGGGGGTCGGGCGCGACGAGTCGGTCGGATGCCGCCGCGGCGTAGCGAAGGGCGTTCCGCACTGACCGACGGTTTGCCGTTATCCGGCCGAGATCGCCGATTAGGTTTTCGCCTTGATGCGGATTAATCTTGCCCGCGGTTCGTCCGCGACTCACCGAAAGCAGTCATGTCTGTTCAGCCCACTCTGCTGCGCCGCCAATCGCTGCGCAGCACCCGCCGACAGCGGGCCGCTCACCGCGTGAAGTGTCCGATGGTCGGTCAGTGCTTCGATATCGACATCGCCCGCGACGCGGACGGATGGATGATCCGGATTCCCGAGATCGGCAGGGCCACCCGCGCCAGCAGCCGGACCGCCGTGGAGGCGGCGGCACGCGAATGCATCGCAACATGGACCGGCATCCCCATCGGGTACGTGGCCGTGTACGTCGCGAGCGAAACCGGGTAGATACCTAGCCGCCAGGCGCGACCGCGATCGATTTCGTGTCGAGGTAGCCGTCGAGCCCTTCGGGCCCGAGTTCCCGGCCGTATCCGCTGGCTTTGACGCCGCCGAACGGCGCGAACGGATCCATCGTGTAGCCCTGGTTGATGCCGACGGTGCCCGTCTGTATCTGCGCGGCCAGTGCCATCGCCCGGTCGGTGTCATTGCTCCAGACCGAGCCGGCCAACCCGTAGTCGGAATCGTTGGCGATCTGGACTGCCTGGTCCTCGTCGCGGTAGGGGATGACCGTGATGACGGGGCCGAAGATCTCCTCGCGGGCGATCCGCATGCCGTTGTCGGCGGACGCGAACAGGGTGGGTTGGACGTACCAGCCGCGGTCGAGTCCGTCGGGCATGTCGGCGCCGCCGATGATCAACCGCGCCCCCTCCTGCTGGCCGATGGTGATGTAATCGCGCACGCGCTGTTGCTGGCGACGCGAGACCAACGGACCGAGCTGGGTCTCGCGGTCGCTGGGGTCGCCGACGCGAAGGCCGCTCATCTCGGCGGCGAGCGCGTCGACGTATTCGTCATGACGCGCTCGGGGGACCAGGACGCGCGTCAGGGCGTTGCAGATCTGCCCGCTGTTGGACAGGCTGGCCGATCGCACCCCGGCGGCGACCTTGTCCGGCGCCGCGTCGTCGAGAACCAGCGCCGCGGACTTGCCGCCGAGCTCGAGGCTGACCTTGGTGAGGTTGGTGGCGCAGGCCGCGGCGACTGCGCGGCCCGCCGTGGTGGAGCCGGTGAAGGACACCTTGGCCACTCCGCGGTGGGCAACGAGGTATGCGCCGAGCGCCGCATCGCCGGGTAGCACGCTGACCACGCCGGGTGCCAGACCGGCCTCGTCGAGCATCTCGCCTAAAAGCAGCGCGTCCAAGGGGCTTTCGGGTGCGGGCTTGAGCACGACGGTGCAGCCGGCCAACAGTGCGGGCACCAGCTTGGTGACGATGAGGAACTGGGGCATGTTCCAGGGCACGACCGCCGCGACGACGCCGACGGGTTCTTTGCGGACCAGCACGTCGGTGCCGAAGAACCCGGGCCTGCTCTCCTGCCACGGATGTCTCTCGGCCAAGTCGCAGAACGCGCGGATCATGAACGCGGGCAGGCCGACCTGGGCGCGCTGGGCGAAGCTGATCGGTGCCCCGATCTCGGCGCTGATGGTGCTGGCCATCTCGGGGCGGCGCCGGTCGTAGATGTCGGCCAGGCGCCGGATGGCCGCGATCCGTTCCGACGGCTCGCTGCGGGCCCAGCGCGGCGACGCCGCGTGCGCGGCGGCGACCGCCGCGTCGACGTCGTCGGGCCCGGCCGCGTCGACCTCGGCGATGGGTTCCTCGGTATGTGGTGAGATGACCCGCACGACGCCGGCCCGCTGCCGCGCCCGATCGCCAGCGGCGGTTCGCACTCCGAGGTTGTGGTCCATCCGTGCCTCCCGATGCCAATATCAACTACTTGCTATTGATGGGGTCGAGGATATACCGTCGGCCGTGACGGAGCTCTCAGGGGATCGGTGAAACCGGTGCGCAGGTGGTCGTTTCGCGCAGACAGCGACTGTGGCGAGAGGCTGCGCGGCGAAGGTCCGGTGAGAGTGGACTGCTTAAGGAGCGATCATGGCTCGATTTGCCAAACCGCCGGAGGGCAGCTGGACCGAGCATTACCCCGAGTTGGGCACCGATCCGGTGTCTTACCAGGACTCCATCAGCCCGGAGATCTATGAGCTGGAACGCGAAGCCATCTTCAAGCGCGCCTGGCTCAATGTCGGTCGCGTCGAACAGCTTCCGCGCAAGGGCAGCTATTTGACCCGCGAGCTGAAGGTCGTCAACACGTCGATCATTCTGGTGCGCACCACATCTGGTGGCATCAAGGCCTACCACAACGTGTGCCGCCACCGCGGCAACAAGCTGGTGTGGAACGACATGCCGCAGGAAGAAACGCGCGGCGTGTGCCGGCAGTTCACCTGCAAATACCACGCCTGGCGCTACGACCTGGACGGCAACCTCACCTTCGTGCAGCAGGAGGAGGAGTTCTTCGACCTCGACAAGAGTCGCTACGGCCTGGTACGGGTGCACTGCGACGTGTGGGAAGGCTTCATCTTCATCAACTTCGCCAAGAAGCCCGAGCAATCGTTGCGAGAGTTCTTGGGGCCCATGATCACCGGGTTGGAGGGGTACCCCTTCGACAAGATGACGTCGCGGTGGTACTACCGCTCGGAAGTCAAGGCGAACTGGAAGCTGTACATGGACGCGTTCCAGGAGTTCTATCACGCGCCCGTGTTGCATGCGAACCAGTCGCCGACCGCGTACTCAAAGGCGGCCGCCGAGGCGGGATTTGAAGCCCCGCACTACCGGCTGGACGGGCCGCACCGCCTGGTCAGCACTTCCGGCGTGCGGGCTTGGGAGATGGCCGACGAGATGCGCAAGCCGATGGAGGACATCTGCCAGAGCGGGCTCTTCGGCCCCTGGGACAAGCCGGATCTGGGGCCGATGCCCGCCGGGCTCAACCCCGCGAAATGCGATCCGTGGGGCCTGGATTCGTTCCAGCTGTTCCCCAACTTCGTCATCCTGTTCTGGGGCCAGGGTTGGTATTTGACCTACCACTACTGGCCGACGTCCTACAACAGCCACCTGTTCGAGGGCACGCTGTACTTCCCCGCGCCGCGCACCCCGCGCGAGCGGGTGGCCCAGGAACTGGCGGCGGTGTCGTTCAAGGAATACGGGTTGCAGGACGCCAACACCCTGGAGGCGACGCAGACGATGCTCGAATCCCAAGTGATCGACGAGTTCTTGCTGTGCGACCAGGAGGTCCTGATCCGTCATCTGCACAAGGAGACCGCGGCCTGGATCGACGACTATCGCCGGACCTCTACGGCAGGAGTGTGAACGCGATGCCGATGCTGCCCCCCGAATTCGCCGACCTCGAACCGTTCTCCGACTGGTGCCTGCCCAGCGAACCCGAACGCTACGCCAAGAGGCTGGCCAGCTCCATGACGCAGATGAAGGCCTTTTACGACGCGATCACCGCCCGGGCCGAAGAGGCCCTGACGTTCTGCGACAAGTTTTCTCTCGACGACCTGCCCGACGATGTCCAGAATCTGATGCACCTGCTGTATTCCATGATCATGGTGTCGTTCCCGGTGGAATGCTGGAAGCAGCCCCGCGTCCCCGATTCGGGTGCGTCGACGCTGGACTGCGTGTCGGAGCCCGTTCCGTGACCACGGTGCTGCGCGCGGCGCGGTGGGGTGACGTGGTGACCGGCCAGATTCACACGCCGGCGCAAGTGGTGATCGACGGTGAGCGCATCACCGCGATCAATCCGCAAGAGCCGCTTCCGGATTCGGCGACCGTCATAGACCTCGGCGACGTGACCCTGCTCCCGGGACTGATGGACATGGAGCTCAACCTGCTCATCGGCGGCCCCGGCGGTCCGGAGGGGCTGCCGGCGCCCATGCATGGCGTGCAGGACGACCCCGCGTATCGCACGCTGCGTGGCGCGGTCAACGCACGCACCACCCTGGAGGCAGGTTTCACCACGGTGCGCAATCTGGGGCTGATGGTCAAGACCGGGGGCTATCTGCTCGACGTGGCGCTGCAGCGCGCCATCGACCAGGGCTGGCACGTCGGGCCGCGCATCTATCCCGCCGGCCATGCGGTCACCCCGTACGGCGGGCATTTGGACCCGACGGTGTTCCAGCGGCTGGCTCCCGGGATCATGCCGCTGTCGGTGGCCGAAGGCATCGCCAACGGTGTGCCCGACGTGATCGCCTGCGTGCGTTACCAGATCCGGCACGGCGCCAAGCTGATCAAGGTCTCGGCTTCGGGTGGGGTGATGTCACACAGCACCGCACCGGGGGCCCAGCAGTACTCCGACGCCGAGTTCACGGCGATCGCCGACGAGGCCCATCGGGCTGGAGTCCGGGTGGCCGCGCACGCCGTCGGGGACAGCGCCATCCAAGCGTGCATTCGCGCCGGGATCGACTGCATCGAACACGGCTTCCTGGCGACCGACGAGACCATCCAAATGATGGCCGACCACGGCACGTTCCTGGTGTCGACCACGTATCTGACCGACGCGATGGCCATCGACCGCATCGCGCCGGAGCTGCGCAAGAAGGCGCTCGAGGTGTTCCCCCGCGCAAAGTCGATGTTGCCCAAGGCAATCGATGCGGGCGTGCGAATCGCATGCGGCACCGATGCACCCGCCATCCCGCATGGCCAAAACGCCAAGGAGCTCGGCGCGCTGGTCGAACGTGGCATGACTCCCGCGCAAGCGATCCGAGCGGCCACCGTGGTGGCTGCCGAGCTGATCGAGGCGGATGACGAGTTGGGCAGGCTGGCGCCGGGCTACCTGGCCGACATCATCGCCGTTCCCGGAGACCCTTTCGACGACATCGCCGCCACGCTCGACGTCCACTTCGTGATGAAAAACGGGCAGATCTACAAAAGCCCCGCGGCGTAACGGAGGCGGGAAATGGAACTTACCGACAACATCCTGTGGCTGCTCAAGCAGGCCTTCTACTATTCGCTGACCACCATCAACGAGGCGATGCGCGAACACGGTGTGAGCACCGCCCAGATCGGCGTGCTGCGCCAATTGGCCAACGAGCCAGGCCTATCCGGCGCCGAATTGGCGCGGCGTCTGCTGATCAGCCCGCAAGGCGTCCAGCTCGCACTCACCGCCCTGGAACGTCGCGGTCTGGTGGAACGAAAGCAAGACCCCCAGCACGCACGCATCCTGCGGGCCTATTTGACCGGGGAGGGGCGCAAGGTCGCCGAAACGGTGGTGAATGACGCGATCGCCGCACACCAGGAGGTGTTCGGGGTGTTGACCGAGCAAGAGCAGCGGACCCTCCGCGAGTTGCTGGGCCGCGTCGTCGAAAAGGGCACCGGTCATGAACTGTTCAACGACCACGTCGACGGCTGACCCCGCCCCGGACGGCGCGAGCGCGGCCATCGACGGACGCCGCCAATCTCTAGTACTTGAGACTAATCGCAAGTAGTTGATACTGTGGCCGGGATGGGTGAAATTCGGGCGGCCGCGAACGTCGGTCCGGCCGCGGTGAACGAGGCCGGACCGGGCGGCGTCGACGTCGCCGCGCTGCCGGACGGCTTTGTGCCACTGCGGATCAAGCGCGTGGTTTCCGAGACGCGCGACGCCGTGTCGATCGTTCTCGACGTTCCGCAGAGCAGCGCGAAGCGGTTCGGCTACCAAGCCGGACAGTTTCTGACGCTGCTGGTCACCGTAGACGGCCGCGAGCACCGACGGTGTTACTCGATGTCGTCGTCACCCGCTCTGGGCGAGGATCTGCAGATCACCGTCAAACGCGACCGCGACGGCGTCGTGTCGAACTGGCTCAACGACACCGCCGCGCCCGGCGACCAGCTGCCCGCGCTGCCACCGCAGGGCCGCTTCGTGTTGCGCGAGAGCGATCGAGAGCTGATCGCCTTTGCCGGCGGAAGCGGCATCACGCCGGTGTTTTCGCTCCTGCGGACGGCGCTGACGTCCGGCGAGCGGGCCACGCGACTTTTCTATGCCAACCGGAACCGTGAATCGGTGATCTTCGACGAGGCGTTGGCGTCGCTCAACGCGCGGCACGCCGATCGCTTCGTGCTGCACCACCATCTCGACGACAACAGGGGTTTCGTCACCCAGGCGGACATCGAGGCGTTCGTCGCGGACGCCGGAGACGCCGACGTGTACATCTGCGGGCCAAACGAATTCATGGATATCGTGCGAGACGCCTTATCGGCTGCGGGCGTGCCGGCCGATCGCCTGCACATCGAGCATTTCGACGTCGACGACGTAGCCGCGGCCGCGCCGCCGGACACCGAGGTGGTGACCGACGAGGTCACCATCGTGCTGGACGGCTCGACGACGACCGCGCCGTACCATGCGGGCAACACGCTGCTGCAGACGGCCCGGATGGCCGGACTGCGGGCGCCGTCCTCGTGTGAGATCGGCTCGTGCGGAACATGTATGGCCCGCCTGACGCACGGCAGCGCCCGGATGATCAACAACGACGCGCTCGAACCGGATGAAGTCGAGGAGGGCTGGGTGTTGACGTGTCAGGCCCTGCCCACCAGTCCCACGGTGCGGGTGGTCTACGAGTGAGCGAGAAGGCGGTCGATGGTGGAGCGGGGTCGATGACGAGGGTAGCGGTGGTGACCGGCGGCGCATCGGGTATGGGCGAGGCAACCTGTCATGAATTGGGCCGGCGCGGAATGAAAGTCGCGGTCCTCGACGTCAACGAGGATGCCGCGCAACGCGTCACCGACGACCTGCGGGCCGCTGGCGTGACCGCACTCGGGGCCGGCGCCGACGTCACAGATCGGTCCACGGTAGAGCAGGCCTTCGCGAAGGTGCGCAGCGAGCTGGGCGCGGTGACGGTTTTGGTGACCAGCGCGGGCATGTTTGACTTTTCACCCTTCCTGGAGATCACCGCCGAGAACTGGTCTCGAATCATCGACGTCAACCTCACCGGCACCTTTCATTGCTGCCAGCTCGCGCTGCCGGACATGATGGAGGCGAATTGGGGGAGGATCGTGATGATCTCGTCCTCGAGCGCCCAGCGCGGCTCCCCGTTCGCCGCCCATTACGCGGCGTCCAAGGGCGCGGTGATCACGTTGACCAAGTCACTGGCCCGAGAGTATGCGCCGCACGGGATCACGGTGAACAACATTCCGCCCTCGGGCATCGAGACCCCGATGCAGCACCGGGGCCAGGCCGCCGGGTACCTGCCGTCCAATGAGCAGATCGCCAGCAATATCCCGTTGGGCTACCTCGGCACCGGGGCCGACATTGCCGCGGCCGTGGGGTTTTTATGTTCGGAAGAAGCCCGGTACATCACCGGCCAGGTTCTAGGCGTCAACGGTGGAGCGGTGATGTGATAGCGAGGATCCGATGACCAGAGCAGGCAGGCCCCCGGAGGGCTCCTGGACCGAGCACTATCCCGAATTGGGAACCGGCCCGGTGTCTTTCAAGGACTCGACGTCCCGGGAGTTCTACGAACTCGAGCGCGAAGCGATCTTCAAACGCGCGTGGCTCAACGTCGCACGGGTGGAGGAGCTGCCGCGTGTCGGCAGCTACCTCACCAAGGAGATCGAGGTCGCCGGCGTCTCGGTGATCCTGGTCAAAGGCAAGGACGAGCGCATCCGCGCCTTCTACAACGTGTGCCGCCACCGCGGAAACAAACTGGTGTGGAACGACTTTCCTGGCGAGGAGACCCGCGGGACATGCCGGCAGTTCACCTGCAAATACCACGGCTGGCGCTACGACCTGCAGGGCGCGTTGAAATTCGTCCAGCAGGAATCGGAGTTCTTCGACCTCGATCCCGCGCAGTACGGGTTGCGGCCGGTGCACTGTGACGTGTGGAACGGCTTTGTCTTCATCAACTTCGACCCCGAACCACGCCAGGGCCTGCGTGAGTTCCTCGGTCCGATGATCACCGGCCTCGACGACTATCCCTTCGGCAAGCTGACCGAACGCTACGAGTGGGTGGCCCACAACAACAGCAACTGGAAGATCTTCGCCGACGCCTTCCAGGAGTATTACCACGTGCCCTCGCTGCACTCCCAGCAGGTGCCCGCCGAGGTGCGTGATCCCAACGCCGGATTCACTTGCGGCCATTTCCAACTCGACGGCCCGCACCGGTTGGTCTCCACGGCCGGGCGGCGCCGCTGGCTACTGCCGCCCGAATACATGTACCCGATCGAGCGGGCCACCCGCAGCGGGCTGGTGGGACCGTGGCGCACGCCCGACATCGGCGAACTGCCACCTGGGCTCAATCCCGGGCGGATCGAGCCGTGGGGCATCAGCAATTTCCAGATCTTCCCGAACATCGAGATCCTGATCTATGGCGGCTGGTATCTGCTGTACCGGTACTGGCCCACCTCACACAACACGCACCGGTTCGAGGCCTACACCTACTTCCATCCGGCGCGCACCGTGCGGGAGCGTATCGAGCACGAAGTCGCCTCGGTGGTGTTGAAGGAGTTCGCGTTGCAAGACGCCGGGATGCTCGGCGGGACGCAGGCGGCACTGGAATACGGCATCGTCGACGAGTTTCCCCTCAACGACCAGGAGATCCTGGTGCGCCATCTGCACAAGGTCGCCGTCGACTGGGTCGAAGCCTATCGCCGCGAACAGGATTCGGTGGGAGTGTGACCATGCAGACCATGTTGCCCAGCGCATTCGCCGAGCTGGAGGAATACGCCCAAACATGGTGTTTGGCAACCGAAACCGAGCGCTGGAACGCCCGGGTCAACGCGTCGATGCCCCAGCTGCGGGAATTCTACGACGCGTTCTTCCCGCGCCTGGAAGAGGCGATCGACTACTGCGACAAGTTTCCCCTCGACAATGTGCCCGACGACGCGCTGAACCTGCTGCACATGATCTATTCGCTGATCATGGTCGCCATGGCGGTGGAGATCATGCATCAACCCGCCCCGGTCGATGCCGCCGACGCCGTCATGATCCGCACTGGCGGACCGGTGCCCTGACGAAAGGACCGACCATGGGTCTGCTCACCATCACCAAACTCACCGAGTCGGTCGGTGCCGAGGTCGCCGGCCTGCAGCCGGCCGCCCTGGCAAGAGACGACTCGGTAGGTGAAGCGGTGCTGGATGCGTTGGAAGACAACGGGGTTCTGGTCTTTCGCGGCCTGCAACTCGACCCGGAGGCACAGGTCCGCTTCTGCCGCCGCCTCGGCGAAATCGACCACTCCTCCGACGGCCACCATCCGGTGGCCGGCATCTACCCGATCACGCTGGACAAGTCCAAGAACGCCTCGGCCGCCTACCTGAAGGCCACCTTCGACTGGCACATCGACGGCTGCACCCCGTTGGGCGACGAATGCCCGCAGAAGGCCACCGTGCTGTCGGCGGTACAGGTCGCCGAATGGGGTGGTGAAACCGAATTCGCCAACTCGTACGCAGCCTACGACGCCCTGAGCGACGCGGAGAAGGAGCGGTTCGGCGCCCTGCGTGTGGTGCACTCGCTGGAGGCTTCCCAGCGTCGCGTCTACCCCGACCCGTCGCCGGAACAGGTGCAGCGCTGGCGATCCCGTCGCACCCACGAACACCCGTTGGTGTGGACGCATCGCAGCGGCCGAAAGTCGCTGGTGCTGGGCGCCTCCGCGGACTACGTCGTCGATATGGATCTCGATGAGGGACGCGCCCTGCTGGACGAACTCCTCGAGCGGGCCACGGTGCCGGACAAGGTCTACAGCCACAGCTGGTCGATCGGCGACACCGTCATCTGGGACAACCGCGGGGTGCTGCACCGCGCCGCCCCGTACGACCCGGAGTCCCGTCGAGAAATGCTGCGCACCACCGTGCTCGGCGACGAACCGATCCAATAGCATGGCCGCGGCCGACGAGCATCCGCTGCGCCTGACACCGCTACCCGCCGACGAGTGGGACGAGCGAGCCCGCGCCGCGCTGGCGTCGCTGATCCCGGCCGAGCGGGCGAATCCCGTTGGCGCGGGCAATGTTTTGTCGACCATGGTCCGCCACCCCGACCTGACAGCGGCCTACCTGCCGTTCAATGCCTACCTGCTCACCCGCTCGACCCTGTCGCCCCGGGTGCGCGAAGTCGCGTTGCTGCGCGTGGTGCACCGCAGCAATTGCGGCTACCTGTGGTCGCACCACATCCCGATCGCTCTGCGCGCGGGCCTGACCGAACCCGAGATCGAGGGCATTCGGTCCGGCAGCTGCGCCGACCACACCGACCAGGCGGTGATCCGCGCCGTCGACGATCTCACCGCGGACAACACCATCAGCCAAGGGACTTGGGATCTGCTGGGCGAGTTGTTTACCCAGCAGCAGTGCATGGATTTGACGTTCACCATCGGCGGATACCTGTTGCTTGCTCTGGCCGTCAACACGTTCGGCATCCGAGAAGAGCACGGATGATCCCGCGGTCGGTCAGTGGTGCCGTCGTCAGGCGCTAGTCCTCGCGGGACAAGGCGGCGCGCGGGCACTCGGCGATGGCCTTCTCCACCAGCGCCTCTTGGTCGGCGGGCACCGGGTCCGCGGTGACCACCGCGTAGTCGTCATCGTCGAGCCGAAAAACATTCGGCGCGATGTTCACGCAGTAGGCATTGCCTTCACACCGATCAAGGTTCACCACCGGCCGCATGAAGATCTCCTTTGATCTCTCGCACGAGGTTTTCACAAATGAGTCCTGTATAAATTCTAGTACGCCGCTTCTCAGTGACCTCTCAGTGCTGCCGTCTTACGCTGAGATCCTGGGTCCGGGAGGTCGATGGTGAAGATCGCATCCGTCATCGCCCGCCAACTGCTGGACTGCAAAGCCCGGCCCCTGCTCGAGGTCGAGATCACCACGGACACCGGCGTTGTCGGTCGCGGCGCGTCACCGACGGGCAGTTCGGTGGGTTCACACGAGGCGTTCGTCCTGCGGGACGGGGATCGCACCCACTACAACGGGCTGGGCGTGCACCGCGCCATCGCCGCGGTGACCGACGAGATCGCCCCCGCCCTGATCGGCGCGAAACTCGACGACCCCCGCTCCCTGGACCGGGTCATGATCGACCTCGACGGCACGGCGGACAAGCACCGGCTCGGCGGCAACGCGATCTACTCCACGTCGATCGCACTGCTGCGGGCGGCCGCCGCCGCGGCCGGCACACCCACGTACACCTATATCGGCGCGCTGCTCGGGCTCGAACCGCCGGCCACCGTGCCGATACCCAGCTTCAACATGATCAATGGCGGTCAGTACGGCGATGTCCGCCAGACCTTCAGCGAGTTTCTCGTCGTGCCCTATCGCGCGGACTCGATCGAATCCGCGGTGGAGAAAGGCGTGGGCTTGTTCGAGACGCTCGGCGAGGTGCTCACCGAGCGCCTGGGCCGCGCACCGATGCTGGCGTCGTCGTACGGATACGTCGCGCCGTCCAGCGACCCGCACGTCGTTCTGGAAGTGTTGGCCGAAGCCGTCGAGCGCGCCGGCTGCGCCGACATCATGGCGTTCGCCCTGGACTGCGCGTCGAGCGAGGTGTACGACAGGGATTCTGCGACATACGCATTCAATGGCGAGCGGGTGACCGCGGAGGCGTTGATCGACTATGCCCGGGCGCTGTCGCAGGACTTCCCGATGCTGTTCATCGAAGACCTGCTGGACGGGGATGACTGGGCCGGATTCGCCAAAGCGGTCCAGACGGTGCACCGCTCGATCATCCTCGGAGACGACCTGATCGTCACCAACCGCGCCCGCTTGCGGCGCGCCGTCGAGATGTCCGCAGTCGGTGGGTTCGTTCTGAAACCCAACCAGGTCGGAACGATCGCCGAGGCCCTGGATTGCTTCGAATACGCTAGGCGCAATGGCGTTTTGGCCATCCCTTCGGGCCGCTCGGGCGGCGTCATCGACGATGTGGTGATGGACCTGGCGGTGGGCCTGGGGGCGCCGTTTCAGAAGAATGGCGCACCGCGGTCTGGCGAGCGCATCGCGAAGCTCAACTTTTTGCTGCGAGCGGCCGAAGGCATCCCGGATTGTGCGTTGGCGGACGTGCCCGCATTGGCGCGGTTCTGAGCCCGTTTCGAGTCAGCGGCCGGCGAACAACGCGAGCTCGGCCGTCACGGCGGTCCCACACACTGCCAAGGCGATCGAAAGCGCCAGCCAGTCCGCCGGTTTCGGTCGCGAGGGGGCCGCGGAGATCTGGCCGGTGCCGCCACGGGCCGTGATCGCATCACCCATCTCGTCGGCGCGGCGCAGCGTGACGGTGACGATCGCGACGACCAGGTCGATAACCTCCGCCGCCGTGCGCCGCAGACGGGCCCAACGGGTGCGAGGTGTGATATGCGGCCGCAGTCGGCGAGCGGCGTGCAGCACCCGGAATTCGTCGATCAGCATTGGGAAGGTGCGCAGGGCCAGCGCCAAGGCAACCGACCAGTCGTCGACGGGGATTCGCAACGGTCGCAGGAAGCGACCCAAAGTGGCTACCGCGGGCGCAATTTCGGCGACATTAGTGGTCCACGACACCAGCGCGCCCAGGCCGAGTAATACGAGCGACAGCGAGGTGACGCGCAAAAAATCCAACAGGCCACCGAGACCCAGCGAGACCGTTCCCGCCTGGATCACGGGTTTGCCTCCGGCCAACGCCGCAGCGAAACCGGCGATGGCCAGCAGGATCCACAGCAATCGCGGCACCGACGGCAGCGCGCCGCGGGGAACACGCGCGAGCCGTACTCCCGCGGCCGCCAACGCGGCGCTGAGCCCGATCGCCACCCAGCCGGGAAAGAATGTCAATAGCAGCGAAATGCCAAAGACGACAAGCAATTTCGTTCCAGCCCACAGCTCGTGGATGGGTGAGCTGCCCGGCACCGGCCGCAGCAGCACAACGGGGCGCCGACGAGCGGGCCTCTGCTTGGCCGGAGCGTCTGTCGCCACCGTTTCGTCCCGGGCGGCCGTCGCCTCCGCCGTTAGCGAACCGTCCCGCAGGTGCAGGGTGCGCGGGCACAACTCCTCCAGTCCGGCGAAGTCGTGCGAAATGACCACCACGGTCAGACCGGTGTCACGACGACGATCCGCGAGCAGCCGCAGCAGACCGCGTTGGCTGGCGGCATCTAGCCCCGCCAGCGGCTCGTCGAGGATCAAGATGCGCGGAGACCGCGCCAGCAATCCGGCCAGGACCACGCGGCGCATCTGGCCGCCACTGAGCTGATCGATGCGCCGCTTCGCCACCGCGGCATCCAGCCCGACGACGGCAAGCGCCGCGACCACTCGATCGTGATCGTCGGGCGAAAAGCCCGCCGCCGAAGCTACTTCCAGGGCGACGCGGGGACGCATCAATTGCAACCGGGCCGCCTGGAATTTCAGCGCGACCGCACCGACCTGCTCAGAAATCGGGCGTCCGTCGAGCAGACAGGTACCGCTGGTCGGCGCCGTCAGTCCGGCCATGATCCACGCCAACGTCGACTTACCGGAGCCGTTGCCGCCGTGGATAAGGAGCCCGTCGCCCTCATGCACCGCGAAGCTGATACCGCGCAAAGCGGTCTTCGCCCAGGGGGTGTCACTGGCGTATTCGTGACCAACACCGGCGAGTACCAGCATGGGCGCGCTGGATTGGTGGCCCGCGGCGAGCGTCGGCGTGGGCGCGGCCGCGGTCTCGACCATGGCGGTGTTATCCAGCGAAGCGCTGAGATTGATCGTGCGGTGGGCGGCATCGGCCTCGTTGGTGTAATGGGTGATGTACACCAGGGTCGTTCGATAACGCTCGTTGAGCCCGGACAGCACGCCGAGCAGCGCATCCCGGCCGTGCTGGTCGACCATCGCGGTGACCTCGTCGGCGATGAGCAGTGCCGGCTCCCGCGCCAGCGCCGCGGCCACGGCGAGGCGCTGCAGTTCACCGCCGGACAACCCGCCGGTGTCGCGCTCGGCCATGCCGTCAAGCCCGACTTCATGCAGTAACCGGCCAACGTCAGTGGTCTTGCCGGGGGGCAGTCCCCAGACCACATCGTCGGCGACCCGCGTGCCCAGCACTTGGCTTTCCGAGTGCTGCATGACGACCGCGGTGCCGCCGAGTTCGCCAAGTCCGACCGCCCCCGGACGTTCGACCGTGCCCGAGGTCGGTTCGCGGCCGGCCAGGATCAGTGCCAGCGTAGTTTTCCCGGAGCCGTTCGTTCCGGTGACCGCGACGTATTCGCCCGCCTGCACGTCAAAGCTCACCGCACGCAGCGCGTCGTGATCGGCATGCGAGTAGCGGAAGCGAACCTCGTCCAGCCGCACCGGGACCGGCGCGATCGGCCCGCAGCGAAGTGGTGCGTCCAGTTTGTGCACATCGGGAATGCTGCCTAGCCGCTGCAGCACCCGCGACAGCGTCCACCAGCCGATGACCGAGGCGCCGATGATCGCGACCACCGCGTATCCGAGGACCAGCCACTGCCAATAATTCAGCGCTTCGGCGAGCAACCGTTTGAGCTCCTGCGCACCAGCCTGCAGGTGCGGCACGCGGGCAATCACCGCCGCGACTCCGTTTACGGTGGCCGCGATCGTGTCGAACACCAGTTGCCGAAGCCGCGCCAGGACGGTCAACGCGATGACGCCGGCCCCGCCGAGGACGACTCCGGCGACAAATGACACGGCGATCACGGTGGGCGTGCCGCGGGTGCGGCGTGTCACCATCCCGGCCAGTCCGCCGACGTAGGCGCAGAGCGCGACCGTCAAGACGCCGCTGAAGCCGACCACCAAAAAGCAGATCACACCAGCGGCGATCGCCGCGGTGATCGGGACCCGGATCCGATACCGATAGGCAAGTAGCCCAATCGGCACGGTGCCCAGCAGACCCAGCCAACCCGCGTGCGGAAGGATGACCGCGATGATGGCGATCGCCGCACACAGCGCACCCATCACCGACGCCTGCGCCATTTCACTGGGTAGCAGCGATCCGGCACGCTTTTTCGGCAGCGCAGTGCCGGACCCCTTCACGACACGATTATGCCCGTCGCCGCCAGCGCGCCCGAGGTTCTCTCATCAGATCTTCAGGTAGCCCTTGTCGGCGGGAATCTGGGCGGCGACGGCGGCGACGGCGGCGACGGCGGCGAGACGGCGCGGGTCGTCGCACGCGTTTCGTCGACATGTCAGCACATCAACGAGATGCGTTCGGCCCGGTCAACGATTCGTCGGCCGGTCACGGCTGCGGCAGCGGACGGGCGCGCACCAGCGTCGGCCACCAGAACCACGGCCCCAGGATCCGCAGGATGGACGGCACGACAAACGAGCGCACGATCAGGGTGTCGAGCAACAAGCCGATGCACACCGTCGAACCCACCTGCCCGATCGTTCTCAGATCGCTGGTGAGCATGGCCAGCATGGTGAAGGCGAACACCAAACCGGCCGACGTCACCACACCGCCGGTGCTGCCGAGCGCGCGGATGAGACCGGTGTGGATCCCGCCGTGCAGCTCCTCCTTGACCCGATTGATCAACAACAGGTTGTAGTCCGATCCGACGGCCACCAGGATGATGAACGTCAGCGGTAGGACGAGCCAGTGCAGGTGCAGACCGATGAGGTGCTGCCAGAACAGGATGGACAGGCCGAACGCCCCGGCGTAGGAGAAGGCCACGGTGCCCGGAATCACCAACGCCGCCACCAGACTTCGCGTGATGAACAGCATGATCAAGAAGATCAGCACAAAGGCCGCGATCGCCGCGATCAGCAGATCCGACATCGCGTATTGCTTGATGTCCTTGTCGTTGGACCCCGAACCGCCGATATAGACCCGGGCGCCGGCCAGCGACGTCTCCTTCAGGATCGTCTTGATCGCGTCGGGGAACTGTTCGACGTGCTCGACGCCTTCGGGGCCCATGGCGTCGCCCTCGTGCGTGACGATGAAGCGGGCGGCCTTGCCGTCCGGCGACATCATCAGCTTCATGCCCGCCTTGAGGTCCTCGTTGTCGAAGGCTTCGTGCGGGATATAGAAGAAGTCGTCGCTGCGGGACTTGTCGAAGTCGTTGCCGACGTTGATCGAATCGTCGTAGGTCTGCTCGGTTTGAATGGACTGTAGATCCGCCGAGCCGTAGCTGTTGACCAACTTCGACTGAAGGGCTTCCGTGTCGTCGGCGGTGGCTTTCAGCTGGGCGATGATCTGCGGGAAGGCCTTATCGACCTCCACGAGGGAGATCCTGGCGTACTTGATGTCCTCGGCCAGGTGGTCGATCTGGTCGAGCCCGTCGAACAACGATCTGAACGACCAGCAGATCGGAATGTCGAAACAGTGCTTCTCCCAATAGAAATAGCTTTTGATCGGGCGGAAGAAATCGTCGACGTTCGCGATCTCCTCGTTGATTTCGTTGCTGACCCTTTCCAGGTCCTCGACGGTGAGCACCGTCTGGTGCAGTTCGTCGGACACCTTCTGGAAGAAGCCGATCTCCTTGCGCAAGACGGCAACAGAGTGCGCCTGGATCTCCGCCTGCGCGTCGGTGTTCGAATTCTGCTCCCTGTTGAACGGGAGTTGTTGACCATTGCCGCTGCCTTGCGTGGTGAACAGGTAGGGAATGCTGGCGTGCTCGAGCGCCCGGCCCAACGGCCGCGTCATGCCTTGCACCATCGCCACCCCATGCAGGCGGATCAAAGCCCTGGCGACGCGATCGAGCGAGATGAAGTCGGCCGAGTTGCGCATGTCGTGGTCGGTCTCGATCATCAGCATCTCGGAAAACAGCTTGCTCTTGGGGAAGTGCCGATCGGCGGCCTGAAAGCCGAGATTCGCTGGGGCACTGGCCGGCTGGTATTGCCGGTCGTCGTAGTTCTGCCGGTAGCTCGGCACGAAGATCGCGCCGAGCATGACGACGGCGGAACTGGCCACCAGGATCGGCACCGGCCAGCGCACGACGCTCGCCCCGATGCGCCGATAGAGATACCCTTTGGCGCTGGTTCTCGGGTCGAACATCCCGAACAGGCTGCCGACGGTCAAGACCGCCGGACCCAGCGTCATCGCCGCCGCGATGGTGAACAGCATGGTGATCGCGACGGCCGGCCCCATGGTGTGGAAGTAGTTGAGGCGCGCGAACGTCAAGCAGTAACACGCGCCGGCGATGGTGAGGCCGGACCCGATGATGATGGGCGCGACACCCTTGTATGCGATGTAGAAGCTGTCCTCCCGGCTTTCGCCGGCCTGTCGGGCCTCGTGGTATCGGCCCATCAGGAAGATGCCGTAATCCGTTCCCGCACCGAGGGTCAACGCGATGACGATGTTCACCGCGAACGACGAGAGTTCGATGTACCCGTAGTGCCCCAGGGTCGAGACGATGCCCTTCGCGACGAGCATCTCGATGAGGACTCCGAGCAGGGGCACCAACAGCGTGGCGGGCGTGCGGTACACCAACAGCAGCATCACGACGATGAGGATGATCGTGACGATCGTGACGTTGTTCAGGCTGGCATTGGCGATGGCGAGTGTGTCGGAGGCCAGCGGAGCCGCACCGCTGACGTAGACCTTGAGCCCGGGCGGCGGCGTGTCTTTCTTGATGATGTCGCGGACGGCGTCGACGGACTGGTTGGCTTGAATCTGGCCGATGTCGCCGGCGAGACGCAAGAGCACGTAGGTGCACTTGCCATCGACGCTTTGCGCCCCGGCCGCGGTGAATGGCTTGCCCCACAGATCCATCACGTATTGCACGTGTTTGGTGTCGCGCTCGAGGCGGCGCATCAAATCGTCGTAGTACCGGTGGTCCTGGTCGCCCAGTTGGCGGTTCGCCTCGAACACCACCATGGTCAGGTTGGTCGAGTTGGACTCGTGGAACTTCTCGCCGATGTGCAGCAGCGCCCGCTGCGAGGGTGCGTAGTGCGGGACCATCGGCCCGGCGAGCTCTTCTGCGACCCGTTCCACTTGGGGCATAAAGGTATTCGTGGTGACCGCGAGAAGCCCCCAGAAGAAGATGATCGGTATCGCCAGTGCGCGGACCATCCTGGGGATGAAGGGACGTTTGACCCGGGGCTCGTCGAGGCGGTGCTCGGTCATGCCGACTTCACCCTGCACTGGACGTCGGCGTCCTGATGGTCACCGGATTGCTCGTCGCGGACAACGCCGTCGACCAGCATCCGGCAACCCACTTGACCGCCATGAACGTGCACCGAAATGCTGCCGGATGCCACCGTAAGCGTGGTGGTCTCCGTGTGGGACCAGGGCAAAGACGTGATATCGACCTCGTGCGGATGGCCATCGATGTCGACGTAGACGAGCTTCCCGCCTCGCCCGGCGGAACCGAACACCTCATAGGTGATCCGTTTGAGGTTGAACTCTTCGGGTGCCTGCGGACCGTTGACGGTGATGACCGGCTCCGGTTCGGAGAACTGATGCACCTTGTACATGCACAGCAGGCCCACACCCACCGCGACCACCGCGACCAACGGCATCCAGATACGCGAAAGCACTGTCCGCCCGACTGAACGAGGGCTCATCGGATCATCTCTCGCGACCCGGTACGGACATCGTGTTCGTGCCCCCCCGCTCTCGCCCTGGTGCCCGCCAAATAGTAGACGGTCATGTGCCCAATTGACACATCATTGTGCAAGACCAGAAACACCGCAACCCGGACCCGGCCGGTAAGGCGCGCCGGCCCATCCGGCGGCCCGTGAGCGCACGGGATGCCTGGCCTTGTCTTCGGTCAGGACACTTTGTTCAGCCGCCGCTTCAACCCTGCGTGGCGGCGGATTTGAATGGCGAGGTTCGTCGAGGTCAACATCGGGATCACCCCGAGGAAGGTCCGCTCGGAGGGAGTCGCTCCATGCAAGTGGTAGAGACTGCCGAAGACATAAAAACAGCCCAGCATGAACAAGGCGCCCGGGATGCAAAGGGTCAGTAAGGAGCCACGATCGGCAACGAGTTGCTTCGCGTAGTTCAACTCCTGCCGTGACATCGGTTCGCCTTTCCGCACTTTGTGCAGGACCGCTTTGGCGCTCCCGATGTCTTCACCGACGGGAGCAGCCGTGCGGCGCTCCAGGCGATTTACGTACACGGCGGCGACGGCCGCCAACGACAGCGCCAGGACAAGGGTTAGTGCGGTCAGCAGACCATATAAAGACGAACTCATGCTGCGATCCTTGCTTCGCCGTGGGATTACCGAAGGCTCGCGAAGAACGCTACCCCAGTCGTTGCGACCCCGTACGTGAGCGCTTTCTCCGAAAGTCCCGGCTGATGATCACATCCCGGGCGATCAAAATCCGAAGTCGCCGCCACCGCCCGAATCGGACCCCCCGCCGAAGTCCGATCCGCCGCCGAAATCGGAGCCGCCGCCGAAATCGGAGCTGCCGGAGTCCCAGCCGCCGCCGGAGTCCCACCCGCCGCCAAAGCCGACGTCGCCGCCGCCGGAGAATGCGGCGTCGCCGCCGGTGAACCCCACGTCCGCCGACGGGCTGTCATAACCGGCTGCCTGGCCATCGTCATAGCCATAGCTATTGGCATCGGTGAAGGCGGAATCGCGGCCGGCCTCGAAGCCGCGCTCGTAACTGCCGCCCCAATGGTCGTCCAGGAGCGCGTCCATCAGCAGCACGTCGGTCAGCGCCCACGTCCAGCCCGGGCCCCAGAACGCGTACGGGTAATAGCCCGGGTAAAAGAACATCCCATTGTGGTAGCCACCGCCGTAGTAGTACGGGTAACCGGGCTGCGCTGCGGTGCTGTAGTTGTTGTTGTTGATCGTCACCGACTCACCGGTGTCGGGGTTCGTGGTGCGCACCGTGGCCTGCTTACGATCGGCGGCCGGCACCGAATTCACGGCGGCGACGTCGGGCGTGCGCCGCGGGTCCAGCTTCCGGTTGGCCTTCGCGACCGTGGACTCCACCACCCGCAGATGCGCCCGTGCGGCCCCGTAATCGCCTTTCTCATAAGCGTTTCGGGCGTCGTACAAGCTGGAGTTGGCTTTCAGCGACTCGGCGCTGACATCCGCGCCGCTATCGGTTAGCACGGCGTTGTCGAGATCGCTGACATTCGACGTGGCCACGATCAGCTCCTGCTTGATCTCCTCGCGCGCCTCATTGTCCTTGCGGTGCTTACGATTTCGGCGCACGCCGAACCAGAGCAAGCCGGCCATGGCCAGCGCGATGCCCGAAATGACCAGCGTCGCCTTCAGCCAGGTCCAGTCGTCGTGCTTTTGGTGAGCGACGGGAGAGGTGGTCACCGGTCCGCGGGACACCGCGTTGGCGCTCGCCAGCTTGCCGACGAAGGCACTCGTGGCGCCGTACGGGTCGTTGTGGTGATCTTTCGCCGACTGATTCATGAATTGATCAACGTTGTCGGCAATGGCCTTGGGCACGTTGTAGGCGCGCACGTGGTAGCCGCGGGAGTCGATGACCAGGATGACGCCGCTGAACCTGGGGTTGCGGCTCAGCATGGCGGCGTGAACGGCGTCGGGCGTGGTCACGCCGCTCTGGGCGGGGGACACCACCGCCACCCAGACCGGAGGGTCCGAGCTCCACGTCCACGAGCTGGTGAGGATCTGCTGGTTCAGCTTGTCGGGATTCTGCAGCGGCGGCCGGGCCCCCGGGTCGACCACCACGTGCGTCTCGCTGTCGAACCTGCTCACCAGCTGGTCCGTGTAGGTGTCGGCGGACGCCGACGGGGCGAGCAGCAGCGCCAGCACCATGATCACCGGAGCCAGGGCGAGTTCGCGGAAGCGTAGGTTCACATCTCTCCTGCCGTCGTTGCGTGCGCGCCCACCCTAGTCCGTTTCGGACGGCTCTCGCAGGACGCGGTCAGTGCGCACCGGCGAGGTTCAGCGTGACCACGCCGGCGATGATCAAGCCGACCCCGACGATCTTGGACAGCGATATCGAGGAGCCGAGAAACAATACGGCGATCAACACGATGAGGGCGGTACCGATGGCCGACCACAACGCGTAGGCGACGTCGGTCTGCATACCGCGCGAAATCGACACCGCCAGCAGCGCGAACGAGACGGCATAACCGATCAGGCACACCACGGTCGGCCACAAGCGGGTGAAGCCTTCGGTGCCCTTGAGCAGGCTGGTCGCTATTACCTCGGCGAATATCGCGCCGAGGAGAAACAGATAGGTCACAACGCCTCCTTGCCTGCCTGGGCACACGTACGTATTTACCCCGACGGTGCGTCGAATGGCGTCGTCTCCGCCGATCGCCTGGGTGGCAACCGTAACCTTGCCAGCGTGACGACGAACCTCGACCAAAGACTGGCCCACTACTCCCCGGCCGTACTGAGCCTGTTTCGGTGCGTCTACGGTTTGCTCTTCGCCGCGTACGGGTCGAGGAGCCTCTTCGACTGGCCCGTCCCATCGCCCGTTGTCGTCGAAGTTGGATCCTGGCCCGGCTGGTATGCCGGGCTGATCGAAATCGTCGCGGGCCTGCTCATCGCCGGCGGGTTATTCACTCGCGCCGCCGCGTTCGTCGCCTCCGGGGAGATGGCGGTCGCTTACTTCTCGAGTCATCAACCCGAGGCGCTGTGGCCCGTCGCCGATCCGCCCGCAGGCAACGGCGGAGCGCTGGCCATCCTGTTCTGCTTCGGATTTTTCCTGCTCGTCTTCGCCGGGGGCGGCGCCTACTCCCTGGATGCACTACGCCGGAAGGCGGGCCGGTCGCGGCTTCGGCGCTGACGAAACGCGTCGAGCCCAGACTTTCGCTCAACCGGCGATAATGGCATTCTCTGATACGGAGAAGCCGTTTTCAGATCGACGGACGGGTTCGGAGAGGCGGATCATGAGCGCGCAACGCTGCGACGGGCTGGTGGCCCTGGTCACCGGCAGCAGCCGGGGCTTGGGCAGGGCAATCGCCGCGCGCCTGGCCGAACGCGGAGCGACGGTGGCGTTGACCGCCCGCACGATGGACCCCGATCCGAAGTACCAGGGGTCGCTGAGCCAAACACGCGACGAGATTGTCGCGGCGGGCGGGAAAGCCATTGCGGTTCAAGCGGATCTTTCCCAAGCGCAAGACCGGGAACGGCTTTTCGCCGAGGTGGTCAACGGCGTGGGCGCACCCGACATCCTGGTCAACAACGCCGCGGTGACGTTCCTGCGGCCTCTCGACGGGTTTCCCGAGCGGCGCGCCCGGCTGATGATGGAGATGCACGTGCTCGGGCCGCTGCATCTGTGCCAGCTGGCGATACCCCCGATGCGCGAGCGCGGGCGCGGCTGGATCTTGAACCTGACCTCGGTGGGCGGCGACCTGCCGCCAGGGCCGCCGTTTTCGGAGTTCGACCGGACCGCCGGCTTCGGCATCTACGGCACGGCCAAGGCCGCGCTCAACCGATTGACGAAAAGCCTTGCGGCCGAACTGTATGACGACGGAATCGCAGTCAACGCCGCCGCCCCGTCCAACCCCGTGGCCACACCCGGCGCCGGCACGCTGGATCTGGCCAAGACCGGCACCGAGGACATCGGGCTGATCACCGAAACGGCGTTCCGGCTATGCACGGGTGATCCGAAGACCCTGACCGGTCGCATCGCACACACCCAGCCCTTCCTCGCCGAGGTCGGCTGGTCCGCGCCGGCGGGCTGAATGGCCGAGCTCGATGCGGCCGAGCTGCGTCGGCGACTCGACGGTGCCGGCGTCGTCGACGTCGCTCCGCTGTCCGGGGGAGCCTCCAGTCTCACCTTCGCGGGCACCAGCTCCGGCCAACGTGTGGTGATCAAAGTCGCCCCGCCGGGTGTCGAACCCGTTGGGCATCGCGACGTGCTGCGCCAGGCCCGCATCATCAAAGCGCTTGCAGCGAGCGATGTTCCGGTGCCGACGGTGCTGTGGGAGGACACGGGGGATCCGCCCGGCACGCCACCGCTCTACGTGATGACGCACGTCGAAGGCGAGTGCGTGGAACCGCTGTTCGACGATTGCGCGCCAGTGCCCGCTCTCGGCGATCGGTATCGGAATGCCTGCCGCGCCATGGCCGCGTTGCACAGACTCGCGCCGACGGAGCTCGGACTGGGCGACGAACCGGTGGTCGATCCGGTCGCCGAAGTCCAGCGTTGGTCCGACACGCTGCGGACCGTCGACCCGGCGCTGGTGCCCGATTGGCCGAACGTGCGCGACGAGCTGCTGGATTGCGCACCGAGCGCGATGGCGCCCCGCGTGGTGCACGGCGACTTTCGGCTGGGCAACCTGCTCGCGGCAGGATCGCACGTCAACGCGGTCATCGACTGGGAGATCTGGTCGATAGGCGATCCCCGCATCGACGCCGGATGGTTCCTGATCAACTGCGACCCGGACACCTACCGGCGGGTCGACCCGGCTGACGGCATCGCGCCGCCCATCGCCGAGCTCATCGAGCTCTACCGGTCTGAGATGGGTTGCGAGGTCGGCGAATTGGCGTGGTTCACGGCGCTGGCGTGCTTCAAATCGGCGGCGACGTGGTCGCTGATCGTCAAACACAATCGGCGACGCGCCGCGCCGCGAGCCGAATGGGAAGCCATGGCAGCGGTTTTGCCGCGACTGCTGGACCGCGCCAGGATCACGCTGGCTTAGCAGGGACAGCTGATCAGCCGCAGTGGGCTGATAGATTTTCGCAAATCATTCCCACCTTGTTCCAGTCGCTCGGCAAACCGTTTTCATCATCGTCGACCGGGTTGGTCAAGGTGGTCGGAAACTGTATCGGCCATTCGTCGATCGAGGGAAGGTCGGGCTGCTGACCGGCGTCAGGGTCTGCGAGCGCTGTGCCCGCGCCGCAGGTCAAAGCCGAGATGACCATCGAACCCGCGACCAGTACGCGAGCGCACCTGTGAGATGTCATTGCCCTGCTCTCCGTAATCCGTCCGGATACTGGAGATTGTCGAAACGCTGATGCCGATTCTACATCGCGGCAAAGTCACGAACGAACAACAAGTTCGGATTGCAAGCCAGCAAATTTCACGCGGCTGACTCGACCCTGCGTACGGTTTCGCCCGTGAGGCCGGTAGCCATTGTCGTCCGTCGTGCCGCCGCGATTGCCGTGTGCCTCGCCATGTCCGTGATCGCGGCGCCTTCGGCCGGCTCTGAACCCCAGTCGGGCGCCGCCCCTCCCGATGCGGCGCCACCGGCCGAAGGGGCGGTGCCTTCGAATCCTCCCGCGATCCTCAACACCCCTGACGGCTGGACTCTGGGAGTGGGCGCAAAGGACGAGATGCAGGTTCCGGTGGCACCGCTGACCACCGCCATCTCGTCCCGCGAATACATGTCCAGCGGCATTTTCGTCGGCTCGCTCAGAGGGCCCGAGGAGCCCCACGGCGTCCTGGAAGTGGGATACCAGATCGGCTGCGGAATCGACATGAGTACCTCCAACGGCGTGATCATGGAGGGCGGCGCCGGCATCATCCCCGGCGTCAGCCCCACCTTCGACGCGACCGGCACGCTGCCGCCGCTGCTCCCATTCGTCTCGACGCCCATCAACGGTGTGATGAGCGTGGGACTCAAGCCCGGTTTGGTCATCGTGGTGCCGGTGGTCAAGAAGCAGTTCAAGGGTGCAGATCCGTGGGTGATGATCAGCAACTTTCACGTCAAGATCGACGGGTGCGTGGGCCAGTCGTTCATCCGCTCCTATGCGGTGCTGACCCGTACGACCGACCTGTCCGACGTGGTGCTGTCCTACGTCGGTGTCACCAAAGCCGTCTGATCGGTTGTTCGCGCTCAGGGGCGGGGGATGCCGGCCAGCTTGTCGGCGAACTTGGCCTCCGCGGCCGCGCGCAACCGCAGCAGATGCTGCGAGGGAAACAGGTCCGGTGCGGGCTCACGATCTTTCAGCAGCAACCGCGCCAGCGTGACCTTGTGCACTTCGGTCGGACCATCGGCCAGTCCGAGCACGAACGACTCCACCAGATACTGCACGAACGGCATCTCGTGGGTGGTGCCCAACGACCCGTGCACCTGAAGCGCGCGAGACGACACGTCGTGCAGGACCTTCTGCATCATCGCCTTCACCGCCGAGATGTCGGCGCGAACGGCCTTGTAGTCGTTGAATTGGTCGATCTTCCAAGCTGTTTGAAGGGTCAGCAGCCGGAACGCCTCGAGCTCCATCCACGAGTCCGCGACCATCTCCTGCACGAGTTGCTTGTTGGCCAGCGGCTCACCCTGGGTGTAACGCGACACCGCACGCTCGCAGATCATGTCGTAGATCCGGCGGACCAGGCCTACGGTGCGCATCGCGTGGTGAATCCGCCCTCCGCCCAAGCGGGTCTGCGCGACGACGAAGGCCCCGCCCCGCGGGCCCAACATGTGATCGGCCGGCACGCGGACGTTTTCGTAACGTACATAACCCTCACGCCCACCGCCGGTCGGCTGATAACCCAGCCCGACGTCTCGCAGCACGTTGATGCCGGGGGTGTCGCCGGGGACGACGAACATCGAGTACCGCTCGTAGGGTGGGGCGTCGGGATCGGTCATCGCCATCACGATGATGAACGACGCCATCGAGGCGAACGATGAAAACCACTTCTCCCCGTTGATGATCCAATGATCGCCGTCTTGTACCGCGGTGGTGCGAAACACTTTCGGATCGGCCCCGCCCTGTGGCTCGGTCATCGAGAAACACGAAATGATGCGGTTGTCCAACAGCGGCTCCAAGTAGCGCTCCTTGAGCTCGGGTGTGCCGTAGTGCGCCAGGATTTCGCTATTGCCGGAATCGGGAGCCTGCGAGCCGAATACGATCGGCGCGCATTCCGAGCGACCCAGGATCTCGTTGAGCAGCGCCAGCTTTACCTGTCCGAAGCCCGGCCCGCCCAAGTGCGGGCCCAGGTGGGTCGCCCACAGGCCACGCTTTTTCACGATCTGCTGCAGCGGCGGGATCAGCGCCTGACGCACCGGGTCGCCGAGGTCGTGAGATTCCTTGACAATCAAGTCGATCGGCTCGCACTCTTCGCGCACGAAGGTTTCGACCCACTGCAGTTGTGCTGCCCACTCCGGTTCGGTGGAGAAGTCCCACGACATGCGTCGTCCTCTCTTGGTTGGTCACTCTGAGTTGCTGTGGGCCACCAGGCCGGAGTCCTCGAGCGCGGTGATGGCGTCGGCGTCCCGGGCGGCGGGACCGGTCATGAAGACCACTTCTTGCGGCGCTCGGCCGCCTCGTCGGTCGCGTGGGAAATCACCTGATTGCGGTTTTCCAGTTCTACGGCCGACGCCAGGCTCGTGGCGTCGGTGTTGACTTGTAGGGCGCGCTTGGTCAGTTGCGCACCCAGCGGGGCGTGGCTCGCGATCAGCGACGCCAATTCCACCGCGCGATCGGACAGAGCATCCGGCTCGATGACCTCGCTGATTAGACCGCGCCGGTCCGCCTCGATGGCGGACACGGTGCGGCCGGTGAGCATCCAGTCGGCGGCAACGCTGGTGCCGACGATGCGGGGCAGGTGGTAACTCATGCCCATCTCGGCGCCCGAGAGCCCGAGCAGGATTGCGGCATTGCCGAAAGAAGCTGCCGCCGAGCAGATTCGGATGTCGGCGGCCAGGCACAGCGCGAGCCCGGCCCCTACGCAGGGGCCGTTGACGGCCGCGATGACGGGCTGCGGCAATGCCCGCACCGCCTCGGCGAGGGCGGCCATCTTTTCCTGAAAGCGCATCCGGTCCAGTGCGGGCGCGCTCGCGTCCAACATCGAGGGCCCGAAGTCCCGCATGTCGATGCCCGCGCAGAACCCGCGCCCGGCGCCCGTCAGCACGACGGCGCGCGCCGCGTGATCGGCGGCCAGATCGTTGAGCGCATCATGCAATTCGGTCTGCATGGTCTCGTTGATGGCATTGAGCCGCTGCGGGCGGTTGAGCCGCAGAATGACGACCCCGTCGCGGGGCCGCTCGAGATTCACGGTTTCGGGCACGGTCACACCCGCTCGGTGATCGTTGCCGTGCCCATCCCGCCCCCGGGGCGGTCGCGCCCGCGCGTGGTGCGGACGCCTTCGAGAATCCAGGCGTCGATGATGGACTCCGATCGTTGTGGTTGGCGGACTTGCTCCGGGCGTCACACCGGCACAGGTCACCTGCGATCGTAATCTGTCTCTCGAGTGCGGAGAACTACCTTCTCCGAATCGGCGAAGCTGTTCTCGCGGGTGGGGCGTTTGCCCGCCTTCGAGCGACAACGACGCGGACCATCGGAGTTGTCGCTCAAAGGCGGGCACTTCACACTGTCCTTCCGCGGCGCACCCGAAGGGCCTGATGGAAGCCGCGCCCGCTGACGTGGAGAAGCGTTGGCTTGCAAACTAATTGGCGCCACAACGGGACGTGCATCGCCTCGGTCGGCTCCGGCCTTCGGCGCGCAGCGGGGCCTATGCGTCTTCCTGACGCATAACCGGGCGCGCAGCGGGTAGCCGGGCGCCATGACCAAGATCGGATACTTTCTCACCTGCGAGCAATTCGGCCCGAAAGAACTCATCGACCAGGCCAAGCGCGCGGAGGACGCCGGATTCGACGCGTTGTGGATCTCGGACCACTATCACCCGTGGAACGACGAGCAGGGCCAGAGCCCGTTCGTGTGGGGGGTGATCGGTGCGTTGTCGGAGGCGACGTCGCTGCCGGTGAGCACCGCCGTCACGTGCCCGACCATCCGCATCCATCCGGCGATCATCGCGCAGGCGTCGGCCACCGCGGCCGTGCAACTCGACGGACGCTTCGTGCTCGGGGTGGGCAGCGGCGAGGCCCTCAACGAACACATCCTGGGCGATCCCTGGCCGTCCGCCGGTGTGCGCCTCGAGATGCTGGAGGAGGCGATCGACGTCATTCGCAAGCTGCACAAGGGCGGCGAGGTGAGCCACCACGGCAAGCACTACGAGGTGCAGGAGGCGCAGGTATACACCCGGCCGGAACAGCCGGTGCCGATCTACGTCTCCGCGTTCGGCCCGCAGGCCGTCGAGCTGGCCGCCCGCATCGGCGACGGATACAGCATCGCCATGCCCGACGGCGACCTGGTCAAGCAATTCCGCGAATCCGGCGGCGGCGACAAGCCGGTGCAGGGCGGTACCAAAGTCTGCTGGGACCAAGATGCCGACGCCGCGCTGAAGACCGCGCACCGGTTGTGGGCTAACGAGGGGCTGCCCGGACAGACCTCGCAAATCCTGCCGCGGCCCAAGGATTTCGCCGCTCTGCAGTCGCTGGTGCCGCCGGAGACGGTCGGCGAGAGCGTGGCCTGTGGCCCGGACCCCGACAAGCACATCGCCCAGGTGCGCGAGTACATCGACGCCGACGTCGACGAGATCTACGTTCAGCAGATCGGCCCCGACATGGACGGGTTCTTCGCCGCATGGCAGCGTGACGTGTTGCCCCAGGTGCGCGGCTAGGGTTCAGGCCTCAGCCGTCGAAAGCCGGACCATCGAACCGATCACGAGTGATGAACTCGACGACCGGCTTTCGGCGCAGTTTGGTCAGCTGCCGCGCCGGTCTGCCGAGCGGCACCACCGCGGTCACCGCGTGCGTGTCGGGAATGCCCAGCAGTCGGCGGACGTGTTCTTCGGCCGCGATGGCCATCGTGGTGATGGTGCCGCCGTAGCCCACGCGCGCGGCGAGCAAGACGTTCCAGATCAACGGGTAGACCGATGCCCCGCCAGCTATGCCGACGCGGTCGAGGTCTTGATCGATGGCGGCGACGACGGTCAGGTCCACCGAAACGACCAGAACCACAGGTGCTTTGGCGATCGGCGCGACGAACGTGTCGGGGATTTCGGTCGCGTCGATGACGTCTTGCGGAACCCCGCTGGGATGAACCGAATTCCAAGGGTTTTCACCCGCCTGCAACTGGGCGAAGTAGCGCCGAGCGGCGGGCTTGCCGAGTTCGGCCAGCTCGCGGCGGACCGTTTCGTCGCGCACCACGGTGACGTGTGCGCCCTGGCGGTTGCCGCCGCTGGGAGCGAACCGGGCGTTGTCGAAAATGCGCGCCAGCACGTCGTCGGGCAACGGATCGTCGGTGAACTCCCGTGCCGCGAAAGTCGTTCGCATCACGTCGTATAGCTGCATGGCGGAATGCTCGTCAACTCGCGGACGCGCACCGCTCCAGCCGGAACGTGCGTTCGAACCCGGCCGGCTGCGTCGTCAAGGTCACTTCTACCGCACCGTTGGGGGCGATGACGTAGCGCTCCTCGACGTCGGGCCCGTCGACCCACCTGCCGACCGGCTGACGCCCCAGGTCGTCGCGGTCGTGCAGTGCGGGGTCGAAGGGGAAAAGCACCGGGTCATACGGCGTGACGTCGCCGTCGGGCCGCCCGTTGACCAGGCGGCTGCACTCCACGAACCGGAAGTGCCCGATGTTGTGTGCCGCTCGATATTTGCGTTTCACCACCAGCGGGGATTGCCCGTCGGCCGGAAGCGAAACGTCCTTGCACACGATCGGGTCGAAGACGACCCCGGCGCCGGCCTCGGCCTCGCGGAAAACTCCGAAATTCCTCGAGAAGCGTTCGGAGAGAGCAAAATTGGATTCCTTGTCCAGAAAGACGGCGAGTCCGATGGCCGTGGCGGCGAAGGGGTGCGGCGAGCGTTTCACCCGCTTCTCGCCGAAGGTGCTGCGCAGCATCCGAGACACCAGCGGAAAGCCCCCGGCCCCGCCGACGACGTAGATGCCCGCCACCTCCGACCAGTCCAGGTCGTTGCGGCCCCGCGCCGGATCGTGCAGGACCCGAGTGAGCAGCCGCATCGTCTGGTCGACCAGCGGCGCGCACACCGAGTAGACGTCGTCGATGGGGCAGGAGAATGGCGGCCGATCGACCGGGGACAGGTCGACCAGGAAACGGCGCGTCTGCGGCCCGACCGCCTCCTTGCGGGTGGCGCACTCCTCGGCGAGCAGGTCGCGCTGGGCGGTGTCGAGGCCGGGCAGGTTGGCGCCGGCGAGCAGCAGCTCGACGATCGCCTCGTCGAAATCGTCGCCCCCGAGGCGCTGGATCCCTTCGCTGATGACGACCTCGTTCGCGTGCCCGGTCATTTTCAGCAGTGACGCGTCGAACGTGCCGCCGCCCAAGTCGTAGATGAGGACGTACTCGCGTTTGGCGGTGATGGTGGACCGGTAGCGGTGGGCGTATTCGAGGCTGGCGGCGGACGGCTCGTTGAGCAGCGCGACGACGTGAAAACCGGCCGCGACATAGGCATCCAGAGTGAGCAGGCGCTGGGCGCTCGACGCGTTGGCCGGCACGCTGATCGCGGCTTCGATGGGTTCGCCCGGGGCCAGGGCCACGTTCGAGTGCCGCCGCAGATCGGCCTTCAGTTGGGCCAGGAAGCCGGTGAGGAGGTCGGCCAGGCGATAAGCACGGCCCGCCAGGGTGACCTCGGTTTGGGGTCCGGCGTCGTTGAGTAATCGTTTGAACGAGCGCAGCACCGACCAATTCGAATCGTGGCGCACGGCGGCGGCCTCCGCGCCGAACCGCAAGTCCCCGGCGGCATTGGCGGCGATGAGCGACGGCCACGCATCCATGCCCTCGAAGGACACGACGGGATAGTTGCCTCGGTCGACGGCCGCGACGACGGTGTGCGTGGTGCCAAAGTCGATACCGACTCTCATCGCGCAAGTTTAGGACCGCGTCGCGTCTTTCGGCACGACCTCTTCGCGTGGCGTGCCCTCGCGTTCGGTCAGTCCTCGAAGTGGCGCTCGTAGTCGTTGCGCTCGAGCCACCACTGCAGGTTGTAGGTCCCCACTGCGAGCACCATCATCAATCCGACGCAGGCGACGCTGATGAGTACGTTCACAGCCTCTCCATTTCGCGTGCCATGCGGGCGTTCTCGAGGTAGACGTAATGCCTCAGGTAGGGCTGCCGCGGCCGATTCGCATCAGCGACCATCTGCCGCAGCCCGGCGGCGATCCGGCTGCGGAGCGGGGAGCGGCGCGTTCGCTGGACGACGGCGGTGTCGAAGAGCACCTGCTGGGTACTGATCAGGACCGGTGCGGGTGCCGCCTCGACGGCGGGCGTCGCCGACGACGGTTGCGGTATGGGCTGGATATCGGGTGCGGTCCGGAGTCCCGTTGACGTGACCAGCATTTCGTCCACCTTCTTCGTGTCGCGGTCCCGTTGGCCAGGTAGGTCGGCCGGTGATGGACTCAACGTAGGGTCGGCGATCACCAGTACGCACGCGTAGTCGACTACCTATTTGTGCGCGGCGGCTACCGCACTTCGGGGAACGTCATCGCTTTTGAGCGCCGACGACCCCGGGAGCCGACGTCGTCGGCTGGGCCCATTGCCGCTGCACCCCTCGCTCCGCGGCCGTGGGAATCAGGCCCGCGGGCGCGAACCGCTTCGACGGCACCGGGTCGTCCTCGGTCAGGGGCCGGCCCAACTTGCTGGCCGGTCCGCGAATCGCCCCGAGCGCGACCACGATCCCGGAGATCACCACGATGACGACGGTCGCCGCGAACAGAATCGACAGCGTGCCCTGGATGAAGGTGTTCCTGATGACCTCGTCGAGCTGATGCGCGTCTTTGGCCGAACCGAAGGCCGTCCTGCCCGCTTGCTTGGCCGCCAGGTACGTCGAGTGCTGCGTCCAATAGCCGACGGCCGGATCCGCGGAGAAGATCTTCTGCCACGACGCGGTCAGCGTGACCGCAAGATCCCAGAGCAGGGGAATCCCCGGAATCCACGCCCACTTCAACTGGCCCTTCTTGATGACCACCACGGTGATGACGGTCAGTGAGATCCCGGCAAGCAGCTGGTTGGCGATACCGAACAGCGGAAACAGCGTGTTGATGCCGCCGAGCGGGTCGCTCACGCCCATCAGCAGGATGCCGCCCCACGCGGCCACCACGGCCAGGCTGCAACCCCAAACGCCGGGGCGCCAACTGGGGTTTCGCAGCTTGGCCAGCGGGCCGCGCAGGTTGCCCAGCGCGTCGGAGAGCATGAAGCGGTTGACCCGGGTGCCCGCGTCGAGGGTGGTCAGGATGAACAGCGCCTCGAACATGATCGCGAAGTGGTACCAGAACGACTTGAGGCCCGCGCCGCCGAAGACACGCTGCAGCACGTCGGCCATCCCCCAGGCCAGCGTCGGTGCTCCACCGGTGCGCGACACGATCGACTTCTCGCCGACGCTGCTGGCGGCCTGGCTGATCTGGTCCGCGTCGGTCGGGGCGCCCGGCAATCCGAGTCCATTGACGTAATGCGCGGCGCCGGCCGCGGTGCCACCGGTCTGCGCCGCCGGCGCGTTGATGGTGAAGTACAGATGCTGGTTGATGATCGCCGCCGTAATCAGCGCCATGACCGCGACGAACGACTCGGTGATCATGCCGCCGTAGCCGATCATTCGCATCTGGCTTTCCTTCTCCAGCAGCTTGGGCGTCGTCCCCGACGAGATCAGCGCGTGAAAGCCGGACAGCGCGCCGCACGCGATGGTGATGAACAAGAACGGGAACAGCGAGCCGGCGAACACCGGGCCGTTGCCCCTGGTGGCGAACTGTGAGATCGCGGATGCCTGCATCTCCGGCCGGGCGATGCAGACCCCGACGGCGAGCAGCCCGATGGCGCCGACCTTCATGAACGTCGACAGGTAGTCACGCGGCGCCAACAAAAGCCAGACCGGCAGCACGGACGCGGCGAAACCGTAGCCGATGAGGCACCAGCACAGCGTGACCGGAGAAAGTGTGAACCAGGCTGCGCCCCAAGGTGTTTCGGCGACCCAATGGCCGGACACCACCGCGAGCAGTAGCAGCGCGAAGCCGATCACCGATACTTCCGAAACACGCCCGGGACGCAGGAACCGCAGGTAGCAACCCATGAACAGGGCGATGGGGATGGTCATGGCTATCGAGAAGACACCCCACGGGCTCTGGGCCAGCGCCCGCACCACGATCAGCGCCAGCACCCCGATCAGGATGACCATGATGACGAGGACCCCGACGAGGGCGGCGGCCCCGCCCGCGGCGCCCAGCTCGTCGCGGACCATCTCGCCAAGGGAACGGCCACGCCGCCGGGTGGAGATCCACAACACCAGGTAGTCCTGCACGCAGCCGCCGAATACTGCGCCGATGACGACCCAGATGCTGCCCGGTAGATAGCCCATCTGCATGGCCAGCACCGGACCGACGAGCGGACCGGCCCCGGCGATGGCGGCGAAATGATGGCCGAACAGCACCCGCCGGTCGGTCGGCACGAAATCGGTGCCGTCCTCGAGAAACTCGGCAGGCGTGGCGTAGTCGTCGCGCGGGCGGACGATCTTCATCTCGATCAACCGCGCATAGAACCGGTACCCGACGATGTACGTACAGATCGCCGCGACGACGATCCACACCGCGTTGACCGTCTCGCCCCGAGCCAACGCGATGATCGCCCAGGCGACGGCGCCGAGCACCGCGATGACGCCGAACACGATCTTGTGTCGCGCGGTGATAGGGGAGCGGTCGATGATGGCCACGGGTGGCAGGCCTTCGTCGGTATGGATGTAGCTGACGTCGTCGCGGTGCTCTCTGACTGCCACGGCGGAAACCCTACGCGCGCCGAAGCGACTGCGCCTGTTGGCCAATGCCCGGTTCAGTACAGCGCGCGCACGGCGTCGATGGTGTCGGCGTCGGCGGGGCTCTTGTCGTCGCGATAGCGCACCACGCGGGCGAACCGCAGCGCCAGCCCCCCGGGGTAGCGCGACGACTTCTGCACGCCGTCCAGCGCGATTTCGACCACCTGCTCGGGCCGCACTCGGACGACGTAACCGTCCGTTTCGCCGATGGCGAGTTCGCTGAACCGTGCGGTCTGCCAGTCCAGCATGGCGTCGGTCATGCCCTTGAAAGTCTTTCCCACCATGATGAATTCGCCGCTTGCCGGGTCGCGCGCGCCCAGGTGGATATTGGAGAGCTTGCCACGGCGGCGCCCCGACCCCCACTCCACCGCGAGCACCACCAGATCCAGGGTGTGCACGGGCTTGACCTTCAGCCAGCCCGCTCCCCGCCGGCCCGCCTGGTACGGCGCGCCGGGCGCCTTGGTCATCACGCCCTCGTGGCCGGCGGCCAGCGTCGCGTCCAGGAACGCGCCCGCCTCCGCGGGGTCGCTCGTGAGCAGCCGATCGACCCGCTGCGCCGGCGGCACCAATGCGTCCAGCGCGGCCAGCCTCTCGGCGGTCGGCGCGTCGAGCAGGTCGACGCCGTCGCGGTGCAGGATGTCGAAGAAGAACACCGAAAGCCGTTGTGCCGCAACGGCTGCGGCGATGTCGACGGAGCGGCCGAATCGTGAGGCGGTGACCTGGAAGCGGTGCGGCCGGTTGTCGGGCCGCAGCGCGATGGCCTCGCCGTCGGCGATGAGGTCGTCCACCGGCAGCGCCAGCGTCGCCTCCACCACTTCGGGCAGCCGCGCGGTGACGTCGTCGAGGCTTCGCGTGTAGACGGTGACCTCGTCACCGGCGCGGTGGATCTGCACCCGCGCGCCGTCCAGCTTGGCTTCGAAAATCGTTTGCCCGCCGTGGCGTTCGATCGCATCGGCCACGCTCGTCGCGGTCTGCGCCAGCATCGGGTCAACCGGCCGGCCGACCCGCAGGGTGAACGCGTCCAGCGCCGAGGCCGAGCCGGACAACGGACCGGACAGGGTTGCCGCCGCCACCGCCGGCAGGTCCCCGCCCAGCATCGCGGCGCGCTGGACCGCGGCCGCCGGGATGCCGGCGGCCTTCGCCACCGCGTCGGCCATGATCCCGGCCAGTGCGCCCTGGCGTAGTTCGCCGCCGAGCAGCCGCAACAGAAAGGTCTGTTCGATGTCGGTGGCTGCGGCGAACAGGCCGCTCACCAGCGCGGCGCGGCGTGCCTGCGCGCCCTTGCCGGACACCGCGCCGATGTCGGAGAAGGTGGCGTCGACGCCGGAGACGGTCAGCGAGGCGTCCGAGGCTGCCGGCGGGCGCGAGCGCAGCGCCGCCCACCCCACGCCGATCTGGCGCTGCCGCAACTCACCGGAAAGCCACGACACCACGATGGCGACCGCCGCGGCGTCGGGTGCCGCACGCGTTAGCAGGCCGGCGATGTGGGCGACTTTGGTCAGCCGCGACGACGTCTTCCCGACGTCGTCAGACGTCGTTGCCACGTCGAGAAGGAGCACGGTCGCCAGCTTGGCATGGCTCGGTGACAGGCCTGAGGAGCGGACACGCTAGCGTGCCTACGTAACGTTACAGATCGCAGGGATTCTGACAACCACGAAGGAGACGCCCGGATGGAGATCAGTGGGAAGAAGGTCGTCGTCATCGGCGGCGCATCGGGAATGGGCCGTGCCAGCGCCGAGCTGCTGCACGAACGCGGTGCGGATGTCGCCATCCTCGACCGCGAGGGCTCCGACGGTAAGACCGTCGCCGAGGGCGTCGGGGGTACCTTCTACCCGGTTGACGTCACCGACTTCACCGGCACCGAAGAGACGCTGCAGGCCGCTGTCGACAAGCTTGGCGGGCTGCACGTCGTGATCACCACCGCGGGTGGCGGTATCGCCAAGCGGACGCTGACCAAGTCGGGGCCGCACGACCTCGAGTCCTTCCAGTCCGTGATCGACCTGAACCTGATCGCCACCTTCAACATCAGCCGGCTGGCCGCCGCGCACATGGCCAAGAACGAGCCCGAAGACCCGGACACCGGGGAGCGCGGCGTCATCATCAACACCGCCTCGATTGCTGCCTTCGAGGGCCAGATCGGCCAGGTCGCCTACACCGCCGCAAAGGCGGGCATCGCCGGGATGTGCCTGACGATGGCCCGCGACCTGGGCTCGGTGGGCATCCGCGTGCTGGGAATCGCCCCGAGCCTGTTCGCCACCGGGTTGACCCAGGGCATTCCCGACGAGTTCGCCACGCAGCTGACCAAGGACGCGGCCTTCCCCAAGCGCCTCGGCCGTCCCGAGGAGTACGCGAAGCTGGTCGCCGCCATCGTGGACAACCCGATGCTCAATGGCCAATGCCTGCGCCTGGACGCCGGGCAGCGGTTCGCGCCCAAGTAGGCGCCCCCGATTGGGGCCCTCCCCGCATTAAGTACACTCTTTAGCCAGCCGCCCCGCTTCCCCTCGGAGCGGGGCAGGCCACCCAGCTTCAGCTCCGACGATGCGGATCGCGCGGCGGTCCGAGGGGAGCGGACAATCGAACCCGGCTGGCATGCGGCGCGAGGAGGGCCCTCATGGGTATCGCAATAACCGACGACCATCGTGAACTCGCCGAAGTAGCCCGCGGGTTCTTGACCTCCCAGAAGGCGCGCTGGGCGGCGCGATCGCTGCTCGACGCCTCCGACGAGCCACGGCCCGGGTTCTGGCCGAGCCTGGTCGAGCTGGGTTGGCTCGGCCTGCACGTCGACGAGGAATACGGCGGCTCAGGATTCGGGCTGCCCGAACTCGTGGTGGTGATCGAAGAACTCGGTCGCGCGGTGGCGCCCGGGCCCTTCGTGCCCACCGTCATCGCGTCCGCGGTGATCGCCAAAGACGGTACCGCCGAACAGAAGTCGCGGCTGCTACCCGGCCTGATCGACGGGACCGTCGTCGCGGGCGTCGGGCTGGACGGCCAGGTGCAGGTCAATGACGGCACGGCCGACGGGGAGGCGGGAATCGTCCTGGGCGCCGGGCTGGCCGAGCTGCTGCTGATCGCCGCGGGTGACGACGTGCTGGTGCTCGAGCGTGGCTGTGAGGGTGTCTCGGTCGAGGTGCCGGAGAACTTCGATCCGACGCGCCGATCTGGACGCGTCCGCCTGCACAACGTGCGCGTCTCCGACGACGACGTCCTGCCGGGCGCGCGCCAATCGGCGTTGGCCCGGGCCCGCACGTTGCTGGCCGCCGAGGCCGTGGGCGGGGCGTCGGACTGCGTCGATGCCGCCGTCGACTACGCCAAGGTGCGCCAGCAATTCGGGCGCACCATCGCCACTTTCCAGGCGGTCAAGCATCACTGCGCGAACATGTTGGTGGGCGCGGAGTCCGGGATCGCGGCGGTCTGGGACGCCGCCCGCGCTGCGACCGAGGACGAGGAACAGTTCCGGCTCATCGCCGCGGTGGCGGCGGCGCTGGCCTTCCCGGCCTATGTCCGCAATGCCGAACTCAACGTCCAGGTGCACGGCGGCATCGGCTTCACCTGGGAGCACGACGCGCACCTGCACCTGCGCCGGGCGGTGGTGAGCGCGGCGCTGTTCGGCGGTGACGCGCCGGCCGCCGACGTTTTCGAGCGCACCGCCGCCGGCGTCGCCCGCGAGAACAGCCTCGACCTGCCGCCCGAAGCCGAAGAACTGCGCACCGCCATCCGCGCCGACGCCACCGAGATCGCCGCCCTGGACAAAAAAGCCCAGCGCGACAAGCTGATCGAGACCGGCTACGTGATGCCGCACTGGCCCAAGCCGTGGGGACGCGCGGCCGACGCCGTCGCGCAACTCGTGATCGAGGAGGAATTCCGTGCGGCCGGCATCAAGCGGCCCGACTATGGGATCACCGGCTGGGTGATCCTGACCCTGATCCAGCACGGAACCCCTTGGCAGATCGAACGATTCGTGGAGAAGGCGCTGCGCAACGACGAGATTTGGTGCCAGCTTTTCTCCGAGCCGGACGCCGGCTCCGACGCCGCCTCCATCAAGACGCGCGCCACCCGGGTCGACGGCGGCTGGAAGATCAACGGCCAGAAGGTGTGGACCAGCGGGGCGCACTACTGCGCGCGCGGTCTCGCCACGGTGCGCACCGACCCCGACGCCCCGAAGCACGCCGGCATCACCACGGTGATCGTCGACATGAAGGCGCCCGAGGTGGAGGTGCGCCCGCTGCGACAGATGACCGGCGGCTCGGACTTCAACGAGGTCTTCTTCAACGACCTGTTCGTTCCCGACGAGGACGTCGTCGGCACGCCCAACTCGGGCTGGACCGTCGCGCGCGCGACGCTGGGCAACGAGCGGGTCAGCATCGGCGGCAGCGGATCGTTTTACGAGGGGCTGGCCGGCCAACTCGTGCAGCTCACCGAGCAGCGCCCGGATCGGTTGGCGGGCGGGCGAATTCGAGTCGGCTCGTATCTGGCCGAGGAAACCGCGCTGCGGTTGCTGAATCTGCGCCGCGCCGCGCGCAGCGTCGAGGGCGCGGGGCCCGGCCCGGAGGGCAACGTCACCAAGCTGAAGCTGGCCGAACACATGGTGGAGGGCGCCGCGATCATGGCGGCGCTGCTGGGTCCGGACGTCGCGCTCACCGACGGTCCCGGCGCCCTGGCAGGCCGGCTGATGATGGGGGCCCGCGGCATGGCGATCGCCGGCGGCACGTCGGAAGTGACGCGCAATCAGATCGCCGAGCGGATCCTCGGCATGCCGCGTGACCCGTTGATCAACTAGCCCGCGCCGAATCAGGCCGGCGCGAACTGCGCCGCGCCGCCGCTGCCGCGTTCCGGCCGGAGCGCGACGGGCATCCCGCAGCTCACCGAATCCGGTTCGCAGTCAACGATATTGGCGGCGACCCGCAGGCCGCTCTGTTCGGCGAGCTCGACGATGGCAATGACGTACGGGGTGGAAATCTCCGGGTTGTACGGGTGATGGTTGACCGTGTAGGTGAACACGGTGCCCCGCCCGGAGACTTCCCGGGCCTCCAGCGTGCCTCCGCACTCGCGGCATTGGCCGCTGGCCGGATGCACCCAGCGCGCGCAGCGGTCGCAGTACTCGATGAGCAGCGGCCCGTCCGACACGACGAATACAGTACACTCAATTAATTCGATGCTTGGTCTGACGGGCGGTGTGCATGACACATTTCGAAAAAGACGCGATCTTGTCCGGCATCGGGATCTCACGAATCGGCCGCCGCACCGGCATCCCGGGCCTGGACCTGACCATGGAGGCGGTGCGCGCCGCCATCGAGGACGCCGGGCTGACCCCGACCGACATCGACGGCATCGCCACCCTGGGTGACACGCCCGCTGCGGACGTCAACGCCCAGCTGCGCATCGATGCCGCGGACTGCGGATCGGGCTTCGGCACCGGCGGCCTGCTTTCGCCGGTGATGTCGGCCTGCCGCGCGGTCGCCGAACGACGCGCCCGCCACGTGGTGGTGTACCGGACGATCCAGATGCTCGGCGGCACGGTTCCCGTCAAGCAGGACGAGAACGCGCCGGCGCCGCCGCTGGCTCGGATGTTCGAGACACCCGAGGGTGAGCCGAAGCCGGCTGTCGGTGCGATGGACGATGTCAACGATCTGGTTGCGGCGCATGCCTATTCGGCCGCCAACTGGCTGGCGCTCAACTGCCGTCGCCACATGGAGCTGTACGGGACCACCAAGGAGCAGCTGGGCTGGATCGCGCTCAACGGCAGGCGCAACGCTGCGCTGAATCCCCTTGCGGTGTACCGGGATCCGATGACGATGGTCGACTACTTGGGCGCGCGGTTGGTGTCCACGCCACTTGGGCTGCTCGACTGCGACGTCCCGATCGACGGATCGATCGCGGTGGTGGTCTCGCACGCGGAGCGCGCCGCCGACTGTCCGCACCGCGCGGTGCAGGTCGAGGCGATCGGCGGGTCCGACGGAGCGGGCGGCTGGTTTCACCGTGCGGACTACCCGAAGATGGCGATGTCGGATGCGGCGGCGCAGATGTGGTCGCGCACGGCGTTGAAGCCCGCCGACCTCCAAGTCGCCGAGTTGTACGACGGTTTCACCTATCTCACCCTGGCGTGGCTGGAAGCGCTCGGAGTGTGCGGCGACGGCGAGGGCGGCCCGTTCGTCGAGGGCGGGACGCGGATCGCCCGCGACGGGCAGATGCCGTTGAACACCTACGGCGGCCAGCTATCGGCGGGGCGCATGCACGGCTACTGGGCGCTGCACGAAGGGTGTCTGCAGCTGCGCGGCGACGCGGGGGAGCGGCAGGTGTCGCGTCGCCCCGAGGTGGGCGTCGTCTCCGTCGGCGGTGGTCCCGTCGCGGGGTGCATGCTGCTGACCTGCTGACCGAGAGCGCGATCGAGCTCTAATGACTCAGGAGCCAAGGACCGGCCAGGCGAACAAGCTCGCTTCGATCCTCGCCCGCGACATCGAAGCCGATATCGTTCGCCGCGGCTGGGCGGTGGGCGAATCACTGGGCTCCGAACAAGATCTGCAGCAGCGCTTCGGGGTGAGCCGTTCGGTGCTGCGGGAGGCCGTGCGGCTCGTCGAACATCATCAGGTCGCGCGGATGCGCCGCGGCCCCAACGGGGGGTTGTACGTCTGCGAGCCCGATGCGGGGCCCGCCACCCGCGCCGTCGTCATCTATCTCGAATACCTGGGCACGACGCTGGGCGACTTGCTCAACGCGCGACTGGTCCTCGAGCCGCTGGCGGCCTCGCTCGCCGCCGAGCGCATCGATGAGGCCGGCATCGCGCGGCTGCGTGCGGTGCTGCACGCCGAGGAGCAGTGGAAGCCCGGCCTACCGGCGCCACGCGACGAGTTCCACATCGCGCTGGCCGAGCAATCCAAAAACCCGGTGCTGCAACTGTTTATCGACGTCTTGATGCGGCTCACCACCCGCTATGCCCTGGCGTCGCGAACGGATTCGGAGACCGAGGCATTAGAGGCGGTCGACCATCTGCACGCGCACCACTCCGCGATCGTCGCCGCCGTCACGGCCGGCGATGCCGCCCGCGCCAAGACGCTGTCGGAGCGACACGTCGAAGCGGTCACCGGCTGGCTGCAGCATCATCATGCGGGGGACGAAAACCGTGGGCGAGAAAGGCGCCGCCGGCTCGATTCCGAGTCGCCCGGCGGCAAACTGGCCGAGATGCTGGCCGCCACCATCGGTGACGACATCGCCGCCAGCGGCTGGCACGTGGGTGCGGTCTTCGGTACCGAGACGGCCCTGCTCGAGCGCTACCGGGTGAGCCGCGCGGTGCTTCGCGAGGCGGTGCGGCTGCTCGAATACCACTCGATAGCCCACATGCGCCGCGGCCCCGGTGGCGGCCTGGTCATCGCCCGACCCGCGGCGCAGGCCAGCATCGACACGATCGCCTTGTACCTGCAGTACCGCGGGCCGAGCCGCGAAGACCTGCGATGCGTCCGCGACGCCATCGAGATCGACAACGTGACCAAGGTCGTCAAACGGTTGGCCGAGTCGGAGGTGGCGGCGTTTTTGGGCACCCATCGTTCCGGGCTTGCGGAGAACTCCCAACCAACGGCCGACGACGTGCGGCAGGCGATCGCGGAGGAGTTCAACTTCCACGTCGGTCTGGCGCAACTGGCCGGCAACGCGCTGCTGGATCTGTTCCTGCGGATCATCGTCGAGCTGTTTCGCCGGCACTGGTCCAGCACCGGGCAGGCGCTGCCGACCTGGTCGGACGTGCTGGCCGTGCACCACGCCCACCTGCGGATCGTCGAGGCGGTCGAGGCCGCCGACGAGAGCGTCGCCTGTTACCGCCTCCGCCGTCATCTCGACGCGGCCGCCTCGTGGTGGCTGTGACAGTGCGATCGCGAGCCGACGACGTGGCCCACCAGTGCCGCAAACCTAAATGGGACCCGTTGCGCGGTATAGCGAAGGCCCGTCTTGGGTACTGGAACAGAGGGAGGCGTCAGCCTGCCCAACAGGGGGTTGGCGCAAGTGATCGAAAGCGAGAGCGCTGAAGTGAAGGCGGCTAACGAAACCAGGCAATACGGTTTCGTCCATTCCGCGTCGATTTATCACTCTCAGCAGGAGTTTTTGGACTTGGCAAGCCGTTTCGTCGGCGATGGTTTGGCGCTGGACGAGGCGGTGCTGCTTGCCGCCCCTCCCGAGACTCTGGCGCTGCTGCACGACGGGTTGTACCCCCGTGATGATCCACCCGCGGACGTGCGCATGGTTGATATCACCGAGGTGGCCCGCAATCCCTGCCGATTCATGGCGATGCAGGGTGCGTTCATCGACGAGCACCCGGATCAGCGAGTCCGGATCGTCAGCCAGCTCGCGTGGCCGGGCCGCACCGACGAGGAGTTCGTCGCCTGCATCGAGCACGACGCACTCGTCAACGAGGCCATGGACGGCTACCCCGCGTCGTGCCTGTGCCTCTACGACGCGGGCCGGCTCGGCGACGGCGTGCTGTCGGATGCGCGCGCGACACATCCGCTGCTGTGGGAACACGGAACGCTGCAGCACAACTCGGACTACGCTCCCGCCGACGTCCTGGAACGCTGCAACCAGCCGCTGGCCGCCGGTCCCGGGGCCGTCACATACATGGTCCGCAAGTCGGCCGACCTTCGCCCCGCGCGATCCTTCGCCGTCGACTACGCGGGCTGGATGGGGTTGAGTCAGGAGAGCATCGAGGATCTACAGCTGGTCGCCACGGAGCTGGCCACCAACAGCCTGATGTACACCGGGGGCGCCTGCCGGCTGGCCTTCTGGCAAGACGACGGACATCTGGTCTGCGAGGCACGCGACACCGGACGATTCGACGACCCGATCGTGGGTCGTCTGGACCCCGGCCCGTGCGGTCCCGCGAGTCGCGGCCTGTATCTGGTCAACGCCATCTCGGACTTGGTGCGAACCCACACCACCAGGGCCGGTACGACGATTCAGGCGTATCTACGGTTCGAGCCCGCACCGGGCCCGGCCGGGTAAGGGGCCGTCGCGATAGGTGAGTTTCATGTGCGCTAGCGACGGTGGTAGCGCACATGAGACTCGGCCCTTGCCGCGGCCACGGCGGCTCGCTGCGGTCGCGCAAGTTCTATAGCGGGCGCAACACGATCGGCATGCCGTCTTTCGGCACGGGCATGCCGCCGTAGTCCCACTCGCACTTGTAACCCGGGCGCGGCGGCTCCAGCCGATACCTGCGCAGCAGGCGGTGCAAGATCGTCTTGATCTCCAACTGCCCGAACGTCATCCCGATGCACTTGTGCGCGCCGCCACCGAACGGCGTGAACGCATAGCGGTGCCGCTTGTGCTCGTTGCGCGGCTCGGTGAATCGCTCGGGGTCGAATTTTAGTGGTTCGGTCCACAATTCGGGCAACCTGTGGTTCATGCCGGGGTAGGCGATCACGTTGGTGCCCTTCGGGATGAAGTAACCCAGCAGATCGGTATCGCGCACCGTCTGGCGCATGGCCCACTGCACCGGCGTCACGATGCGGATCGACTCGTTCATCACCAGATCCAGCGTCTCGAGCTTCTCCAGCGAATCGATGTCGAGCGGCCCGTCGCCCAGCCGATCCGATTCCTCGCGGCAGCGCTGCTGCCACTCCGGGTGAAGGGCCAGGTGGTAGGCCATCGTTGTCACCGTCGAGGTGGACGTGTCGTGCGCGGCCATCATCAAAAAGATCATGTGGTTGACGATGTCGTCGTCGGAGAACTTGTTGCCGTCCTCGTCTTCGGTCTGGCACAACACCGACAACAGATCCGTACCGGGATTCGCGCGCTGCTCCTTGACCCGCTCGCGGAAGTAGTTCTCTAGCAGCTCGCGCGCCTTGAGGCCGCGCCACCACGTGAACGGCGGCACGGAAGTGCGGATGATCGCGTTGCCCGCGCGCGTGGTGACCGCGAACGCCTTGTTGACCTTGGTCACCAATTCGTGGTCGGTGCCCGGCTCGTGGCCCATGAACACCATCGAGGCGATGTCGAGTGTCAATTCCTTCATGGCCGGGTAGAGCAGGAACCGCGCGTCATTGGTCACCCAGTCATTGGCGACCGTTTGCGAGACCACCTGGTCCATCTGTTCGACATAGCTGACCAGGCGGGACCGGATGAAGGCCTCCTGCATGATCCGCCGGTGGAACATGTGCTCTTCGAAGTCCAGCAGCATCAGGCCGCGGTTGAAGAACGGCCCGATTACCGGCACCCATCCCTGCTGGGAATAGTCCTTGTTGCGATTCGAGTAGATGACCTGGGCGGCGTCCGGTCCCAGGGCGGCGACGCCCGGCAGGACGGGCGAGTCCCCGAAGATCACCGGACCCTTGGTCTGGTACATGTGCAGCAGGTAGTCGGGGCCGCCGCGCAGCATCTCGATGATGTGCCCGATGACCGGCAGGCCCGCGTCGCCGATGACCGCTTTGAGCCCACTGCCCGGTGGCGGCTCGGCGAGTTTGCGCTCTGGGAAATCGGTGTTCAACAGCCTGCGCTCGACGATCCCCATGCCGGGAAAGTTGTTGATGGACGGCGTGAACCGGCGCCGCGCCTGATCCAGCAGGTACTGCGGGGTGCTGATGGTGGCGGTCATAACGCTCCTTTGCGTGCCCTCCCGGTGACGGCCGTCACTGATTCATACCTTCGCTGAAAAACTTGACGGCTGTCAAGTTTGCATTTTCCGTGGCGTGGTGCAAGGTCAGGGAGTGACCAGCGAACCCGCCACTCCCGAGCCGGGCGCACGACGGCGTGGCGACAAGCAACGCCAGGCGATAGTGCAGGCGGTGCGTGAATTGCTGCAGGAAAAGCCATTTGCGGAGCTGTCGGTCAGCACCATCAGCCTGCGGGCCGGCGTGGCGCGATCCGGCTTCTACTTCTACTTCGACTCCAAGTACGCGGTGCTGGCACAGCTCATGGCCGAGGCCGCCGAAGAACTCGAGGAACTCACCGAGTACTTCGCCCCCCGGCAGGCCGGCGAGTCACCCGAGCAGTTCGCCAAGCGAATGGTCGGCAGCGCCGCGGCCGTCTACGCGCACAACGACCCGGTGGTGACGGCGTGCAATGAGGCCCGCAACACCGACGTCGAGATTCGCGACCTGCTCGATCAGCAGTTCGAGGTGGTGCTGGGCCAGATCGTCGGAATTGTCGAGGCCGAGATGAAGGCCGGGACGGCCAATCCGATCAGTGACGACCTGCCGACGCTGATCCGCACGCTGGCCGGCACGACCGCGCTGATGCTGACCGGCGACCCGATTCTGACCGGGCGCGACAGCGATCGTGACCGACGGGTGCGCCTCCTCGAGCAGCTTTGGCTGCACGCGCTGTGGGCGGGCCGTCCCTAGGGCGCTGTTACCGCCGGTATCGTCACGGCCATGGCGCAGAGGGGAATCGGGCGGTCTTTCGCGGGAAAGCGGTGCCTTGTCACCGGAGCGGCGAGCGGCATCGGCCGCGCCACGGCGTTGCGGCTGGCCGCGCAGGGCGCCGAGCTCTACCTGACTGACCGCGATAGCGACGGCCTCGAACAAACCGTGGCCGACGCGCGGGCGCTGGGCGCCGAGGTTCCCAAGCATCGGGCGCTCGACATCGCCAACTATGACCAGGTGGCCGCGTTCGCCGCCGATATCCACGCCGCGCATCCCAGCATGGACGTCGTTCTCAACATCGCCGGCGTATCCGCGTGGGGAACCGTCGACCGGCTGACCCATGAGCAGTGGCGCAAGATGATCGCCATCAATTTGATGGGTCCGATCCACGTCATCGAGACGTTCGTGCCGCCGATGGTGGCGGCCAAGCGCGGCGGGCATCTGGTCAACGTGTCCTCGGCGGCCGGGCTGGTGGCCCTGCCGTGGCATGCCGCCTACAGCGCCAGCAAGTACGGGTTGCGTGGCCTGTCGGAGGTGCTGCGCTTCGACTTGGCCCGCCATCGCATCGGGGTCTCGGTCGTGGTGCCGGGCGCGGTGAACACCCCGCTGGTGGGCACCGTGGAAATCGCCGGGGTGGACCGGGAAGACCCCAACGTCGACCGGTGGGTGAAGCGGTTCGCCGGCCACGCCGTATCGCCGGAAAAGGCCGCCGACAAGATCCTGGCCGGGGTGGCCAAGAACCGATACCTGATCTACACGTCGGCCGACATCCGCGCCCTGTATGCCTTCAAAAGGCTTGCGTGGTGGCCCTATAGCGTGGCGATGCGCCAGGTGAACGTGATCTTCACCCGTGCGTTGCGGCCCGGCCCGGCGCCCTTAGCGCGGCATCACCAGCTCGAGGCGCACCCCGAGCAGGCGGACCGGCCGGTCGAGCTCGAATAGGTCGAGCACGCGAAGGGCCGCGGCCACGATGACGTCACGATCGGTGCTGGGCGCATCGAGCTTGCGAATCTTGGTGCGCGTGTAGAACGTTGCCGTGCGCACGGTGACCGCCACCCGGATCACGACTCGGTCCGCCGCGAGGACGTCCGTCAGCGCCCGCTCGGCCAAATCCGTTACGGCCGCGGCCATCTCGGACCGATCGGTGAGATCGCGCGGAAAGGTCACCGCGTGGCTGCGCGAGCGCGGCACCCACGGCTCGGCGCTGACCTGGCTGTCGCCGCCGCCCTTGGCCAACAGCAGCAGCCACAGCCCGGTGCGCGGGCCGAAGGTGGCCGTCAGCAGCTCCGCATCGCAGTGGGCCAGCTGCCACACCGTCGTAATATCAAGATCCGCAAGCTTTTTCGCCGTCTTGGGGCCCACGCTCCAGAGCGCGTCGACCGGACGTTCGGCCATCAGGGACATCCAGTTCGCGTCGGTGAGCACAAAGATGCCGCCCGGTTTCGCGAAGCCGGTCGCGACCTTGGCGCGCTGCTTGTTGTCGCTGATCCCGACGGAGCAGGACAGCCCGGTTTCGGAAAGGATGACGCTGCGGATCTGCTCTGCGACCTCGCTCGGGTCCTGCGCGGTCACCGCGACATAGGCCTCGTCCCAACCCCAGACTTCGACCGGATGCCCCAGATCGCGCAGCACGCCCATCACCTGATCGGACGCGGCGTCATAGGCGGCTGGGTCCGACGGGAGGAAGGTCGCCTCGGGGCAGCGACGGGCGGCGGCACGCAACGGCATGCCCGCCCGCACACCGAACTCGCGCGCCTCATACGAGGCGCAGGTGACGACCTTGCGCGGTTCGTTCGGGTCGCCGCTGCCGCCCACAATGACTGGCAGACCGGCCAATTCGGGGTGCCGGCGCAACTCGACCGACGCCAGGAACTGGTCGAGGTCCACATGCAGGACCCAAGCCGGTTCCGTGGCGTTCATCGCCCGCAGAGCTTGCGCGCCAGGCTTTCCCACGCGTCTCCCAGTGTCGCCAGGGTGTGACCGCCCTCGGCCAGTTGATGCTCGACGTAGTCCACGTCCAGCAGCGCGAGCAGCGCGTCGGTCTGGGCGTCGAGATCGCCGGTGGATTCGGCCGCCTTGAGCAGGACGCGCACGTGCGTGCGCAGCACCGTGGCCGGTGCGTTGTGCCGGTTTTGCGGGTCGCGGTTGGCCGCGGACAGCAGTTCGCAGTGGTCGTGCGCGAACCGGATCCGCTCCCGGCCGAACGCGACCAGCCGATCGGCGGGCGGGGCGCCGGGTCCCAGCGGGGGCGGGCCGAAGAGGAACGCTTGCTGAACGGCTTGTTCGTCCTCGTCCAGCAGCACCATCATCAGGCCGGCCCGGCTGCCGAAGCGGCGGAACAGCGTGCCTTTGCCCACTCCGGCGGCCGCCGCGATGTCATCGGTGGTGACGGCGTCGGCGCCGCGCTCGGCGACCAGGTTTCGGGCAGCCTGCAGCAGCAGCGCGCGGTTGCGCGCCGCGTCGCCCCTTTCCTGGTGCACCGCTTGGGGGGCGAACACGTGTAACTCGCCCGACCGCTCGCTCACTCCTGCACTTTAACGCCGCCGGAATAAAACGGACTATAGTCCGGTTAGCTCGTGCGAGGATGTACGCAACGATCGAAGGGAAACTGCAGCAGTGGCAATCAGAATCTTGGCGTTAGTGGGGAGCCTGCGGGCGGCGTCGATCAACCGCCAGATCGCCGAGTTGGCGGTGGCGGTCGCCGCCGACGACGTGACCGTCACGATCTTCGAAGGACTCGCTGAACTGCCGTTCTATAACGAGGAGATCGATGATGCGATGAACGTCGACGTGCCGCAGCTGGGCCCGGTGGCCGCGCTGCGCGCCGCGGCGGCCGACGCGGACGCCGCCCTGGTGGTGACCCCGGAGTACAACGGCAGCTACCCGGCCGTCATCAAGAACGCGATCGACTGGCTGTCCCGGCCGTTCGGCGACGGCGCGCTGAAGGGCAAGCCGCTGGCGGTCATCGGGGGATCGTTCGGCCAGTACGGCGGGGTGTGGGCCCACGACGACACCCGCAAGTCCTTCGGCATCGCGGGCGCGCGGGTCGTGGAGGCGATCAAACTGTCGGTGCCGTTCAAGACGCTGGAGGGCAAGGCGCCGGCCGAGCACGCCGAGCTGTCGGCGAACGTGCGTGATGTGGTGGGCAAGCTCGCCGCCGAGGTCGGCTGATTGGCAGAAGTCGACAACCCGCCCACCGGGCGACCAGCGAGGTTGGGACAACCGAATAGCCAAAGCCGCCAGGCGCGCCTGGCGGCTTTGCTGGCCCTGGGCCGGCCCGCCGCCGCCGGCGGTGTTGTCGGTGCTCGCTGATATACCGGAGCGCATGATTCCCTGCGGTGCGATCTGTGATCTGCGACACGCCGAGTCGAGTTCCGGATTTGTTCACGACCGGGCTCACGACCAGGGAATTTCAAAATTGTTATTCAGAATATCTTGTATCTCGACATCTTGTCACCCACTAGGTGTAGTGTTTCGAGCACCGGCAGATCCCAGGGCCACCAAGCCAGCCAGACTCGGTGAACTCCCCGAAATCGGCGCCCGCAGGTCATTCGACCTCGGCCACCGCACGACGGGAATCAGGGGGCCTGACGGATCGCTGAACCTAGCAAAGACGCAGTCCAAAAGTAGTTGCCAGTCCGTTGGGTCCCCTCTTCCGCAAAGGAGCGGCATTCTATGAGCATCACCGTGTACACCAAGCCGGCATGCGTGCAGTGCACTGCCACCTACAAGGCGCTGGACAAGCAGGGCATCGCCTACGAGAAGGTCGATATCTCGCTGGACGCCGAGGCGCGTGACTACGTGATGGCTCTGGGATACCTGCAGGCCCCCGTGGTGGTGGCGGGCAACGACCACTGGTCGGGTTTCCGCCCCGACCGCATCAAGGCGCTGTCCGCCGCGGAACTGAGCGCGTAAGGCAAGACGTTAGGTAAGGAGGTTGCGGTGCAGTCGCGCAACCTGGTCTATTTCTCCTCGGTGTCGGAGAACACCCACCGCTTCGTGGAGAAGCTGGGGATCCCCGCCACGCGGATACCACTGCATGGCCGCATCGAGGTAGACCAGCCCTACGTCCTTGTCCTGCCGACCTACGGCGGCGGGCATGCGACGCCCGACCTCAACGCCGGCGGTTACGTCCCCAAGCAGGTCATCGCCTTTTTGAACAATGAGCACAACCGGTCGCTGATCCGCGGCGTGATCGCCGCGGGCAACAACAACTTCGGCGCCGAATTCGCCTACGCGGGCAACGTGATCTCGCGCAAGTGCGGCGTTCCGTATCTCTACCGCTTCGAACTCATGGGAACCCAGGACGACGTGGAAGCCGTCCGCGCGGGCTTAGCCAATTTCTGGAAGGAACAGACGTGTCACCAACCGTCGCTGCAGAGCCTGTAACCACCGGAGCCCACGCCTTGCCGGGGGAAACGGACTATCACGCGCTCAACGCGATGCTGAATCTCTACGACGCGGACGGCAAGATTCAGTTCGATAAGGACCGCGAGGCCGCGCATCAGTACTTCCTGCAGCACGTCAACCAGAACACGGTGTTCTTCCACAATCAGGACGAGAAGCTCGACTACCTGATCAAGGAGAACTATTACGAGCGCGAGGTTCTCGACCAGTACAGCCGTAACTTCGTCAAGACGCTGCTGGACCGCGCGTACGCCAAGAAGTTCCGGTTCCCGACGTTTTTGGGCGCGTTCAAGTACTACACCTCCTACACGCTGAAGACGTTCGACGGGAAGCGTTACCTGGAGCGCTTCGAGGACCGCGTGGTCATGGTCGCGCTGACCCTTGCCTCCGGTGACACCGTCCTGGCCGAGAAGCTCGTCGACGAGATCATTGACGGGCGATTCCAACCAGCCACCCCGACGTTTTTGAACTCGGGCAAAAAGCAGCGCGGCGAGCCGGTGAGCTGCTTTCTGCTGCGCATCGAGGACAACATGGAGTCGATCGGGCGGTCCATCAACTCCGCGCTGCAGCTGTCGAAGCGGGGCGGCGGAGTTGCGTTGCTGCTGAGCAACATTCGCGAGCACGGCGCCCCGATCAAGAACATCGAGAACCAGTCGTCGGGCGTCATCCCGATCATGAAGCTGCTCGAGGACTCGTTCTCCTACGCCAACCAGCTCGGCGCCCGGCAGGGCGCGGGTGCGGTGTACCTGCACGCGCACCACCCCGACATCTATCGGTTCCTGGACACCAAGCGCGAGAACGCCGACGAGAAGATCCGCATCAAGACGCTGAGCCTGGGCGTGGTGATACCCGACATCACCTTCGAGTTGGCCAAGAAGAACGAGGACATGTACCTGTTCTCGCCCTACGACGTCGAGCGGGTATACGGCCTGCCGTTCGCCGACATCTCGGTCACCGAGAAGTACTACGAGATGGTCGACGACGCCCGCATCCGTAAGACGAAGATCAAGGCCCGCGAGTTCTTCCAGACGCTGGCCGAGCTGCAGTTCGAGTCCGGTTACCCGTACATCATGTACGAGGACACGGTGAACCGGGCGAACCCGATCGACGGCAAGATCACCCATTCCAACCTGTGCTCGGAGATCCTGCAGGTGTCCACGCCGTCGGTGTTCAACGACGATTTGTCGTACGCCAAAGTGGGCAAGGACATTTCGTGCAACCTGGGGTCGCTGAACATCGCCAAGACGATGGACTCGCCGGACTTCGCGCAGACCATCGAGGTCGCGATCCGCGCGCTGACGGCGGTGAGCGATCAGACGCACATCTGGTCGGTGCCCTCAATCGAGCAGGGCAACAACGAGTCCCACGCGATCGGGCTCGGCCAGATGAACCTGCACGGCTATCTGGCCCGCGAGCGCATCCTCTACGGGTCCGAAGAAGGCGTCGACTTCACCAATATCTACTTCTACACCGTGCTCTACCATGCGCTGCGCGCGTCGAATCGCATCGCGATCGAGCGGGGAAGCAAGTTCGGGGGCTTCGAGAAGTCCAAGTACGCCTCGGGCGAATTCTTCGACAAGTACACCGAGCAGGTGTGGGAGCCGGCCACGCCGCGGGTCCGGGAAATCTTTGCCGAAGCCGGCATCCGCATTCCGACACAAGAGGATTGGCAGCGGCTGAAGGAGTCGGTGCAGCAGCACGGCATCTACAACCAGAATCTGCAGGCCGTCCCGCCGACCGGCTCGATCAGTTACATCAACAACTCGACCAGTTCGATCCACCCGGTGGCGAGCAAGATCGAGATTCGCAAGGAAGGCAAGATCGGCCGCGTCTACTACCCGGCGCCGTATCTGACCAACGACAACCTGGAGTACTACCAGGACGCCTACGAGATCGGTTACGAGAAGATCATCGACACCTACGCCGCGGCCACCCAGCACGTGGACCAGGGGCTGTCGCTGACGCTGTTCTTCAAGGACACCGCCACCACCCGCGATGTGAACAAGGCGCAGATCTACGCCTGGCGCAAGGGAATCAAGACGCTGTACTACATCCGCCTTCGCCAGATGGCTTTGGAGGGAACAGAAGTCGAGGGCTGCGTGTCCTGCATGCTCTAATCGTCGGGCCGATCGGACAGTCTGCCCAGGTCAGAAGCCGCTACCAGGTAAAGTGCTTGACGTGGTGAGAGTGCCCCGACCTTCCATACCCCACCCCAGCGTCAAGCCTGGGGCCAAGGTCGACGCGCGCAGCGAACGCTGGCGCGAGCACCGCAAGAAAGTGCGCAACGAAATCGTCGACGCGGCCTTCCGTGCGATCGACCGCCTCGGGCCCGAGCTGTCCGTGCGGGAGATCGCCGAGGAGGCCGGCACCGCCAAGCCGAAGATCTACCGCCACTTCCACGACAAGTCCGACCTGTTCGAGGCGATCGGGGAGCGGCTGCGCGACATGCTGTGGGCGGCGATCATCCCGTCCATCGACCTGAAAACCGACTCGGCGCGCGAGGTGATCCGGCGCAGCGTCGAGGAGTACGTGGTCCTGGTCGACAAGCACCCCAACGTGCTGCGCGTGTTCATCCAGGGCCGGTCGGCCGCCACCCCGCAGGTCCTCAACGAGGGACGCGGAATCACCCTGGCGGTGGCCGACATGTTCGACAACGAGCTGCGCGAGATGGAGCTCGACCACGCGGCGGTCGAACTGGCCGGGCACGCGGCATTCGGCTGTGCCGCGTCGGCCACCGAGTGGTGGCTGGGCCCGGAGCCCGAAAGCCCGCGGCTGATGTCGCGTGAGCAGTTCGTCGCGCACCTGACGACCATCATGATGGGGGTGATCGTCGGCACCGCCGAGGCGCTCGGCATAACCATGAACCCTGACCTGCCGATTCACGACATGGTGGCCGGCAACCCGGCCGCGAGCTGAGCGCGCCGCGGCGTTGACAACCGCCGCGGCCATCGATAACACTCGTCCCAACCGATACCCTGGGTACTGGGTATCTGCCTCAGCCGGGCCGCAGCCGAAACGCCGACCCGACAGGCCTGGATAGAAAGATCGATCGACCGTGACCGACGTCGTAACACAAACCGAGGCAATCCCGGCGGCTAGCGCCCACAAGCCGGTCCACACGCGCGCCGTCATCATCGGGACCGGATTCTCCGGCCTCGGGATGGCGATCGCGCTGCAGAAGCAGGGCGTGGGCTTCGTCATCCTGGAGAAGGCCGACGACATCGGCGGCACCTGGCGAGACAACAGCTATCCCGGGTGCGCCTGCGACATCCCGTCGCACCTGTACTCGTTCTCGTTCGAGCCCAAGCCCGACTGGAAGAACCCGTTCTCCTTCCAGCCAGAGATCTGGGACTACCTCAAAGGGGTCACCGAGAAATACGGGCTGCGCCGCTACGTCGAGTTCAACTCGCTCGTCGATCGCGCGCACTGGGACGATGACGAAAACCGCTGGCACGTGTTCACCGCCGACGGCCGCGAGTACGTCGCGCAATTCCTCATCTCGGGCGCCGGGGCGCTGCACATCCCGTCCATGCCCGACATCGAGGGACGCGACGAATTTCGCGGCGCCGCCTTCCATTCCGCGGAGTGGGACCACGGCGTCGACTTGACCGGCAAGCGCGTGGCGGTGATCGGAACCGGCGCCAGCGCGATCCAGATCGTGCCGGAGATCGTCGGGCAGGTCGCCGAACTCCAGCTCTACCAACGGACTCCGCCGTGGGTGGTCCCGCGTTCCAACCCCGAGATCCCGCCGGCGGTGCGCCGGGCCATGGAGAACGTGCCCGGCCTGCGCGCGCTGGTTCGGCTCGCGATCTACTGGGGGCAGGAAGCCCTGGCCTTCGGCATGACCAAGCGGCCGAACCTGCTCAAGTTCATCGAGTCCTACTGCAAATACAACATTCGCCGGGCGGTCAAGGACAAGGAGCTGCGGCGCAAGCTGATACCGAACTATCGCATCGGCTGCAAGCGAATCCTGAACTCCTCCACCTATTACGGCGCGGTCGCCGACCCCAAGACCGAGCTGGTCACCGACAACATTGCGCGAATCACAGCCGACGGCATCGTCACCGCCGACGGCACCCAGCGCCAGGCCGACGTGATCGTGTATGCCACCGGCTTCCACGTCACCGACTCCTACACCTACGTCCAGATCAAGGGCCTGCACGGCGAGGACCTGGTGGACCGGTGGAACCGCGAGGGCATCGGTGCCCACCGCGGGATCACCATCGCCGACGTGCCCAACCTGTTCTTTCTGCTGGGGCCCAACACCGGGTTGGGGCACAACTCGGTGGTGTTCATGATCGAGTCCCAAATCCGTTACGTCGCAGACGCGATCGCGACCTGCGACAAGCTGGGCGCACAGGCGCTGGCACCGACCCGCGCCGCCCAGGACAAATTCAACGACGAGCTGCAACGCAGACTCGGCCCGTCGGTGTGGAACAGCGGCGGCTGCAGCAGCTGGTATCTGGACGAGCACGGCAAGAACACCGTGCTCTGGGGCGGCTACACCTGGGAGTACTGGCGGGCGACGCGTTCGGTCAAGCCGGACGAATATCAGTTCTACGGCGTGAACATGGGCAGTTCCGCGGCCGCGTCCTGACTGCGCTTGCCCGAATCATCGCCGGCGCGTGAGGAGTTCGGCGAAGGCTCGCGCGGCCGCGTCTACACCGGCGTCGTCATCGGTGGCCACCAGGTCGAGTAGCAGGCCGCGTACGACGGCCAGCCCCAGGCGCGCCAAGGCGGCGTCGACCGGGGCCTCGGCGACCGCGGCGACCTCGGCCAGCCAGTCCGTGACGGCCCCGGGAATCATTCGCGCATAAGGCTTTTCGCCCTGGGCGGCGCGGGCGTAGCACTCGAAGAACAGGCGTTCGGATTCGCGTAGTTCGGGTCGCCGAAGGTCGGCCCACATCGCCGCGAAGCTCTCGGCCGGTTCGGTCGGCAGGTCGGGCAGCAAGCCCATCTGACGGCGCTCGACCGCCTCGACGACCGCCAGCAGCAGATCATCCCGAGACCCGAAGTGATGCAGTAACATTCGGTGACTCGTGCCGATGGCTTCGGCCACCTCGCGCAGCGAGCGGTCGCCGATGCCCGCGCTGGCGAATTCCTGGATCAGTGCGTCGAGGAGCTGCCGGCGCCGCGCAACATCAGGAGTGCGAGCCATCGGCGCGACTGAGTTGCTCCGAGCGGGCTTTGAGTCCTCGGGCCTCCAGGTCGAGGAAACGCTTGGTCTTCTTGACCATCAACCTCCCGACGAGAGCACCGAGCACGCCACGCTGGTCGAGTTGCTGACGCACCAGCGTGCCCCCGTCGGGACGAGCGGTGACGTCGTGGCGGGCGCTGACCAGCACCCCGGGAGAGCGTTGCACCCAGGTCCAGGACCTACCGGGGTCGATCTCGGTGACCTTCCAGACCAGCTTGGCCATGCCGGGCTGTTTGATCGCGAACCGCCTCCCGACGGCAAGGCTGGGCGCGTCCAGTCCGACCAGCGAGGTCACCGACGCGGTCCAGTCTGGCCAGTGCTCGACGTCGGTGAAGACATCCCAGACGAGTTGGGGCGGTGCGTCGATCTCGACGCCGTCTTCGGTAATCATGTACCAAATGGTACATCCAAGCCCGCGTGATACTGAAGCATGAATTTGGATCCGCCTGGAATTCGGCATCCCGCGACACGTAAACACAAGCTCTTGTGTTCCGCTGCGTTGTCACACCCCAGGGGTAGTGTCGAGAGCCGGAGATTCATCCGGTCAAACGGTGTGTGAAGTGGGGTTCTGGTGACCGAAAACATGAAGCTGATCGACCGCGTTTCGGCGATCAACTGGAACCGGCTACAAGACGAAAAAGACGCCGAGGTGTGGGACCGACTGACCGGCAACTTCTGGTTGCCCGAGAAGGTGCCGGTGTCCAACGACCTGCCGTCGTGGGGCACATTGACCGCCCACGAAAAGCAGATGACCATGCGGGTATTCACCGGCCTGACCCTGCTGGACACCATCCAGGGCACCGTCGGGGCGGTCAGCCTGATCCCGGACGCGCTGACCCCGCATGAGGAAGCGGTCTACACCAACATCGCCTTCATGGAATCCGTGCACGCGCGCAGCTACAGCAACATCTTTTCCACGCTGTGCTCGACCGCCGAGATCGACGACGCGTTCCGCTGGTCGGAGGAGAACCCCAACCTGCAGCGCAAGGCCGAGATCGTCATGCAGTACTACAAGGGAGACGAACCGCTCAAGCGCAAGGTCGCTTCGACCCTGCTGGAGAGCTTCCTGTTCTACTCCGGCTTCTACCTGCCGATGTACTGGTCGAGCCGCGCCAAGCTGACCAACACCGCCGACATGATCCGGCTGATCATCCGCGACGAGGCCGTGCACGGTTACTACATCGGTTACAAGTTCCAGCGCGGCCTGGCGTTGGTCGACGACGCGCGCAAGCAGGAACTCAAGGACTACACCTACGAGCTGCTCTTCGAGCTCTACGACAACGAGGTCGAGTACACCCAGGACCTCTACGACGAGGTCGGGCTGACCGAGGACGTCAAGAAGTTCCTGCGCTACAACGCCAATAAGGCACTGATGAACCTCGGTTACGAGGCGCTGTTCCCGCGCGACGAGACGGACGTCAACCCGGCGATTCTGTCGGCGCTCTCGCCCAACGCCGACGAGAACCACGACTTCTTCTCCGGCTCGGGTTCCAGCTACGTGATCGGCAAGGCCGTCGTCACCGAAGACGAAGACTGGGACTTCTAACTCCGCTCGTCGGTGACTCAGCACATCGTGTAGGCGGCTAATCCGGCGCACGCACGCTTCGGCGCCCTGGCCCAGCGGGCCGAATCGTGGTTCAGGCCACCAACCTTGCCGGCCCCATCTATCGTGCTGGTTATGACACGGTCCGACGACAACCGTGCGACGGAAGTCAGCACATTGGAAGCCCAGCGCCAAGACGAGCTAGCCGAGTTGCACGAGGTGTTCGCTGAGGAACACGAGTCGGCCGCGGAGTCATTGTCCGGCGATCTCGCCGCCGCCCACCGAGGTGCCGCTGAGAAGCACGAGCAGGCCGCCCGCGAGGTTCGCTCCCAGGTTTCCGGGGATGCAACCGCGGATAGCCGCGACTCCGTGACGACTGCCGGGCCAGAACGCGACGATCCACCTCGGAAGACGACGTGAAAAGTTAAGTGGTTTCGCGGTGCTCGCTCACGGCGGCGGCGCCGGCGGATTGTCCCAACTCCCCGGCGTGCCTGCGGGAACCTGCATTCCGAGCCAGTTGCACGGCATCATCGACCGCCACGCGATGAATGCGCACTGTTGTTCAGGTGTCAACGGCCCCGGACCGGCGCATGGCGGTGTCCCGGCAGCGCCGCATACGGGGTCGGCGGAAGCGGTCGGCATGCCGGCAAAGGTGCCGGCGCCGACCGTCAACGCGATGGCGACCAAAAATGCGGTGACGAAGAGTCGTATGCGATTCATGGCGAACTCGGATCTGTAAACGCCGCTTCTGAAATTGGTGACGGCCCGGTACGTCGTCCTGAGCGTAAACGGTTGCGCACTTATTCACACCGGGAATTGTGGGAATTCCCGCGCGGTCGACGGTTGGCGCAGAACGGATTAGCTCGCGGCCTGCACAGTGCAGGATGGCCGCGGCCTCCTGGCGCTGCTGCTGTCATTGCAGGTCTGGCGGACTTGGCGGCCAGGTGGCTCCGCTACCGGCAAGCGGCAGAAATAGCAGAGATCGAGGCCGAGCGTCAGATAGCCGCACACGAGGCAGACTTCGGGACAAACGTCGGTGGTCATCATCCGCACCTCCTAGTGGCGCATATCCAATGCTCCACCCAGTCGGCTAATCCCCGCTTATCGACACGCGGCGTCGGCCTCGATTTCGAGACGATTAATCCAGCAACGAGCAAATCCGCAAATCGAGCGCGGCAAACGGTTCGCGCCTGAGAAGATGCTCAAGCGGCGCGGTAGGGGACGGAAGTTGAGACCATGCTCGAAGTTATCGACAAGGGGTCTGTCACCGAATCACATCCCGTTCCGCTGCTTTTCGTTCACGGCGCCTGCTGCACAGCAGAAATTTGGGACGACCATTTTCTGGGCTTCTTCGCCGACAAGGGTTACCGAGCCGTGGCACTGAGCCTTCGCGGGCACGGCGCCAGCAGCCTGTCCCAGCCCCTGCACTCATGTTCGATCGCCGATTACGTGGAGGACGTACACGCTGTCGTCGCGGAGCTTGGAACCGCACCGGTGCTCATTGGTCATTCGATGGGCTGTTGGGTGGTGCTGAATTATTGCCAGATGCACGGTGCCCCGGCGGCGGTTCTCATGGCACCCGGCACACCGCACGGCTTACGGCGGTGGGCAGTTCGCTCTGCCCTCCGTCATCCACGGATCATCTTGCGCAGCAGCACTTTCGGTAATCCCGCCGACCTATTCAGCACCGCGGCTCTGACCCGTGAGTTTATCTTCTCCGCGCATACCCCCGAATCGACAGTCAGGTCGTGTGCAGTCCGTTTGCAGCCCGAGAGCAGGCGCGCTGCTCGAGAAACGGTGAATCGACTTCCCGACGTTGGCCTCGTGAACGCCCCCATGCTCGTTCTGGGAGCACAAGACGACGGCATGCGAATCGACGGGGATGCTTCTGCCGTAGCGCGCATCTACCAGGCAGATGTGGAAATTTTTCCCGACATGGGACACGTCATGATGCTTGAGCCGGGATGGCCGGCCGTGTCCGAAAAAATCGACGGCTGGGTGGCCATGCGCGGGCTATGACGACCCCGCGAGGTGGATCGCGCTGCTGTCCGAGGCTCGTTAGCCCTCGGCGGTGCCCGGTGATTTCCCGTCCGCGGGCCGCGCGTCGCCGGCGTCGTTGCCGAAGATACTGGCGATGGCTTCCCTGAACGAGGTACGGCCGACGTTCTCGCCACCCGGCAGCTCACTGTGGATGTGGAGCGCCCCGCAGGTGAGAAACGACATGACCACGCTGAACACCTCGATACCTACGTTCAGGGCCCTTGTGACGATGGTTTCGTCGCTTGATCCGGCGGGGTTACTCACCATGCGCCCGCACCCTTGATCGATTTGGTTGCCATGCCACTTAGGACGAGAGGTGTTGCGCCTGCGTCGGCGAATAGATCCTCGGCTTGAACGTGGCCATCACCGGCAACCGCAGCGTCACGCCACCGGCCACCGGCACGCGGACCGTGAAGTAGACCACCTGCATGTCCAGGCCCATTTGTAGGCGCATCTCTTTGAGTGGCTGGGTCTGCACCCCCAGGCCCATGTCCTTCAAGCGCGCGCCGATGCCGCGTTGAAACGACTCGGCCGGATCCGTCGGCTTCGGAACGCTCGGTGCAGGAACATCCTGACTGCCAATCTTCAGAGAAAAGACGGGTGGCGGGTTCTTCGAAGTCGGAGTCGTCATGGCTCGACTCTACTCCGCAGGAACGGTGCCGAACGGTGAAAATCTCGTTGACCAGTGCAAGCAGCCCTGCGAAGGCCCTGCGCGCGGAGCCCGGCCCGCCGAATCGCGGGCTCGAAAACGATGGCGCCCAACCGTTGCGGGTGGGCACGACCAGGCCGGCTGATCGAGGTAAACGGCGTATGAATTGTCGGGACGCCAACTGCGCCGCGGTAGCGCGGGTGACACGGCTGCCCTGACACTGGTGGGGTGACGAATACCGCCGCCTCTGCCACCGCCAACTTCTGCCGTTCGGTGCTTCGCTGGCTGCGCGCCGGCTACCCCGAGGGCGTCCCCGGGCCCGACCGGGTGCCGCTGCTGGCGCTGCTGCGCAGCACCCCGCTGACCGAGGAGCAGATCGCCGAGGTGGTGCGCAACATCACCGCGGACGGATCCCCGGCGATCGCCGACGGTGTGATCGACCGCGACGAGATCGCCCACTTCATCTCCGACATGACGCATTACGACGCCGGACCGGAAAACGTCATCCGGGTGGCTGCCACGCTCGCCGCGGTTGGCTGGCCGCTGGCCGGCATCGACGTCAGCGAGGTCATCCCGGGCGACGAGTGGGGTGAGGCCGCGGAGATCGCCGCGCGCGGTGCGGCATCCAGCAGCGCGCCGGGTGTCGCGCGGTAGGACGCGTCGGGGACCCTAGAGCTTCGAAATATCGATGACGAAGCGGTAGCGCACGTCGCTGGCCAGTACGCGCTCGTAGGCCTCGTTGATGTAGTCGGGCTCGATGAGCTCGATTTCCGGCGTGACGTTGTGCTCGGCGCAGAAGTCCAGCATCTCCTGGGTTTCGGCGATGCCGCCGATGTTCGACCCGGACAGGCTGCGGCGCGCCAGCGCCAGCGAGAAGGCGCCCACCTCCATGGGGTGTTCGGGAATGCCCAATTCGACGAGCGTGCCGTCGACGTCGAGCAGGCTCAGATAGTCGTTGAGGTTCAGGTTCGCCGAGACGGTGTTCAGGATCAGGTCGAAGCTGTTGCGCAGTTTCTTGAAGGTCTCGCGCTCGGCGGTGGCGTAGTAGTGCTTGGCGCCCAGCCGCAGTCCGTCCTCCATCTTCTTCAGTGACTGCGACAGCACCGTCACCTCGGCCCCCATCGCCGCGCCGAGCTTGACGCCCATGTGGCCCAGCCCGCCCAGGCCGATGATCGCCAGGCGGGTGTCCTTGCCGGCTTTCCAGTGCCGCAGCGGCGAGAACAGGGTGATGCCCGCGCACAGCAGCGGCGCCGCCTTGTCCAGCGGCAACGAGTCGGGAATGCGCAAGACGAAGTTTTCGTCCACGACGATCGCCTGACTGTAGCCGCCCTGCGTCGTGGTGCCGTCTTTGTCAGTCGCGTTGTAGGTGAAAATCGTTCCCCGGCTGCAGTACTGCTCGAGGCCGGCCTTGCAGCTGCTGCACTGTCCGCATGAGTTCACCATGCAGCCGACGCCGACGTGGTCGCCCACCTTGTGCTTGGTGACCTCGGAGCCGACTGCGGTCACGACGCCGGCGATCTCGTGGCCCACGACCAACGGGTAATGCGGTGTGCCCCACTCGCCTTTGGCCGTGTGGATGTCGGAGTGGCAGATTCCGGCGAACTTGATGTCGATGGCCACGTCGTGCGGACCCGGGTCACGCCGTTCGATCGTTGTCTTGGTCAGCGGTGCCGTCGGCGAGGTAGCCGCGTACGCCGAAACTGTGCTCATGGAAATCCCTCTTCGATTCGATACGTCATCAAGAAGTTTAGCTAAGGTAAAAGTTATTCCGCCAACGGGCGGGGCGAAGATCACGTTGTGGCGATGTACCCGTTTTCGGCCAGCCGCCGCTAGTTGATCGGGGCGTTCACCAGGCGCAGGTCGTCGACGATGCCGCGGGCGGCGATCAGGCCCTGGCCCGCTTGCCATATCTCGTTGTTGACGATGTAGACCCGGTTGTCACGGTTGGCCGAGAGCTTGCGCCACGGGTCGCTGTCCAGGATCGTGGCGGCCCGGTCGGCGGCGGCCGGGGTGTCGCAGGACACGTAGACCACGTCCGCGTCGGCCATCGAAAGGTCAGGGTTCTTCGCCAGGTCCGCGTCGCTGGCCCCGATCTCGATGTAGGGCTTGTCGGTGAACCGCTGCGAGGCCGGCCGGTCCACCCCGACCGCACCGAGCACGCTCGCCGGGAAATTGTTGGCGCCGTACACCCGGATCGTGTCCGCCGTCAGCTGCACTATCGACGCCTGGAAGTGGGAGGCGTCATGTCGCGCGCCGATGTCCGCGGCCCGCTGGGAAAACCCGCTGATCAACGAGTTCACCGCGGCGCCACGGCCGGTCGCGGCGCCGACGGCGCGCAGGTTGTCCTGCCACGCCGCACCCGGCGCGGCCGTGAACACCGTCGGGGCGATCGCGGTCAGCTGCGAATACAGCGTGGGCGTCAGCGCCTGCGACCCCAGAATCAGGTCGGGGTGGGCGGCCGCGGCCGCTTTCAGGTCCGGGTGGGAGCGGTTGCCGACCGCCGGCAATGCATGCACCGCGCCGCCCAGGTAGGCGGGCTGACTCGAGGACCCGTCCGGCAATGCCGCGCCGACCACCCGCGACTGCAGGCCCAGCGCGCACAACGCGTCGAGCTGGTCGCCGGAGAGCACCACGATGCGCTGCGGGTCGGCGGGCACCTGCACGACGTCCGGGTCGACGCCCGCGGCGTTGTGGACCGGCCGCTTCGCGGCGCCGGGGTCCGCCGCTGCGGCGTCCCGCGCACACGAATCGTCGGGGCGGCGGTCGTTCCCGAGCACACCGGCGCCCGCGATCTGGGTGGTGGGGGTGATCAGGGGACGGGCCGGCGGCTGGCCGGCGGGCTTATCGGAACCGCAGCCGCTGCATGCCAGGATGACCGCCGCCGTCACCGCGGTCGCCACGGCCGGCCGGCCGGGTCTGATCACGCCGAACAACACGCGTTCGACGCTAACATTCGGCCAGCGTGGCGATCGCGAGCGCGCGGTGGGGGCACCTCCCGCTTGCGGGGGACCGGGCGAAGCGGGTCGCCACCATTCGGCCAGCGTGGCGACGTCGCGCCGAGGGACACGCCGCCCCGGCGAGTCATTTACGACAGTTTGTAGGACCAGCCCTGACGGCGCCATGATCGACGGCTAAGATTCCTCTCAATACCGATTTTTGGGCCAGTGTCCGATCTGGATGTTTGGAGAAGCTGTTGACAGCCGAAGCGCCCCCCTTGGGTGAACTCGAGGCCGTTCGTCCGTACCCGGACCGCATGGGCCCCAAAGGGAACCTCGTCTACAAACTGATCACCACCACCGATCACAAGATGATCGGCATCATGTACACGGTCACCTGCTTCGCCTTCTTCTTCATCGGCGGGTTGATGGCGTTGCTGATGCGCACCGAACTCGCCGCTCCCGGGCTGCAGTTCCTGTCGAACGAACAGTTCAACCAGCTGTTCACCATGCACGGCACGATCATGCTGCTGCTCTATGCCACCCCGGTGGTGTTCGGGTTCGCCAACTTGGTGCTGCCGCTGCAGATCGGTGCGCCGGACGTGGCCTTCCCGCGGCTGAACGCCTTCTCTTACTGGCTGTTCCTGTTTGGCGGGCTGATCGCGGCCTCCGGCTTCATCGTCCCGGGTGGGGCCGCCGACTTCGGCTGGACCGCCTACACACCCCTGTCGGATGCCGTGCACTCGCCCGGCGCCGGGGGAGACTTGTGGATCACCGGCCTGATCGTCGCGGGTCTGGGGACCATCCTGGGTGCGGTCAACATGATCACCACCGTGGTGTGCATGCGCGCGCCCGGCATGACGATGTTCCGGATGCCGATCTTTACCTGGAACATCCTGGTGACCTCGATCCTGATCCTGATCGCATTCCCGATCCTGACCGCGGCGCTGTTCGGGCTGGCCGCCGACCGACATCTGGGCGCCCATGTCTACGACGCCGCCAATGGCGGAGTCTTGTTGTGGCAACACCTGTTCTGGTTCTTCGGCCATCCCGAGGTCTACATCATCGCGCTGCCGTTCTTCGGCATCGTCACCGAGATCTTCCCGGTGTTCTCGCGCAAGCCGGTCTTCGGTTACACCACCCTGGTTTACGCGACCCTGTCCATCGCCGCTTTATCGGTCGCGGTGTGGGCGCACCACATGTTCGCCACCGGAGCGGTTCTGCTGCCGTTCTTTTCGTTCATGACCTACCTGATCGCGGTGCCGACCGGGATCAAGTTCTTCAACTGGATCGGCACAATGTGGAAGGGGCAGTTGACGTTTGAGACACCGATGCTGTTCTGCATCGGCTTCCTCATCACCTTCCTGCTGGGCGGTCTGACCGGCGTGCTGCTGGCCAGCCCGCCGCTGGACTTCCACGTCACCGACAGCTACTTCGTGGTTGCGCACTTCCACTACGTGCTGTTCGGCACCATCGTGTTCGCCACGTTCGCCGGGGTGTACTTCTGGTTCCCGAAGATGACCGGCCGGCTGCTCGACGAGCGCCTGGGCAAGCTGCACTTCTGGTTGACGTTCATCGGGTTCCACACCACCTTCCTGGTGCAGCACTGGCTGGGTGACCTGGGCATGCCGCGTCGCTACGCCGACTACCTGCCCAGCGACGGCTTCCAGCCCTACAACGTCGCGTCTACGGTGGGCGCCTTCATCCTGGGCGCGTCGATGTTCCCGTTCGTCTGGAACGTCTTCAAGAGCTGGCGTTACGGCGAGGTCGTCACGGTCGACGACCCGTGGGGCTACGGCAACTCGCTGGAGTGGGCGACCAGCTGCCCGCCCCCCCGGCACAACTTCACCGAGCTGCCCCGAATCCGTTCGGAGCGCCCGGCATTCGAGTTGCACTACCCGCACATGGTGGAGCGGCTTCGCGCCGAGGCGCATGTGGGCCGCCATGCCACGGCTCTCGAGTCGCCGAAGGGCTTCGGTCCGCGAACCGAACCCGATCGCTCGACTCCTGAGCAGTAGCGACAGCTGTCGGGAGTGAGCCCACCACCGAAGGTTTCGGTGCTGATCACCGTCACCGGCGTGGACCAACCGGGCGTGACAGCGAACTTATTGGAGGCGCTGTCACCGCACGGCGTCGAGCTGCTCAACGTCGAGCAGGTCGTGATCCGGCACCGCCTGACGCTCGGCGTGCTGGTGTGCTGCCCGGCGGAGGTCGCCGATAGCCCGCAATTGCGCGATGACGTGGAATCGGCCATCCGCAAGTTGGACCTCGAAGTCAGCATCGAGCGCAGCGACGACGTGGCCATCATGCGGGAACCCTCGACCCACACCATCTACGTGCTGGGCCGGCCGATCACCGCCAGTGCGTTCGGTGCGGTGGCCCGCGAGGTGGCGGGGCTGGGCGTCAACATCGACCTGATCCGCGGTGTCTCCGACTATCCGGTGATCGGCCTGGAGCTTCGCGTCTCGGTCCCGCCTGGCGCGGACGGGGCGTTGCGGACCGCCCTGAACCGGGTGTCCAGCGAGGAACAGGTCGATGTGGCGGTGGAGGCCGTCAGTCTTGAACGACGGGCCAAGCGGCTCATCGTGTTTGACGTCGACTCGACGCTGGTGCAGGGCGAGGTCATCGAGATGCTGGCGGCCCGGGCGGGCGCGGAGGGCAAGGTCGCCGCGATCACCGATGCCGCTATGCGCGGCGAGCTGGACTTCGCGCAGTCGCTCGAACAGCGGGTGGCGACGCTGGCGGGTCTGCCGGCCAGCGTGATCGACGAGGTCGCCGACGCACTGGAACTGATGCCGGGCGCGCGCACCACGATACGAACTCTGCGGCGCTTGGGTTATGCCTGCGGCCTCGTGTCCGGGGGGTTCCGCCGGATCATCGAGCCGCTGGCCGAGGAGCTGATGATCGACTACGTCGCCGCCAACGAGCTGGAGATCGTCGACGGCACACTCACCGGCCGGGTGCTCGGGCCGATCGTCGACCGGGCCGGAAAGGCCTCGGCGCTAAGGGAATTCGCAAGCCAGGTCGGGGTGCCGATGGCGCAGACCGTCGCGGTGGGCGACGGCGCCAACGACATCGACATGCTGGCCGCCGCCGGATTGGGGATCGCGTTCAACGCCAAGCCGGCGCTGCGCGAGGTTGCCGATGCGTCCCTGAGCCATCCCTATCTGGACACGGTGCTGCTCCTGCTGGGTGTGACCCGCGGCGAAATCGAGGCCGCCGACGCGATCGACGGCGAGGTCCGCCGGGTGGAGATTCCGCCCACCCCATAGCGACCCGGCAGGTATTCGAGCGTCGCGGTACGGCACGATGGTCGGGTGCCCGAAAACGGAGACGAGACAGCCGACCCCGATCTGCTGCTCGACTTCAGGCAGGTGTCACTGCGGCGCGGCGGCAACGTCTTGGTCGGCCCGCTGGACTGGGCGGTCGAACTCGACGAACGCTGGGCGATCGTCGGGCCCAACGGCGCCGGCAAGACCTCGCTGCTGCGGATCGCCGCGGCGGCCGAACATCCGTCGTCCGGCATCGCTTTCGTGCTCGGCGAGCGACTGGGCCGGGTCGACGTGACCGAGTTGCGGTCGCGGATCGGGCTCAGCTCCTCGGCTTTGGCGCAGCGGATACCCACCGACGAGGTGGTTCGCGATCTCGTTGTCTCGGCCGGCTACGCCGTGTTGGGCAGGTGGCGGGAGCGCTACGAGGATGTCGACTACCAGCGCGCGACCGACATGCTGGAGAGCCTGGGCGCCGAGCACCTTGCGGACCGCACCTACGGAACGCTGTCGGAAGGCGAGCGCAAGCGGGTGCTGATCGCTCGTGCGCTGATGACCGACCCCGAGCTGCTGCTGCTCGACGAGCCGGCCGCCGGACTGGATCTGGGCGGCCGCGAGGAGTTGGTCGCGCGGCTCGCCGACCTGGCGGCCGACCCCGAGGCCCCCGCCCTTGTGCTGGTCACCCATCACGTCGAGGAGATTCCGCCCGGGTTCAGTCACTGCATGCTGCTCTCGGAGGCCGAAGTGGTCGCTGCGGGACTGCTCACCGACGTGCTGACCTCCGAAAACCTGTCGACGGCATTCGGCCAAGCGATCGCACTCGACGTCGTCGACGGGCGCTACTTCGCGCGGCGAGTTCGTACCCGCGCGGCCCACCGCAGGAGGCTGGAATGACCACCACCCCCGAGCCGCTGCCGACCCGGCCGGCCGCGACCGTGATGCTGGTCCGCGACGTGCCCGGCGGCTTGAAGATCTTCCTGATGCGCCGCCATTCGAAGATGGAGTTCGCACCGGGTGTCGTCGTGTTTCCCGGTGGCGGCGTCGACGACCGCGACCGCAGCGCCGACATCGCGTGGGCCGGTCCGCCGCCGGAATGGTGGGCACAGCGCTTCGGCATCGACACCGAACTGGCCGCGGCGCTGGTGTGTGCCGCGGCTCGGGAGACCTTCGAGGAATCCGGGGTGCTGTTTGCCGGCCCGGCCGGCGACCCGGACGGCATCGTTCGCGACGCCTCGATCTACGCCGATGCCCGGCGGGCCCTCGACGATCGGACGCTGTCGTTCGCCGATTTCCTGCGCACCGAAAACCTGGTGTTACGTTCGGACCTGCTGCGGCCATGGGCCAACTGGGTCACCCCGGAGGCCGAGCGGACCCGTCGCTACGACACCTACTTCTTCGTGGCGGCCCTGCCCGAGGGCCAGCGCGCCGACGGGCAGAACACCGAATCCGACCGGTTCGGCTGGGCGTCGCCCCAGGATGCCATCGCCGACTTCGAGGCCGGCCGCAACATCCTGCTGCCGCCGACCTGGACTCAGCTGGATTCGCTGGCCGGTCGCAGCGTCGCCGACGTGCTGGCCGTCGAACGCCAGATCGCACCCGTGCAGCCCCTCCTCGAAAAGCGGGGCGACAACTGGGTTTTCGAGTTCTTCGATTCCGATCGCTACCACCAGGCGCGCATCTCGGGCGGCATGGAGTGGCCCTTGTGAACGCTCAAGTGAGCGAGTTCGTCAGCGTGGTGGTCAGCGACGGCTCGCAGGACGCCGGGCTGGCCATGTTGCTGCTGTCGCGCCCGCCGACGAACGCGATGACCCGCCAGGTCTATCGGGAGGTCATCGCGGCCGCCCACGAGCTGGGCCGGCGTGACGACGTGGCCGTGGTGATTCTTTTCGGCGGCCACGAGATCTTCTCCGCGGGTGACGACATGGCCGAGCTGCGGACGCTGCGGGGTTCCGAGGCGGAGAGCGTGGCACGGGTCCGCCAGCAAGCCGTCGACGCCGTGGCGGCGATCCCCAAACCGACCGTCGCCGCGATCACCGGCTACGCATTGGGCGCAGGGCTCACGCTGGCCCTGGCCGCCGACTGGCGGATCAGCGGAGACAACGTGAAGTTCGGGGCGACCGAAATACTGGCCGGCCTGATGCCCGGCGGCGACGCGATGGCGCGCCTGACCCGGGCGGCCGGCGCGAGCAAGGCCAAGGAGCTGGTGTTCAGCGGCCGCTTCTTCGACGCCGAGGAGGCGTTGGCGCTGGGCCTCATCGACGAAATGGTGGCCCCCGACGACGTGTACGACGCCGCCGCCGGCTGGGCGCGCCGCTTTCTCGATGGTCCGCGGCATGCGCTGGCCGCCGCCAAGGCCGGGATCAACGACGTTTTCGACCTGGAGCGTTCCGAGCGGCTCGCCGCCGAACGCCGGCGCTACATCGAGGTGTTCACTGCTGGTCAGGGCGGTGGCGGTGGGACGGATCCCGTCGGCCGTTAGGCTGCCCTTCATGACCAGTTCGACCGACGCCGTTCCGACGCCGCACGCCACCGCCGAGCAGGTGGAAGCCGCCCGGCACGACAGCAAGCTGGCCCAGGTCCTCTACCACGACTGGGAAGCCGAGACCTACGACGACAAGTGGTCGATCTCTTACGACCAGCGCTGCATCGACTACGCCCGGGGCCGCTTCGACGCCATCGTGCCCGACGAGGTACTGCGTGAGCTGCCCTACGACCGGGCGCTGGAATTGGGCTGTGGCACAGGGTTTTTCCTGCTCAACCTCATCCAATCCGGCGTCGCGCGGCGCGGATCGGTGACCGATCTTTCGCCGGGCATGGTCAAGGTCGCCACCCGCAACGGCCAGTCGCTGGGCCTCGACATCGACGGCCGGGTCGCCGACGCCGAGGGCATCCCGTACGAGGACAACACCTTCGACCTGGTCGTCGGGCACGCGGTGCTGCATCACATTCCCGACGTGGAGCTGTCGCTGCGCGAGGTGATCCGGGTGCTGCGCCCCGGTGGCCGGTTCGTCTTCGCCGGCGAGCCGACCAGCGCGGGCGACGTCTACGCCCGCGAGCTGTCGACCCTGACCTGGCGCATCGCCACCAACGTCACCAAGCTGCCCGGCCTGGGTTCCTGGCGGCGCCCGCAGGCCGAGCTCGACGAATCCTCCCGGGCTGCGGCGCTGGAGGCGATCGTCGACCTGCACACCTTCACTCCGGCTGACCTGGAGCGGATGGCCGGCAACGCCGGCGCCACCGAAGTTCGGACCGTCAGCGAAGAGTTCACCGCCGCGATGTTCGGCTGGCCGGTGCGCACCTTCGAGGCGTCGGTGCCGCCCGGGCGCCTGGGCTGGGGCTGGGCGAAATTCGCGTTCAACGGCTGGAAGACGCTGAGCTGGGTGGACGCCAACGTATGGCGCCGCGTGGTCCCGAAGGGCTGGTTTTACAACGTGATGGTGACCGGGGTCAAACCCTCCTGAATCCGTCTTTTCCAGGGCTGCGGTTCGGCCCGGCGACGATGCTTGCCGCGCAGCGGCGTGAGGAGGAGCCGGGCAATCAGGTTTAGCACCGACGACGTCGGCTATCTGCGGTCGCGCGCGGGTGCCGCGGCGCTTGCGGCGGTCGCCGAACTCGAACTGACCGACGCGACCCGGGTCGGCGACGTCGCTGCGGCGCGCGACCGATTCGGCGACCGGGCCGCGGTGCTGGTGGAGACGGTCCTGTTGCGCCGCCGCGCCGCGGACAAGCTGGGCGAGCTGGGCGTATCGGATTGGCTGTTCACCGACGAGGCGCTGCAGCAGGCCACCGCCGCGCCGGTGGCCTTGCACCGGGCCCGGCGGCTGGCCGGTGGCGGCAGCGGCGTCGTCGTGCACGATTCGACCTGTTCGATCGGCACCGAGCTCGCCGCGCTGAGGGCCTGCGGGATCGCCGCGGTGGGCAGCGATATCGATCCGGTGCGGGTGTCGATGGCGCGTCACAACGTGGGGGAGTCGGCGTGGATCTGCCGCGCCGACGCGCTGCTCCCGGTCACCCGCGACGCCGTGCTCGTCGTCGACCCGGCCCGGCGAGTCGAGGGTCGGCGCCGCCTGCGCATCGACGAATACCAGCCCGCATTGGGCTCGCTGCTCGACGCCTACCGCGGCCGGGAATTCGTCGTAAAGTGCGCTCCCGGAATCGATTTCGGTCAGGTGCGGCGTCTCGGCTTCGGTGGGGAGATCGAGGTGACGTCGTATCGTGCCTCGGTCCGGGAAGCCTGCCTGTGGTCGGCCGGACTCGCGCAGTCCGGTGTGGGCCGGCGGGCGAACCTGCTGGATCGCGGCGAGCAGCTCACCGACAACGACCCCGACGACTGCGGGGTACGGCCGGTGGGGCGATGGATCGTCGACCCCGACGGCGCCGTGGTGCGGGCCGGCCTGGTGCGCCACTACGGCGCGCGGCACGGACTGTGGCAGCTCGATCCCGACATCGCCTACCTCTCCGGCGATCGGCTGCCCGCGGCGGACCGCGGGTTCGAGGTGCTCGAGCAGCTGGTCTTCGACGAACGCCGGCTCCGGCAGGCGCTGTCGGCGCTCGACTGCGGGTCGCTGGAGGTCCTGGTGCGCGGGGTCCGGGTAGACCCGGACGCGTTGCGCAGCCGGATGCGGTTGCGCGGGAACCGGTCCCTGTCGGTCGTCATCGCCCGCATCGGTGCACGGACCTCCAGCCGGGCGATGGCATTCGTTTGCCGACCCTCCCGATAGCGACGGGTACGCTGGCGGCGTCACTTCTGCGGGTCACCGGCCCCGGCTAGTCTGCGAGGACACTTCCACGATGCGCTTTCTGATAGCCGCCGCGCTGGTCGCGGCGGCGGTCTTGGTTGGCTGGCCTGCCGCGGCCGAGCCGCCGTCGTGCGCCAGCCTGGGCGGCACCCTTGAGGCCGGCCAGATGTGCCGCCTGCGCGCCACCGGTCCCAACTACACCCTCAACCTGAGCTTTCCCGCCGACTATCCCGACGAACAGGCCCTGGCCGACTACATCACCCAGAACCGGGACGGCTTCGTCGCCGTCGCGCAGAGTTCCGGGGGGCGTGACCAGCCCTACCAGCTGGAGGCGACCACCGAGCAACACACCGCCGGGCAACCGCCGCACAACACCCGCAGCGTCGTGCTCAAGTTCTTCCAGGACGTCGGGGGAGCGCACTCGTCGATCTGGTACAAGTCGTTCAACTACAACCTCGGGACCAAGCAGCCCATCACCTTCGACAACCTCTTCCTGCCGGGCGCTTCGCCGCTGGACGCCATCTACCCGATCGTGCAGCGCGACCTGGGACGTCAAACCCCCTTGGGCGCCGCGGTTTTGCCGTCGACGGGACATGACCCGACGCACTATCAGAATTTCGCCATCACCGACGATCAGCTGATCTTCTACTTCGCCCCGGGCGAGATTCTGCCGGCGCTCGGCGGGCCGCTGCAGGCCCAGGTGCCGCGCAACGCCATCCCGCCGCTGGCGGTCTAGGGGGCTCAGACCGGCCCGGCCTGCAACTCCATCGCGACTGCGACGAGCGCCAGCGCCACCTGCGCGACACAACCGATCAGCGGGATGACGAAGGCCCGTCGTTGGCGCCGCGCCAGGAGATACCCGGCGACGACGATGTCGGCGACCAACAGGGCGGCCCCGCCCCAGGTGCCCAGCGTCATGGCCCGGTCGATCCAGGCGGGGTCGCCGCACTTACGAGACCCGCAGGCGTCGGTGGTCATCACGAGCAGGCCCAGCAGCGCAAAGCTCGCCGCGTACAGCCCGCCATGGATAACCAGCAGGACGGACGTCGCCACGATGTCGGCGGCGCTGCTCGGTGGGTTCCCAGTGGGGTTGGTTGTCGCGGCGCCTCGCGCGGCGGGCTCGTCGATCGGCACCATAGAGGTATGTCCGGGTCAGGCCGGGCCGAAACCGTAAACCTGGCCGTCGCTGGTGGCCGCCACCACCCGGCGATCCGTGCCGACCGACACCCCCACCGGATACCCGGTGGCCGCCGGCAGCGGGTAGCTGTCCAGCGTGCGGCCGCTGCCCGGATCGAAGAGCAGCAGCGACATGCCGGGGGCGCCGTTCGCCGGGGGCCCGCTGGCCACCGTGTAGCCGACGCCGGTACCGGCCAGGCTCGACGTCGACAGGGGCAGGACGTCGTCGCGGCGCCAGGCCTGATCGGCGTGATCACCGGCATCTTTGAACGCCACCAGCTTGGTGTCGGGGCCGCCGCCGGCCACGATCAATCCCTGCGGGGTAACCGAGGGCGGCGTCTGCGCCAAGAACCCCAGCGGCACCGACCATTTCACTTTCGCGTCGGCCGCGCGCAGCGCCCACAGCCGTTGGTCGCGGCCGTTGACATAGACGGTCGACCCGTCGGCCGACAACACCGGGCTGGCGATGACCCCGGCGCCCACCGCGTCGCTGGTCCATTCCCGGGTCAGCACCGGCGTCTGCCCGCGGTGGTACTTCAGCCCGACCAGACCCGCGGCGGGAGTGCCGGGCTGCCACACCCCCAGCACAGCCATCCCGGTGGCGGTCGAGAACGCCGGGGCGGCCGCGACGGGACAGCCCTGAAGGGCCGGCGCGCAATCGGCCAACCCGCGTGCTGCGTCGGTGGGGTCGACGCCATCGACCAGGTCGAGTGGGCTGCCGACCACCTGGCCGCGATGGGAGTCGAAGACGAGCACCTGACCGAGGTGGGTGGCCACGAGCAGGTCGCCTTGCCCGACGAATCGCGGCGTGGTGGGCATGCCGATCACCGGCTGGCGCCACCGCGTCCACTGGGTCACCGGGAAGGACAGGAACGCTCCGGGCTGGCCGACGTAGAGGTTGTCGAAACCGTCGAGCAGCGGGCCGGCGAACCCGCCGCCCTGGACCAGCCGCACGCACCAGCGTTGCCGCCCGTGGTCGTTGTTCTCCCACTCCATCAGCGAGCATCCGGCCGAGGTCTGGGCGTTGAGGGCCAGGTAGCCGCGCGCGCTGAGCGCCGGTCCGGCGGCCAGGCTCCCCTTCACCGACCGGGTCCACTCCAGCGAGAGCTTCGTGGCGCCGCCCGTGGCGGTGTAGCTGCTGTTGGCCGCGTCGGCGTACTGCGCCGGCCAGCCCTGCGCGGCCGAGGCGTCGACCCAGGAGTCGGTATTGCCGCAGGCGCCGAGCAGGACCGCGAGCGCGGCCGCCAACACTACCGACGACCAACGCCGGGGCCCACTGACGAGTTGTCGGGCAAGCACCTTCGGTTTTCCAAATCCTTCTAGGGAGGCGGGCCGCTCGCGCGCAGACCCGGCCGTTCGGCGGCAATCGAGTACAGGTGAGGGTAACCCGTGGCGGTTCGCGGGCTCGTATATGACCGAGTTAGGCTGTCCGGCCATGACGAGCATGTGGGGTGCCCCGGTCCATCGCCGCTGGCGTGGATCGAACCTCCGGGACCCGCGCCAGGCCAAGTTCCTCACGCTGGCCTCGCTGAAATGGGTGCTGCGCAACCGCGCATATACGCCGTGGTACCTGGTGCGCTATTGGCGGCTGCTGAAGTTCAAACTGGCCAACCCGCACATCATCACCCGCGGCATGGTGTTTCTCGGCAAGGGCGTGGAGATCCACGCGACGCCCGAACTCTCGCAGCTCGAGATCGGCCGGTGGGTGCACATCGGCGACAAGAACACCATCCGCGCGCATGAGGGCTCGCTGCGGTTCGGCGACAAGGTGGTGCTGGGTCGCGACAACGTCATCAACGCCTACCTCGACATCGAGCTCGGTGACTCGGTGTTGATGGCCGACTGGTGCTACGTCTGCGATTTCGACCACCGCATGGACAACATCGACATGCCGATCAAGGACCAGGGCATCGTCAAGTCCCCGGTCCGGATCGGCCCGGACACCTGGGTGGGCGTGAAGGTATCGGTGCTGCGCGGCACGTCGGTCGGACGGGGTTGCGTGCTGGGGTCCCACGCGGTGGTCCGCGGGGTGATCCCGGACTACTCCATCGCGGTCGGCGCGCCGGCGAAGGTGGTCAAGAACCGCCAGCTCGCCTGGGAGAGTTCGGCCGCGCAACGCGCCGAACTGGCCGCCGCGCTGGCCGACATCGAACGCAAGAAGGCCGCCCGCTAGCCTGCGGCCTGCGGCTGCTCGTCGACCTTGAAGTGGAAGTTGACGTCGCCGGCGTCGACGTCCGTCACGGTCACCTGCACGCCGTACTTGTCATTGCCGTCCGTGAGCTGACACCGTAACGTCGCTCCCGCAACGCCTTTCAAGTTGTCGGGGCAGGTGACCGCATCCGGCTTTCTGCCCACCTGCTGGCCCACCTGGGTGCTGATCGCGTTGGCGACCTGGTTCTTGTCGACGGTCTCCACCATGTCGAACTTGACGTCGTTCCCGTCGACGCTGGTCACCGTGACGTTGACGTTGAAGGGCCGGCCTTTGACCTTCATGTCGCAGTTGATCTGCGCCCCGACCTTCCCGGGCAGGTCGCTTGGGCAGTTCACCGACTCGGGTTTGTTGCCGGCCGCGTCGGTCATCTTGGCGGTGATCTGGCCGGCGACATCGCTCTTGCTCACCGAGCGCGAGGTCCCGACGGAACACGAACAGGCGCCGATGCTCGCGATGAGACCGGCGGCCGCGCCCGAGACGAGCAGCGTCCGGATGGTGAAGTTGGTCATTGTCGCCTCCCGAGTGACGGTGAATTGGCTGATCCTGTCACGCCCGATCGGCCTGCGGACGACGATTCAGCAAACGCCTGGGAGCCGGTCCGCCCGTTGCTGAGATCCGGACCACCAAACGCCACTCAGACCACATCTGTAACGTCAGCCCACCACAAACCGCTTTTCGACCCATTGAGTGCGGGCGCTAGCGAATCCAACCGGGCGCACATCAGTTCGCGGAGAGGGCGTTCGGGCCGAGATGGCGAATATCGCGGTCAGATGCCCTGATAGCGCCGCAGCGCCTCGGTGCGCTCGGCGGCGTGGTCGACGATCGGCGCCGGGTAGCCGTCCGGGCGCTCGCCCTTGCGCAGGTGTACGTCGACGGAAGAGCGCAGTTCGGGTACCCAGCGCCGAATGTAATCGCCCGACGGGTCGAACTTCTCGCCCTGTGTGGTCGGGTTGAATATCCGGAAATAGGGCGCTGCGTCGGTACCGCAGCCCGCGCACCACTGCCAGCCGTGCTGGTTGTTCGCCATGTCGCCGTCCACCAGCTGGTCCAGGAACCATTCGGCGCCCCATTGCCACGGCAGATGCAGGTCCTTGACCAGAAACGAGGCCACGATCATTCGCACCCGGTTGTGCATGAAGCCGGTGTCGCGCAGCTGGCGCATCCCGGCGTCGACGAAGGGAAAACCCGTCTCGCCCGCCTTCCACGCCTCGAAGCGACGTTTGGCCTCGGCGCCGGTGTCGGTCTGGATGCCGTCGAAATCGCGGTTCCAGTTGCGCCAGCTGCTGGCCGGCCAGTGGTGCAGCACGTCGGCGTAGAAGTCGCGGAAGGCCAACTCCCGCAGAAAAGCTTGCGCCCCGTCGCCGCGCAGGTCCAGGCCGGCGACCAGGGTGCGCGGATGAATGGCGCCGAACTTCAGGTGCGCCGACATGCGGCTGGTGCCGGTCAGGTCCGGCCTGTTGCGGTCCGTGGCGTAACTCCGTAACCCGTTGTCGACAAACGACTTCCACTGTTTGCGCGCCGCAGCCTCGCCCGCCGCGACCTCGAGGGCGATCCCGGGATCGGGGATCTCGCACTGCTTGATCCGCAGCTGCGCCGGATCCAGCCAGCGTGCGGAGTTTGCGTCCGACTTCGCCGGTTCGCGCCAGCCGGTTCTCTGCCACTGACGCAGAAACGGGGTGAACACCTTGTAGGGCGAGCCGTCCGGCTTGGTGACGCGGCCCGGTGAGACCAGGTACGGCGATCCCGTCGCAACCAGCGGCACCGAATCCAGCGCGGCGCGCACCCGCTCGTCACGGCGCTTGCCGAAGGGTGCGAAGTCTTCGGAGATGTGCACCGAAGACGCGCCGATCTCCTTGGCGATGCGCGATATCTGGGTGTGGGGCTGCCCGCGGACGATCAGCAGCCGGCCGTCGAGGTCGTCGCGCAGCCGTCGCAGCGAGTCACCCAGGTATTGCAGCCGTCGTTGTCCCGAGGACTTCTCGAGGCGCGGGTCGAGCACGAAGCAGGCGAGCACCTCATCGTTGTCGGCCGCGGCGACGAGCGCGGGATGGTCACGCAACCGCAGATCGCGGCGAAACCACAACAATGCCGGCATGATCTACCGGTTGAGTCGCCAGATGTGCGTGGACAGGATGGTCGCGAAACCACACCACAGCGGGTAGGGCAGCAATGCCAGCCCGCCGCGCGGCGTGGCCTGGGCCGTGCGCCTGACCAGATCGGCGCTGCTGACCGTCAGCGCCGCGGCGCCGACTGCGGATGCGCCGAGCTTGTGGTAGCCGAAGAACAGCCAACTCCATCCGGCGTTGAGGAGCAGGTTCGCCGCGAGCGCCACGGTGTAGTCGCGCGCCTTGTCATGGCGCCCGGTCGCACGAAACCGATCGATGGTCACCGCCGACGTGGCCGCGATGTCCCCGTAGAGCGCGGTCCACACGGTGGGGAACGCCGCGCGCGGCGGCTGATAGGGCGGCTTGCGAAGCCGCGCATACCACCGGGGAATGGCGTTGCTGCTCGCGATGCTCCCGCTGCCGGCGGCTGCGGCGACGGCCAGGCTGGTCGCCACCAGTATCGACCTGTTCACGGTGTGCTCCGTTCTGGTTGTTTCCGGTCAGCTTGTTGCTCAACGGATTTGGCGGCTGGGCTGGTAGGCCACCAGATGCGGTCGCCGATGAGTGCGAACAGGGCCGGGATGACCAGCGTTCGCACCACGAACGTGTCGAGCAGGATTCCCAGGCCCACGATGATCCCCAATTGGGTCAGGACGATCAGTGGCAACACTCCGAGAACGCAGAACACCGCCGCCAAAACGATTCCCGCGCTGGTGATTACGCCTCCGGTGGCCGACACCGCGCGCACCATCCCCGCGCGGGCACCATGCGGTGCGGCTTCCTCGCGGGCCCGGGTGACCAAGAAAATCGTGTAGTCCACCCCGAGGGCCGCCAGGAAAAGGAACGCGAACAACGGTGTGGTGTTGTCCAGGGCCGGGAAGCCGAAGACGTGCACGCTCGCCCAGCCGCCCAGGCCCAGCGCGGCCAGCGCACCCAGAATCGTTGCGGCCAGCAGTGTCGGCGGGGCCAGCGCCGACCGCAGCAGCAGGTAAAGAACGATGAGGATGACGGCCAGGATCGCCGGGATCAGCAGCACCCGGTCATGCGTGGCCGCGTCGCGAACGTCCAGGGCCTGCGCGTCGGCGCCGCCGACGAGCGCGTGGGGGTCGGCGGCCCGTGTCGAATCTCGCAGCGCCGCAACGATGCTGAATGCCCGCGTCGACGACGGCGGTGCGTCGATGACCACCGACCACTTCGTCAGCCCGGATGCGGATCGGCCGGATTCGGTCACCGACACCACGCCGGGTGTGGCCGCGATCGCCCGCTGCACCGGTGCCGCGTGATCGCTGCGGCCGATGACCAGTGTCGGGCTCACCAGGCCGGCCGGAAAGTGTTCGGCCACAACGTCATACCCGGTCACCGAGTCGGCGCGGATGCGGAACTGCTCAGTCTGCGACAAGCCGATCCGGGTTCCCAACAAGCCGGTGCCAAGGGCCGCCAGCACCGCGATCGCGACAGCCGCGACCAGTGCGGGTCGCCGGCCGACCCAGTCCGCGACGCGATGCCAGCCGCCGGAACCCAAGGTTTCGTCGCCTCCGGGCCGCGGGATGAACGGCCAAAACAATCGCCGGCCGCACACGGCCAGCATGGGCGGCAGTATCACCAGCACCGAAAGCGCGGCGAACACCAGGCCGCACGCCGCCAACGCGCCCAGGCTGCGGGTGCTCGGCGTGGACGCGAAGAGCAGGGTGAGCAGCGCCAGCACCACGGTGGCGTTGCTGGCGACGATGGCCGGGCCCGCCCTGCGGACGGCCTCGCGCAACGCCGCGCGATGGCTCCTATGGCGCCGGAGCTCTTGGCGATATCGAGAAATCAGCAACAGCGCGTAATTGGTGCCGGCGCCGAAAACCAGCACGCTGGTGATCCCGGATGTGGCACCGTCGAAGCTCAACCCGGTCAGCGAGGCCACCGCGGTGCCTACCGCCGCGGCCACCCGATCGGCGAATCCGACCACGAGCAGCGGGACCAGCCACAGCACCGGGGAGCGGTAGGTGGCGATCAGCAGCAGCGCCACCACCGCCGTCGTCACCGCGAGCAAGGTGATGTTGGCGCCCGCGAACGCGCCGGCGATGTCGGCGCCGAACGCCGGGCCGCCCGTCACGTGAGCCTGCAGGTCCGCGGGCAGACCGTCGGCCGCGGCCGTGCGCAGCGCGGCGACGGCGTCGCCCAGGGCAAGCCCGGACAAGCCGGCGCTGATCGACACGACTCCGAGGGCGGCTTTTCCGTCCCGCGACGGCAGCACCGGTCCGGGCCGGGCCGCCCGGACTCGGTTCACAGCGGTCTGGGCGCCGGCGATGTCGGACAGGCTGAGGACCCCGCCGTCCGTGCGGCTCACCACCACGATCAGCGGGGCTTTGTCGCCCCCCGGAAATTGCCGGGCCAGGGCGTCGACCTGCGCCGATTGCGCATCGACTGGAAGTGACTGCGGCGATTGGCCGGCCGCGGCATTGCCGCCGACGAGAAGGATGAATGCGACCCCCAGCAGGACCGTGACAAGCGCGAGCGGCCATGAGCGCCGGCCCGTCACTGCGGTGGCCACGCAATCCCACATCACGGACACAAGCCTTTCAGTTTGTTAAACATTAATCAACTGAAATGACGCACCGGCACGCGCCAGCGCCTGCGGTGCGTAACAGGGGGCACTATGGACATTATGAATGTGGGTCAGGAGCAGTGTCGGATGCGAGGGGGTAGCTGCGATGACCGCTGACCGGGGGGAGATGACGAGCCGCAAGAGGCGGCACATCGACGTGTGCCTGAACGAACCGGTCGGCTACGAGGGCCTCAGCACCGGGCTGGATCGCTACCGATTGCCCTACAACGCCCTGACCCAGACGAATCTGGGCGACATCGACTTGTCCACCAGCTTTTTCGGCGTCAACCTGCGGTCTCCGATACTCATCGGTGCGATGACCGGGGGCGCCGAGCTGTCCCGGACGATCAACCGCAATCTTTCCGCGGCCGCCCAACAGCTGGGCCTGGGGATGATGCTCGGTTCGCAGCGGATCATGCTGGACAGCGCGCTGGGGGAGCACGCCGCGGAAAGCTTCACGGTGCGCGATGTCGCCCCGGATGTCTTGCTGTTCGGCAACATCGGCCTGGCTCAACTGACGAAGTCCGCGGTGCCGGATCTGGCGAAGGCCCTCGACCGGGTGGGCGCCGATGCGCTTGCCGTGCATACCAATCCGCTGCAGGAAGCGGTGCAGCGCGACGGCGATACGGATTTCTCCGGGTCGCTGAACAGGCTGCGCGAGGTGGCCGACGCCATTGACCGTCCGGTGCTGCTCAAGGAGGTCGGGCACGGGATAGGTGGTGCGGCGGCCGCTGAGCTCATCGGCGCTGAAGGCGAATTGCCGGTCGCCGGAATCGACGTCGCGGGTGCCGGTGGCACGTCGTGGTCGCGGGTCGAGCAGTTCGTGCGATACGGCGAACTGCGCTATCCGGACCTGGCGGATTGGGGTATCCCGACCGCGCGCGCGATCGTGGAGGTGCGCGAGGTCCTGCCGGCGGTTCCGTTGGTGGCGTCCGGCGGCATACGCACCGGTATGGATGCGGCCAAGGCGATCGCGCTGGGCGCCGATGTGGTGGCGGTGGCGCGGCCGCTGCTGCCCGCCGCGATCGAATCGACTGCCGCCGTGGTCGATTGGCTGCAGCCTTTCATCGACGAGCTTAGGATCTGCCTGCACGGCTGTGGTGCCGCGAAGCTGGCCGACCTGCGCGACGTCGACCTCGTCGGCATCGACTAGGTACCCGCGACGTGGCCGTCATCCTGGCGTACGGGTCGCCTGCCTTGGGGCATCTGTTGCCGACCGGGGCGCTGCTGGCCGAGCTGGCGCGGCGCGGCCACGACGTTCATCTGCGCACCATGTCGGCCGGCGTCTCGACGATGCGGTCGGCAGGCGTGCACGCCGAGCCGGTCGACCCGGCCATCGAAGTGATTGTCGGCAACGACTGGGAGGCGCGAAACGCTCTGGGAGTGCTCAAGTTGTCGATCGACGTGCTGTGCCGGCGAGCGGTGCTGGAGGTCGACGACTTTCGGCGCGCGTTGGACGCGATCCGGCCGGATGTGCTCATCGTGGATGCGAACTGCTGGGGGGCTTTGTCGGTCGCGGACGCCGGGAGCATTCCGTGGCTGCTCTTCTCGCCGTTCACCCCCTACCTGCGCTCCCGTGGAGTGCCACCGTTCGGTCCCGGAATGCGCCCGCTACCCGGCCTTGCCGGTGGCATCCGCGACGCCGGGCTGCGACCGATCGTCCGGCACGTGTTCGACCGGCCAATGTTGCCCCGTATCAACGCCATTCGTGCTGGGCTGGGTGTGCCGCCGGTGACATCGGTGGACGGCTTCATCCGGCGCGCCCCACTGGTATTGGCCGTCGGCGGCGAGCCGTTCGAATACCCGCATCCCGGGTGGGCCGGCCTGGTGCACCACATCGGCGCCTGCGTGTTCGAGCCGGCGCCTACGGCAACACCGGAGTGGATCGACGCCATCGATCGTCCGATGGTGTTGGTGAACACCTCCTCGCTGCGGCAGGCCGACGAGATTCTCGGACGAACCGCCTTGCGCGCGCTGGCCGACGAGGACGTTCATGTGGTGGCGACGTTCCCCGCCGGTGTACCCACCGATCTGCCCCGGCCGGCGAATGCCACCGTGTGCGAATTCGTGCCGCACGCGGCCATACTCGACAAGGCCAGTTGCGCGATCACACACGGGGGGATGGGCACGACGCTCAAGGCCCTCGATCGCGGCGTGCCGGTCTGCGTCGTGCCCTTCGCCCGCGACCAGGCCGAGGTGGCGCGGCGAGTGGAGGTCGCCCGGTGCGGTACCCGCCTGGTCGCTAAGAGGATCACCGCGGCGCGGCTGCGGGCGAAGGTGTGCGAGGCGATGACGATGGTCGACGGCGCGCGCCGGGTGGCCGCCGGATTCGCCGCAACCGGAGGCGTTGGCCGCGGTGCCGACCTGGTCGAGCAGCGGCTACTGGGCCGCGTTGTCGAGGGGCCGGTTCACTAGTCGCCGCGTTTCGCCGGACCGCGACGGCCTTTCGCCGTCGGGCGCTTCGCCTCGGCGGCCGGCACTTTGGAACTTGCTGCGGCAAGCCGAGATTCGAAGCCGGCCATCGCCTCGATCATCGAGGCGAACACCCGATGTGCCGCGGCCAGGTCGCGATCGGGAAGATGGGCCAACGCAGTATGTAGTTCGGCGCCAAGGGGAGTGAAGAACGACCGGGCCAGGGCCATCCCGGGCTTCTCGTAGCGCAGCAGGGTCTTGCGCCGGTCCTGAGGGTCGGGTTCGCGCCGGACGTGGCCGGCGTCGATCATGCGATCGACGAGATAGGTGATGGCGGCCGGTGACACGTCCATGCGCCGCCGCAGCTGCGCGGCGGTCAACGGTTCGCCGGCGGTTTCGGCAACCATGATGTGCAGCAAGGCGTGGAAGTCAGTGCCGCTGACATCGTTTTGGCGGGCGAAGTGCCGGCCGATGCGGTCGGACTGCGCGGTGATCGCGCGCATGTCGGCCGACATCAATTTCTCGAGTTCGGCCCGGTCTAATCGCCGGTCAGCGGCGCGCTTGGTCACTTACCCGCATCCTTCTTGAAAGATACGCCGGCCAGCGTATCGGCGGCCGTTGATCGCGGCCGCCGAAACGCTCGGGCGTTTGTCCTTTGTAGCCCATTTCGGGTACACGCTGAGTGCAAACACGCCCGCAGCGTGCGCGGTGCAATCGATGGCCCTCAGCCTACGGCACCCCCAACCAGCAGGGGCTATCAGGACTTCGCCGGGTCGTGGCCCCAGTTCATCAACGAGTATCGCCACGGGCTCTCGTCGATCTCTCCGTGCGGACGCTGCGCCAGGTGGCGTTTGGCGTAGCCGACCACCTTTCGCATGTGGGCATAGTCGGCGTCGGTGAGGTCGGCACGTTTCGCCTTGAGGATCTGAACGATGTGCCGGCCACTGGCGTGGCCGGTGGACTCGTCACCGCCCTGCTTTTGCCCAACGCTCTTCGATTCCTCGGTGCAGAGCCACTTCTCCAGCTCGCGTGCGGTCATGTTGACGGTGTCCTGGAAGCGTTCCCAGGTGGTTCCTTTGTCGTCGGTCATGCTGAGTCCTGATCCTGTTGACGCGCATCACTTTGCGCGGCGTAGTGCGTCCGGCTTGTGGACCGCGTCGGCACCCGTCTTGTCGCTGCGCACCTTGTACTGCGGCTCGTCTTTGGAAGCCCGCACCGTGCGACCGGCGGCTTCGGTGTCGGAGGTGATTTTGGCCTCGACAGTGCCGCGGACCGTGGTGCCGTGACTTTGCCACTCCACCTTGTCGCCCTTGTTGAATTCATTGCTGCTCATAGGGATTCACCTTTCGCCGATTCATCACTGGGGGACGCGGTGTGCGCCGGATTGCCGACGGTGCGCCGTCGCTCCTTCAAGGCCATCTCGTGAACGTGGCGGCGACCGTTGGCGAGTCGGGTTCGGACCAGCCGCTCGGTCTCTTCGAAACAGCGGTAGTAACCGTCGTCATACTCCTCGACTACCTGGAAGCTCCACCGGCCCGGCAGGACGTTGCGCCCGATCAGCTCGCGGCTGATGTGCTCGGCCAGGTCGCCCTGGCCGATTTCGTTCAGCCGCGCCACGGCCTCGTCGAGTTGCAGGTCGGCGCGACCGGTCAGCTGATGGAAGGAATACAGATGTCCGCGGGCGCGCTCGACGGTTTCCAGCGCCTCGGTCACTCGTCCTACCGCCTGCGCAACGCCGTCGATCTCGGTGCCGGCCCCGTCGCTCATCACGTTCCTCCCCGCGTAGAGCTATGGCATTCCCTGCGCAGGCGGGCCCGAATCCTCGATACGGCGATTCAGTAAATGAATAGTTAAGTTTTCAGAAGGGTGGAGAGCCGCGTGGCGGTTTGAATGGGTGCGCGGTGGGTATCAGGTCTGGCGATGACTGTGCTCGAGACTTCCCGGCGCCTGGGGCGTGCGGAGCGGAAGATGTTGCGCCTGCAACGACGTTTGTGGCTCGCGCAGCTGGCGATGTGGCCCGCCCTGATCGTGCTGGCGGTCCTGCTGGTGGGTGGTGTGCTGTGGGCGGTGCGGCGGCGGTCAACCGGCGGTCGGCATGCCGCGGCACCCGCGGCCGGTTACCCGGCGGCCGAATACACCCCATGAGATGGCGGCGGCGGTGAACGCGAGCGCCTGCGCAGCGCCCACGCGCCCGGGCGGCACGAAACGTCCCGTCACATAACGGTCGACGAATCCGGACGTGGGTAGCGGATCCATATCCGCGCGACGGCGGGCCCACGATTCCACGGACGTCAGTGGGCAGCGCAGCACGAACACCACCACCGCGACGCCCCAGGCCACCGCCGGCACGTGCAGCGCGATGGACCTGGGCCGGCGCAACGCGAGGAAACCACCGCACGGCACGTACAGCAGGTAGGCCAAATGAACGCCGACGGTCACCGCGACCACGGCGACGTAGAGCTTGCGCACGCTGGGAATTCTTGCACGCGCAGGGCTACCGGACGCCCGCGCGGACCTGGTAGCGGCGTTCGGCATAGGCGAGATCATCGCGCCAGAGCTTGGTGGCGGCATAGCGCATGAGGGGCGTGATCAACGGCGCCACCCGCGAGGCCCGGGTGAAACCGGGCCGGTCCGAATGCGCGACGGTGGCTTCCAGGACGGCGGTGCGCGGTCGGCCATCGGGACCCGAACCCATTGGCGTCGCGTGGGTTTCGACGACGCTGCCGGTGCCCTCGCCGTCGACGATGCGCATGACGATGGTGCGCGCCTCCGGGCAGCTGAACTCCGCGACGACGGGCACCCCCAGGCGTCCCATCCGGAAGGTCACCGCAACCAGGAACCGGTCGGCCTGCTCGGTGGGCGTGGTAAGCACATCGAGCCGGGTGAACGAGTAGGGGTGAAACCACGCGCCGTGCCACGGATCGAGGCGGTTGGCGATGATGTCGCTCGGCTCGCACACACCCACCATGCGGGCGACTGCGCTCAGCGTGTCGCCGCTCGGCCGCTGCGGAATCACCGGCCGATCCAGCGGCTGCTCCTTGCCCACCGCGTCGAGCCGCACCCATGCCAGGACGCCGTCGTCGTGGCTGGGCAACGGGCTCCAGCCGAATTCGCGAGCGCGCCCGTCCAGAGTCAGGCCGTGCCAGCGGCAGATCAGCGCGCCCCGGTGCACAGTGCCGGTGGCCAGGTCGGCCCCCAGGTGCGGACAACTGCGCGGCCCCACGCACAGCCGGCCTCGCTCGTCGCGCCAGGCGACGAGGTCGACACCCGCGACGCGCGTGCCGACGGGCCGCCCGCCGGGCACCCGGTCGCTGGCCGCGAACGCGTACCAGTTGCCGGTGGGTTTGCGCTGCGAGCGCCGCAGCGCGCCCTCGATGATGGCGGGCTGTGCGTCGCGATACGTCGGGCGCTGATCGGCCCATGACGCGTGCGGGATCACCTGCAGCGGCCAGTCTTTGGCCCGGGCGGCCGACAGGCGTTGTCGAAGCTGTTCGCGAATCCTCATGATCGGGTGGCTCTTTCGCGGGCGGCAAGCCATCGCAGCAGTGGTGACCGGCCTTGGGTGGGTACCGTGGCCAACGGGTGTCCGGCTAACCCCCATCGTTGCAGGAGTTGGTTCGCGGCGCACCAACCGGTGGTGGCGGCCCGCTCCATGAGTGCCACCGGCAAGTCGATGCGGATGGCGTCGCCGGCCAGCAACAGGCCCGGCGTGGGCGTGCTGACCGGCGGCCGGTGGGGATAGGAGCCGGGCGGAAACAGCGGGCAGTCGCTGCGATGCAGCAGCTTCTCGTGGACGATCTGTGCCGCAGCGGTTTCCGGATAGATCCTGTGCAGCTGTCGCAGTGCGGCGGGGCGAGACGGCACGGAATCCAAAGCGTAAGAATGCAGTTCGACGACGGAACCGTGATTCGCGGCTGCCCATGCGCGGGCTTCGCATTCGTAGCGCTCCAGCACGCTGATGTTGTCGAGCGGCTCGTGGCCGGCGGTGCCCAGAAACGCCGGCCGGTGCGCCGCCACCGGGCGGTCGAGCCACAACCGGTGCACGGCGAACGGCGGCGCGGTGCGCAGCCCCGATATCTGCGCGCGCCACTCGTCGGTGCCCAGGTCGCTCGATGCCGCAACGATCCGTTTCAAACCCTCGATGTCGGCGGCCAACACGACGGCGTCGACGCCGGAGTGGTCACCGGCATCGGTGCGCACCCGGAATGGCGTCGTCGATTCCGTGTCGATGCTCAGCACTTTGGTGGCGAGCCGGAACCGCACGCCCCGCCCTTCGAGGTAGTCACGCAACGGCTGCCACAGGGCGCTGTCGTAGTTCGCGCACGGCACGTCGAAGATCAGGCCTTCGGACGACCCCAGGAAGTAGATGTGAAACATGGTCGCCAGCTCGGCCGCGGAGAGCTGGGAGGGGTCGGCGAAGAAGCTGCGGGAGAACACCTCGAACGCCAGATGCCGTGCGGCCTCGGGGAAGCGGATGTCTTCGAGAAACGTCGCGGCGTCGGTGTGGTCCAGGCGCTGGTAGGTGCCGGGCACCGAGACCGCAGCCAGTGGTGCGGCGGCGCGGGCGTCGATGCGGGTGAAGTCACGCAGCCGGAACGTGGGGCTGCGCGCCGCGAACATCACGGCGTTCCACGGTGGGGTGCGCGGCAGCCCGCGGAAGCTGTCGCGCCGGCCTGCCCCGTCGATCAGCGGGTAATCCGTTACGGGAGTGAGCATCCGAAGCTGCGGGTCGATTCGGCCCAGCAGGGCGCGTAGGTTGTAATACTGCCGGAAGAACGCGTGGAAGCCACGGTTCATCGCGAGCTCGGCGCCGCCCTCCCGCTCGGTCCATCCCCCCACCCGGCCGCCGAGGTAGGGCTCGCTTTCGATGACCTCGACGGCGACACCGCGCTCGGCCAGCCCGGTGGCGGCCGCCAGCCCGGCGATACCGCTGCCGACGACGGCCACCCGCGGCCGCGACTCCAGCGCACCGGCGTCCGCCAATCCCGTTGGCGCGGGGAACGTTCGGCGACGCCGGTCGGGGCTCATCGCGGCGCATCCGCCAGGAAAGTGTGCACGATGTTGGCTTCCCAGCCGGGCATCGTCTCGCTGTGCACCGCAGTGAAACCGGCGTCGGCAAGGCGAATCCGAAAGCGGGCCGCGCCGTCGAACGCCAGCACGCTGCGCCACAAGTAGCGATACAGCCCGGCGTCCCGGGTGCGCCACCACCCGGCGGGGATGATGATGCCCCAGCACACGGCGTGCCAGATCCGCGTCGCCGCGGCCGAGTCGCGCACCGAATATTCGTGCACCGCCAGCGTGCCGCCCGGACGCAACAATTCGCGGAACTTGCGCAGCTGTGCGTCGCGGTCGGCGACGTTGCGGATCAGGTAGGCGGCCAGGATGCCGTCGAACGGGCCGGTGATCCCGTGCTCGGCCAGCTGTTCGACGGGCGTGTGCACGAAGCGCACCGAGTCGGGCCAGCGCTTCGCCAGGGCCGCATCGAGCATTCCGCGCGACGCGTCGACGGCGACGATGTCGGCCTCGGGCGCGACGGCGAGCAGCGCGGCCGTCGAGGCGCCCGTGCCGCATCCGGCATCGAGCAACCGTAACCCCTTGCCGCGGTCGGGAATCCGCATCCGTCGAGCCGATAACGTCAGCTGCGCGTGATAGCCGGGGCTGGCACCCACCAGGCGGTCGTAGGCCGGCGCGCCGGCGTCGAACGCGGCCGCCAACTCGGCGGGGCCCGCATCACCGACGCGCACGTTGCCGCTCCCACAGCAGCAGCACCGCGGTGACCAACGCGAAGCCGAACAGAAAATCTTCGACCGGGATGTCGAACGGGAAACGCGCGCCGCTCAGCTGTTTGTCGTCATAGCTGACGATGGGGGAGCTGAGTTTGGTCAGCCAGCCGTCCACCGGGATCTGGAATCCCAGCACGATCAACATCGACAGCCAGTACGCCGGCCGCCGGAACAGCCCGGTCCGCAGGACCGCCAATTCCATTGCGCAGACCAGCAATACCGCCACCGCGGCCGGCAGGGTGTAGCCGAGGCCCGTCATCGGCGGTGCACCTTTGCCAGGATGGTGGTCACGGCGTTGTAGGTCAGCAACGCGCACACCGGAATGACGAGGAAGAACAGCACCTCCTCGATGGGCACCCGGAACGGGACGCTCAGGCCGCACAGGTACGCGCGGTCATACGTCCACACGTGCGCGGCAACCGCGATCTCATCCCAGATCAGGAACACGACAGCGACCGGCACGACCGCCTTGATGACCCGGCGCCACTGGCGGTAGACGCCGGGGCCGAAGATCTCCAGCGGAGCGGTGATCACCAGGCATGCGGCGAGCACAGCCAGGTACTGCCACCGATCGCTCATGCGGCCCCCGATTGACGAACGCCCCGCGCGCTGTTCCGCGCTCGCCACGACCGTATCAGTCCGGCACCGGCGACCCGAAGCCGTCGCGCCTTGCCGACGGTGGCGCGGTGATCGAACACCGCGAAGTCGCTCCGTTCGATGCAGTCCAAGATCTCTGAGTACAGGGCGGCCGCGGTCGCCACGCACGGTCGCGACCGGGCCGCCAGCGTGGCGATCCCCGCCGTGGCGAATCGGTAGGTTTGCCGGGCGATCTCATGCTGGGCGATCAGGGCCCGGCGCACCCGCGCATCGGTGCGCCGATGCGCGTGGCACCAGGCCAACAGCTCGCGGTCGACGCCCTCGGCGGCCAGTTCGTCGGCCGGCAGGTACACCCGGCCGCGCTGCAGGTCCTCGTCGATATCGCGCAGGAAGTTGGTCAACTGGAAGGCACGGCCCAGCGCCGCGGCGTACGGCGCGGCTTCCTCCGCGGGCGTCACCGTGCCCAGTATCGGAAGCACTTGCAGCCCAATGGCTTCCGCGGAGCCCCGCATGTACAGGTTCAGGGCGGTGCGGTCGGGATAGTCGGTAACGGTGAGATCCATCCGCATGGAAGCCAGAAAGTCCTCGAACAGCCCGGCGCTGATCCGATAGCGCCGCACGGTGTCGGTGACCGCGGCCACCAGCGGATCGTATAGGTGGGCACCGCCGGAGAAGAATCGCTGCGACAGCTCCTGCAGCCGCCGGCCGCGGACGTCGGCGCCCACCTGCGGGTCGAGATCGTCGAGGATGTCGTCGGCGTATCGCGCGAAGCCGTACAGTGCGTGCACCGGCGGCCGCTGGTCGGGCGCGAGCAAGCGGGTGGCCAGAAAGAACGTGCGGCCGTGCGCGGCATTGAGTTCGCGGCATCGGCGGTATCCGTCGCGCAGCCGCGGATCGTCGATTCCGGCGGCGGCCAACTCGCTGCGCATCACGGCAAACCGGCTTTCATGTCGAAGTGCGCGCTCGATCGGGTGGGGATGCCGGTGACGCGGTCGGCGGCGAGCCGCCCGGAGATCAGCGTGGTCGGAACCCCGACTCCGGGAACCGTAGAGGACCCGGCCAGCACCGCGTTGTCGATGCCGCGCACCATGTTGCCGGGACGAAACGGTCCCGTCTGACCGAACGTGTGGGCAAGCGCGAACGGGCTGCCGGCCGCCATCCCCTGCCGCGCCCAGTCGGCCGGTGTGACGACGCCCAAAACCGTTGCGTCGTGCGGCAAACCGGGCAGCATTCGGTCAGCCACGTGCGAGATCATGTCCTCGACGTAGGCGCCGCCGGTGCCGGCCCAATCGATGGTGCCCCGATCCAGGTTCGGCGCCGGGGCGAGCACGTAGAGCAGGTCGCGTCCCTCGGGGGCCAAGGTCGGGTCGCTGGCCGTCGGGCGGGTGACCAGTAACGACGGGTCCCGCATGAGTCGTCCGTCGTCGACGATGTCGGTGAACGTCTGATCCCACGCCTCGCCGAACAGGATGGTGTGGTGGGCCGTCCCGGATGCGACGGCGGGACAGCCCAGGTGCGCGACCACGGCCGAGGGCGAGGGACGCAGCCGCAGCGCGCGACGCGGTGTGCGGCCCAGCAACGCGTAGGTCTGCGGCAGCTCGGTGGTCAGCACCACCGCGTCACAGGCGATGGATCCGGACTGCTCGGTCACCACGGCGGTGATCCGCCCGCCGCTGCGTTCGAGTGCGGTAACGGTTGCGCCGTAACGGAATTGGACGCCGGCGTCGGCGGCAGCCGCGGCCAGTGCGTCGGGCAGCGCCCGTACGCCCCCGCGCGGGAACACCACCCCCGAGATGGTGTCCATGTAGGCGATCACCGCGTATACCGCCAGGGCGTCACGCGGCGCCACGCCGGCGTACAGCGATTGGAAGGTGAAAATCCGCTGCAACCGTGGGTCGGTGATGTACCGCTTGACCATCCGGTCCCACTTGCGGAAGCCGCCGATCGCGGTCAGCTGCGCCAGCCGCGGGGTGAGCAGCGACAGCGGCGAATCGAAGTTCGCGGCGATGAAGCCGTCGAATTCGGTGCGGTACAAGCGCGTCAGCCACCGTCGAAGCCGTAGGTAGCCCGCTGCCTGCCCGAAGCCAGCGAACTCCGCGACGGCATCGGCCATCCGGTCGGCATCACTATGCACGTCGAGTGGGCTGCCGTCGGCGAATACGGCGCGGTACGCCGGGTCGACGGTCAACAACTCCATGCGGTCACAGAGCCGTTCGCCCACGGCCGCGAACGTCTCGTCGATGATGTCCGGCATGGTGAGCACCGTGGGTCCGGTGTCGATCCGGTAGCCGTCGACGTCGAGGCGGCCGGCCCGGCCGCCCGGCCACGGCTCGCGCTCGACCACCGTGACCGCGCGCCCGCGGCCGGCCAGGTGCAGTGCCGCGGAAAGCCCCGCCAGCCCGGCGCCGATCACCACCACGTGGTCTCCGCGCCCTTCGATGGTCCGCATGATCAACAGGCTCCCCCGTCGGCGCTACTCATTCAACGCGATCCGTACAGACGGCCGCCATTTCGTCCAGCGCGGTGCGAACGGGTTCGTCGATCGGCAGGTCGCTGACGTGGTCGCGCGCGGAAGCGACACGGTCGCCGATCATCTGCTCGATCAGCTGCACCGCGCCCGTCTCGACGATCAGCGTTTTCCACCGGTCGATCGCATTGTCGTCGAGGGTTTCACGATTCGCCAGCTCGACGAGTTCACGCCGGGTCGACGCATCGGCCAGTTGGTGGGCGGCCACCACCACGCTCGTCGCCTTGCGCTCGAGCAGATCGCCGGCACTCGGCTTCCCCGTTACCGCCGGCGAGCCGAAAACCCCGAGCACGTCGTCGCGAAGCTGGAACGCCTCGCCGACGACGGCGCCGTAGCGGCCCAGTTGGGACAACGTCCGGTCGTCGCACTCGCCCATCGTCGCGCCGATCTCCAGCGGCCGGCGCACGGTGTAATTGCCGGACTTACGCCGTGCCACATCGAGCACGGCCTCCAGCCCAGGAACGTGCCGCGCGTCGTTCGTCAAGTCGGCGAACTGCCCGATCGCGAGCTCGGTGCGCATGGCGTCATAGCGCGGCCACGCGCGTTGCAGGCGCCGGGGCTCGACGCCGCTCTCGCGCAGCATCTGTTCGGCCCAGATGAGGCAGAGGTCACCCAGCAGGATGGCCGCCGATTCACCGAATCGCCGTGACGATCCGGACAATCCGCGCTCGCAATGCCATTGGCCGAATTGCCGATGCGCCGAGGGGCGGCCGCGCCGTTCGTCCGAACTGTCCATGACGTCGTCTTGGAGCAGGGCGAAGGCGTGCAGCAACTCGAAACTGGCCGCCGCTCGCACGGCCGCGTCGTGGGGCGGCGCGCCGCACAGCCAGCCCAGGTAAACGAACGTCGACCGCAGGCATTTACCGCCGGAGACGAACTGAACCAGAATGTCGCCGGCGGCTTCGATGCGCACCCCGTCGAGGTCGCCGGCACGGCGGGCGGCGATGAAATCGGCGACACCGTCCCACACCATCCGCCGCAAATCCGACCGCCACGATTCGAAGTCGTCACCGCTGAGCCAACCGATCGCCGCCGGCGCATCGGCGGGTGAAAACGACAAAGCTCTCATACTGCCCAAGCGCTCCCTCCCGGACGGCCTGGAATGGTCGAGGCCTGCGCGGCCCAAGCACACGCGTCATACCCGCCGATGAAGCGGGCAAAACCACAGCGAGGACCGACAGGCGCGCCCCCGCGCCGCCCGCTACGACATACCACCTTGTTCAATAACTTAAACATTAATTTAATGAACTTCACCGGTGGGCGCCAGTCGAGGCGACCGATTCGTGTCGTGTCCATCAAGTGCCTGACACCCGCGGCTGTGGGTGAAAGTTTAAGTAACTGAAATGTCACCCGATCGGCGATATGCTCACAGCGTTATGGACGCTGATGGGCAGCGCTGCGGCCGAGACGAGCTGGAGTCGCTGATATCGGCCGATCTGCGGGAGCTGTCAACCGAGTCCGATCAGATCGGTCGGTTGTTCGCGTTGATACATAGCCTGCGGCCCAACGATTTCCGTGCCTTGCTCTACATCATGGTGGCGGAGATGGGTGGGCGGCCGATGACCTCGAGCGACCTCAGTCAGCGGATGGGTCTGTCGGGCTCGGCGATCACCTATCTGGTGGACAGGCTGATCGAGGCCGGTCATATCCGTCGGGACGACGACCCGGCCGACCGCCGAAAGGTGGTGTTGCGTAACGATGAATCCGGTCTTGCGACCGCCCGGTCGTTCTTCAGCCCGCTCAACGCGCATACCCGAGTCGCGCTCGCCGAGCTACCCGATACGGACCTGAGCGCCGCGCATCGAGTCTTCGCCGCGGTGATCGACGCGCTGCGTCGCTTTCAGCACGAACTGGTCGACGGGTCGACGAAACCCTAAGCGCTACAGCGGGCCACCGACGATTATGACGCGGCGCTGCGAGCAGGTTGCGTCCGCGCCGGTCTCGGCCGCGCCAGCTCGGACAGGAACCGTTGTCGCGCCCTCAGCATGTCTTCAAGGTTCTGAAATGCCTCGGGCACCGAACCGGCGATCGGCAGCCCGTTGTGATGCACGATCCGTAACAGGGGACGAACCGCCGCGCCGCCGACCACGCTGCAGTACACGCGCGCCTTGCGGAGCTCGTCTTTGAGTAATAGCAACGAGCGGAACCCCTCGACACTGACAAAACGCAGCTGGCTGAGGTCGAGCACCAGGGGGGTCTTGAGCCGGGCGAAGTTTCGGATCGCCTGGGTGAGGTCCGTTGCGTTCGAGGCGTCGACCTCGCCGTCGACGCGCAGGACCGTGCCGAGATTGCGCGCGTAGACGAAAAGGTTTGCCCGGTCGAAGTGAGCCATGTACCGGCACCGTGCGGGGTCGTGTCGGTCCGCTGAATTTGCGGAGTTAATAGCAGCCATGAGACCGCCTATCGATCTTGGTGACGAGGGAGTGAACGGTGTTTTGCACACCGCTCCCGTTAGAGACGCAGCTGTGAACTCAACCTGTTCGGCAGCCTACCGCCCAGGTGAGCGTCCAGATGTCGATTCGCCGAACTGGTTCGGGCCGCGCGGCGAACCTGGCGCGAACCGGACCAGCGCTTTCCACCGCAGGTCGACGGGTGTGGACCCGTGAAGTCTTCGTTTGCCGGCCTTCTGGCAACCAGCGCTTGTTCGCTTACCGGCCGACCGGAAAACGGTTTGACCGCGTAGGCCGCGGGTATACGCGTGTCAAGTAGCAAACGCGAAGGGCCCCGGACGTGAGGGGTGATGCGTCCCAATGGAAGAGCTCGGCTGCCGCCTACGTCGGTTAGCGGCCGCATCCGCATTCACGACACTGCTTGTTGGCGTTCCGGGTCAGGCGGCTGCCGATCCGGGCGGCACGGTTTTCCCCGGAATGGAGATCCGCCAAGGCAGCACGGTCTGCATGGTGGGATTGGTCGAGCCGCGGTTACGGGTCGCCATGACCAGTGGCCAATGCGATGGTGGGCAGTCGGTGGTAACCGACCGTGACCGCAGGCCGATCGGCAACGTGGTCTTGGGCCGGCGCCAAGTGGACGCGGATTCGGCCGCCGACACACTGCCGCCCGTGGAATACGAAGTCATTGCGATCGCGCCGGATGTGGCAGCGACCGATGTGCTTCCGACGGGGCGGCATCTGGGATCCGCGCCGGACACGCGCGCTCAGCCTGGGATGCCCGTATGCCAGCTGCGCGCCACCGGCCAGCGATGCGGCTCGGTCAGCTCGGTCGGCGACGGCCGCTTCGCCATCACCGGCATGGTTTCGGACAGCCGCGACTTCGGCGGCCCGGTTTACACCCTGACCGATGAACACAACGCTTTGATCGTGGGATTGGTCGAGGGCATGTGGAAGTCCGTACCCCAGATCGAGTCGTGGCAGGCGGTCATGGCGCAGGTCTACATCGACAGCCACGCCTACAGCCCGCAACAGCATCCGCCCGCGCTGCGAATGATCGGCCGGCACGCAGGCGCTGCCGTCTCGCCCTGATCGACGCCGCCCACAGTGCCGGCACGGCGGATTTGCGCGGGCCGGTTTTCACCGCCGCAGAATGGGAATCCGCCGCCGGTGAACGTTTTCGATCTTGTGGCGCTGCCCTTTCAGTGGGGCTCCGCGATCCGGGGTAAGCGGTTCTTCCATCCGATGGGGGTACTCGCGGAGGGCTTCATCGAGCGCGTTGCCCCCGCGGCCCAGGGCTTGCCGATCGCGTCTTCGGAAATCGTTGCGCGCGTGTCGAAGGCCAGCGGCACGCCCGGGGCGCTGCCCGACTTCATCGGCCTTGCCGTGCGGCTGCCCGCGTCGCAGCCGGCCGACAAGCCGTGGGACATCCTGCTCGTCTCGTCCGGGTCGGGGGTGCTGTCGCGAGCGCTGGCGCTACGGCCTGCCACATCGTGGAACGGTCAAACGCTGACCACACTGATGCCGTTGCACTACCGGGGCAACAACTGGTGGCTTCGGGCCCGGACCTCGAGCGAGATCGGCGGGTCCGGGTTGTCCCTGGACAGCGTGCGGTCCAAGCTCGAGCGCAGCAACATCGAGGTGGCGCTCGATCAAGCCTGCGGCCGAGGCGATTTCACAGCCTTGGCCCGTATCACGCTGACCGCCGCCATCGAATCCGACGCCGACGGGGACGTGTCGTTCGACCCCGTCCTCAACACCGCACCCGGCTTGAGCCTGCATCCCCGCTGGCTCGCGGACCTGCGCGCCCGCGCCTATCAGCACAGCCGCGACGGCAGAGACGCCGAAGAGTAGCCGCCCGCTGTCAAGGAGGTAGCCGTGTCCAAGCGGATCGTCATCACCGGGGCCAGTGGCAACGTCGGCACCGCGCTGCTGCGCCGACTCGCCGAAGGCGGCACTGACTATGAGATCGTCGGTGTCACCCGCAGGCGACCGCCGCCGGAGGGCGTGTATGGATCCGTCCGATGGCATGAGCTCGATCTCGCGGACCCGGGCGTGGAAATCCAGCTGCTCAACGTTTTTCGCGGCGCCCAGTGTGTGATCCATCTGGCGTGGGGGTTTCAACCCACGCGCAATACGCGCTACCTGGACGCGGTCGCCATCAACGGGAGCTCCGCCGTGCTGAGCGCTGCGCACAACGTCAAAGTTCCTCAGCTGGTGCACATGTCATCGGTGGGCACCTATGCACCCGGACGGTACGGGGAAAAGGTCGACGAATCGTGGTCGACAGCGGGCATCAGGTCGTCTGCCTACAGCCGGGCGAAATCCACGGTGGAGCATATGCTCGACGACTACGAGCGCCGCAATCCCGACGGCGTCGGTATCACCCGGATGCGGCCGGGATTCATCATGCAGCGCGACGCCGCGCCGGGTCTGCGCCGCTACACCCTGCCCGCATACCTGGACTCGCGATGGCTGCGCTGGCTGCCGGTGCTGCCGCTGGACCGCTCGCTGTGTGTGTCGGTGGTGCATGCCGACGACGTCGCCGACGCCTGTGTGAAGGCGATCGAGCGTGGCGCCACGGGTCCGTTCAATCTGGCCGCGGAACCGCCCGTGTCCCGCGACGACATCGCAAAAGTGTTGCGGGCACGCCCGATTCACGTGCCCGCGGGCCTGCTCGGGTTGGCGGTGGAGGCCTCGTGGCGTGCCCGATTGCAGCCGATCGACCGCGGCTGGCTCGATATGGCGTTTTCGCTGCCGCTGCTGGAGACCGGCCGGGCGCGCGGCGTGCTCGACTGGTCGCCGCACTGGGAATCGGTGGCCGCACTGGGCGACCTCATCGACGGGTTCCTGCACGCGTCGGGGACACCGAGCCCCGTGCTGAGGTCCCGGTCGTTGGTCGAGGCGCTAGGGCGCGACGTCACCGCCGGGCCGCTCACCGTCCGGCGGGTGCCGTGACGAGCATCGTCAACCGGTGCGTCCCAACAGGTGACGCAGCGCCTGATCCAGGTCCGGTTGGCGGAACCGATGCCCGGCTGCGGCGAGTTTGGCGGGCGCCACTCGCTGGCTCGCGCACGCCAGCTCGCGGGCGCCCTGCCCACCCAGCAGCAGCCGTGGACCCAGCGACGGCACCGGCAGCACCGCCGGCCGGTGCAATACCGCCGCCAGGGTAGCGGTGTAGTCGCTGTTGCGAACCGGTTGCGGTGCAACGGCATTCACCGGCCCGGACAATGTGGCGTCCCACAGGGCACGGTGATAGACGTCCACCAGATCGTCGATCCCGATCCAGGACAGCCATTGTCGACCGTCGCCGAGGCGGCCACCCAGCCCGGCGCTGAACAGCGGACGCATCAGCTTCAACGTCCCCCCGGCGGGCGACTGCACGATGCCGGTGCGCACATGGACGACCCGCACCCCCGATTGCTGGGCGGGCGTGGTCGCCTCCTCCCAGTCGGTCACGACGTCGGCCAGGAACCCGTCGCCGCGGTCGCTGTCCTCGGTAAGCGTTTCATCGCCCCGGTCGTATCCGTAGTAGCCGATCGCCGACGCCGAGATCAGCGTGCCCGGCCGGGACTCGCGGCGGCCCAGCAGTTCGGCGAGCCGTCGAGTCGGCCCAATCCTGCTGTCCCGGATAGCCTTCCGGTGCTTGTCGGTGAATCGGCCGGCGATCGAGGCGCCCGCGAGGTGGATCACCGCGTCGATCCCGTCGAACAGGTCCTGGTCGGGATCGTCGGGACTCCACCGTCGCTCATCGTCGCCGCCTGCGGAGTGGCGGACCAGCTTGATCACCCGATGCCCACCGGTGCGCAGGAAGGCGGTCAACGCCGAACCGACCAGCCCCGACGATCCGGTGATGGCGATCGTCAGGGGTCGCAGTCCGTTCTCGGCGGCCAGCCGGTGGGCGGCCAAGTCGTCGGCCAGCTGGCGATGCCGGTAATCGAACATGGGCCGCAACAGCGAACCGGGCACTGCTGTGTCGACCCTGTCGATCACCCTGGTGCGATTGTTTGGAAGATCTTCGAATTCGTGGGTGTGCCGCCAGCGCACCGCAATTCGCGCCGGGAGCGCGGCCAGGCCGTCGCCGCCGATGGCGTCGACGAAGCGCCGCGGCGGGTCGTAGCCGTCGGGCTGATGGACCGCGACCCAGCGCAGACCCCCGGGCAACGCCAGCGTGGCCCGCCCATCCTCGAGTGAGGTGGCCTCGGTGACCAGCCGCATCGGCTGCCACGGCGGCGAAAGCCGGGCGAACGCGCCCGGCCTGCCATGCCAATCGAAAACGTCGGTGATGGGAGCGTCCACGACGCTCGAATAGTCCAGCCCCATGCCTCGAAGGTAGCCGCTATCGGTTCGGCAGGGCGTGTTCGATGATCGGTAGCCGGGCGTGCGGCTGCCGCACGCCACGCTTGGCCGACAGATACACCTGCGCGGTCTTGTCGGCGACCGTGCGCCAGTCGAAATCCGACGTGAGCCGTTCGCGGGCGGCGAGGGCGCGCCGCTGCGCGGCCTGCGGGTCGTCGAGCACGGTGCGCACCGCGGCTGCCAGCCGGGCCACGTCGCGGGGCGGGCACGAGACACCGGTCTGACCGTTGATCACCGCCTCGCCCAGGCCGCCGATGTCCGACGTCACCAGGGGAGTGCCCGCCGCGGCCGCCTCCAGCGCCACGATCCCGAACGGCTCGTAGTGACTGGGCAGCACCGCGGCGTCGGCGCGATGCAGGACCGCGAGCAGCTCGGCATGATCGAGATGCCCGACGAACCGAATCGCCTTGAGCACCCGGTGTTTACGGGCCTGCTCGATCAGCCAGGCCTGCTGGGTGCCCTCACCCGCGATGGTCAACGTGGTGCCCGGGTGGCTGCGCCTGATGCGGGGCAGCGCGGCGATGACGTCGTGCACACCCTTCTCGTATTCCAGCCGGCCCAGGTAGAGCAGCTCGGCCGGCCCGGTGCGCGGCCGGCGCCGGGCAAACGGCCATCGTGCCGTCTCGATGCCGTTGCAGATCACGGTGATCTCGGCCAGGCCGGGGCCGAACAGCTCGGTGATTTCGTCGGCCATCGACGCCGAGCAGGTGATCAGCGAGTCGGATTCGCGCACCAGCCACGATTCGACCGCGTGCACCTGGCGGCTGATCGCACCGCTGACCCAGCCGGAATGCCGGCCGGCTTCGGTGGCGTGGATCGTGGAAACGATTGGTGCATCGTAGAACTGGGCCAGCGCTATCGCCGGATGGGCCACCAGCCAGTCGTGGGCGTGCACGACGTCGGGCCGCCAGGCGCGGTTGGTGCCCGGCTTCGTCAGGGGCAGACCGGCGCGGATCATGGAATGGCCCATTGCGAGCGTCCACGCCATCATGTCGGTGCCGAAGGTGAATTCGTGCGGGTCCTGGGCCGCGGCGATCACCCGGACGCCCTCGCTGATGTGGTCCGACGACGGATGGCTGCGGGGATCGGTTCCGGTGGGACGCCGCGACAGCACGACGACGTCGTGACCGGCGGCGGCCAGCGCGGTCGACAAATGGTGGACGTGCCGGCCGAGGCCGCCGATCACCACCGGCGGGTATTCCCACGACACCATCAGGACTTTCACGCCGCCGCCCGCCTCATCGGGGCAGCCTGCGGGCGTCGAGGGCGCCGAACAGGCCGTCGGCGCGGTTCCATCCCTGCGCCAGCCGCTGCGCGGTCTCGCGCCGCCCGGACGCCAGTGCGTCGGCGATCTCGCGGGTAGCGTGCGCGTGCAGGTGCGCGCGGTAGCGGGCGTAATCCGTGGCCGAGTCCTTGCTGACCATGAAAGGCCAGTCACTGGAGACGGTGAGCAACGTTTCGCGCAGGATCTGATCGGCGACGTGGTCGCGGGGGATGGGCCCGTCCAGCGACGCCGTCTGGGACAGCGCCTTGTCGACGGTGCTCAACGCCATGTCGACCACTTCGCTGTTCAGCGCGACCAGATCGGCGACCTGGTCGCCGGCCCAAACCTGCCAGTCCTTGCCCGAGCCCCACGAGCTGGGCGGCAGGTCCACCGGGGTCCCGACGAAACCGTCGGCGAGGGCGTCGGTCAGCGTGCCCACCCGGATGCCGGCCTCGGGCAGGGCCCGCAGCACCCGCTCCAGCCACGTCGGACCCTCGTACCACCAGTGGCCGAACAGCTCGGTGTCGAAGGCGGCGACCACATGAGCCGGTCGCCCGATGCGGTCGGACTCCGAGAGCAGGCGGTTGCGGACCACGTCGACGAAGTCGGCGACGTGGATGTCGACAGCGTGGTCGGCGCGCTCGGGGTCGTAGGGCGCCTTGTCCTGCGAGGACACGTTGCGGCCGGTCACCCTGGCCGGCTTGAGTCCGGTGAGGTGGTCGTAGGTGTGGAAATCGCGGTACGCGGAGTGCCCGGGGTAGCCGGATTTCGGTGACCACACCCGGTAGCTGACCTGCAGGTCACGCCCGAACGCGACCACCTCGGTGTCGCCGACGGGCCGGCCCAGCGCCGTGTCGCCGTGCAGCGACGGACCGTCGACCATGAAATGGGTGACGCCCGCGGCGGAATAGTCGTGCTCCATGCCGGGCGCGTAGGCGCATTCGGGCGCCCAGATCCCGCCCGGGCGGTGCCTCAGACGAGCATGCGCATCGGCCAAACCCTCGCGCAGCGCGAACTCACGCAGCCGCGGCGCCAGCAGCGGCTGGAACGGATGGGCCAGCGGGCCGCCGAGCAGCTCCACCGCGCCCGCGTCGAGCAGGTTGCGCAGCAGCGGGCTGCCGCCGTGCCGCCACAGCGTGGCGAAGTCGTCCAGCGCCCGCTGCGCCTCGGCGGATTCGCGAATCCCTAAGGCGCGCAACGCTTCCGGTGTGCATGACTGGTAGCCGACCGACTTCGAGCGGGGAGCGGACCGCACGCTGGTGGCCTCCAGGCCGCGCAGCCGCCAGTTGGCCAGCCAGTGATGCATGCCGTCCAGGCAGTAGGGGTCGTCGAGCTGCGCGTTCACCACCGGGGTGACGCCCAGCGTGAGCACGCCGCGGCGCGCTTCGCCGGCCAAGGTGTTCAGCACGCGCATCAGCGGCAGGTAGGCCGCCGCCCAGGATTGATACAGCCACTCCTCGCCGACCGGCCAGCGGCCGTGGTGGGCCAGCCAGGGCAGGTGGGTGTGCAAAACCAGGGTGAAGAGGCCGGGAACCCGGTTCTGCGGCGCGCTCACGGGGCTACCGCGATTGCGATCAGGTCGAGGCTGTCATCGATGGGGTAGCCGGTGCGGGTACCCGCATCGGCCTCGACGAGGTCGAAGTCCCCGATGGTGACGGCGGCGACGTCGGCCACCAGCTGCGGCGGCCACGGCGCATCGGCGACCGCCCGCGCGATCTGCGCGTCGATGATCGAGCCGCCGTGCCGGGCATCCATCTCGCGAAGCCTGGGGCCGTGGAACAGGCCGCTGATCGACACGTCGCTGAAGCCGCCGTCGATGAGCAGCTGGGTCAGTTCCGCGGCGTCGAGCTCCCGGGTGTGGAACGGGTTGACCGGGGTGTCGCGACCCGGGGAGAAGGTGATCCGATTGGGCGTCGACATCATCAGAAGGCCCGACGGCCGCAGCACTCGGGCGCACTCGATGACGAACTGTGTTTGGTCCCACAGGTGTTCGATCACCTGGAAGTTGACCACAACATCCACCGACGAATCGGGCAGCGGCAGCCGCGCGAGGTTCGCCTGCATGACGTCCACCCGCGGGTAGCGGCTGCGGACATGGGCCACCGCGGCCTCGTCGTAATCCACCGCGATGACCCGGCGGGCGACCCCGGCGATCAGATCGGCGCCGTAACCCTCGCCGCAGCCGGCCTCGAGTACGTCGGCGCCCACGCAACGCTCGGCAAGCCGCTGGTAGACGACCTCGTGGCGGCGAAACCAGTAGTTCTCGATGTCCAGCCCCGGGATGGTGCGCTCGCCCGTCAGCATCATCACGGCGTCACCCGCCGAGGCGGTGTCGCCGGGGGCGTGCTGCGGGACGTCAGGGACCGGTGCGCTCATTGCATAGGCAGGCTAACGCGAAGTGTCGGATTCGCGAACCGGGGAAGCGGACCCCCGCGTTCTCAGGCGGCGGACGGGCTGCGAGAACGTGCCGCCCGGCAACGACCCCGACCGCGGCAGCGGACGAGGGAGGAGCGGGCAATATGGCCTGAGCGACCAGCTATGGTGTGAATGCATACCGCACAAAGTTACCGGGTAGTAACACGGCCGTGCGTTGCGAAAAACGCGTACCGAGGTTTCGCAGTCGATTGCTGCGAGCCCCCTTCTAGGAGGACGAACCACACTCATGACGAACATCGTGGTCCTGATCAAGCAGGTCCCAGACACCTGGTCGGAGCGCAAGCTGTCTGACGGCGACTACACGTTGGACCGCGAGGCCGCCGACGCGGTGCTCGACGAGATCAACGAGCGCGCGGTGGAAGAGGCGCTGCAGATCCGCGAGCGCGAGGGCGGCGAAGGCTCGGTAACCGTGTTGACCGCGGGTCCCGAGCGCGCCACCGAGGCGATCCGCAAGGCGCTGTCGATGGGCGCCGACAAGGCCGTCCATCTCAAGGACGACGGCCTGCACGGCTCGGACGTGGTGCAGACCGGATGGGCCCTGGCGCGCGCGCTGGGCACCATCGAGGGCACCGAGCTGGTCATCGCCGGCAACGAGGCCACCGACGGGACCGGCGGCGCGGTGCCGGCCGTGATCGCCGAGTACCTGGGCCTGCCGCAGCTGACCCACGTGCGCAAGCTCTCCATCGAGGGCGACAAGGTCACCGGCGAACGGGAGACGGACGAGGGCGTGTTCACGCTCGAGGCCACCCTGCCCGCGGTGGTCAGTGTCACCGAGAAGATCAACGAGCCGCGCTTCCCCTCGTTCAAGGGCATCATGGCCGCCAAGAAGAAAGAGGTCACTGTGCTGACCCTGGCGGAGATCGGGGTCGAGAGCGACGAGGTCGGGCTGGAAAACGCCGGATCGACCGTGCTGTCGTCGACGCCGAAGCCGCCGAAGACCGCGGGCGAGAAGGTCACCGACGAGGGCGAGGGCGGAAACGACGTCGCCAAGTACCTGGTTGCCCAGAAGATCATCTGACCGATTCCCTCAAGACGAGAAGAGCGAAATAACCCATGGCTGAAGTACTGGTGCTCGTCGAGCACGCAGAAGGTGCGCTGAAGAAGGTCACCTCCGAACTGATCACCGCCGCCCGCGCGCTGGGCGAGCCCGCCGCCGTCGTGGTCGGCGCTCCCGGGACCGCCGCGCCCTTGGTCGACGGGCTCAAGGAGGCCGGCGCCGCCAAGATCTACGTCGCCGAGTCCGACGACGTCGACAAATACCTGATCACCCCGGTGGTCGACGTGCTGGCCTCGCTTGCCGAGTCCAACTCGCCCGCCGCGGTGATCCTGTCGGCCAACGCCGACGGCAAGGAAATCGCCGGCCGGCTCGCGGCCCGGATCGGATCCGGCCTGCTGGTCGACGTGGTCGAGGTCAAGGAAGGCAACAAGGCGACCTACTCCATCTTCGGTGGCGCGTTCACGGTGGAGGCGCAGGCCAACGGCGACACCCCGGTGATCACCGTGCGCGCCGGCGCCGTCGACGCCGAACCGCAGGCCGGTGCCGGCGAAGAGGTCAAGGTCGAGGTCCCGGCCCAGGCGGAGAACGCCACCAAGATCACCGCCCGCGAGCCCGCGGTCGCCGGTGACCGTCCGGAACTGACCGAGGCCACCATCGTCGTCTCCGGTGGTCGCGGTGTCGGCAGCGCGGAGAACTTCAGCGTCGTCGAGGAGCTGGCCGACTCGCTGGGTGCGGCCGTCGGTGCGTCGCGCGCCGCCGTCGACTCCGGCTACTACCCGGGCCAGTTCCAGGTGGGCCAGACCGGTAAGACCGTCTCGCCGCAGCTCTACATCGCGCTGGGCATCTCGGGTGCCATCCAGCACCGCGCGGGCATGCAGACGTCCAAGACGATCATCGCGGTCAACAAGGACGAAGAGGCGCCCATCTTCGAGATCGCCGACTACGGCGTGGTGGGCGACCTGTTCAAGGTCGCGCCGCAGCTGACCGAGGCGATCAAGACTCGCAAGGGCTGAGCCTCTCGGCCGCACGGCCCCCGGCACCGCGGTGCCGGGGGCTTTTGCGTTCGGTCACGGCACAGGGGCGCCGTGTCCACACCGTGAACCGGACTCCGAATCCGCTAGCGCCCGTGCTAGTGGATTGCCAAGCCGCGCAATGGTTCTCGGAGCCGGGCGTCGACCTCCGCTAGGCGCCGGTCAGCATCGCGTCGATGCGGCGCACCGCGACGGAACACACCGTCAGGTAGGGGGCGGACCACCACGGCACCGAAATGCTCACCCGCGAGCCACCACCCACCGCGTCCACCCGGTGCCGGGTCGCCGGCACACCGGCCACCTTCCACGCCCAGTGGCGCCCCGGCTCGTACTCGGTGACTTCGAACGGCACCGCGATCAGCAGGGAGGTCTGCACGGTGCCGGTGGCATGCAAGGCCAGCTCGGTGTGCGGCGCGTCGAGGCGGGCGCGGCGAATCGTCGGGCCCCACTTCGGCCACGCGTCCAGGTCGACCAGCAATTCCCACACCGCGGCCGGGGGCGCCGCGGTGTATTTGTCCACGGTCAACATCACGGCGCGGCCTGCCCGAGCCGGTGCTGTTGTTCGACGACGTCGTCGAGATCGGTGAGTCGCCGCAGGCCCGCCAACGGTTGGATCATGCGCCGGTTGCCCGCCAGAGACTTCTCGTTGCGGTTCAGGAACGACCAGTAGCCGCCCGTGAAGGGGCAGGCGCGCTCACCCACCCGCTCGGTGGGGCGATACGAGCAGTCCGCGCAATAGTCGCTCATGCGGTTGATGTAGGCACCCCCCGCGGCGTAGGGCTTCGTCGCCATCAGGCCGCCGTCCGCGTGCTGCGACATGCCCACGACATTGGCGACCATCACCCACTCGTAGCCGTCGACGAAGCACCGGTGGAACCAGTCGGTGACCGCCGCGGGATCCCACCCGCGCTGCAGCGCGTAGTTGGACAACACCATCAGCCGCGGGATGTGATGCGCCCAGCCGTGGTCGCGCACCTGGGCCAGCACGTCTTTGAGGCAGCGCGCTTCGACCGCGTCGGCGTCGAGGTCGGCGAACCAGTTCGGCAGCCCCGCGCGCGCGTTGAGCGCGTTGCGGTGCCGATAGTCGGGTCCGAAATGCCAATAGACGTGCCAGATGTAGTCGCGCCACCCGATCAGCTGGCGGATGTAGCCCTCGACGCTGTTGAGTGCGGCGTCGCCCGCCCGGTAGGCGTCTTCGGCCGCGTACGCACAATCCAGCGGGTCCAGCAGGCCCAAATTCATCGGCGCGGACAGCAGGCTGTGCGCCATGAACCGGTCACGCGAGAGCATGGCGTCCTCGTGAGGGCCGAAGTGCGGCAACCGATCCCGCAGGAACACCCGCAGGGCGGACTGCGCTTCGGTTGCGGTGACGGGGAATTCGCGCGGCCCGTCGCGGCCGACGAAGGTGACGACGCCGTCGCGTTCCCAGCGGTCCAGGTCGGCGCGCACCTGCTCGTCGATGTCGTCCTCGACGGGGCGCCAGGGCGCGGGCACGTCCAGTGTCTTCGCGTGCTTGGGCGCCGGCTCGCGGTTGTCGGCGTCGAAGTTCCACCGACCGCCCGCGGGCTGGCTCCCGTCCATCAACAGGTCGAACCGGCGGCGCGCGTCGCGGTAGAAGTTCTCCAGCAGCAGCGTGCGCTGCCGCTTGGCCCACTCGTCGAACTCCGCGCGGTCGGTGCAGAACCCGCGCGGGGGCAGCACGTCGATCGCCGGCTTCGACCGCACGAAACGATCCGCCGCCCAGGTGGTGGGCTGACACACGCTGATTCGCTCCGGCACCCGTTCCAGGGCTTCGCCGTAGGTACGGGTCTGCAGGAACTGTGCCTGGTCGCCCAGTTCGGCCGCGCGGTGGCGCAGTGCGGACAGCACGAGGTGGGCCTTGCGGCGGTGGAATCGGCGGCGTTCGAAGACCGCGCGGGACTCGATCAGCAGCACGGGCTGGGCGGGGTGATCCAGGAAGTGCGGGCCCAGTTGATCGGCGAAGCACCAGCGGCGAGGAGTCCGGATCGTCGACGAACTAGTCACCCTGCACGTGCTACCCGGTGCGGTGCGGGCTCAACCGTGGGCAATCGGCAACGCAGCGTTCATCCCGCCGTCGCGTGCTGTGTGAGCCGCGTCGCACCGCAGGGGCCTGCGCGCACAGTTCGTCATCTGACGTGCACCGACACGTCACAGCGGCGATGCCGACTAGCTCATCGACTACGCCACGTTGGGGTTCATGAGCGTTGCTTCGGTCCTCATACCCAGCGAAAAGCCCACCGGCTCGCCGGCCGCACCCCGCTACTCCCTGTTGCTGTCCACCGACCCCGCCATGATCGAGGCCGCGCAGCGACTCCGGTACGACGTGTTCACCAGCACGCCGGGCTTCGCACTGCCGGCGGCCGACCAGGGTGGCCGGGACCTCGACCGGTTCGACGAGTTCTGTGACCACCTGCTGGTGCGCGACGACGACACCGGTGAGCTGGTCGGTTGCTACCGGATGCTGGCGCCTGCGGGGGCCATCGCGGCCGGCGGGCTCTACACCGCCACCGAGTTCGACATCCGCGCGCTCGACCCACTGCGGCCGTCGCTCGTGGAGATGGGACGCGCCGTGGTGCGCGAGGGGCATCGCAACGGCGGCGTCGTGCTGTTGATGTGGGCGGGCATCCTGGCCTATCTGGACCGCTACGGCTACGACCACGTGACCGGCTGCGTGTCGGTGCCCATCGGCGGCGAATCCGACGTGGCCTCCGGAAGCCAACTGCGCGGTGTCCGCGACTTCATCCTCAGCCGGCATGGGGCGCCACCGGAATATCGCGTGTACCCGTACCGGCCGGTGGTCGTCGACGGGAAGGGCATTGACGACATCGAGGCGCCGGCGCGCCCCTCGGTCCCCGCCTTGATGCGGGGTTACCTGCGGCTGGGCGCCCAGGTGTGCGGCGAACCGGCGCACGACCCGGACTTCGGCGTGGGCGATTTCTGCGTCCTGCTGGGCAAAGCGCACACCGACACCCGATACCTGAAGCGACTCCGATCGGTTTCCGCGGCGTCGGAAATGGCGGGCGGCCGGCGATGAAAGCGGGGCACTCGTGGCTTCCGCGCGCATCGTGCGATGCACGCTGTGTGGGTGCGAGCGCCGTGATGACGTCGAGCCCGCTGCGCAGCGCGCTGCGGATGACCCTGCGCTTGTCGCTGGCGCTGCTGTTGGCGCCCGGACTGCCGCTGCTGGCGGTGCCGTTGCCGGGCCGCACCCGAGTGCAGCGCATCTATTGCCGGTTGGTGCTGCGTTGCCTGGGCGTGCGAATCACCGTGACGGGCAACCCGATTCGTAACCTGAGTGGGGTGCTGGTGGTAAGCCCGCACATGTCCTGGGTCGACGTCTTCGCGATCGGGTCGGTGCTGCCCGGATCGTTCGTCGCGCGTGCCGACATGTTCACCGGCCCGGCGACCGGGATCGTCGCGCGCTTCCTGAAGATCATCCCGATCGAGCGGTCCAGTCTGCGGCGCCTGCCCGGTGTTGTCGACGCCGTCGCCCGCCGGCTGCGGGCCGGCCAGACGGTGGTGGCCTTCCCCGAGGGCACCACCTGGTGTGGTCAGTCCGGCGATGATGCCGCCCGCGTAGCGGGCGGAGGTGGAGCCGGACCATCCCACAGAGGTCGTGGCGCCTTCTACCCGGCGATGTTTCAGGCCGCCATCGACGCCGGCCGCCCGGTGCAGCCGCTGCGGCTGACCTACCACCACGTCGACGGCAGCCCCTCGACGGTGCCGGCCTTCGTCGGCGACGAGACCCTGCTGAGCTCGATCCGCCGGCTGCTCGTCGTGCCGTGCACGCTGGCGCGGCTGCACGTCGAGTCTCTCCAGCTCCCGGGGACCGACCGGCGCGCCCTGGCCGGCCGGTGCCAATCCGCGGTGGGTGCCGCAACCGCCCCGGGCGCTGGTCACGGGCACATGCTGGTGGCCTGAGCAAACCGGCGGGCCGGTATCGTGGGTCGCGTCATGGTCTACCTCGATCACGCCGCCACCACCCCGATGCACCCCGCCGCCGTCGAGGCGATGACGGCTGTGCTGGGCACGGTCGGCAACGCGTCGTCGCTGCACACCAGTGGCCGGGCGGCGCGGCGCCGCATCGAGGAATCCCGTGAGCTGATCGCCGACAGGCTGGGCGCGCGCCCCTCGGAGGTCATCTTCACCGCCGGCGGCACCGAGAGCGACAACCTGGCGGTCAAGGGCATCTACTGGGCACGCCGCGACGCCGAGCCACGCCGGCGGCGCATCGTCACCAGCGAGGTCGAACACCACGCCGTGCTGGACTCGGTCAACTGGCTCGTCGAACACGAGGGAGCCGAGGTCACCTGGCTTCCCACCGCCGCGGACGGTTCGGTGTCGGCGACGGCGCTGCGCGAGGTGCTCTCGCGCCACAGCGACGTCGATGACGTGGCTCTCGTGTCGGTGATGTGGGCCAACAACGAGGTCGGCACGGTCATGCCCGCCGCCGAACTCGCCGCCGTCGCCGCCGAATTCGGCGTGCCGATGCACAGCGACGCCATTCAGGCGGTGGGGCAGTTGCCGGTCGACTTCGCCGCCAGCGGATTGTCGGCGATGAGCGTGGCCGCGCACAAATTCGGCGGACCGCCGGCCGTGGGTGCGCTGCTGCTGCGTCGCGACGTCGCCTGCGTGCCGCTGGCGCACGGCGGTGGGCAGGAGCGCGACATCCGTTCGGGCACCGCCGATGTCGCCGGTGCGGTCGGGATGGCGGCGGCCGCCCGGATCTCGGTCGACGGGCTCGAGGCCAACAGCGCCCGGCTGCGCGCGTTGCGCGACCGTCTGGTCGACGGCGTGCTGGGCGGCATCGAGGACGTCACACTCAACGGCGCCCACGATCCGCAGCGCCTGCCCGGCAACGCGCATTTCACGTTCCGCGGCTGTGAGGGCGATGCGCTGTTGATGCTGTTGGACGCCAACGGAATCGAGTGCTCGACGGGGTCGGCGTGCACCGCCGGTGTCGCGCAGCCCTCGCACGTGCTGATCGCCATGGGCGCAGACGCGACCAGCGCTCGCGGGTCTCTGCGACTCTCGTTGGGTCACACCAGCGTTGACGCGGACGTAGACGCGGTGCTGCGGGTACTGCCCGGCGCGGTCGACCGCGCCCGTCGCGCCGCGCTGGCCGCCGCGGGGGCGTCCTAAGTGAAAGTGCTTGCTGCCATGAGCGGTGGCGTCGACTCGTCGGTCGCCGCCGCCCGGATGGTCGACGCCGGACATGACGTGGTCGGCGTGCACCTGGCGCTGTCCAGCGCGCCCGGCACGCTGCGCACCGGCTCGCGCGGGTGCTGCTCGAAGGAAGACGCCTCCGACGCGCGCCGCGTCGCCGATGTGCTCGGAATCCCGTTCTACGTCTGGGATTTCGCCGAAAGGTTCAAATCGGACGTCATCGACGAATTCGTGTCGTCGTATGCGCGCGGCGAGACCCCCAACCCGTGCGTGGTCTGCAATCAGAAGATCAAGTTCTCGGCGCTGTCGGCGAAAGCCGTTGCACTCGGGTTCGACACGGTGGTCACCGGCCACTACGCCCGGCTGCAGGACGGCCGGCTGCGTCGCGCCGTCGATCACGACAAGGACCAATCGTACGTGCTGGCCGTCCTGAGCGCCGAGCAGTTGCGCCACGCGGCGTTCCCGATCGGGGACACCCCCAAGCCGCAGATCCGGGCCGAAGCCGCCCGGCGCGGTCTGACGGTCGCCGAAAAGCCGGACAGTCACGACATCTGCTTCATCCCCTCGGGCAACACCCGCGCCTTCTTGGGCGAGCGCATCGGGGTGCGCCGCGGTGCGGTGGTCAATGCCGACGGAACCGTGCTCGCCGAGCACGACGGCGTGCACGGTTTCACCGTCGGACAGCGCAGGGGCCTCGGCATCGCCGGGCCGGGGCCCGACGGCGGCCCGCGCTACGTGACCTCGATCGACGCCGAGACCGGCACCGTGCAAGTGGGCGAGGCAGCCGATCTCGAGATACGCGAAATGGTCGGCCGGACACCGGTTTTCACCTCGGGCGTCACGCCCTCCGGCCCGGTGGAGTGCGCGGTGCAGGTGCGCGCGCACGGGGAAACAGCAGACGCGGTAGCCGAACTGGTCGACGACGAGCTGGTCGTGCGGCTGCGCGCGCCGATGCGCGGCGTGGCCCGCGGCCAGACGCTGGTGCTGTATCGGCCCGATCCCGACGGGGACGAGGTGCTCGGCAGCGCCATCATCGCCGGCACCACCCGCTGATCCGGGCTATCGCGGCATGTTCGCGGAGATATTCGTCATCACGATGTCGGACACCGATTGCGCGAACCCGCAGAAGGTGACCTCCAGCATGGCCACCGACAGGATCCGGTAGTCGCGGCCGCACCCGCCGGGCCGCAGGTGCAGCGAGGTGGCGTCGGCGTTCCAGTCACCGACGTAGAGCTGCCCGCTCGAGCCGTTCGCACAGTCGCCGACGGTGCTCACCAGGGCGCCGAAGGCACGGCGGGCGGTGTCGGCGTCGCGATAGGCCGCCGCGCCCTCGGAGATCAACGCGCCATCGGGTGGGTCCTGAAACGTCGTCTTGTGGAAGGCCTCGAGGTCGCGCCCGAACGTCGCCGTCTCGGCGTAGACGAACCGGCACTCGCGCGGCGCGTTATCGGCCAGCGCGTCGATGTCCACCGGGCTGGTGCCGTCCATCGACGGGATGATGGTCAGATGCTCACCGGCGCCGGTGATCGCACGCATCCGCGACTGGTCCAGCAGGATCGTGTCGACGTCGACGCCCTGCACCACCCTGCGGCCGGCGCCGGATCCCGCCACGGCCGCGCCGTCCACCACGCGCGAGCACGACGCCACCAGCGCCACCACCGCGCACAGCAGCGGTAGCCACGCCGATTTCGCCTTCTGCGACACGTCTTCGCACCCCTTTGGCGTTGAACCTACCCGCGCCGCCCCGCGGCACACAGACCCCTGCCAGCGGGCGGGCGGTGCGACGTCGAATACGGTTGTCCGGTGAGTGTTTTCACCCATCCCTTCGCGAGCGCCAGCGGCGTCGGGTCGTGGCCCGGCGTCGCAGCGCGCCGAGCGGCCGAAGTCGTGGTGGGTGAGCTCGGGGGCGCGCTGGCGCACATCGTCGAGCTGCCCGCGCGCGGAGTCGGCGCCGACCTGATCGGCCGGGCCGGCGCGCTGCTGGTCGACGTGGCCATCGACACGGTGCCGCGCGGCTACCGGCTTGCCGCCCGGCCCGGGGCGGTCACCCGCCGCGCCATCAGCCTGCTCGACGAGGACATGGACGCGCTCGAAGAGGCATGGGAAGCGGCCGGCCTGCGCAGCGACGGCCGGGTGGTGAAGGTGCAGGCGCCGGGCCCGATCACCCTGGCGGCCGAGATCGAGTTGGGCAACGGCCATCGGGCGATCACCGACCCCGGGGCCCTACGCGACCTGGCGGCGTCGCTGGCCGAGGGCGTGTCGGCGCATCGCGCGGGGCTGGCCCGCCGGCTCGAGGCGGAAGTGGTGGTGCAGTTCGACGAGCCGTCGCTGCCCAAGGCCCTGGGCGGCGCGCTGAGCGGGGTGACCGCGCTGAACCCGGTGGCGCCGATCGACGAGGAGGTGGCCGCCGGGCTGCTGGACACCTGCGCCCGAACCGTGGGCGGCGAGGTGCTGCTGCACTGCTGCGCTCCCGGCCTGCCATGGGATCTCCTGCAGCGCAGCATGTTTCGGGCCGTCTCGGTCGACGCCAGCGCACTGAACGCGGCGGATCTGGACGGTGTCGCCGAGTTCGTGGAGTCCGGCCGCACCGTCGCGCTGGGGGTGGTCGCAGGCAACGCTCCGCCGCGTCGCCCGTCGGCGCGGGAGGTGGCCGCCGCGGTGGTCGCGGTGACCGATCGCCTCGGCTTCGCCCGTGCGGCGCTGCGCGACCGCATCGGTGTGACGCCCGCGTGTGGTCTGGCCGGCGCGACGCCCGAGTGGGCGCGCACCGCGATCGAGCTCGCCCGCACAGCGGCCGAGATGTTCGCCGAGGATCCGGACGCCATCTGATTGCGTTCGGTGCGCCGAGATTGCCCCGATGGCTGTCACCCGGCCTCCGCGCGCGACCGCCACGGCAATCTCGCCGAGCCGACGAAGGGGAGTGCACGCGCCCGGTTTCGCGTCGGTGTCCTCGGATAGCCTGCCAAGGTGAGCGCAGCAGAAGCCGATTCGGTATCGCCCGAGGTTCGCCGGCAGTGGCAGGACCTGGCCGAAGAGGTTCGTGAACACCAGTTCCGCTACTACATCAAGGACGCGCCGATCATCTCGGACGCCGACTTCGACGCGATGTTCAACGAGCTTCTCGCGCTGGAGGAGCGTCATCCCGAACTCCGGGTGCCCGATTCGCCGACGCAGCTGGTCGGCGGGGCGGGTTTCGCCACCGAGTTCGCCGAGGCGGCGCACCTGGAGCGGATGCTGAGCCTCGACGATGTGTTCGATCGCGACGAGCTGGTGGCCTGGAGCAACCGCGTCGAGAACGAGGTCGGCAAGCAGCCGTACTACCTGTGCGAGCTCAAGATCGACGGGGTCGCCCTGGCGCTGGTGTACCGAGACGGCCGGCTGGAACGCGCCGCGACCCGGGGCGACGGCCGGGTCGGCGAGGACGTGACGCTCAACGCCCGCACCATCGACGACGTCCCGGAGCGGCTGTCCGCCAGCAAGGACTTCCCGATTCCCGCCCTGCTCGAGGTGCGCGGCGAGGCGTTCTTCCGGCTCTCCGATTTCGAGGCGCTCAACGCCAGCCTGGTCGAAGACGGCAAGCCGCCGTTCGCCAACCCCCGCAACAGCGCCGCGGGCTCGCTGCGCCAGAAGAACCCGGCCGTCACCGCCCGGCGCAAGCTGCGGATGATCTGCCACGGCATCGGCCGCACCGAGGGGTTCGCGCCGAAGACTCAGCACGAGGCCTACACCGCGCTGAGCGCGTGGGGGCTGCCGGTGGCCGAACAGACCGCGCGGGTGCGCGGCCTTGCCGCCATCGAGGAGCGGATCGGCTATTGGGGCGAGCACCGCTACGACCTCGAGCACGAAATCGACGGCGTGGTGGTCAAAGTCGACGACGTGGCGCTGCAACGCCGGCTCGGCACCACTTCTCGCGCGCCGCGCTGGGCCGTCGCGTACAAGTACCCGCCCCAGGAGGCACAGACCAAGCTGCTCGACATCCGCGTCAACGTCGGACGCACCGGGCGCGTCACCCCGTTCGCGTTCATGACGCCGGTGAAGGTGGCCGGGTCGACGGTGGGGCTGGCCACCCTGCACAACGCCGCCGAGGTGAAACGCAAGGGCGTGCTGATCGGCGACACGGTGATGATCCGCAAAGCCGGCGACGTGATCCCCGAGGTGCTCGGCCCCGTCGTCGACCTGCGCGACGGCTCCGAACGCGAATTCGTTATGCCCACCGCGTGTCCCGAGTGCGGCACCACGCTGGCGCCGGCCAAGGAGGGCGACGCCGACATCCGCTGCCCCAATGCCCGGTCGTGTCCGGCGCAGTTGCGGGAGCGGGTGTTTCACGTCGCCGGCCGCGGGGCGTTCGACATCGAGGGACTCGGCTACGAAGCCGCTACCGCGTTGCTGAAGGCCGGCGTGATCGCCGACGAGGGCGACCTTTTCACGCTCACCGAAGACGACCTGTTGCGCACCGAGCTGTTCCGGACGAAGGCAGGTGCCTTGTCCGCCAACGGCAGACGGCTGCTCGACAACCTGGACAAGGCCAAGAAGGTGGCGCTGTGGCGCGTCCTGGTGGCGCTGTCGATCCGGCACGTCGGGCCGACGGCCGCGCGTGCCCTGGCGACCGAGTTCGGCGATCTGGACTCGATCATGTCGGCGTCGACCGAGCGGCTGGCCGCGGTGGAAGGCGTCGGCCCGACGATCGCCGCCGCGCTCACCGAATGGTTCACCGTCGACTGGCACTGCGCGATCGTCGACAAGTGGCGGGCGGCCGGCGTGCGGATGGCCGACGAACGCGACACCAGTGTGCGGCGCACGCTTGAGGGGCTGACGGTGGTGGTCACCGGTTCGCTCGCCGGCTTCTCCCGCGACGACGCCAAGGAGGCGATCCTGACGCGTGGCGGAAAGGCGGCGGGCTCGGTGTCAAAGAAGACCGACTACGTGGTGGCCGGCGATTCGCCGGGTTCCAAGTACGACAAGGCGATTGAGCTGGGGGTGCCCGTCCTGGACGAGGACGGCTTCCGGAAGCTGCTGGCCGAGGGCCCGTCGGAAACCCCGGCGGAGTGAGGCGATGAGCGGCCGATACGGCGATTCCACCCGAAGCCTCAAAGCCGTTGATGTGCAAGCTGTTTCGGGGCAGCCGGTAGCACCGCAGGCGGTGCTCGCCGCCACCTACCACCTGTCCGACGACGAGACGGGCGCGCTGGACAGCTATGGTCGCAGCTCCAATCCGACCTGGCGGCAACTGGAGTCGGCGCTCGCCGAGCTCGAGGGTGCCACGGGCGCGCGGGTGTTCGGCTCGGGCATGGCGGCCATCAGCGCCGTCTTGCGCGCGCTGGCGACGCCGGGGTCGACGGTGGTGGTGCCGGCCGACGGCTACTACCAGGTGCGCCGCTACGCCCGCGAAGACTTGGCGCCCGGGGGTGTGACGGTCATCGAGGCGTCCAGCTCGCAGATCTATGACGCCGCCGCGGAAGCCGACGTGGTGCTGGCCGAAACGCCCACCAACCCGGCGCTGGACGTGATCGATGTGCACCGGTTGGCCGCCATCTGCCGGGGCCGCAACGCGCGCTTGATCGTCGACAACACCGCCGCGACCCCGCTTGGGCAACAGCCGTTGTCGTTGGGTGCCGACGCGGTGGTGGCCAGCGCGACCAAGGCGTTGTCGGGTCACGGTGACCTGCTGGCCGGCTACGTCGCCACCAACGAGCCCGAGCTGCTCGCCGCGGTGGAGCGACACAGGCTGCTCGCGGGTGCGATCGTGGGCGGGTTCGAGGCATGGCTTCTGTTGCGCAGCATGGGAACTGCCGGTTTGCGCTTCGAACGCCAATGCCAGAACGCCCGGGCTCTGGCGACCATGCTGGCCCGTCACCCGGCGGTGCGGGCGGTGCGCTACCCCGGATTGCCCGACGACCCGGCCCATCCGGTGGCGATGGCGCAAATGCGCCGATTCGGGTCACTGGTCTCGATCGAATTGGCCGACGCGGCCGCGGTGCACGCGCTGGTGGACCGTAGCGAACTGTTGATCGCGTCCACCAGTTTCGGCGGCCTGCACACGTCGGTGGACCGCCGGGCGCGCTGGGGAGACCCGGTCGCCGACGGATTCGCGCGCATCTCGCTGGGCATCGAAGACACCGACGACCTGCTCGCCGATGTCGAACGCGCGCTGATGGGCCTCCGCTGACGAAGTCACATTCGTCGCGTTCGACTGCGCCGAAATTGGTCCGCATCGCCTGAGCGGCTCTATCGTGGGCTCTATGACCCAGACGGCCGACCGGTGCGAGCAGGCATCGCCGTGGTCGCCGCGCGAGGCCGAGATATTGGCCGTGACCCTGGCGCTACTGCAGGAACACGGCTATGACCAGCTGACGGTGGACGCGGTGGCCAACGCCGCGCGCGCCAGCAAGGCCACGGTTTATCGCCGCTGGCCGTCCAAAGCCGAATTGGTGCTGGCCGCCTTCATCGAAGGTGTCCGTCAGGTGGCCGTGCCGCCGAACACCGGCACGCTGCGCGGCGACCTGCTGAGCCTGGGGGAGACCATCAGCCAGGAGTGTGGCCAGCACGCCGGCACCATCCGCGCGGTGATGGTCGAGGTGTCGCGGCACCCCGCGCTCAACGACGCCCTTCAGCACCAATTCCTCGATCAGCGCAAAGCCATGATCCAGCACGTGCTGCATCAGGCCGTCGACCGTGGCGAGATCACCGAGGACGTCATCACCGACGAACTCTGGGACCTACTGCCCGGATATCTCATCTTCCGGTCGATCATTCCCGGTCGCCCGCCCACGCGGGGAACCGTCAAAGCCTTCGTCGACGGGTTCCTCATTCCCGGCCTGACCAAGTCCGCCGGATAACCACACCGCCTTTTCCGCCCGCCCCGGAGAATATACGCGCGCGTCTCTTGTACAGTACGGTCCCGTACCGTACTGTCATAGCTGTCGATCACGATCCCGGGTTGGCAGGTGGACTGTGATCCTCCTCGCCCGATCTTTGAAAGGCTCACGGGTGAAAGGCTTTTCGATCGCATCCCTGGTGAGGCGGGGGTGGATGGTGCTCGTCGCCGTGGTGGTCGTCGCGCTCGCGGGATTCGGAATCTATCGGCTGCACGGAATCTTCGGGTCGCACAACAACACGTCGGCCAACAGCGGCCTGGCAGGCGAGATCGTCCCGTTCAACCCCAAACACGTCGTGCTCGAGGTGTTCGGCGCCCCGGGGGCGACCGCCACCATCAACTACCTCGACGTCAACGCCCAGCCGCAGCAAGTCAAGGACGCGCCCTTGCCGTGGTCGTTCACCATCACCAGCACCGAGCCCGCGGTGATCGGCAACGTCGTCGCGCAGGGCAACGGCGACACCCTGGGCTGCCGCATCACCGTCAACGGTGAAGTAAAAGACCAACGCACCGTCAACAAAGTCGACGCCTACACCTTCTGTCTGGATAAGTCTGGATGACAAACGATCACCAGTCGCGGCCGTTCGTGCCGCGCACCATCCGCCGGCTCGCGCTGCCGATTCTGCTGTTCTGGATCGGGCTGGCCGCCATCACGAACATCGCCGTGCCGCAGCTGGAAGACGTGGGGAAGACCCACAACGTGGCGCTCAACTCGCCAGATGCGCCGTCGCTCAAGGCGATCAAGCGCATCGGTGAAAAGTTCGGAGAGTTCGACACCGACAGCTCCGCGATGATCGTGCTGGAGGGCGACAAGCCGCTGGGCGCGGACGCCCACCGCTTCTACGACGAGATGGTCCGCAGAATCGAGCGGGACCACAAACACGTTCAACATGTCCAGGATTACTGGGGCGACACCCTGACCGCGGCGGGATCGCAGAGCAGCGACGGCAAGGCCGCCTATGTTCAGGTGAACCTTGCAGGCAACCAAGGCTCGGCGTTGGCCAACGAGGGCGTCGGGGCCCTGCGCGACATCATCGACCGCATGAAGCCGCCGCCGGGTGTCAAGACCTATGTGACCGGCGCGGCGCCGCTGATCTCCGACCAGTTCGACGTCGGCAGCAAGGGCACCGCGAAGGTCACCGGGATCACCGTCGGGGTGATCGCACTCATGTTGTTCTTCGTCTACCGCTCGGTGCTCACCACGCTGCTGGTGCTCGCCACCGTGCTCATCGAAATGTCCGCGGCCCGAGGCCTTGTCGCGTTTCTGGGCAACGCGGGAGTGATCGGGCTGTCGACCTATGCCACGAATCTGCTGACCCTGTTGGTGATCGCGGCGGGAACGGACTACGCGATATTCTTCGTCGGCCGCTATCAGGAGGCGCGCGGCACCGGAGAGGATCGCGAAAGGGCCTTCTACACCATGTATCACGGCACGACGCACATCGTGCTGGGTTCCGGGCTCACCGTGGCCGGTGCGGTAGCCTGCCTGAGCTTCACCCGATTGCCGTACTTCCAAAGTCTCGGCGTCCCAGCCGCGTTGGGAATTCTCGTCGCGCTGTTCGCCGCGCTCACCCTGGGTCCGGCGATCCTCACTTTGGGCGCCATGGTGGGCATCTTCGACCCCAAGCGCACGATCCGAACGCGTGGCTGGCGGCGGATCGGCACCGCCATCGTCCGCTGGCCCGGCGCCGTGCTCGCGGCGGCGTGCGTGCTGGCCCTGATCGGTCTGATCGCCTTGCCCGGCTACAAGACGAGTTACGACACCCGGCCCTATATGCCGGCCAGCGCGCCGGCCAACGTCGGTTACACCGCCGCCGAGAAGCATTTCTCCAGGGCGCGGCTGGAGCCCGAGCTGATGATGGTCGAAACCGATCACGACATGCGCAACCCGGAGAGCATGCTCGTCCTGGACAAGGTGGCCAAGGCGGTGTTCCACGTTCCCGGGGTCGCGCAGGTGCAGACCATCACCAGGCCGTTGGGCACCCCGCTCGTGCACAGCTCGCTCGCCTTCGTGGTCAGCAATTCCAGCGCGGCGCAGCAGCAAAACCTGACCTACCAACGTGATCGGGCCGACGACGCCCTCAAGCAGGCCAACGAACTGAACAAGACCATCAACATTTTGAAGCAGCAGTACGAGCTACAGCAGCAGCTCGCGGGCACCACCCACGACGAGACGCAAAGCTTTCACGACACGCTGGGCACCATCCAGGACCTGCGCGACAAGATCGCGAATTTCGACGACTTCTTCCGGCCGGTGCGCAGCTATTTCTATTGGGAGAAGCATTGTTACGACATCCCCGTCTGCTTCGCGTTCAGATCCCTGTTCGACGCGCTCGACGGCATCGATCAGCTCACCGAGAAATTCGAGAACCTGACGGCGTCCCTCGACAAGCTCGACGCACTGCAGCCGAAACTGACGGCGCTCATCCCGCCGCAGATCCAAAGCCAGCAGACCAACCGTGATTTGACTCTGGCGAATTACGCCACGCTGTCCGGCATTTACGCACAGACCGCCGCGGCGATCGACAACGCGACCGCGCTGGGGCGGGCCTTCGACGCGGCCAAGAACGACGACACCTTCTACCTGCCGCCCGAGGTCTTCAACAACCCGGACTTCAAACGCGGCCTGAAACTGTTCCTCTCGCCGGACGGCAAGGCCGCCCGCATGATCGTCACGCATGAAGGCGATCCCGCGACGCCCGAGGGTATTTCGCACATCGATCCGATCGCCAAGGCGGCGCATGAGGCGTTGAAGGGCACGCCCATGGCCGGTGCGGGAATCTATCTCGGCGGGACCGCCGCGACATACAAGGACATCCAAGACGGCGCCAAATACGACCTGATGATCGTGGCGTTCGCCGCGCTGAGCCTCATCCTGCTGATCATGATGATCATCACGCGCAGCCTGATCGCCGCGCTGGTCATCGTGGGCACGGTGGCCCTCTCGCTGGGGGCGTCCTTCGGTCTGTCGGTTCTGGTGTGGCAGTACATCTTCGGCGTCCAGCTGTACTGGGTCGTGCTCGCGTTGGCGGTGATCCTGTTGCTGGCGGTCGGATCCGACTACAACTTGCTGTTGATCTCTCGTTTCAAAGAGGAGATCCATGCCGGCCTCAACACCGGCATCATCCGGGCGATGGCCGGGTCCGGTTCCGTCGTCACCTCCGCCGGCATCGTTTTCGCCGTCACCATGTGTGCGTTCGTGTTCAGCGGTTTTCAGGTGCTCGGCCAGATCGGCACGACGATCGGCCTCGGCCTGCTGTTCGACACGCTGATCGTGCGGTCGTTCATGACGCCCTCTGTCGCAAGGCTTCTCGGGCGCTGGTTCTGGTGGCCGCAACGGGTGCGGCCGCGCCCGGCCAGCACCATGCTGCGCCCCTACGGCCCGCGCCCGGCGGTTCGGCAGCTGTTGCTGTGGGACGACGACGATCCGGTGGCGATGTCCGGATCGCACGCGCCCTCGCGCTAACGAAGCATGGTGGCGACGATCCCGGCGAGGTAGCCCAGCCGGGCGACCTCCGAGGGCCGGAATTCCGGGCCGGGGCGACCGAGCACCACCGCGGTATGCGGGTCGCCCAACGGGGCCGCGACCATCGTCACGTCCATGTCGCGCCACGCCTTCGGCACCCACTCGGCGCTGCCGTCCAGAGTCACGGCCCGCTCCAGCGGCAGCCACGGGGCCGAGTCTGCCTTGGTCTCCGGGGCGCCCGGACTGCCCGCCAGGCGCTGCAGCTCGCCGCCCGAACTGCGCAACACCGTGCACCAGCTGACGCGCAGCACCTTGGGCGCCTCGTTGGCGAGGACCTGCAGTCGGATTGCGTTGCCGTTGGCCGCCGCGACGTGGTCGAGCAGCTCGAGCTCGCGATGCGCTTCCAGCAGACCGGTGTGCGGGCGCACGCTGTCCACCCGGACACCGGACAGGGACTCGGCGGCGGTGATCAGCCGGTCCGGCATCGCCCCCGGCGGCAGTTCGATCACCAGGTCGTCGGTCGCGTAGCCCGCGCTGCGGTCCACGACGTCGAGCGACAAGATGTCGGCCCCCACCGAACCGAGCGCCACCGCCAGCGACCCCAGGCTGCCTGGCCGGTCGACGAGCTCGATGCGCAACAGATAGGAGGGCACGGCCAACACTGTCGCACAGCCCTGTGTCTTCTGCCCGCCGAGCGTCACGCCAGCGTGACGGTGGTCGCCGAATGTCACACCAGCGTGGCGGACACGGCGGGCTAGGCTTTGCAGTCGTGTCCCAGATCTCCCGCGACGAGGTAGCGCACCTGGCCCGGCTGTCCCGGCTGGCGCTGACCGACAGCGAGCTCGACAGCTTCGCCGGCCAGCTTGACGCCATCCTGACCCACGTCAGCCAGGTGCAGGCGGTCGATGTCACCGGCGTCGAAGCGACCGACAACCCGCTGAAGGACGTCAACGTCACCCGGCCCGACGAGTCGGCGCCGTGTCTGACGCAGGCCGAAGCGCTGGCCGAGGCGCCCGCGGCTGTCGACGGCCGCTTCGCGGTTCCGCAGATCCTGGGAGACAGCGAGTGAACGAGATCATCGTCTCCGACGCCGCCACGCTGGCCGCCCGGATCGCCGCCAAAGAGGTGTCGTCGGTCGAGGTCACCCAGGCGTGCCTGGACCAAATTCAGGCGACCGACGATCGCTACCACGCGTTCCTGCACGTGGCGGCCGACGCGGCGCTCGCGGCGGCAGCCGTCGTCGATAACGCGGTGGCCGCCGGGGAGCGGCTGCCGTCGCCGCTGGCCGGGGTCCCGCTGGCGCTCAAAGACGTCTTCACTAGCTCCGACATGCCCACCACCTGCGGGTCGAAGATCCTCGAGGGCTGGCGCTCGCCTTACGACGCCACCGTCACCTCGCGGTTGCGCGCCGCCGGAATCCCGATCCTCGGCAAGACAAACATGGACGAGTTCGCGATGGGCAGCTCGACCGAGAACTCCGCCTACGGCCCGACCCGCAATCCCTGGGACGTCGATCGGGTGCCCGGCGGCTCCGGCGGCGGCAGCGCCGCCGCGCTGGCCGCGTTCCAGGCACCGCTGGCGATCGGATCCGACACCGGAGGCTCCATTCGGCAGCCCGCCGCGCTCACCGCGACCGTCGGAGTCAAGCCCACCTACGGCACGGTGTCGCGCTACGGCCTGGTGGCGTGCGCGTCGTCACTGGATCAGGGCGGTCCGTGCGCACGCACCGTGCTGGACACCGCGTTGTTGCATCAGGTGATCGCCGGGCACGACAGCCGCGACTCGACGTCCGTCGACGCTGCGGTGCCCGACGTCGTCGGCGCCGCGAAGGCCGGCGCGGCCGGTGATCTCAAGGGCGTGCGGGTCGGTGTGGTCAAGCAGCTGCGCGGCGAGGGCTACCAGCCCGGCGTGCTCAGGGCTTTCGAGGCCGCCGTCGAGCAGCTGACCGCCCTGGGCGCCGAAGTGAGCGAGGTCGACTGCCCGCACTTCGAGTACGCGCTGGCCGCCTACTACCTGATCCTGCCGTCGGAGGTGTCGAGCAACCTGGCCCGCTTCGACGCGATGCGCTACGGGCTGCGGGTCGGCGACGACGGCAGCCACAGCGCCGAAGAAGTGATGGCGATGACGCGGGCGGCCGGCTTCGGGCCGGAGGTCAAGCGGCGCATCATGATCGGCACCTACGCGCTGTCGGCCGGTTACTACGACGCCTATTACAACCAGGCGCAAAAGGTGCGCACCCTGATCGCCCGCGATCTCGACGAGGCCTACCGCGCGGTGGACGTGGTGGTGTCGCCCGCGACCCCGACGACGGCGTTCCGGCTGGGTGAGAAGGTCGACGATCCGCTGGCGATGTACCTGTTCGACCTGTGCACCCTGCCGCTCAATCTGGCGGGGCATTGCGGCATGTCGGTGCCGGCCGGTCTGTCGCCGGACGACGGCCTGCCGGTCGGCCTGCAGATCATGGCGCCCGCGCTGGCCGACGACCGGCTCTACCGGGTCGGCGCCGCCTACGAGGCGGCCCGCGGACCGCTGCCTTCGGCGCCCACCGTGGGGACTGTCGGCGGCTAATCGCGCCATTACGCCGCCACCCCAGGCAAGATGAGGGGATGCGGATCGGAGTGCTCACCGGGGGCGGCGACTGCCCCGGGCTCAACGCGGTCATCCGGGCAGTGGTGCGAACGTGCGACTCCCGATACGGCTCGTCGGTGGTCGGGTTTCAGGACGGCTGGCGCGGGCTGCTGGAGAACCGGCGCGTCCAGCTGCAGAACGACGACCGCAACGACCGCCTGCTGGCCAAGGGTGGCACCATGCTGGGCACCGCCCGCGTGAATCCCGACAAACTGCGGGCCGGGCTGAACCAGGTCAAGCAGACCCTCGACGACAACGGGATCGACGTCCTGATCCCGATCGGAGGGGAAGGCACGCTGACGGCCGCGCACTGGCTTTCGGAGGAGAACGTTCCCGTCGTCGGTGTGCCGAAGACCATCGACAACGACATCGATTGCACTGACGTGACTTTCGGTCACGACACCGCATTGACCGTCGCCACCGACGCCATCGACCGGCTGCACAGCACCGCCGAATCGCACCAGCGGGTGATGCTGGTCGAGGTGATGGGCCGCCACGCCGGCTGGATCGCACTGAACGCGGGCCTGGCTTCGGGCGCGCACATGACGTTGATACCCGAGCAGCCCTTCGACGTCGAAGAGGTCTGCCGGCTGGTCAAAAGGCGCTTCCAGCGCGGAGATTCGCACTTCATCTGCGTGGTCGCCGAGGGTGCAAAACCTATTCCCGGATCGATTGCGTTGCGGGAAGGAGGAATTGACGAATTCGGTCACGAAAAGTTCACCGGCGTGGCCGCCCAGCTCGGCGCCGAAGTGGAAAAGCGGATCAACAAAGACGTCCGGGTGACCGTGTTGGGACACGTCCAGCGGGGAGGCACCCCGACGGCCTACGACCGGGTGCTGGCCACCCGGTTCGGGGTGAACGCGGCCGACGCCGCGCATGCCGGGGAATACGGCCAAATGGTGTCGCTGCGCGGGCAGGACATCGGCCGGGTGGCTTTGGCGGACGCGGTGCGTCAGCTCAAGCTGGTGCCGGAAAGTCGCTACGACGACGCCGCCGCGTTCTTCGGTTAACCGTTGGGCGCGTGGCGAATAACGGTGTAACTGTGCGTTGAATTTGTCCGCCGATGAAGAACGTTTCGCGTTTGTCGCAGTTTGGTGGTTTCCGGACTGCTATTTCGGGGTTATACCGGGAGTATGAATAACCGCGGTTCGACTCGCGGATCAGTTCGGCAATCCGCGGCAGCGGCGGGGCCACCGGGCCCGCCGAACCACAAGCCGGGTGGGCACAAGTGGCAAATCGAGGGCGATCCCGCAGCGTCCACCGTGCCGCAGTCGCGCGGTCCGAACCAACAGAGGGACAGACCACCCGGGGCGCCGCCCCGGCGGGTGCCGTCATCGCCACGTCCCGAACCGACGCTGGGTGCCACCGCGCTGGACCGCTTCGACATGCGCGACCCGGACGCCGAAGGGTTCAACTGGCGACAGCTGCTTCAGCGCATCACCGGCATCGAGCTCGGCCCGGGCAAAAACACGGCCTACGAAAACGAGCTGCGGCAACGTATCCGCGTGACTGTAGGCGGTGCCTTTCCCATCGCGGTGCTCAACCTCAAGGGCGGGGTCGGCAAAACGACTGTGGTGGAGGCGCTCGGGTCGACGTTCGCCGCCGTGCGCGACGACCGGGTGATCGCCCTCGACATCGACGCCGGAGACCTGGCGGAGCGCCACGGCCTTCGCAACCCGCACAGCCTGGCCGACCTTCTGCACGGCAGCCCGGCGGCACAGTACGAGGACATCCGCGCGCTGACGTACATGAACGGCTTTGGGCTGGAAGTGCTCGGGCTGCCCGACACCGACTGGCGCCTGGACCGCCGCGACATGCTGCGAGCCTTCTCGATGCTGCGCAACCAGTATTCGCTGGTGCTGGTCGACTGCGTCAAAACGCTCAATTCCGCTGTGATGGACGCGGTCTTACCTGAATCGCGAGCCCTGGTGGTGGTCACCAGCCCCGCCATCGATGCGGTACGCAAAACACGGGCGACACTGGAGTGGTTGCGCCACAACGGTTATCAATCCTTGATGCAGTGCACCGTGCTGGCCATCAATCACGTCGAGCCGGCGAAAGTGGACGGTGTGGCCGTCACGGAACTAGACCGACTGTCCGCCCGCGTCGGCGCCACGGTAGTGCTGCCATTCGATCGGCACGTGCACGATGGCCGAAAGATTGCGCTGGACCGGTTGAGCAAGGAGAGCCGTCGCTGTTATCTGGAGATGGCGGCGGTGCTGGCCGATATGTTCCCGGGCCGGTAGGGGCGGTTCGCGATCACCACGGTGTTGATTGGTGGTGACCCGCTTCGCCCGGCTCCGCCGCGCTCGCGATCACCACGGTGTCGATCGGTGGTGACCCGCTTCGCCCGGCTCCGCCGCGCTCGCGATCACCACGGTGTCGATCGGTGGTGACCCGCTTCGCCCGGCTCCGCCGCGCTCGCGATCACCACTAGGATCGGGCGCATGAGTGTTGCCGCCAGCGCCGATCTGATGGATTACGACGACGTCATCGCGCGTTTCGATCCGGTACTCGGCCTCGAGGTGCATGTGGAGCTGTCCACCGTCACCAAGATGTTCTGCGGCTGCACCACCGCTTTCGGCGCCGAACCCAACACCCAGGTATGCCCGGTGTGCCTCGGCCTGCCCGGCTCGCTGCCCGTGCTCAACCAGAACGCAGTCGAGTCGGCCATTCGCATCGGGTTGGCGCTGAACTGCGAGATCGTGCCGTGGTGTCGCTTCGCCCGGAAGAACTACTTCTATCCGGACCAGCCGAAGAACTACCAGATCTCGCAGTACGACGAGCCCATCGCCATCAACGGCTACCTGGAGGCCCCGCTGGAGGACGGCACCACCTGGCGGGTCGAGATCGAGCGCGCGCACATGGAGGAGGACACCGGCAAGCTCACCCACATCGGCAGTGAGACGGGCCGCATCCACGGCGCGACCACGTCGCTGATCGACTACAACCGCGCCGGCGTGCCATTGATCGAGATCGTCACCAAGCCCATCGAGGGCGCCAGGGCACGGGCGCCGCAGATCGCCCGCGCCTACGTGACGGCGTTGCGAGACCTGCTGCGCGCCTTGGATGTATCCGACGTCCGGATGGATCAGGGCTCAATGCGTTGTGACGCCAATGTGTCCTTGAAGCCGATCGGGACGACCGAGTTCGGTACCCGGACCGAGACCAAGAACGTCAACTCGCTGAAAAGCGTTGAGGTGGCGGTGCGCTACGAGATGCAACGCCAGGCCGCGGTTCTGGCGTCCGGTGGTCGAATCATCCAGGAAACACGGCACTTTCACGAGGCCGGGGGCTACACCAGCCCCGGCCGCACCAAGGAGACCGCCGAGGACTACCGGTATTTCCCCGAACCGGACCTGGAGCCCGTCGCGCCCAGCCGGGAACTGGTCGAGCGGCTGCGCCAGACCATTCCCGAACTGCCGTGGTTGAGCCGCAAACGCATTCAGGACGAGTGGGGCATCTCCGACGAGGTGATGCGCGACCTGGTCAATGCCGGGGCCATCGAGTTGGTTACCGCGACCATTGGGCACGGCGCGTCCAGCGAGCAGGCCCGCGCCTGGTGGGGAAACTTCTTGATGCAGAAGGCCAACGAGGCCAACGTGGCGCTGGATGAGCTGGCCATCACGCCCGCCCAGGTCGCCGCGGTGGTGGCGCTGGTCGACGACGGCAAGCTGTCCACGAAGCTGGCCCGCCAGGTGGTCGAGGGTGTCCTGGCCGGGGAGGGCGAGCCCGAAGAGGTGATGACCGCCCGCGGGCTGGCGTTGGTGCGCGATGACTCGGTGACCCAGGCCGCGGTGGACGAGGCGCTGGCCGCCAATCCCGATGTGGCAGAGAAGATCCGCGGCGGCAAGGTGGCCGCGGCCGGCGCGATCGTCGGCGCGGTGATGAAGGCCACCCGCGGCCAGGCCGACGCGGCACGGGTGCGGGAGCTGGTGTTGGCCGCCTGCGGCCAGGGCTAGCGGGCTGATCGTCCGCCACCACGACGCGCGAGCGGTCAGCTCTTGTCGTCGCTGTTGCGCGGGAATCCGCCGCCCTGCGGGAAGAGCGGGAAGACGACGTCGTCCAGCTTCTCGGCGTCCCCGGCCGTCTTGTTAACCGTTGCGCCCCAGACGTTTCCATCAGGCGACATGCGCAGCGCCCAGGCGTGGGCGTGGGTGTCCTTGCGGACTACGTCGGGCTCACCGGTGACCGCGCCGGTGGCCGGTGCCAGCCGGACAGCGACCGTCAGCTTGGTGTTGATCAGGTTGACCAACACGGTGCCGTCCATCGCCGCGCAGCCGGCCACGCCCGGCTTGTCCGGCCAGGTCCACACCGTGGAGACGTCCGATGTCTTGGTGATGCGCTGCAAGCGATCTGCGGTCGGGGTGCGGTCGGCGACGTACAGCGAGCCGTCGACCGGGTCCGTGCACAGGCCGCCGCCGGAGCCCACCCCGGACAACGCCGTCGTCGGTGGCGCCTGGCCCACGGTGGTGGGCTGCTCGATCCGCAGCACCTTGCCCGCCAGCGATTTGGGGTCGGCGGCCAGCGCCGGGTTGCCCGCGTCGCCGGTCATCACGACCAGCGTGGTGGGGCTGGTGAAGGTCAGCGCTCCGGTGTTTCCGGTGGCGCCCTTGGGGATTCCGGTCAGGATGTCCTTGGGGATGTCGCCGTCGGCCACCCGGATGACCCGGTTGTCGCTCGGCGTGCTGATGTAGGCGTACATCAGACGGTCCTGCTTGTAGGTGGGCGACATGACGATGTCCATCAAGCCGCCATCGCCGGAGCCGTCCACCGGGATCACCGTCTTCACCTTCGGCTCGGCGCTGACGGAAATCTCCTTGACCGCGCCGGTGGTGCGCTCGGCGACGAGCGCGGTTTTGCTGTCGGGCCCCATGATCAGGCCGCTGGTGCTCTCCAGGCAGCCCTGCATCACACCGGGGGCGGGACAGGCCTTGGGGAACGGTGTGGGCGGCAGCGGCGGCGGCGGGGGAGGCGTCGAGCTGGGCTGCGGCTTGAGCTCGGGGGCGGTGGTGAACGGTTGCGACTGGGCGTCGTTGAAGCGCGCGCACCCGCTCGTCACCAGCACGATGGCGCACAGCGCGGCGAACCCGCGCCGAACCGACCGCCTCGATCGCCCTAGTCGCATGACCGTCAGGCTACGGACAGTTCCAGCGGCGCCGCCACACACGTCCCTCTTGTCCGACGCCGAACGCTCGATCCGGCCGCGTCGCCACCCCGACCCGAAGCCGCCTTCGGTCGGACCGGCGATCGGCCGGGGGCGCCGGGACCGGTTTGCGGGCCCATTCGGGGCCCATCAGGACCGGTTTGGCGGGCAAACCGCCGATTGCCAGGCGAAAGCGCCGCTCAAATCCCCAATTCAGGGCCGAATGCCCTTACCCTGACACCCGTGACCAGTCAAGCGAATGACGCACATTGGCAAAGGCCCGGCGAATCCCCGGAGCCGACCCCGGGACGCCCCGCCTCGGCGCGGCTGGTCGATCCCGAAGATGACCTGACGCCAGTCGGCTACCCGGGCGACTTCAACCCGTCTACCGGGACCACCACCGTCATCCCCTACGGCGGCGCCGCCGCAGTCGCCGGCTCCGGCGCGGGGGGCTACCACCTGCTGGAACAGCAGGAACCCTTGCCCTACGTCCAACCGCATTCGGCGGCCCGGCATGATTCCGGGTCCGTCGAGGTCGACGACGATGAACACCACGACCGGTGGCCCGATGTCGGCCGGCGTGGAACGCAGCATCTCGGTTTGCTGCTGCTGCGTGTCGGGCTGGGCGTGGTGCTCGGCGCCCACGGACTGCAGAAGCTGTTCGGCTGGTGGGGCGGCTCGGGCGTTGCGGGGTTCAAGAACTCGCTGTCCGATGTCGGCTACCAGCACGCCGACATCCTCGCCTACGTGAGCGCCGGCGGGGAGGCCGTGGCGGGAGCGCTGCTGATACTCGGCCTGTTCACCCCCATCGCGGCGGCCGGAGCGCTGGCGTTTTTGATCAACGGCCTACTGGCCAGCGTGTCGGCGCGGCCGCACTCGCGCACCTTCTCGTTCTTCCTGCCCGAGGGCCACGAATACCAGATCACCCTGATCGTCATGGCCGCCGCTGTCGTGCTGTGCGGTCCCGGCCGCTACGGCCTGGACGTGCGCCGCGGTTGGGCGCACCGCCCCTTCATCGGGTCCTTTGTCGCGCTGCTGGCCGGCGTCGCGGCCGGTGTCGGAGTGTGGGTGGCGCTCAACGGGGTGAATCCGATCGGCTGATCACCGGTAGGGGTTGGGCACCCGCCCCGCGCTGGCCTCGGTCAGCTCCGGCAGGGTGGAGAACGTGACCGCGGGCAGCCGCAGCTCGGCGCCGCTCTTGAGCCGCGCGCGTCCCCACGAACCGCGGTGAAAGCGCAGCCCGTCGATTTCGTCCCAGCGCACCTTCTGGCTGCCGAACAGCGTCCGAACGGTCACGCCCTGGTCGTCGGCGACGGTGCGTAACCGGACGATCAACGCCGACAGCAGCACCGGAATGAGCAGCAGCGGAAGCGACGGCGGCCACAGCAGCACCGGAATCAGCAGCCCCAGGGTCAAGAATCCGACGGCCAGGTGCGCTATCGGCGACACCTTGATCACGACGGGCGCTGTCGACGGGGTTTGGGGAGACGAACCGGTGGCCACCCCACCATCATTTCATCCGCCACCGGGATTGATCCCGCGAAGCGCTCCGCCGCCAACCCAGTGGTAAGCGGCGCGCCTCCGGTGACGGATTTGACTGCTGAGCTGTGCGAAGGCTACCGTCGGACGCTATGGATACCTCCGGAAAGCCCGGGATGCTCGTAGTAATTAGTCGGCGCGTTGGTGCCTGACTTGACCTTCAGCATCTGAAGCAATCCAGAACCAACGCGCAACCCTCGTGCAGCAGATGAGCTGTCGGGGGTTTTTTGTTGCCCCCAGCGAGACTCCCGGAATGAATGAGGACTGAACGACAGTGAGCGCTCCCATCAGGCAGCACGCCTCCGCGACACCGGACGCCGCGGACATCGCCACGGACGCGGCCCTGCCCGCCGCGAAGTCCGTCGCCGGCAAGCCGAAACGTATCGGGCCCGAGCAACTCACCGGCGCACAATCGGTGATCCGCTCGCTGGAGGAACTCGGCGTAGAGGTCATCTTCGGCATTCCCGGCGGCGCGGTGCTGCCGGTGTATGACCCGCTGTTCGACTCGAAGAAGTTGCGCCACGTGCTGGTCCGGCACGAGCAGGGCGCCGGACATGCCGCCAGCGGCTACGCGCACGCCACCGGCAAGGTCGGCGTCTGCATGGCGACGTCGGGACCCGGGGCCACCAACCTGGTGACCCCGCTGGCCGACGCCCAGATGGATTCGATTCCCGTCGTGGCCGTCACCGGCCAGGTCGGACGCTCGCTGATCGGCACCGACGCCTTCCAGGAAGCCGACATCTCGGGCATCACGATGCCGATCACCAAGCACAACTTCCTGGTCCGCTCGGGCAACGAGATCCCGCAGGTGCTCGCGGAGGCGTTTCACATCGCCTCCTCGGGCCGACCCGGCGCGGTGCTCGTCGACATCCCCAAAGACGTTCTGCAGGGCCAGTGCACGTTCAGCTGGCCGCCGCGGGTCAACCTGCCCGGATACAAGCCGACCACCAAACCGCACAGCCGGCAGATCCGTGAGGCCGCCAAGCTGATCGCGGCCGCCCGCAAGCCGGTGCTCTACGTGGGCGGCGGTGTCATCCGCGGTGAGGCGACCGAGCAACTCTACGAACTGGCCGAGCTGACCGGCATCCCCGTGGTGACCACGCTGATGGCGCGCGGGGCGTTCCCGGACAGCCACCCGCAGCACATGGGCATGCCCGGCATGCACGGCACCGTCGCCGCGGTGGCGGCGCTGCAGCGCAGCGACCTGCTGATCGCGCTGGGAACCCGCTTCGATGACCGGGTGACCGGCAAGCTGGACACCTTCGCCCCCGAAGCCAAGGTCATTCACGCCGACATCGACCCGGCCGAGATCGGTAAGAACCGCCACGCCGACGTCCCGATCGTCGGCGACGTCAAGGCCGTCATCGCCGAGCTGCTCGAGTTGCTGCGCCAGGACGGGATTCCCGGCAAGCTCGACATGACCGAGTGGTGGGCCTACCTGAACGAAGTTCAGTCCACCTATCCGCTGAGCTACGACCCGCAGAGCGACGGCAGCCTGGGCCCGGAGTACGTCATCGAAAAGCTCGGTCAGTTGGCCGGTCCGGACGCCCTGTACGTCGCCGGCGTCGGCCAGCACCAGATGTGGGCGGCCCAATTCATCTCCTACGAGAAGCCGCGCACCTGGCTCAACTCCGGCGGGCTGGGCACGATGGGGTTTGCCATTCCGGCGGCCATGGGCGCCAAGATGGCCCGCCCGGACGCCGAGGTTTGGGCGATCGACGGCGACGGCTGCTTCCAGATGACCAACCAGGAGCTGGCCACCTGCGCGGTCGAGGGCATCCCGATCAAGGTGGCGCTGATCAACAACGGCAACTTGGGCATGGTGCGCCAGTGGCAGACCCTGTTCTACGACGAGCGCTACTCGCAGACCGACCTGGCCACGCACTCGCATCGCATCCCCGACTTCGTGAAGCTCGCGGAGGCGCTCGGCTGCGTCGGAATGCGTTGCGAGCGTGCGGAAGACGTCGAAGACGTGATCAATGCGGCGCGCGCGATCAACGACCGCCCGGTGGTGATCGACTTCATCGTCGGCGCCGACGCGCAGGTGTGGCCGATGGTGGCCGCCGGCACCAGCAATGACGAGATCCAGGCGGCGCGCGGAATCCGCCCGCTGTTCGACGACGAGAGCGAAGGCCACGCCTGATGAACACCCATACCCTGTCGGTGCTGGTCGAGGACACGCCCGGCGTGCTCGCCCGGGTGGCGGCGCTGTTCTCGCGGCGCGGGTTCAACATCGAATCGCTGGCCGTCGGTGCCACCGAGCAGAAGGACATGTCCCGGATGACGATCGTGGTCTCCGCCGAGGAGACCCCGCTCGAACAGATCACCAAGCAGCTCAACAAGCTGATCAACGTCATCAAGATTGTCGAACTGGACGACGACAACTCGGTGTCGCGGGAATTGGCGATGATCAAGGTGCGCGCCGACGCGGGCACCCGCAGTCAGGTGATCGAAGCGGTGAACCTGTTCCGCGCCAAGGTGATTGACGTTTCCACCGAAGCGCTGACGATCGAGGCGACGGGTGACCGCGGCAAGATCGAGGCGCTGCTGCGGATCCTGGAACCCTTCGGGATTCGCGAGATAGTCCAATCGGGAGTGGTGTCGTTGTCCCGCGGTCCGCGCGGCATCGCCACGGCCAAGTAACACACGAGGAGATATTCAACAGTGGCACTAGAAATGTTCTACGACGACGATGCCGACCTGACCATCATCCAGGGCCGCAAGGTCGGTGTCATCGGGTACGGCAGCCAAGGGCACGCGCACTCGCTGAGCCTGCGTGATTCCGGGGTGCAGGTGAAGGTGGGTCTCAAGGAGGGTTCGAAGTCGCGGGCCAAGGTCGCCGAACAGGGCCTGGACGTCGACACCCCGGCCGAGGTCGCCAAGTGGGCGGACGTGATCATGCTGCTGGCGCCCGACACCGCTCAGGCGGACATCTTCAAAAACGACATCGAGCCCAACCTGAAGGACGGCGACGCGTTGTTCTTCGGTCACGGGCTCAACATCCACTTCGACCTGATCAAGCCGCCGGCCAACGTCACCGTCGCGATGGTCGCCCCCAAGGGTCCCGGCCACCTGGTGCGTCGTCAGTTCGTCGACGGCAAGGGTGTGCCCGCCCTGATCGCCGTCGACCAGGACCCCACCGGCGACGGCGAGGCGCTTGCCCTGTCCTACGCCAAGGCCATCGGCGGCACCCGCGCCGGCGTCATCAAGACCACCTTCAAGGACGAGACCGAGACCGACCTGTTCGGTGAGCAGGCCGTGTTGTGCGGTGGCACAGAGGAATTGGTGAAAACCGGTTTCGACGTGATGGTCGAGGCGGGCTACCCGCCGGAAATGGCCTACTTCGAGGTGCTGCACGAGCTGAAGCTGATCGTCGACCTGATGTACGAGGGCGGCATCGCCCGGATGAACTACTCGGTGTCCGACACCGCGGAATTCGGCGGCTACCTGTCCGGTCCGCGCGTGATCGACGCCGGCACCAAGGAGCGGATGCGAGAAATCCTGCGCGACATCCAAAGCGGCGACTTCACCAAGAAGCTGGTCGCCAACGTCGAAGGCGGCAACAAGCAACTCGAGCAGCTGCGCAAGGAAAACGCCGAGCACCCCATCGAGGTCACCGGCAAGAAGCTGCGCGACCTGATGAGCTGGGTCGACCGGCCGATCACCGAAACCGCCTAGCGTCTTTGTGTCACGCTGGCGTGACGCTCGAGCACCGGTGTCACGCTGGCGTGACGCTCGGCGGTTAGGAACCCAGCCGGTCGGCGACGGCCACCACCCGGCGGGCCAGGTGTTCGAGCGCGGCGCCGGTGGGCTCGTCGAACTCGTTGATGTTGTCGTGGGTGGTAACCAGGCTCGCCCCGTACGGATTGCCATCGACGAACTTGCACGGGTCGGTGTATCCCGGCGGCACGATGATGCCGCCGAAATGCATCAGCGTGATGTACAGCGAGAGCAGGGTGGTTTCCTGACCACCGTGAATGGTGTTGGACGACGTGAAGCCCGCATACACCTTGTCCGCCAGCTTGCCCTGCGCCCACAGTCCGCCCAGCGAGTCGAGGAACGTGCGTAACTGCGCTGCCGGGGACCCGAACCGGGTGGGTGAACCGAAGATCACCGCGTCGGCCCAGACGATGTCGTCGCCGGTGGCCGACGGAAGGTCCTTGGTGGCCTCATAATTCGCCGTCCAGGCCGGGTTGTGGGCGAACGATTCGGGGTCCTGCGTTTCGGCGACGTGCCGCAGGCGGACTTCGGCCCCCGCCGATTCGGCCGCGGCGGCAACGCGCTGCGCCATCGTGGTGCCATGACCGGTGGCTGAGTAGTAGATGATCGCAAGTTTCGTCACGGCGTCATCGTAGGCCGTATGCGTCGACGACCTGCACGTTCAGGCCGGCCCGGGCGCAGATTACGGCGGCGGTCGGCCCGTCGGGTCGGCTGCCGCCGACGGTGACGTCGGCGCGTCGATTACAGCCGATAGGCTGGCCGGGTGAATCTGCCTGTTGTACTCATTGCCGACAAGCTTGCCGAATCAACCGTCGCAGCCCTGGGCGACCAGGTCGAGGTGCGCTGGGTAGACGGCCCCGATCGCGAGAAGCTGCTGGCGGCCGTGCCGGAGGCCGACGCACTGCTGGTGCGTTCGGCCACCACGGTCGACGCCGAGGTGCTGGCGGCGGCGCCCAAGCTGAAAATCGTCGCCCGCGCCGGGGTAGGCCTGGACAACGTCGACGTCGACGCCGCCACCGAGCGCGGTGTGCTGGTGGTCAACGCGCCGACGTCGAACATCCACAGCGCCGCCGAGCACGCGCTGGCGTTGTTACTGTCCGCTGCCCGGCAGGTGCCGGCCGCCGATGCCTCGTTGCGCGAACACGCCTGGAAGCGGTCGTCCTTCTCGGGCACCGAGATCTTCGGCAAGACGGTCGGCGTTGTGGGCCTGGGGAGGATCGGGCAGTTGGTCGCCCAGCGGCTCAGCGCCTTCGGCACCCACCTGATCGCTTACGACCCCTACGTGTCGCCGGCCCGCGCGGCACAGTTGGGCATCGAGCTGCTGACGCTGGACGAACTGCTGACCCGCGCCGACTTCATCTCGGTGCACCTGCCGAAGACACCCGAGACCGCGGGTCTGATCGACAAGGACGCGCTGGCGAAGACCAAGCCGGGCGTCATCATCGTCAACGCCGCCCGCGGTGGTCTGGTGGACGAGGCCGCGCTGGCCGACGCGGTGCGCAGCGGCCACGTGCGCGCGGCCGGCCTGGACGTCTTCGCCAAAGAGCCGTGCACCGACAGCCCGCTGTTCGAGCTGCCGCAAGTGGTGGTCACGCCGCATCTGGGCGCGTCGACCGAAGAGGCTCAGGACCGGGCCGGCACCGACGTCGCCGCGAGCGTCAAGCTCGCCCTGGCCGGCGAATTCGTTCCCGACGCGGTCAACGTCGGCGGTGGGGTGGTCAACGAGGAGGTCGCGCCCTGGCTGGACCTGGTGCGCAAGCTCGGGGTGCTGGCCGCCACCCTGTCCGACGGCCCGCCGGTGTCGCTGTCGGTACAGGTGCGCGGCGAGCTGGCCTCCGAAGACGTTGAGGTGCTTAAGCTTTCGGCGTTGCGGGGGTTGTTCTCGGCCGTCGTCGAGGGGCCGGTGACGTTCGTCAACGCGCCGGCGCTGGCCGAAGAACGCGGCATCATCGCCGAAATCGGCACCGCCTCGGAGAGCCCGAACCACCGCAGCGTGGTCGACGTGCGCGCAGTCGCGCCCGACGGCACCGCCGTCAACGTCGCGGGCACCCTGTCCGGCCCACAGCTGGTGGAGAAGATCGTCCAGATCAACGGCCGCAACTTCGATCTGCGCGCCCAGGGCATCAACCTGGTGATCAACTACGTCGACCAACCCGGCGCGCTGGGCAAGATCGGCACCTTGCTGGGGTCGGCCGGGGTGAACATCGAAGCGGCGCAGCTTTCCGAGGACGCCGAGGGCCCGAGCGCGACGATCCTGCTGCGGCTGGACCAAGACGTGCCGGGCGATGTCCGGGCGGAAATCGGCGCGGCCGTCGGCGCCAACAAGCTTGAGGTGGTTGATCTCTCGTGACGGCTGACGCGCACCGACGCGATGAGATGGGGCGCCGATGAAGCTGGCGGTGATCGAGGGCGACGGTATCGGGCCCGAAGTCATTTCCGAGGCCATCAAAGTCCTGGACACGGTGCTGCCCGGGGTGGACAAGACCAGCTACGACCTCGGGGCGCGGCGGTATCACGCCACCGGTGAGCTGCTGCCGGATTCGGTCGTCGACGAGCTGCGCGCGCATGACGCCATCCTGCTCGGTGCCATCGGCGACCCGTCGGTGCCCAGCGGCGTGCTCGAGCGAGGGTTGTTGCTGCGCCTGCGTTTCGAGCTGGACCACCACATCAACTTGCGGCCGGGGCGGCTGTACCCGGGGGTGAACAGCCCGCTGGCCGGTAACCCCGAGATCGACTTCGTGGTGGTGCGCGAGGGAACGGAAGGTCCCTACACCGGCACCGGCGGCGCCATCCGCGTCGGAACGCCCAACGAAGTGGCAACCGAGGTAAGCCAGAACACGGCATTCGGTGTGCGCCGCGTGGTGGCCGATGCGTTCGAGCGGGCGCAGCGACGCCGAAAGCACTTGACACTAGTGCACAAAACGAACGTGCTCACCTTCGCCGGCAAGCTGTGGTCGCGCATCGTCGCCGAGGTCGGCAAAGACTACCCCGACGTCGAGGTGGCGTACCAACACATCGACGCCGCGACCATCTTCATGGTCACCGACCCCGGCCGCTTCGACGTGATCGTCACCGACAACCTGTTCGGCGACATCATCACCGACCTGTCGGCGGCGGTATGCGGGGGAATTGGCTTGGCGGCCAGTGGAAATATCGACGGCACGCGGGCGAATCCCTCCATGTTCGAGCCGGTCCACGGCAGCGCTCCGGACATCGCCGGACAGGGCATCGCCGATCCGACCGCCGCCATCATGTCGGTGGCGCTCCTGCTCGCCCATCTCGGCGAAGACGACGCCGCTATGCGGGTGGACCGGGCCGTCGAGCAGTATCTGGCAACGCGAGGGAACGAACGGCGCGCCACCACCGAAGTCGGCGAACGGATTGCTGCCGGGCTTTGATCTCCAGGCCGGGCGGCACCAACCGCGTCGGTACCAGCGGCACGGCCGCCAAGGGGAACAACGCGCACAACAGCCATGCCGGTGGGTATTTCGCGGCCGAGATCAAGGCGCCGAAGAGCGGAGGCCCCGCGGCCGCCATCATTCGCTGGGTGGTGTTCTGGATGCCCAGGGCACGGCCGCTCCAGTACGGGCCGGCGAATTCGGTTATGGCGGTGGCTTCCAGCCCGTTGTCGAGAACCGCGATCACCGCGATGGCGACCATCAGCACCACCTGCCACCGGGTGTTCACGTAATCGGCCCAAGTCAGCAACAGAAGAGCGAGCACGGCGGCGGTCGCGATGTAGCGCACGGGTCGCATGCGTGAGCCGAGCCGATCGGACCAGCGGCCCACGGCCACGCGGCCGACCGCGCCGAGCAGCTGCGAGAGAGTGACCAACCCGCCGGCGGCCGCGACCGACCAGTGCAGGTTCCTGATCAACCACACCAGCATGAACGTCACGGTCACCGTTTGCGGCATCATCAGCAGACCCGCCACCGCGTGAATTCGCCACAGTGTCAACGACCCTCGGTACGGGCTGGCGAGTTCCTGAACGCTGGCGCTGGCGCGGGGCTTGCGCGGCGGGTCGACGATGCCGATGATGCTCACGATCGCCCCGAGCGTGCACGCCAGTGCGGTGAACCGAAGGCCGGCGCGCGGCCCGTGTTCGGCAAGCTCGGGAATTATCATGGCGCCCAACGCGATTCCCAGGGGTTGCGCGGTTTGGCGGATGCCCATCGCCAGCCCGCGCTGGTGTGGCGGAAACCAGGCGGACACCAACCGCCCGCCGGCCGTGTTGCAGCTGGCGGCGGCCATGCCGCCGAGAAACAGGTACACGGCGATCATCACCATCGAATGCGCCGAGGCCGCGGCGTAGGCCGCTACCGCGGTCAGCGCCGAGCCGGTGGCCATCACTACCCGCTCGCCGACCCGGTCCAGCACGTATCCCCAGAGCACCAGCGTGACCACCATGCCCCAGCTGGGCATCGAGGCCAGCAGGCCCGCCTCGTCGAGCCGGATTCCGCGCGCGGCCTGCAGCGACGGGATGAGGAACGCGACGCCGTTGATGAAGAGGAACGAACTCGCCGTTGCCAGCAGCGAAGCGATCATGATCGACCAGCGCGCGCCGGCGCCTATTTCGGGCGTCGCGGCCGGGTCGGTCTGCATTCCCCATGCTTGCATACCAACGCGAATTTTAGGGGTAGGACTTGTGGCGGTGCCCCCGCCGCGGTGCCCCCCGCCACGCCCGGCTACGCCGCGCTCGCGACCGTCACTGGCTCGAATGGTGACGGCCCGCCACGCCCGGCTACGCCGCGCTCGCGACCGTCACTGGCTCGAATGGTGACGGCCCGCCACGCCCGGCTACGCCGCGCTCGCGACCGTCACTAGGCTCAACCGAATGCGCCTTGGTCGAATCGCCAGCCCGGACGGTGTCGCCTTCGTGAGTATCGAAGGCGAACTCGACGACCCCGCCGAGATGATCGCGCGCGAGATCGCCGAGCATCCATTCGGCACGCCGAACTTCACCGGCCGATCATGGCCGCTGGCCGACGTCCGGCTGCTCGCCCCGATACTGGCCAGCAAGGTGGTGTGCGTGGGGAAGAACTACGCCGATCACATCGCCGAAATGAAGGACATGACCGGGCCGGCCCCGGTGGATCCGGTGATCTTCCTCAAACCCAACACCGCGATCATCGGGCCGAACGTGCCTATTCGCTTGCCCGCCAACGCATCACCGGTGCACTTCGAGGGCGAGCTGGCGGTGGTCATCGGCCGGCCCTGCAAGGACGTCTCGGCCGCGCAGGCGGCGGAGAACATCCTCGGCTACACCATCGGCAACGACGTGTCGGCGCGCGATCAACAAAAATCCGATGGCCAGTGGACCAGGGCCAAAGGGCATGACACCTTCTGCCCGGTGGGGCCGTGGATCGTCACCGATCTCAAACCGCTGGACCCGGGCGATCTCGAATTGCGCACCGAGGTCAACGGCGACGTCAAGCAGCGCAGCCGCACCTCACTGCTGATTCACGACATCGGGTCGATCGTGGAGTGGATCTCGGCCGTGATGACCTTGCTGCCGGGCGACATCATCCTCACCGGGACACCCGCGGGTGTCGGTCCCATCGAGGACGGCGACAGCGTCTCCATCACCATCGAGGGCATCGGCACCCTCACCAATCCCGTGGTCCGCAAAGGAAAATCGTGACTGCCCCAGCCCACGTCCGCGTTCGATTCTGTCCCTCGCCAACCGGCACGCCGCACGTCGGAATGGTCCGCACCGCGCTGTTCAATTGGGCCTACGCCCGACACACCGGGGGCACCTTCGTCTTTCGCATCGAGGACACCGATGCGCAGCGCGACAGCGAGGAAAGCTATCTGGCGCTGCTGGACGCGCTGCGCTGGCTGGGCCTGGATTGGGACGAGGGACCAGAGGTCGGCGGACCCTATGGCCCCTACCGCCAGTCACTGCGCAGTGAGATCTATCACGATGTCGTGGCCAAGCTGCTCGAAGCGGGGGAGGCCTACTACGCCTTCTCGACGCCGGAGGAGGTCGAGGCGCGCCACGTCGCCGCCGGCCGTAATCCCAAGCTGGGCTACGACAATTTCGATCGGCAGCTGACCGATTCCCAGCGTGCCGCGTTCCTGGCCGAGGGCCGCAAACCCGTCGTGCGGCTGCGGATGCCCGACGAAGACCTCGCGTGGGACGACCTGGTTCGCGGCGCCACGAGCTTCGCCGCCGGGTCCGTGCCCGATTTCGCGTTGACCCGCGCCAACGGAGATCCGTTGTACACCTTGGTCAACCCGTGCGATGACGCGCTGATGAAGATCACCCATGTTCTGCGCGGCGAGGATCTGCTGCCGTCGACGCCGCGGCAGCTGGCGCTGTACCGGGCGCTTATCCGGATCGGCGTGGCCGAGCGCACTCCGCAGTTCGCGCACCTCCCAACGGTATTGGGCGAGGGAACCAAAAAACTCTCCAAGCGCGACCCGCAGTCGAACCTGTTCGCTCACCGCGACCGGGGCTTCATCCCGGAAGGGCTGCTCAACTATCTCGCGTTGCTCGGCTGGGCCATCGCCGACGACCACGACGTGTTCAGTCTCGGCGAGATGGTGGCCGCGTTCGATGTGGTCAACGTCAACTCCAATCCCGCCCGCTTCGACCAGAAGAAGGCCGACGCGCTCAACGCCGAGCACATCCGGATGCTGGCGGTCGACGACTTCGCCGTCAGGCTGCGCGACTATCTCAGTGCGCACGGTCATCGCCTCGAGCTGGACGACGCCAGCTTCGCCACCGCCGCGGAGCTGGTGCAGACCCGGATCGTGGTGCTCGGTGACGCATGGGAACTGCTGAAGTTCCTCAACGACGACGAGTACGCGCTCGACCCCAAGGCCGCCGCCAAAGAGCTGGGAGCCGACGGCGCCGCGGTGCTGGACGCGGCGCTGCCCGCGCTGGAGGCGGTGGCCGACTGGACGGCGCCGCAGATCGAAGCCGCGCTGAAGGCCGCGCTCATCGACGACCTGGGCCTCAAGCCGCGCAAGGCGTTCGGTCCGATCAGGGTGGGTGCGACCGGAACGACCATCAGCCCGCCGTTGTTCGAGTCGCTGGAGCTGCTGGGCCGCGGCCGTAGCATGCGGCGACTGCGGGCGGCGCGTGAGACGGCCGGGCAGACCCCGCTCGAGTGACCGAGACCGCGCGTGCGGAGTGCCCGTCGAGACTTTGGTAGTCTGCACTGCGGTTTATGAAAGGCCGATGACGGCTGGCGGCGGCGGACTCCAAAGAGCTTATGAAAGCCCGCAATCGACGCTGACCAGCGGTTTTAGGCAGCCAATGGGGTATGGTGTAATTGGCAACACAGCTGATTCTGGTTCAGCCATTCTAGGTTCGAGTCCTGGTACCCCAGCAAAATTTTCTCCGCCTCAAGCGATTAGGTGGGCTTAGCGGGGTGAGCTATGCTGACTGCTCGGATCGTTTCTGGCCCCGTCGTCTAGCGGCCTAGGACGCCGCCCTCTCACGGCGGTAGCGTGGGTTCGAATCCCATCGGGGCTACAAACATCGCAGCTACTGGTCGGTCCCCAGGACTGCCGGTGCGGTCGATCCGCCGACCGGCATGGCCGGCAAGCCCAGTTTGCGGTGATCCCACGAACGAGCCCGGCGGGCCACAATGCGAACGCACACCCGCTTGTTCATCATCTGCTCGACAAACGGTTTCATGTCGTCGCTGTAGGGGCCGGTGTAGCGCTCCCAGACGCTGACTCCCACGCGATGTGAGACGTCGGGATCGTCGACGATCTCGGCGACGCCCTCGAAGGACACCCCGCGCAGCGTGTCGTAGGTGTGGCCGTCCTCGATCAGAAAGCTCACGCGCGGATCGCGCTTGAGGTTGATCGCCTTCTGCGACTTGGCCTTGGTCTCCAGCCAGATCTCGCCGTCGACGACGGCATACCACATGGCGGTCAGGTGGGGCTGGCCGTCGGCGCCGACGGTGGCCAGCGTGCCGGTGCGGCTTTTCACGACGAAGTCGGCGATCTCGTCTTCGGACATGACGATGCTCGCGCGCTGATTGGTTCCCATGCCGGCCAGTCTGTCAGGCGGGTTGCGGTGACTGTGCATTGGTGGCGTTGAGCGTGCGTCGAGGGCGACGAATTCCCGATTACGCCGCCCTGGACGCACGCCCGCCGGTGGCTCAGAGGCGGCGGGTGAGAGCTTCGGCGGCAGAGAGCAGATCAGCGGCCCAGCGTGCCCCGGGGCGCCGGCCGATCCGGTCGATGGGGCCCGAGACCGAGATGGCCGCGACGACGGCGCCGCGGCTATCGCGCACCGGCGCCGACACACTCGCCACGCCCGGCTCGCGCTCGGCCACGCTTTGAGCCCAGCCCCGCCGCCGCACCTCGGCCAGCGTTCGTTCGGTGAATTTCGCCCTCGCGAGCACCGCCTTCTGGGTGGCCACGTCGCTATGGGCCAGTAGCACTTTGGCGCCCGACCCGGCCGTCATCGGCAATCGCGCCCCGATGGGAACCGTATCGCGAAGGCCCGCAGCGGGTTCCAGTGCGGCCACGCAGACGCGGTCGGTGCCCTCGCGACGGTACAGCTGCACGCTCTCCCCGGTCGTTTCGCGCAACATCGGGAGCACCGCGGCGCTGGCCGTCAGCAGGGGATCGTTGACGTGGGCCGCCAGTTCGGTGACGGCCGGACCGAGCAGCCAGCGTCCCTCGTCGTCGCGTGCCAGCAGGCGATGGACTTCGAGGGCGGCGGCCAGCCGGTACGCGGTGGCGCGCGGTAGCGAGGTCCGCTCACACAGTTCGGCCAACCCACAGGGCGATTGAGAGATCGTGTGCAGGATTTCCACGGCTTTGTCCAGGACGCCGATACCGCTATGGTGTCTCACAAGGAGATACTAGCGTCTCGCATTCTGAGATCACAGTCCGAATGATCGGCGAGCCGCTACCGAGGCGAATTGAGGCGAGTTCGATATGGGAATCGACCAAGGGGCGGCCGGGGTCGCCACCAAACCGCGCACTCTGGCCGAAAAAGTATGGGATGACCACGTTGTGGTATCCGGTGGTGCCAGCGAGCCGGACTTGATCTACATCGATCTGCATCTGGTGCACGAGGTCACCAGCCCGCAGGCTTTCGACGGCCTGCGCCTGGCCGGCCGGCCGGTGCGCCGCCCCGACTTGACGCTGGCCACCGAGGATCACAACGTTCCGACCACCGATATCGACAAGCCGATCGCCGACCCGGTGTCGCGGACCCAGGTCGAGACATTGCGCCGAAATTGTGCCGAATTCGGTGTGCGGCTATATCCCATGGGCAACGTCGAGCAGGGGATCGTGCATGTGGTCGGGCCGCAGCTGGGGCTCACGCAGCCCGGAATGACGGTCGTGTGTGGCGATAGCCACACCTCGACGCACGGCGCATTCGGCGCGCTGGCCATGGGAATTGGCACTTCGGAGGTCGAGCACGTGCTGGCCACCCAGACGCTGCCGCTGCGGCCGTTCAAGACGATGGCGGTCAATGTCGACGGGCAGCTGCCCGCCGGTGTGACGGCCAAGGACATCATCCTCGCCCTGATCGCCAAGATCGGTACCGGCGGTGGGCAGGGGCACGTCATCGAATATCGAGGCAGCGCCATCGAATCGCTGTCGATGGAAGGACGGATGACCGTCTGCAATATGAGCATCGAAGCGGGTGCTCGGGCGGGAATGGTGGCTCCGGACGAAACCACGTTTGAATTCCTGCGTGACCGCCCGCACGCCCCGCAGGGGGCGCAATGGGATGCGGCGATGAGCTATTGGCGGCAGCTGCACACCGACCCCGGCGCCGAATTCGACACCGAGGTCTATCTCGACGCCGCGTCGCTGAGCCCGTTCGTGACGTGGGGCACCAACCCCGGCCAGGGTGTGCCGTTGGCCGGCGCCGTGCCGGACCCCGAGCTGATGACCGACGACGCGCAGCGTCAGGCGGCTGAGAAAGCGTTGGCATATATGGACCTTCGACCAGGCACGCCGATGCGTGACGTCGCCGTTGACACGGTGTTCGTGGGCTCTTGTACCAACGGTCGTATCGAGGATCTGCGGGTCGTCGCCGACGTGCTGCGCGGCCGCAAGATCGCGTCGGGGGTGCGGATGCTCGTCGTGCCGGGCTCGATGCGCGTGCGTGCGCAGGCCGAAGCCGAAGGGCTGGGTGAGGTTTTCACCGCCGCGGGCGCCGAATGGCGCCAAGCGGGCTGCTCGATGTGCCTGGGGATGAATCCCGACCAGCTTGCGCCGGGGGAGCGGTGCGCCGCGACATCCAACCGCAACTTCGAAGGGCGGCAGGGTAAAGGCGGTCGCACGCATCTGGTGTCTCCGGCGGTAGCGGCAGCGACGGCGGTACGCGGCAGATTGTCCGCTCCAGCCGATTTGAGCTGACGAATTCGAACTCTGAAGGGATGAGCATGGAAGCATTTCGCACCCACACCGGTATCGGTGTGCCGCTACGGCGCTCCAATGTCGACACCGATCAGATCATTCCGGCGGTGTATTTGAAGCGTGTCACCCGAACCGGTTTCGAGGACGGACTGTTCGCCAGCTGGCGGTCGGATCCGTCATTCGTGCTAAATCTCAGCCCCTTTGACCGCGGCTCGGTGCTAGTGGCGGGACCCGATTTCGGGACGGGATCGTCGCGAGAGCACGCGGTGTGGGCGCTGATGGACTACGGGTTCCGGGTGGTCATCTCGTCTCGATTCGGTGACATCTTCCGGGGCAACGCCGGCAAGGCGGGGCTGCTGGCGGCCGAAGTCTCTCAGGACGGCGTGGAACTGCTCTGGAAGCTCATCGAGGAAAGCCCGGGACTGGAAATCACTGTCAATCTTCAAGATCGAAATATCACCGCGGGAACGACGGTGCTGCCGTTCAAGATTGACGACCATACCGCATGGCGACTGCTCGAGGGCCTTGACGATATAGCCCTTACGCTGCGGAAACTCGATGAGATACAAGCTTTCGAGGCGGCATATCCGGACTGGAAACCGCGCACTCTGCCCACCTCTTCAACGGCTGGGTGAAGCCGATTTTCTGCTTGATCGGCTAACTAAACCGAGCCGATTTTCAGCACCCTCCACCGGTCAAGGGCGGCAACCGGATTGCGAAAACGTCGCACGCTTTGCCTTGAAATTGCGCGTGGCTCTTGGAAATTTGCTGGGTGAGGGTTTACCGTGTCCACTAGTCGGTTCAAATCGAGGACCACTAGCGTCGGAGGGATTGATGAACAAGGCAGAGCTCATTGATGTGCTCACAACTAAATTGAACACGGACCGTCGACAGGCGACCGCAGCGGTCGAGAACGTCGTCGACACCATTGTGCGTGCGGTACACAAGGGCGACAGCGTCACCATCACCGGGTTCGGTGTGTTCGAGCAGCGCCGCCGCGCAGCACGGGTGGCCCGCAACCCGCGGACCGGTGAGACGGTGAAGGTGAAGCCGACGTCCGTCCCGGCGTTCCGCCCCGGTGCACAGTTCAAAGCGGTTGTGTCTGGCGCACAGCGCCTCCCGTCGGACGGCCCCGCCGTCAAGCGCGGTGTCGTAGGGGGTAGCGGCGCGGCCAAGAAGACCGCCGCGAAGAAGGCGCCCGCCAAGAAGACCGCGGCCAAGAAGACCGCAGCCAAGAAGACCGCGGCCAAGAAGGCTCCGGCCCGCAAGGCCGCGACCAAGGCTCCCGCCAAGAAGACTGCGGCCAAGAAGGCTCCAGTTCGTAAGGCGGCGACCAAGGCTCCGGCCAAGAAGACTGCCGCCAAGAAGGCCCCGGCCAAGAAGGCCGCGACCAAGGCTCCGGCCCGCAAGGCTGCGAGCAAGGCTCCCGCCCGCAAGGCGGCCGCAAAGAAGACGACCGCCCGTCGCGGTCGCAAGTAGCGGAGTCAAGTTCTAGACACGAGTACCCTTCGGGCGGCATTGAAGCCCCCGAAGGGTATTCGTGCGTTAGCGGGTTGCCGCCATCGCGTCAGGCCCGAACGTCGGCCGCCAGCGCGCCGCCGATGTGGTCGGCAGCCACCAACCGTCCGTCTGACAGCGACAGCACCCAGGTGCTGCCCTTGTGGTTGCGCGATTTGTCGGGCCGCACGCCATCGCGCTGACACCACCACTCGATCAAATCCGGAATCACCTTGCCCTGAGTGCAGACAACGCGGGTGCCTTGCTGCTCGGCGATATCCAGCATCCGGTGGCGTCCGCGTTTCGCGTTCTTGGCATAGGCCTCTTCGGTAAGGGTGGGCTCGTTGTGCACGGGTACGTCCAGATCCTCGGCAAGCGGTTCCACGGTCTGGTGGCAGCGAACGCGGTCGGCCGCATGCACCTGCGACGCGCCGAAGGCGAGCAGCTGCGGCACCAGCGCCTCGGCCTGCGCACGTCCACGCTTGTCCAGCGGCCGCTTGGCGTCGTCGCCGGAGAAACGCGATTTGCGGCCGGCCGTGCCGTGCCGGACCACCAATAGGGTATGCGTGTCGGCGGGCTTCTTGTTGAAGTGGCGCAGCACTTTTCGGTCTTGCGCGTAATCCAGCTTCTGCATCGCCTCGGCGATCGGCAGCCACAGCAATCCGTCCACCTCGTTGCCGGGAGCGAAGTCCCCGCCGGTGGAGCGCGCCGCCCAGTAGCAGACCTTTTTGACGCCCTGGTCGATCGGGTAACTCACCAAGTCGAGCCGCCTGCCGAGGACGGCGTGCTGACCCGTCTCCTCGTGCACCTCGCGCACCGCCGTCACCGGCGCCGTCTCGCCGGGGTCAACCTTGCCCTTGGGCAGTGACCAGTCGTCATACCGGGGACGGTGAATGACGGCGATTTCGATGTCGCGGTCGCCCGCATCACCATCGCCCGGCCGCCACAGCACCGCACCGGCGGCGTAGACGACTCGGCTTCCAGAGCGCCGTGCGGCGGAGGAATTCTGGGTCGGCACCTCAACTCCTGCAGATCAATTCACTTCAGAGCCGCACACATGGTCAGGATGCGGCCGGGAGAAACGACCGGAAATCAACCGCACAGAGCTAGGGGCTGCGATGGCGCTCCATCAACGATACTTGGTGGTCGCGCACGCTCTCGCCTTCTTGTGGCGACGGGGTCCATTGCCCGTCGGGCCCCAATTCCCAGCACCGGGTCGACGGATCCAGTGCGGATTCGAACAATTCGTCAAGCTGCGCGGTGAGCTTGGGGTCCTTGACCTGAGCCAGCACCTCCACGCGCCGATCGAGGTTGCGGTGCATCATGTCGGCGCTGCCGATCCAGAACTCGTTGATGTTGCGGAAATGGATGATCCGCGAGTGCTCCAGGAAACGGCCGAGAATCGAGCGGACGAAGACGTTTTCGGAATACCCTTCGGCGCCGGGGCGCAGCGCGCAGATGCCGCGCACCACGACCTCGACCCGCACCCCGGCCTGCGAGGCCCGGTAGAGCGCATCGATCACCTGCTCGTCGACGAGCGCGTTCATCTTCAGGCGAATGCGTCCGTTTCCGCGCTCGCGGTGCGCTTCGATCTCGCGTTCGACACGTTCGATGATGCCGGCCCGAATTCCATGCGGTGCCACCAGCAGATTGCGATAGGAGACCTTACGCGAATAGCCGGTAAGCGAATTGAACAAATCGGTGAGGTCCGCGCCGATATCGGGGTTCGCCGTCAGCAGGCCGACATCCTCGTACAGGCGGGCGGTTTTGCTGTTGTAGTTGCCGGTTCCGATGTGGCAGTACCGCCGGATGGCCGAACCTTCGCGACGCACCACCAGGCAAGTCTTGCAGTGCGTCTTGAGGCCGACCAGCCCGTAGACCACATGCACGCCCGCCTGCTCGAGTGCGCGCGCCCAGCGGATGTTGGCCTGTTCGTCGAAACGCGCCTTGATCTCGACGAGTGCGACGGCCTGCTTTCCGGCCTCGGCCGCTTCGATCAGCGCCCGCACGATCGGCGAATCACCGGAGGTGCGGTACAGCGTTTGTTTGATCGCCAGCACATTCGGGTCCGCGGCGGCCTGCTGGATGAAGCGCTGCACGCTGGTGGAGAAAGAGTCGTACGGGTGGTGCACCAGGACGTCGCCCTCGCGCAGCGTCGCGAAAATGCTCTTGGGAGATTCGCGATCCGCGAACGCGGGGTGGGTGTCAGGGACGAACGCCGGGTCCTTGAGTGCCGGCCGGTCCAGGCCGTAGATCTGCCACAGCGACGAAAGGTCGAGCAGGCCGGGGACTTCGATGACGTCACCGGGATGCACATCGAGTTCGCGCAGCAGCAGTTCCAGCATGCCCTCGGTCATGTCGTCGGCGATTTCGAGTCGCACCGGCGGACCGAACCGCCGGCGCGCCAATTCCCGCTCCAGCGCCTGCAGCAGATCCTCATCGCGGTCTTCTTCGACTTCCATATCGGCGTTGCGGGTGATGCGAAACGCGTGATGCTCCACGATTTCCATGCCCGGGAAGAGAAGAGGAAGGAACGCCGCGATCAGCTCCTCCATCGGCAGGTAGCGGACGATCGTCCGCCCGCCGTCGTCGGCGCTGCCGATAGCCGCGAGCTCGACGAAGCGATCGACGTTGTTGGGCACCTTGACTCGCGCGAAGTGCTGACCGCCGTCCTCGGGCTGACGCACCATGACCGCCAGGTTCAGGCTCAGCCCGCTGACGAACGGGAACGGGTGCGCGGGATCGACGGCCAGTGGCGTCAACACAGGGAAGACCTGTTCGGTGAAATAGGCGGACAATTCGTCGCGCTCGCGCTGATCGAGGTCGGCCCACGTGACGATGTGAATGCCTTCCTCGGCGAGCGCGGGCCGCACCGAATCGAGGAACACCCGCGCGTGCCGGGTCGCGATCCGCTGCGTGTGTTCGCCGATGAGGGCGAGTTGCTTTCGCGGCGTCAGCCCGTCGGCGGAGCGGACCGACAATCCCATCTCGTCACGGCGCTTGAGGCCGGCGACGCGCACCATGTAGAACTCGTCGAGGTTGGAGGCGAAGATCGCCAGGAACTTGGCACGTTCCAGCAGCGGCAGCGAGTTGTCGTCGGCCAGCGCGAGCACGCGGGCGTTGAAGTCGAGCCAGCTCAGTTCGCGGTTGAGGTAACGATCGTCCGGGAGATCGGTCAGCGCGGCCTGGGTCGCAGCCGGTGGTGCCGCCACGGCCGAGTCGCCCGAATGCCACAAATTCTCGTCGGGTCGCGCCTCAGCTTCGATTTCAGTCACCCTGCGATCATTGCTCATCATGCGCGGGTGCTGCCAGTGGTGATCGCGAGCGCGGCGTAGCCGGGCGAAGCGGGTCACCACCATCGGAGCCAGTGGTGATCGCGAGCGCGGCGTAGCCGGGCGAAGCGGGTCACCACCACCGCGGCCGGCGCTCGAGGGACATCCATTCGCCGTTTGGATGACGTTTACTCACCGGACAGATTTGCCGATCGATTCAGTGCGCCGCGATCGCGCGTGCGGTGGCCGGCCCCACCCCGAGGCGACGGGCGGCGGCGAGATCGTTGGGGGTGTCGACGTCACACCGCAGGCCGGGCCAGGCGCCGGTGAGCTCGATCGCACCCGAACTGCGGTGCCGCGCCGAGGAATCGGAGCCGAACTGCGGGTTGAGCGGGCTGCCGAACGCGAACAGCGCCGCGGTGCCGGTGGCCAGCCGGTCGGCGACGAAGCTACGCCGGTGCTGGCGTGCGGCGGCGATCGCCTCGTTCAGCTCCTGGGTCTGCAGTGCGGGTAGATCCCCTTGCAGCACAACGATATTGGTGAAAGCACTGCCCACCGCGTGTTCCGCGCTTGCGATGGCGTTGTTCAGTGGATCGGGATGACCCTCGGGTGTCGGGTCGGCCAGCACGTCGGCTCCCAGATCGATGGCCGCCGCGGCCGCGCCGTCATCGGGCGTGATCACGGTGATCGAACCCAGCGACCTGACCCGTCCGGCGGCGGTCAGGGTGTCCGTCAGCATGGCGAGCACGACGCTTTCCCGCGTGCGCGCCGAAAACACCGGGGCCAGCCTGGTCTTGGCCGCGGCCAACCGCTTGACGGCGATGATCAGCGCCACATCGCCGCCGTCGTGGGCCGCACCGTCGGCTCGTATGCCGCTCATGAGAAGTCATCCTGCCAGCGACGCTCTGCGGATCGCCCGTCACGGGGCGTGATGCCGACCGGTGCGCCGGACGCGCTGGCTCGCGTGACGCCCGTGATCTAGGGTGTAGCGGCTGCACGTGCCGCGTGAGCGACACCGACCACGGACAGGGGGTCACACATGACCAGCGCATCATCGGGCGCCGTCGCGGTCATGGGTGCCGGGGCGTGGGGCACGGCGCTGGCCAAAGTGCTGCTCGACGCCGGGGGGCCGGACACGTCGGTCACGCTGTGGGCCCGCAGGCCCGAGCTCGCCGAGCAGATCAATTCCACCCGATACAACGCCGACTACCTGCCCGGCACGTTGCTGCCGCCGGGCATCCGGGCCACCGCCGACGCCGCCGAAGCCCTGCGCGACGCGTCGACCGTACTGCTGGGCGTGCCCGCGCAGACGATGCGCGGCAACCTCGAGCGCTGGGCGCCGCTGATCCGGGAGGGCGCCACCCTGGCCAGCCTGGCGAAGGGCATCGAGCTCGGCACGTTGATGCGGATGAGCCAGGTCATCGTCTCCGTCGTCGGCGTCGACCCGTCTCAGGTCGCGGTGATCTCGGGACCCAACCTGGCCAGCGAAATCGCCGCATCCCAGCCCGCCGCCACCGTCATCGCGTGCAGCGACTCGGGGCGGGCCGTGGCCCTGCAGCGCATGCTGAACAGCGGCTACTTCCGCCCGTACACCAATAGCGACGTGGTCGGCACGGAGATCGGCGGGGCCTGCAAGAACGTCATCGCCCTGGCGTGCGGGATGGCCGTCGGGGTCGGACTCGGCGAGAACACCGCGGCGGCGATCATCACCCGCGGCCTGGCCGAGATCATGCGGCTGGGGATTGCGCTGGGCGCCAAGGGCGCGACCCTGGCGGGGCTGGCCGGAGTGGGCGACCTGGTGGCGACCTGCAGCTCACCGCGATCGCGCAACCGTTCGCTGGGCGAACGGCTCGGCCGGGGGGCGACCATCTCGTCGGTGCTGGCCGGCACGCCCGACGGCGGCGACGGGCACGTCGTCGAGGGTGTGACGTCCTGCGAGTCGGTGCTGGCGCTGGCCGCCAGTTACGACGTCGAAATGCCCCTCACCGACGCCGTGCACCGCGTGTGCCACAAGGGGTTGTCGGTGGACGAGGCGATGGCCCTGCTCCTGGGCCGCAGGACCAAGCCCGAATAGACCGCGCGGACGTATGAGGACATACGAGAAGGCCATGCAAGGCCCGCCACCCGGCCGGGCCCGGCGCCACCCGGTAGCCTCTTGAGATTGTGAATGCCAGCCAGCGCTCGCCGCACCCCGGCTCAGGCCAGCGGGTACGCGTCGCCGTCGTCTTCGGCGGGCGCAGCAACGAGCACGCCATCTCGTGCGTCTCGGCGGGCAGCATTCTGCGCAACCTGGACCCGGAGCGGTTCGAGGTGCTCGCGATCGGCATCACTCCCGAGGGCTCCTGGGTGCTCACCGACGGCGACCCCGCCGCGCTGGCGATCACCAACCGGCAGCTGCCCGAGGTGACCGCCGCATCGGGAACGGAATTGGCGCTGCCCGCCGATCCCGTGCGCAGCGGTCAACTGGTGTCCCTCGCCCCCGGCGCCAGTGAGGTGTTGGCGTCGGTCGACGTGGTGTTTCCGGTGCTGCACGGCCCCTACGGCGAGGACGGCACCATTCAGGGTCTGCTGGAACTCGCCGGTGTGCCCTACGTGGGCGCCGGCGTGCTCGCCAGCGCGGCGGGCATGGACAAAGAGTTCACCAAAAAGCTGTTCGCCGCCGAAGGACTGCCGATCGGCGACTACGCGGTGCTGCGCCCGTCGCACTCCGGGCTGCGCCCCGACGAGTGCGAGCGGCTGGGCCTGCCGGTGTTCGTCAAACCCGCCCGGGGCGGTTCCTCGATCGGCGTGAGCCGGGTGTCGAGCTGGGATCAGCTGGACGGCGCCATCGCGATGGCCCGGCGGCATGACCCGAAAGTCATCGTCGAGGCCGCCGTCGTCGGTCGTGAGCTGGAATGCGGTGTGCTCGAAATGCCCGATGGCACAGTGGAAGCCAGCACGCTGGGTGAGATACGGGTGGCCGGCGTGCGCGGGCGCGAGGATTCGTTCTACGACTTCTCGACCAAATACCTCGACGACGCGGCCGAATTGGACGTGCCCGCCAAGGTGGACGACGAAATCGCCGACACCGTGCGGCAATTGGCGGTCCGGGCGTTCAAGGCCATCGACTGCCAAGGGCTGGCCCGGGTGGATTTCTTCCTCACCGAAGACGGGCCGGTGCTCAACGAGATCAACACGATGCCGGGATTCACCACGATCTCGATGTACCCGAGGATGTGGGCGGCCAGCGGCGTGGACTACGCGACGTTGCTGGCGACGATGGTCCAGACCGCGCTGGCCCGCGGAGTAGGCCTGCGCTGACCACCTAGCGGGGCTGGCCGGGGTCGATGGGCGCCGCCGGGATGCTGCGGTCGATCGCCTCGGAGAGCCGCTGGATCGGCGTCGGTCCCGATCCGGCCGGCAGAGTGAGCGCCACATAGACTCCGCGATCCACCGTGTACCAGGTGGATCGGCCCGCATCGCCGGCGGATTGCTGTTCGGAACGCACCTGGAACCACTGCACCCGATCGACGACCTGGATCGGGGATCCCAGCACGAACTCGGCGGGGCGATCGACGCCGCAACGCAGCACCACCGGGTCACCGTCCGGCCCGCTTCGCCAGGCGGCGACGCCGTGCGGGGCCGGCTGCTCGAGCGGCGCGTGCTGGTAATCCCCGAGCCGTTGCGGCAGCGCGCCCATCAGCGCCCGGCATGCGGGCGCGTCGGCCTGCGGCGCGGGGGCCGCGGGAACCGCGACCGAACGCGGGGGCGCCTCGCGGGTCGCCGCGATGGCCAGGATCACGCCGATGGTCGCGACGGCCAGCGCGATCGCGACGATGATCAGCGCGCGCGGCGGCCCGGCATCGGCGTCCGATTCGGTTGCCACCGCCCGCGCACCTCCTGTTCTGCTAACCACTATCGCCCGCATTTACTTAGGTGCCAATTTATTCTCGGGGCGAATAAGGGCCGCGTAGCCCCGTCCGCCGCGGTCTGAGCGACGGCACGAGCCCTATCGTGGGTGGCGTGCAAGACGAAGCGGGCGAGTCGCCGTCGCTGCGGCAACTCGGCGAGTTCGCCGTGATCGATCGCCTGGTGCGGGGGCGCGAGCAGCCCGCAGCGGTCGTGGTCGGACCGGGTGACGACGCGGCGCTGGTGTCATCGGGTGATGGCCACGCGCTGGTGTCGACCGACATGCTCGTGCAGGATCGGCACTTCCGGCTGGACTGGTCGACGCCGCACGACATCGGCCGCAAGGCCATTGCCCAGAACGCCGCGGACATCGAGGCGATGGGTGGGCGGCCGACGGCGTTCGTGGTCGCCTTCGGCGCACCCGGTGATACACCGGCGGCGGAGGTGGACGCGCTGGTCGACGGAATGTGGGAGGAGGCGCAACGGATCGGTGCCGGCATCGCCGGCGGTGACCTGGTCCACTGCCCGCAGTGGGTCATCTCGGTGACGGTGCTGGGCGACTCCGACGGGCGCGCACCGGTGCTTCGGTCGGGCGCGAAGCCCGGTGCACTGATCGCCGTCGCCGGTGACCTGGGCCGGTCGGCGGCGGGATTTGACCTGTGGCACAACGATATTGATGGCTTCGATGAGCTGCGGCGCCGGCATCTGGTGCCGCAGCCCCCCTACGGACAGGGCGCGGTGGCCGCGGCCGGGGGCGCGCAGGCGATGATCGACATCTCCGACGGCCTGGTCGCCGACCTGCGTCATGTCGCCCAGGCGTCGGGGGTCGGCATGGATCTGTCCACGGCGGCGCTGGCCGCGGACCGCGATGCGCTTGGGGCCGCCGCGGTCGCGGTGGGCGCCGATCCCTGGCGCTGGGTGCTGGGCGGTGGCGAGGACCACGCCCTGGCGGCGTGTTTCGACGGTCCCGCGCCGGCCGGATGGCGCGTCATCGGGCGGGTTCTCGACGGGCCGGCCCGGGTGCTCGTCGACGATCAGGAGTGGATCGGCTACGCCGGCTGGCAATCGTATTAGGGTGACGCGGTGACCGTTTACGCGATCGCGAAGAGCCGATGATGACCGCGCGTCCGCTGAGTGAACTGGTGGAGCCCGGTTGGGCGAGCGCGCTGCAGCCGGTGTCCGACCAGGTGGCCGAGATGGGGCAATTTTTGCGCGCCGAGATCGCGGCCGGGCGCAGGTATTTGCCCGCCGGACCGAATGTGTTGCGCGCCTTCACCTATCCCTTTGACGACGTCCGGGTGCTGATCGTCGGGCAAGACCCGTACCCGACGCCCGGACACGCTGTGGGCCTGAGCTTTTCGGTGGCCCCCGAGGTGCGGCCGTTGCCGCGCAGTCTGGCCAACATCTTTCAGGAGTACGGCGCGGACCTGGGCCATCCGCAACCCTCGTGCGGTGACCTGACGCCCTGGGCGCAGCGCGGCGTGCTGCTGCTGAACAGGGTGCTCACCGTGCGCCCCAGCAATCCCGCTTCGCATCGTGGCAAGGGCTGGGAGGCGGTGACCGAGTGCGCTATCCGGGCGCTGACGCAGCGGTCGCGGCCCCTGGTGGCCATCCTGTGGGGCCGCGACGCTTCGACACTCAAACCGATTCTCGCCCAAGGGAATTGCGTCGCCATCGAATCGCCCCATCCGTCCCCGCTGTCGGCCTCGCGCGGGTTCTTCGGTTCGCGCCCGTTCAGCCGCGCCAACGAACTGCTGGCCGAGATGGGCGCCGACGCGATCGATTGGCGCCTGCCATGACTGAGATGTCCGCGCTGCGGGCGCACCGCCGGGGCGGCCCGGAGGAGCTGGTGCTCGAACGTGCCCCGGTCCCGGTGCCGGCCGCGGGCGAAGCCTTGATCGCCGTGCACGCGGCGGGAATCACCTTCGACGAGCTGACGTGGGAGGAGACCTGGACCCGCGACGGGGCCAGCCGCCTGCCGGTGATCCCGTCCCACGAGGTGTCGGGCGTCGTCAAAGCAGTCGCCGCCGACGTCACGGATTTCGCGCCCGGCGACGAGGTGTACGGGTTGATCGCGTTCGACCGCGACGGTGCGGCGGCCGAATTCGTCGCCGTACCGGCGGCCGACCTGGCCAGCAAGCCGTCGACGGTGTCGCACGTCGTCGCCGCCGCGCTACCGCTGGCCGGCCTGACCGCCCTGCAGGCTCTGGTCGACCACGCCGCCGTGCAACCGGGCGAGACCGTGCTGGTGCACGGGGGCGCCGGGGGAGTGGGGCTGCTGACGGTTCAGCTGGCCGCGCTGCGGGGCGTCCGGGTGACCGCGACGGTGCGCAGCGGCGCCGCCAATCTTCTGCGGGGCTGCGGCGCGCACCGGGTGATCGACGTGCGCGCCGAGGCATTCGACGAGACCGATGCCCGCTACGACGTCGTCATCGACACGGTCGGTGGCCAGATGTTGGAGCGGTCGTTCGGCGTGCTGCGCCGCGGGGGCCGGCTGGTTACCCTGCCCGCACCGCCTCCGGACGGCCGGGCCGACGAGTTCGGCGTCACCGCAACCTTTTTCATCGTCACGCCGAATCGAGATCAGCTCGACGAGCTGGCCGCGCTGGTGGACGGCGACCGGTTGCACGTCGCGATCGCCCAGACGTTCGGCCTCGACGAGGGCCGCGAGGCGTATGAGAGTCGCGGCACCGACAGGCACGCCGGCAAGACGGTCCTCGTCGTGCGGGACTGAGCGCCGTCAATCCGCGAAATTGACGTCTTTCGTGACGGCCTTCCACTCCTCGATCGACGCCGACATCGCGGTGATCTTGTCCCGCATGGCCTTCAGCACGTCACGGCCCAGCAGCAGTCGCAGTGGCGGCTCGTCGAGTGTGGTCACCATCAGCACCGCGTCGGCCACCTTTTTCGGATCACCGGGTAGATGATCGGCGAACTGCTTGATCAGGTCCTTGCGCGCGGCCACGTCGGCGTAGTCGGAGATCGGGCTGCCCGACTCCTTCATCGACCGCGTCGCCCAATCGGTGCGGAACGCGCCCGGCTCGATGGCGGTCACCTTGATGCCCAGCGGGCGCACCTCGGCGGCCAGCGCCTCGGTCACCGCCTCCAGCGCGAACTTGGTCGACGAGTAATAGGCGTTGGGCGGGTTGGCCACCAGGCCCGTCATCGAGGAGATGTTGATGATGTGCCCCGACCCGCGGGCGCGCATGGCCGGCAGGACCGCCTTGATCATGTCGACCGCCCCGAAGTAGTTCACGTCGAACAGCTTTCGCACCTCGGCGTCCTCGCCCTCTTCCACCGAGGACAGATAGCCGTGACCGGCGTTGTTGACCAGGACGTCGATACCACCGAACGCCGCGTCGGCCGCCGACACCGCCGCCGTGATCTGGCCGGCGTCGGTCACGTCGAGCGCGAGGGGCAGGGCCCGGTCGCCGAATTCGTCGGGGATATCGGCCACCGCCTCGGGCCGCCGTGCGGTCACCGCCACGCTGTGGCCGGCTTGCAGTGCGGCGCGCGCGATTTCGCGACCGAAGCCGGTGGAGCACCCCGTGATCAGCCAGCGCGACATCGTCAGATCGTCCCTTCCGGCAGGCGCCGCAGGTAGGCCTTGCGGCGCTGCGCCAGCTCTGTTTCCCGCTGTTCCTCGCTGACCCTCGGCAGGTGCGGCACCTCGGCGTCGAGCCGGTCCAGCTTGACCACCCGCCCGCGCGCGCCGAGGTCTTCGGCCGGACCGCCCTCGCCGAACTCCGCCATGCGCAAAGTCAAAATGGCTTCCCGCAAGCCGTCGGAGTCGATCCAGTTGGCCACGCCGGGGTCGACGGGCGAGATCACGTAGGTGTACGAGCCGTCCTCGTTGGCGACCGACTGTGCTTTGTTGAGGCTGCCGGTGCGGTCGACGAGATCCAAAGTGGTGCCCCAGATGTTGCTCAGCGGCACGGTGAAGTACTCGGCGCCACCGTCATTCAGGTCGACGACGAACGCCTCGTCGGGGGCGAGGTCGAACCGGCCCATCACGTACACCTGGCTGCGCATCGCGCCGATCTTGTCGGCCGACCAGGCCAGGTTGAAGTGGTTGGCCGGCATCTTGTAGACCCCGTGGCTGAGCTTGCCGGTGAAGTCGGCGAAATAGTCCATCATCGCCGCCGTGGCCTCGGCCTGCTCGTCGAGCGTGCGCGCCGGGGTTGCCGGCAGCCCGCCAAGCCGTTGCACCTCAATGTGATTGGGGTCGTCGCGGTCCCAGTCCAGCAGCACGTCGCGAATGTAGAACTCGTGGGCCTCCGGCGAGGTTTGCACATGGTTCACCCGGCCGTTCGCGGGTTCGGCGTCGACGGTGATGGTGTAGCTGCCGTCGGGCTCGACGTGCATGGTGCGGCCGTTGAGCACGGCGACGGTGCCCATGCGCGCGTCCCACAGCGTGAAGTAGTTCTCGGTCATGCGGTGCTCGCCGACCCGGCCGTGAATCTCGTAGCGTTCGTCCCCGGAGATCGGGATCACCCGGTACACGCTGTCGGGATTGTCGATGCCCCAGCGCGATCCGGGAACGCTTCGGCCGTCCACCGGGTGTGCAAGCCGGGTGATGCAGCTGACCTTCGGCCGCAGCTTGTCCTGATTCGACGACCACACCGCCGCCGAGAACATCACCTCGGCGAAGGCGTCGTCGAACCGTTCGCGCATCGCGTCGGTCGCCTTGGCGCGACCCAGCCAGGTCTCGGCGACCGTGCGGTAGGCGGCCTTGACGGTCGGGTGCTCGATCAGGTCGAGGGCCGCCAGCTCCTGTTCGTGCTGGGAAGCCGTCGCGACCGGATGATCAGGCATGTGTTGTCCCTCCGATGTGCTGTCCGAAACGCTTGTTGTACAACGTGAATCGCTCGTCGACCTGCTCGGGGCGCAGGCCGTAGTTCTCCAGCCCGTAGGGCGGGCGGGGTGCCTCCCGGGGGCGGCGGGCCAGCCAGCGCCGCATCGCTTCCTCGGCCTGCGCGGTGAGCGGCAGGCCGATGGCGTCGTAGACGCGGGCCACCTGGCCGATCGGATCGGCCACCGCGTCGTCGAACCCGATGTCGGTGACCACGGCGCCCTCGTCGGCCCATCCGTCGCGGACCGCCATCGCCCGATCGTTCGTCCAGCCCATCCGCTCCAGCCACTGCGCACCTACCCGGTGCACGTCGACGGTGTCGGCGTGCATCGCGTGCAGGGTCGCGTTCAGGTTGACCCCCGACGCTATCGTGGTGCGCGGGTCACGATGCATGTGCACGATGTGCAGGCCGGGAAACTGCGCGCGCAAGAGATTCAAATAGCCAAGGTGCGCAGGCGATTTGAGCACCCAGCGCCGGCCCCGCACGCCGCGCCGGCGCTTCTGCCACTGGAGGAACTGCAGCATCCGGTGCAGGTAGCCGTAGGCGGGGGAGAAGTCCTGGGCGTCGAGCCAGGTTCGGTACCGCGGCAGGTGCGCGCCCGACTCGGGCACGTGCGACAGGAACGCATCGGCCAGAAAGACGATCTCCTCCTCGGCCTCGCGCGCGTACATCGGGTGGATCGAAAACAATTCGGGCGCCAGGTCGCGCGACTTCGCTTCGCGCGCTTCGCTGATAGCGATGCGCGGATCGGGGGCGTCGGTGAACCGATAGTTCAGCCGCGGCGCGACCTCGACGACCTCCCAGCCGTACGCGCAGACGAAACGCGGGTCGGCGGCCAACAGCCGCTGCAGCAGCGTGGTGCCGCTGCGCATCATCCCGACGACGACGATCGGCGCGGCCACCGCCTCGTCGAGGATCTCCGGGTGGCGGCGGATCCACTCCTGCGCGCGCAGCCGCATCCGCAGGCTGTGCACGATGCCCGAGCGCAGGATGTGCACGCCGACGTTGTTCAGGTCGGCGTGCGCGTAATCGTCGAGCAACACCCGCAGCGGGCCCTCGAATTCGCCCGGGCCCCAATCCGTCAGCTCTTCCTTGCGTTGCGCGTCGGCCAGGACGGCGGCCGTGTCGAACGGGCCGTCGGACGCGCTGGCGGATGCCACGGGTCAGAACTTCAGATGCTGGCTGACGTCGCCGACCTGGTCGACGAACATGGTGCGGCTGTCGAAGCGCCAGGCCCCGTCCACCCGGTGAAACGTGTCCTTGTAGTGCCCGGTCACGATCACCTGCAGCGGCAGGTCATCGGTGGCCTGCGTGACGCAGTAGTAGGAGGTGCTGTGCGCGGTCCCGGCCGCCTCGTCGATGTAGAGCTGCACGTTGGTCGTGTTGTGTTTGGTCTTCGGGGTGCCGTCGTCATAAATCCGCGTGGCCATCTCGTACATCTCCCGCACCCGGGCCGAGCCGGCGAACACCGTCTCCGGCGGCCCGTCCTGGACGCCGCAGATCCGGCCGTACTCGAACAGCCGGGCCACCCCGTCCAGGTCGCCGTCGTCGAGCAGCTGCGCATAGGTGTAGATGAGGTTGCTGATCTCGGTGGCGCTGCCAGTCATGTCGAACCGCCTCGGGAGTCTGCCGCACTGTTCCGCGAACAATGTTGGCAGAACCGGTCCAATTTACATAGAACCGACCACTATTCTTGATCGCCGTGACCATACCGTGGACCCCGAACAGGCTCGGCAACCTGCGCGGCAAACGCGTGATCGTGACCGGAGCGACCAACGGCGTCGGGCTCGGCACGGCGCGCGCGCTCGCCAAGGCCGGCGCGCACGTGATCCTGGCGGTGCGCAACACCGAACTCGGCGAGCAACGCGCGACTGAAATGGGTGGTTCGACCGCCGTGGTCAAGCTCGACCTGGCCGACCTGTCGTCGGTGCGCGCCTTCGCGAACCTGATCGACGAGCCGGTGGACATCCTGATCAACAACGCCGGCGCGCTGACCGACCGGCGCACCGAGACGGTCGACGGCTTCGAGATGACACTGGGCACCAACCTGCTCGGACCGTTCGCGCTGACCAATCTGCTCCTACCCAGGGTGCGTTCGCAGATCATCAACGTCGGATCCGACGCGCACCGCTCGGCGACGCTGCGGCTCGACGACCTGCACTCGCGCCGGCACAAGTGGACGAGGCTGGGCGCGTACGCGCAGTCGAAGCTCGCGGTCATGCTGTGGGGCCTGGAGCTGGACCGCAGGCTGCGCGAGGCCGGATCGCCGATCGTCACGCAGCTCACCCACCCGGGCTGGGTGGCCTCGAACCTGTCGAACCTCGGCGACTCGGCGCTGATGTCGCTGGCCCACAAGGGCGTCAAACTGGTGGCCGACCGGTTGGCCAACGACATCGACGAGGGCGCCGCGCCCACGCTGTACTGCATCAGCGAGCCGATTCCGCCGGGCAGCTACGTCGGGGTCACCGGCAGGTTCGGGCTGCGTGGCGGCCCGGTGCTGATCGGCCGCACGCCGCTGGCCTGCGATTACGACACCGCCGCGCGGCTGGTGGCCTTCGCCGAACGCGAGACCGGCACAACCCTGGAGGTCTAGGCATGGGTGAATTCGACAACACGGTCGCCGTCATCACCGGCGCCGCGCGCGGGCAGGGCCGCAGCCACGCCGTTGCGCTCGCCGAACAGGGCGCCGACGTCATCGCCATCGACATCTGCGCCGATCTCGAGGCGATCCCGTACGCCCTGGGGACCGAATCCGAGCTCGCCGAAACCGTGCGGCTGGTCCAGGCGGCCGGCCGCAAAGCGGTGCCCGTCGCCGCGGACGTCCGCGACCTCAAGGCGCTGCAGGCCGGAGTGCAGGCCGGCGTTGACGAGCTCGGCGACATCGACGTCGTCGTCGCCAACGCCGGGGTGGTGGCCATCGGGTTCACCGACCCCGAGTCCGAACCGGTGTTCAACACGATCGTCGACACCAATCTCAAAGGTGTGTGGCACACGCTGCTGGCGACGGTTCCCTCGATCGTGCGCAAGGGACGGGGCGGCTCGGTGGTGCTGGTCAGCTCATCGCAGGGCCTCACCGGCCGCGGCGGCGACGGCAGCGCGGCGATGTTCGCCTACGCCGCGTCCAAACACGGGGTGGTGGGGCTGATGCGCTCGGCGGCGAATGCCTATGCGCTACACAAGATTCGGGTCAATTCGATCCATCCGAGCGGGGTCGCGACGCCGATGATCCTGAACGATTTCGTGGTGAGCCGGATGCTGGAGAACCCCAACCCGGCGCTGTCGCAGACGCTGCTGCCCGACGTGCCGTTGGTCGAGGCGCAAGACGTCACCGAAGCGGTGCTCTGGCTTGCCGGACCGCGCTCGCGCTACATCACCGGCGCCGCGATACCCGTGGACGCCGGGCACGTCGTCATGTGACGACGGCCGCTGTCAGCCCCGGACGACCTTACCGGCCTTGATGCAGGACGTGCAGACGTTCAAACGCTGCTTGTTGCCGCCCGGACGGGTGACGACGTGCACGGTCTGAACGTTCGGGTCCCACCGGCGGCTGGTGCGGCGGTGGGAGTGCGACACCGACTTACCGAAGCCGGGGCCTTTCCCGCAGATGTCGCACACAGCGGCCATTGTTCAAGCTCCTCAAATCTCGGGGGTCCGGCAATCCGGCCGGGACAGCCCAGGTTCACCCGGGCGCGTACCTGAGGATACCGACTGTGGTGGCAAGCACCAAAACGGTCGCCGCCGCTGTCGCCCCCTCTGGCTAGGCTCGATGCGCTGAATCGGCCCGGGTGGTCACCGGCAGCCGTCGCGGGTGTCGCCGGGCTACGCTGGCGCCCATCGGGTGCTGGGCGTCGAGGTGCGGAGGAGGTGGGTAACCCTGGGCACTGCTGAGACATCGCAGGCTCGTGTCCTGGACGCGATCACGCTGCGCGACTGGGCGCACACCGCCGTCAGCGACCTGATCACGCACATCGACGAGATCAACCGGCTCAACGTCTTCCCAGTCGCCGACTCCGACACCGGCGCCAACATGCTGTTCACCATGCGTTCGGCGCTGGCCGAGGCGAAGGTGGGCGCCGGCGCGGAGGCCGGCTCGACCTGCGCCGCGCGGGCCGCCGCGGCGCTGTCCGCCGGCGCCCTGAACGGCGCCCGCGGCAATTCCGGGGTCATCCTGTCGCAGATCCTGCGCGGCGTCGCCGACGTCACCGCTACCGCGGCGGCCGAGGCCGGCGGTGAGCTGCCTCACATCGACGCCGTCGTCCTGGGTGCCGCGCTGCAGCGCGGCGTGGAGCTGGTGATCAGCTCGATGGGTGGCGACGAGGTTCCCGGGACCATCGTCTCGGTGCTGCGGGCGGCCGCGAACGCCGTCGCCCAGTGCGCCGGGGCCGGGGAGGGGCTCGTGGCGGCGGTCGTCGCGGCCGGCGACGCGGCGGTGGTCGCGCTGGAAAAGACCCCCGAACAACTCGACGTGCTGGCCGACGCCGGTGCCGTGGACGCGGGCGGCCGGGGTTTGCTGGTCCTGCTGGACGCGTTGCGGTCCACGATCACCGGCCAGGCGCCGGCCCGCGCGGTGTACGAGCTGTCGCCGCGAGCGCAGCCGCCGGAGGCGCCCGCGCAGCGCCCGGCGCCCCAGTTCGAGGTCATGTATCGGCTGGACGGCTGCGAGCCCGCGGCGGCGGACGCGCTGCGCGACCGGCTGGGGGAGCTGGGTGATTCGGTCGGCATCGCGTCGGCGCCGTCGTCGGCGCAGCGCACGTACTCGGTCCACGTGCACACCGACGACGCCGGCGCCGCCGTGGAAGCCGGCCTGGCGGCCGGACGGCTCAGCCGCATCGTCATCTCCGCGCTGAGCTCCGGAACCCCCGGGCTGCCCGCAGGCGGATGGACGCGGGAGCGCGCGGTGCTGGCGGTGGTCGACGGCGACGGCGCCGCTGACCTGTTCGCCGGCGAGGGCGCCTGCGTGCTGCAGCGCGAACCGGCCGCGCACGATCCCGTCACCAACATCAGCGCGCACCAGCTGATGCGGGCCGTCGTCGACACCGGCGCCGCCCAGGTGATGGTGCTGCCCAACGGCTACGTGCCGGCCGAGGAACTGGTGGCCGGCTGCACCGCGGCCATCGGCTGGGGGATTGATGTGGTGCCGATCCCGACCGGGTCGATGGTGCAGGGGCTGGCCGCGCTGGCCGTGCACGAAACCGACCGGCAGGCGGTCGACGACGGCTACACGATGGCCCGCGCCGCCGGCGCGGCGCGCCACGGCTCGGTGCGCATCGCCACCGAGAGCGCGTTGACCTGGGCGGGTCGCTGCCGTCCGGGGGACGGCCTGGGCATCGCGGGCGACGAGGTGCTGATCGTGGCCGACGATGCGGTCGGGGCCGCGATCGGTCTGCTCGATCTCCTGCTGGCCTCCGGCGGCGACCTGGTGACGGTGCTGCTCGGCGCCGCCGTCGACTCCGACGGCGACGCGGGCGCGGTCACCGACATCCTGGAAGAGCACATGCACGACCACCACCCCGGGACCGAACTGGTCACCTACCGCACCGGCCACCACGGCGACGCGCTGCTGATCGGGGTCGAGTAGCGATGGTGTCGCTGAGCGACCGGCTGGATTTCGTCGTGGGTGGCAAGGTCGCGGAGCTCCTCGACGAGGTGTTCGGCATCCGCACCGTCGACGACCTGTTGCGCCACTATCCGCGCAGCTACACCGAGGGCGCGAGCCGTTGGAACTCCGACGACGAACGCCCGCCCGCCGGCGAACACGTCACCATCATCGACACGATCGCCGAAACCAAGACGTTCCCGATGAAGAAGACCCCGAAGAAACTGTGCCACCGCATCACCCTCGGCTCCGGGCGAAACAGGGTGACCGCGACGTTCTTCAACGCGAATTACCTGAAAAAGGACCTGACCACGGGCGCCAAGGTGATGCTTTCCGGAGAGGTCGGATTCTTCAACAACGTCATGCAGCTGACACACCCGGCGTTCCTTTTGCTCGACCGCCAGGATGGGAAGAATCGCGGCACCGCCTCGCTCAAGAGCATCGCCAACGCGTCGGGCGCCACCACGGGTGAGGGTATCGCCGACGCCTACGAGCGCCACTTCTTCCCGATCTATCCCGCCAGCGCGAAGCTGCAGAGCTGGACCATCTTCGGTTCCGTGCGCCAGGTGCTCGACGTGCTCGACCCGGTTCCCGATCCGCTGCCCGAAGGCTTGCGCGCAAAATTCGGCCTGGTCTCCGAGGACGAGGCGTTGCGCGACATCCATCTGGCCGAGAGCGAGCCACGGCGCCGACGGGCCCGCGAGCGCCTGACCTTCGACGAAGCCGTCGGCCTGCAGTGGGCGCTGGTGGCCCGCCGTCACGGCGAGCTGTCGGAGTCGGGGCCGCCGGCGCCGCCGCGTCCGGACGGATTGGCCGCAGAACTGTTGAGCCGCTTGCCTTTTGAGCTGACCTTGGGGCAGCGCGAGGTGCTCGGGGTGCTGACCGACGGGCTCGCGGCGAGCCGCCCGCTGAATCGTCTGCTGCAGGGCGAGGTCGGCTCCGGCAAGACGATCGTCTCGGTGCTGGCGATGCTGCAGATGGTCGACGCCGGATATCAGTGCGCGCTGCTGGCGCCAACGGAAGTGCTTGCGGCCCAACATCTCCGGTCGATCCGCGACGTGCTCGGTCCGTTGGCGTTGGCGGGCCAGCTGGGCGGCGCCGACAACGGCACCCGGCTGGCGCTGCTGACCGGCTCGATGACCGCGGCCCAGAAGAAGCAGATCCGCGCCGAGATCGCCGGCGGCGAGGTCGGCGTCGTCATCGGCACCCACGCGCTGCTGCAGGACGCGGTGGAGTTCGACAACCTGGGCATGGTGGTGGTCGACGAACAGCACCGCTTCGGCGTCGAGCAGCGAGATCAGTTGCGGGCCAAGGCCCGTCCCGGGGTGACACCCCACCTGCTGGTGATGACGGCGACGCCCATCCCGCGCACCGTCGCCCTGACCGTCTACGGGGACCTGGAAACCTCGACGCTGCGTGAACTTCCGCGCGGCCGCCAGCCGATCACCAGCAACGTCATCTTCGTCAAGGACAAGCCCGCCTGGCTGAGCAGGGCCTGGCAGCGCATCACCGAGGAGGTGGCCGCCGGCCGCCAGGCCTATGTGGTGGCGCCGCGCATCGACGAGAGCGACGACCCGGGAGACCAGGAGCCGAACGCCAAGGCGCCGGAGACCGCCGAGGGCCTGTACGCCCGGCTGCGCTCGGGCGAGCTGGCGAATGTGCGCCTGGGACTGATGCACGGGCGGCTGTCGGCCGAGGAGAAGGACGCCGCGATGGCGGCCTTCCGGGCCGGAGAGGTCGACGTGTTGGTGTGCACCACCGTCATCGAGGTGGGCGTCGACGTCCCCAACGCCACCGTCATGGTGGTGATGGACGCCGACCGGTTCGGGATCAGTCAGTTGCATCAGCTGCGCGGCCGGATCGGTCGGGGCCAGCATCCCAGTCTGTGCCTGTTCGCGAGCTGGTCCGCGCCGAATTCGCCGGCCGGCCGGCGGCTGCGCGCGGTGGCCGAGACACTGGACGGGTTCGCCCTGGCCGACCTCGACCTCAAGGAACGCCGCGAGGGAGATGTGTTGGGCCGCAACCAGTCCGGTAAGGCGATCACGTTGCGGCTGCTGTCCCTGGCCGACCACCAGGAGTTCATCGAGGCGGCCCGGGATTTCTGCGTGCAGGCCTACGCCGACGACCGTGCGAATCCCGGCTTGGCCGTGCTGGCCGCGCGATTCACCGACACCGACCGCATCGAATACCTGGACAAGTCGTGAACCGCAAGGTGCTGCTGTGGCTGGCCGCGGCCGCGGCGCTCGCGTTGCTGGTGGCCTACCAGACGGTGGGATCCTCGACCGCACGACATTCCGCCGAATACTCCGCGCGCGCCGACGTTCCGACGGTCGCACCGGGCACCGATGTGCTCGGGGGCATCGTCGTGGTGCCCCTGCGCCAGCACCGCTACGACTACCTGCGCTTGGCATTCGGCGACGCCTGGGACGACGACAACGACGCCCCGATGGGCCACAACGGATGCGACACCCGCGACGACATCCTCAACCGCGATCTCGTCGACAAGACCTATGTGTCTACCAAGCGATGTCCGGACGCCGTGGCCACCGGCACGCTGCACGACCCGTATACCAACAAGACCATCGCGTTCCAGCGCGGCCCCAAGGTCGGCGAATCCGTGCAGATCGACCACATCGTCCCGCTCGCCTACGCCTGGGACATGGGCGCCTACGGCTGGCCCGCCACCGAGCGGCTGCGCTTCGCCAACGACCCCGCCAACCTGCTGGCCGTCGACGGGCAGGCCAATCAGGACAAGGGCGATTCGGCGCCGGCGCAATGGATGCCGCCGAACGGGGCATTTGCGTGTCAGTACGCCATGCAGTTCATCGCGGTGCTGCGCGGTTACGCGTTGCCGGTGGATTTGGCGTCGACCGGCGTGCTGCGTCAGGCCGCGACGACCTGCCCGACGGGATAAAGGGTTACGAGCCTTCGTAGGTCTCCGGGTCCGGGCGCAGCCGGGTGCCGTCGTTGAGCCCGTTGATCACGTCCATGTGCTCGTCGGCCAGCTCGAAGTCGAACACATCCAAGTTCGACCCGATGTGCTCGGCATTGGCGGACCGGAAGACGACGGCGTTGCCCAGCTGCAGGTTCCACCGCAGCAGCACCTGCGAGGCGGTCTTGCCGTATTCGCTCGCGACCGAATTCACCGTCGGATTGTCGCTCAGCTTGCCCAGCGCCAACGGCGTGTAGGACTGCGTGAGCACGTTGTGCTCGGCGTTGGTCTTGCGCAGCGCTTCCTGGTTGAGCAGCGGGTGCAGCTCGATCTGGTTGACCGCCGGGGTGACGAAGGTCAGGTCGATGACCGTCGTCAGGAACTCCTCGGTGAAGTTGGAGACGCCGATCGAGCGGGCCTGACCCTCCGCACGGGACTGGATCATGCCGCCGAACGAGTTCACGTAGTTGCCCAGGGCGGGGGCGGGCCAGTGGATCAAATAAAGGTCGACGTAGTCCAGGCCGAGGCGCTCCAGGCTGGCGTTGCATGCGTCCATCGCCCCCTTGAAACCCTGGTCGGGGGTGGCCAGCTTGGTGGTGACGAACAGCTCGGCGCGGGGGATCCCGGAGGCGGCGATCGCGCGCCCGACGGCGGCTTCATTCCCGTAGACCGCGGCGGTGTCGATCAGCCGGCAGCCGACCTCCAGCGCAGCCGATACCGCGCGTTCGGTCTCGTCGTCCGACAACTCCGCGACACCCAGGCCGAGGGCCGGGATCGTGTTTTCGTCGTTGAGAGCAATTGAGGGTAAGGCGGAGCCCGACTCGCCGGCCAATTCATTCACCTGCCTGTGAAATTGAAGGTTCGAGACTGTGCGCCCAGCCGGGTTCCGTCATCGAGCGACCAGGTCGACGCCGTTCGGCGCCGAGTTCGAGGCGCTCGGTTCGATATCGAACACGTCGAAGTTGCTCGCAATCCGATGAAAGCTCACCGACTTGGGGATCACGATATTACCGATCTGTAAAGGCAACCTAATCAACACCTGGACGGGTGTCCATGCGCGCCGTCGGCGGCGGGCGGGCCACCCCGTACAGTTAGTCGCCGATAGGCCCCTGACCAACGGCACCGTTGACCGCCGGTTTGGTGGCCGCCGGGGCCGGCAAGCCTTGAGAGGCGATGGGTGGCGGGGAGCAATAACCGTTCGTCGTCGAGCGTTAGCACGTGTTGGTTGTAAGGGGGTTGTTCATGACCAGGCCTCTGTCAGGCGCGCCGACGGTTCAGTCCGGGGCCGAGCACGCATCGGTGCCGCTGGCCAGTCGCATCCAGGGCGCGCTCACTGGCGTCGGGACCAAGGTCCTGCCCTGGATCCCGACCGCGCTGCGCCGGGGGTTGGTCCGCAGCCGTTCGGTCATCATCGACGGCAACACGCTGGACCCGACCCTGCAGCTGATGTTGTCGGGCCTGCGCGCCGTCGGCATCGACGGGCTGGTCGTCGACGACGACCCCCAGGCGTCGCGCACCCAGCTGCGCGAGCGGATCGTGGGATTGCCCGGTCCGCAGATCCACGTCGACGTCGACGATCTCTCGCTGCCCGGACCGGCCGGCGGGATCGGGGCGCGCCACTACCGTCCGGCCGCTGGCGCGGCGGCGCCTCTGCTGGTCTTCTACCACGGTGGCGGTTGGTCGATCGGTGACCTGGACACCTATGACGCGCTGTGCCGGCTGATCTGTCGTGATGCCGGCATTCACGTGTTGTCGATCGACTACCGGCTAGCCCCCGAACATCCGGCCCCGGCCGCGATCGAGGACGCCTACGCGGCGTTCATTTGGGCATATGAGCACGCGGAGGAGCTCGGCGCGATTCCGGGACGGATCGCGGTAGGCGGGGACAGCGCCGGCGGAAACCTCGCCGCCGTCGTCAGCCAGATAGCGCGCGACGAGAATGGGCCGGCGCCGGCGTTGCAATGGCTGATCTATCCGCGGACCGACTTCACCGCGAAGAACCGGTCGCTGACCCTGTTCTCGCGAGGCTTCGTGCTCACCAAGCGGGACGTCGACTGGTTTGAATCCCAGTACTTGCGGCGTTCGGGTCTGGACCGGACCGATCCGCGAGTGTCGCCGGCGCTGGCCGAATCGCTGACCGGACTGGCGCCCGCGCTGATCGCGGTCGCCGGCTTCGATCCGCTGCGCGACGAAGGCGAGAGCTACGCCGAGGCGCTGCGGGCCGCCGGGATCGCGGTGGACCTGCGGTACCTGGGTTCGCTGACGCATGGCTTCGTCAACCTGTTCCCGCTGGGCGGCGACAGCATGGTGGCCACCAGCGAGCTGATTTCGGCCCTGCGCGCACACCTGAGCCGGGTTTGATTCGTTGAACCGTCGGCGCCGGTAACCTAGAGGCGCTTTGTCCGATCGCTTTGTCCGCACACGGGCGAAGCGACAACTCGTAGCGAAAGATCAGGGAACCTGTGGCCGACAAACCCAAACGTCCCCCACGATTCGACATGAAGTCGGCCTCTGGCGGTAAGTCGAGCCGGCTCGTCCAAATCGGCGGCACCGCGTTCGTGATCATCTTCGCGGTCGCCCTCGTCTTCTACATCGTCACGTCGCATCACAAAAAGGCCGGACCCACCGGCGCCGGCGATACCGTGCGGGTGACGTCGAGCAAGCTGGTCACCCAGCCCGGCAGCAGCAACCCCAAGGCCGTGGTGACGTTCTACGAAGACTTCCTGTGCCCGGCCTGCGGCAACTTCGAGCGCACCTTCGGCCCGACGGTCTCCAGGCTCATCGACATCGGCGCCATCGCCGCCGACTACAACATGGTGTCGATCCTCGACAGCGCCCGCAACCAGAACTATTCGTCACGCGCGGGCGCCGCGGCGCTGTGCGTCGCCGACGAGAGCCAGGACGCGTTCCGCCGGTTCCACTCCGCGCTGTTCAGCACCGACATCCAGCCGAGCGAAACCGGCAAGACCTTCCCGGACAACGCGAGGCTGATCGAGCTCGCCCGCGAGGCGGGAGCGGCGGGCAAGGTGCCAGACTGCATCAACAGCGGCAAGTACCTGTCCAAGGTCACCGGCGAAGCGGCGAACGCGCACATCAACGCCACGCCGACCATCAAGATCAACGGCGACGACTACGACCCCTCCACGCCGGACGCGCTGGTCAACAAGGTCAAAGAAATCGTGGGCAACATTCCGGGCATCGACGGCGCGGTCGCCCCGGCCGCCACGTGACCGGTGCGGTGTCGACTGAAACCGCCGATCCCACCGACCTGACACCGGATCGGTCCTCAGCGCCGCGGGTGCCGGCGCCCAGCGCCTGGTGGGTGCTGATCTCCGGTCTGATCGGCCTGGCCGCGTCGATGACGCTGACGGTCGAGAAGATCGACATCCTGCTCGACCCGTCGTACACGCCGTCCTGCAACATCAACCCGATCCTGTCCTGCGGCTCGGTGATGAGCACCCCCCAGGCGTCGCTGCTGGGCTTCCCCAACCCGCTGCTGGGGCTGGTGGCCTTCACCGTGGTGGTGGTCACGGGGCTGCTGGCGTTGACGAAAGTGGCGTTGCCGCAATGGTATTGGGTGGGGCTGACGATCGGCGTGGCGGTTGGCGCGGTGTTCGTGCACTGGCTGATCTTCCAGAGCCTGTATCGGATCAACGCGCTGTGCCCGTACTGCATGGTGGTGTGGGCGGTCACCATGTCGCTACTGGTGGTGGCCGCCTCGATCGCCTATCGCCCGGTCGCGCAGGACCGGCAGGCCGGTTTCGGCTGGCTGCTTTTCCAATGGCGCTGGTCGGTCGCCGCCCTCTGGTTCACCGCGGTGTTCCTACTGATCATGGCGCGGTTCTGGGACTACTGGTCGACGCTGTTGTAGGTATCAGCAGGTGACCCGGATCATTGGCGGCGCGGCCGGGGGCCGGCGCATCGCGGTCCCGCCGCGCGGTACCAGGCCCACCACCGACCGCGTCCGCGAGTCGCTCTTCAACATCCTGGCCGCCCGCCTCGAGCTGACCGGCCTCACGGTGCTGGACCTCTATGCCGGTTCGGGCGCACTGGGATTGGAGGCGTTGTCGCGCGGCGCAGCCGCCGCACTGTTCGTGGAGTCGGACCCGCGCGCGGGATCGGTGATCGCGCGCAACATCGAAACCCTGGGTCTGCGCGGCGCGACGTTGCGCCGGGCAGCGGTGGCGACCGTGCTGGCGGCCGGGACCGCGGCCGCGTTCGATCTGGTGCTGGCCGACCCGCCCTACGACGTCGACGCCGCCGAGATCGAGGCCGTGCTGGCCTCGTTGGCCGCGCACGGCTGGGTCCACGGGGGCAGCGTTGCCGTAGTGGAGCGGGCGGCCGGTGGTGCGCCGCTGAAGTGGCCGGCCGGCTGGTCGGTGTGGCCGCAACGGGTTTACGGCGACACCCGTCTGGAGCTGGCCGAGCGTCATTGAGGTGGCGTGTACCGTCATTCGTCATGAGCGCCGCTCTCCCCCGCAAGCGGGAGGTGCCCCCACCTCATCGCTTCGCTCTGCATCGTCGTCGGCGCGCGTCATGAGCGCCGCTCTCCCCCGCAAGCGGGAGGTGCCCCCACCTCATCGCTTCGCTCTGCATCGTCGTCGGCGCGCGTCATGAGCGGCGCGGTATGCCCGGGCTCGTTTGACCCGGTGACGTTGGGCCACATCGACGTTTTCGAGCGCGCGTCGGCTCAGTTCGACGAGGTGGTGGTGGCGATCCTGACCAACCCCGCCAAGAAGGGCATGTTCGACCTCGACGAGCGGATCGCGATGATCAACGAGTCGACGACGCACCTGCCCAACCTCCGGGCGGAAGCCGGGCAGGGGCTGGTCGTCGATTTCGTGCGGTCGCGCGGCATGACGGCCATCGTGAAGGGGCTGCGCACCGGCACCGACTTCGAATACGAGCTGCAGATGGCGCAGATGAACAAACACGTCGCGGGCGTGGACACCTTTTTCGTCGCGACCGCCCCGCGCTATTCGTTCGTGTCGTCGTCGCTGGCGAAAGAGGTCGCGATGCTCGGCGGTGACGTGTCGGAGCTGCTGCCCGAACCGGTCAATCGTCGCCTGCGGGAACGGCTTTCGGAACGGTCCTGATCCCGGGCCCGCGAGGTCCTAGGCCGGTCAGTGTTGATGATCGGAAGCATCGGGGGAGCCGCCCATCATGCGCACCATCGGCAGACCGCCGGTCGTGACGAACCGGGCGACCAGGACGACCGCGAGCACCAGGAACCCGATGTTGAGCCAGGTCGTGTAGTTCCATGAGATCGACGCTTCCAACACCATGGCGTTGCGCTGCGCGGGAATGAGATGCGCTGTGCCGAAGATCAATTCGACCAGGTACCCGGCGGCGACCATCGCGGTGTAGAAGGTACCCAGCAGTGTCAGCATCATCCGGGTGCCGTAGTACTTGCGGTAGATGTTGAGGATCGGAAGGATCAACAGGTCGGCGTAGATGAACGCGATGACGCCGCCGAAGCTGATGCCCCCGTTCCACAACACCGCGGCCAGCGGGACATTGCCGATCGAGCAGACGAAGGACACGATCGCCACGATGGGCCCGACGATCGGGCCCCAGATCGCCGCGAGGGTCGGGTGATCGGCCAAAAAGAAGTTCTGCCAGAGGTTTTCGGGTACCCAGGCCGCGATGGCACCGGCGATCAGCAAGCCCAGGACGAGGTCGCGCAGGATGGCGAGCCACTCCATCACGAATACGTGCGAAACCGAGGTGAGGCCCGCCGGCGAGAACAGCCGTCGCCAGAACGAGCCGTCCCCCTGGATGGACATGTCCATGGCGGCGTGGCCTTCCATCGAGCCGGCGATTCCCCTCTCGGCCTGCTCGCGGGCGGCGTCGATGAGCCGCGATCGCACGAACAGGCGGAACAGAACGGCCAGCGCCACGATCATCAGTGGGCCGCCGAGGAATTCGGCCGCGGTGAATTGCCAGCCCATCAGCAGGGCCAAAATGATGCCGAGTTCCACCACCAAATTGGTGGAGCCGATTTCGAACGCCATCGCGGCGGTGAAGTCGGCGCCCTTGCGGAACAGCGATCGGGCCAGCGCCACCGCGGCATACGAGCACGACGACGAAGCCGCGCCCAGCCCCGCCGCGACCGCCAGCGTGCGCGGCCGGTCGTCACCCATCAGCGCCACGATCGTCGAGCGCCGCACGACGGCCTGCACCACCGCCGAGAGGGCGAAGCCGAGGATGAGCGCCCACAGGATTTCCCACGTCATCGACCCCGCGAGCGCCAAAGCGTGCCCGACCGCTGATAGCACCGTCACGTGGTTCCTCCTGCGGGAAGCTTCGAGGGTCGCTGCACCGTGCAGCATACCCCATAGGGGTATAGGAGCGGGCGAACGCGGTGCGCCTCGCGGCGACGGCGCCCGGCAACTGCCGGCACTAATTGACGGCGCGGATAGTGCCGTGGGGCGTCCGCGACCTAGAATCGCTGGCAAATGGCCCGCACGGGCGAATACCCGACACACCGGGCTTGCCACCGCTGTCACAGGGACAACACCAGGCACACTGGTAACAACAAGAGCTTTGCAGACGCCAGGAGGGTATGGCCGTGTATCGAGTCTTTGAGGCGCTGGACGAACTCAGCGCCATCGTGGAAGAAGCCCGTGGCGTTCCGATGACGGCAGGCTGCGTGGTGCCTCGCGGCGACGTGCTGGAACTGATCGACGACATCAAGGACGCGATCCCGGGCGAACTGGACGACGCCCAGGACGTCCTGGATGCGCGCGACTCGATGCTGCAGGACGCCAAGGCGCATTCCGAGTCGATGGTGTCCTCGGCGACCACCGAGTCGGAGTCGATGCTCAACCACGCCCGCTCGGAGGCGGACCGGCTGCTCTCGGACGCGAAATCGCAGGCCGACCGCATGGTGAGCGAGGCGCGGCAGCACAGCGAGCGGATGGTCGGCGAGGCCCGCGAAGAGGCGATACGCATCGCCACGGCGGCCAAGCGAGAGTACGAGGCCAGCGTCAGCCGCGCCCAGGCCGAGGCCGACCGCCTGCTGGAAAACGGCAACATCTCCTACGAGAAGGCCGTGCAAGAGGGCATCAAGGAGCAGCAGCGCCTGGTCTCGCAGAACAGCGTGGTGGAGGCGGCCAACGCGGAGGCCACCCGGCTGATCGACTCGGCGCACGCCGAGGCCGACCGGTTGCGCGGCGAGTGCGACATCTACGTCGACAACAAGCTCGCCGAGTTCGAGGAGTTCCTCAACGGCACCCTGCGGTCGGTGGGGCGCGGTCGTCACCAACTGCGGACGGCGGCCGGAACCCACGACTACGCCGTGCGCTAGCCGTCTCGCGGCCGCTCGTGGGCGGGCGCGCCCTGGAATTATGCGGTCGGCGCCGTAGGATTTCCTACTATGACGCGGCAGCACAGCACACCATCGGCCCGCGGCGCGACGTCACGGCTGGCCGCGCCGATGGCGTTCGACATCACCCGGCTCGGGCGCCGCCCCGGGGCGATGGTGACGTGGCAGAAAACCGTGCCCAGCCCGTCGCGCATCGGGCTGGACATGATCGCGATCGAGGCGGACGCCCCACTTGAGCTGGACTTACAGATTCAGTCGGTGTCCGAGGGCGTTTTGGTGACCGGGACGGTCAGCGCGCCCACGGTCGGCGAGTGCTCGCGTTGCCTGACCAAGCTCGACGGTCACGTGCAAGTGCAGCTCACGGAGCTGTTCGCCTACCCGGACAGCACGACCGAGGCGACCACCGAGGAAGACGAGGTGGGCCACATCGTCGACAACGTCATCGACCTCGAGCAGTCCATCGTCGACGCCGTGGGACTCGAGCTTCCGTTCTCGCCCGTGTGCACCCCGGGCTGCCCGGGGCTGTGCCCCGAATGCGGTGTTTCGCTGGCCGCCGAGCCGGCCCATCAGCACGATCGCATCGATCCACGGTGGGCCAAGTTGGCGGGGATGTTCAGCGCCGAGTCGGACGAGCCGCGGGGTAAGCGGTGAGTTCACGGCACGCGCTGCTCGACGCCCTCGGGGTTGAGCTGTCGGAGGAACTGCTGTCCCTGGCGCTGACGCATCGCAGCTACGCGTACGAACACGGGGGCCTGCCGACCAACGAACGCCTGGAATTCCTGGGCGACGCCGTGCTGGGCCTGACCATCACCGACGAGCTGTATCACCGCCATCCCGACCGCACCGAGGGTGACCTGGCCAAGCTGCGCGCCAGCGTGGTCAACACCCAGGCGCTGGCCGACGTCGCGCGCAAGCTGTGCGACGGGGGACTCGGCGTCCATCTGCTGCTGGGGCGTGGGGAAGCCAACACCGGCGGTGCCGATAAGTCGAGCATCCTGGCCGACGGCATGGAATCGCTGCTGGGCGCGATTTACCTCGATCACGGCATCGACGTTGCGCGCGACGTGATTCTGCGGTTGTTCGGCCCGCTACTGGATGCGGCGCCGACCCTCGGGGCCGGGCTGGACTGGAAGACCAGCCTGCAGGAACTGACCGCGGCGCGCGGCATGGGCGCGCCGTCCTACCTCGTCACCTCCACCGGGCCCGACCACGACAAGGAATTCACCGCGGTGGTCGTGGTGGCGGAAACCGAATACGGCACGGGTGTCGGCCGCTCCAAGAAGGAGGCCGAGCAGAAGGCCGCGGCCGCCACCTGGAAGACGCTCGACGTGCTGGACCCCGCGGGGACGACGTCCAACTAGATGGCGCCCGCCTAGATGCCCGAACTGCCCGAAGTCGAGGTGGTGCGCCGCGGCCTGCACGCCCACGTCGTCGGCAAGACGATCGCCGCAGTGCGGGTGCATCATCCGCGCGCGGTGCGCCGGCACGAAGCGGGGCCCGCGGACCTCACCGCCCGGTTGCTGAACGCGCGGATCACCGGCACCGATCGCCGCGGCAAATACCTGTGGCTGCTGCTCGACACGGAACCCGCTGGGCAGCAATCGGATACGGCGTTGGTGGTCCACCTCGGCATGAGCGGGCAGATGCTGCTGGGTGGGGGTACCCCCAGCCGCGAAGCGGCGAGGGGGAAGGTCCCGCGCGCCGAGCACGTCCGGATCTCCGCGCTGCTCGACGACGGGACCGTGCTGAGTTTCGCCGACCAGCGCACCTTCGGTGGGTGGATGCTCGCCGATCTGGTCGAGGTGGACGGCAGCGTGGTGCCGGAGCCGGTCGCGCATCTGGCGCGTGACCCCCTGGACCCCCGATTCGACGCGGACGCGGTGGTAAAAGTGTTGCGGCGCAAGCATTCCGAGATCAAGCGCCAGCTTCTCGACCAGCAGGTGATATCTGGCATCGGCAACATCTACGCCGACGAGGCGCTGTGGCGGGCCAAACTCAACGGCGCGCGGATCGCCGACACGCTGAGCCGCAAGCAGTTGACCGCCGTGCTGGACGCGGCCGCCGACGTGATGCGCGATGCGCTGGACAAGGGCGGGACGTCGTTTGATTCGCTCTACGTCAACGTCAACGGCGAATCGGGATACTTCGACCGGTCGCTGGACGCCTACGGCAGGGACGGTGAAGCCTGCCGCCGCTGCGGCGCGGTGATGCGCCGCGAGAAGTTCATGAACCGTTCCTCGTTCTACTGTCCCAAATGCCAACCGCGACCGCGTGGTTGAGCGATTTTCTGGCGCGGCGACTCACTCGAAGATGTCGCGGCGCAGCGTGCCGGCGGGCAAGGTCGGGTCCACGAACCACTCGTGGCGAAACAGCGCACCGAACACCTGGGGCGGCAACCGGAGCAGTAACCCGAACGCCCGCGCGGCCAGGCCGGAATCGCCGATCTGAGAGCGGTGGGCCGCCAGCGCATCTCGCTTCTGGCGCGCGAAGCGAAAGACGTTGACTCGATGGGTGATCGTCGCGCGCGGAGCGTATGCGCCGCGGACGACGTCCCGCTCGTACGGACCGGGAAGCCGCAACAGGTGCGCGATATCGCTGACGCGGACCAGCATTTCGCGCGGCATGGTCACCTCGAGCACCCGCGGGGTGGCGGCGAGTTCGGCGGCACGCTTGCCGACGTAGTGGACCTGAACATGGTCGCGGTGGCCGTAGCCGCCGTTCGGCTGGTAGCTGATCAGCAGGTCGGCACGTTCGTCGCGCAGGATGGCGGCCAATCGACCGGCCGCCTCGTCGACATCCGCACGCCCGAACCGGACGCGCCCGGGCGGATCCGGGTAGAACAGCGGACCGTAGCCGCTGTCGGCATACCCGAGGCACTCCACCCGCTGTGCCCCGAGAACCCTTGCACTCGAACGCAATTCGTCGATGCGATGGCTTTCGTCGTCGTTGTGGACGCGCCCGTCGGTCGCCGTGACCACGACCACCCGGTGCCCCGCGGCGGCCGCCCGCGCCAGCGTGCCGCCGGTGAGCACGACCTCGTCGTCGGGGTGGGCGTGGAATGCGACCAGGGTGGCCATGCAATGCAGTATGCCTGTGCGCCAAAGTCGCGGCGCCCGGTAGAAATGAGCCATGGCCGAACTGTGGGTGGAACGCACCGGAACTCGTCGCTACACCGGGTACAGCTCACGTGGTGCCCAGGTGCTGGTCGGCTCCGAGGACGTCGACGGCGTCTTCACCCCCGGTGAGCTGCTCAAGATCGCGCTCGCGGCGTGCAGCGGGATGTCCAGCGACCTGCCGCTGGCCCGCCGGCTGGGCGACGACTACAAGGCGGTCATCAGGGTCTCCGGCGCCGCCGACCGCGAACAGGAGCGCTATCCGCTGCTCGAGGAGACCCTGGAGCTGGACCTGTCGGGCCTGGCCGACGATGAGAAGGAGCGCCTGCTGGTCGTGGTCAACCGGGCCATCGACCAGGTCTGCACCGTCGGGCGCACACTCAAGTCCGGTACCACCGTCAACTTCGAGGTCAGCGATGCCGGAGCCTGACACCCGGCTCACCGCCTGGGTGCACGGCCGGGTCCAGGGCGTGGGTTTCCGGTGGTGGACGCGTTGCCGGGCGCTGGAGCTGGGCCTCACCGGTTACGCGGCCAACCAGGACGACGGCCGCGTCCTGGTGGTCGCCCAGGGGCCGCGGGCGGCCGGGGAGAAGCTACTGCACCTGCTGGAAGGTGGCACGGCGTGGCCGTCGCGGCCCGGGCACGTCGACAAGGTGGTGGCCGACTGGTCGCAGCCGCAGGAGCGGTTCGAGGGCTTCGTCGAGCGTTGAGGCGCGCCGCGGCCGCAGCGTCACATCAGTCACGCCAGCACCGGCGCAGGGTTCGACGGAAGCCGGCTTAACAACCCGTAAGCGCCATCGACCCGTGGCTCATGTGACCACTGTGACCAGTGCGTCGACCAGGCAAACCGCGGTCCTTTTTCGGGCGAGCCGACACCCCTCGGTGCAGCCGCCGGGGGCGATTCGAGCGGTAGTCTGGCTCGCCGTGTACCTCAAGAGTCTGACGCTGAAGGGCTTCAAGTCCTTCGCCTCGCCGACGACTCTGCGTTTCGAACCGGGCATCACCGCCGTCGTGGGGCCCAACGGGTCCGGAAAGTCCAACGTGGTCGACGCGCTGGCCTGGGTCATGGGGGAGCAGGGGGCCAAGACGCTGCGCGGCGGCAAGATGGAAGACGTCATCTTCGCCGGGACCTCGTCGCGGGCCCCGCTGGGCCGCGCCGAGGTCACCGTCACCATCGACAACTCCGACAACGCGCTGCCCATCGAGTACTCCGAGGTGTCCATCACCCGGCGGATGTTCCGCGACGGCGCCAGCGAATACGAAATCAACGGCAGCAGTTGCCGTTTGATGGATGTTCAAGAACTGCTGAGCGACTCCGGGATCGGCCGGGAGATGCACGTCATCGTCGGGCAGGGCAAGCTCGACGAGATCCTGCAATCGCGGCCCGAGGACCGTCGCGCCTTCATCGAAGAAGCGGCCGGGGTGCTCAAGCACCGCAAGCGCAAGGAGAAAGCCCTCCGCAAACTCGACGCGATGTCGGCGAACCTGGCCCGGCTGACCGACCTGACCACCGAGCTGCGCCGCCAGCTCAAACCGCTGGGCCGCCAGGCCGAGGTGGCCCGCCGAGCCCAGACGATCCAGGCCGACCTGCGCGACGCCCGGCTGCGGCTGGCCGCCGACGACCTGGTCAACCGGCAGGGCGAGCGCGAGGCCATCTTCGAGGCCGAGGCCGCCATGCGCCGCGAACACGACCAGGCCTCCGCGCGGCTGGCGGAGGCGTCCGCCGAGCTGACCACGCACGAAACGGCCGTCGGCGAACTCTCGAGCCGGGCCGAGTCGGTTCAGCAGACCTGGTTCGCGCTGTCCGCGCTGGCCGAACGGGTCGCCGCGACCGTGCGCATCGCCAGCGAGCGGGCGCAGCACCTGGATGTCGAGCCGCTTGCCACCGGCGACACCGACCCCGACGCGCTGGAAGCCGAGGCCGAGCGGGTCGCGGTCGCCGAGCGCCAGCTGCTCGCCGATCTGGCCGGCGCGCGCACCCGGCTGGACGGCGCCCGCGCCGAATTGGCCGAGCGGGAGCGCGAGGCCGCCGAGGCCGATCGGGCACACATGGCGGCGGTGCGCGCGGAGGCGGATCGGCGAGAAGGCTTGGCGCGCTTGGCCGGTCAGGTGGAGACGATGCGGGCGCGGGTCGAGTCGATCGACGACAGCGTGTCGCGCCTGTCCGAGCGCATCGAGCAGGCCGCCGCCCGCGCGCAGCAGGCCAAGGTGGAATTCGAGACCGTCCAGGGCCGCGTCGGTGAACTCGATCAGGGCGAGGTCGGCCTGGACGAACACCACGAGCGCACGGTCGCGGCGTTGCGGCTCGCCGATGAGCGGGTGGCCGAGCTGCAGTCCGCCGAGCGAGACGCCGAACGCCAGGTGGCCTCGCTGCGGGCCCGCATCGACGCGCTCGCGATCGGGCTGGAGCGCAAGGACGGCGCGGCCTGGCTCACCCAAAACCACGGCGGCACAGGTCTTTTGGGGCCGATGGCCAAACTGGTCAAGGTCCGCCCCGGCTACGAGGCGGCGCTGGCCGCGGTGCTGGGATC
>NZ_JCALDT010000060.1:0-253 GCF_059813005.1 Mycobacterium sp. NGS27
GCCCCCCAGTTCGAAGAACGAGTCCTCGACCCCGACCCGCTCCAGGCCCAACACGTCGGCGTAAATCCCGGCCAAGATCTCCTCGACCGCGGTGGCCGGGGCGCGGTAGTGCCCGGTGGTGGTGTAGTCGGGGGCGGGCAGCGCGCGGGTGTCGAGTTTGCCGTTAGCGGTCAACGGCAACGCGTCCAACGCGATGACCGCGGCCGGGATCATGTAGGCGGGCAGGTGTTCGGCCAAGGCGCTACGCAGGGTC
>NZ_JCALDT010000061.1:0-252 GCF_059813005.1 Mycobacterium sp. NGS27
GGGGACTGGTCGTTGACGGTGTCGCAGCCGGGTTCGGTGGATGCGCGTGGCTGCCTGCAATCGGTGCAGGTGTTATCGGATGCGGCGCTGATCGCGGCGCGCTCGCGGTTGGACCCGGCTGGCGGGGTGATGCTGCGCGCGGTGTGGGGTGCCGATACGAGTCAGCTGGCGTTGGTCGTGCATCACCTTGTGGTCGATGGGGTGTCGTGGCGAATCCTGTTGGAAGACGTCAATATTGCGTGGGCGCAGCAT
>NZ_JCALDT010000062.1:0-241 GCF_059813005.1 Mycobacterium sp. NGS27
CGCGTTGGGGCTGCACGGACACCTAGATGCCGCGGCGCTGCAGGCGGCGTTAACCGATGTGGTGGGCCGGCATGAATCGCTGCGCACCGTGTTTCGCGCCCCGCAGGGCATCCCCGAGCAGGTGGTGGTGGCCGCCGACGACGCCGAGGTGGGGTGGGAAGTCATCGATGCCCGCGGCTGGCCGGCCGAGCGGGTCCAGGAGGCGGTGAACACCGCGGCACAGCACAGGTTTGATCTCAGC
>NZ_JCALDT010000063.1:0-239 GCF_059813005.1 Mycobacterium sp. NGS27
GTGCCGAAGGGGGTGGCGGTCACTCATGGCAATGTGACTCAGCTCCTGTTGGAGACGGACGCCTATGTGCTGCCGGGGACGTGGACGCAGTGCAATTCGTATGGGTTTGACACCTCGGTGTGGGAGGTGTGGGGTCCGTTGTTGCATGGCGGGCGGGTGTTGGTGGTGCCCGAAGCGGTGGCCGCGGCGCCGGAAGATTTTCATGAGTTGTTGGTCAGTGAGCGGGCCAGTTTTCTTGC
>NZ_JCALDT010000064.1:0-232 GCF_059813005.1 Mycobacterium sp. NGS27
CCCAGTAGTACCCGACGTATAGATCACATACGCCACATCGTCAGCGGTGGGCCCGGGTAACGCCGTGTGGGGTTGAGTTGCGACAACGGGGTCGTTCGGGTCGATGACGGGCAACCCGCGCCCGTCCAGCCGCGAGCGTTGGTCGGCGCTGGCGATCGCGGCGATCGGGCCGGCGTCGGCCAGCATGAAGCTGATCCGCTCGTCAGGATGCCCGGGGTCGATCGGCACATAG
>NZ_JCALDT010000065.1:0-229 GCF_059813005.1 Mycobacterium sp. NGS27
GTATCTGCCGATCGACCCCGGGGTGCCGACGGCCCGGATTGAATTCATGCTGGCCGATGCGGGCCCGATCGCCGCGATCGCCAGCGCCGACCTCCGCTCGCGGCTGGACGGGCTGGGGCTGCCGGTCATCGATGTCGATCGTCCCGGAATCCGCTTGCCGCGCAACGGTTTATCTGAACCGACGGCCGACGATGTGGCGTATGTGATCTATACGTCGGGTACTACTGGT
>NZ_JCALDT010000066.1:0-218 GCF_059813005.1 Mycobacterium sp. NGS27
GGGATGTTGTCCCCGCAGCAGGTGGAAGCGGCGTTGGTGATCGGTGCTGAACCGTGCCCGCCCGAGCTGGTGAATCGGTGGGCGCCGGGGCGGGTGATGGTCAATGTCTACGGCCCCACCGAAACCACGATGTGGGCGTCCAAGAGCCTGCCGCTGGTGGCCGGGTCGGGGGCCCCGCCGATCGGGTCGCCAATCGCACGGGCGGCCTTTTTCGTCCT
>NZ_JCALDT010000067.1:0-212 GCF_059813005.1 Mycobacterium sp. NGS27
CAATGGCATAATCGAAAACATGTTCGAAGACGTGATCGCCCGGTTCGATGAGTTGGTCGAGCGGCACCATCGGTCGTCGACGCCGGCGTCCGCGGCGCTGCTGGAGCGGATCGGCGCGTTTTCGCGGGTCGAGAACCGCGCGGCGGCCGAGCAGTTGACGGCGATCGGAGAGTTGTTCGCGTACCGGCTCTCGCGCTGTTCGGAGTGCGAGG
>NZ_JCALDT010000068.1:0-210 GCF_059813005.1 Mycobacterium sp. NGS27
GTCGGCTGTCCCGGTGATGTAGGCGACCAAGCGCTTGTCACCGGGGCGGTCCTCGCGGACGATCACCACCGCCTGCTCCACCCCAGCCAAACCGGCTACGGCCGCCTGGATCTCGCCGAGTTCGATGCGATACCCGCGGATCTTGACCTGCTCATCGGCCCGTCCCAGATACTCCAACTGCCCATCACGGCCCCACCGCACCAAATCCCC
>NZ_JCALDT010000069.1:0-207 GCF_059813005.1 Mycobacterium sp. NGS27
CAAAATCCGCGCGTAAATACCCGCCAAAATCTCCTCGGAAGGAGCAACCGGACCCCGAGAATCACCCACACCGTAATCCGGCGCAGGCAGGGCCCGGGAGTCGAGTTTGCCGTTTACCGTCAACGGCAAATGGTCGAGCGCTACCACCGCGGCCGGCACCATATATGGCGGCAACCGGTCCGCCAGTTGGCTTCGCACCCCGGCCGC
>NZ_JCALDT010000007.1:0-342593 GCF_059813005.1 Mycobacterium sp. NGS27
CGTCACCTGCGTCTTCTCGGTGAATGCACCGCGGAATTGCCCGTACACCAACGCTAAAATCAGCGCGCACACCACCATCATGGCGACGGCGATCAACTTGTACGGCGGAGTCCTTTGTGAGTTGATCTGTACGGGTGAGCCCGGACCTGAATCTGTCGACAAGACCGTTGCTGCCCCTTACGTCCGCGCCGCAGCATCCGCGCGCTGCGGCGAGCGACCCCAACCATTGCCGGGGGCTCCAACTTAACGAAGACCAGTGAAATGTACCGCGCCGGCCCCACATGCGCGAACGGTCGTTCACATATCCGACGGACGCCCCGGGTGCAGACGCCAGGGCTACGCTCGAGAAGGACAAGGAAAGGTGCGCGATGCTCGCAGCGTTCGGATTCGAATCCCTGGGCGTGGTCGTCGGGGACATGTACTTCATCGACCCATCCCCGCTCGAGGGTCAGGAGACCCCGGAGCGCGGGGTCAGACTCGAACTGCGCCTCGTCGACCGGGCCGCCCCCCAAGGCTCGATCTACGCCGGCGTTCCGATCGCCTTCACCCGCCCGGTGTGGCGGGTGGATCTTTTCGGGTCCACGGAGAGCCCGCCCGGGACGCTGGACCGGGCCCATCACCACCCGCGTTTCGACGGCTGGGAACCCAGCAGCCGGCACTTCGTCCCCGAGCTGTCCGCCGACCCGCTGACCTGGCTGACCGAGCAGCTGGCCGACCCGGCCGCCATCCTGGCCCGCGCCGGCGTCGACGCCGATGAGGTCAGCGAAGCCGACACCACCGGGCTCGCGGCGGCGGCCCCGGAGATCGTCGCCGCGGTGAAACGGTTGCTCGAGGGCGTGCGCAACGGCGAATTGGCCCCGGCCCCCGCCGAGCCGGTCGCCGCCGCCCGCACCGGCTGGCTCTGAGGTGCGTTAGCGTCGTCGGTGTGACCCTCAACGACATCGCCCTGACCACCCTCGACGGCCGGCAGACCACGCTGGCCGAATTGTCCGACGGCGCAACGCTGGTCGTCAACGTGGCCTCCAAATGCGGGCTGACTCCCCAATACACGGCGCTGGAGAAGCTGGCCAAGGACTACGGCGAGCGGGGCCTGACGGTCGTCGGGGTCCCCTGCAACCAATTCATGGGCCAGGAGCCGGGCACGGCCGACGAGATCCAGGAGTTCTGCTCGACCACCTACGGAGTGACGTTCCCGCTGCTGGCGAAGACCGATGTCAATGGCGACGACCGTCACCCGCTGTACGCCGAGCTGACCAAGACCGCCGACGCCGACGGCCAGGCCGGAGACATCCAGTGGAACTTCGAGAAGTTTTTGCTCGCCCCCGGCGGTGAGGTGGTGCACCGGTTCCGGCCCCGCACCGAGCCCGATGCCCCCGAGGTCATCAGCGCCATCGAGGCCGTGCTGCCCCGTTAGGCGTGAAAACGGCCCCCGGAGAATCTCCGGGGGCCGTTTTACCTGGTAGCGGGGACAGGATTCGAACCTGCGACCTCTGGGTTATGAGCCCAGCGAGCTACCGAGCTGCTCCACCCCGCGTTGGTGAATGCCAGGTTACCGAACGCGTGTCACGGCGGCCAAATCGCGCGCTCAGCGGCCATCCCCGCGCCGAGATTGCCGCCGCGGTCGTACTTCACGCGGTGATTACAGCCGTCATGGCAATCTCGGCGCGTAATGGACAGGGCTCAGATCAGTGCGACGGCGGGTTCAGCCCGTACCGCTGCGCGATGTCGTCCATCCACTCCGGCGACCCGTACGTGAGCCCGTATTTATCGGCGAGCTCGCCGAACTCGGGCAACTGGTGCAGCGGCTCGGTCGCCGGGTCGTCGGCGTGCTCGATGAGCAGCTCGCCGAGCTCGCGGAAATAGTTCTCGAATCCGCCCGGGGTGATGATCTCGACAATGCGGCCCGGCTCGCTGCCGGCGTTCCACATCGCATGCATCTGGCCGCGGGGCTTGGTGATGTAACCACCGGGACCCAGGACCACCTCGCTGTCGTCGGAGCGGAAGCCGATCTCGCCGGCCAGGACGATCGAATGCTCGTCCTCCCGGGTGTGCCGGTGTGCCGCGGTGAGCAGGCCGACCGCGAACGGATGCTCGACGATGGACACCTCGCCACCGTTGGTCTTGCCGGATATCTTGAACACCGCCCCGAAGCCGGGGAGCGTGACGACTTCGCCCTCCCCCGGCTGCACCACGGTGACCCCGATGTCGTTCGGTTCGGTCATCTGACTCACCCTTCTCCGAATGTTCTTGCGCTGCAATGCCTGCGCTACTCCGGCCAGCTGTTGTGCAGGATGTGGTCGACGAAGTCGACGCGCTCGAAGGCGGGATCGAAGTGCGCAAGCACGTCGGCGTTCATGGTGCCGTCGGTGGTCCGCGGCCGGTGCTTCATGCCGTCGTTGAACGCCGCCAGGATGCGCTGCTTGAACTGTGGGCGCGGGTGCGCGGCGGTCACCGCGGCCAGCGCCTCCGGAGCCAACTCCTCGCGCCCGACGCCGACGACGTCGACTTCCACGCCGGCCTGCAGCAGGGCGACCTCGGGGGCCATGAACTCGGGCACGCCGGGGGTGGTGTGCAAGGCGATGCCGAGCCACACCTTGGCGGCCTCGGCCTCGTCGACGCCATGGTTGATCAGGAAGTCCCGTGCCGCGTCGGCGCCGTCGACCTCGAAGCGGACCTGCGAGTCGCGGTAGCGCTCGGTCAGGCCGAGGTCGTGAAACATCGCCGCGACGTAGAGCAGTTCCGGGTTCGGCTGCAGTCCGCGACGCATGCCCTGCAGCGCGCCGAAGAAGAACACGCGGCGGGAATGGTTGAAGAGCAACTCGTCCTCGGTGTCGCGGATGAACTCGGTCGCCTCGCGGGCCAGCGAGCTGTCGGGTACGTGGATGCCGGCGATGGTGTCCATTGAGCTGGTGGTCATGTTGTCTCCTTCTGGGTTGGTTATGAGTGTGCGGCCGCCCGGACAATCCGACCCCGGCCGTTCTGGCCGTCCTCTCCACAGAACGCGACACAATGGCGTGCGTGGCTGCAGCCAAAACACGGGTCGTGGTGATCGTCGTTTTCGACGGGGTGACGCTGTTGGACGTCGCGGGGGCGGGTGAGGTGTTCGCCGAGGCCAACCGCTTCGGCGCCGACTACCGACTCAAGATCGCGTCGGTGGACGGGTGCGATGTGACCAGCTCGATCGGGGCCCGATTGGGCGTGACCGACAGCATTTCGGCGATCGAGTCCGCCGATACCGTCATGGTCGCGGGCAGCGACGACCTGCCGGGGCGACCCATCGAACCCGCCCTGGTCGAGGCCGTCCGATCGGTGTCAACACGGACCCGTCGTCTGGCGTCCATCTGCACGGGGTCGTTCATCCTCGCGCAGGCCGGCGTGCTCAGCGGCCGGCGCGCCACCACCCACTGGCACGACACCCGGCTGCTGGGCCGAGCGTTTCCCGATGTCACCGTCGAGCCGGACGCGATCTTCGTCCGCGACGGCGACATCTTCACCTCCGCGGGCATCTCGTCGGGCATCGACCTGGCGCTGGCGTTGGTCGAAATGGATTACGGGACAGAACTGGTCCGCGACGTGGCTCGGTGGCTGGTCGTCTACCTCAAACGCGCCGGCGGCCAATCGCAATTCTCGGTGTTGCTCGAGGCCGACCCCCCGCCGGAGTCGTCGTTGCGTCCGGTCACCGACGCGATCGCGGCCGACCCGGGCGCGGACTACAGCGTGAAAAAGCTTGCGGCGCTGGCGTCTTTGAGCACCCGCCAGTTGACCCGTCTCTTCCAATCCGAGCTCGGGATGAGCCCGGCGCGCTACGTCGAATTGGTTCGGATCGATGTCGCCCGCAATGCGCTGGAATCCGGCCGCTCGGTCACCGAGACCGCGGGCATGGCCGGCTTCGGCAGCATCGAAACGCTGCGACGGGTGTTCGTCAACCATCTCGGGATCAGCCCGAAGGCCTACCGGGACAGGTTCCGCACGGCCTATGCCTGAGAAGCTATTTGGGTGTTGTTGCGCTTGACCGTCCCGTCTTCGAGTCGCTGCAGCGCGGCACCACCCGACGCGGCATGCACCTGAATCAGTGATCGCGGGCCGGCACCGGTCAGTCGTGGTCGTGTTCGTCAGTGTCCTGCAGCGCTATGGTGCGCATGCGCTCTTCGATCTCCGTGGAATCGAGCACACCGCGGCGCGCCAGCAGCCGTTCGAGCGCCGCCAGCCAGCGCTCGTAGTAGTTCCAGGTGCCATCTGCAGTATCACGCGCGCGCTCCCACCGGCTGATCTCCTCGATGAGCAGATCGCGCATGTCGTCGAACGGGTAAACCCCGGCCTGCGCCATCGCCACAGCGGCACCGAATGCCCGGCATTCCCATGGCGCGTCGAACACCAGCTCGCCGTTGCGACGTGGCAGCGCGCCCAGGCCCGTCGCGTCGGCCCCGAGAATATCGGTGGCGGCGTTCACGCGGCTGGGCTCGAGACGATGCCGGTGCCGATCATCGCGTCGCGCGTGACGAGCGCCGCGAGCTCCCGCTCGGACATGCCGTCGGTCCCGGCGGGACGCTGCGGTAGCACCAGGTAGCGGGCATCGGAGCTGGAATCCCAGATCCGGATCTCGGTGTCGTCGGGCATCGTCAGGCCGAACTCGCCAAGCACCTCGCGCGGCCAGCGCACGATGCGGGCACGGTATTGGGGCGTCTTGTACCAGCTCGGAGGCAGTCCGAGCAGCGCCCACGGGTAGCAGGAGCACAAGGTGCACACAACCACGTTGTGCACCTGCGCCGTGTTCTCCACGACGACGAGGACCTCGGCCCCGAAGCCGGCGATGCCCAGTTCGGCGACGGCGGCGGGCGCATCGTCCAGCAGCCGCCGCCTGTAGTCCTCATCGACCCACGCACGGGCCACCACGGCGGCGCCGCGCAGCGGCCCGATGTCGTGCTCGTAAGCGTTGGTGATCTCGTCGATCGCCTCGGCGCTGACCATCCCCTTTTCGATCAGCAATGACTCAACGGCCTTCATGCGCAACGCGAGATAGGACGGATCGGTAGGGCTCATGGGTTCTCCTCCTGCAATTCGGCACCGCTGGGCGCGTGGTCCTCGAGATAGCTCTCCCACAAGTCGACGACGATCGCGTCACGCCCGGTGACGTCCGGCCACACGTTGCACGCGGGCAACCGCACCGCATAGACGTACTCAAAGTGGATTTCGCCCGACGCCACCAGCGTGTCCTCGAGAATCATTGGCCGGTGGACCATCTCGACGACTCCCGTGCATCCCTGTGCGTATCCGGGTATGCGCGTGTGGCGACGGCCCGACGCGGGTGATTCGATGCGCTTGGCGCGCACGATGTCACCGGCAGCGAAACGAGGCGGCTGCACGAGCTGCTCGGGCCCGAGCGGGGCGCCTTGGGCGACAAGGGCCCTGACCCTCTCGAGGATCTCCGCGTTGCGATCTTGCGGCAGCGGCGCGTCGGGATTCGAAAGCGCATCGGCCACGCGCGCTTCGATCTCCTCGTCCGTGAGGACGCCGGCCGATACGGCACACCTCTCGAGTGCATAAAGCCACAGTTCGGCGTAGCTCATCGACAGGTACGCGACCGGGTGCAGCGCTTCGATGGCCGCTCGATGCGTCGGGGGGATCAGCATCCCCGTGACGACGGCCGAGACGGTCGCGCCGAGCGTCCGACGCTCCCACACGGCGTGGCGAACCGGCGCAGGGGTCTCCATCGGCACGGGTCCGAGCCCCGCCATCCCACCGACATCATGTGCGCCATTCCCCATGACTACCCCGTGTTTCCTCTCGAACCTGTTATCGACAATCTTGGGGCGCGAGGGTGTCCGTCGACCGCGTTGGAAGATGTCGTCTCGTTGGGTGATCCCGATAGCCAGTTTGCGGGTCGGTGGGATATTCGATCGTCACTATTTGCGCCATCTTTCCCACAAGATGCGACACACGCTGACCCCGACGCCACCGAAGCGTCACTGGGGCTTGGCGAGTTTCGGCAGCCGAAGCCCGCCCATAGGCGAAATGGCTGGCACTACGGGTGAATTCGTCGACTCCGCACGGTCACAGCGTCGCTCGACGCCGCACGGCCGACCTACTTGGCGTTGTTGTATTTGGTGATCGCGTCGTCCAACCGCTGCAGCGCCGCACCGTAACCGGCGAAATCGCCCTTCTTCTGCGCGTCCTTTGCCTCGCCGATCGCCGCCTGAATCTCTTGCAGCGCAGCGGATTTGGCGGGCGACAGCGTCACCGATCCGTCGGGCACCGGGGGTGCTGCGACCGGGGGTGGTGACCCGGGCGCGGCAACCGGCGCCGGCGCGCTGGGCGGCGGACTCGCGGCCGGTGTCCCGGCTTCGGTGGGCTGGATGCTGGTCGCGGCGGCACCCGCGCCCGGACCGAACAGCCCGGTCAGGGCGTCGCGCACGGTGGGTCCGTAGCCGATCTTGTCGTTGTACATCATCGCCACCCGGATCAGCCGCGGGTACGACGACGCCGCGTCGCTGGCACCCGGCGAGGCATATACGGGCTCGACGTAGAGCAAGCCGCCCTGCCCCACCGGCAACGTGAGCAGATTGCCCCACCGGATCCGGTTCTGGTTGTCACGCCCGATCACGCCGAGGTCCTGGGACACCGCCGGATCGGTGGTGATCGCGTTGTTGGCCAGCTTCGGCCCGTTGACCTGTCCCGGGATGGTCAGCACGGTGATCCTGCCGTAGGTCGCGGGATCGGAGCTGGCGCTGATGTAGGCGGCCAGGTAGTCGCGCTTGAACCTGTTCATCGCGCTGGTCAGCTGATACGACGCCGTATTGTCGTTCTTCGCAATGTTTTTCGCGACGATGTAGTATGGCGGCTGGTAGCTGCTGGCCGTCGGGTTCGGGTCCAGCGGCACATCCCAGAAATCCGAGGTGGAGAAGAACGTCACCGGATCGTTGACGTGATACTTCGCCAGCAGCATCCGCTGCACCTTGAACAGGTCCTCGGGATAGCGCAGGTGCTCGGCCAGCTCCGGGGTGATGTTGCTCTTGGGCTTCACGGTCCCCGGGAACACCCGCATCCAGGCCTTGAGCACCGGGTCCTGTTCGTCCTGCTGGTACAGCGTGACAGTGCCGTCGTAGGCGTCGACCGTCGCCTTCACCGAGTTGCGGATGTAGGAGACCCGCTTGTCGGGTGCGAGCCTGTTGAACGCGACCTCGTTGGAGTCCGCGGTCGCCGACTCCAGCGACGTGAGTTCGGAATACGGGTAGTTGTCCAGCGTGGTGTAGCCGTCGATGATCCACACCAGTCGCTTGTTGACGATCGCCGGGTACACCGCGCTGTCCGTGGTCAGCCACGGCGCCACCGCCTCCACCCGCCGCGCCGGGTCACGGTTGAACAGGATCTTGCTGTTCGAGCCGATCACGTTGGAAAACAAGAAGTTTCGCTCGGCGAACTTCGCGGCGAACACGCTGCGCGACAACCAGTCGCCGAGCGGGACTCCGCCGAGCCCGGTGTAGGTGTAGTTCTTGGTTTCGTTGTTGGTCTCGTAGTCGTATTCGCGGTCGTTGCCGTTGCGCCCGACGATCGCGTAGTCGGCCGAGGTATTGGAGATGACCGGCCCGAAGTAGACGCGCGGCTGGTCGAGTTGGGCCGGGCCGTCGGACACCACACCGCCGTTGGCGCCGACGACGTTGACCAGGAATTCGGGGTAACCGCCGTTTTGGTTGGGATCGTTGGCGACGCCGCGCACCGTGTTGGCCGGTGAGGCGATGAACCCGTTGCCGTGGGTGTAGACGCTGTGCCGGTTGATCCAGTCGCGCTGGTTCTCGATCAGCCGGTCGGGGTTGAGTTCGCGGGCCGCCACCACGTAGTCACGCAACGCGCCGTTGCGGTCGACGTACCGGTCGATGGAGAGCTGGTCGGGGAAGTAGTAAAAGTTCTTGCCCTGCTGGAACTGGGTGAACGCTGGACTGACGATCGTCGGGTCCAGCAGCCGGATGTTGGACGTGGTCGCGCGGTCGTCGGCGACCTGCTGGGCGGCGGCCTGAGCGTCGCCGGTGTAGTTGCGGTAGGTGACCTGGTCGGAGGTCAGGCCATAGGCCTGCCGCGTCGCGGCGATGCTGCGGCTGATGTATTCGCTTTCCTTTTGCGCGGCATTGGGTTTGACGCTGATCTGTTCGACGATCAGCGGCCACCCCGCGCCCACGATCAGCGAGGACAGCAGCAACAGGACGAGCCCGATCGCCGGGATTCGCAAGTCCTTGAGCACAATCGCGGAGAACACCGCGGCCGCGCAGATGAGCGCGATCGCCATCAGGATCAGCTTCGCCGGCAGCACCGCATTGATGTCCGTGTACCCGGCGCCGGTGAAGGGCTTGCCACCGCGGGTGTGGGACAACAACTCATAGCGGTCCAGCCAGTAGGCGATCGCCTTGAGCACGACCAATAGCCCGACCAAAGTGACCAGCTGGATCCGCGCCGAACGGCTCAGCGCACCCGTCCGACCGGACAGCCGGATGCCGCCAAAGATGTAGTGGGCCAACAAGTTGGCGATGAAGGCCAGGAACACCGCGACGAACAGGTAGGACAGCAGCAACCGGTAGAACGGCAGCTCGAAGGCGTAGAAGCCGAGATCCTTGCCGAACTGCGGGTCCTTGATGCCGAAGTCGCCGCCGTGCAAGAACAGCTGAATTCGCACCCAATAGCTTTGCGCGATGATGCCGGCGAGCAGGCCGATCGCCACCGGGATTCCGGCGCTCACCAGTCGCAGCCGGGACAGCACCAGGGCGCGGTAGCGCGCCACCGGATCGTTGTCGTTGCTCGGCACGAACACCGGCCGCGTGCGGTACGCCACCGCCAGTCCGGCGAACACGATGCCGCCCACCAGCAGACCCGCAACCAAGAAGACCACGAACCGGGTGACCAGCACGGTGGAGAACACCGAGCGGTAGCCGAGCTCGCCGAACCACAGCCAGTCGACGTAAGCGTCGATCAGCCGGGGGCCCGCCAGCAGCAGAGCGATCACACCCAGTGCGATAAGGATCAGAATCCGGCTGCGCCGAGTCAGCTTCGGCATCCGTGCGGTGGGCCGCATCCCCACTGGCTACGCTCCCTGATCGATGGCTAGACGGTGACAACTCTACGCATGGCACTACCCGGGACCATCAAGGTTCGCTAGCAGCTTGGCGGCTGCCCGCCCGACCCGATCGCGTGCAGCGCATCCACTGCCTGGCCGAGTGTGTCGACCTTGACCAGCCGCAGGCCGGACGGATTGTCCGAGCTGGCCTCATAGCAGTTCTTCGCCGGCACCAGGAACACCGTGGCCCCGGCGGCGTGCGCGGCGACCATCTTGTGGGTGATGCCGCCGATCTGGCCGACCTTGCCGTCGGACGAAATGGTCCCGGTGCCCGCGATGAAGTTCGACTTGGCGAGGTCCCCGGTGGTCAACTTGTCGACCACCGCCAGGCTGAACATCAGTCCGGCGGACGGCCCACCCACGTTGGCCAAGTTGAAGTTCACGGTGAACGGCGCCCATGGGGCGTCGAGCACCGCGACGCCCAGAAAGCCGTAGTCGCGGTCCTTGTTGGCACCCAGCGTGATCTGTGCCACCCCGGCCGGCTCGTTCTTGCGGCGATAGTCGATCGTCACCACCTGGCCCGGCTTGGTGTTCTTGAGCAGTCCCGTGAACTCGTCGACCGTGGCCACCGGCACGCCGTTGACCGCGTCGATGGCGTCACCGGTCTTGAGCTTGCCCGCCGAGGGTCCCGGTTCGGGGACCTTGGCGACCGTCACCGCCGCCGGGTACTTGAGGTAGCCCAGGGCGGCATAGGCGGCGCTGTCCTCGGATTGCTTGAAGTCCGCGTTGTTGGCCTTGTCGACGTCTTCGCGCGACTTGCCCGGCGGATAGATGAGGTCGCGCGGCACCAGCTGCTCGGTGTCCGAAAGCCACAGCGTCAGTGCCTCGCCCAGTGTCAGGTCGTCGCGCTGGGACACCGTGGTCATGTTGAGGTGGCCGGTTGTCGGGTGCGTCTGGGTGCCCTCGATCGCCACCACCTGCTTGCCGTCGACCTCGCCGAGCGTGTCGAAGGTGGGCCCGGGCCCCAGCGACACGAACGGCACCGTCACCACCGCCAGCAACACACCGAACACCAGGATCGGCACCAGCGCGACCACCAAGGTCAGGATGCGCCTGTTCACGCCGATCACACTAGACGGCGGCTGCGGCGCGGTGTTCAGCCACAACGTTCTACCGGGTTCAGCTACAAGCTGACCCGAGGTCGCGCCGTCCGACCTTGTGGTGAGTACCGTTGGGGGTATGGCTGACCTGCCTTTCGGCTTCTCCTCCGGAGACGACCCCGACAAACACGGGAAAAAAGATCCCGATTCGGGCTCGAACCCGTCCGACCCGTTCGCCGCCTTCGGCATGAGCGGTGAATTCGACATGGGCGACCTGGGGCAGATCTTCACCCAACTGGGTCAGATGTTCAGCAGCGCGGGCAATGTCGGACCCGGTGGAACCGGCTCGGGCCCGGTCAATTACGAACTGGCGCGGCGCGTCGCGACGAATTCGATCGGCTTTGTGGCGCCGGTTCCGGACACCACCAACTCGGCGATCGCCGACGCGGTGCGGCTGGCCGAGACCTGGCTGGACGGGGCCACGGCGCTGCCCGCGGGCACCACCAAGGCGCTGGGCTGGACCCCCGGCGACTGGGTCGACAACACGTTGCAGACGTGGAAGCGGCTGTGCGACCCGATGGCACAACAGATTTCGACGGTGTGGGCGGCGTCGCTGCCCGAAGAGGCCAAGAGCATGGCCGGCCCGCTCATGCAGATGATGTCGCAGATGGGCGGGATGGCGTTCGGGTCGCAGCTCGGGCAGGCGCTGGGCCGACTGTCCCGCGAGGTGTTGACATCGACCGACATCGGTTTGCCGTTGGGGCCCAAGGGAATTGCGGCGGTGATGCCCGACGCCGTCGAGTCGTTCGCCACCGGGCTGGAGCGGCCGCGCAGCGAGATCCTGACGTTTCTGGCGGCGCGTGAGGCCGCCCACCACCGGCTGTTCAGTCACGTGCCGTGGCTGTCGAGCCAACTGCTCGGTGCCGTCGAGGCGTACGCGATGGGCATGGAAATCGACATGTCCGGCATCGAAGAGCTGGCGCGAGACTTCAATCCGGCGTCACTGGCGGACCCGGGAGCGATCGAAAACCTGCTTGGGCAGGGCGTTTTCGAGCCCAAGGCGACGCCGGCGCAGACACAGGCACTGGAACGTCTGGAAACATTGCTAGCCCTGATCGAGGGCTGGGTGCAGGTGGTGGTGGCCGCCGCGCTGGGCGACCGGATTCCCGGGGCGGCCGCGCTGGGCGAAACGATGCGCCGCCGCAGGGCCAGCAGCGGACCCGCCGAGCAGACCTTCGCGACGCTGGTCGGCCTGGAGCTGCGGCCGCGCAAGATGCGTGAGGCCGCCGCGTTCTGGGAGCGGCTGACGGAGGCCGCCGGGGTCGACACCCGCGACGGCATCTGGCAACACCCCGACCTGCTGCCCGACGCCGACGACCTCGACGAGCCGGCGGGCTTCATCGATCGAATCATCGGCGGCGACACCAGCGGAATCGACGAGGCCATCGCCAAACTCGAGCGCGAGGGCCAGGGCCCCGACGGCCCGGGTGCCGACGGCGGCTCTGTGGATAACTGAGCGGACTCGCGACGCCCGGCGTGGCACAGTTGCGCGGTGACTTCGCGGTGCCAGGCCGTCCTTTCCACCTATGCGCTGGATCCCGCTTTGCCGGTGCTGCTGCGTCCCGACGGTGCGGTCCAGGTGGGTTGGGACCCGCGCCGCGCGGTGCTGGTCCGCCCGCCGGCCGGCCTTGCCGCCGCCGAGCTGGCCACGCTGTTGCGGACGATGTGGTCGCCGACCCCGCTATCGGAGTTGGAGCGCCGCGCCCTCGACCGCGGGCTGACCGACGCCGACGGTCTGCGCAGCCTCGTCGAGCAGCTGGTCGGCGCCGGCGTCGCCACCGAATGCGGGCGACCCCGCGCCCGGGCGGCGTCGGTGCGGATCCACGGTCGCGGGCCCCTCTCCGAGCTGCTGGTGGAGACCTTGCGCTGCTCGGGCGCCCGGATCGCGCACAGCAGCCAGCCGCACGCCGCCGTCTCGGCCGACGACGTCGACCTGGTGGTGCTGTCGGACTTCCTGGTCGCCGACCCGCGCATGGTGCGCGACCTGCACACCCAGGGCGTCGCGCATCTGTTGGTGCGGGTGCGCGACGGCATCGGGCTGGTGGGTCCGCTGGTGATACCGGGCGTGACCAGCTGCCTCGGGTGCGCGGACCTGCATCGCCGGGACCGCGACGCGGCGTGGCCGGCCATCTGCGCGCAGTTGCGCGAAACCGTCGGTGTTGCCGATCGGGCCACCGTGCTGGCGACCGCCGCGCTGGCGCTCAGCCAGGTGAACCGCGTGATCGCGGCAGTGCACGGGCAGGAAACGGCCGAGGCCGGCCCGCCCCAAACGCTCAATGCGACTCTCGAATTCGATCTGCACTCCGGCGCGATCGCCACGCGACCGTGGGCCAGACATCCGTTGTGCTCCTGCTGAAGCGCCATTTCCGTTGCGGCGCTTGGCCTCGTGGCCAGCCAGCGAGGACCGCCCGCCGCGCCGACCTGCGCTTACGAAGTGTGACAACGGGTGTTGTCGACGTCTCTCCACATCGCGCTGGTCATCATGGATGATGGATGCGTGGCAGACATCAAAAGGGGCCGTGCCGCGCGGAACGCGAAGCTGGCCAGCATTCCGGTCGGATTCGCCGGCCGGGCAGCGATCGGATTCGGTAAACGGCTGACGGGAAAGTCCAGGGACGAGGTTCAGGCCGAGCTTCTGGAGAAAGCCGCCCACCAACTGTTCACCGTGCTTGGTGAGCTGAAGGGCGGCGCGATGAAGGTGGGCCAGGCCCTGTCGGTGATGGAGGCCGCGATTCCCGAGGAGTTCGGCGAGCCGTACCGCGAAGCGCTGACCAAGCTGCAAAAGGACGCCCCGCCGCTGCCCGCCGCCAAGGTGCACCGCGTGCTCGATGCCCAGCTGGGCACCAAGTGGCGCGAGCGATTCACCACGTTCGACGACACCCCGGTGGCCTCGGCCAGCATCGGCCAGGTCCATAAGGGCGTCTGGGCGGACGGCCGCGAGGTGGCGGTCAAGATCCAGTACCCCGGCGCCGACGAGGCACTGCGCGCCGACCTCAAGACCATGCAGCGTCTGGTCGGGGTGTTCAAGCAGCTCGCGCCGGGTGCCGACATCCAGGGCGTGGTCGACGAGCTCATCGAGCGCACCGAGATGGAGCTGGACTACCGGCTGGAGGCCGAGAACCAGCGCGCGTTTGCCAAGGCGTATCACGACCACCCGCACTTCGCGGTGCCGCGCATCGTGGCCAGCGCGCCGAAAGTGGTGATCCAAGAGTGGATGCAGGGCACCCCGATGGCCGAGATCATCCGGCACGGCACCACCGAGCAGCGCGACTTGATGGGCACGCGCCTGCTCGAGCTCACCTTCGACGCACCGCGCCGGCTGGAGATGCTGCACGGCGACGCCCACCCCGGCAACTTCATGCTGCTTCCCGACGGCCGCATGGGTGTGATCGACTTCGGCGCCGTCGCGCCGCTACCCGGCGGGTTGCCGATCGAGCTCGGCATGACCATCCGGCTGGCCCGTGACAAGAACTACGACATGCTGTTGCCGACGATGGAGAAGGCCGGCTTCATCCAGAAAGGCCAACAGGTGTCGGTGCGTGACATCGACGACATGCTGCGTCAGTACGTCGAGCCGGTCGAGGTCGAGGTCTTCCACTACACCCGCAAGTGGCTGCAGAAGATGTCCACCATCGAGATCGATCGCTCGGTATCCCAGATCCGCACTGCCCGCCAGATGGACTTGCCGCCCAAACTGGTCATTCCGATGCGGGTGATCATGTCGGTGGCCGCGATCTTGTGCCAGCTCGACGCCCACGTGGCGATCAAGGCGCTGTCCGAAGAGCTGGTGCCCGGCTTCGCCGAACCCGACAGCGCGGTCGTCTAGGTCCGTCGCCCTAGGCGGCGGCCCCGTCCTGCCCACAACCCTTGCGGGGTCGTCCGCGGGGCCGTTTGAAGCTCAGAACCGAGCCGCGGTCGATGATTTCGCCGCCCCAGACGCCCCACGGTTCGGCCCGTTCCAACGCGGCGGCCAGGCACTGCCGCCGGACCGGGCAACTGGCGCACAGCGTCTTGGCCCGCTCGAGATCGGCCGGGGCGTCGGCGAACCACAGGTCGGGATCGCCGACGTGGCACGGCAGGGCTTGTCTGGGGACTGTCGGTGCCGACATGTCCTACCACCTACTTCCTGATCTGGGTTGCTTTGCAGTGATCCGGACCAGGTCGAAAAGTTGCCGACCTACAACTATGGCCACGGATCCTTTTGACTTCGGGTCCGTGGCCATCTGGGAGAAAACCGGGCGGGTGCTTACCTTGCCTTCGGTGGGCCCCCGACATCTACGGACGCGTCGGTCGCGGCGGCGGCGCGATGCTTACGCGCGGCCGCCGTGGCGGCGTGTGCGGCATGGAAGGCGGCCGCGGCCGAAACGGGGCGGGTCGCGCGGGCCACGCCTACACCGAACGCGTCGTTGAGCATCGTGGCCACCTTCCTTCTCCGTAGTGCCGAGTTTGCGGTTTCGAGGGTAAACGGTGACCGCCGATCACCACAACCGATTTTCTGACCAGCGGGTTTATCGGTCAGCGCCCGCGGACCAGTTCCAACACGTCGGGGCCGTACTGTTCCAGCTTGCGGGCGCCGATGCCGGGAATCCCGATCAACGCCTCCTCGTCGCCGGGCAGCAGCTCGGCGATGGCGATCAGCGTGTTGTCGGTGAAGACGACGTAGGCGGGCACCTTCTGCTCCTTGGCGATGTCCAGCCGCCAGGCCTTGAGCCGCAGCAACAGATCCTCGTCGATGTCGGCGGCGCAGGTCTCACAGCGCCGCAGCATGACGGCTGCCGGGGTGGTCAGGTTGTTGTTGCAGATTCGGCAGCGGGTCGCGGTGCCGCGGTTACGCCGGGACTTGCTCGGCGCCGCATCGGCGCGCGCGTGGGGCGCGATGCCGTTGAGGAACCGCGACGGCTTGCGACTCTGGCGCCCACCCGGGCTGCGGGCCAGCGCCCAGCTGAGCGCCAAATGTGTGCGGGCCCTGGTGATTCCGACGTAGAGCAGGCGCCGCTCCTCCTCGACCGCTTCGCTTTCGGCGCCGTGGGCCAACGCGTGCGAGATGGGCAGCGTGCCGTCGGCCAGCCCGACCAGAAACACCGCGTCCCACTCGAGCCCCTTGGCGGCGTGCAGCGACGCCAGCGCGACGCCCTGCACCACCGGTGGATGCCGGGCGTCGGCTCGCGTCCGCAGCTCTGCCACCAACCGGGGGAAGTCGAGCTCCGGCCGCTGGGCCACCTCGTCGTCGACCAGCTCGGCCAGCGCGGTCAGGGCCTCCCAGCGCTCCCGGGCCCGGGTGCCGACCGGCTCTTCGGCCGTCAGCCCCAACGGCTCCAGGATCGCACGGACCACGGCGGGCAGTGGCTCGCGCAGGGGCTCGGCGCCGCTGCGTTCGGCGGCGCGCTGCAGCGCCAGCAGGGCCTGCTTGATCTCCTGGCGATTGAAGAATCCCTCGCCGCCTCGGACCTGATAGGGAAGGCCGGCCTCGGTCAACGCCTCCTCGTAGATCTCCGATTGAGCGTTGACCCGGTACAGCACCGCGATCTCCGACGGCGGGGTGCCGGATTCGATGAGCCGCTTGATCGACACCGCGACCGCGGCGGCCTCGGCGGGTTCGTCGGGATGCTCGTGGAACGACGGCGCCGGGCCCGGCGCCCGCTGACCCACCAGGTGCAGCTTGCTGCCCGCGACCCGGCCGCGGGCCGCCGCGATCACCTGGTTGGCCAACGACACCACCTGCGGGGTGGAGCGGTAGTCGCGCTCCAGGCGGACCACGGTCGCGTCGGGGAACCGGCGGGAGAAGTCGAGCAGGAACCGCGGAGACGCCCCGGTGAACGAGTAGATCGTCTGGTTCGCGTCGCCTACCACCGTCAGGTCGTCGCGATCGCCCAGCCACGCCGACAGCACCCGCTGCTGCAAAGGCGTGACGTCCTGATACTCGTCGACGACAAAGCAGCGGTAGCGGTCCCGGAACTCCTCGGCCACCGCGGCGTCGTTTTCGATCGCGGCCGCGGTGTGCAGCAGCAGGTCGTCGAAATCGAGCAGGGTGACGTTCTCGTCGCGGACCTTGAGCGCCTCGTAGGCGGCGTAAACGGCTGCGACCCGCGCGGCGTCGAGCGGGATGTCGCGCGCGGCGGCGGCCACCGCGGCCGGGTATTCCTCCGGCCCGATCAACGACGCTTTGGCCCACTCGATCTCGCCGGCCAGGTCGCGCACGTCGTCGGTGCTGGCGTTGATCCGGGCGCGGCCGGCCGCGCGGGCGACGACGGCGAATTTGCTGTCCAGCAGCTGCCAGCCCGTGTCGCCGACCACCCGCGGCCAGAAATACCGCAGCTGCCGGTGCGCGGCCGCGTGAAACGTCAGGGCCGAGACCGCGCCGACGGAGTTACCGGCGCCCGCCGCGGCGTCGATCGTCCGCAGCCTCGAGCGCATCTCCCCCGCCGCCCGCTGGGTGAACGTGACCGCGAGCACCTGACCGGGCGCGACGTGACCGCCGGCGACCAGCTGGGCGATCCGGTGCGTGATGGTGCGGGTCTTTCCCGTTCCGGCGCCGGCCAGCACGCAGACCGGGCCGCGGGGAGCCAGCACGGCCTCGCGCTGCTCGTCGTCCAGCCCGGCTGTCAATGGATCGGCGACCGTCGGCATGGCGTCCATCTTGGCAGCGGTCGCCGACAAACCCCGCGCATCGCCACGCCCCAATCGGCGGGACTTGGCGTGTCGCCCCGGCGAGTCGGCGGATCCCACGCATCTCGCCGCGGCGCGTCTGCGCGGGACCCCCGCGCGGAATGCATGGTCGCCGGGCTACGTTAACGAGCTATGACCTCTGCCCCGCTCACCGTCTACACCACCTCCTGGTGCGGTTACTGCCATCGGCTCATGACGGTGCTGAAGTCCAACGGCATTCCCTACGAGGCGGTCGACATCGAGCACGACGCGGCGGCCGCCGATTTCGTCAGCTCGGTCAACGGCGGCAACCGGACGGTTCCGACGGTGAAGTTCGCCGACGGGTCGACTCTGACCAACCCCAGCGCCGCCGAAGTGAAGGCGAAGCTGGCCGAGGCCGGCGCCTAAGCGTCCGGTCAGTCGATCGCCGCCCAGGATTCGATGATCACCCGGGCGATCGAAATCGACCCGGGCAGCAACAGATTCGACTCCGACGAGCTGGACCAGTCCCCCGCCGCCAGCGCGGCACGCACCTCGTCGCGCGTGAACCAGGCCGCCTCGGCGATCTCGCCGTCGTTGAACGAGAATTCCTCGGCCGGGTCGCCGACGGCGTGGAAGCCGACCATCAGCGAGCGCGGGAACGGCCACGGCTGACTGCCCAGGTACCGCACGTCACGGACCGTCAGGCCGATCTCCTCGCGGATTTCCCGGGCGACGCACACCTCGAAAGATTCGCCGGCCTCGACGAATCCGGCCAGCAGCGAGAACATCCGCTCCGGCCACACCGCCTGGCGGGCCAGCACCGCGCGCTCACCGCCGTCGTGGACCAGGCAGATCACCGCCGGGTCGATCCTCGGGAACTCCTCATGTCCGGTAACCGGGTTGACGCGTGCCCAGCCCGCCCGGGCCGGCCTGGTCGGCGAGCCGTCCTCGGGGCTGAAACGCGCCTTCTCATGCCAGTTCAGCAGCGCGACGGCCGCGGACACCAGCTGACTGCTGGTGTCGTCGAAGATCGGACCGAGGCTGCGCAGATTCACCACCTCGGCGGGCGCATCGGGATCCTCCGGAGCCTGCAGCGGGCCGCGCACGCCCCAGACGTGACGGCCGTCCTCGAGGCGCCCCAGAAAAACGGCCTCCGACGGCGGCTTGTCGCCGATTTCGGCGGCCGCCCCGAGCACCACCCGACCGTTGGCGGCCAGCACCTGATTGCGCGAATCCACTCGCAGCAGCGCCGCATCCGCCCAGCCCGCGGTGGCGGCCTCGACGTCGGTGCGCAGCTGATCGGCGCGGTCGGCACCGACCCGCGACAGCAGTGGGACGCTGCGCAGCTGAAAGTCCGCTATCGCCATCAGTGGTCGGCGTTTCGGATATAGAGCAGTCGGTCGTTGGCCTCGATGGCGTCCACTTCCGGCGCGCCAATGCGCAGCAGGTGGCCGTCGCGCACCACGCCGAGCACGGTGTCGCGCAGGTGCCGCGGCGACCCGCCGACTTCGGTCTGCTCCACCTCACGCTCGGCGATGGCCAGCCCGGCGTCGGGGGTCAGCAGATCCTCGATCATCTCCACGACGCTGGGGGTGGTGGTGGCCAGGCCGAGGAGCCGCCCGGCGGTGGCCGAGGACACCACCACCGAGTCCGCGCCCGACTGCTGCAGCAGGTGCTGATTCTCGGTCTCCCGGATCGACGCGACGATCTTGGCCTTGGGCGCGATTTCGCGCGCCGTCAGCGTCACCAGCACCGCGGTGTCGTCGCGGCTGGTGGCGACGATGATCGAGGCCGCGTGCTGGGCGCCGGCCAACCGCAGCACGTCGGCTTTGGTGGCGTCACCGTGGAGCGTGACCAGGCCCGCGCTTTCGGCGTGCTCGAGCGCGCTGCGATCGGTGTCGACGACGACGACCTCGGTCTGAACCGTCTCGTCGCCGAGGATCGCGGCGACCGCCGTCTTCCCCTTGGTCCCGTAGCCGATCACGATGGTGTGGTTGCGCACTCTGCTCCTCCAACGCTGGATCTTCCACCCGCGGCGAGATCGCTCGGACAGCACTTCGAGGGTGGTGCCGACCAACACCGCCAAGAACGCGATCCGCAGCGCGGTGAAGATCAGGGTGTGCACCAGCCGCGCGGTTTCGGTGTACGGCGTGATGTCGCCGTAGCCGGTGGTCGACAGCGACACCGCGGAGAAGTACACGCAGTCCAGGAAGGTCAGCGGTTCGTTGCGGACGTCTCGGTAACCGTCGCGGTCCACATAGACGATGAGCGCCGCCGCGAACAGCACCACGAGTGCGATGGCCAGGCGGCGGGTGATGACCCGGATCGGACTGGCATGCTCCTCGGGGATGCGCACCACGCCGATCAGCTGGTGACCGCGCTGAGCGGTCAGGGTTTCGTCCAGACCGCTCAGCCTTCGGGACCTACCGTTGCCCACGGCGGTCCGTCATCGGCTTACCTTTTGCGCACGAGACACGCACGCGTCTTATGTAACCACGGCCACACCTCCACCAGTACTCGGGCGGCGCACGTCACACCTGGACCCGCCGGTCGCCGTCCGGAACCATCAGCAACCCGGCCACCTCGGCGCCGCTCGGCAGTTCCTCGGGGATCACGGTGGTGCGGGCGCGCACGTAGTAAAAGGCGGTGCGCACCGAGGATTCCGGGACGCCGGCCAGCGCCGCCCAGGCCTGGCGGTACACGGCGAGCTGGACGGCGGCCTGCCGCATCGCTTGCGGCCCTCGCGGCGGTTCACCGGTCTTCCAGTCCACCACGGTGGCGCCGCCGTCGGGATCGGCGAAGACGGCGTCGATGCGCCCGCGTACCAGTGTGCCGCCGATCGGCATTTCGAACGGCACCTCGATGGCGACGGGCACCCTTGCGGCCCAGGGTGATTCGGTGAAAGCATCCTGCAGCGCGGTCAGTTCCGCGGCGTCGCCGGCATCGCAATCTGCCGCGCCAGGCAGGTCGCCCAACTCGAACAAACACTCGGCGCCATAAAATCTCTGAACCCATGCGTGAAACGCATTGCCCAGCAACGCATGCGGCTCCGGCCGAGACGGCAACCGGTACGCCAACCGCCGCGCTGTACCGGCCGGATCACGCGCCAGCCCCACCAGGGAGCTGACCGACAACTGGCCCGGCAGGGCGTGGGGCGCCGGCTGCACCGACCGGGCACGCTCGGCCAGCAGTGCATCGACGTCGGCGGCCCAGCCGTCCACATCGACGCCGGTCTCGGTCGTGTCGGCCACCAGCGCCCGCCTCACCAGCGCGGCGCCATGCTCGACGTCGTCGCGCCGCCACCCCAGTGGGTCGGGCGGCCATACCGCTTCGACGACGTTGTCGCGTAGGGGGTTTCGCTCGCCGTCGGCGGGCGCGGGCGCCCAATGTTCCACCGTTCCGCAAGGGTCGCCGGCCGCGGCCGAATCGTCGATGACCGCCTTGATCTCGCAGAGGAAGTCAGACGGCCCGCGCGGCTTGATGCCGGTGGCCCCCCAGTGGTGCCCGGACACCAGCAGGGTGTCCTCGGCCCGCGTGATGGCCACGTACAACAGCCGTCGTTCCTCGTCGATGCGCCGCTGCTCGAGCTGGCGGCGATGCTCGGAGATCTTGTCCGACAGCTGCTTTCGGTTGGTGACGTCGGAGGTGTCCATCACCGGGATGCCCAGGGCACCGGCGGCCGCGCGATCGCCGCGCAACAGCGGCGGCAGCTCGGCGGCGTCGGTGAGCCAGGTGCTCTTCGACGCCGTCGACGGGAAAGTGCCGCCGGATAGGTGAGCCACCGCCACGACCTGCCACTCCAGCCCCTTTGCGGAGTGCACGGTGAGCACCTGGACGCGGTCGCGGGCGACCGTCAACGGCGCCGGCGCCAAACCGTTCTCGACGGTCTCGGCGACGTCCAGGAATGCCAGCAGGCCGGCCACCGAGGTGGCCGCCGATCCGATTGCGGGGTCGGTGCGTTCGGCGTAACCGGCGACGACGTCAGCGAACGTATCCAGGTGCTCGGTGCCGGCCCAGCCGGCACCGACCCCCGCTGCGGCCCGGACTTCGCAGTCGATGCCCAGCACACGCCGCACCTCGGCGACCAGGTCCGGCAGCGGGTGGCCGAGGTGGGCACGCAGGGCACTCAGTTCGGCGGCCAGAGCCGTGATGCGCTGATACCCAGGAGTCGAATATGCCTGCGCCGCACCGGGATCGGCGATCGCGTCGGCCAGGCATACGGTGTCGGCGTCGGGGCCGGCCGCTTTCGCGATCGCCTCGGGCGAGGACGCTTCGGCGGGCGGCGCGGCTCCGCCGAGTGCACGCGCACGCTGCCACAGCGCCGCGAGGTCGCGGGCACCAAGGCGCCAGCGCGACCCGGTCAGCACCCGCATCGCCGCCGCGCCGGCCGTCGGATCGGCGATCAGTCGCAGCATGGCCACCACCTCGGCGACCTCAGGGATGGCCAGCAGCCCGGCCAGCCCGACGACCTCGACGGGGATGCCGCGGGCGCGCAACGCGTCGGCGATGGGCGCGGCGTCGGCGTTGCGGCGCACCAGCACCGCGGCCGTCGGCGGCGCAGCGCCCTCGTCGCGGGCCCGCCGGTACTGCGCGTCGAGATGGTCGGCGATCCACTCCCGCTCGGCCATCACGTCGGGCAGCAATGCGCAGCGCACGGTGCCGGGCGGGGCATCCGGGCGCGGGCGCAGCGCGTGCACGGCCACCGATCGCCGCCGCGCCTGCGCCGAGACCGCGTTGGCCACCCGCAGGGTCGTCGGCGGGTTGCGCCAGCTGGTCCGCAACTCGCACATGGGGGCGGGGGTGCCGTCGGATCGGGGGAAGTCGGTGGTGAACCGCGGCAGGTTGGTGGCCGACGCGCCACGCCAGCCGTAGATCGATTGAATGGGGTCGCCGACGGCGGTGAGCGCCAGCCCGTCGTCGACTCCGCCGCCGAATAGTGCTGAGAGCGCGATGCGTTGGGCGTGACCGGTGTCCTGATACTCGTCGAGGAGTACCACCCGGTAGCGGCTACGCAGCTCCTCGCCGACTTGTGGGAACGCCGCCGCCAGCCTGGCCGCCGAGGCCATCTGCATCCCGAAGTCCATCGCCTTGGCGGCGCGCATGCGGTCGTTGAGCGCGTCGAGCAGTGGCACCAATTCGGCGCGTTCGGTCTGGGTGGCCAGCAACCGCAGCAGCCATTGGCTGGGGCCGCGGTCGCTTTGGTAGGGGCCCGCGGGCAGGGAGTGGATGAGCCGCTCCAGCTCCACGTGGGTGTCGCGCAGCTGGCCGGTGTCCACCAGGTGCTCGGCCAGTTGTCCCCACAGCCGCAGCACCATCGAGGTGACGGCCGCAGGCGTCTTGTCGGTCCGCAGTTCCCCGGGATAGGTGTTCACCACGTCGAAAGCCAGCTGCCACAACTCGGTTTCGCCGAGCAGCCGGGTGTCCGGTTCGACGGGCAGCAACAGCCCGTAGTCGCGCAGTAACGAGCCCGCGAAGGCGTGGTAGGTGCTGACCGTCGGTGCGCCGTCGGTGTCGACGGCCGCATCGCCGCCGGCGCCCGGCGCTCCCAGGCCGATACCGGCCAGCCGGGCCAGCCGGGACCGGACGCGGCGCAGCAGTTGGCCGGCGGCCTTGCGGGTGAAGGTCAAACCGAGCACCTGAGCGGGTGCCGCATAGCCGTTGGCGACCAGCCACACCACCCGCGCGGCCATGGTCTCGGTCTTGCCGGCGCCGGCCCCGGCGATGACCACCAGCGGCCCCGGCGGCGCGGCGATGACGGCGGCCTGCTCGTCGGTGGGCGGGAAAAGCCCCAGCGCGCCGGCCAATTCGGCGGGGCTGTAGCGCGGCGCGGTCACCGCGGGGACCCGTCGGCGTGGGCCGGACAGTTCGGCCGGACGGGGCAGTGCGCGCAGCCGTCGTTGCGCCGCGCGACGAACTGCGGTCCGGACGTCGCGCCGGCCGCACGCGCGATGATCTCGCGCCATTCGTCCCCGGCGGCGGTGGTCAGCGGATCCTGTTCGCGTTCAGCCACTCCCGATGCCCCGGCCTTACCGAGGTACACCAACCGCGCGCCGCCGGGCTCGACGTTGTCGGCACCGTTGCCGAGCAGTCCCTCCGCCACCGCCAGCTGATACACGGCCAGCTGGGCGTGTTGCTGTGCATCGTCCTTGCTGGCCGGGTTCTTGCCCGTTTTGATGTCGACGATCACCAGCCGCCCCGCGGCGTCGCGCTCCAGCCGGTCGACCCGGCCACGCAGTCGCACCTCGCCGCCGTCCCCGGTGCTCAGGGTTCCGTCGATCTCGACCTCGACGCCGACCTCGGTCAGCGCGCCCCGGGTCTGCGCCCGCCACTCGATGAACGCCTCCAGCATGGCGCGGTGTCGGGCCAGCTCGTTATCCGAATGCCATTGCGCCGCAACGGGCAGATGCTCCCAGGCGCGGTCCAGCTCGGCCAGCAGTTCCGATTCGCTGCGGTGCGGCTCGGCGATCAGGGCGTGCACCATCGACCCGATCGCCGAGCGCACGTCGCGCGGGTCGGATCCGCCGTGCCGCTCGGCGAGCCAGCGCAGCGGGCAGTCGCTGAGTGTCTGCATGGTCGAGGGCGTCAAGGTGACCACGTCACCACTGCCGTGCAGCGGTTCGCCGGTGCTGATCGGGGTCAATCCGTGCCATCCGGCCGGGTCGGCGCCGGGTACGCCGGCTTTGGCCAGCCGTGCCAATTGCGTTGCCGCGCAGTCGCGGGCGCGATCGTCCACCGCCCCGTCGGGCGCGCACACCACCCCACGCAGCCGGCCCACCAGCGCGGACGCGGACAACACCCGCGGCGCCGAGACCGGTTCGCTATCGGCGTCGTCGTCGGCCCACTGCGCGATCTCGGTGAAGAAGACCGACGGCAGCGCCGCCTCCAGACCCGCCCCACCGGTCTCGCTGTCGACGGCCGTCACCAGCAGCCGGCGCCGGGCCCGGCCCAGCGCCGCCACCAGCAGCCTGCGCTCCTCGGCCAGCAGCGGAGCCCGCACCGAGGCGTCCGCGCCGACCCCGTCCAGCACGTCCAGCAACCGCTGGGTGGCCAGCACGCCGCCACGCGGAACGGTGTTGGGCCACAAGCCATCCTGCAATCCCGCGATGACCACGAAATCCCATTCGTGCCCCAGCGCGGCGTGCGCGCTGAGCACCCTGACCTGCTCGGCCGCGGTGGCGGGCTCGGTGGCGGCGCTCGGTAGCGCCAGCGAGGCGATGTGCTCGGCCAGACCGCGCAACGACGCACCCGAGGTGCACGCCACATAGTCGTCGGTGACCTCGAACAACGCGGTCACCGACTCGAGGTCCCGGGTGGCCTGCGCCGCGGCGGGGCCGCCGCGCTCGCTCACCGACAGCCAGCGGCGCTGCAGCCCGGACCGGTGCCAGGCGGCCCACAGGGTGAAGCGAGGGTCGGCACCGGCGGCATGCGAGCGCGCTGCCGCGTCCAGCACCGCGCGGACCTTGCGCAGCGCGGCGAATTGCGGCCCCGCAGGCGTCGCGTCAGCGGACAGCGCCTCGGCCAACAGGTCGGCGAAGTCTCCCGGGGGGCGAGAAGGGTTGGCGCGCTGCAGGGTTCGGCGCAGCCGACGCAACGAAACCGGATCGACGCGCCCAATAGGGCCGGTCAGCAACGCCAGCGCCTGCTGCCCGTCGAGCCCGTCCGCCGTCGCCAGCAGCACGCTGAGCAGGGCCCGCGCGGCCGGCTCTTCGGACAGCGGCCCGGGTACCGCGGGTGCCGCCACCGGCACTCCAGCCGCGGCCAGGGCCCGCGGCAATCGCGCGCCGGCCCGCGGCACCGACCGGACGATGACCGCCATCTGCGACCAGGGCACGCCGTCGATCAGGTGCGCACGCCGCAGCGCGTCGGCGATGGTGGCCGCCTCGGCGTGCGCCGACGCGGCCAGACGCACCGTGACGGATCCCTCCCCCGCACCGGCGCCGTCGATCCGCCGGCCGCTGCTGCCGCCGGGTAACCGGCCGGCGATGCCGCTGACCGCGCGCGCCACGGCGGGGGCGCACCGGTGCGACGTCGTCAGCGTCATCGAGGGCGCGTCGCCGCCGAGCAACCCGGCCGGTTCGCCGCCCCGGAAGCCGAACACCGCCTGGTTGGGATCCCCGGCGATCAGCGCCAGCTCGGCGCCCGCCGCGAGCACCCGAACCAGGCGCGCCGCCTGCGGGTCGAGCTGCTGGGCGTCGTCGATCAGCAACACGCGGATCCGGCCGCGTTCGGCCGACAGCAACTCGGGGTCGACCGCAAACGCTTCCAATGCGGCGCCGACCAATTCGGCTGCGCCCAGGGCCGGTCTGGTCGCCTCCGGCGCGGCGGTCCCCACCGCCGCGCGCAGCAGCATCACTTGCTCGTACTGGCGCGCGAATTGGCCGGCCGCGCTCCATTCCGGCCGCCGGCAACGACGGCCGAGCCGCTCGAGCTCTGGGGGATCGACGCCGCGTTCGGCGCAGCGGGCCAACAGGTTTCGAAGCTCGGTCGCGAAGCCGGCGGTGCTCAGCGCGGGCAGCAGCTGGGCGGGCCACGCCGTCGCGGCGCGCGGTCCGTCCTCGAGGTCTCCGGCCAGTAGTTCCCGGATGATGGCGTCCTGCTCGGCGCTGGTGACCAGCCGCGGGGGCGCCTCGCCGGCGCGTTCGGCGGCGCGCCGCAAGACCGCGTACGCGTACCCGTGCACGGTCCGCACCAGCGGCTCGCTGACGGCGGCCCGGCCGCCGGTGGCTCGCGAGCGCAGCAACGCCGTCGTCAACGCGCTGCGCTCGGCCATCCCGATCCGGCCCGAACCGGTAAGCAGCAGAACCGATTCCGGCTGGACACCGGCCTCGATCCGGGCCACCGCGGCGTCGATCAGCAGGCTGCTCTTACCGGTGCCGGGCCCGCCGAGAATTCGCAGCCGTCCACGCGCCCCGGGGTCTAAGACGCTGCTCGCTTCGGCATCCCAGGTGTAGGCCATGACGGCATGACATCACGAGGGTCCGACAGATCCGCTAGCGCACGACGAACGCCGCCTGCACCTACCCTGGAGCGGGAGCGAACGACGTCCGGAAGGAGGGGGTTGAAGACCATGCACGACGACGAACGCGGCTTTCCCATCGACGAGGCGCCGGAGGGCGACGCGGTCGAACAACGCCGGCCCGCGGATTCCGATGACGAGACCGGTCTGGACATCGACTACGTCGCGGCCGGGGACCGGGAGGCCAACGAGGCCGACGTGATCGAGCAGGCCTACATCGTCTCCACCGAGGACGACCGGGATGACGACCGGTGAGGACCGCCCGCCGCTCCCGATAGTGGCGGCTGGCACCATCGACGCGTGACCGCGAAGTTGCATGTGCACCGCTACGGCCCGTCCGGTCCCGCAGAGGTCCTGGCGTTGCATGGATTGACCGGCCACGGCCAGCGCTGGGGTCATCTGTCCGGCTTTCTGCCCGGGATCGGCATCGCCGCACCGGATCTGGTCGGCCACGGCCGGTCGTCGTGGGCCGCGCCGTGGACCATCGACGCCAATGTCGCGGCGTTGGCCGCGCTGCTCGACGAGCAGCCCGACACGCCCGTGGTGATCGTGGGTCACTCGTTCGGTGGCGGGCTGGCGATGCACCTGGCCGCGGCGCGGCCCGACCAGGTGGCGGGGCTGCTGCTGCTCGACCCGGCGGTGGGGCTGGATGGCGGCTGGATGCGCGAGATCGCCGAGGCGATGCTCTCCTCGCCCGACTATCCGGACGCCCGGGAGGCGCGGATGGAGAAGGTGCACGGCTCCTGGTCGGATGTGGAACCTGCCCTGCTCGACGTCGAGATCGACGAGCATCTGGTCACGCTGCCCGGCGGGCGCTACGGCTGGCGGGTCAGCCTGCCGGCGATGATGTCGTACTGGAGCGAGCTGGCCCGCGACGCGGTGCTGCCGCCGGCCAAGACCCCGACCGTTCTGGTGCGGGCCAAGCGGACCACCCCGCCCTATGTCACCGACGAACTGATCGACGGCCTGGCGCAACGGTTGGGATCGGATTTCCGGCTGCTGGATTTCGACTGCAACCACATGGTGCCCTACGCCAAGCCCGACGAAGTCGCCGCGCTGACCCGCGAGCTGTTGGAAGCCCGCTGACCGTGGCGCCGGTGACCGACGAGCAGGTGGAGCGGGTGCGTGCACTGGTCGCCGCGATCCCGTCCGGTCGGGTCGCCACTTACGGCGACATCGCTTCTGTCGCAGGTCTTTCCAGCCCGCGCATCGTCGGGTGGATCATGCGGACGGATTCCTCGGACCTGCCCTGGCACCGGGTGATCACCGCCTCCGGGCGCCCCGCACGCCACCTGACGACCCGGCAGCTGGAGTTGCTGCGCGCCGAAGGCGTGCTGGCGACCGACGGCAGAATCGCGCTGCACGAGGTTCGCTACGAGTTTGCCGACGGAACTTAGTGGCGATCGCCCGCGGGGCGGAGCCGGGCGCTGGGGGTACTCCCCTGCTCCGCGGGGACCCCACCCGCTTGCGGGGGACGGGTCGTCACGCGGCCAGGTCAGAGCACCAGCCGGACCAGCGCCGCGGTGCGGGCCAGGCCGGGGAACGCCTCGGCGGTGGACCGCGGGTGCAGCGCGTGAACCGCGAGGCGAAACATCAACGCCCGCAACAACATCTGCGGCCATTCCGGCAGGGCGTTCCAGCGTTCGATCAGGCCGTCGTCGGCCTCTCCCCAGGACAGCGCGTCGATGACGACCACGCCGGCCGCCCACGAGGCGGGCCGCCAGTACGGGGTGATGTCGGTGATTCCCGGCGCAGCGGTGCCCACGAAAAGCACTGTGCCGTAAAGGTCTCCGTGAACCAGCTGGTTGGGGCTCTTGGTCGGCTTGCGCAGGGTGGCCAGCTGGTGGATCAGCTCCACCGAGCGTTCGGCGTCCGCCGCCGGGGGAGCCACCCTTGCGCCCGGGGGCACCGCGGCCAACGGCCGTTCCTCCCAGGCCGCCCGATCGGCGGCGATGAAGATGTCGACGTCGCCCCACGGCGCGGCCGGCCCCTGGGTCAGAAAGCGGGGGCGGTCCAGTTTGCCCGTCGCCTCGTGCAGGCGTACCGCGGCGGAGACGACCTCGTCGTGGCGGGGCTCCGGCGTCCCGGCCACGAAGGTGTCCGCCCGCCACCCGGAAACGACGTAGCGCCCGTCGGTCGAACGGACCGGCCGGGCCAACCGGACGCCGTCGACGAACAGGGTTTCGCGGACCCGTGCCGACCAGGCCGCGCGCGCGTTGTCGGCCACCAGCGACAGGACCACTTCGCCGCACCGGAAGCCGCCCTCCCAGCTGGCACCCAGATAGACGGGTTTCACACCGGCCAAGCCGAACGCCGACAGCACATGATCCGGCGGTGGCTCGACTGTCACACCGGTACTCTAACGAGTCCAACAGGCGCAATCAGTCAGTACATGATCATGTCGGGTTGCATCTGCTGCGCCCATGCCACGATCCCGCCCTGCAGATGCACCGCATCGGCGAATCCGGCCTCGCGCAGCACCGCCAGCACCTGGGCCGAGCGCACCCCCGTTTTGCAATACAGCACCGGCGGGCGGTCCTGCGGCAGCTTTGCCAAACCCTCGCCGGAATTGATCGACGACTGCGGAATCAGCTGGGCCCCCTCGATGTGAACGATGTCGAACTCCACCGGCTCGCGCACGTCGATCAGGGCCAGCTTCTTGCCGGAATCCAGCCAGTCGCGCAACTCCCGTGGGGTGATGGCCGACGCGTCGTGCGCCGGGGGCTGCGGCGCCACACCGCACAACTGCTCGTAGTCGACGAGCTCGGTGATCTTCGGCCGGGACGCGTCCGACGGATCGCGGCGGATCGCGATGGTGCGGTAGGTCATCTCCAGCGCGTCATAGATCATCAACCGGCCCAGCAGCGAGTCGCCGATCCCGGTGATGAGTTTGATCACTTCGGTGCTCATCACCGAGGCGATGGAGGCGCAGACGATGCCCAGCACACCGCCCTCGGCGCAGGAGGGGACCGACCCGGGCGGCGGGGGCTCGGGATAGAGGTCGCGATAGTTGAGTCCGCGTCCGTCCGGCGCGTCCTCCCAGCACACCGAGACCTGGCCCTCGAAGCGGTAGATCGACCCCCACACGTAGGGCTTCTTCGCCAGCACCGCGGCGTCGTTGACCAGGTACCTGGTGGCGAAGTTGTCGGTGCCGTCCACGATCAGGTCGTAGCAGCCGAACAACTCGACCGCGTTGGTCGAGTCCAGGCGGAACTCGTGCAGCCGCACGTCGACGAGCGGGTTGATGGCGGCGATGGAGTCGCGCGCCGACTGGGCCTTCGACCGCCCGACGTCGGCAACCCCGTGGATGATTTGGCGATGCAGGTTCGACTCGTCGACCACATCGAAATCGACGATGCCGATCGTGCCCACGCCGGCGGCCGCCAGGTAGAGCAACGTCGGCGCGCCCAGCCCGCCCGCACCGATCACCAGGACCCGCGCGTTCTTGAGCCGCTTCTGCCCCTCCGGACCAAGGCCGGGAATGATCAGGTGACGGCTGTAGCGGGCCACCTCGTCGCCAGTCAGGTGAGCTGCGGGCGCCACCAAGGGCGGCAGCGGCGTCGACACTGCGAAACATCTCCTCGTCGGCCTAGTGGAATGCGTCTACCACCATCACAGCAGCCCGCCGAGGCCGCGGCAACGCGCTGAGGCGCGTCAGGCGATCGGGTACGGCCAGGGATTGAACCGGCAGGTCTTCCCGTCGGCCTTGACGACGTCGGGGTCGAACTGGGCGGCGTCGTTGTTCGACGTGGAGAACGTCTGCTGCATCATCACCGGGGCCAGGGCGCCCTGCTGCTCACACGCCTCGTGGTGCAGGTATCCGATGGCGTGGCCGACCTCGTGGTTGATCACGTATTGCCGGTAGGACCCGATGTCCCCTTCGAATGGCACGGCTCCCCGTATCCAGCGGGCCTCGTTGAGGAAGACCCGCGCCTCCCGGTTTGCGCCGAAAACCGGGTTGTAGCAAGAGGTTTCGAGACGGAACTCGTAGCCGCAGCCCTCGCGCACCGTGACAGGCGACACCAAGGAGATCCGAAAGTCGGGTTTGCCGTTGTCGATCCGGATGAACGCGAACTGCGGGTTGTGCGTCCAGCCCTTCGGATTGCCCAGCGTCTGCTCGACCATCTGGGCGAAGGCGTCGTCGCCGCCGAACATCGTCGGGTCGATGCCGTTCTCCACCTCGACGGTGTATCTGAACACCTTTGCGGTGCCCTGGCCGATCTGGGGCGTGGCGCCCGGCACCACGTGCCACGTCTTGTCGCCCGCTTCGGTGAACGGGCCGCCGTCGGGCAGGGTCCCGGCCGGCAGGTTGGCGTCGAACGCGGCGAGCCCGCGCGGCGGCGCGTCGATGATCGTGGTGCCCACCGCTCCGATCGCCGGCGGGCCCTGAATGGGACGGCTGGCGGTCGGCTCGGGCGCGCCGGTGCCGGTCACCGTCTGGTACAGGACCACCGCGGTGAGCACCACCAGCACGGGCAGGGCGTAGGCACGCCATCCATAGGTGGAGACGAACCGCCCCAGCCAGGTTTGTTTACGCCATTGCCGCGGCCGCTCGCGGTCGGCCCGGGCCCGCCCGGCTTCCCGCGCGAGTGGGTCGCGCAGCGCCCGCAGCGGCTCCCGCCACTCGTCGCGTAACACCGGCACGCGACCCGTGCTGCGCGGCGGCCGGGGCGAAGTCATTTCCCCAGGATTACACAGCCGCCGACCGGCGCCGTCCGTGGCGCGCCCGAATCCGCCGTCCGACACCGCTTCTGCCTGCGGCGACGACCGCGATGACGGTCGCATCGACTCCTCGGGTAGTAAGGTACCTTCCACGGGCTGCGAGCGGCTGACCCCGCCTTACCGGGCCGGCCGCCGACAATCAGATGAGGAATGGATGAGCGAACTCGCCAAGGTGCCGGCGCGCCGCGCCGTCAGAGCGGCTGACCGCGGTCGGCCGACAGACGGAGCTGCCGTTTCAAACCGGCGAGGCAACAGGTTGCCCCGCGACGAGCGGCGCGGCCAATTGCTCATCGTGGCCAGCGACGTGTTCGTCGACCGCGGCTACCACGCGGCCGGCATGGACGAGATCGCCGACCGCGCCGGAGTCAGCAAACCCGTTTTATATCAACACTTTTCGAGCAAGCTCGAGCTGTACCTGGCGGTGCTGGCGCGCCACGTGCACAATCTGGTCTCGGGTGTTCAAAACGCGCTGAGCACCACCACCGACAACCGGCGCCGACTGCACTCCGCGGTCCAGGCATTCTTCGATTTCATCGAACACGACAGCCAGGGTTACCGGCTGATCTTCGAGAACGACTACGTCACCGAACCCGAAGTGGCCGCCCAGGTTCGCGTGGCCACCGAATCCTGCATCGACGCGGTCTTCGCGTTGATCAGCGAGGATTCCGGGCTGGACCCGCACCGGGCCCGGATGATCGCCGTCGGTCTGGTCGGCATCAGCGTCGACTGCGCCAGGTATTGGCTGGACTCGGACCGCCCGATTTCCAAGGCGGACGCGGTCGACGGCACGGTCCAGTTCGCCTGGGGCGGGCTGTCACACGTGCCGCTCACCCGCTCCTAATATCACTTGCCGGCGTGTTTGCCGGTTTCGGCGCTGATCCCGAAGCCCACCCGGCGTGCGTCGGCGATGCCGATCTCGACGTAGGCGATTCTGGTGGTGTGAATCAGGAAGCGGCGGCCCCGCTCGTCGCTCAGGCGCAGCAGACCGGAGGCGTCGCTCAGCGCGGCGCTGACCAGTTCTTCGACCTCGGCGGGCGTCTGGGTGCTGGCCAGGACCAGCTCGCGCGGACTATCCGTGATACCGATCTTGACCTCCACGGTCACCCCTTCCATGGGTCTTGCAGCCTTGCGCAGGTGTTGCCGTCCCGGCCCTGTCAGCAGCAGGCTAGTGGACGCGGCTGAACCCCACCTCGCCGCGTCCCCACACTTCGCGGTCAGCGAAACCTTGGTCGCAGCCCGGTAACGATTCGCTTGCAGGTTGTCTCGGCCGCCCGCGCGCTACCCGATCCGTGCTTTCACATGGCTAACTTCGGCAACATGGGTACCACGTGGGCGCACCTTGACGACAGGATCCGGGATTACCCCGCGGACGAGCTCGACGAGCTCGACGACGCCGATCCCTACTTGAACGCCGATTACAACTGGACGGGCTGGCCGGCCGATTCGCGCTGGCGCCCCGCCACGGCGGTGCTGGGCGCGGTGGTCGCCCTGGGCGCCATCGCCACCGCGGTCATCATCAACAGCGGCGACAGCGCGTCCACCAAGGCCACGGTGGGCGCACCGGCTCCCCACCCGGTGACCTCGGCACCCGCGACGACGAAGGCATCCGCGGCACCCAGCGCCGCCCCGCGCCCGACCCAGTTACCGCCCGAGACCGTCACGACGGTGACCACCCCCAGCGCCGCGCCCAGCGCGCCGCCGGCGGTGGCGGCGCCAACGGTCGCGCCCCCGCTCGCGGCGGCGCCGCCGTCGGCCGCGCTCAACCCGCGCACCATCGTCTACAGCGTCAATGGAACCAAGCAGCTGCTGGACCTGGTGAACATCGTCTACACCGACGCGCGGGGCGTGCCGCAGACCGAGTTCAACGTGTCGCTGCCGTGGTCGAAGGTGGTGGTGCTGAACCCCGGCGTGGAAACCGAATCCGTCGTCGCGACCAGCTTCTACGGCCGGCTCAACTGCTCGGTATTCAACGCCGCCGGTCAGCGGATCATCGCGTCCAACACCTCGAACATGGCGACCTGCGCCGGCTGAGGCCAAACGGCCGAGCCGCGCTCAGCTCAGGCCAAGTTCGTGCATGCGACGCTCGTGCGTCTGCTGCATCCGGTCGAAGAACGCGTTGAGCTGGCCCAGCCCGCCGGCGCCCGACATCACCAGGTCGACCAGCTCGTCGTGGTCGGCCAGCAGGTACTGGGCCTGAGTGATCGCTTCGCCGAACAATCGGCGTGACCACAGCGCCAGCCGGCTACGTTGCTTGCCGCTGGCCGTCACCGCGGCGCGGACTTCGGCGACGACGAACTGCGAATGCCCGGTCTCCGACAGCGTCGCGCGAACCACGTCGGCGACCTCGGCGGGCAGTCCGTGGGCGATCTCCAGGTAGAGATCGGCCGCCAGGGCGTCGCCCACATACGTCTTGACCAAGGCCTCGAGCCACGTGCTGGGCATGGTCAGCCGGTGGTAGTTCTCGAGCGCCGAGACGTATTTGGACATCGCCGACACCACGTCCACGCCGCGGCTTTCCAGGGCGTCGCGCAGCTGCTCGTAGTGCTGCATCTCGGCGGCGGCCATGCTCGCCATCGATATCCGTCCGCGCAGGTCAGGGGCCATTCGAGCCTCGTCGGTGAGCCGATAGAACGCGGCGATCTCGCCGTAGGCCAGGACTGCGAACAGCTCGTTGACGCCCGGGTGATCGGCCGACAGCCGCGGGGCGGGCGAATCGTCGATGTTCTCGGCGGCCAGATCGGCTTGGGAGGGCTCGCAGGAGGGCCGGGTCATGGCAACACTGTAGTCGGCTGACCTAGCGCAAAATGGGAGCCGGCTGTCGACCAGCTATCATGTAGGTAGATGGCGGCTTTATTCATGCCGTATTTGTTTTTCAAGCCGCTATCGGCGAAATGTGCGTGCACAGCTGGCCCGCCCTAACTGGGCCATCCCAGACTGAGCCAGGGCCGGCGACTCGGCGACGAAATCGGAGTCGGAACTCGTGCGCGCGTGACCGCGACAGAGAAATACCGACACAAACCGATACGTCACCGAGAGGCTACCTACCCACGCATGACCGCACTCACCAGCACAACTGAACTGACCCCCCAACCCACATTTGCGCAACTCGGCGTCCGCGACGAAATCGTGCGCGCGCTCGCCGAAAAGGGGATCGAAACCCCTTTCGCCATTCAAGAACTGACCCTGCCGATGGCGCTCGCCGGCGACGACCTGATCGGGCAGGCCCGCACGGGCATGGGCAAGACGTTCGCATTCGGCGTGCCGCTGCTGCAGCGCATCACCGCCGGCACCGCCGCGCGGCCCCTCAACGGCACACCGCGGGCGCTGATCGTCGTGCCCACCCGCGAGCTGTGCCTGCAGGTCACCGATGACCTCACGCTCGCGGCCAAGCACCTGATCGCCGAGGGCGGCCGGCCGCTCTCGGTGGTCCCCATCTACGGCGGACGCCCCTACGAGCCGCAGATCGAGGCGCTGCGCGCCGGCGCCGACGTCGTGGTGGGCACGCCGGGCCGGCTGCTCGACCTGAGCCAGCAGAACCACCTGCAACTGGGCGGGCTGTCGGTGCTGGTGCTCGACGAGGCCGACGAGATGCTCGACCTGGGCTTCCTGCCCGACATCGAACGCATCCTGCGCCAAATCCCGACCGACCGGCAATCCATGCTGTTCTCGGCGACCATGCCGGACCCGATCATCACGCTGGCCCGCACCTTCATGAACCAGCCCACCCACATCCGGGCGGAAGCGCCGCACTCGGCGGCCACCCACGACACCACCGTTCAGTACGTCTACCGGGCCCACGCCCTGGACAAGGTGGAGCTGGTCAGCCGGGTGCTGCAGGCCGAGGGCCGCGGCGCGACGATGATCTTCACCCGCACCAAGCGCACCGCCCAAAAGGTGGCCGACGAGCTGGCCGAGCGCGGCTTCGCGGTGGGCGCGGTGCACGGCGACCTGGGCCAGGCGGCCCGCGAGAAGGCGCTGAAGGCCTTCCGCACCGGCGAGATCGACGTGCTGGTCGCCACCGACGTCGCCGCCCGCGGCATCGACATCGACGACATCACCCATGTCATCAACTACCAGATCCCCGAGGACGAACAGGCCTACGTGCACCGCATCGGCCGTACCGGCCGCGCAGGCAAGACCGGTATCGCGGTCACCCTGGTGGACTGGGACGAGCTACCCCGCTGGTCGCTGATCGACAAGGCGCTGGGGCTGGACTGCCCCGAGCCCGCCGAGACCTACTCCAATTCGCCGCACCTCCACGCCGAGATGGGCATCCCCGCCGAGGCCACCGGCACCGTGGGCGCGGCCCGCAAGCCGCAAGGCCAGCGCCGCGGCGGTGACCGCGACGGCAGGAAGCCGGAGCAGAAGTCGGAGCGGCCCGCGCGCCGCTCCGGCACCCGCCGGCGCACCCGGGGCGGCCAACCCGTCACCGCGCACCCGTCGGGCAACGGGGCCGCCAGCAGCAACGGCGAGGCCACCGCGGACACCGCGACCGCCTCGCCCCCGGGCAACGCGGGCTCCACCCGGCGCCGCCGCCGGCGTCGCAAGCCCGCCGAAGGGCAAGCCGCCACCGCGGCCGCGGCCGGCACGCAGAGCAACTAGAGGTTCGCGCCGACGCATGGTCAGACCCGAGCGCCGGACCACAGGCGACATCGTCGCCGCCGCGGCCATCGTGGTCGTCGTCGCCGCCATCGCGGCGCTGGTCTGGTGGAGCAGCGACGCCCGCGCCACCATCAGCCGGCCCGCGGCCTTTCCCGCACCCAACCCCACCCCGGCCCGTCAGGTGCCCGCCGGCCTGAAGCAGCTGTGGAGCGCCGCCAGCCCGGCCACCACCGCCCCGGTGGTAGCCGGCGGGGAGGTCGTCACCGCCGCCGGGCGCCAGATCGACGGGCGCGATCCCGATACCGGCCAGTCCCGCTGGAGCTACGCCCGCGACATCGACCTGTGCGGGGTCACCTGGCTGTACCGCTACGCCGTCGGCGTCTACCGCGACGAACGCGGCTGCGGCCAGGTGAGCACGCTCGACGGCGCCACCGGCCGTCGGGGGCCCGCCCGCAGCGGCTACGCCGACCCGAGGGTGCGGCTCTCCTCCGACGGCATGACGGTGTTGTCGGTCGGCGACACCCGGCTGGAGCTGTGGCGTTCAGACATGGTCCGGATGCTGGCCTACGGCGAGACCGACGCGCGGGTGAAGCCGTCGACGCGCGGACTGCACTCCGGATGCAAGCTGATCTCGGCCGCGGCCAGCTCGCAGGCGGTGTCGGTGCTGGAGAGCTGCGCGAATCAGGCCGACCTGCGGCTGGTGCTGCTGCGGCCGGGCAAGGACGACGACGAACCCCAGCAACACATCGTGGCCGAACCGGGGATCGCGCCGGATTCGGGCGCCCGGGTGCTGACCGTCGCGGAGAACACCACCGCGGTCTACCTGCCCGCGCCGCAACCTCGCGTCGACGTGATCGACCAAACCGGCGCCACCGTGTCCAGCACCCCGCTGCCCAAGCCGCCGTCGCGCTCGGCCGCGGTCTCGCACCCTGGCAGCCAGATCACCTGGTGGACCGGCGATTCGCTGATGGTCTTCGACGCGAACACGCTGGCGCTGCGCTACACCATCGCCGCGGGCGACAAGACGCCGCTGGGTCCCGGGGTGATGATGGCGGGCCGGCTGCTGGTGCCTCTCACCGACGCGATCGGGGTCTACGACCCGCTGAGCGGCGCCAACGAACGCTACATTCCGGTGGACCGGTCGACGAGCGCCCCGCCGCCGGGCAATCCGGTGTTCCCGGCCGTGATCGGGTCCCGGGTGCTCGAGCAGCGCGGTGACACCCTGGTCGCACTGGGCTAGTTAGACCTCGACGGCGAACGTCGGCAGCGGCTTGCCGCTCTTCCAATGCTTCAGCAACGCCGCCGCCAGATCGCCGTAGGCCACCGCGCCCTTGTTCTTGCGGCCGGCCATCACCGACGAGCCGGAGGCGCTGGCCTCGGCGAATCGCACGGTGCGGGGAATCGGCGGGGCCAGCACCGGCAGGTTGTACCGGTCGGCGACGTCGGCCAGGACGTCGCGGGTGTGGGTGGTGCGCGAGTCGTACAGCGTCGGCAGGGCGCCGAGCAGTCGCAGCTCCGGGTTGGTGATCTGCTGGACGTCGGAGACGGTACGCAGGAACTGGCCGACCCCGCGGTGCGCGAGGGTCTCGCACTGCAGCGGCACGATGACCTCGTCGGCGGCCGTCAGCCCGTTGAGGGTGAGCACGCCCAGCGACGGCGGGCAGTCGATGATCACCACGTCGAACTCGTCGCCGAGTTTGGCCAGGGCGCGCTTGAGCGCGTATTCGCGACCGGCCCGCATCAGCAGCATGGCCTCGGCGCCGGCCAGGTCGATGTTGGCCGGCAGTAGCGTCATCCCCTCCGCCGTCTCGACCAGCGCGGCGTTGGGTTCGACGTCGCCGAGCAGCACCTCGTGCACGGAGACCGGTAGCTTGTCCGGGTCTTGGCCCAACGAGAACGTCAGGCAGCCCTGCGGATCGAGGTCGACCAGCAGCACCCGTTTGTCCTCGTCCAGCATCGCCGCACCCAGCGACGCGACCGTGGTCGTCTTGGCGACACCCCCCTTTTGGTTGGCCACCGCCAATACCCGGGTCTTAGCAGCCATAGGCGCGGCTCTCCCCTCTGCGTAATCGCCATGCGCTCAACAACGCCCATCCTGGCACGTTCGCCCGCCGTGCGCTGCGGCCTGAGCAACCACCGCGCGTCGTCCGGCAGAATCGATCGATATGGGCTTGCACAACCACCGCCTGGTGCTGCTGCGTCACGGCGAGACCGAGTGGTCGAAGTCCGGCCAGCACACCGGCCGCACCGAGGTCGAGCTGACCGAGGCCGGCCGAACGCAGGCCGAGCTGGCCGGCGACGTACTCCGAGAACTCAAACTCGTTGATCCCCTGGTGATCAGCAGTCCGCGGCAGCGTTCCCTGACCACCGCGCAGCTGGCCGGGCTGTCCGTCGACGAAATGTCCGAGCTGCTGACCGAATGGGACTACGGCTCCTACGAGGGCCTGACCACGGAGCAGATCCACGAGACGGTGCCCGATTGGCTGGTGTGGACGCACGGCTGCCCGGGTGGTGAGACCGTCGAGCAGGTCAGCGAGCGCGCCGACGCGGCCGTCGCGACGGCGCTGGAGCACATGGAGGCGCGTGACGTCATCTTCGTCAGCCACGGCCACTTCTCCCGCGCGGTGATCACCCGCTGGGTAGAACTGCCGCTGGTCGAGGGCAGCCGCTTCGGCATGATCACCGCGTCGATCGCGGTCTGCGGGTTCGAGCACGGGGTACGGCAGCTGCGGGCGCTCGGATTGACCGGTCAGTGAGCAACCAACCGCCATTCGCGCTGTGCGGGCCGACCAGAACCCTGATTGCCGAAGGTGTGCGGCGCCGTTACGGCGAGGTGGGTGCGGCGCAGGCCGCGCTGCAATCGGGGGAAGCGCCGATTGTGTTGGGCGCGTTGCCTTTCGACGTCACCAGGCCGGCTGCGCTGTTGACGCCCGAGACGGTGGCCGCCACGAACGGACCCCCGGACTGGCCGCGCGACGGCCTGCCGCCGGTGCGGGTGGCCGAAGCCGTGCCGCCGCCGGTCGAATACCGCGACCGGATCCGCCGCTCCTGCGAGCAGCTCGCCGCGGCCGACAACCCGCTGGACAAGGTGGTACTGGCCCGCGCCCTGCGCCTGGTTGCCGATGCCCCGCTGGATGCGCGCGTGATCCTGCGCCGGCTCATTGCCGCGGACCCGGCGGCCTACGGCTACCTGGTCGACCTGACCGCCGCCGGCGGCGAGTACGCGGGCGCTGCCCTGGTGGGCGCCAGCCCCGAGGTGCTGGTGGCCCGCAGCGGTGGCCGCGTTGAATGCCGGCCGTTCGCCGGCTCGGCCCCGCGCGCCGCCGACCCGCGGACCGACGCCGAGAACGGCGCCGCGCTGGCCGCCTCGGCCAAGAACCGTCACGAGCACCAGCTGGTCATCGAATCCATCAGGACTGCCCTGGAGCCGCTGTGCGACGACCTGTCCATCGCCGCCGAACCACAGCTGAGCAACACCGCCACGGTCTGGCATCTGTGCACGCCGATCACCGGACGCTTGCGTGACACATCAAGCACCGCAATCGATTTGGCGTTGGCGCTGCACCCCACCCCCGCGGTCGGCGGGGTGCCGACCAAGGCGGCGATGCGGCTGATCACCGAACTGGAGGGCGACCGCGGGTTCTACGCCGGGGCGGTGGGGTGGTGCGACGCCCGCGGCGACGGCCGCTGGGTGGTGTCGCTGCGCTGCGCGCAGCTGTCGGCGGACCGGCGCAGCGCGCTGGCGCGGGCCGGCGGCGGTATCGTCGCCGAGTCCGATCCCGACGAGGAACTCGCCGAAACCACAACGAAATTCGGCACGATCCTCAACGCTCTGGGAGTTGAGCGATGAGCCACCACATCCGCCGCGCCGCGCCGCACGACGCCACCGCGATCACCGGCATGATCCACGCGTTAGCCGACTTCGAGCACGCCGCCGATCAGTGTACGGTGACCGAAACGCAAATCGCCGCAGCGCTTTTCGGTGACCCGCCGACCGTGTACGGCCACGTGGCCGAGGTGGACGGCGAGGTCGCGGCGATGGCGCTGTGGTTCCTCAACTACTCCACCTGGGACGGCGTCGCGGGCATCTATCTGGAAGACCTGTTCGTGCGGCCGGAGTTTCGCCGGCGTGGGCTGGCCCGCGCGCTGCTGGCCACGCTGGCCTCCGAATGCCTGCGGCGCGGATACACGCGGCTGTCCTGGGCGGTTCTCAACTGGAACGCCGACGCCATCACGCTCTACGACGGCATCGGCGGGGAGCCGCAGAACGAATGGACGACCTACCGGCTGTCCGGGGCGTCGTTGGCCGGCTTGGCGGAGTCGCCCTGATCGCCGGCGGCCCAGCGCACCGCGGCGGGACTGAACAGCAATCCCAGCACGATCAGCGCCACCGCGCCCGCCGGAATCCCGAATCCCGGCTGATGTGATCCGACCGCCAGGTACCACGCCACCGGCAACAACAACAGCTGGGTGATGACCGCCAACCCGCGGCCCCAGCGCTTGCCGAAAATCAGCGCGCGCCCCGCGGCGATCACCCCGGCGCCGACCAAGACGAACCAACCCGCCGTTGCCAGGCCGTTGACCACCTGCTGATCGGCTCCCGCGATGCCCCTGACCACCAACACCACCGCCACGATCAATGCCGCGATCCCCTGCAACACGACGATCAGGCCGGCGCGGCGAACGGCGATCGGGGCGGCTGGCGGCGTCACAGCGTCAGCGTAGCCAGGGCAGCCGCCCGGTCCCCGGCGGTTCCCCCACAGCGTGGCCTTAACCGGCCCGCCTAAGCTCGTGGCTCATGCGGGCCGTGCTGATCGTCAACCCCACAGCCACTTCCACCACCCCGGCCGGTCGCGACCTGCTGGCCCACGCGCTCAAGAGCCGCCTGCAGCTCACCGTCGAACACACCAACCACCGTGGTCACGGCACCGAGCTCGCGCAGAAGGCCGTCGCCGACGGGATCGATCTGGTGGTGGTGCACGGCGGCGACGGCACGGTGAGCGGGGTGGTCAACGGCCTGCTCGGCCGGCCGGGGCCGCTTCCGGGCGGACCGATACCCGCGGTTGCCGTGGTGCCCGGCGGTTCGGCGAACGTGCTGGCGCGGTCCCTGGGTATTTCCGCGGATCCGGTCGCGGCCACCAATCAGCTCATCCAGCTGCTCGACGACTACCAGCGGCGCCAAGCCTGGCGGCGGATCGGCCTGATCGACTGCGGCGAACGCTGGGCGGTGTTCAACACCGGCATGGGCGTCGATGCCGAGGTGGTGGCCGCGGTCGAGGCCGAACGGGACAAGGGCGGCAAGGTTTCGGCGTGGCGCTACATCCGCGCGGCGGTGCCCGCCGTGTGGGGCTACACGCGCCGCGAACCGATGCTGACGCTGGAACTTCCCGGCCGCGAACCCATCACCGGCGTCAGCTTCGCGTTCGTGTCGAACTCCAGCCCGTGGACCTTCGCCAACGAACGGCCGGTGTGGACCAATCCCGGCTGCAGCTTCGAGTCGGGCCTGGGGGTGTTCGCGCCTACCACCATGAAGACGATCCCCACCCTGCGAATCGTGCGGCAGATGTTCGCAAAACGGCCCAAGTTCGACTTCAAGCACCTCATTACCGAGGACGACCTGCCGTGCGTGCGAGTTACCTCGACCGCAGGCGCAGTGGCCTGCCAGTTCGACGGCGATTACCTCGGCGTGCGCGAAACCATGACTTTCAAGGCGGTCCCGGACGCGCTGGCGGTGGTTGCGCCACCTCAACAGAAATGGCGCTGACCTGCTCCGATAGCCGCCGAGGCGGCGTGCGAAGAGAAAATCACACCGAAGCAGCCCGCGGAGTGTAGTACAACGGAGTGAGGGCTTGGCGACTAGATGATCAAAGTGAGATAGCCCACGAGCGAACTCACGCTATTGACATCTGTTGAGCCTGTGAAACGATCAAAAGGTTGCATGCAGAAACTACGTAGGAGTCCGGACTCCTTTTCTTCTGCACGCGTTAAACAGCCGAAGAAAATGGCCGTGCGCCTTGCTGCGCACTCAGTGAGGAGTAAAGACGTATGGATTGGCGCCACAAGGCGGTCTGTCGTGACGAGGACCCGGAGCTGTTCTTCCCGGTAGGGAACAGCGGCCCGGCGCTCGCGCAGATCGCTGACGCGAAACTGGTCTGTAATCGGTGTCCGGTGACCACAGAGTGCCTTGGTTGGGCCCTGAACACTGGCCAGGACTCGGGCGTCTGGGGCGGCATGAGCGAAGACGAGCGGCGTGCGTTGAAGCGTCGCAACGCCCGGACGAAGGCCCGCAGCGGGGTTTAACCCACATAACGCAAATAGTGCGGCCTCGACGAAAGTCGGGGCCGCACCTTTGCGTGTAAGTCAGTGCGCACGCCTACAGCAGCAATCGGGTCCGCCGGCCGATGGGCACCCGTAGCACCACATCGGTGCCGCGGGCGGGCGCCTCACTCATGCCCAGCGTGCCGTCCAACTCGGCCGACACCAGCGTCCGCACGATCTGCAGACCGAGGCTGTCGGAGTTCTCCAGGCTGAATCCCTCCGGCAGGCCGCGTCCGTCGTCGTGCACCACGACGTCGAGCCAGCGGGCGGATCGCTCGGCGCGAATCGTCACCGAGCCCTCTTCGGCCGCTGGGTCAAAGGCGTGTTCGATCGCGTTCTGCACCAGTTCGGTGATCACCATGATCAGCGCGGTGGCCCGGTCGGAGTCCAGCACACCCAGGTCGCCGACCCGGTTGATGCGGATCGGCCGGTCCACCGACGCGACGTCGTTCATGATCGGCAGGATGCGGTCGATCACCTCGTCGAGGTTGACCTGCTCGTCCACCGACATCGACAGCGCGTCGTGCACCAACGCGATCGACGACACCCGCCGCACCGACTCGATCAGGGCCTCGCGCCCCTCGGCGTTGACGGTCCGGCGGGCCTGCAGGCGCAACAGCGCCGCCACGGTTTGCAGGTTGTTCTTGACCCGGTGGTGGATCTCCCGGATGGTGGCGTCCTTGGATATCAGGGCCCGGTCGCGACGCTTGACCTCGGTGACGTCGCGGATCAGCACCGCGGCACCGGCGCTGGCGCCGTCGACTATCAACGGCAGCGTGCGCAGCAGCACGGTGGCTCCGCCGGCGTCGACCTCCATGCGCATGCTGCGCCCGCCGGCCACCAGATCACTTACATGCTCGGCCACCTCCTGGGCCTCGAACGGGTCGGAGATCAGCGGGCGCGTGACCTCGATGAGGTTGCGCCCCTCCAGTTCGGTGGTCAGGCCCATCCGGTGGTAGGCGGACAGCGCGTTGGGACTCGCGTACGCGACGACGCCGTGCACGTCGAGGCGGATGAAGCCATCGCCCGCGCGCGGGGTCGAGCGCGACATCACCACGTCCCCGACGTCCGGAAAGGTTCCCTCGGCGAGCATGTGGACCAGGTCGGTGGCGCACTCCCGGTAGGCGATCTCCAGCTGACCGGACGTGCGGTCGGCGGCCAACGCGGTCTGATGGTGGGTGAGCACGGCCACCACCTTGCCGCCATAACGCACCGGAGACGCCTCGATGTGGGTGCCTGGCAACCACGAATCCTGTTGTCCGGCAACGTCGTTGCGCTGCGCGGTGCCCGACGCGAACGTCTCGGCCACGAGGGCCAATCGGTCGGATCCGACGGCGGTGCCTACCGCGTCGGTCTGCAGCGCCGTGGGCGCCGTGTTCGGCCGGCACTGCGCCACACAGACCAGCACGCCGTCGTCGCGCCGCACCCACATCAGGTAGTCGGCGAAGGAGAGGTCGGCCAGCAGCTGCCACTCCCCGACCACCGCGTGCAGGTGGTCCACCGCGTTGCCGGGCAACATGGTGTGTTCGGCGAGCAGGTCACCGAGAGTTGACATCGCTCACTCCCCGGGTCGTTCCCGGCGGTTGGTCGAGGGGGTCCGAAAGGCTAGCTGATCACCGCGATGAGGTCGCCGGCCTGAATCACGTCACCCACCGACACGCTGACCTTGCTGACCGTGCCGCCCACTTCGGCCAGGACGGGGATCTCCATCTTCATCGACTCCAACAGCACCACGATGTCGCCTTTGCCGATCTGGTCGCCCTCGTTCACAACGACTTCGAGCACGCTGGCCACGATCTCGGCGCGCACATCCTCCGCCATCTTCACCCCACTCGTCTCGGCCTTCGCGCAGGCTGGCTGCTGGTCATCACGGTTCTTTTCCGCCCATCAGGCTCGGATACATCGAACCACAGCGCCGGTCGGGGCCGCGGCGCACGGGGCCCGGAGGGGCCCCGCGAGGGCGAAGACACTGCATAGGACGTCCCGTGAGAGAATGGCCGTCAAGCCAACGGGCGCGGGGCGCCCAGTTTGACAGCAATCACGGAGGTTTTCACCATGGCCAAACGAGGCCGTAAGAAGCGCGACCGCAAGCACAGCAAGGCCAACCACGGCAAGCGCCCCAACGCCTAGAGCGACGCTACTGCGTGCCCCGAATGATCGTGGTGCGCCGGATCTCGAGGCGTAGCCGCTCGCGCAACCCCTCGGGGGCCTTCTCGCCCTTGCATTTGGTGGCGATCAACGCCTTGATCCGCTCTTCGAGCCCGTAGTGCTTGAAGCAGCCGGGGCATGCCTCGAGGTGCCGGCGCAGCTGTTCGCGGGTGTCCGGGCCGCATTCACCGTCGAGCAGCAGCCAGACCTGCCGGATGACCTCCGCGCAGCCGACGCTGCCGTGCGACTCGTCGTTGGGGCAGGCGTCGGGCGAGGCACCGCCCTGGCCGGAGAACTCGCTCATGACGACACCTCCTCGTGCGTCTGCTGACCGCGGTTGAAGCCCCGCTCCTTGGCAACGTCGGCCAACAGGCCACGCAACTGCCGGCGGCCGCGGTGCAGCCGTGACATTACCGTTCCGATCGGCGTATCCATGATCTCGGCGATTTCCTTATACGGGAAACCTTCGACGTCGGCGTAGTAGACCGCCATCCGAAATTCTTCCGGCAAAGCCGCCAGCGCGTCTTTGATCTCCGAGTCCGGCAGCGCCTCGAGTGCCTCCACCTCTGCTGAACGCAGCCCGGTGGACGAATGCTCGGCGTTGGAGGCCAGCTGCCAGTCGGTGATCTCCTCGGTCGGGTATTCCGCGGGTTGGCGCTGTTTCTTGCGATAGCTGTTGATGTAGGTGTTGGTCAGGATCCGGTACAGCCACGCCTTGAGATTGGTGCCGGCCCGGAACGACCGGAAGCCCGCATAGGCCTTGACCATAGTCTCTTGCAGCAGGTCTTCGGCGTCGGCGGGATTGCGCGTCATGCGCAGCGCGCCACCGTAGAGCTGGTCCAGCAGGGGGATAGCGTCGCGCTCGAACCGCGCCGTTAGCTCGGCGTCCGTCTCTTCGGGCGCTGCGGGCTCGGCAGTCTCGGGCCCCGTCGCACCATCGCGGCCATCTTCAGCATCGGCCATGTCGATCAACCCGGTCCCTTCTGCGGCGGTGTTGCCGGAGAGCACGGAAAGCGCCACCGGACTGGCAAGGAAGCCAGCCAACCGCTCCTCGCCTAACAGGCTCGTCGCCGTTGACACCACGCTGCTCCTCCCAATCTAAAGGCTGACCCCGACACCGTCCGTCCGGGCCTGCTCCACCGCATCTGAAACCGACTGGATCAACGCCTCGCACGACCTCGCTATTTCCGCAGCCCGATGTGGCGCGATACCGGTGCCTGCCGGCCCGATCGGACCCCGATCCCGGCGGTTCGGGCGTGGCGTTAGTGTGACGCCATGTCCCTGAACGGCAAGACCATGTTCATCTCCGGCGCCAGCCGCGGTATCGGCCTGGCGATCGCCAAGCGCGCCGCGCAGGACGGCGCCAACATCGCCCTGATCGCCAAGACGGCCGAGCCGCACCCGAAGCTGCCCGGAACGGTGTTCACGGCGGCCAAGGAACTCGAGGAAGCCGGTGGGCAGGCGCTGCCCATCGTCGGGGACGTCCGCGACCCGGAATCGGTCGAGGCGGCTGTGGCCAAGACCGTCGAGCAGTTCGGCGGCATCGACATCTGCGTCAACAACGCGTCGGCGATCAACCTGGGATCCATCTCCGAGGTGCCGATGAAGCGGTTCGACCTGATGAACGGCATCCAGGTGCGGGGCACGTACGCGGTCTCCCAAGCGTGCCTGCCCCACATGAAGGGCCGGGAGAACCCGCACATCCTGACGCTGTCCCCGCCGGTGCTGCTGGGCCAGGAGTGGCTGAAGCCGACGGCGTACATGATGGCCAAGTTCGGTATGACGTTGTGCGCGTTGGGCATCGCGCAGGAGATGCGCGAAGAGGGCATCGCGTCCAACACGTTGTGGCCGCGCACGCTGGTGGCCACCGCCGCGGTGCAGAACCTGCTCGGCGGCGACGAGGCGATGGGACGGGCCCGCAAGCCCGAGATCTACTCCGATGCGGCCTACGTCATCCTCAACAAGCCGGCCAAGGAGTTCACCGGCAACATGCTGCTGTGCGAGGACGTGCTGGTGGAATCCGGCGTCACGGACCTGTCCACCTACGACTGCATTCCCGGCTCGAAGCTCGGCGTCGACTTCTGGGTCGATGGCGTCAACCCGCCGGGGTACACGGGCCCGTAATAGCGTGGCCGCCACACCGGGCATTGCCGCGTTGGTGAAAGCCGGTGTGCCGCACGAAGTCCTGACGTTCGAGCACGACCGGCGGGAGCAGTCGTTCGGCGCGGAGGCGGTCAAAGCGCTCACCGAGGCAGCCGGCGTCGAACCCGGGCAGATATTCAAAACGCTGGTCGTCACGGTTCCGGGCGGGCTGGCGGTCGCGATCGTGCCGGCGAGCGCCCGGCTCTCGCTGAAGGCGGCGGCCACCGCGCTGGGGGTTGCCAAGGCATCCATGGCCGACGCCGCCGTCGCCGAGCGGGCGACCGGGTACGTGCTCGGTGCGGTGTCGCCGTTCGGTCAGCGCAAAAAGCTGCCGACCGTTGTCGATTCCGGTGCGCTGGCGTGGGATCGGGTGTTCTGCAGTGCCGGGCGCCGGGGCTGGGAGGTCGCGGTGGCGCCGCAGGATCTGGTCCGCCTCACCGGCGCGGTCACCGCCGACATCAGCAGAACGTGACGACGACCTTGTCGGCGGCCCCCGGAGTGTGGGCCAGCTCGAGCGCTTCGCCGACGTTGTCGAACGGGATCGTGTGGCTGACGATCAGGGCGTACTTCTCCCAGTTCGCGACGAGATCGATGTTCATCATGGGGCTCTGCGGCCCACCGCCACAGGTTGTGGTCGCTTTTGCGTTAGACCGTCAGGTATCCGCCGTCGACGGCGATGGTGCTGCCGGTGATATACGAGGCGGCGTCGGTACACAAGAATAGCGCCGCGCCAGCGCAGTCCCGGGGTGTACCCGGCCTGCCCAGCGGGGTGTGGAAGCCGATCTCGACGTCCATCACCTCGGGAATTCCCATGGCCGGTTTCGTGATTCGGGTGTCGATGAGCCCCGGCGCGATGGCGTTGACCCGGATCCCGTCGTCGGCCCACCGGCGGGACAGGTTCATAGTCAGTGCGATCAGGCCCATCTTCGCCGAGGCATAGCCGGGGACGAAGACCGCCGAGCGGAAAGCGGACATCGAGACCACGCTGACGACGCTCGCGCCGCCCAGCGCCTGGCTGGACTTGAGCCGTTCGTGACATCGCATCGTCAGCCGCATCGGACCGAGCATGTTCTGCGCGACCGACGCGACGTAGCCATCCGGGTCGTATTCGTCGCCGGCGGGATAGGGGCCACCCGCGTTGTTGATCAGGATATCCAGGTCCCCCAGCGAATCCGCCAGGGCGTCAACCGATTCGGCATCCTGAATCTGGCACTGCCGGTACGCGAACGCGCCCAGCTCCTTTCCGGGATAGTCCGCGGCCGACCCGCGGGTGCCGGTCACCGTGACGGTGGCCCCAGCGGCGGCGAAGCCGGTGGCGATGGCGTTCCCGATGCCGTTGGTGCCGCCGGTAACCAGCACCTGAGAGCCGGTGAAGTCGAAGTTGACGATGTTCATTCGGACGTCCTCAATTCGTTGATGGACTTATCGGGCCAGGCCATCCCAGCAATCTTCGGTGCGGCCAACAGCGCCTCGTGCGCGTCGGCGGCCGGCGGTGCATGGCCACCTTGATGTCCTCGTCGCGCGGCGAGTTGACCTCGCCCCAGTCCTCGGCAACCCCCTGGCTGACGGTGATCGCCGCGTCGGACCGGCTGTGTCGAAAAAAGCGTTGCGGCGCAATGGTCTTCGAAGCCCAGTAGGCAGTTGCAGATGATCTGCCCCCGCTCGTCGGTCGCGACCGCAAGGAGTGGGAGACGCCCGGCGAAATTCAGGCGCCGTCGCCCCGGGGCGCTTTCCGCGTCAGCCCGCGGCAGCCAAGCTGCGCTCGGCGTCGGCACGCGGTCCCCTAGGCCGCCGGGCGGTCGTGAGAGCGATTACTGGCGTTTCGACAACGGGAGCGCAGAAGTAGCACAGACCGGGTGCGAGTTCGGGAAAGCTGCACTCGGGGCAAAGCTCGGGGCAAAGCAGTGCACTCGTCATGAGATCGATGGTCAGGCCGACGGGTTCTCCCGCGCCACATCGGTGAGAAATAGGTATGTATGTGCCACAAAACCGTTGCTCAATCGAGTCATCACGAATCGGCGAACAACGCACCGATGACGACGTCGCGCTAAGGCAGCGCTAGAGAATTTTCATCTGTTCGGGCTGCGGCTCGGCCGGCTCGAGCAACTGCGGGCCGTTGTTGCGGACGTTGTTGACCAACGTCGACACCTCGCGCGTCCGAATGGCGCGCACATCGGGTGTGCGGGCCAGCAGGTTTTCATCGATCGCGGCGTCCGGGTCCAGCCACCGGTCCCAGTCGCGTTCGGGCATCACCAAGGGCATCCGATCGTGAATCTGCGCCAGTTCCCCCGGCGCATCGGTGGTGATGATGGTGCAGCTCAGCAGTGGTGCGGCGTCTTTGGCGGGTTTCCACACCGACCACAGACCCGCCATGAACAGCGGCTCGCCGTCTTCGGAGTACATGAAAAACGGCGTCTTGCGGGTCTTCTTCCCGGCGGCATCGTCCGAATTGACCCGCCATTCGTAGTAGCCATCCATCGGGATCAGGCAGCGCTTGGATTTGGCGCTGGTCCGGAAGGCGGGCGACGTGGTGACCTTGTCCGCGCGAGCGTTGATCAGCATCGGGCCCTTGGTGTCCGGCGCGCCGTCGGCACCGGCCTTGGCCCACGGCGGCACCAAGCCCCAGCGCATCAGCCGCACCCGCCGCGTCGGCTGGTCGTCGGGCTCGGAATGCCGGCTGACGACGGTCGCGATGGTCGAGGTCGGGGCCACGTTGTAGTTGGGCGCGGATGCGTCGGCGCCGGTCGCCTCGTCGATCGCCTTGATCTTCTCCGCCAGCAGGGCCGGATCGGTCGTTACCGCGAACCGTCCACACATACATTCCATAGTGGCAGAGCCACCGAATCCTATTGGTGGCAGAAACCGGCGACAGGCAATGATGGACCGATGAGTGCGTGGACGGCCCCCGTGGCATCGCAGCCCGTGCGGGCGACCGTGACCGTTCCGGGTTCGAAGTCGCAGACCAACCGGGCCCTGGTGCTCGCGGGGCTGGCGGCGGCCCTGGACCAAGGCACCCCGACCATCAGCGGGGCGCTGCGCAGCCGGGACACCGACCTGATGATCGGGGCGTTGCGCACGCTGGGGTTGCGTGTCGACGGAGACGGGACGGAGCTGACGGTTAGCGGTCGCGTCGATCCGGAGACGCCGGCGCAAGTCGATTGCGGCCTGGCCGGCACGGTGCTGCGGTTCGTGCCGCCGCTGGCGGCGCTGGCCGAGTCGGTGGTGGAGTTCGACGGCGACGAGCAGGCCCGGGCGCGGCCCATCGCGCCGCTGCTGGACGCGCTGCGCGGGCTCGGCGTCCGGATCGACGGCTCCGGCCTGCCGTTCCGGGTGCTGGGCGCCGGCTCGATCAGCGGCGGCACCGTGGAAATCGACGCCTCGGCCTCCTCGCAGTTCGTCTCGGGGTTGCTGTTGTGCGCGCCCTCGTTCACCGAGGGTCTGACCGTGCGACACACCGGTCCGGCACTGCCGTCGGCCCCGCACATCGCGATGACGGTGGTGATGTTGCGGCAGGCCGGCGTCGACGTCGACGATTCCGTTCCCAACAGCTGGACCGTTCGCCCCGGGCCGGTGGCGGCGCGGCACTGGCAGGTCGAGCCGGATCTGACGAACGCCGTACCGTTCCTTGCGGCGGCGGTGGTCAGCGGCGGTTCGGTGCGCATCACCGGCTGGCCGGCCGACAGCGTGCAGCCCGCCGACGACATTTTGTCCGTGTTAGGCAAGTTGAATACCGTTGTGAAGCAGACCGATTCGTCTCTGGAGGTGCGCGGTTCCGAGGAGTACGGCGGCTTCGACGTCGACCTGCGCGCCGTGGGCGAGCTGACACCCTCGGTGGCCGCCCTGGCGGCGCTGGCGACGCCCGGATCGGTATCCCGGCTCACCGGCATCGCTCACCTGCGAGGGCACGAGACCGACCGGCTCGCCGCGCTGAGCGCCGAGATCAACCGCCTCGGCGGCGATTGCGAGGAAACGTCCGACGGCCTGGTGATCACCGCGACGCCGCTGCGCGCCGGGACGTGGCACGCGTACGCCGACCACCGGATGGCGATGGCGGGCGCGATCGTCGGGCTGCGGGTGGACGGGGTCGAGGTGAGCGACATCGGCGCCACCAGCAAGACGTTGCCCGACTTTCCGCAGCTGTGGGCCCGGATGCTGGGGCACGGCATGTGAGGCCCGGCGACTACGACGAGTCCGACGTCAAGATCCGCTCCGGCCGGGGGTCGCGGCCGCGGACCAAGACCCGCCCCGAGCACGCCGACGCCGAAGCCGCGATGGTGGTCAGCGTCGACCGCGGCCGGTGGGGATGCGTGCTGGGCGGCGACGTCGATCGCCGGGTCACCGCCATGCGGGCCCGCGAACTGGGCCGCACCCCGATCGTCGTGGGCGACGACGTCGACGTGGTCGGCGACCTGTCCGGGCGGGCGGATACGCTGGCCCGCATCGTGCGCCGCGGCGAGCGCCGAACGGTGTTGCGGCGCACCGCCGATGACACCGATCCGACCGAACGGGTGGTGGTGGCCAACGCCGATCAGCTGCTCATCGTGGTGGCACTGGCCGACCCGCCGCCCCGCACCGGCCTGGTGGACCGGACGCTGATCGCCGCCTACGCCGGCGGCCTCACGCCGATCTTGTGCCTGACCAAGACCGACCTCGCCCCGCCCGAGCCGTTCGCGGAACAGTTCGTCGACCTGGACCTGACCGTGGTCGCCGCCGGCCGCGACGACCCCCTGCTGGCCGTCGCGGACCTGCTCGCGGGCAAGATCACCGTGCTGCTCGGGCATTCGGGCGTCGGCAAGTCCACCTTGGTCAACCGTCTCGTGCCCGCCGCGGACCGTGCCGTCGGCGACGTGACCGACATCGGCAGAGGACGGCACACCTCGACACAGTCGGTGGCGCTGCCGCTGACCGAGCCGCTGGGCACCACCGGCTGGGTGATCGACACGCCGGGCATCCGGTCCTTCGGGCTGGCACACATCCAGCCCGACGACGTCATGATGGCGTTTTCCGATTTGGCCGAGGCCATTGCGGATTGCCCGCGCGGCTGCGGGCACATGGGCCCGCCGGCCGACCCCGAGTGCGCCCTGGACACGTTGACCGGGCCCGCCGTGCGCCGGGTCGCCGCGGCGCGCCGGCTGCTGGCCGCGCTCAACCAGACTTCTTAGCCAGTCGCATGCCGAGCTCGTCTGGCGGCACCAGATGCCCTTCCGCACAACGGATTTCGACGCTCGCCTCGGCGCCGCAGTCCAGGTGGACCAGCCGCAGCCGGTTGCGGCCGGGCAGATGATGTCTCCCCCACTCGAACATCGCCCACACCACCGGCATGAATGCGATGCCGGAGTCGGTGAGCACGTACTCGTCGCGGCTGCGCTGCCCGGGCTCTCGATAGGGCTGGCGCCGTAGCAATCCCAGCTCGACCAGTTCGCTCAGCCGCGCCGAGGTGGCGGCCTTGGTGATGCCGACCCGGCGGGCGAAGTCGTCGAATCGGGTGGTGCCGTAGTAGGCCTCGCGCATGATCAGCATCGCGGACTTGGTTCCGACGACGGCCATCGTCTTCTCGATCGCGCACTCGCCCACCGCCGACCAGGCGTCGCGGTCGGCCAGCGGTCCTTGCAGCAGTGTCATCTAAATCACCTCCGCGGCTGGGTTGCTTTAAGCATACCGAGGTGTTTATCTGGGTACAGCAAGCTATACCTAGATGAACAAGACTCGAGGAGGAGTCATGAACCGCGACGCCGTCATCGTCGGAGCCGTCCGCACCCCCATCGGCAAGGGCAAGGCCAGTGGCGCGCTGCACGACGTGCTGCCGGCAGATCTGCTGGCACACAGCCTGCGCGAGCTGGTGGCGCGTACCGGCGTGGATCCGGCGCAAGTCGACGACGTCATCGCCGGCGCGGTCACTCAGGTCGGTGACCAGGCGGCCAACATCGCGCGTAATGCCCTGCTGGGCGCGGGGTTCCCGGAGTCGGTTCCCGGCGTTTCGATCGACCGGCAGTGCGGCAGCAGCCAGCAGGCCATCAGCTTCGCGGCCCAGGGCGTCATCGCTGGCGCCTACGACTTGGTCATCGCCGCCGGCGTGGAGTCGATGAGCCGTGTCCCGATGGGCACCCAGGTATTGCCGGGCAGCAACCCGATGGGCGAGGACATGACCCGGCGGTATCCCGACGGCCTGGTGCCGCAGGGCATCAGCGCCGAACTGATCGCCGCGAAGTGGAACTTCTCGCGCACCCAGCTCGACGAGTTCTCCGCCGGCAGCCACGAAAAGGCCGCCCGCGCCACCAAGGAGGGCCTGTTCGACAACGAGCTCATCCCGATCGCCGGGCTGGCCACCGACGAGATCATCCGCCCCGGCACCACGGTCGACACGCTGGCCGGGTTGCAGCCGGCATTCTACAGCGACGCGGCCAAAGCCCGTTTCCCGCAGATCAATTGGGAGATCACACCCGGCAATTCGTCGCCGCTGTCCGATGGCAGCGCCGCGGTGTTGATCACCAGCAGCGAGGTCGCCACGAAATTTGGACTACGCCCGCTGGCCCGGATCCACACCACCACCGTGGTGGGCTCCGACCCGCTGTACATGCTGACCGGCGTCATTCCGGCCACCGAGAAGGTGTTGTCGAAGGCGGGCCTGACGCTCGCCGACATCGACCTGTTCGAGGTGAACGAGGCGTTCGCGCCCGTCGTGCTGGCCTGGGCTCAGGACACCGGCGCCGACCTGACCAAGACCAATGTCAACGGCGGCGCGATCGCGATCGGTCATCCGTTGGGCGCCAGCGGCGCTCGCATCATGACCACGCTCGTCAACGCTTTGGAGCAACGCGGCGGCCGCTACGGCCTGCAGACAATGTGCGAGGGCGGCGGCATGGCCAACGCCACCATCATCGAGCGGTTGTGAGCGGACCGATGTCTCACACCACGTCGAACATCTTCGTCGTCGGCGGCACGGGAGCCCAGGGCATGCCCATCATCCGCGCGCTCGTCGCGGACGAGAAATACTCGGTTCGGTTTCTCACCCGCGACGCCGGCAGCCGGCGAGCCAAAGAACTGCTTGAACTCAAAAACGTGTCCGCCGTGGAGGGATCCTTCGCCGACGAAGCGATGCTGCGCGAGGGGTTCCACGGTTGCGACGGAGCCTTTGTCAACATCGACGGGTTCAACACCGGCGAGAAGAGCGAGACCTACTGGGCGTTCCGCAGTTACGAGATCGCCATCGAAGAAGGAGTCAAGTTCTTCGTGTACGGAAACCTCGACTACGGCCTGAAGAAGGCGGCATACGACTCCCGGTTCCGCACCGGTCATTACGACGGCAAAGGTCGCATCGGCGAGTGGATCCTGTTCCAAAATCAGGTGAATCGCGATCGGATGGGCGCGGCGCTGTTCACCTCGGGCCCCTACATCGAGATGGTGATCTCCCCGGGTACACCGATGACGCCCACCGTGGAGGACGACGTCCTGACGTGGCGTGTTCCACTCGGCGACGGGGCGGTGCCGCACGTGTCGCTCGAGGACTGCGGCTACTACGTGCGTTGGCTTTTCGACCATCCCGAGCGTGCGAACGGCATGGACCTCGAGGTCGCTGTCGACGATATCGCCTACGCCGATCTCGCCGCGGCGTTCGAGAAGGTCACCGGGCGTCCGGCGCGGTACGTCGACACCGACCTGGACACGTACTGGCGAAGCGGCCCGCTCAGCGTCATCGCCGACGCGCCCGCCGGGTACAACGCCGACCGGAAGGACAAGAGCACCATGACCGTACGCGACAACTTCACCGGCTTCTGGAATCTCTGGAAATACCGGGTGGTCAAACGGGACTATGCGCTGCTCGATGAGATCCACCCGAATCGGATCAGGAGTGCCGAGCAGTGGTTCAGGCGTCAAGATCAACTTGCACGCGACAACGGTGCGGGCGGCCTTTGGGAGCGGATCCAACCGGAGAATCGCACGCCGATACTCAAGATCGGCGAGGACCAGCGGCAAGGGAAGCTGTAGCCGACGATGTCCGCCCCCGATCCACGCGAAATACCCTTCGACGGCATTCGAGTGCGCTACGACAGCGACAAGAGCTACGACGAACTACGTGCTGCATTGCTCGCCGACATCGGCCAGCGGCCGGTGCCGATCAACGACATAGCGACGTCAGGCGACGACTGGAGCTCCTACCAGGAACGCGTCGAATCCTACGTCGGACCAAGCGGTTTCATGCTGTTCGGCCTATTCGACCACGGCGCCTGGATCACCAGGGCCGGAATCGAGCGCAAGGCTTTGCGGGTGATTCTGGGCAATCCGCTGATCGCCATCACCATGCTGCGCCACGACGTCACGGCCGGCTTGTTCGCCCCGGTCGAGGTGCTGTTACTCGACGAGGGCACCGGGAGCAGCCTGACTTACGTCAAGCCGTCGTCGCTGATGGTGGTGGAGCCCAACGCGGAATTGCACAGTGCTGCACAAAAACTCGACGAGAAGCTCGCGGCGTTGGCCACCAAGGTGACCAGCGGTTGCTGACGACCCCAATTACGTTGTGGCGCTTGGTGCATACTCCTGGCCCAGCGGACCGCAGCGGATGTCGAAACGCTGCCGCACCGTGTCGAGAACACGGCGCTGACGCTCGCGTTCCCGGCGGTGCGTGAGCAGGAACCGCGCCACGCTTGGCAGGCGGCGCGGCAGCGGGTACCACTTATCGAAATCGAGTCCGTTTTCGTCGAAAACGCTCCTGGGCACGTTGTCGTAGATCAGGCTGAGGTTGTGCTGGACGAGCGCGAAGAGCACGTACGGAAAAGCCAGCGGCGCCTTCTGCCTCAGGCTCATCCAGTCGACTTCGTAGAGCGGAACGTCATTGAGTTTGTCCAAGAACAGTAGGTGGCCCAGGAAATACCCGATGAACGCGGGCAGGTGCAGTATGGCCGAGCGCACGTTGATGGAAGCGACTGCACCACTGGGCGAAACGTATGGCTCGTAGGGATAGTCGTCGGGGAATTTGACGTATCCCGTGCAGTTGACGACCCAGCTGCCCGGTTCGATCGTCTTCGTCGATCCGCTGCGGAACACCAACTCGGTCGTGTCGTTGTGATCGACCGCATCCTCGAAATAGTCCATCAGGACATCGGTTAGCCCCGCGCAGATCGTGCGGTTCTCGGCCCGCGACAACACTCCCAGCACGAAGTTGTCCGCCTGCGGGGTTAAGAACGTGCCATGGGTGGCCCGGTACCAACCTTGGACGTCTGATTCATTGGTGCCGTCGTACCGGCTACTCAATTGTGTGCCGAGGTTGCTCGTAGGTGTGCCCTTCCACCACCGCCGGATGCCGCTCGGAAACAGACTGTCGCGGCAGGAGAAGAAGGTTCCCCGGCCGGCGACGAGGTTCACCTCGCGGCCGGGGTATGCGGTGATCAACGCATGCGCGGTGTCCATCGCGGTCTTTCCGCCGCCGACGATCCACACCGGCGCATCGCTTTCGCTGATGTCGCCCGACCGGACGTCGCAGTAGTCGGGCGACACCGAATGGACGCGCGTGCTGGAGATGCGCAGCGGCTCGTTCGGCGTGATTCCGAGGCCATAGGCTTTGATCAATCGCTTGGCCTCGACGACCAGCTTCCGGCCGTCGGCAGCGCTGGCGGTAACCCGGACGATTCCGTTCGCTTCTTCCTCCGACTCGAAGTCCCAGCCGAAGTATTCGTCCACCGGCACGCGTTCCCTGATCACGTCCACGCAGTGCCGAAAATGGTCGAGCACTTCGCCTTTGGTCGCCAAATAGGAGCGGTCCTTGCCGATGGTCCATTCGATGTTGCCCGCGGTGAACATCGGATGCGGTTGGTGCAGGCGCACATACGGGTACACATCGACCCACATGCCGCCGGCACGCGGGCGTCGATCGATCAGGATCACCTTGTTGTTGCGCGACAGGTATCGACTCGCGGCGAACAGAGCATTCAGCCCGGCGATGCCTGCTCCCACGATGCACACGTCGCAGGTTTCTACCGGTGAGGGCTGGGACGCGGACATCTGGCCACCTTTCCTTGCACCGATGACAAGTATGTGCCCGCGCCGCGGCGCGGCGACAGCGTAATCGACTACCCGAAAGCCGAGCGCCTATCCGCTTGACTGACACCCGTCATTGACGACCGTCAGCGAGTGGCGTACGGTGCATCCATGCAGTCACCACCGACGCCGCCCGCGACCGGATCGCCGGCCGGGGGCGTCCGCGAGGCGCGACGGCTGGAAACCCGCGCCCGCCTGTTCGACGCGGCGCTGGCCGAGATCTCGCGGCGCGGCGTGGCCGCCGCCGATGTCAGCGCGATCGTTGCCGAGGCCGGCGTGGCCCGGGGGACGTTCTATTTCCATTTCCCGACCAAGGAGCACGTCCTCACCGAGGTGGAGCGCCTCGAGGAGACCCGAATCATCAGTGAATTCGGCGACACCGGCGGTGATCTGGAGTCGGTGCTCTCCGAACTCGTGCCCCACGTGCTCAGTGCTGAAAGGCGCTTGGGCGAAGCCGTGTTTCGGGACATGCTCGGACTGCATTTCTCCTCTACCCGTCCCATCGAGGACGAGTTCGCGCAGCACCCGCTCGGACAATTTCTGGTGGGCGTCATAAGTCGGGCCCAGGACGCGGGACAGGTCGACTCCACCGCCGATGCAGCGGAACTCGCAACGTTCTTCCTCACCGGACTTTTCGCGCTGCTGGCCACCGGGGCCCACGACGCAACGCTGTTGCGCCACTACGTGTCAACGATTGTCAAAGGAATGGAGAAGCGATGAATCGCACGGGCATCGAGGGCTACCGAGACTTCTTGGCCAAGCGTGACGGCGAGGCCGATCTGCTCAACAGACGGCTTGCCAATCGCGAGGAGTTCTTCAACGGCCTGGAAGCCAACCCCATTCGGTCAGCCCACCCCGCGGACCGAACCACCTTCCTGCGCAACCTGCGACGCCGGCGCCCCGAACCCGGCCTCGACGAGAAGATGCTTTTCCTACTGGCGACCGCGAAGCTGAATCAGGCGGAGCGCTTCGGTGTGGGACTGGGAGAGACGTACGGGCGCAACAGCGACGAAAGCGTGCCGCCCGAGCGCGTCTACCTCGAGCTGGAGGAGCACTACCACACCCGGCTGTTGGCGTACGCCCTCGACGTCTTCGATCTGACCTTTCAGGCCGTCCCGCCGCCCTTCGTCATCCGCCAGTTCGTCAAAGCGAACGTATTCCTGCCCGAACGGCTCGGTTTCTTGTTCGTCGGAGCCGCGGAGATGGCGGGATGCATCCTGTTCGATGAGTTACGACGCGCCGGCATAAGGCTTTTCGCCGACGAACCGGTAGTCGCCGAACGGATCGAACTACTCTACAGCGAAATCCTCACCGACGAGATCGGCCACGTCGGCTACTGCGCATCACGCTGCACACCCGCCGAGCGGGCGATCATGCGCCGAATCTACCCGCTTATCGGAAGACTCTTCGCCCGTCAAACCGCGGAGATAAGCCTGCTGGTCGATCCAAAGGCGTTGCACGCACGGCTGGACCGCCCCTTCGATGTCGAGGAACTGACCGTCGGCCTGAACAACGAGACCTACCTCGTCACACACCCCTGACGGTCGCGCCGAGCGTGCATTGAGGGCGACAAATCGGCGAAATCTTCGCCCTGAGAACACGTTCGGCGCGCTGGGGTGCGCAGGCTCGGCCCGAAAGCCAACCGGCGGTCAGGCGGCCAGATCGTCGTCGGCACGGCGGGCCGCAGCCGCCTGCTTTCCACGCCGCCAACCACGCACCGCTGCGATCGCGGACTTCAGACCGCGGCGGCGGCCGGTCGCCGGATCGGTGCCGACGAAACCGGGCTCGAGCTCGGCGAACATCCGCTCACTGCGGGTCTCCGGAGCATTGTCGGCGTCGTCACGCAGGTAGGAGTTCGGCAGCGAGAGCTTGGCCAGCGTGCGCCACGTCTTGGCGTACTGGAACAGGAAAGAGCCTGTGGTGTAGGGCAAGTCGTACTTGTCGCAAACCTGACGCACCCGCACCGAGATCTCGTGCAGCCGGTTGCTCGGCAGGTCCGGGTACAGGTGGTGCTCGATCTGGTGGCACAGATTGCCGCTCATGAAACGCAGCGCCGGGCCGGCCTCGAAGTTGGCGCTGCCCAACATCTGACGCAGGTACCACTGCCCCTTCGTCTCGCCGATCATGTCGGTCTTGGTGAATTTCTCTGCGCCGTCGGGGAAATGGCCACAGAAGATCACCGCGTTGGCCCACACGTTGCGAATCACGTTGGCAAGCGCGTTGGCCTTCAACGTGGACATGTACGTGGCACCCGGCGACAACGACGTCAGCGCCGGGAACGCGACGTAGTCCTTGAGCACCTGGCGACCGGCCTTGGCCAAGAACTCGTCGACGCGTTGCCGGGCTTCGTCGTTGTCCATGCGCCGCTTGGCGATCTTGCCGAGCTCCACATGCTGCAGCCCGACTCCCCACTCGAAGAGCAGCGCGAGCATGGTGTTGTAGACCAGGTTGAAAACGTTGAAGCGCTTCCATTTCTGGTCGCGGGTGACGCGCAGCAGGCCGTAGCCGACGTCGTCGTCCATTCCCAGAATGTTGGTGTACTTGTGGTGCACGAAGTTGTGCGTGTAGCGCCAGTGCTTGGACGACCCGCTCATGTCCCACTCCCATGTCGAGGAGTGAATCTCGGGGTCGTTCATCCAGTCCCACTGGCCGTGCATGACGTTGTGGCCGATCTCCATGTTCTCGACGATCTTGGCCACGCCCAGGGTCACCGTCCCCGCCCACCAGGCCGAGCGCCGCGAGCCGGCGGCCAGCAGCAGCCGGCCGGTCACCTCCAGCGCGCGCTGGGCCGCGATGGTGCGGCGGATGTAGCGAGCGTCCCGCTCGCCGCGTGAGTCTTCCACGTCCTGGCGGATGGCATCGAGCTCAACGGCCAGGCTTTCGATGTCGGCGTCCGTCAGATGGGCGAATACGTCGACGTCTGTGATCGCCATCGTCGTCATCTCCCTGCGGTCGTTCGGTCGGTACTAGACCTACGCTATCGTAACCTACGAATGCGTAGGTTACCAATGAGTAGCATTTAAATGTCGAGGACGCAATCGCCCGAAGCCGCAGACACGCAGGTCTGCACCCTGGTCCCCGGGTCGTGCTGCTGGCCGGTCCGCAGATCACGGACGTGCCCCTCGGTCAGACTCACCACGCACGACTGGCAGATCCCCATCCGGCAGCCGAAGGGCATCTGCACACCCACGCCCTCGCCCGCGTCCATCAGCGACGTCGCCGCATCGGCAGTTACCGTGCGTCCGCTTTGGGCGAAGGTAACCGTTCCGCCGGCGCCGGCGGGTGCGGCCCTGGACACCGCGAACCGCTCGAGGTGCAGGCGCTCGCCGATGCCCGCCGCTGACCACACGCGCTCGGCCTCGGCGAGCATGCCTTCCGGCCCGCAGGCCCAGGTCTGCCGATCGCGCCAGTCCGGCACCTGCCGATCCAGCACGGACAGGTCGAGGCGACCCTGCGTGCGCGTCTCGCGCAGCTGCATCCGGTAACCGGGATGCTCGGCGGCCAGCGCGGCCAACTCGGCCCGGAACATGACGTCGGATTGGGTGGGTGCCGAGTGCACGTGAGCGATGTCACCAATCTGGTTGCGGCGCACCAGGGTCCGCAGCATCGACATCACCGGCGTGATCCCGGATCCGGCGGTGAGGAACAGGATCGACGCGGGCGCCGGATCGGGCAGCACGAAGTTGCCCTGCGGGGCGGCCAGCCGGACGATGGTGCCCGGCTCGACGCCGGCCACCAAGTGCGACGACAAGAACCCCTCCGGCATCGCCTTCACGGTGATGGTCACGGTGCGGGCCGAACCGGAGCCGGACCTGCCGGACGGAGCCGAGGTGAGCGAATACGACCGCCAGCGCCAGCGCCCGTCCATGAGCAGCCCGATGCCGATGTACTGGCCCGGCTGGTAGTCGAAGTTGAAGCCCCAGCCCGGCTTGATGACCAGGGTCGCGGAGTCTTCCGTCTCGCGGCGCACCTGCAGGACCCGGCCGCGCAGTTCGCGCGCCGACCAGAGCGGGTTGGCCAGATGCAGGTAGTCGTCGGGCAGCAGCGGCGTGGTGATGCGAGCGGCCAGCTTGCGCAGCGCGTGCCAGCCGGGGTGCCGGTCGGCGCCGGCGACAACAGGCCGCTTGGTGTCGACGACGTTGCCCGTGATCGAGGGGTTACGTCTGCCCAGGGGAAGCTCCTGCTCACGATGTGTCGTCTGACTTGCGCTCACATTGTGATCCATTCTGTGCGCCTCACGAAACCTACGGTACCGTAACCTACGGTGTCGTAGCTACCGCAGCGACGCGGATCACCTCACTTAGGCGTCACATCAGCTCCAACAGAAATGGCAGCTCCTGGTTGGCGTACCAGGCCAGATCGTGGTCTTGCGCGTCGCCGACGATCAGGTCGGCGTCCTCATCGCCCAGGTCGGCGGCGTCGACGGCCTCGATGGCCTTCGCCACCGCCGGTTCGGCCCCGGCGTTGTCGACGTAGGCGGCGATCACGTCGCCGATCGGCACCGGCCCGGACAGCCGGACCACCGCGTCGTCGAGGTCGGGACGGTACGTGACGTCCTCGACCTCGGCGGCCAGCACCGCGCGGCGCGGCCGCAGGGATTCCGATGACGCGCCGGTCCCCTCCGCCGCTTCCGCTTCGCGGGCGGCCAGCAGCCGCAACGACGCCAGCGCCGCCTCGCGCAGCGCCACGTCGGCGAGCTCGTCGTCGTCGCCCTCGGCGTAGGCCTCGCGCAACCGCGGCGTCAGTGCGAACGCGGTTCCGTTGACCGGGCGCAGCGAGCCGTCGGCGACGAGCTGCGCCAACATGGGCAGCGTGGCGGGGATGTAGACGACCGTCATGGTCAGATCAGCGTGGCCGCGTAGTCGTCGACGTACGTCGACAGTTCGCGCGGCGGGCGCTGGTAGTCACCGCTGACGACGGGACGCTCGGGCAGCTCGACCTTGGGCGTCTCGACATCGCGGTAAGGGACGGTGGACAACAAATGGGCCATCATGTTCAGTCGCGCGTGTTTTTTGATGTCGGATTCCACGACATACCAAGGGCTTTCCGGGGTGTCGGTGTGCACCATCATCACATCCTTGGCTCGTGAGTAGTCCTCCCACCGGTATACCGATTCGAGGTCGATCGGGGACAGCTTCCATCGCCGCACCGGGTCGTTGAGCCGCGCCTTGAACCGGCGCAGCTGTTCGGCCTCGGAGACCGAGAACCAGTACTTGCGCAGCAGTATCCCGTCGTCGATCAGCATCTGCTCGAAGATCGGCGTCTGCCGCATGAACAGCGCATGCTCTTGCGGCGTGCAGAATCCCATCACCTTCTCGATGCCCGCCCGGTTGTACCAGGACCGGTCGAACAGCACGATCTCGCCCCTGGTGGGCAAGTGCGCGATGTAGCGCTGGTAATACCACTGCCCCCGTTCACGATCCGAGGGCGCCGGCAGCGCGGCGACGCGTGCGATTCGAGGGCTGAGGTATTCGGTGATCCGTTTGATGGCACCGCCCTTGCCCGCGGCGTCGCGGCCCTCGAACAACACCACCAGCCGCGCCCCGGATTGCCGCACCCACTCCTGCAGCTTCACCAATTCCGTTTGCAGCCGGAACAATTCGGCCTCGTAGACGTCGTCGGAGATTTTGGGCACGGCCTGTCGAGCCGACTTCTTCTTGTTCGGCGCGCCATCACTTTTCGCGGTGCTCACAGCAACGAATGATAGCCGCACGCAGGGGTTTTCACCGCCGACTAGGAGCGGGACGCCTCGAGTAGTTCTTCGAGCGCTTGGTTCAGCAGCCCGGGCAGCAGGTCGACATCGCTCATGGCTTCACGGTCGGCGTTGATTCCGTAGTACAGCTCGCCGTTGTACGACGTCACCCCGATGGCCAGCGCCTGGTTGTGCAGCAACGGCGGCACCGCATAGGTCTCCAGCAACTTTGTGCCGGCGATGTACATCTGCGACTGCGCACCCGGCGCGTTGGTGATCAACAGGTTGAACGTGCGCTTGGAGAAGCTCGGGAAACTGGTCGCCACCCGAATGCCCATGGCGTGCAGGGTCGGCGGGGCGAAACCCGACAGGGTGACGATGGTCCTGGCGTCCACCAGCTGCGCGGCCGTCGGGTTCGCCTCGGTCGCGTGCGCGATCTGCGACAGCCGCACCACGGCGTTGGGCTCTCCCACCGGCAGGTCGACGAGGAACGGCATCACCTGGCTGATCGCCTGACCGGGACCGCTGGCGTCGAGGTCGCCGTCGTCGTAGACCGGCAGCGGCGCCATCGCGCGCACCGTCGCGGTCGACGACACCGCCACCCCCCGGGACATCAGCCAGTTCCCCAGCGCGCCGGCGATGACCGCGAGGACGACGTCGTTGACGTCGCAGTCATAGCGCGCGCGCACGGTGCGGTAATCCTCGAGCCTGCCCCGCGCGACCGTGAAGCGCCGGTGCCGCGACACGGTCGCGTTGAGCGGGCTGCTGGGCGCGGTCCCCCGGGCCACGGTGCGCACCAGGTCGACGACCCGACGCCCGGCGTCGAGCAGCTCTGTGTGGTTGGTCACCAGCCCGCCGATCATCGACCCGACGGCCTGCAGCTGCGCGCCCGGACCCGTGACCCATTCACTGATCGCGCCCAGCACCAGCCGGGTGTTGCCGGGGTCGCGCTCCGGTATCCAGATGTCCTCGGGAAAAGGGGGCGGGCGTTTCGTCCGATCGCCGATGACGTGATTGATCTCCAGCGCCGACATGCCGTTGACCAGCGCTTGATGCGACTTGGTGTAGAGGGCCAACCGGTTCTGGGACAGGCCTTCGACCAGGTACATCTCCCAGAGCGGGCGCGACTTGTCCAGCGGCCGCGCGGCCAGCCGCGCGATCAGCTCGTGCAGCTGCTCGTCACTGCCCGGAGAGGGCAACGCCGAGCGCCGCACGTGATAGGTGATGTCGAAGTCGTTGTCGTCCAGCCACACCGGCCGGGCCGTGCCGACCCGCACCTCCCGCACCTTCTGCCGGTAGCGCGGAATCTGTGGCAGCCGCTGCTCGACCGTGGCCAGCAGCGTGTCGTAGCTCAAGCCGGCACGGGGGCGACGCAGGATCGCCAGCGATCCGACGTACATGGGGGTCGCGGTGTTCTCCAGCCGAAAGAACGACGCGTCCGGCGGGGACAAGCGAGTCACCATGCGGCGCTGTCCTCCTGGTCAGTTCGGCGCCCGTCCCGGGGCCCTGGGCCCCTGGGGCCCGATGTCCCGCCCACGGTAATCGTGCGGCCGTGCGCCAAGTCAGCGTGGGTACGCGTGCGGCGGAGTTGTGCCATGATGACCACTGACTAACCGCTGTCTGCCCCTCTCCAGCAGGCTTGAAGGTCCGGCCGAAGAGTTGGAGAGTGCGCGTTGAACACCAGTCCGGTTGCGAATCCGTCTGACGCTTTCACCGTCATACCAGTCGTCGACTACGAGCCGCCGACGCAGGACGCGCCGCACACCGCCACGCCGTGCCGGCAACCGTCACGTCCCGCGTTGCGGCGCCGCAGCAGCCACGCACCGCCGCGGCCCTATACCGGGCAGCCCAGCAGGGCGCCGGCATCGGATCCTGGCGCGGTCATGTCCCCGCGGATGCGTCAAGCGGCCGTCTTCGCCGACGCCGCGCTGCGCCGGGTGCTGGAGGTCATCGACCGCCGCCGCCCCGCCGCCCAGTTGAATCCCCTGCTGGCGCCCAGCCTGGTGGATTCGGTAGCCGCGCTGGGCCGTTCGGCCGCGAGCCGGAGTCGTGACGCGGCGGTGTTGCGCCGGATGCGGCTGCAGCCCGCCGGCCACCCGGAGCCGGATTCGGCGGCCGAGGTGTTCGGTTCCTACCGCCGCGGGAACCGGATGCACGCAATCGCCTGCCGGGTCGAGCAGGTCACCGCTGCCGCGGGCGGAAGCCGGTGGATGGTGGTGGCCCTGCACATCGGGTGAGAGCGGTCAGCTGACCGGTGCGGCGCCGGCCGCCCGCGGGCCGCCGGTGTAACGGGTGAGGACGGGTCCCACGATCGCCATGACGAAAACGTAGGACGTCGCCAGCGCGGCGACGGCAGGCAGCGACTTGCCCGCCAATCCGATGATGATCAACGAGAACTCACCGCGGGCGATCAGCGCGGTGCCCGCCCGCAGCTGCCCGCGCCGCGCCACCCCGTCGTGCCGGGCGGCGAACATCCCGGTGGCCACCTTGGTCGCCGCGGTAACGGCGGCCAGGATCAGCGCCGCCGGCAGCATCGGCACCAATTCGTGCGGGTCCACCGAAAAGCCGATCGCCAGGAAGAAGATGGCGGCGAACAGGTCCCGCAGGGGGCTCAGCACCTGGCGCGTCCGCACGGCAGTCTCGCCGGTCAGGGTCAGCCCGACCAGGAACGCCCCGACCGCGGCCGAAGCATGCAGCGACTCCGCCATGGCGGCCACGATCAGGGTGATGCCCAGCACCCGCAGCATGAGCTGTTCGGAGTCGGGGTGTTCCACCAGCCGCTCCACGTGGTGGCCCCAGCGATAGGACGCGGCGAACGCCGCCATCAGGGCGCCGACCGCCAGGACCATGCCGGCTACGGCGTGCAGCCATCCGCCGCCCGAGGCCAGGACCGCGAACAGCGGCAGATAGGCGGCCATCGCGAAATCTTCCAGCACCAGTACCGACAACACCGCCGGGGTCTCCCGGTTGCCGAGCCGATGCAGGTCTTCCAGCAGCCGCGCGATGACCCCCGACGAGGAGATGTAGGTGACGCCGGCCAGGCACAGAATGGCCACGCCATCCAGCCCCAGCAACCAGCCGGCGATCGCGCCGGGCGCGGCGTTGAGCACGATGTCGACGCCCGCGGACGGCAGGTGGTGGCGCATGCTGCTGGAGAATTCGGCTACCGAGAACTCGCAGCCCAAAGTGAGCAGCAGCAGCACGACGCCGATGGGTGCGCTGGTGGTGATGAACTGCCCGCCGGCGGCCATCGGCAGGATGCCGCCCTTGCCCAGCGCCAGGCCCGCCAGCAGGTATACCGGAATGGGCGACAACGCGAATCGCCTTGCGGCAGCGCCCAATACGGCCATAGTGGCCAGGAGGGCGCCGAGTTGCAATAGCAGCGTCCCCGAAATCTGCACCGGCTCAGCCCTTGTCGATGATCTTCTCGACGCCCGCGATGCCGTTTTCGGTGCCGATGACGATCAGAACGTCCTGGGCATGCAGCATCTCGGCGGGCCCGGGCGAGGCGAGCACTTCCTCGTTGCGCACGATCGCCACGATGGACGCGCCGGTGCGGGTGCGGGCCCGGGTGTCGCCCAGCGGGTGATCGACGAAGGGGCTGCCGGCCAGGATGTGCACCTGACCCGTCTCGAGTCCGGGGATCTCGCGGGCCAGCTCGGTGAACCGCTCGGCGATCCGCGGCGCCCCCAGGATCTGGGCCACGGCCTCGGCCTCCTGATCGCTGAGGTGAAGCAGCGGCCGGGCCTCGTCCGGATCTTCGCGCGCATACACGACGACGTCGAAATCGCCGCTGCGCCGCGCGATGATGCCGATGCGGTCGCCGTTGCGATCGGTGAATTCGTAACGCAGACCGACCCCGGGGAGCAACACCTCCTTGACATCCATACGTCAATCCTGACAGGTCGCCCGGCGCCACCGTCGCCCGGCGCGGCCGGCCGCCCGAAAGCTAATGCAGCTCCGCCGGTTGGGTCGGCCCACCGCGGGGTCGGCGCCCCAGCGGCAGCAGCATCGGCACCTGACGGCGGTAGTCGCGGTACTCATCGCCCAGCGCGGCCACCAGGTCGCGCTCTTCGAATTGCGTAGCGATCAGGATGTAGCCCGTCATCGCGATGGAGAACAGCAGATGTCCGGCCGTCATGGTGGGCACCGCCCAGAACGCGATGACGAAGCCGAGCATGAGCGGGTGCCGCACCAGGCGGTAAAAGAACCGAACGCGAAAGTCGAGGTTGGTGTAAGGCCTTGCGCGCCAAGCCAAATAAACCTGTCGAAGGCCGAACAAGTCGAAATGGTTGACCATGAACGTCGACGCCAGCGCGATCGCCCAGCCGAGCCCGAACAACGTCCACAGCGCCAGGCGCCCGGCCGGCGGCTCTACCTCCCAGATGACGGCCGGCATCGTTCGCCACTGCCAATAGAGCAGCACCAGCACGACATTGGACAGCATCACGTAGGTGCTGCGCTCGATCGACGGCGGCACCAGGCGCGTCCACCGCGCCTTGAACCCCGGCCGTGCCATCACGCTGTGCTGCAGGCCGAACACGCCGAGCAGCACCATATTGACCAACACCGCCTCGCCGATGGGCGACGCGACCCCGTGATCGACCGTCCGCGGCACCCAGAAGTTGCCCAGGAACGCGACAAGGTACAGAAATACGGCGAGAAAGAGCAGATAAGCGGCCGCGCCGTAGCCGACCGTCAGGTAACGCTTCATTAGCTGATTGTGCGCCTGATCGCCCGCGAAGAACATGGGGCGATTGCCTCATTGTTCGGCGAGCACCAGCCCGTGCTGCAGGGCATACATGCTGGCGCCGATGCGGTTCGAGACGCCGATTTTGGCGTACGTCCGCTCGACGTGGTTGCGGGCCGTTTTCTCGCTGATCACCAGCGCCGCCGCGATCTCCTTGTTCGACGCGCCACGGGCGACCAGGCACAGCACCTCGATCTCCCGCGGGGTCAGCCCGTCCGGCCGCAGGGCCGGCCGCTGCGCGGGTTGCCCCGCCGCGTGCAGCACCGCCTCGACGGCGACCGATTCGAGTTCGCCGGCCTGCGCCCGCCCGCGCAGCCGGCGCGCGGCCGCGGCGGGTGACAGCTGTTCGCGATACGGCCGGGGCTCACAGGCGGACTGGTAGCACACGGCGGCGGCCAGAATGCGGTCCGGCAGGCCCAGCGCGGACCCGGCCAGGCCGCGCGGATATCCCGACCCGTCAAGGCATTCGTGATGATTGCCGGCCACCTCGGCCAGCCGCGCAAGGCCCGGTACCTGGCTGAGGATGCGCACGGTCAGATACGGATGCAGCCGCACCCGCTCGAACTCCGACGCGCTCAACGGACCTTGCCGGGACCAGATGTGATTCGACACCCCGATGCGGCCCAGATCGTGGACATGACCGGCGCGCCGGGTCAGCGCGATCGCGTCGGGGCCAAGACCGGCGGCCAGCGCGGCCTCGCCGGCGAGCCGGGCCACCGCTCGCGAATGCCCAAGCGTGAAAGGACATTTCAAGTCGACGAAGTCACCCAGCGCCACAAGCAACGTGTCCAGCAATCGGTCGTCGAGCCGCTGCTGACGATCGGGCGCCTCGCGCAGCGCCGCCGCCCACGCTTCGCCGGCCGGCGGGCCGGCCAGGATCGCGTCGGCGTCGCCGACCAAGGCGTCGACCACCTGAGGATCGAATTGGCCGCCGCGTCGGGCGCTGACCATCGCAACGGCCCCCGCGACGCCGTACGTCCGGTGGTGGACCTCGACCATGTCGGCGAGCTGGGCGATGCGCATCTGGACCGGAATGGCGTCGCCCCGGGCGCCCGCGGGCAGCCCGCCGCCGTCGTAGCGCTCGAACGCGAATGCGAGCGCGGCCTGCACGTTGGGGCCCAAGCCAATCCGGTCGGCCAGCAGCGCCGCGGACGCGCAGTGCGAGTGGATCAACCGGGAAATGTGGCCCCGCGCGTTGGCGAACAACGTTGCCATCACGGTGATCCGGTGCGCCAACGGCTGGCCGCGACCCACATTGCTCGCCAGGAAGCGCAGATAGGGAATCCCTGACCAGTCGACCAGATACGAGTCGTGGCGCACGGCGATGTCGTCGCCGAACCACCGCGCGTACTCGTGGGAGTCCGCGTGGCAGCCGATCCACATGATCAGGGTCGTGTAGTAGACGCAGTCGCGCTGTTCGGCGTCCAGACCGAGCCGGTCGGCCAGCCGGGTCGCGATCAGCCCGGCCCGGAGCATGTGCTCGGCGGGCTGACCCAGGCCGAGGTCGATCGCCACCGACAGCGCCGCCAGCAACTCGGCACGGGTCGGTAATTCGGGCTCCGACATGAGGTTCATTGTGCCCAGCTAATCGGCGTGGGGTCACCCGATTGGGATAGTGCGCCGCACGGCCTGATGCCGGGTCGCGTCGAACGTCTCGAAATGCCCGGAGCCCACCGCGAACACGCCGCGTTGCGGCGGCCGAAAACCGCCCAGCCTGGCCTGCCGGTGAAGCGGTCCCACCGGTCCAAGGTCGACGTCGCGCAGCACCGCGCGCGACTGCGCCACCGCCCACACCCGTGCGGGCGCGATCATGAATCGCTGGCCGTTGGGCGCCGTCCCGGATAGTCGGACCCGCCCGGCGCGCAGGGTCGGGCCGGCCACCCGGCCGAGCACGGCGAGCGCCGCCGGGTTGGTCCAGGCGCGTGCCGGCAACCGTCCGCCGACCGCGCTCATCAGTCGCGTCGCCGCGGTGGCGCAGATATCGATCTGCCAGGCAAGCAGATTCGGGATCTCGACGAACAGCGACCACGGGGTGACCCACCCGACGTCGATGTCGCATTGGACCGCGTCGTGCGGGGTCGCGGCGCTGAAAAACCGGGCGCAGCTCTGCGGTCCGGGCGTCGTCGCGTAGAACGTCCAGACACCCTCGGGGTCGCGATGCCACACCGATCGATAACCCGGCGAAAACGATGTCGCCGGAAATTGCCGCAGCGCCAGGTAATGCCCGCTGGCGAACGGGAGCCCCATGACCCCGAAACCGACGAAGCGTTCGTCACTTCCGGCGGGTAGGACGGGATGTCGCAGGACGGCGTTGGCGGCGTCCAGCGGGGTGCGCAAACTGGTCATGCCCGAATAATCCGCGTGGGCGCCGCCGCGGCGCATGAGGCGGATGCCTCAAACTTCGCGGCGCGTCGGCGCCGAGTGTGAAGTTAGCCGCACGCTCGGCTTCGAGCGTGAAGATAACTTCACACTCGGCAAAAAAGGGCGCGCCGGCCAATGGCGGCGGGGACGCTGCGGGCGGGGACACTCGGCGAGAAGGCGGCGGGGACGCCCCGGCTTAGCGCCGCTTGGCCGACTTGGGGGACTTGGTACCGCGGCCCTGTTGCCTCGCCGCGGCGCGGCGCTCGCGCCGGCTGGCGCCGCCGGGCACCCCGGCCGGGGCCTTGCCGTCGCCGCCGTTGCGCTGCACCGCGGCCGAGCCGTCCTCGGACGGACCGGAGTAGGTCATGGCCGGCGCTTCGTTGTCAATCCCCTTGGCGCGCAACTGGGTTGGCGCCTCCTCGCGCACGGCCGTTGCCGCACCCCCCTGCTGCCCGGCGGCCGCGGTGGCGAACTCCTCCAGCCCTTCGGGCGCTTCGACCGGCGCGACCTGCGGGCTGGGCACCGCCTCGACGGTGACATTGAACAGGAAGCCGACCGACTCCTCTTTCATGCCGTCGAGCATCGCCATGAACATGTCGTAGCCCTCGCGCTGGTACTCCACCAACGGATCGCGCTGCGCCATCGCGCGCAGCCCGATGCCCTCCTTGAGGTAGTCCATCTCGTAGAGGTGCTCGCGCCACTTACGGTCGATGACGTTGAGCAGCACGTTGCGCTCCAGTTGGCGCATCGCGCCCTCGCCGGCGATCCCTTCGAGCTCGGCTTCCCTTGTGGCGTAGGCGTTTTCGGCGTCTTTCAGCAGCGCGTCGAGCAACTCCTCGCGGGTGAGGTCGTCGCGGTCGGAGTCGGCGTCGTGTTGGATCAGCGGCGCGTGGTCGATGCCCACCGGGTACAGCGTCTTCAGCGCCGTCCACAGCGCCTCGAGGTCCCAGTCCTCGGCGTAGCCGTCGGCGGTCGCGCCGTTGACATAGGCGGTGACCACATCGCGGACCATGTCCAGCGCCTGCTCCTTGAGGTTCTCGCCCTCCAGGATGCGGCGGCGCTCGGCGTAGATCACCTTGCGCTGCTGGTTCATCACCTCGTCGTACTTCAGGACGTTCTTGCGGACCTCGAAGTTCTGCTGCTCCACCTGGGTCTGGGCGCTCTTGATCGCGCGGGTGACCATCTTGGCCTCGATGGGCACGTCGTCGGGCAAATTCAGCCGGTTGAGCATCGCCTCGAGCGCGGCGCCGTTGAACCGGCGCATGAGTTCGTCGCCCAGCGACAGGTAGAACCGCGACTCGCCCGGGTCGCCCTGCCGGCCGGAGCGGCCGCGCAGCTGGTTGTCGATGCGGCGCGACTCGTGGCGCTCGGTGCCGAGCACGTACAGGCCACCGGCCTCGATCACCTCGGCGGCCTCGGCGCTGACCTCGTCCTTGACCTTGGGCAGTTCCTCGTGCCAGGCCGCGTCGTATTCGTCGGGCGTCTCGACCGGGTCGAGGCCGCGCTCACGCAGCCGCTGGTCGGTGAGGAAGTCGGCGTTGCCGCCCAGCACGATGTCGGTGCCGCGGCCGGCCATGTTGGTGGCCACCGTGATGCCGCCGCGACGGCCGGCGACGGCGACGATGGTCGCCTCCTGCTCGTGGAACTTCGCGTTGAGCACGTTGTGCGGCACGCGGCGCTTCTGGAACTGGCGCGACAGGTACTCCGAGCGCTCCACGCTGGTGGTACCGATCAGCACCGGCTGGCCCTTTTCGTAGCGCTCGACGACGTCGTCGACCACCGCGATGTACTTGGCTTCCTCGGTCTTGTAGATCAGGTCGGACTGGTCGGCGCGGATCATCGGCTTGTTGGTCGGGATCGGCACCACGCCGAGCTTGTAGATTTCGTGCAGCTCGGCCGCCTCGGTCTGGGCGGTGCCGGTCATGCCGGCGAGCTTGTCGTAGAGCCGGAAGTAGTTCTGCAGCGTGATCGTGGCCAGCGTCTGGTTCTCGGCCTTGATCTCGACGTGCTCCTTGGCCTCGATGGCCTGGTGCATGCCCTCGTTGTAGCGGCGGCCGTAGAGCACGCGGCCGGTGAACTCGTCGACGATCAGGACCTCGCCGTCGCGCACGATGTAGTCCTTGTCGCGGTTGAACAGCTCCTTGGCCTTCAACGCGTTGTTGAGGTAGCTGACCAGCGGCGAGTTGGCGGCCTCATAGAGGTTGTCGATGCCGAGCTGGTCCTCGACGAACTCCACGCCCAGCTCGTGCACGCCGACGGTGCGCTTGCGCAGGTCCACCTCGTAGTGGGTGTCCTTCTCCATCAGCGGCGCCAACCGGGCGAACTCGGTGTACCAGTTCGAGGCGCCGTCGGCGGGGCCGGAGATGATCAGCGGGGTGCGGGCCTCGTCGATCAGGATGGAGTCGACCTCGTCGACGATCGCGAAGTTGTGCCCGCGCTGCACCAGGTCGTCGAGCGAATGCGCCATGTTGTCGCGCAGGTAGTCGAACCCGAACTCGTTGTTGGTGCCGTAGGTGATGTCGGCGTTGTAGGCGACCCGGCGCTCGTCGGGAGTCATCTGCGCGAGGATCACGCCGACGTCCAGGCCGAGGAAGCGGTGCACGCGGCCCATCCACTCGCTGTCACGTTTGGCCAGGTAGTCGTTGACGGTGACGACGTGCACGCCCTTGCCGCCGATGCCGTTGAGGTAGGCCGGCAGCACCGAGGTCAGCGTCTTGCCCTCACCGGTCTTCATCTCGGCGACGTTGCCGAAGTGCAGCGCCGCCGCGCCCATCACCTGCACGTCGAAGGGCCGCTGGTCGAGCACCCGCCAGGCCGCCTCGCGGGCCACCGCGAAGGCCTCCGGCAGCAGGTCGTCGAGGCTTTCGCCGTCGGCGTGCCGCTTCTTGAACTCGTCGGTCTTGGCCCGCAACTCGGCGTCGGTGAGCTTCTCGATCTCGTCGGACAGGGTGTTGACGTAGTCAGACACCCGCTTGAGACGCTTGAGCATGCGACCTTCGCCAAGGCGCAGCAACTTCGACAGCACGGCGTTGTCCCCTTTTGGGATGTGCCCCTGTTGGTAGGAGTCTTGCAATGAGCGACTCCCATGGTAGGCGACGACCGGGTCGGGGCCGCCGTAGCGGCGATCGCAAGCGCGGCAACGCCGGGCGCCGCGGGTCGTCGCCCGAGGACACCGCTCAGGAGAGCCTGATCAGCCCGTAGTCGTAGCCGTGCCGTCGGTAGACCACGCAGGGTCGTTCGGTCTGCTTGTCGTGGAACAGGAAGAAGTCGTGCCCGACGAGCTCCATCTCGTAGAGGGCGTCGTCGACCGTCATTGGCGTGGCCGGGTGCTCCTTGGTCCGCACGATCCGCCCAGGCTCGTGGTCGGCCTCGACGCCGTCGTGCTCGGCCGGCGGGGGCTGCGCCGCGCTGTGCTGCGGCGCGGGTGGCGGCACCGCGGTGGCGGCGGCCAATGACACCGGGGTCTTATCGCCGTAGTGCACCTTGCGGCGGTCCTTGACGCGGCGCAGCCGGTTCTCCAGCTTGTCGACCGCGGACTCGAACGCGGCGTAGAAACTATTGGCGCAAGCCTCCGCCCGCGTCACCGGGCCGCGGCCACGGGCGGTGATCTCCACGCGCTGACAGGACTTGCGCTGACGCCGGTTGGGCGCGTGCTTGAGCTCGACATCGAAGAGATAGATGGAGCGATCGAACCGCTCGAGGCGGGCGAGTTTTTGCGAGACGTACAGACGGTAATGATCGGGGATCTCTACGTTGCGGCCCTTGAACACAACGTCGGCGGTGGTTGTCGGTGGGGCTTGCCCATCGGTGACGGGCGGTTGGTCCAGAATCTGACCGGAATCCACGGATAGCCTTGACATACGTGACAACTCGTTTCTCTTCTTCACGTCACACGCGCCCTGCGTGCCTGGCTGCCTAACGCGCCGACGAGGTGGGAGCGGTTCGAGACTGGCTACCGCCGCAGGCTGCCCGCCGGAGCAAGGTGTCGATTACTCACCCCCTCCGCAGATGGGTCTCACCTGGAAAATCGCGACCAATGAGTCAGACCGATGAGTCGTTCTTCGTTGTTTTCGACGTTAGCTCGTGTTCGCCTGCCGATGCCACTAATTTGGTCGAGCTGTTGCATGTTCTTCACAAGCTCTTGGCTGGTTCATGGGTTGTGCGCGGCCGCGGGAGATTCAGACCATAGCGATCGCAAGGACCGCGGCGACCCGAACCCCGGCGGCCTGCAGGACCCGCACCGATTCGCGCGCCGTCGCGCCGGTGGTGACGATGTCGTCGACGAGCATGACTTCGGTGCGCGGCGGTGCGCCGCGCAGCACCACCCGGCCGGCGATGTTGCGCTCGCGCGCGGTGGTGCCCAGGCCCACCGAGTCGCGGGTCAGCGCCCTGAGCCGCAGGGCCGGCGCGACGGCGATGTCGGGGTGCCGCGCGACCGCGGCGCGCGCCAGCCGGGTGACGGGGTCACCGCCGCGCCGGCGCGCGGCCGAACGCCGGGTCGGTGCCGGCACGACGGTCAGCGGGGTCGTGACGATCCCCCACGACAGCAGCCGGTGCACCCCGACGGCCACCGCGCGCGCCAGCGGTTGAACAAGATCGGCGCGGCCCTGCTCCTTGAGCGCCAGGATCGCGTGCCGGCGCGCGTTGGCGTAGCGGCCCAGCGCGAACACCGGGACCTCGGGGTCGATGCGCGGGTTCACCACGTGCGGCTGATCGGCGGTCACCGACAACTCGACGGCGCACGCGTCGCACCAGCGGGTCGACGGCGCCCCGCAGCCGCCGCATTCGGCCGGCAGGAACAGGTCGAGCATGGCGTCAGTGTGCCGCCCGGGTGTGACAGCTAGCCCGGCAGCACCGGGGCCGCACCGGGCACCGTCAGCCCAGGCACGTCCGACCAGCCCTGCTGACCGTCGGCCGACGGCGAATACTGCAGCACCCCTTGCGGACCCGCGACGTAGGCCGTCGACGGATTGGCGGCCACCGTCGTCACCGGCATCTGCAAACCGTGCGGCGGCGCATCGGAGTTCACCCCGTCGATGTTCACGTACGACACCGGATGGCCGGCGTCGGTACGCGTCACCACGATGTCGTCGCCGGTGCGCCACGACAGCGACACCACCGAATTGCCCAGCCCGAAACCGAGCCGCCGAGGGAAGGTCAACGCGTACTGCCCGGCCTGGGTCTGCTCGACGCTGGCGAGAATCACCTGGCCGCCGATCACCATCGCGGCGCGGGTGCTGTCGCGGGACAGCTGCAGGTCGGTGATCGGTCCCGGGAACCGGGTGGCCACCGCCACCGAATCCACCGGGAGGCGCGCGGGTTGGCCGGAAGCCGGCTCCTGGATCGCCCGCAACACGTTGTTGCCGTCGACCACCACCCAGACGACGTCGTCCAGCGACCAGGTCGGCCGCGACAGGGTGTGCCCGTCGGCGGATTGCACCGCCTCCTGGCCGAGATCACCGATCCACAGGGACGCGGCCATATCCGGGGCACCGCGATGCAGCGTCACCACCGACGCGACCTGCCTGCCGCTGCGCGAGAGCGCCGCGCCGGTCTGGTCACCCATGCGGCCGAACGCGCCGGCCACCATCGTGGTGTGCTGGCCGTCCAGCGCGACCAGTGAGCCGTTCACCAGGGCATGCAGCCCCGCTCCCGCGCCGTCGGCCGCGCCGGGGTCGGTGGCGGCGACGTCGGAGGTGGTCCACCCGTCGCGGAACCGGTCGTCCAGCGGCGCACCGTCGGCGTTGATCACATACGGTCCGCGGATGTCGGCCCGGGCCAGGGTCCAAATGATCTGTGCCGCAACCAATTGCCGGCTGTGCGGATCGGTGGTGGACAGCTTTTCCAGTTCGACGCGCGCACCGCCGTAACCGCGCCCGATGCCGTTCTTGCCGCCGTCGGCCCGGGTCACCGGGCCGCGCAGCCGCAGGGGCGGTGCGAGCAGGTTGCGGACCGTGTGCGCCATCTCGGGCCGCGGCCCGGCGATCATCTTGGAGATCAGCTCGGTGGCCAACTGGTCGTGGTCGGGCACCGCGACGTAGCGCGGGTCGGGAACCACCGTCTTGCCGGTCGGGTCGTCGAAGTACAGCGTGTTGCGTTTGTAGGTGGACTGAAACTGCTGCCAGTCCAGAAACACTCCGTTGGGTAGCCGGTCGATGCGCCAGCCGCCGGAGGTCTTGACCAACTCGATCGGCCCGGGGTCGGGCAGCACACCCTCGGCGGTCTCGAACACTCCCACGTCGGACAGCGAACCGAGGATGTCCGCCCGCATGGTCGCCGAAACACGTTCGGCCGCACGGGTTTCCACGAACACCACATGGTCGATCAGCAGCGCGCTACCGGCATCGTCCCAGGCGTTGGACGCCGACTGGGTGAGGAACTGCCGCGCAGCCAGATGCCGGTTCGCGGGATCGGCTGTGGCCTTGAAGAATTCGCGCAGCAGCACGTCGGGATCCATGCCCGGGGTCGGCTTGGGCAGGTTCGACGGCGCGGGCCGCTCGACGGTGCCGATGGCCTGGGGCGCCGACGAGCTGGGCACCCCGGCACAACCGGCGAGCAGCATGGCCAGCATCAGCAGGCCCAACAACCGCCGCATCACAACGTCCTCTCGGCCGGCTCTCGTTGCCGCGTACGGTCTTTGGCGTGCTGTGGCCCCGTGGGGGCGGGTTGCGGAATCGGCTTCATGGGCAACGGGCTGGTGGTGACCTTGTGGCCGCGCACCAACGGCAGCGTCAGCCGGAAGCACGAACCGTCGCCCGGTTCACCCCACGCCTCCAGCCTGCCCTGGTGCAGGCGCGCGTCCTCGATGCTGATGGCCAGGCCGAGCCCGGTGCCGCCGGAGCGGCGCACCCGCGAGGGGTCGGCTCGCCAGAACCGGCTGAACACCAGCTTCTCCTCGCCCGGTCGCAGCCCCACCCCGTAGTCGCGGACGGTGACGGCGACCGTGTCCTCGTCGGCGGCCATCCGGATCTTGACCGGCTTGTGCTCGGCGTGGTCGATGGCATTGGCGATCAGGTTGCGCAGGATGCGCTCCACCCGGCGCGTGTCGACCTCGGCGATCACCTCTTCGGCCGGCAGATTCACCTTCAGTTCGATGCCGGCTTCTTCGGCCAGATGCCCGACGTTGCCCAGCGCGCTCTGCACCGTGGTGCGCAGGTCGACGGCCTCGACCGACAGCTCGGCGACACCGGCGTCGTGCCGGGAGATTTCCAGCAGGTCGTTGAGCAGCGACTCGAACCGGTCCAGCTCGTTGACCATCAGCTCAGTGGAGCGCGCCAGCGTCGGGTCCAGGTCGGCGCTGTGGTCATAGATCAGGTCGGCGGCCATCCGCACCGTGGTCAGCGGGGTGCGCAGTTCGTGGCTCACGTCGGAGGTGAAGCGACGCTGCAGATTACCGAACTCCTCCAGCTGGGTGATCTGGCGCGACAGGCTCTCGGCCATGTCGTTGAACGACATGGCCAACCGCGCCATGTCGTCCTCGCCGCGCACCGGCATGCGTTCGGACAGATGGCCTTCGGCGAAACGTTCGGCGATGCGCGACGCCGATCGCACCGGCACCACCACCTGCCGCGACACCAGCAGCGCGATGCCGGCCAGCAGCACCAGCAGCACCGCGCCGCCGGTGATCATGGTGCCGCGCACCAGCTGGATGGTGGCCTGCTCGTTTTTCAGCGGGAAGATCAGGTACAGCTCCAGGTTGGCCACCTGAGACGACGCCGGCGTGCCGACGATCAGCGCCGGCCCGGAGAAGCCGTCGGTGTGCACGGCGGCGTACTGATACGACGCCTGCCCGGCCTTGACGAAGCCGCGCAGCGAACCGGGCACCTGGTCGACGGGGCCGGCCGTGGTCGCCGCGCGCGGGCCGTCACCCGGCACCATCAGCACCGCGTCGAAGGCGCCGGCCAGCCCCGCACCCGAGGCCGGATCGGTCTTGGAGGTCAGCGTGTTGCGCGCCAGCTGCAGGCTGCTGTCCAGCGAACGCGCCTCTTCGCCGTTGACGATCCCGCCCACGGTGGTGCGCGCCCGCTCGATCTGCTCGATGGCGGCCTTGACCTTGACGTCGAGCACGCGATTGGTGACCTGACTGGTCAATACGAATCCGAGCGCCAAAATGACCGCGAGGGACAGCCCCAGCGTCAGCGCCACCACCCGCAGCTGCAGCGAGCGCCGCCAAGCGATGGCCACGGCCCGGCTCACTGTACCCATGCCACGAGTCATGGGGCCGGAGCGCCCCCAGCGGCTCCGAGTGCGTCGCCGGGAGCCCCAGATCACCGCCGGCGCCCCCTACGGCGCTCTAGAAGTGCGCGGGTCACGGAGGTCCGGCCTTGTAACCCACTCCTCGAACGGTCAACACAACGGTCGGGTTCTCAGGGTCTTTCTCGACCTTGGCACGCAGACGCTGGACGTGCACGTTCACCAAGCGGGTATCCGCCGGGTGACGATAGCCCCACACCTGTTCGAGCAGCACATCACGAGTAAACACCTGCCGCGGTTTGCGCGCCAACGCCACCAGCAGGTCGAATTCCAGCGGTGTCAAGGAGATCTGCTCGCCGTTGCGCGTGACCTTGTGCGCCGGCACATCGATCTCGACGTCGGCGATCGACAGCATCTCGGCCGGCTCGTCGTCGTTGCGCCGCAGCCGCGCCCGCACCCGGGCCACCAGCTCCTTGGGCTTGAACGGCTTCATGATGTAGTCGTCGGCACCCGACTCGAGGCCCAGGACCACGTCGACAGTGTCCGTCTTGGCGGTGAGCATCACGATCGGCACACCGGAATCGGCGCGCAACACCCGGCACACGTCGATGCCGTTCATGCCGGGCAGCATCAGGTCCAACAACACCAGATCGGGGCGCAGTTCGCGCACCGCAGTCAGGGCCTGGGTACCGTCACCGATGACCGCAGTGTCGAAACCCTCCCCACGAAGCACGATGGTGAGCATCTCGGCTAGCGAAGCGTCGTCGTCGACGACCAAAATCCTTTGCCTCATGGAGTCCATGGTGTCACCAGATCGGGACAAAACTCGGGCACCACACGGGCGTTTCTCCTTCGAAACGGCCGAATCGTGACAAATCTGTGCTAGTTGGCGGTCAAATCGGCAACCAGCCGGCCCGGATCGACGTCCGCGTCGACGCTGCGCCAGCGGCCGCCCCAGCCCGCGGCGGCCAGTTCGGCGTAGACCGCGCCGGTGCGCTGCTGAAGCCCGTCGTCGCGTTCGTAGCTGTCGCGCGCCCGGCCCGGATCGGCCTCGGCCCGGCCGCGGGCGCGCCGCCCGGCCAGTTCGGCCGGCACCGCGAGCAGCACCTGCCAGTCGGGCGCGGGCAGCCCGAGGCGCTGGTACTCCAGCGCGTATATCCATTCCACGGCCGGCCCGGCGGCATCCTGGTGCAGGCGGGCCGCGGTGTATGCCGCGTTGGAGGCGACGTAGCGATCCATGATCACCACGTCGTGCTCGCGGCGCAGCGCGCCGATTTCGTCGACCGCCCCGGCGCGGTCCAGCGCGAAGAGCATCGCCATCGCATAAACCGACGACGCGAGGTCGCCGTGCTCGCCGTGCAGGGCCTCGGATGCGATGTCGGCGGTCACCGATCGCCCGTAACGGGGGAAGGCCAGCATGGCGACCGACTTGCCGTTCGCCTCGAACAAGTTGCGGAGCTTGTCCGTCAGCGTGCGCTTGCCGGCGCCGTCGATGCCTTCGATCGCGATCAGCACGGCGGCCGGGCGGCTCAGTAGCGGTAGTGGTCGGCCTTGTAGGGGCCGTCGACGTCGACGCCGATGTACTCGGCCTGCTCCTTGGTGAGCTTGGTCAGTTCGCCGCCGAGCGCCTCCACGTGGATGCGCGCCACCTTCTCGTCCAAGTGCTTGGGCAGCCGGTAGACCTCGTTGTCGTACTCGTCGTTCTTGGTCCACAGCTCGATCTGCGCGATGACCTGGTTGGAAAAGCTGTTGCTCATCACGAACGACGGGTGGCCGGTGGCGTTACCCAGGTTCAGCAGCCGGCCCTCGGACAGCAGGATGATCGACTTGCCGGTGTCCGGAAACGTCCACAGGTCGACCTGCGGGCGGATGTTGGTCTTGGTGGCGCCGGACTTCTCCAGCCGGGCCACCTGGATCTCGTTGTCGAAGTGGCCGATGTTGCCCAGGATCGCCTTGTCCTTCATCGCCTTCATGTGCTCGAGGGTGATGATGTCCTTATTGCCGGTCGTGGTGATGACGATGTCGGCCTCGCCGATCACGTCCTCCACCCGCTTGACGTCGAAGCCCTCCATCAGCGCCTGCAGGGCGTTGATCGGGTCGATCTCGGTGACGGTCACCCGCGCGCCCTGCCCGGCGACCGACTCGGCGGACCCCTTACCGACGTCGCCGTAGCCGCAGATCAGCACCTTCTTGCCGCCGATCAGCACGTCGGTGCCGCGGTTGATTCCGTCGATCAGCGAGTGCCGGCAGCCGTACTTGTTGTCGAACTTGCTCTTGGTGACCGAGTCGTTGACGTTGATCGCGGGGAATGCCAGGTCGCCGGCGGCGGCGAACTGGTAGAGCCGCAGCACGCCGGTGGTGGTCTCCTCGGAGACGCCCTTGATCGACGCGGCGATCTTGGTCCACTTGTCCTTGTCGGTCTCGAACCGCTTGCGCAGCAGGTTCAAGAACACCCGGTGCTCGGTCGAGTCGTCTTCCTCGTCCGGCGGCACCACGCCGGCCTTCTCGTACTGCGCGCCGCGCAGCACCAGCATGGTGGCGTCACCGCCGTCGTCCAGGATCATGTTGGCCGGCTCGTCGGGCCAGGTCAGCACCTGCTCGGCCGCCCACCAGTACTCCTCGAGCGTCTCGCCCTTCCACGCGTACACCGGCACGCCCTTGGGCTCCTCCGGGGTGCCATGGGGCCCGACGACCACCGCGGCGGCGGCGTGGTCCTGGGTGGAGAAGATGTTGCAGGACGCCCAGCGCACCTCGGCGCCCAGCGCGACGAGGGTCTCGATCAGCACCGCGGTCTGCACGGTCATGTGCAGCGAACCCGAGATGCGCGCGCCCTTGAGCGGCTGCACGTCGTGGTACTCGCGGCGCAGCGACATCAGACCCGGCATCTCCTGCTCCGAGAGCTCGATGTCCCGGCGACCGTAATCCGCCAACGACAGATCGGCGATCTTGAAATCGATGCCGTTCCGAACGTCGGGGGTGAGTGCGTTTTCGGTCGTCGTCATAACGTGTCTTCCTTTTAGGCTCGCTCGGATCCAAGCGGTAATTAGCTTAGGTATGTTCTTGGGCCACTGTAGTCGCGGGTCCGCGCGCCGTGCGGGTCAGGGAACGTTGATGACGCCGTGACGCTCCGCGAACGGCGTCATCAACCGGGCCAGGTCGGCGGCCACGTCTTCGCTGCGAGCGGGAGACACCCCCGGGTCCGCCTCAGGCGGCATCGACACGTAGCTCAGCGCCAGCCGCACGATGGCACGCGCCAGCACGCCGGCGTCCTCGTCGCTGGCGGCCACCCAGCTGTGGGTGAGCGCCGTGGCCAACCGTTCGGAGGCGCGGTTGACGATGGGGGCGCTGCCGATGGTGATGAGCTGCAGCAGGTCCGGCTTGGCCACCCCGGTGAGCAGCGAGATCACCAGGGGGTCCGCCGCCAGCTCGGTGAACAGGTCGCGGAAACCCTGCAAAAACGCCTCGTAGATGTCGCCGATGTTGGCTTGCAGCGCGGCGTCGACGGCGTCGACCAGCCGATCGGCCAGGCGCAGGGCGTACCCCTGCGCCAGGCCCTGCCGGGAGCCGAACTCGTTGTAGATCGTCTGCCGGCTGATGCCGGCGGCGCGGGCCACGTCGGACAGGGTGATGGCCGACCAGTCCCGCGTCAGCAACAGATCCCGCATCGCATCGAGCACCGAGTCACGCAGCAGGGCACGCGACGCCTCGGCGTACGGCATCCGCTTCACAGGCGCGACAATAGCGGCTTTCGCTGCGGCGGTGGCTGCGATCACGGTCGGGCGATCTCCACCATCACGAAATCGGACTTCGCGGCACCGCAATCCGGGCAGCTCCAGTCCTCGGGGATGTCGTCCCACCGGGTCCCGGGCGCGATGCCGTCCTCCGGCCAGCCCTTGGCCTCGTCGTACTCGAATCCGCACTGCACGCAGGCGAAAAGCTTGTAGTCCTCACTCATCGGTTCACTCCTATAGTTTCGAAATCGACCTTCTCGCGCACCGCGCAATCGGGGCAGCACCAGTCTTCGGGGATTTCACCGAACGGCGTGCCCGGCCGAAAGCCTTCCCGCGGTTCGCCTTTCGCTTCGTCGTAGGTGTAATCGCAGCCTGGGCAACGATAGGCGGTCATGCCGTCACCCCGTGACGGGCCAGCAGCTTCTCGCGCAACCGCGGCTGCACGTTGATCCGGGTGATGTCGCCGTCGTAGTGCGCCAGCACCCGGTGGTCCATCACCTTGCGCCACAGCGGCGGGAAGTAGGTGAGCGAGATCATCGACGCGTACCCGCTCGGCAGGTTGGGCGCGCCCTCCATGCTGCGCAGCGTCTGGTAGCGCCGCGTGGGGTTGGCGTGGTGGTCGCTGTGCCGCTGCAGGTGGTAGAGGAACAGATTGGTCACCACGTGGTCGGAGTTCCAGCTGTGCGCGGGGGTGCAGCGCTCGTAGCGCCCGCTCGAATTCTTCTGCCGCAGTAGGCCGTAGTGCTCCAGGTAGTTGACCGACTCCAGCAGGCTGAAGCCGAAGACCGCCTGGATGACCATGAACGGGATCAGCGCCGGGCCGAAGATCGCGATCAGCACTCCCCACAGCACCACCGACATCAGCCAGGCGTTGAGGACGTCGTTGGACAGATACGTCTTGGGGTGCCACGGGCTGGAGCCCTGCCGGCGGATCCGTTGCGCTTCGAGCCGCAGCGACGAACGCAGGCTGCCGAACACGCTGCGCGGCAAGAACTCCCAGAACGTCTCGCCGAAGCGCGCCGACGCGGGGTCCTCCGGGGTGGCGACGCGGACGTGGTGGCCCCGGTTGTGCTCGATGTAGAAGTGCCCGTACCAGGTCTGCGCCAGGGTGATCTTGGACAGCCAGCGCTCCAGCGAGTCCTTCTTGTGGCCCATCTCGTGGGCGGTGTTGATGCCGACGCCGCCGAGCACGCCGACCGAGAGCGCCAGTCCCAGCTTGCCGGCCCAGCCGAGGGCGCCGTCGAAGCCCAGCCAGCTCAGGTTCGACGCGGTGAACAGGTAGGCGCCGAAGATCACGCTCAGGTATTGGAAGGGGACGTAAATGTAGGTGCAGTAGCGGTAGTACTTGTCGTTCTCCAGCTGCTCCATGACCTCGTCGGGCGGGTTCTGCCCGTCGGGCCCGAAGCGCAGGTCCAGGATCGGCAGCAGAACCCAGAGCAGGATCGGCCCGATCCACAGCGGCACCTGCGCGGCGCCGTGCCAGCCCAGCCGGTTCAGACCCCAGATGAGCGGCAGCATCGCGAACAACGCCGTCGGGGCGATCAGCCCCATCAGCCACAGTCTGCGCTTCTTGTCCCGCCAGGCCAGCGGCTCGGAATCCCTGCTCAGTTGCGGTTCGAATGTGGTCATATGCCAAACCTCCTTGTGAGTCACACCACGTTGAGATTGGACAATACCGCCGTTTGCGTCTCCTGTCTAGACAAAAGACGTCAATTTGTAAAGCCGCTGGCCTAGGGCACCGGGGTGTGGGGGTCGGCCTCGAGCGCGTCGCTGCGTTCCGTCTCCCCTTCCTCACGACGGCCCAGCACCGAGTGCCGGTAGCCGTATCCGGCGTAAATGGCCGTGCCGACGGCCAACCAGACGCCGAACCGGACCCAGGTGAGCGCCGTGAGGTTGAGCATCAGCCACGCACACGCGGCGATCGAGGCGATCGGAAGCAACGGCACCCACGGCGCCTTGAAACCGCGCTCCAGATCCGGTCGCGTCCGGCGCAGCACCATCACGCCGGCCGAGACCAGGACGAAGGCGAACAGCGTTCCGACGTTCACCATCTCCTCGAGCTTGGTGATGGGAAACACCGACGCCGTCACGGCCACCACCACGGCGACCAGCACGGTGATCCGTACCGGAGTGCCGTGCGTGCCGGTCTTGGCCAGCGACCGCGGCAGCAGCCCGTCGCGCGCCATCGCGAACAGGACCCGGCACTGGCCGAGCATCAGCACCATCACCACGGTGGTCAGTCCCGCCAGCGCGCCGATGGAGATGATCTTGCTCGCCCAGTGGATGCCGTTCGCGGTGAAGGCGGTGGCCAGGTTCGCCTGCCCGCGGCCCTTGACCGTCTTGAGCTGGGTGTAGGAGACCATGCCGGACAGCACGACGGCGACGGCGACGTAGAGCAGGGTGACGATGCCCAGCGACGCCAGGATTCCCCGCGGCACATCGCGCTGCGGATTCTTGGTCTCCTCGGCCATGGTGGCGACGATGTCGAACCCGATGAACGCGAAGAAGACGATCGACGCGCCGGCCAGCACGCCATACCAGCCGTAGTGGCTGCCGTGCGCGCCGGTCAGCAACGACAGGACGGACTGGTCGATGCCCTTGGCGTCACGGCCCGCCTCGGCCTTCGGGATGAACGGCGAGTAGTTGGCGCGCTTGATGTAGAAGACACCGACCACCACGACGAAGATCACCACCGACACCTTGATCGCGGTGATCACCGCCGAGAACCTCGATGACAACTTGGTGCCCAACGCGATCAGGGTGGCCACCCCCGCGACGATCACCAGTGCCCCCCAGTCGACCTGGGTCGAGCCGAATTTCGCGGTGCCGCCGGCGAATCCGAAGACGGTGCCCAGATAGCTCGACCAGCCCTTGGCCACCACCGCGGCGCCGATCGCCAGTTCCAGCACCAGATTCCAGCCGATGATCCAGGCCAGGAACTCCCCGAAGGTGGCGTAGGAAAAGGTGTAGGCGCTGCCCGCCACCGGCAGCATTGAGGCGAACTCCGCGTAGCACAGCGCGGCCAGCGCGCAGGTGCCCGCCGCGATCACGAACGACACCCAGATGGCCGGCCCGGTGATGTCGCCGGTCGTCGACGCGGTGACCGTGAAGATGCCAGCGCCGATCACCACCGCGACGCCGAACACCACCAGGTCGCGCCAGGTCAGGTCCTTGCGCAGCTTGGTGTCCGGCTCGTCTGTGTCGGCGATGGATTGCTCGATCGATTTGGTCCGCCATCGATTGGCCATGCATTCGCCCTTTCCCAGCGCTGGGAGCCGTTGGTCCGTCACAGTACTGGGTACTCTCGGCAAATGCCGGATAGCGGAGCAGCGGCCAGGGATCATGCTGTGGTCATCGGGGGGAGCATCGCCGGTCTGTGCGCCGCTCGGGTGCTTTCGGATTCGTACGCGCGGGTGACGGTGTACGAGCGCGACGAGTTGCCGGACGGCCCGGCGAACCGGGCGACGGTTCCTCAAGACCGGCACCTGCACATGCTGATGGCGCGCGGGGCGATCGAATTCGAGGGCCTTTTCCCGGGCCTGCTCGACGACATGGTGAGCGCCGGGGTGCCCAAACTGGAGAACCGGCCCGATTGCATCCACCTCGGCGCCGCGGGCCACGTGCTGGGTACCGGGCACACGCTGCGCGATGAGTTCACCGCCTACGTGCCCAGCCGCCCGCATCTGGAATGGCAGTTGCGACAACGGGTCCGCGGCATCGACAACGTCGACCTGGCGCGGCGCTCGGTGGCCGAGCCGCGGTTCGACCGCGCGCGACAGCGGGTGACCGGCGTGCTGCTGGATCCGGCCGACTCCGAAAGCACGGACCCCGAATTCGTGGCCGCGGATCTGGTCGTCGACGCGGCCGGCCGGGGCACCCGGCTGCCGGCGTGGCTGGCGGAATGGGGTTTCGAGCGCCCGATCGAACAGGAGCTGGACATCGGCATTCACTACGCCACCCAGCGATTCCGCATCCCCGACGGGCTGATCGCGGAGAAGGTGGTGGTCGCCGGCGCCTCGCATGACATGTCGCTGGGGTTGGGCATGCTCTGCTACGAGGACGGCACCTGGGTACTGACCACCTTCGGCGTGGCCAATGCGAAGCCGCCGCGGACCTTTCCCGAGATGCTCGCGCTGGCGCGGCGGCTGCTCCCGGACCATTTCAATGCGGCGCTGACGCGGGCCGAGCCGCTGGGCGATCCGGCATTTCACGCCTTCCCGGCCAGCAAGTGGCGCCGCTACGACAAACTGGACCGCCTGCCCGCCGGCATCGTCGCCTTCGGCGACGCGGTGGCCAGCTTCAATCCGACCTTCGGGCAGGGCATGACGATGACCTCGCTGCAGGCCGGGCATCTGCGCCGCGCGCTGCGATTCCCGGACCATCAAGTCGCCGCGGAGCTGAACCGCGCCACCGCCAAGAGCACTTTCCCGGTGTGGACGATGAACGCGATCGGCGACGTCACCTTCCACCACGCCGGCTCCAAGAAGCCGATCCCCTGGTGGTGGCGGCCCTCAGGCGCGCTGTTCGATCAGTTTCTGGGCGCCGCGGAGACCGAACCCGTTCTGGCGGAATGGTTCTTGCGGCGATTCTCGCTGCTCGACAGCCTCTATATGGTCCCGCCGCCGCGGATCATCGGCCGCGCGATGGCGCACAACCTGCGGCTCTGGTTAGGCGAGCGGCGCGAAGCCGCCAACCGGCGGCGCCGGCTCACAGCCCAACCGTCGCCCTGAACAGCTTGGTCGGTTCGTGCGCCTCGAGCCGGATCGGGGCGTCGTCGGCCGCCACCCAGGCGGCCATCCCCCGCTTCAACGTCAGCGAACCGGATTTGCCATGGACGGTCGTGGAACCCTGGCTGCACAACAGGATCTGCGGGCCGTCGTGGCTGCACGTCGCGTCCACCTCATGGCCGACGTACTCGTCATCGAGCGCCAACAGCGCGACCGCGAACTCGTCGGTCGGTGTCTCATAGATCAGTCCGAAGCCCTCTCGGCGGATCCGCGGCCGCAGCTGCTCCTCGGTGGTGGGCGCGAAGTCCAGCACGCGCAGCAGCTCGGGCACGTCGACGTGCTTGGGGGTCAGGCCGCCGCGTAACACGTTGTCCGAGTTGGCCATCACCTCCACCGCGAAACCCCGCAGATAGGTGTGCAGGTTGCCGGCGGAGACGAAGATGGCCTCGCCCGGGGCCAGGCTGATGCGATTCAGCAGCAGCGCCGCCAGCACACCGGCGTCGCCGGGATAGCGCTCGCCGAGCTCCAGCACCGTCTTGGCCTCGGCCGCGAATTCCGTTGCGCCCGAGCTGAGGTACGCGATGGCGCCGTCCAGCACGGCGGTCACCAGCACGTCGATGTCGGGCTGCGGCGCGGTGATCCAGGTGGTGAACAACGCGCGCAGACCGTCGGCGTCGGACTGGTCGTTGAGCAGGTCGATGTAGGGGTCCAGGTCGGAGACGGCCAGGGCCCGCAACAGCTCGACGGTGCGCGACGCCTGCCGGAAGCCGGCCAGCGCCTCGAACGCGTGCAGCGCCACCAGCAGCTCGGGCTTGTGCGAGGTGTCGCGGTAGTTGCGCACCGGCGAGGTCAGCGGAATGCCGACCCGCTCCTCGCGCAGGTAACCCTCGGCCGCCTGCGCGGCGCTGGGGTGCGCCTGCAGGGACAGCGGCTCGTCGGCGGCCAGCACCTTGACCAAAAACGGCAGCACGTCGCCGAAGCGCGCCCGCGACGTCGGCCCGAGCTGGCCCTCCGGGTCGTCGACCAGGGCCTCGAGCAAGGTGATTTCGCCGCTGTCGGTTTCCAGCCAGGCCGGATCACCCGGGTGCGCCCCAAACCACAGCTCCGCCTCCGGATGCGCCGCCGGCACCGGACGCTCGGTGAATTCGGCGATGGCGGTACGCGAACCCCAGGCGTACGTTCTCAAGGCCCCGCGAAGCAGTTCCACTGTTGTATCTATCCCCGCACCAGTCGCATATAAACCGCGGCCATTTCCAGCCGGACGGCCAATACTGCCAGTTGCTGCTCGGGGCTACCGGGTCCCCCCAGCGCCGGCGAAACGCCGTAGCCGGCCGAGCCGCCGGGCCCGTCGGGCACGTCCTCGGCGGCGAGCAGGTACACGTCGTCGAGCCCGGCCGTCCGCGCGGCCACACCCGTCTGCTCGGACTCCAGGACGACGGCCAGCACACGCAATCGCTGCGGCAGCGGTCCGTCGATCTGTTCGTCGTGGAACAGCGCGGCGTCGGGATCCTCGAAGCCGCCCGCCGCCCCCGCGCGCAAGGCGACCACCGCGTCCGCGAGGCAGGCGGCCGGGGTCACCTGGTTCGCGACCCGCAGCAGCACCGAGCTGCCGTGCCGGGCCAGCGCGAGCGTCGCGGCCCCGTCGCCGGCCAGCACCACCTGGCGCTCGGCGATCCGCGCGGCCAGCAGCTTGGCCGGGTTGGTGAACAGCTCGCGGGCGGCGCTGTTGCGCAGCGCCTCGGCATCCAGCTCGTCGGCGAGCAACGCCAGGTCGACCTTGGGCCGGGGGTCCACGGCGTGCAGCAGCGCGAGCCCGGCGGCCAGGTACCGGCACAGGCCGAACTCGTCGGGAACCCAGAGCCGGGGCGCCAGCACGGCCGCTCCCCCGGCGGTGGCGTCCCGCAGCGGACCCTCATAGGGCGCCGCCACGACCACCCGCGCGCCGCGGCGCAAGCCCGTGGCGGCCGCGGCGACCAGCGCGGGATCGCCCGGATCGCCGCCCGCGACGACCAGCACATCGAGCGGGCCCACCCACGGCGGTGCCTCGCCGGCCAGAGTGAAGGGCTGGGAAGCGGTTCCACCCATCGTCGCGGCCAGCATCGTCCCGGCCGTCTCGGCGGTGCCGCGCCCGGCGACCCAGATGACGCTGCGCGGACGGTCGTCGGCACCCAGCGGGGCCAGCGCACCCTCGTCGACCGCGGCGGCGACCGCACGCACCTGGGCACCGGCCGACGAAGCGGCGCGCAGCAGGCCGTCGCGGTCGGCGGCCAGCAGGCCCTCGGTGTCCTCCAGATCGATCGCCCGGGTGGCGTTCACGGCGCGGCCTTCGCGCCCGCCGAGGCCGCCGTGATTTCGGAACTGATCTGGGCGACCACCGCGGCCACGTCCTCAACCGTGCGCGCCTCAACGTTCAGCCGCAGCAACGGCTCGGTGTTGGAGCTGCGCAGGTTGAACCAGCTGCCGTCGCCCAGGTCGGCCGTCACCCCGTCCACATGATCGAGGGAGTGAATCCGGGCGCCGAACGACTTGAGCACCGCTTCCGTGCACTGCCCGGCGTCGGCGACGGTGAAGTTGATTTCGCCCGACGATTCGTAGCGCTGGTAGTCCGCGGTCAACTCCGACAGCGGGCGGTCCTGCTCGCCGAGGGCGGCCAGCACGTACAGCGCGGCCAGCATCCCCGAGTCGGCACCCCAGAAGTCGCGGAAGTAGTAGTGCGCCGAATGTTCGCCGCCGAAGATCGCGCCGGTGTCGGCCATCAACGCCTTGATATAGGAGTGCCCCACCCGCGACCGCAGCGGGGTGCCGCCGCGCTCGGCGACCAGTTCGGGCACCGCGCGCGAGGTGATCACGTTGTGGATGATCGTCGCGCCGATCTCCCGGCTCAACTCACGGGCGGCCACCAGGCTGGTCACGGTCGACGGCGACACGGGGTTGCCGCGTTCGTCGACGACGAAGCAGCGATCGGCGTCGCCGTCGAAGGCCAGGCCGATGTCGGCGCCGGTCTCGCGCACGAACGCCCGCAGGTCCTCCAGGTTGGCGGGGTCGAGCGGGTTGGCCTCGTGATTGGGAAACGAGCCGTCGAGCTCGAAGTACAACGGCTCCAACGTGATCGAGCCGATCGGGCCGAGCACGGCGGGCGTGGTGAGGCCGGCCATGCCGTTGCCGGCGTCCACGGCCACCCGTAGCGGGCGCAGCCCGGAGGTGTCCACCAGCGACCGCAGGAACTGTCCGTAGTCGGCCAGCACGTCGCGATCGCTCGCGTCTCCCGGTTGCCCGTCGTAGGCGTCGACGCCGGCGATCACGTCGTCGGCGACCAGCCGCAGCCCGGTCTCGGCGCCCACCGGTTTGGCCCCCGCACGGCACAGCTTGATGCCGTTGTAGGCCGCCGGGTTGTGGCTTGCGGTGAACATGGCGCCCGGGCAGTCCAGCAGTCCGGAGGCGAAGTAGAGCTGATCGGTGGACGCCAGGCCGATGCGCACCACGTCCAGTCCCTGGCTCCGCACCCCGGCGGCGAACGCCGCCGCCAGCGCGGGCGAACTGTCCCGCATGTCGTGGCCGATGACGACCTGGCGGGCGCCCTCGCCGCGCATGAGTTTGGCGAACGCTGCGCCGAGATCGGTGACCAGCGACTGGTCGAGCTCTTCGCCGACTAGCCCACGCACGTCGTATGCCTTGACGACACGGTGGACAGTCGCGGCGGGCCGAGACATGCGGGACTCCTGACGACGTGAACTCTTGGCGTCAGCCTATCGGGCTACGGAGAACTGAGGTCACCACCGTCAGGGCTAGTCGCTGGGATCGGGCAGCACGCGCAGATGTCCGCGGCGCCGTCCGGAGCGATGCTCGGGCGGTGCCAGCAGGCTGCTACTGGGCGCGGTGGCCTGAGATCCGCCGTGATGGATGTGCGCGTCGGAGAAGCCGTTCGCGGGGGTCGCCGCGTAGGGCGCGCCGCGATCGCCGCCCTCGCGCACCGCGTCGGCCAGGGCGACCAGGTCGTCCTCGTCGGGGTGGGCGGGCTCCGAAAGGAGGGGTCCGGCATGGCGCACCAGCTCCCACCCGCGGGGCGCGGTGATCCGGCCGGCGTGGTTGACGCACAAATCCCAGGAATGCGGTTCCCGCGCGGTCGCCAACGGACCGACGACCGCCGTCGAGTCCGAGTAGACGAACGTCAGGGTTGCCACGGCGTAGTGCGGGCACCCGGGCCGGCAACAGCGACGGGGAACGTTCACGATCGAAAGGCTATCGTGCGCAAACGTCGCCGAAGCGCCGGACACGCGCAACCGGCCGGCCCTCGATGTGCAACCGTTACCATCGGCGCGTGGGTGATTCGCGCAGCTCCCCGCGAAGAGATCGGTTCTCCGGCGGACCGGCTCCGCGCCGGACCGGGACCCACCGACTCTTCCGCAGGGGCCGCGATATGCGCGGCCCGCTGTTGCCCCCGTCCGTGCCGGGGTGGCGCAGCCGCGCCGAGCGGTTCGACATGGCCGTGCTGGAGGCCTACGAACCCATCGAGCGAAGCTGGCAGGATCGGCTGGCCGAACTCGACGTGGCCGTCGACGAGATTCCGCGCATCTCGGCCAAGGATCCCGACAGTGTGCAGTGGCCACCCGAGGTGATCGCCGACGGGCCGATCCCGCTGGCGCGGTTGATCCCGGCCGGCGTCGACATCCGCGGCAACTCCACGCGGGCGCGAATTGTGTTGTTCCGCAAGCCAATTGAGCGACGGGCCAAAGACACCGTCGAACTCGGCGACCTGCTGCACGAAATCCTGGTGGCCCAGGTCGCGATCTACCTCGACGTCGAGCCGTCGGTCATCGATCCGACGATCGACGACGAATAACTGCTGCTTGCGCGTGAGTGCTGGCGGCTTAACGCTCAGCGCGCGTTGCGATCAGCGTGCGTCAGATGATGCCGCGCTTGAGGCGGCGGCGCTCGCGTTCGGACAAACCGCCCCAGATGCCGAAGCGCTCGTCGTGCTCGAGGGCGTACTCGAGGCACTCATGACGCACCTCGCACCCCAGGCAGATCTTCTTGGCCTCGCGGGTGGAGCCACCCTTCTCCGGGAAGAAGGCCTCGGGGTCGGTCTGGGCGCACAGCGCGCGGTCCTGCCATTGGTCGGCGGCCGGCTCCGGCATGGGCTCGGGCTCGAATGCGATTGGCGCATCAGGAACCACGGTCAGATGCGGCCGAGCGGGGCGGTCCAGTGCCGGGTCGATGTCGGTGTGCGGCGTGCTCGCCATGGCGCCTTGAAAAGTTTCGTAAGACATACGGTCGTCCGCCTCCTCAGCTTGATTGAGAGAGAGTGATTGGTTTCCCACTGTTCTGATGTACAGACAATTCGAACAAGTGATCGAATCTCGGTCTGCGACACCGGAGTCGGCCGGCCAACCGGGAAATGACACTGTTGTGATTAGACACGGGTTGACCTGCCGGGTCAAGCACTTCGGCGCATTTCCATACCATCTCGTGATCGAATTTCGGCGTTTCTGTTGTTTTGGGCCTTCGGCGTGTCGATCACAGTGCCCTCAACTTCCTCAGGAGTTGCCCACAACCGGTGGGGAACCGCAACTTTGAGGCACCCCCGGTGGGCCCACCACAGCGCCGCCGCCGGGCAGTACTGTCGTGCAATGTGAAGGTCACCGTTCTGGTCGGTGGGGTTGGCGGCGCCCGCTTCCTGCTGGGGGTTCAACAGTTGTTCGGGCTCGGTCAGTTTCAACCGCAACGGCGCCCGGACACGGAGGCCGACAGTCACGAGCTGACGGCGATCGTCAACATTGGCGATGACGCCTGGATACACGGACTGCGAATCTGCCCCGATTTGGACACCTGCATGTACACCTTAGGTGGAGGTGTAGATCCGGAGCGAGGGTGGGGGCACCGAAACGAAACCTGGCACGCCAAAGAGGAATTGGCGCGCTACGGGGTGCAGCCGGATTGGTTCGGGCTCGGCGACCGCGACCTGGGTACCCACCTGGTGCGCACCCAGATGCTCAACGCCGGCTACCCCCTGTCGCAGATCACCACCGCGCTGTGCGACCGCTGGCAGCCCGGCGCGCGGCTGTTGCCCGCCAGCGACGACCGGTGCGAGACCCACGTCGTGATAACCGATCCCGACGACGGCAGCCGGCGGGCCATTCACTTCCAGGAGTGGTGGGTGCGGTACCGGGCCCAGGTGCCCACGCACAGCTTCGCCTTCGTGGGCGCCGAAAAGGCGGCCGCCACAATCGATGCCACAGCGGCCATCGCGGACGCGGACGTCATCCTGCTGGCGCCGTCCAACCCGGTGGTGAGCGTCGGCGCCATCCTGGCCGTGCCCGGCATTCGCGGCGCGTTGCGCGCCGCACGCGCCCCGATCGTCGGCTACTCGCCGATCATCGGTGGAAAGCCTTTGCGCGGCATGGCCGATGCCTGCCTGTCGGTGATCGGGGTCGACTCCACCGCCGAGGCGGTCGCCCGGCACTACGGCGCGCGCCGCGACACCGGCATCCTGGACGGCTGGCTGGTGAGCGAAGACGATCGCGCCGACATCGACGCCGTCGAGGTGCGCTCGGTGCCGCTGGTGATGACCGACCCGAAGGCGACGGCCGAGATGGTCAGGGCCGGGCTCGACCTGGCGGGGGTGACGCCATGACGACCGCCGGCGAGCACGGCGCCGCCGCCGCCATCGAAATCCTGCCCGTCGCCGGGCTGCCCGAATTCCGGCCCGGCGACGATCTTGGCGCGGCCGTCGCCGCGGCGGCCCCGTGGCTGCGCGACGGCGACATCGTCGTCGTCACCAGCAAGGCGGTGTCCAAGTGCGAGGGCCGGCTGGTGCCGGCGCCGCAGGATCCCGAACAGCGCGATCGGTTGAGGCGCAAACTGGTCGACGACGAAGCCGTCCGAGTGCTGGCCCGCAAGGGCCGAACCCTGATCACCGAGAACCGGATCGGCCTGGTGCAGGCCGCCGCGGGCGTGGACGGATCCAACGTCGGGCGCGACGAACTGGCGCTGCTGCCGGTCGACCCGGACGGCAGCGCCGCGGCGCTGCGGGCCGCGCTGCGCCGGCGCCTCGGGGTCGACGTCGCCGTGGTCATCACCGACACGATGGGCCGCGCCTGGCGCAACGGCCAGACCGACGCGGCCGTGGGCGCGGCGGGTCTGGCTGTGCTGCACGGCTATTCGGGGGCCGTCGACCAGCACGGCAACGAGCTGCTGGTCACCGAGGTGGCGGTGGCGGACGAGGTCGCCGCCGCCGCCGATCTGGTCAAGGGCAAACTGACCGCGATGCCGGTGGCGGTGGTGCGGGGCATGTCCGTGACCGACGACGGCTCGACCGCGCGGCAGTTGTTGCGGCCGGGCACCGAAGACCTGTTCTGGCTCGGCACCGCCGAAGCCCTCGAGGCGGGCCGCCGCGAGGCGCAGCTGCTACGGCGATCGGTGCGCCGGTTCAGCGCCGAGCCGGTGCCGGCGGATTTGTTGGAAGCCGCCGTCGCCGAGGCGCTGACCGCGCCGGCGCCCCACCACACCCGCCCGGTGCGGTTCGTCTGGCTACAGACCCCGGCCACCCGGACCCGGCTACTGGATCGCATGAAGGACAAGTGGCGCGCGGACCTCGCCGGTGACGGCCGGCCCGCCGACTCGATCGACCGGCGGGTGGCGCGCGGCCAGATCCTCTACGACGCGCCGGAAGTCGTCATCCCGATCCTGGTGCCCGACGGCGCCCACTCTTATCCCGACGCCGCCCGCACCGCCGCCGAGCACACCATGTTCACGGTTGCGGTCGGCGCGGCCGTGCAGGCCCTGCTGGTCGCACTCGCCGTGCGCGGGCTGGGCAGCTGCTGGATCGGCTCGACGATCTTCGCCGCCGACCTGGTGCGCGCCGAGCTCGGGCTGCCCGCCGACTGGGAGCCGTTGGGCGCCATCGCCATCGGCTATGCCGCCGAACCGGCCGGGCCGCGCGATGTCCCGGACCCCGGTGATCTGCTGATCCGCAAGTGATACTGGGCCCAGGGTGTCGTTGCGGGATCGGCGGGGTGCGATGAGCGTTCGGGAGTCGGCGATCGCGATGCTGTCGGATTGGGAGCCACCCGACCCGGCCCAGGATTCGTTGCGCCACGCGGTGTTGGCGTTCGTGCACGCCCGCAGCGATGCGTGTCGGCGCGAATGCGTGCCGGGGCACGTGACCGCCTCGACGCTGGTTCTCGACCACTCCGGCAGCAAGGTGCTGCTGACGTTGCATCCCCGCCTCGGCCGATGGGTGCAGCTGGGCGGCCACTGCGACGATGACGACGCCGACGTCCTCGCCGCCGCCCTGCGCGAGGCCGCCGAGGAGTCCGGGATCGACACGCTGCGCATCGAACCCCGCCTGGCCGCGCTGCACGTGCACCCGGTGACCTGCTCGCTGGGCGTGCCGACCCGCCATCTGGATCTGCAGTTCGTCGCGCACGCCCTGGCCGGCGCGCAGATCGCGATCAGCGACGAGTCCGACGACTTGCGGTGGTGGCCCGCCGACGCGCTGCCCGACGGGACGGACTACGCGCTCGCCTACTTGGTCGCCCGGGCCACGCGAACGTCACGCTAGCGTGGCCGCCGGGGTCGAACGCCACGCTGGCGTGACGCTCGGCGGGGTGAGGCGCCGCCTAGACGTCGGACGAGTAGCGGATCCCGCCGTCGGGAATCGACACGCCGGGCCACACCCGGGCGCCGCGCAACAACTCGCAGCGCGCCCCGATGTCGGCGCCGTCGCCGATCACGCCGTCGCGGACCAGCGCCCGCGGGCCGATGCGCGCGCCGAAGCCGATGATCGAACGCTCGATCACGCTGCCCGCCTCGACCTTGACGCCGTCGAAGATCACGGCGCCGTCCAGCCGGACGCCGGGGCCGATCTCGGCTCCCCGCCCGACGACCGTGCCGCCGATCAGCACCGCGCCCGGCGACACCGCCGCGCCGTCGTGCACCAACTGCTCGCCGCGGTGGCCGTGCAGCGCCGGCGACGGCGCGATGCCGCGCACCAGATCCGCCGAGCCGCGGACGAAGTCCTCCGGCGTACCCATGTCTCGCCAATAGCTGGCGTCGACGTAGCCGCAGACCTTCACGTCGGGATCCGACAGCAGCGCGGGGAATACCTCGCGTTCCACCGAGACCTCACGGCCCCGCGGAATCCGGTCGATCACCGCGCGCGAGAAGACGTAGCACCCGGCGTTGATCTGGTCGGTCGGCGGGTCCTGGGTCTTCTCCAGGAACGCGGTCACCCGGCCCTCCTCGGTGGTCACGCAGCCGAACGCGCGCGGGTCGCCCACCCGGACCAGGTGCAGCGTGACGTCGGCGTCCTGAGCCGAGTGAAAGTCGAGCATCTGGCCCAGGTCGGCTCCGGAGAGCACGTCGCCGTTGAACACCATCGCGGTGTCGTGCCGCAGGTGGCCGGCGACGTTGGCGATGCCGCCGCCGGTGCCCAAGGGCCGCTCCTCGGTGACGTACTCGATCTGCAGACCCAGCTTGGAGCCGTCACCGAACTCGGCCTCGAACACCGCCGCCTGATACGAGGTGCTCAGGATGACGTGGTCGATGCCGGCCGCCGCGACCCGCGAGAGCAGGTGCGTGAGGAACGGCAGTCCCGCGGTGGGCAGCATCGGCTTGGGCGCCGACAGGGTCAGCGGCCGCAGCCGGGTGCCCTTGCCGCCGACCAGGATCACCACATCGACGTCTGGAGTTCCCACCTCAGTGTCGCCCTTCTAGGAGTTTCCGCCGCCCGGACGCGCGCAACGCACTGCGCACCATCAGGCGCGACCGCACCATCAGCGAGGCGCGCAGCGTCCAGCGCAGCGGAGCGCGCAACCAACCGGAATGCCGGTCGGCCAGAAACATGTACGTGCTCCTGTGGTGCGCGGCCAGGTGGCTGGCTGGGTCCGAGCCGGTGGAGTGGCCCTTGTGATGCAGCACCTCCGCCGACGGCACATACACCGACAGCCAGCCGGCCTTGCCGAGGCGGTCGCCCAGGTCGACGTCCTCCATATACATGAAGTAGCGCTCGTCGAACCCGCCGATCTGGCCGAACGCCGACCGCCGCACCAGCAGGCACGACCCCGACAGCCAGCCCACCGGGCGCTCGCTGGGCTCCAGCCGCTCCTGGCGGTACGCCGCCGACCACGGGTTGCTCTTCCACAACGGCCCGACCACCGCGTGCATGCCGCCGCGGATCAGGCTGGGCAGGTGCCGCGCCGACGGATACACCGATCCGTCCGGCTCGCGGACCAACGGGCCCAGCGCGCCGGCGCGCGGCCAGCGCGACGCGGCCTCCAGCAGTTCGTCGATGCTGCCCGGGCCCCACTGCACGTCCGGGTTGGCGACGATCACCCAGTCGTCCTCGGGATCCAGTTGCGCCACGGCGCGATTCACCGCGGTCCCGTAGCCGAGGTTGGCGCCGGTGTGGAACAGCCGCACGTTGGGATAGCGGTCGACGGCCGCCTCCGGGGTGCCGTCGGTGGAGCCGTTGTCGGCCAGCAGCACGCACACCTCTCGCTCCGTGGCCAGCGACAGGGAAGCCAGGAAGCGTTCCAGGTGCGGACCCGGCGAGTAGGTCACGGTCACGACCGGCAGGACGTCAGTCACGCGTAGAGGGTAACGGTCGATCGGCGGCGGCCCCGTTATCGGCGGCGGCCAGCGCCGCGGCAAGCGCGGGGCGCCAAGGCCGCAGCGGCCGCATCCCCGCCGCGACGGACTGGCCGCTCGACAACGCGGAGTAGACGGGCCGGGGTGCGGGGCGGGGGAAGTGATCGGTGGTGACGGGCCGCACCCGCTCCGGGTCGGCGCCGCATTCCTCGAAGACCGCGCGGGCCTGCTCGAACCGCGAGCAGGCGCCCTCGTTGGCGGCGTGCAGGATCGGGCCGGGCGTGCGATCGTCGACGATCTGCAGCAGCGCGGCGGCCAGGTCGCCGACGTAGGTCGGCGAGCCGGTCTGGTCGTCGACCACGTCCACCGGGCCGTCGCCGGCGGCCAGCCGGCGCATGACGGCGACGAAGTCCTTGCCCGTGCCGCCGGTATAGACCCAGGCGGTGCGGACCACGACCGCCTCCGGCAGCGCCGCGAGCACGGCCCGCTCCCCCGCGGCCTTGCTGCGTGCGTACACACTCTGCGGCGCGGTCTGATCGGTGGGCTCGTAGGGCCGCGGCGGTGCGCCGCCGAAGTCGCCGTTGAACACGTAGTCGGTGGAGACGTGGACCAGCTGCGCGCCGGCCCGCGCGCAGGCGCGGGCGATGTGCGCGGGTCCGGCTTCGTTGACCGCGAACGCGCCCGCCTCGTCGGTTTCCGCGCCATCGACGTCGGTGTAGGCCGCGCAGTTGATCACCACGTCCCGACGCCGCACGATCCGCTCGGCCGCCGCGGGGTCGGTGATGTCCCACTGCGACGACGTCAGCGCCAGCGCGTCACGGCCCTGACTCGCGGTCAGCGAGGTCAAATAGCCGCCCAGCTGGCCACCGGCACCGGCGATCACAATCCTGCCTGACATGGTTTTCAGTCTGGCATGGCCCGAGAAGGCTGGAACCAAGCCCGGGGCGCGCGGGCGCTGGCTACCAGTGAAGCCACTGTGTCGCAAGTAATGTAGTGGGATGCCTGTGCAACGTGTGGTTCGTGTGATTGCCACCGCGCTGACGCTCGCGGTCGTCGTCGGCACCGGGATCGCGTGGAGCAACGTCCGGTCCTTCGAAGACGGGATCTTTCACATGTCCGCGCCCTCGTTAGGCAAGGGTGGCGACGACGGCGCGATCGACATCCTGCTGGTCGGCATGGACAGCCGCACCGACGCGCACGGCAATCCCTTGTCGCAGGAGGAACTGGACACGCTGAAAGCCGGCGACGAGGAAGCCACCAACACCGACACGATCATCCTGATCCGCATCCCCAACAACGGGAAGTCGGCCACCGCGATCTCGATCCCGCGCGACTCCTACGTCGCCGCCCCGGGGCTGGGCAAGACCAAGATCAACGGCGTTTACGGCCAGACCCGGGAGGCCAAGCGCACCGCCCTGGTCAAGGCCGGCGCCTCCCCCACCGAGGCCGCCGCGCAGGGCACCGAGGCCGGTCGCGAGGCGCTGATCAAGACGGTCGCCGACCTCACCGGCGTCACCGTCGACCACTACGCCGAGATCGGCCTGCTCGGCTTCTCACTGATCACCGACGCCCTCGGCGGCGTCGACGTGTGCCTCAAAGAGCCGGTGTTCGAACCGCTTTCGGGTGCCGACTTCCCGGCCGGCCAGCAACGACTCAGCGGCCCCGAGGCGCTCAGCTTCGTGCGTCAGCGCCACGAACTGCCGCGCGGAGACCTGGACCGGGTGGTGCGCCAGCAGGTGGTGATGGCCTCGCTGGCCCACCGGGTCATCTCCGGCCAGACGCTGTCCAGCCCCACCACGGTCAAGCGGCTGGAGTCCGCCGTCCAGCGCTCGGTGGTGATCTCGGCCGGTTGGGACGTCATGGATTTCGTGCAGCAGATGCAGAAGCTGGCCGGCGGCAACGTCGCCTTCGCCACCATTCCGGTGCTCGACGGTGCCGGCTGGAGCGACGACGGCATGCAGAGCGTGGTGCGGCTGGACCCGCATCAGGTCGCCGAGTGGGTGGGTGGCCTGCTGCACGATCAGGAACAGGGCAAGACCGAGGAGATCGCGTACACGCCGGCGAAGACCACGGCCAGCGTCGTCAATGACACCGACATCAACGGGCTGGCCGCGGCCGTATCAGATGTGTTGAGCGCCAAGGGGTTTGCCGCCGGCACGGTGGGCAACAACGACGGTGGGCACGTGAAGGCCAGCCAGGTGCGCGCCGCCAAGAGCGACGACCTGGGGGCCAAGGAGGTCTCCAAGGAGTTGGGCGGGTTGCCGGTGATCGCCGACGCCTCGCTGGCGCCGGGTGCGGTCCGGGTGGTGCTGGCCAACGACTACAGCGGTCCGGGCTCGGGCCTGTCCGGCGGCGAGACGGTCATGCCCGCCAAGGTGTCCACCGCCGGCGCGGTGGCGACCGACCCCAGGGTCCCCGCGCCGTCGCCGATCCTGACCGCCGGCTCCGACAAGCCGGAGTGCATAAACTAACCACCGGTGCATCAACTGATCACGCTCAGCGGGGCCATCCTGGATCCGATGCTGCGGGCCGATCCGGTCGGTCCGCGCATCACCTACTACGACGACGTCACCGGCGAGCGCATCGAACTGTCCGCCGTGACGCTGGCCAACTGGGCGGCCAAGACGGGCAACCTGTTGCGCGACGAGCTGGGCGCCGGGCCGTCCAGCCGGGTGGCGATCCTGTTGCCCGCGCACTGGCAGACGGCGGCGGTGCTGTTCGGGGCCTGGTGGATCGGCGCCGAGGCGGTGCTGGCGGGCCCGGCGGACCTCGCGCTGTGCACGGCGGAGCGGCTCGAGGAAGCCGACGCCACGGTATCGGGGGGCGAGGTGGCGGTGCTGTCGCTGGATGCGTTCGGCCGCCCGGCACCCGACCTGCCGATCGGCGTGACGGACTACGCCACCGCCGTGCGGGTGCACGGCGATCAGATCGTTCCCGAGCCGCGCCCGGGGCCGGCGCTGGGTGGACGATCCGTCGAGCAGGTGCTCGCCGATTGTCAAAGCTCCGCCGCGACAAGGGGTTTGACGTCGAGCGATCGAGTACTGTCCGGCGCGTCATGGTCCGGGCCCGCCGAACTGGTGGACGGCCTGCTGGCGATCATGGCCGTCGGCGCCTCGCTGGTGCAGGTGGCCAACGCGGACCCGGCCGGGCAACAGCGCCGAATCGAGAGCGAAAAGGTCACCAGGGTGCTGTGACGCCCGGCGGCCCCGCCCCAATACATATTGATATCGCTATATTTCGATGTTAACGTCGTGCAAGCATGGCTGAACGCTGAGGCGATAGGAAGGGTGCGGCAATGGCGGTGTACGGACTCCTGGCAAAGGCGGCAGGCACGGTGGTCACCGGGCTGGTCGGCGTGACGGCCTACGAGGTGGTGCGCAAAGCCGTGGCCAAGGCGCCGCTGCACGAGACCGCGGTCAAGGGGGCCGAGCTCGGACTGCGTGGCACCCGCAGGGCCGAGGAGGCCGCCGAGTCGGCGCGCCTCAAGCTCGCCGACGTCATGGCCGAGGCCCGCGAGCGAATTGGCGAGGAGGCGCCCACGCCGTCGATCGCCGATACCCACGACCACGAGCACTGATCCTTTGATTCAGCCGCAAGACCCTGCGCTGCAAGTCATTTCGGATGCCGGCGGACGCATGCGGGTGGCCGTCGACTGGGTGCGCGCCAACTCCCGGCGCGCCGTGGCGGTGGAAGAGGCCGTGGCCAAGTGTGACGGCGTGCGCGTGGTGCACGCCTACCCGCGCACCGGATCGGTCGTCGTCTGGTACTCGCCCCGGCGCTGCGACCGCTCCGCGGTGCTCGCTGCAATCGGCGAGGCGGCGCATGTCGCCGCCGAGCTGATCCCGGTCCGCGCGCCGCATTCGGACGAGATCCGCAACGCCGACGTGCTGCGCATGGTCGTCGGGGGCGCCGCGCTGGCCCTGCTCGGGGTGCGTCGCTACGTCTTCGCGCGGCCGCCGCTGCTGGGACCCAGTGGCCGGCTGTTCGCCACCGGTGTCACCGTCTTCACCGGCTATCCCTTCCTGCGCGGCGCGCTGCGCTCGCTGCGCTCGGGCAGGGCCGGCACCGACGCGCTGGTCTCGGCGGCGACCGTGGCAAGCCTGGTGCTGCGCGAGAACGTCGTCGCGCTCACCGTGCTGTGGTTGCTCAATATCGGTGAGTACCTTCAGGATCTGACGTTGCGCCGGACCCGCCGCGCCATCTCCGAACTGCTGCGCGGCAGCCAGGACACGGCCTGGATCCGGCTGTCCGACGGGCCCGAGGCGGGAACCGAGGTTCAGGTGCCGATCGACACCGTGCAGATCGGCGACGAGGTGGTGGTGCACGACCACGTTGCCATACCGGTCGACGGCGAGGTGGTCGACGGCGAGGCGATCGTCAACCAGTCCGCGATCACCGGCGAGAATCTGCCCGTCAGCGTGGTGGTCGGTGCGCACGTGCACGCCGGTTCGGTGGTGGTGCGCGGACGCCTGGTGGTGCGCGCCCGCGCCGTCGGCAACCAGACCACCATCGGCCGCATCATCACCCGGGTCGAGGAGGCGCAGCACGACCGGGCGCCGATCCAGACCGTCGGCGAAAACTTCTCCCGCCGTTTCGTTCCCACCTCGTTCATCGTCTCGGCCATCACGCTGGCGATCACCGGCGACGTCCGGCGGGCAATGACCATGCTGCTCATCGCCTGTCCGTGCGCGGTGGGCCTGGCCACCCCCACCGCGATCAGCGCGGCGATCGGCAACGGTGCCCGCCGCGGCATTCTGATCAAGGGTGGTTCGCACCTAGAGCAGGCCGGCCGCGTGGACGCGATCGTGTTCGACAAGACCGGCACGCTGACCGTCGGCCGGCCCGTCGTCACCAATATCATTGCGCTGCACTCCGATTGGCAACCCGAGCAGGTGCTGGCGTATGCGGCCAGCTCGGAGATCCACTCCCGGCACCCGCTGGCCGAGGCGGTGATCCGGTCCACCGAGGAACGCCACATCACCATTCCGCCACACGAGGAGTGCGAGGTCCTGGTGGGCCTGGGCATGCGGACCTGGGCCGACGGCCGGACCCTGCTGCTGGGCAGCCCCGGGCTGCTGCGCGCCGAAAAGGTGCGGGTGTCCAAGAAGGCGTCGGAGTGGGTGGAACGCCTGCGCCGGCAGGCCGAGACCCCGCTGCTGCTCGCCGTCGACGGCAAACTGGTGGGACTGATCAGCCTGCGCGACGAGGTGCGCCCCGAGGCCCCCGCCGTCCTGGAGAAGTTGCGCGCCAACGGGATTCGCCGGATCGTCATGCTCACCGGCGATCACCCCGACATCGCCGAGGTGGTGGCCGGCGAGCTCGGGATCGACGAGTGGCGTGCCGAGGTGATGCCCGAGGACAAGCTCGCTGCGGTGCGCGACCTGCAGGACGAGGGTTATACCGTCGGCATGGTCGGCGACGGCATCAACGACGCCCCCGCGCTGGCCGCCGCCGACATCGGGATCGCGATGGGGCTGGCCGGAACCGACGTCGCCGTCGAGACGGCCGACGTGGCGCTGGCCAACGACGACCTGCATCGCCTGCTCGATGTGGGCGACCTGGGCGCTCGCGCGGTCGACGTGATCCGGGAGAACTACGGCATGTCCATCGCCGTCAACGCCGCCGGGCTGATCATCGGCGCGGGCGGCGCGCTGTCCCCGGTGCTGGCCGCGATCCTGCACAACGCGTCGTCGGTTGCCGTGGTGGCCAACAGTTCTCGGCTGATCCGCTACCGGCTGGACTCGCCACGCGGCTCGGTGAACGGCGAGCGCGCCGGCTGAAGACAGCGCGGGCGCGCACCTCGCGCCCGGGCCTCCGGCGCCGGTAGTTATGGTGGCTAACCAGTAGATCGGAAGGAATCCCTCGATGGCGCGCACCGACGACGACACCTGGGACCTGGCGACCAGCGTGGGAGCGACCGCCACCATGGTGGCCGCCGGGCGGGCCCGGGCCACCCGCGACGGGCTGATCGACGATCGGTTCGCCGAGCCGCTGGTGCGCGCGGTCGGCGTCGACTTCATGACCCGGTGGGCCGCCGGCGAGCTCGCCGCCGCCGACGTCGACGAGCCGGGCGCCCCGTGGGGCATGCAACGCATGACCGACATGATGGCCGCCCGTACCCGGTACATCGACGCGTTCTTCGCCGAGGCGGGCGTCCAGAAGGACCCCGCCATCGACCAGGTGGTCATCCTGGCCTCCGGCCTGGACGCGCGCGCCTACCGCCTGCCGTGGGCGCCGGGCACCACGGTGTTCGAGATCGACCAGCCCCAGGTCCTGGAGTTCAAGGCCGCCACCATCGCCGAACTCGGCGCCGAGCCCACCGCCGAGGTGCGCAACGTCCCGGTCGACCTGCGCCACGACTGGCCGTCGGCGCTGCGACAGGCCGGCTTCGACACCGGGCGGCCCGCCGCCTGGGCGGCCGAGGGGCTGATCGGCTTCCTGCCGCCGGAGGCTCAGGATCGGTTGCTGGACAACGTCACCGACCTGTCCGCCGACGGCAGCCAGTTGGTGGCCGAGGTGTTCACGAACACAGGGGTCAGCGGGGACGCGCTGAACGCCGCGAGCGAGAAGTGGCGGCGCAGCGGCCTCGACATCGCCCTAGGCGAACTGGGCTTCCCCGGCGAGCGCAACGACGTGGCCACCTACCTGCAGCAGCGGGGGTGGCAGCCGGTGCGCACCCCGCTCAACCAGCTGCTGGCCAACACCGGCCTGCCGCTGCAGTCGACCGACCCCGACGCGCCCTTCGCCCAGAACTACTACTGCACCGCGGTGCTGAACAAGACGGGGTAGACGATGCCGAACAGCAAGCCCGCCAAGCCCCTTGACGGATTCCGGGTGCTCGACTTCACCCAGAACATCGCCGGGCCGATGGCCGGACAGGTGCTGGCCGATCTGGGTGCCGAGGTCATCAAGATCGAGGCGCCCATCGGCGAGGCGGCCCGGCACATCACCGCCGTACTGCCCGGGCGCCCGCCGCTGGCCACCCTGTTCCTCCCCCACAACCGGGGCAAGAAGTCGGTGATGGCCGACCTGCGCAGCGACGACGCCAAGCAGCAGATCCTCAAGCTGGTCGACACGGCAGACGTTGTGCTGGAAGGGTTTCGGCCCGGGGTGATGGAACGCATGGGCCTGGGTCCCGACGAGCTGCAGTCGCGCAATCCCAAACTCATCTATGCGCGTCTTTCCGCGTACGGCGGCAACGGCCCCGAGGGCAGCCGGCCGGGGGTGGACCTGATGGTCGCCGCCGAGTCCGGCATGACCACCGGGATGCCCACGCCCACCGGCAAACCCCAGATCATCCCGTTCCAACTCGTCGACGCCGCCAGCGGTCACGTGCTCGCCCAGGCGGTGCTGGCCGCGCTGCTCAACCGTGAACGCCACGGGGTCGCCGACGTGGTGCGGGTCGCCATGTATGACGTCGCGGTCAGCCTGCAGGCTAGTCAGCTGACCATTCACCTGAACAAGCCGAGCGACGCCCCCCAATCGGAAGCCACGCCAAAACCCAAGCGGCGCAAGGGTGTTGGATTCGCCACCCAACCGTCGGACGCCTTCAAGGCCGCCGACGGCTACCTGGTGATCAGCGCGTACGTGCCCAAGCACTGGGACAAGCTGTGCGAGATCATCGGCCGGCCCGACATGCGCGACGACGAGCGATTCGTCGACCAGCGCGCGCGGGCGCTCAACTATCCCGAACTGACCGAGGAACTCGAGAAAGCTTTGGCCGCCAAGACCGCCGACGAATGGGTCCGGCTGCTACAGGCGGGTGGCCTGATGGCCTGCCATGCCTACACCTGGAAGCAGGTGGTTGCCACCCCGCTGTTCGCCGAGAACGAGCTCGCCCTGTCGGTCGGCGAGGGCGCGGATGAGGTCACGGTAATCCGCACTCCGGCACGCTATTCCAGCTTTGACGCCTTGTCGGCCGGGTGGGCCGCCGAACCCCCGCCCGCCCTCGGCCAGCACACCGAAAAGTATCTGGGCGCACCCTAGGCCTTACGGCATCAGCTTGACCACCCGGTCGTTGCCGCGGTCGGCGACGTAGAGGTTCTGGTCCTTGTCGACCGTCACCGCCAAGGGGGTGTTGAGTCCGGTGAACGGCACGACGGTCCCTGTGGTCGCGCCCTGAGGGTATTTCATGACGTCGTTTTTGTCGTGCTCGGTGACGTACACCGTGCCGCTGTTGTCCACGGCGATCCCCCACGGCACCGACAGGTCGTGAAATGGCAACTCCGACGCGGTATTCGACGCGGCGTCGAGCTTGACCACCCTGTTGTTGTCGGTGTCGGCGACGTACACGTTGCCCGCGGGATCGACGGCCACGCCGTCCGGGTTCTTGAGCCCGTTGAACGGAAGCACGGTCTGAGTGCTGGATCCCGCCGCCAGCTTCACCACCCTGCTGTTGCCGCGGTCGGCGACATACACGGCACCCTGGCTGTCGACCGCGACGCCCTCCGGATAGCTCAGGCCGGTAAACGGCAGCTGCTTCTGGCTGTTGGAGCCCGCGGCCATGCTGAGCACCCGGTTATTGAAATCGGCGACGTACACCGTGCCCGCACCGTCGACGGCCAAGCCCTGCGGCTGGTAGAGCCCGTTGAACGGCAGCACCGTCGTGGCGTCCGAACCGGTCGTCAGCTTCACCGCCCGCCCGTACATGCCCTCGCTGGTCACGTAGACGTTGCCTGCGCTGTCCAGCGCCACCCCACCCGGGGACAAACGAAAGTCAATGCCCTTGAACGGCAACACACTTTGACCGCTCGCCTGCTTCGACGGCCCAGAGGATTCGGTGGAAAGGTAGCCGACGACCGCCACGACGAAAGCGACCAGCGCGACCAGAGCGATGGCGCCGACGATGATCCACTGTCGACGTTTGTTGTCGGGCGGCACGACGGGACGCCTGAAGTCGGTCGGGGGTCCATACATGCGGCCGGAAGTCGTTGGGGCGGCACGGATCAGCGAGGGTCCCTGACCGGACCGGTCGCTCCTGATCGCGCCGCTGCCCCCGGAGGGCCACGGACCGGCCACGGTGTCGGCGCCCGGCGACGGGGCGAACGATTGCGGCCCGCGCGCCCCGCCCTGGGCGTTGACGGCCGCGCCCAATGCCGCGCTCTCGCCCTCGCGCAGGATGGTGGTGGCCTTGCGCTGCTCGGATGTGGTCAGCGCGTCATGGGCGGCGGCGGCGAATTCGCCGGCGGTGCGATAGCGCTCCTCGGGGCGTTTGGCCATGCCCTTGGCGATCACGTGATCCAGGGCGGGCGGAAACGCGCCGGGGCGCAATTGGCTGGGCGGGGGGGCGGTCTTCGTCAAATGCGCGGCGACCAGCCGTTCGACGGTATCGGCCCGGTACGGCGGCGAGCCGGTCAGGCACTCGCTCAAAACGCATGCGAGCGAATAGATGTCGACACTGTGGGTGACCTCGTCGTCGGTGAAGCGTTCCGGGGCCATGTAGTAATACGTTCCGATCGCGGTCCCGACCTGGGTCAGGCCCGGATCCGTCGCGGCCTGCGCGATGCCGAAATCCGCCAGGTAGGCGAAGTCGCTGGGGGTGACGAGGATGTTCCCGGGGGTGACGTCGCGGTGCATCACCCCGGCGGCGTGCGCCGCGTCGAGTGCGGCGGCGACCTGGCGGATGATGGCGATCGCCCGCGGCGCGGCCAACGGCCCGTCCCGGTGCAACAGCGTGCCGAGATCGACGCCGTCGACAAGGCGCATGTCCACGTAGAAGCGCCCGTCGAACTCGCCGTAGTCGTGGATCGGCACCACATGCGGTTCGGTCAGCCGCCCCGCGATGTCGGCCTCGCGCTGCAGGCGCGCGCGGAACTCTGAGTTGCCGGTGAACTGCTGGGAGATCAGCTTCAGGGCCACCCTGCGGCGCTTGCGGGTGTCCTCGGCCTCGTAGACCTCACCCATGCCGCCCTTGCGCAGAAGTCGCACCAGCCGGTAGGGGCCGAACCAGGACCCGACCAGTGAGGCCGGCGCGCTATCGCTCACCCTCGAGCCTCCTTCACATCGTCACGAAATCGCATTGACCGCGCTCGACAGCTTCGTCGTGAACGAGCTGGGCAGCGGGATGGAACCGTACTGCTCCAATCCGTCCTGGCCCGGACCGATCGCCGCCTGCATGAACGCCTTCACCGCCTTGCCCGTGGCCGCGTCCGGGTACTTCGAGCAGACGATCTCGTAGGTGGCGAGCACGATCGGGTACGCGCCGGACTGCGTCGGCTTGTAGAACGACGAGGTGTCCAGCACCAGGTCGTTGCCCTGCCCGCTGAAGGTCGCCCCGGCGATCGTCTTCTCGACGGAGTCCTTGGTGATGGCCACCGCGTCCGGGGCCGCCGACGTGATGATCGACGCCATGCTCAACTGCTTGCCCACCGCGAAGGACCACTCGTTGTAGGTGATCGACCCCTCGGTGTTCTGCAGCAGCGCGGACGTGCCGTTGTTCCCGCTGGCGCCCTGCCCGACGCCGCCGTTGAACGTCTCGCTGCCGCCCTTGCCCCAGGCGCCGTCGGACGCGCCATCGAGATACTTCTGAAAATTCGCCGTCGTACCGGATTTGTCACTGCGGAAGATGACCGTGATGGGTGTCGAGGGCAGGTTGAGGCCCGAGTTGATCGCCTTGAGCGCCGGATCGTCCCACTTGGTGATGGTGCCGTTGAAGATCTTCGCGGCGGTCGGCCCGTCCAATTTCAGCCCGTTCACCCCGCTGAGGTGGTAGGTGACCGCGATCGGCCCGAACACGGTGGGCAGATCCCAGGCCGGCGAACCGCACCGCTGCGCCGCCCGGTCGTTCTGGCCCGTCGAGGGGTCCAGGGGGACATCGGAACCGGCGAGGTCGGTCTGGTTGTTGACGAATTCCGTCACGCCGGCGCCGGACCCGTTCGCGTCGTAGTCCAGCGTGTAGCCCGGGCACGCACGGACGTAGGCGTAGACGAATTGTTCGATCGCGTTCTGCTGCGCCGTCGAGCCGCTGTCCTTGAGCACCTTCTTGCCGCCGCAGTCCACCGGCGGCGCCTTGGCGCCGGAGTTCGAATCGCCGCCGCATCCCGTCAGCGCCAGGGCGGTGACGGCCGCCAGGCCCAATGCGACACAAGATCGGGCGAACCTCACAAAACTCCTTCGATCGTCAACAAAAGTTAACCAATCGCGAATATACAAACCCTTGACAAAGAATGAGAGGTTACTGAGCGGTGACCGCGTGCCGCGCCGCAAACACGTAGCATCGGTTGTCAATGCGTCGCGAACAACAGATACCCGCCGCAGTTGCGGCTCCTGTCGCCGACAAAGGTGGCCAGCCCATGCGCGCGGTCGACCTGACCCTGGGATTCGGCCCCAAGACGGTCCTCGAGCAGGTCAGCCTCGATTTCCCCGCCCGCTCCGTCACCACCCTGCTTGGCCCGACCGGCTCGGGCAAGACCACCTTTCTGCGAACCCTGAACCGGATGAACGACAAGGTCTCCGGATTCCGGCACAGCGGTGATGTCCTGTTGGGCGGGCGCACCATCTTCGCCGACCGCGACCTGATGGAGTTCCGCCGCAGCGTCGGCATGCTGTTCCAGCGCCCCAATCCGTTCCCGATGTCGATCATGGACAACGTGGTGGCCGGCGTGCGCGCCCATAAGATGGTGCCGCGCAAGGAATTCAAAAACGTCGCCGAGGCCCGGCTCACCGAGGTCGGCCTCTGGGGCGCGGTCAAGGATCGGCTCGGTGATTCACCATTCCGGCTCTCCGGTGGCCAGCAGCAGCTGTTGTGCCTGGCCCGCGCGCTCGCCGTCGACCCGGAGGTGCTCCTGCTCGACGAGCCCACCTCCTCGCTGGACCCCACCACGACCGAGAAGATCGAGGGACTCATCCGATCACTCGCCGACCGGCTGACCGTGATCATGGTCACCCACGACCTCGCGCAGGCCGCCCGCACCGGCGACCGGACGGCTTTCTTCTTCGAGGGAAGGCTCGTCGAGGAGGGGCCGACCAAGCAGTTGTTCCTGTCGCCGAAGCACGAGGAGACCGTCCGCTACTTCGCGCCGTTCCGGCCCCCGGCCGGGAGCGCCTCGCCGGACAACGGGCACGAGGAAGCGAGGACGTGACGGCTCGGTGGGTTGCGCTGTTGGGCCTGGTGGGCGCCGCGCCCCTGGCCCTGGTCGCGGCCTGCGGGTCGCACGCGACCGGCGGCGCGCAGAGCCCAGCCGAAAGCGCCGCCACCGTCGCCACCGCGCCGGCGGCGTCCACGATGGAGCTCTCCGAGACCGGCAGCACGCTGCTCTACCCGCTGTTCAGTGAGTGGGGCGCCGCCTATCGGGCCAAGTACCCGAACGTCACCATCACCACCCAGGGTGGCGGCTCCGGCGCCGGGATCTCCCAGGCCGCGGCCGGGGCGGTCGTCATCGGCGCCTCCGACGCCTATCTGTCCGAGGGCGACATGGCCGCGCACAAGGGATTGATGAACATCGCGCTGACGATTTCGGCGCAGCAGGTCAACTACAACCTGCCCGGTGTCCATCAGCACCTCAAGCTCAACGGCAAGGTACTGGCCGCCATGTACCGGGGCGCCATCAAAACCTGGAACGATCCGCAGATCGCCGGCATCAACCCCGGCCTGCAGCTCCCGGACACCCCGGTGGTCCCGCTGCACCGCTCCGACGGCTCCGGCAGCACGTTCCAGTTCACCCAGTACCTCTCCAAGCAGGACCCGGACGGCTGGGGCCGCTCGCCCGGTTTCGGCACCACCGTCGCCTTCCCGGCGGTGCCCGGCGCGCTGGGCGAGAACGGCGACGGTGCCATGGTGACCGGCTGCGCCGCGAACCCCGGCTGTGTGGCCTACACCAGCATCGGCTCGCTCGACGAGGCCGACCAGCACGGGCTGGGCGAGGCCAAGCTGGGCAACGCCTCCGGCAAGTACCTGCTGCCCAAGGCCAAGAGCATTGCGGCCGCGGCCGCCGGCTCCGCCTCGAAAACCCCGGCGAGCCAGGCGATTTCGCTGGTCAACGGCCCAGCCCCGGACGGCTATCCGATCGTCAACTACGAGTACGCCATCGTCAACGAAAAACAGCGCGACGGCGCCACCGCCCAGACGCTGCAGGCGTTCCTGCACTGGGCGATCACCGATGGCAACAGCGCCTCGTTTTTGGACAAGGTTCACTTCCAGCCGCTGCCGGCCGAGGTGGCGAAGTCGTCGGACGCCCAGATCGCCAAGATCAGCGGGTGAGCACAGAAACGCAGGGGACACCAAGGAAAGGGAGAAGATCGTGAAAGTTCGGATGAGTAGGTTGCTCGCGGCGGCCGCCGCACCGTTGGTCCTCATCGCGGCGGGGTGTGGTTCGAACTCGCAGAACGGCGCGCCGAGTCAGGGTGGCGGCGGCGGCCCGGTGGCGACGACGCCGGCGTCTTCGCCGGTGACGCTGTCGGAGACCGGCAGCACGCTGCTCTACCCGTTGTTCAACCTGTGGGGCCCCGCCTATCACGACAAGTACAACAACGTCACGATCACCACCCAGGGCACCGGCTCGGGGACCGGGATCTCGCAGGCGGCGGCCGGGGCGGTCGCCATCGGCGCCTCCGACGCCTACCTGTCCGAGGGCGACATGGCCGCGCACAAAGGGCTGATGAACATCGCGCTGGCGATCTCGGCGCAGCAGATCAACTACAACCTGCCCGGTGTCACCGAACACATCAAGCTGAACGGCAAGGTGCTGGCCGCCATGTACAACGGCACCGTCAAGACATGGAACGACCCGCAGATCGCCGGGCTGAACCCCGGCGTGAATCTGCCCGCCACGCCGGTCGTTCCGCTGCACCGCTCCGACGGCTCCGGCGACACCTTCCTGTTCACCCAGTACCTGTCCAAGCAGGACCCGGACGGCTGGGGTAAGTCGCCCGGTTTCGGCACCACCGTCGCCTTCCCGACGGTTCCCGGCGCGCTGGGCGAGAACGGCAACGGCGGCATGGTGACCGGCTGCGCCGACACCCCGGGCTGCGTGGCCTACATCGGCATCAGCTTCCTCGACCAGGCCCAGCAGAAGGGGCTCGGCGAGGCGCAGCTGGCCAACGCCTCCGACAAGTACCTGCTGCCCGACGCCAAGAGCATCCAGGCCGCGGCGTCCGGCTTCGCCTCGAAAACCCCTGCGAATCAGGCGATCTCGCTGATCAACGGCCCGGCTGCGGACGGCTACCCGATCGTCAACTACGAGTACGCCATCGTCAACAGCGGGCAGAAGGACGCCGCCACCGCCCAGACGCTGCAGGCGTTCTTGCACTGGGCGATCACCGACGGCAACAACGCCTCGTTCCTGGACAAGGTTCACTTCCAGCCGCTGCCGGCCGAGGTGGCGAAGTCGTCGGACGCCCAGATCGCCAAGATCAGCGGCCAGTAAGGGTTCGGTGACCGACGTGATGGGGGGCGCGCTGCGGCGGATCCGTGGCGTGCGCCGCCCCGGCCTGGCGATCCGTTCCCTGGGTGCCCTGGGTGCGGTGGTTCCGCTGCTCGCGCTGGTGTTCGTGCTCGCGACCCTGCTGCTCGAGGCGCTGCCCGCGATCAGGGTCAACGGGCTGCACTTCTTCACGGCCACCGACTGGAACCCCGGCAACACCTACGGCGACGCCGTCGTCACCCGCGGCGTCCAGCATCCGACCGGCGCCTACTACGGTGCGCTGCCGCTGATCGTCGGGACCCTGGCGACCTCGGCGATCGCCCTGATCATCGGGGTGCCGGTGTCGATCGGGGCGGCGCTGGTGATCGTCGAGCGGTTGCCGAAGCGTCTCGCGTCGGCCATCGGGATGGTGCTCGAACTGCTCGCCGGCATCCCCAGCGTCGTCGTCGGCCTGTGGGGCGCAATGACATTCGGGCCGTTCATCGCCCACTACGTGGCTCCGGTGATCGCCCGCAACGCCCCCGACGTGCCGGTGCTGAGCTACTTCCGCGGCAACACCGGTAACGGCGAGGGCTTGTTGGTGTCCGGCCTGGTGCTGGCGGTGATGGTCATTCCCATCATCGCCAGCACCACCCGCGACCTGATCCGGCAGGTGCCGGTGCTGCCCCGCGAGGGTGCCGTCGCACTGGGGATGACCGATTGGGAGTGCGCGCGGCGGGTCACCCTGCCGTGGGTGTCGAGCGGCATCGTCGGCGCCGTCGTGCTCGGACTCGGGCGCGCGTTGGGCGAGACCATGGCCGTCGCCATGGTGTCGGGCGCGGTGTTGGGCGCGATGCCCGCCAACATCTACGCGACGATGACGACCATCGCCGCCACCGTTGTGTCGCAGCTGGATTCGGCGATGACCGACTTCACCGACTTCGCGGTGAAGACGCTGGCCGAGGTCTCCCTGGTGCTGATGGTCATCACGTTGCTGACCAACGTCGCTGCCCGCGCGATGGTGCGGCGGGTGTCGGGCACGGCGCTGCCGGTGGGGCGGGGGGTCTGACGTGGCCGGTACCCGGCGCAAGGTCGTCAACGCGCTGTTCTGGGTTGCGTGTGCGTGCTGCCTGGCGGTGGTGGTCGTGCCGACGCTGTGGATGCTGATCGAGGTCGTCGGGCGTGCGTTGCCGGTCTTCAAATGGAGTGTGCTGACCGAAAACACCCGCGGCAACGGCGGGGGGCTGCGCAACGCCATCGTCGGGACCGTCGTCGTCGGCGTCGGCGTCATGCTGGTCGGCGGCACCGTCAGCGTGTTGACCGGCATCTATCTCTCCGAATTCGCCGGTGGCAGAACGCGTTCCATTCTGCGCGGCGCCTACGAAATACTGTCCGGCATCCCTTCGATCGTGCTCGGGTACGTGGGCTATCTGGCGCTGGTGGTGAAGTTTGGCTGGGGGTTTTCCCTGGCGGCCGGGGTGCTGACGCTTTCGGCGATGAGCATTCCGTACATCGCCAAGGCCACCGAATCCGCGCTTGCCCAGGTGCCCACGTCCTACCGGGAGGGGGCCGAGGCGCTTGGCTTGCCGCTCGGTTGGACGCTGCGCAAGATCGTGCTCAAGTCCGCGATCCCCGGGATCGTCACCGGCCTGCTGGTGGCGCTCGCGCTGGCGGTCGGCGAGACGGCGCCGATGCTGTACACGGCGGGCTGGTCGAATTCGGCCCCGAGCGGAAAGCTCACCGGCTCACCGGTCGGGTACCTGACCTATCCGATCTGGACGTTCTACAACCTGCCGTCGAAGACGGCGCGCGACCTGTCGTATGACGCGGCGTTCCTGCTGATCGTGTTCGTGCTGCTGCTGATCGTCCTCGGCAGGCTGATCACCTGGTTCGCGCGGCGGCACTCGGAATCGCAGTGACCCCGGCTAGGCCCCGTTGCCCGGCAGCCGCACGACCTGAACGAAGAACTCGTCGATCTGCCGGACGGCCTTCATGAACTGGTCCAGGTCAACGGGTTTGGTGACGTAGGCGTTGGCGTGCAACTTGTAGCTCTTGAGGATGTCCTCCTCGGCCGAGGACGTGGTGAGCACCACGACCGGGATGCGCGCCAGGTCGGGGTCGGACTTGATCTTCTCAAGTAGCTGGCGGCCGTCGTATTTGGGCAGATTCAGGTCGAGCAGGATGAGGTCGGGCCGCGGCGCGTCGGCGAATTCACCGCGCCGGTAAAGGTAGTTGAGGCCTTCCTCCCCGTCGTGTGCGACGTGCAGGCGGTTCTTGAGCTTGTTGTGCTCGAACGCTTCTCGGGTGATGAGCTCGTCGCCCGGGTCGTCCTCGACGAGCAGGATGTCGATTGCTCTGCCTTCCGGCGTGGTCATTGATGCGCTCCTTCCAAAGCAACCGAGTCTGCTTCGTCGACGGGTTCGGGCATGGGAAGGGTGAATTCGAATCGGGTCCCCTCGGTGTAGGACGTGTCGATTCGGACGGTGCCGCCGTGGTGCTCGATGATCTTCTTGACCAGGGCCAGGCCTACTCCGGTGCCGGCGTACACATCCCGGCCGTGCAGCCGCTGGAAGATCACGAAGACCTTGTCGGAGAATTCCTCCGGGATGCCGATGCCGTTGTCGGCCACACTCAGCAGCCATTCGCGGTCGTGGATGCCGGTCCCGGGCGCGCATTCGATGACGACGCGGGGCGCACGGTCCTTGTGCCGGAACTTGATTGCGTTGCCGATCAAGTTCTGCCACAGCATCGTCAGCAGCATGGGATCGCCGAGGATCTGTGGCAGCGGCTGCGCCGGGCGCACGATTTGGGCGTCCGTTTCCTCAACTGCGACAGCCAGATTGGCCAGGCCGGCATCGAGCGTCGCGTCGAGCTGCACCTCGGTTTCGGTGGTGCCCAGCCGGCCGACCCGCGAGAAGGTGAGCAGGTCGTTGATCAGCGCCTGCATGCGTTTGGCGCCGTCGACCGCGAACCCGATGTACTCGATGCCACGCTCGTCGAGCTTGTCGCCGTAGCGCTTTTCGAGCAGCTGGCAAAAGGACGCCACCTTGCGCAGCGGCTCCTGCAGGTCATGGGAGGCCACATAGGCGAACTGCTCGAGCTCGGTGTTGGATCGCCGTAGTTCGGCGGCCTGTTCGTCCAGCTGCGCCTGCGCACTCTGCGACACCGCGAGTTCGGAGACGATGCGCTTGCGCATGTCCTCCACGTCGATCGCCATCTTCCGAATGTCCCTGGGCCGGCGCGGGGGTGAAATCGTCTCGTCGAAATTGCCCTCGGTGATCCGCCGGCAGGCCGCGGCCAGCGCCGCGATCGGCCGGGTGACCGCGGCGCGACTGAGCAGCCCCAGCACCAGGGCCGCCCCGATGACGATCAGCACCGTGGTGCCCAGCACCCAATCGCGCCAGCCGTTGATCTCGTTGAGCTCGTTGGTGGCCGCCGCGGAGGCCGCCGCCAGATGGGTGTTCTGCGTATCGAAAAGCTCACGTAGACGGTCGAATTTGACCTTGCCCATGTCGGCCGTGCGGGGGCTGAGGTAGGTGGGCGTCTTGGGAGCCACGTTGGCGATCAGTGGTTCGGCATAGTTTGTCCGCCAGTCGGCGGCGGCGGATTCCACCGCGTCCAGATCGGCTATCAGCTCCGGGCGGCCGCCGACCAGACGCCGAATCTCGTCGGCCGCAGCCTGTTCGGCGCGCTGCCCGTCGTAATACGGCGCGAGGAACTGCCGGTCGGCGGCCATCAGGTAGCCGCGCATGCCGGTCTCCTGGTCACGCAGAGCCGCCTGCAGGCGTGCCGCCGCGACGCGCGCCGGCTGAATGTTCTGCGCCATCTGGCGCGACACCTCGTCGGTGCGATGCAGCAACACGGCGCCGACCAACGCCCCGACGAGCACCGTCACGCCCATGACCCACAGCACCAACGCCAGCCATCCCCGCACGGTGAGCTCCGTGAACCGAAGCGGACGCGACGCGATCACGTGGTAGTCCTTTCGATGCGCAGTACGGCGATGTCATCGGTCAGGCCGCCGCGTGGCTGGGCGAGCGTCTGGGCACCGTTGATGAGCGCGTCGACGAACGCGGGGCCGGGCTGATCCGCGTGCGCGCGGGCCAGGGCGAGCAGGCCGTCCTCGCCGAGGCGTTCCGTGCCCTGTCCCGAATATCCCTCGAAGAGCCCGTCGGTCAGCAAGAGCAGGGCGTGCCCGGTCGGTAAGTCCAGCTCCTCGGACGGCCAATCGCCGGCATGCAGGCCCAGTGCCGGGCCACCCGCCGGCTCATGCCATCGGACGGTTCCCCCGGCCTGTACCAGGATCGGCGGATGCCCGGCACGGATGACGCTGACCCGCGGGGTGTCGGGCGAGATCTCGAGGCTGAGCACCGTCGCGAAGATTCCCGTTTGGGTTCGTTCCGAATACAAGACCCGTTCGAGCTGGCGCATCCGTTCGACGCCGTGCACACCGGCGAAGGTGAGCGCCCGAAACGCGATCCGCAACGCCGCGCCCAGCGCCGCCTCGTGCGGACCGTGCCCGGCGACGTCGCCGATCAGGACGTGCACGACCCGGTCGGCCGTTTGGACGACGTCGTAGAAGTCTCCGCACAGCAATGCGTCTTCGCGGCTCGGCCGGTAGCGGGCGACGATGTCGACGCCCGGGTTGTCCAGCAGCAGCGGTGAGGGCAGCAGGCCCCGTTCCAGCAGCGCGTTCTCCCGGGCCCGCAGCTGCGTCGCGTGCAGATCCGCCGCGATGAGTTCGGCGCGCTTGCGCTCGATGGCGTACAGCAGCGCCCGGCGCAACATCTCCGGCTCGACCCGGCCCTTGACCAAGTAGTCCTGGGCGCCGGCTGCCACCGCCGAAGCCCCGAAGTACTCGTCGTTCAGCCCGGTCAGCACCACGATCGGCACCGTGGCGTCGAGGTTGGCGATGCGGTTGAGCGCGTCGATCCCGCTGGCGTCGGGTAGGTGCAGATCCAGCAGCACGCAGTCGGGCCGGGCGGATTCCAGCTCGCGTTCCGCGTGCGCCATCGACTTCGCCCACACCACCCGGGTGTCGGTGACCGCGTCGGTGATCAGGTCTTCCACCAGGACCGCGTCGGCGCGGTCGTCCTCGACCAGCAGCAACGACAGTGACTGCCAACTAGCCGTCGGGGTCACCGGAGCGCGCACAGGCATCAAATCCCAGCCATCTGTGGACCGGCATCGAAAGGCACGTTCTGCACTGCAGACCCCTTTGCCGCGATAGCCCTTTGCTCTGTGATGACAGTGGTCGGACGTAAGTCGGTGACTGTTTACCGATCGTCGGTGTGGACTTCACGCACCGAGTGCAGATCCTAAGCGGTGCGGCTCGACTCTTCGCAACAGCATCGCCGAAAAGCCGTCAGCGCAGCAGCGCTCGCGACATCACCACGCGCTGAATCTGATTGGTGCCCTCGTAAATCTGCGTGATCTTGGCGTCACGCATCATCCGCTCGACAGGGAAGTCGGTGGTGTAGCCGGCGCCGCCGAACAGTTGCACGGCTGCCTCCGTCACGTCCATGGCGGTGTCGGAGGCGAAGCACTTTGCGGCCGCGGAGATGAATCCGAGGTTCGGCTCGCCGCGTTCGGCGCGAGCCGCGGCGGTGTAGACCATCAGCCGGGCCGCTTCGACCTTCATCGCCATGTCGGCCAGCTCGAACTGCACACCCTGAAAGTCCGAGATCGACCTGCCGAACTGCTTGCGCTCCTTGGTGTAGGCGACGGCGGCGTCCACCGCGCCCTGCGCGAGGCCGACGGCCTGCGCGCCGACGGTGGGGCGGGTGTGGTCGAGGGTCTGCAGTGCGGTTTTGAACCCGGTGCCGGGTTCGCCGATGATCCGGTCGCCCGGAATGCGGCAGTTCTCGAAATACAACTCCGTGGTCGGTGAGCCCTTGATGCCCATCTTCTTTTCCTTCGGGCCGAAGGAGAAGCCCTCGTCGTCTTTGTGCACCATGAACGCCGAGATGCCGTTGGCGCCCTTGTCGGGATCGGTCACCGCCATCACGGTGTACCAGGTCGACTTGCCGCCGTTGGTGATCCAGCATTTGGTGCCGTTGAGGATCCAGTCATCCCCGTCGGCCTTGGCCTTGGTCCGCATCGACGCCGCGTCACTACCCGCTTCGCGCTCGCTCAAGGCGTAGGAGGCCATCGCCCCGTCCTTGGCCAGGGCTGGCAGCACCTGCTTTTTCAGCTCCTCCGAGCCCTGCAGGATCAGGCCCATGGTGCCCAGCTTGTTGACGGCCGGAATCAGCGAGGCGGAGCCGTCGACGCGGGCCACCTCTTCGATCACGATGCATGCGGCGACCGAATCCGCGCCCTGACCGCCGTATTCCTCGGGGATGTGGACCGCGTTGAAGCCCGACGCGTTCAGCGCGTCCAGGGCCTCCTGCGGGAAGCGCGAATTCTCGTCTACGTCGGCGGCGTGCGGAGCGATCTCCTTCTCCGCCAGCGCGCGAATCGCCGCCCGCAGCTCAACGTGTTCCTCGGGCAATTGGAACAAATCAAAGTTGGGGTCTCCGGCCCACTGAGCCATGTCGGCCTCCTTGCACTCTGCCAAATCCGCCCGACCTGTCCGCGGGCCGCTAGCCGGCCCACTTCGTCGCCAGGCTACTGGCCAGTAACCCTACCCTGACGCTGCTGCAGCGCCTCATCCTTGGCCCGCACGCTGTCCGCCAGCTGCTCCTGAAAGGCGACGATCCGCGCCCGCAGCGCCGGGTCGGAGGAGCCGAGGATGCGCACGGCGAGCAGGCCCGCGTTGCGGGCGCCCCCGATGGACACCGTGGCCACCGGTACCCCCGCGGGCATCTGCACGATCGACAGCAACGAGTCCAGCCCATCGAGGCGCGCCAGCGGCACCGGCACGCCGATGACCGGCAGCGGCGTCGCGGACGCGACCATTCCGGGCAGGTGCGCGGCTCCCCCGGCCCCCGCGATGATCACCTCGATGCCCCGCCCGGCCGCCTCACGCGCGTAATCGAACATCACCTGCGGGGTGCGGTGCGCGGAGACGACCCGGACCTCGGCCGGCACGTCGAACTCGGCCAGCGCCGCGGCGGCGTCGGCCATCACCGACCAGTCACTGTCGCTGCCCATGATCACCCCGACGCGAGGCGCTCTAGTCATGGTCATCTATGCCGCTTCTCCCGCCTTTTCCGATCGCACTGCCCTGTTGATCGTCGCCGGCATGTGGATCCCATCCGTCCGTCCACCGCCCATGTGACAACCAGTGTGCCGCCAGCTCGGCGCGTTCCCGCAGCTTCCCCACGCTTTCCTGGTCCGCCGGCCCGGAGCCGACGAAGTTGATGTGGCCGACCTTGCGGCCGGGACGTTCTTGTTTGCCGTAGAGGTGGACGCGCGCGTCGGGCATCCGCGCGAACAGGTGATGCAGCCGCTCGTCGACGCTCATCTCCGGGGTTTCGGCCGCGCCCAGCACGTTGGCCATCACGGTCACCGGTGCGATGGCGTCGGTATCGCCGAGCGGGTAGTCCAGCACCGCGCGCAGGTGCTGCTCGAATTGACTGGTGCGCGAGCCGTCCATGGTCCAGTGCCCGGAGTTGTGTGGCCGCATCGCCAGTTCGTTGACCAGCAGTTCGCCGTCGACCGTCTCGAAGAGCTCGACGGCGAGCACCCCCACCACGCCGAGCTCGGCCGCCAGCCGCAACGCCAGCTGCTGCGCGGCGGCGGCCCGTTCGGCGGGCAGCTCGGGCGCGGGCGCGATCACCTGCACGCAGATCCCATCTCGCTGCACGGTCTCGACGACCGGCCACGCCGCGCCCTGGCCGAACGGTGACCGGGCCACCAGGGCCGACAGTTCGCGGCGCAGGTTCACTTGCTCCTCGGCCATCAGCGGCACATCGTCGGCCAGGAAGGCGGCCGCGATCTCCCGGGCGTGCGACGGGTCGCGCGCCATCCGCACCCCGCGCCCGTCGTAGCCGCCGCGGATCGCCTTCACCACCACCGGGCCAGCTATGCGTCGCGCGAAGGCGTCGAGTTCGTCGACGCCCCGGATCTCGGCGTAGCGGGGCACCGGAACGCCGAGGGCCTCGAGCCGGCGGCGCATGACGAGCTTGTCCTGCGCGTGCAGCAGGGCCTGCGGCGGCGGCGCCACGTTGACACCCTCGGCGACCAGTTTCTCCAGCAGGTCGTTCGGCACGTGTTCGTGGTCGAACGTCAGCACGTCGGCGCCCGCGGCCACCCCGCGCAGGTCGTCGAGATCGGTGTGCGAGCCGAGCACGACGTCGGGCGCGACCAGCGCGGCCGGCTCGTCGGCGGCGGTGGCCAGTACCCGCAGCGTCTGCCCCAGCGCGATCGCCGCTTGGTGGGTCATCCGGGCGAGCTGGCCGCCACCGACCATTGCGACCACGGGGACGGCGCGCGGGACGGCGCGGGCAGGTGCGACGGGGGCTGCGCCCGGTACGCGTGGAGTCGACACGGCCATCATGGTGTCACGGCGAAACTCTCCGGCGCCAAAAGCGTGTTGACCGGGGCCGACGCCGAATTGTTATGTAGGATTTTGCGTCGAATTTGTGTCCGTCCGTAGACTGACGTGTTGTGTCCTTCGCCGAAGCCACGATCGCGCGTCTACCTAGGGTTATGCAGCCCTATTTGCAACGCCATCACGAACTGATCAAATTCGCCATCGTCGGCGGAACCACATTCGTCATCGACTCGGCGATTTTCTATACGCTGAAGCTGACAATTCTCGAACCCAAACCGGTGACCGCAAAGGTGATTGCGGGCATTGTCGCGGTCATCGCGTCTTATGTGCTGAACCGGGAGTGGAGCTTCCGCAATCGCGGCGGCCGCGAGCGCCACCACGAGGCGCTGCTGTTCTTCGCGTTCAGCGGCGTCGGGGTGCTGCTCTCCATGGCGCCGCTGTGGTTCTCCAGCTACGTGTTGCAGCTGCGCGAGCCGACGGTGTCGCTGGCGGTGGAAAACGTCGCCGACTTCATCTCGGCGTACATCATCGGGAACCTGCTGCAGATGGCGTTCCGGTTCTGGGCGTTCCGGCGCTGGGTGTTTCCCGACCAGTTCGCGCGCGACCCCGAGAAGGCGCTGGAGTCCGCGCTTACCGCCGGCGGTATCGCCGAGGTCTTCGAGGACGAGATCGAGGGCGGCAACGTCACGCTGCTGCGCTCTTGGCGCAACCGCGCCGGCCGCCTGGGTCAGCTGGGCGATTCCTCGGAACCCAGGGTGTCGAAGACTTCGTGATACAGCAGCGCGTGTACCTCGCGCAGCCGCGGAATGTCGTAGAACTCCAACGGATCCTGTGATGCCGATTCGATGATCAGCGTCCCGGTGCGGAACATCCGCTCGGTGATCCGGTCGCGAAACTCCACGCTGTTGATCCGGGCCAGCGGGATGTCGATGCCGGTGCGCGTCAGCACCCCGTGACGAAACATCACCCGCCGGTTGGTCACCACGAAATGGGTCGTCAGCCAACTCAGGAACGGCCACAGCGTCAGCCAGCCCACGATCACCAGCCAGATCCCCCAGATGACGCCGTAGATGATGTTCTTGGCGAGCTGTTCCCAATGCGTCGAGTTGAGGTATCCGGAGCCGAATGCGGCCAGCCCGGTCACTCCGATGAGAACCAGCACCGGCCAGATCAGCCGCTTCCAGTGCGGGTGGCGGTGCACGATGACATGTTCGCCGGCGGCCAGAACGTTATCCGGGTAGCCCATGCCCGCCGACATTAGCTGTGCAACGCGACATTTTGCGCCCGACGAGCGCAATGGTGGCGACCCGTCCCCCGCAAGCGGGAGGTGCCCCCAGCGCCTCGGCCACGCCGCGCTTGCGATCGCCACTAGCGCAAATGCACCACGTCGCCGGCCGCGACGACGACGGTCTGCCCGCCCCTTTCCAGGCAGAGCCTGCCCTGGTCGTCGATTGCGCTCGCGGTGCCGTCGACCTGCTTGCCGCCGGGCAGGTGCGCGCGGACCCGGTTGCCGATGGTCAGGCTGCGCGCCCGGTAGTCGGCGGCCAGCGCCCAGTCGGCCCCGCGCGCCGCGCGCCAGGCCACGATCCGCCGGCCCAGCTCTCGCAGCAGGGCCGACACCAGCTCGGTGCGGTCCGGCGCGGCGACGCCCAGGTCGAGCAGCGACGTCGCGCCGGGGCCGTCGATCTCGTCGGCGGACTGAGTCACGTTGAGCCCCAAGCCGATAACGACGACGGGCTTCGCGACCTCGGCGAGGATTCCGGCCAGCTTGCCCGGCGCATCCGGCGGGCCGGCCAGCACGTCGTTGGGCCATTTGAGACCCGCCTGCACCCCGGTGCCCGACAGCAACGGGGTCACCGTGTCCACCACCGCCACCCCGGTCGCCAGCGGCAGCCAGCCCCATCCGGTGGTCGGGACGTCGACGACGCTGACCCCTACCGACATCGTGATCTGGGCCCGCGGCGTGGCCGACCAGCCGCGGCCGTGCCGGCCCCGCCCCGCGGTCTGGTGCTCGGCGATCAGCACCGCACCGGCGACGTCGTCGCCCGAGGCCGCGCGCGCCAGCAGGTCGGCGTTGGTGGAGCCGGTCTGCTCGACGACCTCGAGCCTGCGCCAGCCCAGCCCGGTGCCGATCAACTCGGCGCGCAATGCGCTCTCGTCCAACGGTGCTCGAAGCTGATCTCGTTCTGTCACCGCACCCAGCCTAGAACTCAGGGCCGACGGTCGCGCATGTCCAGCACGGCCAAATGACTGAACAGCATGCTGGTTCCGATCGGGTTGCCGCCGCCGGGATACGCGGTGCCGCTGGGCGCGGCCATGGTGTTGCCCGCCGCGTACAGGCCGGGGATCGGATTGCCGGACGTGTCGAGCACCCGCGCCGCGCTGTCGGTGCGCAGGCCGCCCTTGGTACCCAGATCGGAGATGCCGAACGCGGCGGCGTGATACGGCGGCGAGTCGATGGGCACCAGCGGCGACGCTCCCGCACAGAACGCGCGGTCGAAGGCCTCGTCGCCGCGGCCGAAGTCCTCGTCGACGCCTGCGGCGGCAAAGGCGTTGAACCGGGCCACGGTTGCCGCCAGCCGCTCACCCGGAACGCCGATCTTGGCGGCCAGCTCCTCCAGCGTGTCCGCGGTGTGCCACAGGCCGGCGGCGACGTACTTCTCGGTCTCGACGATGGACACGTTGGCCGCCTTCACCGGCGGCACCTCGCCCTCCTTGTCGTCGTAGATCATCCAGTACGGCAACGTGATCGAGCCGTCGCGCAGCTGCGCGATGATCTCGCGGCCCGCGCGGTCATACGCCCGGGATTCGTTGACGAACCGGTCGCCGTCCTGGTTGACGAAGATGCCGCCGGTGAACCACAGCGCGAACGCCGACCGGCCGTCGGGGTGGGTCATGCCGGGCGACCACCAGGCCTGGTCGAGCAGGTCGGTGTCGGCGCCCGCGGCGATGCCGGCCTGCAGCGCCTGCCCGCGACTTCCCGGCCCGCCCATGGTGTCTCGCGACGTTCCCGGCACGTTGTAGCGCCGGCGCAGCTCCTCGTTGGCTTCGAAGCCGCCGGCGGCCAGCAGCACTCCGCGGCCGGCGCGGATGGCGCTACGCTGCCCGGCGGTCTCGACGATCGCGCCGGTGACCCGACCGTCGGACAGCACCAGCTCCACCAGGGCGGTGTCACGGCGCAGCGACGCCGTCGGGTACTGCCCGATGGCCTTGAGGAATCGCGCGATCAGGGCGCGGCCGCCCAGGTAGTAGTCCGACGGGGGCTGGGCGCCGAGCCGGTCGGTGTCCAGCGGACCGCGGATCGCCTCGCGCAGTTCCGGCGCGGCGTCCACCTTCAGCGGCTTGGCCGCGATGTGGCGTTGGCCGTCCAGCCGCGCCTTGGGCGCCTTGCCGAAATAGTCGGGCCACGGCAGTGGCACGAACTTCAGGTTCGGGTCGGCCTCCAGGTACTCGATCAGCGGCGCGCCGCCGCGGACATAGGTTTCCTGCAGCTCGCGCGGGGTCCGGTCGCCGACCACGGCGCGGTAGTAGGTGAGCGCGTCCTCGAGGGTGTCGTCGTCCATGCCGGCGCGGACCAGCACGGGATTGCACGGGAACCAGACGCCGCCCCCGCCGGAGTAGGCGGTGGTGCCACCGAATTTCGACGTCGCCTCGACCAGCAGCACGTCGAGGCCTTCGCGCGCCGCGGTGTACGCACCGGTCACGCCGCCGCCGCCCGAGCCCGCGACCAGCACGTCGCATTCGGCCGCCCAATCGACCATCGCTACTCCTGCGCCGCCGTCAACACGTTCTGGATCGCGGGCGCCAGCCGCGCGACCAGCGTGTCGCTGTCCGCTTCAGCGAGGATCCGAACTCCCACGATTCGTCGTCCGACGACGATACCGACCAACATCGACGAGGCCAGACCGGCGCGCAGCGCCGCTTCGTCGGGGTCGCCCGGTCGCGAGCGAACGCCGTCGAGCAGGCGGGCCTGAATGAACTCGCGCAGCTGCTCGTTAGCCCCGGCTGTTGCCCCACCTTCCGCCAGGGCTCCGCGCAGCATCGCCAGCAGTGGCTCCGAGTCCCTCGGGTCGCCCTCCCACACGTCGAGGAAGGCGCGCACTACTCGCTCCCCGAGGTGTTCGTCGGGACCTTCGAACGCGGATCCCAAGCGCGCCAATGCTTCCGGCGTGATCGACATGACCGCCCCGAACAGCTCGTCCTTCGACTTGAAGAACTGCATCACCAGCGACGCATCGACCCCGGCGTCCGCGGCGACCCGCCTGATCGTGGTGCCGGCATAGCCGTCTGCGGCGAACCTGGCGCGAGCCGCGTCCAGGATGGCCTGGCGGGTCGTGCTCGCCCCCGGCCGGCGGCCGCGGCGCCCGGCGGCAACTGGCTTGGCGGTCATGGCGTCGGGTGAACCGGCAACTGCAGATACGAGGCGCGCGCTCCCCCGGTGTGCACGACGTGCTGCCCGCTGTTGCACGGCTCGTACTCGCGCAGTCCGGGCATCCAGGTGCCGAACAGGTTCCGCGCGCTGATGACCAGCCGCAGCTGCTGGCCGGGGTAGCAGACGAGACCCATTGGCAGCAGCTCGATTTCGACCTCGACCGCCTGGCCCGGCTTCAGCTTCTGCACCCGGTCGAAGCTGTGCACGGGAACTTCATCCGTCGAGTTCGCCTCGTCGCGATGTCGCGTCGACACCCGCAAGCGGCCGTCGGAGCCCTTGTACCGCAGGATCGACGCGCCCCGTTCGGTGAGGTCGTGGACTCGCGCGCTCTGATTGGGAACGGTGAACTGCTGCAGCGGCGTCCCCTGCTCATTCAGCTTCTGAACGAAGACGAAGAGGTCCATATCGTCGGCGCCCTTGGCCTCCACCCATAGCCGCGCCTTCGGATAGCCGACCAGGGTGGTCTTTTCGCCGAAGCGGACGATGAAAGAGACCAGAGCCGGGTTAGTTTCCGTGTCGTACTCCGTCGTCGCCTCCTCCGCGGGTGCCTCCGTGCGCAGGGTGCGCGAGCGGCCGTCGAGGTAGTACTTCGTGGAAATGACGCCCCGCGGCGGGAACTGGTCCGCAGGCAGATTGACTTCGTCGCCACCTTCGAGATCGAGAAGGGCGTACCGGACGCGAGGGGTCTGCTCCCAGCCGTTGTCGGCGCCCTTGAGGAAGTGGTCGAAGAACCGCCGCAGATCCTCCCGGTTCGTCTCGTCGTAGTAGTCGGGCCATTCCTGACTGTTGTGGATACGCAGCCACTTCTGTTGCGACCCGAGGCGACGCCAGGCGCGGAACGTGCCCGCCGTGTGCAGCGAATTGGAGTAGCTGGCCACGACATACGCCGGCGCGGTGATCCGGTCGAAGCGCGGAATCTTATTCCGCCACAGGTCATTCATGAGCGGGTAGCGCTCGGCCTCGGCGAGGATGTCTTCCTTGCGGCTCTTACCCCAGTAACTGTTGTCCCGGAGTTGCCGGGCGAACCCGGTGTCGGGCATGCCGCCGCGCATCACGAGATCGCGGTAGACGTCGCTGACGCCTTCCCACGGATTGATCGCCGCGAGGTGCGGCGGTTGCTCGGCGGCGGCGAACCACTGGGCGACGGCGAGGTAGGAGGTGCCACTCATCGCGACCTTCCCGGTGCACCAGTCCTGGACGGCCAGCCACTCGATCAGGTCGTAACAGTCCCGGCCCTCCTGGCGATCCCACAGGACGCTGTCGCCGTCGCAGTCGGAGACCCCCCGAACATCCGGATTACAGATCGCGTAGCCCTGCGCGCACCAGTAAGCCGGGTCGGGGCCTTCGAACTTGTGCAACCCCGACACGATGTCGTTGGCCAAGCCGACCAGCCCGAAGACCCCCATCGCGGCCGGCGCGCTGCCCTCGCCCTTGCCGTACGGGCTCCACGCCACGATGACCGGCACCTTTTCGTCACCCGTCGGTCGCAGGATGTCGACGTAAGTGGTCACGCCGTCGCGCATGGTGACCGCCACGTCCTTTTGCAGCACGATGTCGACCGGCAACTCCCGGAACTGGGGCGCGAGCCGAAAACCGGCCGGCAACATGCGGGTGCTGGGAGCGAACCCGCTCAGCACGCCGTACCTGTCGCCCGGTTCCAGCGGATGAGACGGCATGAACAGCATCTGGTCCTGGGAGTCGTCGGAAGCCACGCCTGCACCCTATGGTCGCGACGGGCAAAACTCAACAGCTGTTTATATTCGCGAATCGCCGACGACTACTTAAGGGCTGCTTAAGGGAGACCGACAGGGCTGCCGATAACATCGCTCCCATGACGAGCGTTACCGACCACACTGCGGAACCGGCCGCCGAGCACAGCATCGACATCCACACCACCGCGGGCAAGCTGGCCGAGCTGCACAAGCGGCGTGAAGAGTCACTGCACCCGGTTGGCGAAGAGGCCGTCGAGAAGGTGCACGCCAAGGGCAAGCTGACCGCCCGCGAACGCATCCTCGCGCTACTCGACGAGGACTCGTTCGTGGAGCTCGACGCGCTGGCCCGGCACCGCAGCAAGAACTTCGGCCTGGAGCACAACCGCCCGCTCGGCGACGGGGTGATCACCGGCTACGGCACCGTCGACGGCCGCGATGTGTGCATCTTCAGCCAGGACGCCACGGTGTTCGGCGGCAGCCTCGGCGAGGTGTACGGCGAGAAGATCGTCAAGATCCAGGACCTGGCGATCAAGACCGGTCGTCCGCTGATCGGCATCAACGACGGCGCCGGCGCGCGGATCCAGGAGGGCGTCGTGTCGCTCGGCCTGTACAGCCGCATCTTCCGCAACAACATCCTGGCGTCCGGCGTCATCCCGCAGATCTCCCTGATCATGGGGGCGGCCGCCGGTGGGCACGTCTACTCGCCCGCCCTGACCGACTTCGTGGTCATGGTCGACCAGACCAGCCAGATGTTCATCACCGGGCCCGACGTCATCAAGACCGTCACCGGTGAGGACGTCACCATGGAGGAGCTGGGCGGCGCCCACACGCACATGGCCAAGTCGGGCACCCTGCACTACGTCGCCTCCGGCGAGCAGGACGCCTTCGACTGGGTCCGCGACCTGCTGAGCTACCTGCCGCCCAACAACGCCACCGACGCGCCGCGCTACGCCGAGCCGCATCCCCCGGGCGCCATCGAGGACAACCTCACCGAGGAGGACCTCGAGCTCGACACGCTGATCCCGGACTCGCCCAACCAGCCCTACGACATGCACGAGGTGATCACCCGCATCCTCGACGACGACGAGTTCCTCGAGATCCAGGGCGGCTACGCGCAGAACATCGTCGTCGGCTTCGGCCGCATCGAGGGCCGCCCGGTCGGGATCGTGGCCAACCAGCCGACGCAGTTCGCCGGCTGCCTGGACATCAACGCCTCGGAGAAGGCCGCGCGGTTCGTGCGGACCTGCGACTGCTTCAACATCCCGATCATCATGCTGGTGGACGTGCCGGGCTTCCTCCCGGGCACCGGCCAGGAGTACAACGGCATCATCCGGCGCGGCGCCAAGCTGCTGTTCGCCTACGGCGAGGCCACGGTCCCGAAGATCACCGTCATCACCCGCAAGGCCTACGGCGGCGCCTACTGCGTGATGGGGTCCAAGGACATGGGCTGCGACGTCAACCTGGCGTGGCCGTCGGCGCAGATCGCGGTGATGGGCGCCTCCGGTGCGGTCGGGTTCGTCTACCGCAAGCAACTGAGCGAGGCCGCCAAGGAGGGCAAGGACGTCGACGCGCTGCGGCTGCAACTGCAGCAGGAGTACGAGGACACCTTGGTCAACCCGTATGTCGCCGCCGAGCGGGGCTATGTCGACGCGGTGATCCCGCCGTCGCACACCCGCGGTTACATCGGCACGGCGCTGCGCCTGCTGGAACGCAAGATCTCGCACCTGCCCCCCAAGAAGCACGGGAACATCCCCCTATGACCGAGACTCAGACCGAGGCCACGCCCGAGGCGCACGAGCCGCACATCCAGATCCTCAAGGGTGAGCCCACCGCCGAGGAGGTGGCCGCGCTCGTCGCGGTGCTGGGCTGTGCCGGCGGTGCGCCGGATCCCGAGCAGCCCGAGCGGACCCGCTGGGGTCTGCCGGTCGACCGGTTGCGCTTCGCGATGACCAACTTTCAGCGGCTCACGTTCCAGCAAATGACCCACATGAGGCATTGACCCGCCTGGTGCTGGCTTCGGCGTCGGCCGGCCGGCTCAAGGTGCTGCGCCAGGCCGGCGTCGATCCGGTGGTCGTGGTCTCGGGCGTCGACGAGGATGCCGTCGCCGCCGCGCTGGGCCCGGACGCGCCGCCGCGCGACGTGGTGTGCGCGCTTGCCCGGGCCAAGGCCGAACGGGTGGCGGGCGAGCTCGACGCCCGAGTCGCGGCCGATTGCGTTGTCATCGGCTGTGATTCGATGCTGTCCATCGACGGCCGGCTGTGCGGGAAGCCCGGTTCGGCCGAGGCCGCCGCGACCCAGTGGCGCGTGATGAGCGGCCGCTCCGGCGAACTGCACACCGGGCACTGCCTGCTGCGGCTGCGCGACGGCGCCATCACCCACCGCGAAGTCGAATCACGATGCACCACAGTGCATTTCGCCGCCCCAACGGACGCGGACCTGCGCGCGTACGTCGCCCACGGCGAGCCGTGGCACGTGGCCGGCGGCTTCACCCTGGACGGCCTGGGCGGCTGGTTCGTCGACGGCATCGACGGCGACCCGTCCAACGTGATCGGCGTCAGCCTGCCGCTGCTGCGGTCGCTGCTGGGGCGGGCTGGGCTGTCGGTGTCCGCGCTGTGGACGGCACCGCCGAGCCGCTGAATCCGCAGGGCCGCTCGCGCTTTCGCCGCCGAAGTACACGTCGGGCCCGAACCCTAGGGTCAAGCCATGACCACGTGGACCGAGTTCACCGCCCAAGCGCCGCGCATCGCCGGCATCTTCACCCGTCGCCATCGAGCCAGCGGCAACCTGTGCATGCTGGCCACCCTGCGCTCCGACGGCTTCCCGCGGATCAGCCCGATGGAGCCGCGGATCTTCGAGGACGAGTTGTGGCTGCCGGGGATGCCGGCCACCACCAAGTTCCTCGATCTGGCGCGCGACCCGAGGTTTTGTCTGCACACCGCGACGGTCGACACCGAGGTGACCGACGGGGACGCAAAGTTGTGGGGGCTGGCGCGCGTCGTTCCCTACGGCGCGGTGCACCGGCGCTTCGCCGAGGCGCTGTTCTCCGAGACCGGATTGGACCTGCGCGATCAGCGATTCGACCTGCTCGGCGCCGATGTCACCGGGGCATCGGCGGTCGAGGTCCGCGACGGCCACATGGATGTCACCATCTGGAATCCCGGCGTGCCCGAGCGGGTGGTCCGCAAGCACTGACCTGCTGGCCGTTTCGGAAGCTGGCGGTAGGCTCGGCAGCGTGGCATTACCACCCGATCCGAGCCCGACATTGCAGGCCTACGCCCATCCCGAGCGACTCGTCACCGCCGACTGGCTGTCCGCCAACCAAGGCACCCCAGGCCTGGCGATCGTCGAATCCGACGAGGACGTCCTGCTCTACGACGTCGGTCATATCCCCGGGGCCGTGAAGGTCGACTGGCACACCGACCTCAACGACCCCCGGGTCCGCGACTACATCAACGGCGAGCAATTCGCGGAGCTGATGGACCGCAAGGGCATCGCCCGCGACGACACCGTGGTGATCTACGGCGACAAGAGCAACTGGTGGGCGGCCTATGCCCTGTGGGTGTTCACGCTGTTCGGCCACCCCGACGTGCGGCTGCTCAACGGCGGCCGCGACCTCTGGCTGGCCGAACGCCGCGAGACGACGCTGGACGTGCCCACCAAGACCTCCAGCGGCTATCCCGTCGTCACCCGCAACGACGCACCGATCCGCGCCTTCAAGGACGACGTGCTGGGCATCCTCGGCAGCGAGCCGCTGATCGATGTCCGCTCGCCCGACGAGTACACCGGCAAACGGACGCACATGCCCGAGTACCCCGAGGAAGGCGTGCTGCGCGGCGGCCACATCCCCACCGCCCGGTCGATTCCCTGGGCCAAGGCGGCCGACGAGAGCGGGCGGTTCCGCAGCCGCGAGGAGCTCGAGGAGCTGTACGGCTTCATCGAGCCCGACGACAAGACGGTCGTCTACTGCCGCATCGGCGAGCGCTCCAGCCACACCTGGTTCGTGCTGACGCATCTGCTCGGCAAGCCCGGGGTGCGCAACTACGACGGATCGTGGACGGAGTGGGGCAACACCGTCCGCACGCCGATCGTGGCGGGTGAAGAGCCGGGCACCGTCGAAGTCTGATGGCGCCCCGATGAGCATGCCCGCGCCGCTGGCAGAGGTGGTGTCCGACTTCGCCGAAGTCGAGGGCCAGGACAAGCTGGCGCTGCTGCTGGAGTTCGCCAACGAGCTCCCGGCGCTGCCGTCCGATCTCGAAGAGGCGGCCATGGAGCCGGTGCCCGAATGCCAGACCCCGCTGTTTTTGCACGTGGACGCCAGCGACCCCGAGCGGGTGCGGTTGCACTTCAGCGCGCCGGCCGAATCGCCGACCACGCGGGGGTTCGCGTCGATCCTGGCCGCCGGTCTCGACGAACAGCCGGCCGCCGACATTCTGGCGGTGCCCGAGGATTTTTACGCCGACCTCGGGCTGGCGGCGCTGATCAGCCCGCTTCGGCTGCGCGGCTTGTCGGCGATGCTCGCCCGCATCAAGCGCAGGCTGCGCGAGAGTGCTTAGAAACCCCACAAATCCGGACCGCCTCGTCGGGCCGAACGGCGCGGCGCTTAGACTTCCCGTGAACTCGTTGTAAGAAATTCTCTTAGAGAAGTCCGCAGAAATGCGTCTGCGGTGATGCCGAACAGGAGGCGCTGTGGCCACTCACGCCAGCTCGAGGATCTCCAAGGTGCTCGTCGCCAACCGCGGCGAAATCGCAGTCCGGGTGATCCGGGCGGCCCGCGACGCGGGCCTGTCCAGCGTGGCGGTGTACGCCGAGCCCGACGCCGACGCGCCGCACGTGCGTCTGGCCGACGAGGCGTTCGCATTGGGCGGCCAAACGTCCGCGGAGTCCTACCTGGACTTCGGCAAACTCCTTGACGCGGCGGCCAAGTCGGGCGCCAACGCCATCCACCCCGGCTACGGCTTCCTGTCGGAGAACGCCGACTTCGCCCAGGCGGTCCTGGACGCGAACCTGATCTGGATCGGGCCCAGCCCGCAGTCCATCCGCGATCTCGGTGACAAGGTCACCGCCCGCCACATCGCCGCGCGCGCGCAGGCCCCGCTGGTGCCCGGAACCCCCGACCCGGTGAAGGACGCCGACGAGGTGGTGGCTTTCGCCCAGGAATACGGCGTGCCGGTCGCGATCAAGGCGGCGTTCGGCGGCGGCGGCAAGGGCATGAAAGTGGCCCGCACCATCGAGGAGATCCCCGAGCTGTTCGAGTCGGCCACCCGTGAGGCCGTCGCGGCGTTCGGCCGCGGCGAGTGCTTCGTCGAGCGCTACCTGGACAAGCCGCGCCACGTCGAGGCGCAGGTGATCGCCGACCAGCACGGCAACGTGATCGTCGCCGGCACCCGCGACTGCTCGCTGCAGCGCCGCTTCCAGAAGCTGGTGGAGGAGGCCCCCGCTCCGTTCCTGACCGACGCGCAGCGCAAGGAGATCCACGAGTCGGCGAAGCGGATCTGCAAGGAGGCGCACTACTACGGCGCCGGGACCGTCGAATACCTGGTGGGCCAGGACGGCCTGATCTCCTTCCTGGAAGTCAACACCCGTCTGCAGGTCGAGCACCCGGTCACCGAGGAGACCGCCGGCATCGACCTGGTGCTGCAGCAGTTCAAGATCGCCAACGGCGAGAAGCTGGACCTCACCGAGGACCCCACGCCGCGCGGGCACGCCATCGAGTTCCGGATCAACGGCGAGGACGCCGGACGCGGGTTCCTGCCCGCGCCCGGCCCGGTCACGCGCTACGACATCCCGACCGGCCCCGGCGTCCGCCTCGACTCGGGCGTCGAGGCGGGCTCGGTCATCGGCGGTCAATTCGACTCGATGCTGTCCAAGCTGATCGTGTACGGCGCCACCCGCGAGGAGGCGCTCGCGCGCTCGCGCCGGGCGCTGGACGAGTTCCACGTCGAAGGCTTGGCCACGGTCATCCCGTTCCACCGCGCCGTGGTGTCCGACCCGGCTTTCATCGGTGACGGTGACGGCTTCTCGGTGCACACCCGCTGGATCGAGACCGAGTGGAACAACACGATCGAACCGTTCACCGGCGGCGAGCCGCTGGACGACGAGGACGCCCGGCCGCGCCAGAAGGTGGTCGTGGAGGTCGGCGGCCGCCGGCTCGAGGTGTCGCTGCCCGGGGATCTGGCGCTGTCCAGCGGCGGCGCGGCGGACCCGGCCGGCGTCATCCGCAAGAAGCCCAAGGCGCGCAAGCGCGGGGGGCACGCGGGTGCTGCCGCCTCCGGTGACGCGGTGACCGCCCCCATGCAGGGCACCGTGGTCAAGGTCGCGGTCGAGGAAGGCCAGGAGGTTGCCGCGGGCGACCTGGTGGTGGTGCTCGAGGCGATGAAGATGGAGAACCCGGTCACCGCGCACAAGGACGGTGTGATCACCGGACTCGCGGTCGAGGCCGGCGCCGCCATCACGCAGGGCACGGTGCTCGCCGAAATCAAGTAGCGCTGGCTGAGAGTTTTCCCAGACAACGTTGTCGCCCCTCGCTGTCGCGAGTAGGGTTCGGACAAGGTTGAGTTCACAGCCGCCCGGGATACGTCGGTGACGTGGGGGTAGGCCGAATTCCCATCTTCTCCGAACTCTTTGCATGTGGCTGACGTATCGATAGCAGGATCTCCCTGAATGGGATGGAGTCAGCGATGTCTGTGGCGCAATCTTGGCAACAAAGCCGCACAGCACAATTCACCGCCCGCTGGGGCCCGGCGGGAGCCCTGATCACCGTGGACGGCGAGCTCGACGCGGCCAACGCCGATCAGCTCGTCGCGTACGTGCAGCAGGGCACCAGCCGCTGCCGGCGAGTTATCCTGGATCTGCGCGGCCTCAAATTCATTGGTACCGCGGGCTTTTCGGCCCTGCACCGGATCAATGTGGCATGTTCGGGCGCTCAGGTGTCCTGGGCCATGGCGCCCAGCCCGGCGGTAGCCAGGCTGCTGCGGGTGTGCGACCCCGACGCGACGCTGCCGGTGACGACACAGCAGGCCGAGCCGCTGCTGGAACCGCTGTGGGTCGAAGACCAGTCCCCGCCGCTACTGCAACTGGTCACGGAGCCGCGTTAGCGACTTCGCCAGCAGCCGCGACACGTGCATCTGTGAGATGCCGACCCGCTCGGCGATCTGTGTCTGCGTCATCGACTCGAAGAATCGCAGCACCAACACCGTCCGTTCCCGCTCGGGCAGCGCCTCGAGCAGCGGACGCAACGATTCCTGATCCTCGATCCGGTCCAGGCCGGTGTCGACGTCACCGAGGGTGTCCGCGATCGCGCGGGCTTCCTCTTCCTCGCCGCCGCCACCGCTGTCGATGGACAGGGTGTTGTAGGAGCTGCCCGCCACCAGCCCCTCGACCACCTCTTCACGGTCCATGTCCAGCTCCGCGGCGAGTTCGGTCGCGGTGGGCGCCCGGCCCAGCCGCTGCGACAGGTCGGCGGTGGCGGTGCCGAGCCGCAGGTGCAGTTCCTTCAGCCGCCGCGGGACTTTCACCGACCAGCTGTTGTCCCGGAAGTGGCGGCGGACCTCCCCCATGATCGTGGGCACCGCGAAGGAGACGAAGTCCGAGCCGGCGTCGACGTCGAATCGGACCACCGCGTTGACCAGCCCGACGCGCGCCACCTGAACCAGGTCGTCCCGCGGTTCGCCGCGGCCTTCGAAGCGGCGCGCGATGTGGTCGGCGAGCGGCAGGCAGCGCTCGACGATCTTGTCCCGTTGACGCTGAATTTCCATCGAGTCGGGCGCGACAGCGGCCAACTCACGGAACATGTCCGGAACATCGGCGTATTCGTTCGGACGAGAAACCGAACCGCCGGCAGCTCGCGCTGTCACCTGCTGGAGGCCGCCCGTCGCGCCGTCAGTGTGATGCCGAAAACACTGCCGGTTTCATCGGGTTCGCGGCCGTCGTGGAAAGTCTGGACGTCGTCGGCGAGCGACGTCAGCACGTGCCAACTGAAGCTTCCGGGCGCCACCACGTCGTGAGTGTCGCATGCCGCCGAAGCTTCCACTACCAATTGGTCGTCCTGGGGGTCGACCACGACGATCAGGGTCGCGTCGGGAGTGGCCGAACGAATCAACCGGGTGCACACTTCGTCGACCGCGAGCCGAAGGTCCGCCACCGCATCGAAATCCAGGTCCTCGAAGGTGCCGATGGCACCGACCAGGGTGCGCAGCATCGCCAGGTTCTCCAGTCGCGCAGCAACGTGAAGTTCGACGGCGCGATGGCCGCGCGGACGCTTGTTAGCGTGCAATCCAGCATCGTTCATATGGTCTCCCGGCAATGTTCGACTGACACTACTACTGCTCCGCAGTCCGCCATGGACCTCGGGTTCGAGCCGGTTAGTCATGATCGCCGCCGGGTATTCGGCCCGCCGTCGGCGGGCCTCACACGACCGACATCCGGTAGCGCCGGCACCGGCGCTGTTCGGTGATCGCCGGGGCCACGCAGGTCATATCGGTGGTCGTCGCAGTAGGCATACATATCTTCGGTGTGTTCGTGATTCCGAACCCCATGATGGGGTGACCACGCAACCGTTCCGGCACTCATCATGGTGCACACCTGATACCCACAAGTTCACGCCCGTAACCCCGCAATCATCTTTGATGCGGAATATCACACCGGTGGTGTCGAGGCAGGTCACGCGAAGAAAACGCGCGACCGCCGGGACGCGTGTCAATTAGCCGGCGGCCCGCCCTAGCTGGCCGGCCGTTGGCGGTACACGTCCGGATGTTCGGTGTACCAGCGATCGCAGATCCGGCGAATCCTGCGGTGCTCCACCGCCAGCCAGGCCAGCCCCAGCACCGCGGCGATCAACCCGACGATTCCCGCCGTCATGCCCTCGTGGTGATGTCCGCTGGCGAAGGCCGCAAGGCTGCCGCAGGTCCCGATCACGCCCGCGACGACCAAGAGGTATCCGGGCCAGTGCAGGACGTCGATCAGCGACTCGCCGGCGAGCGGCCGCGTTGTCCTCAGATGGTCGACGGGGTCGTGGTAGGTGTCTCCCATAGCTGCTCCTCACCGCACCTTCAACGGTAGAACGCGGGAGGACAAACCTAAAGGGCCAGTACCGGACCGGCGATCGGCGCGACGCCCATCGCGACCATCAGCGCCATTGCCGTGAGCAGGAACCAGCCCGCGCCGTGCCACCCCCACCAGGTCCCCCGGGCCTTCCACACCAGATAGGTGCGCACGAAAGCCCAGATCCCGGCGCCGAGCGCGATCAGCGGGCCCCCGAACGCCAGCAGGGTGCGCTGCGGTGGGCCACACGCCACCATGTCCACGCCCACCCCCGGGCAGGTACTGACCCATACCGCGGCGATCAACAGGAAACCGACGGCGGCCAACGTGGACAGGACGGCGAAACGGATCGCGGCGTTCACCTCGCCGTCCTCCTGGCCCAAGCGGTCACCGCCCGATCGCGCGTCCGCTTTCTGCATCGTTGTTCACCTCCCCTTGGAAACCCCGCGCTGAGTTCATCGCTCGCTACGTCGCATTAGTTACAGGGCGGCAGTGCCTGCGCTGGTAGCTGCGGAATGCGCACGAATTCACATACCCCGTGGCAAACCCCGGTAAACGGCGTCGATGTGAGGCCCAGCGCCAGGTCATCGGCGGGGCACGAAGGTGCGCGGCGCGGGCATCCGCTTTCGTCCGCCGTCTTCTCACCCCCACCCGCGGCGGGCGCGAATCCGGAGTGGACTCGCCGAAGGCCTACCCGCGCCAAAGTGCCGATACCGTCAATTATTCCGGCGATTTATCGCCGGTCCGCGCTGTGGAGTTCGGATGATTCCAATGTGGCTAGGGGCTTATGTCCCATGGGTACTATCTGACACATGCCAACCGCCCGCAGGCGCTTATCCCCCGAGGATCGACGCGCTGAGCTGCTCGCCTTAGGAGCAGAGGTCTTCGGGAAGCGACCCTACGACGAGGTCCGGATCGATGAGATCGCGGAACGTGCCGGAGTGTCTCGGGCCCTGATGTACCACTATTTCCCCGACAAGCGCGCGTTCTTCGCTGCGGTCGTCAAGGACGAGGCCGACCGCCTGTACGAGAACACCAACATGGACGACGCGACCGGTCTGACCATGTACGAGGAGATCCGGGTCGGCGTGCTGGCCTACATGGCTTACCACGAGCAGAACCCGGAGGCCGCGTGGGCCGCGTACGTCGGCCTGGGCCGGTCCGACCCGGTCCTGTTGGGCGTCGAGGACGACGCCAAGAACCGCCAGATGGAACACATCATGTCGCGGATCAACCGGTTGCTCGGTGAGGTCAACGCCGCCAGCATGGCGCCCGACGTCGAGCGGCACCTGCGGGTGATCCTGAACGGCTGGCTTGCCCTGACCTTCGAGATCTGCCGGCAGCGGATCATCGACCCCTCCACCGACGCCGAGAAGCTCGCCGACGCGTGCGCGCACGCGCTCCTGGACGCGATCGCGCGGGTTCCCGAGATCCCGGAGGCACTCGGCGAGGCGATGTCCAACTCGCGGCTGTGAGCGGCGCGGCCATCGTGTCGGTGGCCGTTGGCACGATGGATAGATGAGCACGCGCGCTGATTCCGGGCCGTCCGGGCGCCCCGACCCGTTGGGCCGCTTCAGCGCGATCACCCGCGAGTGGTTCACCAGCACCTTCGACGCACCGACCACCGCGCAGTCCGAGGCTTGGAACGCCATCGCCGACGGCAACAACACCCTGGTGATCGCGCCCACCGGCTCGGGCAAGACGCTGGCGGCGTTCCTCTGGGCGCTGGACAGCCTCGCCGGCGCGGCCGAGCGCCCGCCCGGCACCCGCGTGCTCTATGTGTCACCGCTCAAGGCGCTGGCGGTCGATGTCGAGCGCAACCTGCGCACTCCGCTGGCCGGGCTCACCCGCATCGCCGAACGTCAGGGTCTGCCGCCACCCGAAATCAGCGTCGGCGTCCGTTCCGGGGACACCCCGCCCGCCGCCCGTCGCCAACTGATCAACCAACCCCCCGACGTGCTGATCACCACCCCCGAGTCGCTGTTTCTCATGCTCACCTCGGCCGCCCGGGAAACGCTGGCCGGCGTGCAGACGGTGATCGTCGACGAGATCCACGCCATCGCCGCCGGAAAGCGCGGCGCGCACCTGGCCGTGTCGCTGGAGCGCCTCGACGCGCTGCAGCAGGACAAATCCGCGCAGCGCATCGGATTGTCGGCGACGGTTCGTCCGCCCGAGGAACTCGCCCGGTTCCTGTCCGGGCAGGCGCCGACGACCATCGTGGCCCCGCCGTCGACCAAGACGGTCGAGCTCACCGTGCAGGTTCCGGTGCCCGACATGGCCAACCTGGCCAACAACACGATCTGGCCCGACGTGGAGAACCGCCTGGTCGACCTGATCGAATCGCACAATTCGACGATCGTCTTCGCCAACTCGCGGCGGCTGGCCGAGCGACTCACCGCCCGCCTCAACGAGATTCACGCGGAACGCAGCGGCGTTGGACTGTCTACGGACGCCAATCCGAAGGTGGCCGGCGGCGCTCCCGCGCACATCATGGGCAGCGGACAGACCTACGGCGCCGACCCGATACTGGCCCGCGCCCATCACGGCTCGGTGAGCAAGGAGCAGCGTGCCCTGGTCGAAGAGGACCTCAAGCGCGGGCTGCTCAAGGCGGTGGTGGCCACCTCGAGCCTGGAGTTGGGCATCGACATGGGCGCCGTCGACCTGGTGATCCAGGTGGAGGCGCCACCCTCGGTGGCCAGCGGCCTGCAACGCATCGGCCGCGCCGGCCACCAGGTCGGCGAGGTCTCGCAGGGAGTGCTGTTCCCCAAGCACCGCACCGACCTGATCGGCTGCGCGGTCACGGTGCAGCGCATGCTCACCGGCCAGATCGAAACCATGCGGGTGCCCGCCAATCCGCTCGACATCCTGGCGCAGCAGACGGTGGCGGCGGCCGCACTGGAACCGTTGGACGCCGACCGCTGGTTCGACACGGTCCGGCGGGCCGCGCCGTTCGCGACGCTGCCGCGCAGCGTGTACGAGGCGACCCTGGACCTGCTGAGCGGAAAGTACCCGTCCACCGAATTCGCCGAGCTGCGACCGCGATTGGTGTACGACCGCGACACCGGCACCCTGAGCGCCCGCCCCGGTGCGCAGCGCCTGGCCGTGACGTCCGGCGGCGCCATCCCCGATCGGGGACTGTTCACCGTCTACCTTGCCTCCGAGGCCGAAAAGCCTTCGCGGGTAGGCGAACTCGAAGAGGAAATGGTCTACGAGTCGCGTCCCGGCGATGTCATCTCGTTGGGCGCCACGAGCTGGCGTATCACCGAGATCACCCACGACCGGGTGCTGGTGATCCCCGCACCCGGCCAGCCGGCCCGGTTGCCGTTCTGGCGCGGCGACGGCCTGGGCCGCCCGGCCGAGCTGGGCGCCGCGCTCGGCGCGTTCACCGGCGAGCTGGCCGGCCTGAAGCGAGAGGCATTCGAAACGCGTTGTAAATCACTGGGTTTCGACGCATACGCCATCGACAACCTGTGGGGCCTGCTCGACGAGCAGCGCAGCGCCGCCGGGGTGGTGCCGACCGACACCACCTTGCTGGTCGAGCGGTTCCGCGACGAGCTGGGCGACTGGCGGGTGATCCTGCACTCGCCGTACGGCCTTCCGGTGAACGGACCACTGGCGCTGGCGGTGGCCCGCCGGCTGCGCGAACGCTACGGCATCGACGAGAAACCCACCGCCTCCGACGACGGCGTCGTCGTGCGCCTGCCGGACATGTTGTCCGATGCCGGGGAAACCCCGCCCGGCGCCGACCTTTTCGTGTTCGACGCCGAGGAGATCGACCCGATCGTCACCGCCGAGGTGGGCGGCTCGGCGCTGTTCGCCTCGCGGTTTCGTGAGTGCGCGGCCCGGGCCCTGCTCTTGCCACGCCGGCATCCCGGGCGGCGCTCGCCGCTGTGGCAGCAGCGCCAGCGCGCCGCCCAGTTACTGGAAGTGGCCCGCAAATACCCCGACTTCCCGGTGGTACTGGAGACCATCCGCGAATGCCTGCAGGACGTCTACGACGTTCCGGCCCTGACGCGGCTGATGTCCGGTATCGCGCAGCGGCGGGTGCGGGTGCTCGAGGTCGAGACGCAGCGGCCGTCGCCGTTCGCGGCGTCGCTGCTGTTCGGGTACGTCGGCGCGTTCATGTACGAGGGCGACAGCCCGCTGGCCGAGCGCCGGGCCGCCGCGCTCTCGCTGGACAGCACGCTGCTGGCCGAGCTGCTGGGCCGGGTGGAGCTGCGCGACCTGCTCGATCCCGAGATCATCGCCGCCACCGGCCGCCAGCTTCAGCACCTAGCGCCCGACCGGGCCGCCCGCGACGCCGAGGGCGTCGCGGACCTGCTGCGGCTGCTGGGTCCGCTGACCGAGGACGAGGTGGCCGCCCGCGCCGGCGGCGCCGACGTGGGTGGCTGGCTGGAGGGGCTGCGCGCGGCGCGCCGCGCGCTCACCGTGTCGTTCGCCGGCCGCGGCTGGTGGGTGGCCATCGAGGACATCGGCCGGCTGCGCGACGGCATCGGCATCGCGGTACCCCTCGGCGTGCCGGCCGCTTTCACCGCGGAGGTCGCCGACCCGCTGGGCGAATTGCTCGGCCGCTACGCGCGCACCCACACCCCGTTCACCACGGCGCAGGCCGCCGCCCGGTTCGGGCTGGGGTTGCGAGTGACCGCCGACATCCTCGGCCGGCTGGCCAGTGACGGCCGACTGGTGCGCGGCGACTTCGTCGCCGCGGACGGGGCGCCCGTGGCCGGGGGCGAGCAGTGGTGCGACGCCGACGTGTTGCGCATCCTGCGGCGGCGGTCGCTGGCGGCGCTGCGGGCCCAGGTCGAGCCGGTCAGCACCGCCGCCTACGGCCGGTTCCTGCCGGCCTGGCATCGCGTGGGCTCGGCCGAATCATCGCGCTCCCCAGGCCATTCCGGGCTGGACGGGCTGATGTCGGTGATCGATCAGCTGGCCGGCGTACGGATGCCGGCCTCGGCGATCGAGCCGCTGGTGCTGGCCCCCCGGGTCCGCGACTACTCCCCCGCGCTGCTCGACGAGCTGCTGGCCACGGGCGAAGTCACCTGGTCGGGGGCCGGCTCGATTTCCAGCGGCGACGGCTGGATCGCGTTGCACCCCAGCGAATCCGCGCCGCTGACGCTGCCCGGGCCCGCCGACATCGAATTGGGCGACGCCCACCGCGCCGTCCTGGACACGCTCGCACCGGGTGGTGCCTACTTCTTCCGGCAGCTCACGCACGGCGGATTCGGCGAGTCCGAGCTCAAAGCCGCGCTGTGGGAACTGATCTGGGCCGGCTGGATCACCGGCGACACGTTCGCCCCGGTGCGTGCCCTGCTCGGTGGCGCCGGGACCCGCAAGCGCTCGGCCCCCGCGCATCGCTCGCATCGCCCGCCGCGGCTCAGCCGATACAGCGTCGCGCACCCGCATTCCCGGCCCGCCGACCCGACCGTGGCGGGCCGCTGGTCGATCTTGCCGGCCCCGGAGCCGGACTCCACGCTGCGCGCCCACTATCAAGCCGAACTGCTGCTGGGCCGCCACGGCGTGCTGACCCGGGGCGCGGTGACAACCGAGGGAGTGCCCGGCGGATTCGCCACCCTGTACAAGGTGCTGAGCACGTTCGAGGATGCCGGGCGGTGCCAGCGTGGCTACTTCATCGAGTCGCTGGGTGGGGCGCAGTTCGCGGTCGCGTCGACCGTCGACCGGCTGCGCGCCTATTCCGACGGGGTCGATCCGGAACGGCCCGAGTACCGCGCGGTCGCGCTGGCCGCCGCGGATCCGGCCAACCCCTACGGAGCGGCGCTGCCCTGGCCGGCCGCCCGCGGTGAGGGCACGGAGTCCGGGGGGCCGGGGGCACGCCCGGGCCGCAAGGCCGGTGCGCTGGTGGTGCTGGTCGACGGCGAGCTGGCCTGGTTCCTCGAGCGCGGCGGGCGGTCGCTGCTCACTTTCACCGGCGACCCCGCCGCCCATCTCGCCGCGGCGACGGCGCTGGCCGATTTGGTCTCGTCCCGGCGCGTCGCGTCGATCCTGGTCGAACGCGTCGACGGAGTGACGGCCCTGCAGCCCCGCGCGGACGGGGCCGGCCCAGTCGATGCGCTCTCCGACGCCGGCTTCGCCCGGACTCCGCGCGGGATGCGGCTGCGCTGAGATGCCCGAAGGCGACACCGTCTGGCACACCGCCGCCGTGCTGCGCGAGCGACTGGTCGGCGGCACCCTGACCCGTTGCGACGTCCGGGTGCCGCGGTTCGCCACCGTCGACCTCACCGGACGGGTGGTCGACGAGGTGCTCAGCCGCGGGAAGCACTTGTTCATCCGGGTGGGGGACGCCAGCATTCACTCGCATCTGAAAATGGACGGCAGCTGGCGGGTCGGCAACCGCTCGGTGCGGGTCGACCACCGCGCGCGCATCGTCTTGGAGACCGACAGCGTCCGCGCGGTCGGCGTCGACTTGGGCGTGCTGGAGATCCTGGAGCGCGAGCGGGACGGCGACGCGGTCGCGCATCTGGGACCGGATCTGCTGGGCGAGGATTGGGATGCCGCGCTCGCCGCCGCCAACCTGACCGCCGACCCGGACCGGCCGATCGCCGAGGCCCTGCTGGACCAGCGCCTGCTGGCCGGGGTCGGCAACGTCTACTGCAACGAATTGTGTTTCCTTGTCGGGCATCTGCCCACCGCGGCCGTGCGCGACCTCGCCGACCCGCATCGGCTGGTCTCGCGAGCACGAGACATGTTGTGGCTCAACCGCTTTCGTTGGAACCGGTGCACCACCGGCGACACCCGGGCCGGACGTCAGTTGTGGGTATACGGGCGATCCGGGCAGCCGTGCCGTCGCTGCGGCACCCCGATCAGATTCGACGACTCCGGGGATCGGGTGACGTACTGGTGCCCGTCCTGCCAGCGCTGACGCTGCTTTTGGGCCTAGTCGCGGGCGTGGGCGAGGAAGAACTGGGCGATGGCCTCGGACCCGTCGAGCGCGCGGGTGGTGGGACCGATGACGGCCGCGGGCAGATATTGCTTGCCGCCCGGCCAGGTGTGCCCGCCGCTGTCGATCTTGTAGAACACCACCTCGGTGTTGTCCGCGCATCGCATCGACCGGTAGCGGTGCACCACCGTGCCGTCGCGGACGTCGGGCAGCGCCTCCATCGCCGGCTGCGACTGGCAGCCATCGATCGAGCGCCACTTGTCCACCATGGCGTCCGCCGAGACGGAGTGACTGACGCCGCCGCGGCCGCGCACCGTCCCACCCTTGAAGGGCACCAACGGGTCAGCGGTCCCGTGGGCTTCCCAGACCGACACGGGTCGCGACGGGTTGCAGGCCACCCCCACGCCCAGCGTCCCGGCCACCGGCGCGACCGCGGCGAAGACGTCGGCGCGGTCGCACGCCAGCCGGTTGCTCATGAAGCCGCCGTTGGACATCCCGGTGACGAAAACGTGCCCGGGAGCAACGCCGTAGTCGCTCTGCAGCTTGCTCACCAGCCCGACCAGAAAGGTCACGTCATTGATGTGGCGGCGATCGGCGGGCGAGGCGCCACGCCCGTCGGCCCAGCTCTTGTCGTAACCGTCGGGGTAGACAACCAACAAGTTGTGAGCGTCGGCAACGGTGTTGAAGCCCGTCAGGCCCCGCTGCGAGAACCCGGTACCGCCGCCCCCGTGCAAACTCAGCACCAGCCCGACGGGTTCGCCCGCCGGCACGTGCAACATGTAGGTTCGGTCCATGCCGCCGGATCGAAAGGTGCCGGAGATGTCTCGAGCGCTAGCGGCCGACACATCCCGCACACCGCAGCCGACCACGCATATCGCCACCACCCCGAGCCACAACCACCGCACGTACGCCATGTCGTCAGATCACCGGCGACGCGTCGCCGAAGGCTCGCCGGTAACGCGCGTGCGACCGCGGAGCAAACACTTGTGTGGCACACACCGCATTATCGGCGATACAGCACCGGGTGGCGCCGCGAGATGCAAGCATGCGCACTAGCCCCACCTTCAGCAAGCACCGGCAGTTCTGTTCCACGGGAGTATCAGAAATGACGACTACCCAGATGCGCAAGCCCGTCCGACCGCTGTCGCTACTGGCGATCGGCGTGCTGCCGGTGGCCGGGCTGCTCGGCGCGCTGGTGGCATCCGTTGCCGCGCACGCCACATCCGCCGATGACGCGTTCCTGGCCGCGCTGAAAGCCAAGGGCATCAACTACGAGTCACCCGACGCCGCGGTCAACTCCGGGCACACCGTCTGCCACGAACTCGACATGGGCCAGTCGCCGGAGCAGGTCGCCAACAGCGTGCTCTCCAGCAGCAGCCTGGACAGCTATCACGCCGGCTATTTCGTCGGGGTCAGCATCAAGGCGTACTGCCCGAAGTACGCGGAAGCTGCGACATCGTCGGGATCCTGAAACGCGGCCCAAAGCGGTTGCGGAAACTCGTTGTTCACGATCGGTAAACCCGACAGCCACTCGCTAGCGCCGCGGTCGCCGACTACCCGTGCTGGTCTTGACGTATCCGGGCCGTCGGGCCCGGAGTTCTGCGAGCAGGTGGGTGTCATGGAGCAATCAAACCGGTTGCGGCTCAAGTCATATCGAGCCGTTTCCGAGCACGTCGACGGCGCCTGGTGGCCGCGCTCGACGAACCTGTCCGGCGAGCTGCCGAGCCTGGTGGCGTCATTGCGCGGCCGGCTCGGACAGATCGTCATGGGGGGCTACCGCCGCAACGGCTGGCAAAACACACCCGCGGTGGCTGAAATCGACGGGCACACAATCGAATTGCTGGGCTTCGTCAGCGACGAGGAGGCCAGCGTCATCGTGCTGGGCGGCAACGGCCGCCACCTCACCCTGCATGTCATCCGGCCGGACACCGATGAGGACGCCGCACGCCGGGCACTCGATGCGGTGCGAGCACCCACCGCTGCCGGCGCCGAACTCCCCCCGGCCGCCCGGGCCACGGTTGGGCGATCGGTGGCGGACGTCGCCGACAAGCTAGCCCGTCGCGAAGGGCTCGGTGACGAAAGGCGGAACGCTCAGATCAGGCGCTGGTGCGAAGAGACGGCGCAACGATTCGTCGACGCACCGGTGCAGACCTTCGTCCCCATCCTGGTCGAACACATCGTCCGCAACCGCATGACGCAGTCGCGCAAGCAGCGCTATCCAGCCGACGGCGGTCGGTGCATCACGGTGCCCGGCAGCTCCGCGCCGTATTCAATATCGTCGTAGTCGCGTCCCTTGCGCCGCCGACCGTTCGCCGAGCCACGCGTCGGGCGCATCGGGACCATCGGGAGCATGGGTGTCTGGCCGGCCGCGGGCGGCAGCGCCGAGACCGCCGACGCCAGCTGCACCGGCGCCGAAGACCCCAGCATGCCCACCGTCGCGGGCGGAAAAGTCAGGTTGCCGAGCGAGATACCGACACCCAGCGTCGCCTGGGGCGCCAACGACGATCCCACCGCGCCGACCAGGCTCGCGTCCGCCGCCGACAGGTCGGCCGCGGCTTCGGACAGGCCGCCGAAGATGTCGGTGGCCACGCCGCCCTGCAGGGCCTGGGCGCCGCTGACCTGGGCGAAATAGCTGAGCATGTTGACCGGGAATCCGCTGGCGATGAACTGCCATCCCCAGATGCTGAAGTATCTGAACCAGCCCGAGTCGGGGTCCAGTCCGACGGCGCTGGAAGCGGCGAGGTTCTGGCTTGTCCCCGAGAGCGCGGCCGCGGTCTGTGTCCCCACATCGGCGGTGTTCGTGGCGGGCACCATGGCGGCTTGCGTCGTCACGCCCGACGGATTGGCAACCGGGGGAGGCGGCTCGAAGGCGGGCGGTCGGACGGCGCTCGCCGAAGTCGCGTCGTAGCGGACCAATGCCGCCGAGTTGTTCACCCACATGGCGTGGTACTCGGCCTCGGTCTCCGCGATGGCCGGGTAGTTGATCCCGAAGAAGTTGGTGGCCAACAACATCGCCAACCGCGCGCGGTTGGCGGCGACCAGCGAGGGATGCACCACGGTCCAGTGCGTCAGCTCGAACGCCGCCGTCATGACTTCCGCCGACGTGGCGATCTCCTGACACTGCTGGGCGGTGGCGCGCAACCAGGCGAGGTAGGGCTCGAAGGCTTGGGCCATCGCCCGCGACGACGGGCCATGGTACGTCGTAGACAGCCACGCCAGCTCCGCGCTGTAGCCGGCGGCCGATTGCTCGAGCTCCGCGCTGAGCTCCTGCCAGGCGCCGGCGGCCGCGATCCATGACCAAGCGCCGGGCCCAGAGTGGATCAGCGCCGAAGTGACCTCCGGCGGCAGTATCCCGAAATCCATGAATTTTTACCTTGGGGAAGAACGTGGGTGGGGCGAACGCGGCGCGTCGGCTCCCCTGCTGCCGGTCGCCGTTGCACGCGGTGTTCGGCACCCGCAGTCGTGGGGCAGCATCGTCGCCGTCATCCCGCGGATGGATTTCGAGGCATCACTTTGCCTGTGACCTCCCGGCCGACGGCGACGTCCTCGTACTTCTGCTGTTTGCGCTTGCGCCAGCCGGTGCCCGCCGAGGCCGTCGTCGGCGGCACCATCATCGGCATCAGCGGCAATCCCGATTCCGCCGCCGGCAGCGGCGAGGCGGCGGACGCGAGCTGCACCCCGGTCTGCGTGCCCGGCAACAGCCCCACCACGGCGGGCGGCGCGGTCAGTTTGCCCAGCGATACCCCCACGCCCATCGCACCCGTCGGCGCCATTCCTTCGCCGATGCCGCTGACCGCGCTGGACAGGCTCGCCGTGGCCGCTCCCAGGCCCTCCGACAGGCCGCTGCCGATGTCGCCGCCGACGCTCTGCAGCGCGCTGGCCGACGAGTTCTGCGCCAGGTAGCTGAGCATGTTGATGGGAAAACCGGACGAGATGAACTGGTTGCCCCAGGTGCTGAAGTAGCCGAACCACCCTTGGTTCGGATCGCCGTCGGCGCCGAAGATGCCGGCGGACGAGAGGTCCGAAACCAGTGAGTTCCCCACGTTGCCGGCGTCCAGCGCCTGGGCCTGGTTCACCGCCAGTTCTTGGCGGGTCGTTCCGCCCGGATCGGTGGCCGACAGCGGCGAATTGAAATTCGACAGCTGCGTGGTCGCCTGCGACGACGACGCCTGGTATCGGGTCATCGCCGCCGAGTTGTTCGCCCACATGGTCTGGTATTCGTTCTCGGTCTCGGCGATGGCCGCCGTGTTGGTGCCGAACCGGTTGGTGGCCAGCAGCTGCGCCAGTCGCGTCCGGTTGGCGGTCACCACCGAGGGATGAACCACCGTGGACCGGACGGTGGTGAAGGCCGTCGCGGCGCCTTCGGCGGAGGTGGCCAGCTGCGCGGATTGCTGAGCGGTCTCGCGCAGCCAGAGCAGGTAGGGCTGGACGGACTGCAGCATCGCCATCGCCGACGGGCCGTCCCAGGAGTCGATGAGCGACGACAACGTCGAGGCATAGGTGGAGACCGAATTCTCCAACTCGACGGCCAGGCGCTGCCAGGCGCCGGCGGCCTCGATCAGCGAACCCGCTCCCGGTCCGGTGTGGATGAGAGTCGAGGTGACCTCTGGGGGTGCAAAAAGATCCATCACGTCTCACAATGCCCACGCTGAGAACAGCCTCAGCAAATTTGCGTTGACCAGGCCACGAAGAACCTTGAAACTCTGCACGTCGAAGCCCTTAACCTGCGGCCGGGACCTCCCAATTCGACCGCCAGGTGTTAGGCCACCCTATCTCATAGCTGAGAGCGATTTGACATTTGCTGGCCAGGGCAACCTGCGCGACACCGGCCGTCTTTCAAACGGTCACCGAGGCGCCGCGATTCACCGTGACGATCCGGTCCCCGAGGCCTCGGCGCTGCATCTCCCGGGTGAAGTCGGCCAGTGGCGACGCGAAGACCGCGTAGTCGTCGAAGTGCACCGGGATCGCCTTCGGCAGGGCGAGCATCGCGACGAGTTCGGCGCCCTGACGGCCATCCATGGTGACGGTCAGTCCGAACGGCAACCGCCCGCCTGCGGGCAGCCGGGTGCCGCCGAGGTGCAGCATGCCCACGTCGATCGGGTCGAACCTGGTGGGGATCTCGTTGAGCTCCTCGATCAGCAGGGTGTCGCCGGAGATGTAGAGCCGGCGCGGGGGTGAGCCATCGTCGGCGGCGACCTCCACCATGGTGCCCATCACCGGCGGGAGCAGCCGCTGGCTCCATCCGGGTGCGTGACGCCCCGGCAACGACGTGAGGGTGAGCGTGGTGCCGCCCTTTGTGATCGTGTGCTGCTGCCAGGTTCTCAGGCCGCGTGCCTGCGCAAAGCCGCGCTGGTGCAGCCGTTTGGCGGCGTGCGGGGTGGTGACGACGGGCAGTTCGTGGTCGAGTCCCTTCTGCGACACGCGGTCCCAGTGATCGCCGTGCATGTGCGACAGCACGATCGCGTCGACCGGAGGAAGCTCGCTCAGTTGCAGCGCAGGCTCCTTGAGCCGTTTGGACACCAGCCCATGGCCGAGGTAGGCGCGTTGCCCCTTGTGCAAGAAATTGGGGTCGGTCAACAGCGTCAGCCCGCCCGCGGAAATGAGCGTGGTGGCGTTGCCCACGAACGTGACGGTGATGTCCATAGCCCCGGGCTACCCGGTCCCGCGCCTTCCATGCCGGAAGACCTCCATGCCGCTAGAAGGGCGGCGGGTCGTCGGCGCCGGGCGGGGCGGGCCCGTTGCAGCTTGCGGGCCCGCTGGCCAGCCGGGTGGCGCGGTTGTGCCGGCGTTCGGCCGCGACGCGCGCGGCCCGGTTCTGGGCGCGGGTGCGACGCCGGGTGGGCATCATCGCCGTGCGAGCCCCGCAGTAGTCGGGCGCCACGTCGGCTTCGGCGGCGGGGATCGCGCCGACACCCTGGCACAAATTCGGAAACAGCAGCGCGCTGCCCGGCGTGGTGACATAGGTCTGCCCCGACGGCGAAGTCAGCACGAGGGTGCCGTCGGGAAGTTGATTCTCCCGCCAGCCCCAGAAAGTTTTCACCAAATGGTGTGTGCGGCAATAACATTTGAGATTCGAGGCGTGCGTGGGGCCGCCGTCGGCGTAGGGAATCGTATGGTCGAGATCGCATTCCGTAGCCGGGCGGTCGCAACCCGGCCAGCGACACGTCAGATCCCGGCAGCGCACGAAATCGGCCAGCGCCTTGGACGGCACATAACCGGGTTCCGGGGGCGCGTCGCCGGGTGAATCAGCGGCGCCGGCGTGGCCGAGGCGGCCAACTCGGCGAGCAACTCCGGCGGGATCAAACCCTGCGCACCTATCTGAGCGGCGACCGCCGAACCGCGGCCGTCCAGACCGGCCTGTTCGGCGATCACGTGAATCAGCACCGGGCTCGACGCGGCCCGTTTACCGGCCGCACAATCCGATCGCCCGCACCCGCACGCCAACCGGTTCGCCCCGGCAGCCAACGCCCCCAACGCATCGGCGCGGCGCTGCTCGCGGGTGCGCGGATCGTGCTCACACACCGTGGCCGCCAACGCAGTCAACCGCTGGTCCAACGCCTGCGCGTCCGGGGCCAGCAGGGTGCCCTCCAGATGCGCCAACCCCTCCCCCATGTCGGCCACCCACACCTCACGCCCGGCCGCACGCTCCTTGCGGCGTCGCACCGCGTCCGCGTCGGCACGCGCGACGAGCTTGTCCACCTGCGCGGCCAGCCGGCCTCGAGTCATCGACGGCCAGCGCGCCACATTGGCCGCCAGCCGCGCGTCCACCACCGCCAGCACCTGCGGATCGGTGATCAGATCCGTTCGGTACACCATTGTGGCGAACATCCGGAAGTCGATATCACCGGCCTTGAACACCTCACCCACCTGCGGAAGCCGCTCGCGCATCGCGCGGGCGTAGCGCACCTTGCTGCCGGCCAGACCCTGACTGATCCGCAACTCGGCGGCGACTTCAGCACCGACGGCCGCCTCGGTGTCCACGGCCCACTCCTCGGTCTCCGAACACCGTGACAACCGATATCCGAACAACTCACCGATGGCCACCAACTGCGCGGCCGCCGCCCGGTTCTCCGCGCGCGCCGCCGCTCCGATCCGGTCCAGCAGCCCCTTGGACACCGGCGTCGTCGACGGGTATTGGCGCTCGGCCAGCTCGTCGAAGTAGGCGATCACCTCCGGCGGAGACGCGATACGCCGGCCATGTTCGAACATGTGTTCGACACTACCAGCTTCCGACGACACGCGCCGTCGCCTGCCAAACCGCCTAGGGCTCGGTACGACGGCTGACGAACTCCCGCCGCGCGCCGGTCAGCGGATCGGTGAACTCGATGCGCTGCGCCAATAGGCGCAGCGGCGTGCTGAAGTCGTCGGCCGCCACGTCGATGACGTTGGGATACAACGGGTCTCCCTCGATCGGTATCCCCAGCGACGCCATGTGCAGGCGCAGCTGATGCGTTCGCCCGGTTCGGGGGGTGAGCCGGTACAGACCGTCCGGCGATACCAGCTCCACGCGGGTCTCGGCATTGGGCGCGCCCGGCTCGCACACCGCCTGTAGGTGGCTGCGCCGCTTGATGATTCGGCTCTCCACCACTCGTGGGAGCTGCAGCTGCGGGTCGACGGCCGCCCGGGCCAGATATGTCTTACGGACCGATCCGCGGGAGAACAGCGTCTGGTAGGCACCGCGCACCTCGCGCCGCGCGGTGAACAGCAGCACCCCGGCGGTCAGCCGGTCCAGGCGGTGCGCCGGGCTCAGCTCGGGCAGGTCCAGTTCACGCCGCAGCCGCACCAGCGCGGTTTGGGCGACGTGGCGTCCGCGCGGCATGGTGGCCAGGAAATGCGGCTTGTCGACGACGACGATGTCGGCGTCGCGATGCAGCACCGGGACGTCGAACGGGACGGGCACCTCGTCCGGCAGCTCGCGATACAGGTACACACTCGCGCCGGCGGGAAGCACTGTGGCGGAATCGATTACCGCTCCGTCGGCGCCGACGACCTCTCCGGCCAGCACCCTGGCGCGGGCCCGCGCGCCGAACCGGGCGGTGAGCTCGGCCAGCACCGGGCCGCCGCGCAGCCGCACCCGCGCCGGACCGAGTCCGTCCCGCACGGGCAGTGGCGCCGGCTTCACCATAAGCTCAACTGAGCGGGACCGGCTCGAGGATCTCGGCGCGCGCCTCGGGCGCGCTGGCCCGCAGCTCGTCGGCGGACACGTCGTCGGGCTGGGCCTGCGACAGGATCTCGGCCTCCACCCGGGCGGTGTAATTCGCGACCTCGCGCCCGATCTCGTCTGCGGACCAGCCCAGCACCGGCGCCACGACTTCGGCGACCTCGCGCGCGCAGTCGACACCGCGGTGCGGGTATTCGATGGAAACGCGCATCCGGCGGGCCAGGATGTCCTCCAAATGCAAAGCGCCCTCGGCGGTTACGGCGTACAACGCCTCCACCCGCAGATAGCCCGGCGCCTCCTTGATCGGTTCGAGCAGCTCGGGGCTGTCAGCCGCCAGCGCCAGCACGTCGCCGATCAGCGAGCCATAGCGGTCCAGCAGATGACGCACCCGGTAGGGGTGCAGACCCTGCAGCTGGGCGACGTGTTCGGCCTGGTTGATCAGCGCGAAGTAACCGTCGGCCCCCAGCAGGCTGACCTTCTCGGTGATCGACGGCGCCACCCGGGCCGGAACGAATTGGGCCGCAGCATCAATCGCGTCGGCGGCCATCACCCGGTAGGTGGTGTACTTGCCGCCGGCGATGGCCACCAGGCCCGGCGCGGGCACCGCCACGGCGTGTTCCCGGGACAGCTTGGAGGTCTCCTCGCTCTCCCCGGCCAGCAGCGGCCGCAGCCCCGCGTACACCCCGTCGATGTCGGCATGCGTCAGCGGGATGGCGAGCACGGTGTTGACGGTCTCCAGGATGTAGTCGATGTCGGCCTTGGTGGCCGCCGGGTGAGCCAGGTCGAGATTCCAGTCGGTGTCGGTGGTTCCGATGATCCAGTGGCTGCCCCACGGGATGACGAACATCACCGATTTCTCGGTGCGCAGGATGATCGCGACGTCGCTGACGATGCGGTCGCGGGGCACCACCACATGCACGCCCTTGGACGCTCGCACCTGAAAACGCCCGCGCTGCTTGGACAATGCCTGGATCTCGTCGGTCCACACCCCGGTCGCGTTGACCACCACATGCCCGCGGACCTCGGTGATCGCGCCGTCCTCGGAGTCGCGGACGCGCACACCGGTCACCCGATCGCCTTCGCGCAGCATGGCGACCACCTGGGTGGAGGTCCGCACCACCGCGCCGTAGTGCGCGGCGGTGCGCGCCACGGTCATGGTGTGCCGCGCATCGTCGACAACCGTGTCGTAATAACGGATTCCACCGATCAGCGAGCCGCGCTTGAGGCCCGGGCTCAACCGCAACGCACCGGCACGCGTCAAATGCTTCTGCGCGGGAACGGATTTCGCCCCGCCGAGCCGGTCGTACAGAAATATGCCGGCGGCGATGTACGGGCGTTCCCACATGCGATTGGTCAACGGGAACAGGAACGGCATCGGCTTGACCAGATGCGGCGCCAGCGTGGTCAGCGACAGCTCACGTTCGTAGAGCGCCTCGCGCACCAGGCCGAACTCCAGCTGTTCGAGGTAGCGCAGGCCGCCGTGAAACATCTTCGACGAGCGACTCGAGGTGCCCGACGCGAAATCACGCGCTTCGACCAGCGCCACCTTGAGACCGCGGGTCGCGGCGTCCAGCGCGCAGCCCGAGCCCACCACGCCGCCGCCGATGACCACCACGTCGAACTGTTCGGTGCCCAGCCGTTCCCAGGCGGCCTCGCGCTGCCGCGGCCCCAGCACGGAAACCGGTGAGCTGCGCTGGGTGGGCGCGTGAACGGGTTCAGTCACGGCCAGGACTCCTCACTGGGGAAACTCCTCGGTTACTCGTCAGTAGGACGTGCTGCACCAAGGCTAACCGCTAGTCCAGGTCGTCGTGCGCCATCAGCCGCCGCGCGGCCTCGGTGATCGAGCCGGACAACGACGGGTAAACCGCCAGCGTCTGCGCCAGCTCGTTGACGGTGATCCGGTTCGTCACGGCCACGGCGATCGGCAGGATCAGCTCGGACGCGATCGGAGCAACCACCACACCGCCGATGACCACGCCGGTGGCCTGGCGACAGAACAGCTTCACGAAGCCCCGCCGCAGGCCCGACATCTTGGCCCGCGCGTTGGTGCGCAGCGGCAGCATGACCGTGCGGGCCGGCACCGAGCCGTCGTCGATCATCGACTGGGGGACCCCGACGGCGGCGATCTCCGGCCTGGTGAACACCGTCGCCGCCACCGTGCGCAGCCGGATCGGGCTGACGCCCTCGCCCAGCGCGTGATACATCGCGATCCGGCCCTGCATGGCGGCGACCGAGGCCAGCGGCAGCAGCCCGGTGCAGTCACCGGCGGCGTAGATGCCGGCCACCGAGGTCCGCGACACCCGGTCCACGGTCAGGTAGCCGCCGCGGCCCAGCTCGATGCCGACCCGGTCCAGGCCCAGGCCGCTCGTGTTGGGCACCGACCCGATGGTCATCAGGGCGTGGCTGCCCTCGACCGTGCGCCCGTCGGCCAGCGTGACCAGCACGCCGTCCTCCGTGCGGGTCACCGATTGCGCGCGGGCATTTTTCACCAGCTGGACGCCGCGGTCGGAGAACTCCCCTTCCAGCACCAGGGCGGCGTCGGCGTCCTCGTAGGGCAGCACCCGGTCGCGGCTGGCGACCACGGTCACCGGCACGCCCAATTCGGTGTAGGCGTGCACGAATTCGGCGCCGGTGACCCCGGACCCGACCACGATGAGGTGCTCGGGCAGGGCCTCCAGGTTGTAGAGCTGGCGCCAGGTCAGGATCCGCTCGCCGTCGGGCGGCGCCGACGGCAGCACCCGCGGGCTGGCGCCGGTGGCGATCAGCACGACGTCGGCCTCGTACTCGCTGGTGACGCCGTCGGCGGTGGTCGCCTTGACGCGGTGGCAGGCCAGGCCGGGCGTGGGATCGATCAGCTCGCCGTGGCCGGCGACCACGTCCACGCCGACGCCGAGCAGCTGGTCGGTGATGTCGGCGGACTGTTCGGTGGCGAGTTGCTTGACCCGGGCATGGATCTGCGGCAGCGAGATCTTGGCGTCGTCGATGTCGATCTCGAATCCCAGCCGCGGCGCCCGGCGCAGTTCGGTGCGCAGCCAGGTCGAGGCGATGAAGGTCTTGGACGGCACACAGTCATCCAGGACGGCGGCCCCGCCGATGCCCTCGGAGTCGATCACCGTGACGCGGGTGGTGTCGGGATGCGAGGTCGCGGCGACCAGGGCGGCTTCGTAACCGGCCGGGCCTCCACCGAGGATCACGATGCGGGTCACCACAGCCACCAACCTAACGAAGCGCCCGTCCGAATGCTCAGGGAAGACCGGCCAGCATCGGACGTCTAAGCTTTCCCCGTGCCGCTCTACGCCGCTTACGGGTCGAACATGGATCCCGAGCAGATGCAGAAACGCGCGCCACACTCGCCGATGGCCGGAACCGGCTGGCTGCACGGATGGCGATTGACCTTCGGTGGCGAGGACATCGGCTGGGAGGGCGCGCTGGCCACCGTCGTCGAGGATCCGGATTCGAAGGTGTTCGTCGTCCTCTACGACATGACACCGGCGGACGAGAAAAACCTGGACCGCTGGGAGGGCTCGGAGTTCGGCGTCCACAAGAAGATCCGGTGCCGCGTGGAGCGCATCGCGTCGGACACCGATACCGACCCGGTTCTGGCGTGGTTGTACGTTCTGGACGCCTGGGAAGGCGGGGTGCCGTCGGCCCGGTACCTGGGGGTGATGGCGGACGCCGCCGAAATCGCCGGTGCGCCAAGCGATTACGTCCACAGTCTGCGGACCCGCCCGGCCCGTAACATCGGCCCGGGCACCAGCGCCTGATCCGGAAGGAAACTCGGCTGTCAGTTCTGTCCCTACCGCTGGTCGCGGACGCGCTCGCGCGCACATTCGCCGCCACGGTCAACCCCACGCCCAAGGCCGCCGTGCGATTCCCGGAGATCGGGGGCCGAACCACCGAGGTCGCCGTCGATACCCGCCACGGCCCGGTCTCGGCAACGATCTATCACCCGCCGGCGGCGACGAACCCGCCCGTCTACGTCAACGTGCACGGCGGCGGGTTCGTCGTCGGCCACCGCGAGCAGGACGATCCGTGGTGCCGATACCTGGCCGCCCACGCGGGTGTGCTGGTGATCAACCCCGACTATGTCCTGGCACCACGGCGCCGCTTTCCCGCCGCGGTGCACCAGATCTATGACGTCGTGTGCTGGGCGGCGGGCCCCGACCGCGAGTGGGACGGCACCCGGCTGTGCGTCGGCGGCCAGAGCGCGGGCGGCAACCTGTCCGCCGCGGCGGCGCGACTCGCGCTGGAGAACGGTGGCCCCGACATCGCGCTGCAGGTGCTGCACTACGCGCCGCTCGACCTCGTCACGCCCAGCCGCGACAAGGCATCGACGCTCGGGCGCCGGGCGATCATGAAGCCGTGGATGAGCGAGGTCTTCGACACCGCCTACATCCCCGAGCCGGCCCAGCGGCGCGACCGCCTGGCCTCGCCCGCCTGGGGCGACAACGCCGATGACATCGCCGGCATCGCGCCCGCGCTGGTCGTGACGGCCGAGCACGATCGGCTGCGCGACGAAGCCCGCAGGTACGCGAGCAAACTCGCCGACGTCGGCGCGTTAGCGGAGTACCAAGAGGTGGCCGGCGTCGACCATGGCTACAACATCATGAGCGAGGCCGGCGACGTCACGCGGCGCACGTACGCCCACATCGCCGAACACGTCGTCCGCGCCACCGGCGCTTAGGACCGCTCGAACGCGGCCGCCTGCTCGACGATGTTCGTCATCACGCGCACGCCGATCGGCAGGGCGCGCTCGTCGAGATTGAACGTCGGCTGGTGCAAGTCCAGCTGAGGTCCCACTCCCGGCCACACCCCCAGCCGGGCCATCGCACCGGGAACCTCCTCGAGGTACCAGGAGAAGTCCTCGCCGCCACCGGACTGACGGGTGTCGGCGAGCGCGTCGGGGCCGATCTGTTCGATCGCGTGGGTGAGGATGCGCGTCGAGACGTCCTCGTTGACCACCGGCGGCACCCCGCGCCGGTATTGCAGCGTGTGCTCGATGGCCAGCGGCGCCAGCAGCCCGGACACCGTCTCGCGGATGACCTCCTCCATGCCCACCCAGGTCTGCCGGCTCGCGGTGCGCACGGTGCCCGCCAGCACGCCGGTCTGCGGGATGGCGTTGGCGGCCACGCCGGCGTTGACCGCGCCCCAGACCAGCACGGTCCCGTTGCGCGGGTCGAGGCGCCGCGACAACACCCCGGGCAGCCCGGTGATCAGCGTGCCCAGCCCGTACACCAGGTCGGCGGTCAGATGTGGGCGCGACGTGTGCCCGCCGGGTGAGTACAGCGTGATCTCGATCTGGTCGGCCGCAGAGGTGATGGGGCCGTGCCGGACCGCGACCTTGCCCACCTCCAGCCGGGGGTCGCAGTGCAGGGCGAAGATCCGCGACACCCCGATGACGGCGCCGGCCGCGATGGCGTCGATCGCCCCGCCGGGCATCAGCTCCTCGGCGGCCTGGAAGATCAGCCGCACCCCGACCGGCAGCGCGGGCACCGACGCCAGCACCAGGGCGGCGCCCAGCAGGATCGCGGTGTGCGCGTCATGCCCGCAGGCATGCGCCACGCCCGCCAGGGTGGAGGCGTACGGAACGCCGGTGAGCTCGGCCATCGGCAGGGCGTCCATGTCGGCCCGCAGCGCGATCCTGGGCTCGTGTTCGGGGCCGATGTCGCAGACGAGTCCGGTTCCGCCCGGCAGCACCTTCGGGTTGAGCCCCGCTTCGGCCAGCCGCTCGCCGACGAACTGGGTGGTGGCGTGCTCCTGGCGGCCCAACTCCGGGTAGCGGTGAATGTGGCGGCGCCATTCGACCAGGTCTTGGTGATGGGTGGCCAACCAGGAATCGGCGGCGCCGGCCAGGCTCATCGATGCCCCCCGCCACGCCTGCGCTCCTGCGCATCCAGCACCCGGTTGCGCTGGGCGGGCGTCTGGGCCAGCTGAACCACCGTGCGCGCCAGCATGATCGCGCCCTCGACGACCGCGCGGTCGGCGCTGGGGCCCGCGGCGGCGTCGGCGAAGGCGCGCTGGTGCACCATGGCGCCCCCGGCATCGACGCCGACGATCGGGTGGATCCCCGGCAGCACGTGCGTGACGTTGCCCATGTCGGTGCTGCCCATGGGCAGCGCCGCCTCGTACTCGCGGGCCACCGGCTCGCGGCCCAGGCGGCACATCTCGTCACGGAAGGTGTCGGCCAGCCATTGGTCGGGCTTCAGTTCGTCATACGGGGGCGCGGGAACGTCGATCTCGTATTCGCAGCCGGTGCCCAGCGCGCCGGCGGCGAAGCAGGCGTACATCCTGCCCTCCAGCTCGCGCAGCGAATCCGCTTCGACCGCTCGCATCGCGTACTGAAGCGCCGCACGCCCGGGGATGACGTTGACCGCCTGTCCGCCGTTGGTGACGATCCCGTGCACCAGCTGCCCCGGCGCCAATTGCTGCCGCAGCAGCCCGATGGCCACCTGCGCGACGGTGACCGCGTCGACGGCGTTGATACCCAGGTGCGGCGCGACGGCCGCGTGGGATTCCTTGCCGCGGTAGTTCACCGTCGCCTCGGACAGGGCCAGCGAGCGGGCCCCGGCGATGTCGGCCGGGCCGGGGTGGAGCATGACCGCCGCGGCGATGTCGTCGAAGACCCCGGCCTTCAGTAGCAACGCCTTGCCGCCGCCGGCCTCCTCGGCCGGCGTCCCCAGCAGCGACACCCGCAGGCCGAGGTCGTCGGCCACCTCGGCCAGCGCCAGGGCGGTGCCCACCGCCGATGCCGCGATGATGTTGTGGCCGCAGGCGTGCCCGATCTCGGGCAGCGCGTCGTATTCGGCGCAGATCCCGATGGTCAGTGGCCCGCTGCCGAAGTCGGCCCGAAAGGCCGTGTCCAGCCCGCCGGCGGCCGCGGTGATCTCGAAGCCGCGCTCGGCGACCAGCGCCTGCGCCTTGGCGCAGCTGCGGTGCTCGGCGAAGGCCAGCTCGGGCTCGGCATGGATGTCGTGGGACAACTCGACAAGCTCGGCACCACGCCGCCGCACGACATCTTCAACGCTGTCTAACGGGGTGATGGGCACTCTCGCAGTATGTCGCAGTGTGTGATCGAGGCCCAACCCCGCCGGGGCTACACCAGCCCGGCGATGAACCCCGCCGCCTGGCCGGGGTACGGCGGTACGGAGTAGTCGTGGTGCGCATCGCGGTCACGGCCACCGACGACGCAGACCGGATCGCCCTCGCTGCACAGGTCGATGGCGCGGCCGGCGAACGCACCCGTCGACGACAGCGGCGTATTGAAGCGGTTGCCGGGGTTACCGAACACCGCGACCGCCCTGATCTTGCCGGCGAGCCCGGGATCCAGCGCCGGAGCCGAGCCGAAGTTGCCGATGCGCTGGCCCACCGGCGGCACCCCTGCGAGCATCGACACCGCGGCGGCGCCCTGCGAGAAGCCGCCCAGCACCAGCCGCGTGGACGGGCACTGGTCGACCATCTGTGCGATGTGGTCGCGCGCGTCGTTCGCGCCGTCGGCGGTGGTCAGGAAGTTGTAGCTGGCGGGGTAGTTCACCGCGTACGAGTCGACGCTGCGCGATCCCAGCGCGGGCTGCAGCGCGCCGAACAGCGCGTCGCCCACGACGCCCAGGCCGGGCGGCTCGGCGGTACCGCGGATGAAGATGAGTTGCACGTCGGGGCAGTCCGCTTTGGCCGACGGCGCCGGGCCGAACGTGATCGAAACCACCGACAGCGCAATAGCGACGGCTACCCCCATGGCCGGGCCAACCACCGGCCACCTACGAAGATTCATACGGCAGATCCTGACACATACCGGCGACACCTCCCCACCGCTAGGCTCCCGCTGTGACCGAAACCCCGTCGGACCCAGGCGACCTCGCCCGCCGGGCGGCCGAGGTCATCGCCGAACGCACCGGGATCGCCGAGCATGACGTCGCCATCGTGCTCGGATCCGGCTGGCCGCCGGCAGTCGCGGCGCTGGGCACGCCCACCGCCGTGCTGGCCCAGGCGGAGGTGCCCGGCTTCGCCCCGCCCACCGCGGTGGGGCACACCGGCGAGCTGTTGTCGATGCGCATCGGTGCGCACCGCGTGCTGGTGCTGGTCGGGCGCATCCACGCCTACGAGGGCCACGACCTGTCTCATGTCGTGCACTCGGTGCGGGCGGCCTGCGCGGCCGGCGTGCGCGCCGTCGTGCTCACCAACGCGGCGGGCGGCCTGCGCCCGGAGATGACCGTCGGCGAACCCGTCCTGATCAGCGACCACCTGAACCTGACCGCCCGGTCGCCGTTGGTGGGCCCGCAGTTCGTGGACCTGACGGACGCCTACTCGCCGCGGCTGCGCGCGCTCGCCCGGCAGGCCGACCCCACGCTGACCGAGGGCGTCTACGCCGGGCTGCCCGGCCCGCACTACGAGACGCCCGCCGAGATCCGGATGCTGCGCACGCTGGGCGCCGACCTGGTCGGCATGTCGACGGTGCACGAGACCATCGCGGCCCGCGCGGCCGGCGCCGAGGTGCTGGGGGTCTCGCTGGTGACCAACCTGGCCGCCGGCATCGGCGGCGAACCGCTGAGCCACACCGAGGTGCTCGCCGCCGGCGCCGCGGCGGCGACCCGGATGGGGGCGCTGCTGGCGTTGATCCTTAACCAGCTCCCCCGCTTCTAGGGCCATGACGCCCGAGGAGTGGATCGCCCACGATCCCGACCCGGCGACGGCGGCCGAGCTCGCCGCGTGCGACGCGGGAGAACTCGCCCGGCGGTTCGCCCGCCCGCTGATGTTCGGCACGGCGGGCCTGCGCGGGCCGGTGCGCGGCGGGCCGGACGCCATGAACGTCGCGGTGGTCTCGCGGGCGACCTGGGCCGTCGCACAAGTGCTGATCGCGCGCGGCCTACCCGGCTCGCCGGTGATCATGGGACGCGACGCCCGGCACGGCTCGGCGGTATTCGCCACGGTTGCCGCCGAAGTGCTTGCCGCCCAAGGGTTTTCCGTGCTGCTGCTGCCCGGCCCGGTCCCCACCCCCGTGGTCGCCTTCGCGGTGCGGCACACCGGCGCGGCGGCCGGGATCCAGATCACCGCATCGCATAATCCGGCCGCCGACAACGGCTACAAGGTGTACCTCGACGGCGGCATCCAGATCGTCTCCCCCACCGACCGCGAGATCGAAGCCGCGATGGCCGCCGCCCCGCCGGCCGACCAGATCGGCAGGACCCCCGTCGAACCCGCGCGCACCGATCTGGTCGAGCGCTACATCGAGCGGGCCGCCGGGTTGCGGCACGGCAAGGGGTCGGTGCGGGTGGCGATGACCGCGCTGCACGGCGTGGGCGGTGTGGTGGCCGTCGAGGCGTTGCACCGCGCGGGGTTCGTCGAAGTGCATTCCGTCGGAACGCAATTCGCACCCGACCCGGATTTCCCCACCGTCGCGTTCCCCAACCCCGAGGAGCCCGGCGCCACCGACGCGTTGCTGGCTCTGGCCGCGGACGTCGGCGCCGACGTGGCGATCGCGCTCGATCCCGACGCCGATCGGTGCGCCGTCGGCATCAAGGACGGGCCGCGGTGGCGGATGCTGTCCGGCGACGAAACCGGTTGGCTGCTGGGCGATTACCTGTTGTCGATGACTCAGGTGGACAAACCGGTGGTGGCCAGCACGGTGGTGTCGTCGCGGATGCTGTCGGCCATCGCCGCGCGCTACGGCGCCGTCCACGTCGAAACCCTCACCGGCTTCAAATGGCTGGCCCGCGCCGACGCGAAAGTGCCCGGCGGCACGCTCATCTACGCCTACGAGGAAGCGATCGGGCACGGTGTCGACCCCACCGCCGTGCGCGACAAGGACGGCATCAGCGCCGCGGTGCTGGTGTGCGACCTGGTGGCCGCGTTGCAGGCGCGTAACCGCACCGTGCCCGACGCCCTCGACGAACTGGCCCGCCGGTACGGCGTGCACGACGTCGCCGCGGTGTCGCGCCGGATCGCCGACGCCACGGAGGCGGCCGCACTGATGCGGCACTGGCGGGCGGACCCGCCGACAACGCTGGCCGGTTACGCCGCGACCCTCACCGATATCACCGACGCGCTGATCTTCACCGCCGGCGACGGCGACACGTCGATCAGGCTGGTGGTGCGGCCTTCCGGGACCGAGCCGAAGTTGAAGTACTACCTGGAGATTCGCTGTGCGGTTGACGGCGACCTGGACTCTTCGCGGCGCCGCGCCGCCGCCCTGCGCGAGGCGCTGATCGCTGCTGTGCGGAGCTGGTGAACAGGTTGGGCCCGAATTGGCGGTCGCCGGCATCGCCGAGACCCGGCACGATATAGGCCGACTTGTTCAGCCCCTTGTCGACCGCGGCGCAGAACACTCGCGCGTCCGGCGCCGATTTCTCCACCGCCGCAAGGCCTTCCGGAGCCGCCACTACGCAGAGCACGGTGATATCGGTGGCGCCGCGACCCTGCAGCAGGCCGATGGTGTGCACCATCGACCCGCCGGTGGCCAGCATGGGATCGAGGATGATCACCGGCCTGCCCGCAAGCTTGTCGGGCAGCGCCTCCAGATACGGCACCGGCGCGTGGGTTTCCTCGTCGCGGGCGACACCGACGAATCCCGCCTCCGCCTCCGGTATCGCGGCGTGCGCGGCGTCGAGCATGCCCAGTCCGGCCCGCAGCACCGGCACCAGCAGCGGCGGCTTGACCAAGCGGGTCCCGGCGGCCGAGGAGACCGGGGTGCGAACCCGCACCGACTTTCGCGGCGCGTCCCGGCCGGCTTCGTAGACCAGCATCAGCGTCAGCTCGCGCAGCGCGGCGCGAAAACCGGCGTTATCGGTGCGTTGGTCGCGCAGCACCGTCAGCCGGACGGCGGCCAGCGGGTGCTCGACGACGCGAATCTCCATGGGGTCGAGGGTATATAACGATCGGGCTAAGCCCTTCTGACACGCTCGCGCCCGTCCCCGGAACCGTCGGCACCGGTTCATATACTCCGGGCGTGTTGCGCGAAATCCGTGGGCCGCTCGGCGGCGCGTACCGGGCCCTGCGGCTGCTGGGTGCGTGCGCGTTGGTGGCGCTGGCGGCCAGCCCGCTGACGCCGCGCATAGGCCTTGCCGCAGCGGTCATTCCGCAACCCGCGCACATCGTGATCGTGGTCGAGGAGAACCGCTCCGAGACCGGCATCATCGGGAACAAATCGGCGCCCTTCATCACCACGCTGGCCTCGGGCGGCGCCAACATGACCCAGTCGTTCGCCGAAACCCATCCCAGCGAACCGAATTACCTGGCGCTCTTCGCCGGCAATACGTTCGGGGTGACCAAGGACGTGTGCCCGGTCAATGGCGGCGCCGCGCCGAACCTGGGCTCCGAATTGCTCGCCGCCGGTTACACATTCGTCGGTTTCGCGGAGGGCCTGCCGGCGGTCGGCTCACCGGTCTGCAGCGCGGGCAAGTACGCGCGCAAGCATGTGCCGTGGGCCAACTTCACCAACGTGCCGGCGGCCAACTCGCTGCCGTTCTCCGCGTTCCCGATGGGCAACTACTCCAGCCTGCCGACCGTCGCCTTCGTCATCCCCAACAACGACGACAACATGCACGACGGTTCGATCGCGCAGGCCGACTCCTGGCTCAACCGCGAACTGTCCGGGTACGCGAACTGGGCGGTGGCCAACAACAGCCTGTTGATCGTGACGTTCGACGAGGACGATAACGGCGGCCGCAACCAGATCCCCACGGTGTTCTACGGCGCGCACGTCCGTCCCGGCAGCTACACCGAACAGATCAACCACTACAACGTGCTGTCCACGGTGGAACAGATGTACGGATTGCCGAAGACGGGCTACGCCGCCGGCGCCGCGCCCATCACCGATATCTGGGGCTAGCCCCGACATGGGGCACATTCGGCCGCCGTCGCTATTCTGTGCCGCATGGTTGCTGACCTCGTGCCGATTCGCCTGAGCCTGTCCGATGGTGACCGCTACACCGTGTGGGCACCGCGCTGGCGTGACTCCGGTGACGAGTGGGAGGCGTTCTTGGGCAAAGACGAGGACCTGTTCGCGTTCGCTAGCGTCGCCGACCTGGTCGCGTTCGTGCGCGCCGACGACGACAACGACCTCACCGACCACCCGGCGTGGAAGGAGCTGCGGGCCGCACACGCGCATGCGTTCGAACCGGCCGAGGACAAGCAGTTCGACCTGGTCGCCGTCGAGGAGCTGGTCGCCGAGAAGCCGACCGAGGAGTCGGTGTCCGCGCTGGCCGGCGCGCTGGCCATCGTGTCATCCATCGGATCGGTGTGCGAGCTGGCGGCGGTGTCGAAGTTCTTCAACGGCAACCCCAGCCTGGGCACCGTGTCCGGCGGCATCGAGAACTTCGCCGGCAAGGCCGGCGCCAAACGCTGGCATGCGATCGCCGAGGTGATCGGGCGCAGCTGGGACGACGTGCTCGCGGCGATCGACGACATCGTCACCACCCCCGAGGTCGACTCCAAGCTGTCGGACAAGGCCGCCGACGAACTGGCCGAAGAGCGCGAACCCGACGAGCCGGACGAGGACGCCGGCGCCGAGGACGCCGCCGGCGACGAGACCGCCGAGGAGTCCTCGGAGGACGAACCCGAGGCCGAAGGCGAGGAGGCCGACGACGAGGCCGACCGGGCGACCGGCGACACCGTGGTGCTGGGCAGCGACAAGGACTTCTGGCAGCAGGTGGGCATCGATCCGATCCGGATCATGACGAGTTCGGGCACCTTCTACACGCTGCGCTGCTACCTGGACGACCAGCCGATCTTCCTGGGCCGCAACGGACGCATCAGCGTCTTCACGTCCGAGCGCGCGCTGGCCCGCTACCTGGCCGACGAGCACGACCACGACCTGGCGGACCTGAGCACCTACGACGACATCCGCACCGCCGCCACCGACGGCTCGCTGGCGGTCGAGATCACCGAGGACAACATCTACGTGCTCAGCGGGCTGGCCGACGACCTGGCCGACGGACCGAACGCCGTGGATCGCGAGCAGCTGGAACTGGCCGTCGAGGTGCTCCGCGACATCGGCGACTACTCCGAGGAGGGCACCGTCGACAAGGCGCTCGAGACCAGCCGGCCGCTGGGCAAGTTGGTGGCCGCCGTGCTCGAGCCCGACTCGGTCGCCAAGCCGTCGCCGCCGTACGCCGCGGCGGTCCGCGAGTGGGAGAAACTGGAGCAATTCGTCGACGGGCGGCTGCGCCGCGAGTAGCGCCACCGTTTGACGGGCCGGGCTTAGACGGGAAGGTTGGGTGACGTGTCGCTTCCCGGTATCGGGCCGTTACCGCTCTACGGATTCCAGCGTCCCGCCCTGTTGTTGTTCGGGCTGGTGCCCCTGGCGCTGCTGGCCGTCTACATCTGGGTCCAGGCGCGGCGACGCCAACGGCTGCACCGCTACACCGATGCGCCCGTGGCGCAGTCGCCGTGGCGGCATCTCCCGATCGCCGTGTCGCTGCTGTGCCTGGCGCTGTTGACCATCGCGCTGGGCACGCCCACCCACGACATGCGCATCCCGCGCAACCGCGCCGTCATCATGCTGGTGATCGACATGTCGCAGTCCATGCGCGCGACCGACGTCGAACCCAACCGGCTCAAGGCCGCCGAACAGGCCGCGACCCAGTTCGCCGGTCAGCTCACGCCGGGCATCAACCTCGGGCTGGTCGGATTCGCCGGCACGCCGTATCTGCTGGTGCCGCCCACCCCGCAGCACCAGGCCACCATCGACGCCCTGAAGAAGCTGGATTTCGCCGACAGCACCGCGACCGGCGAAGCGATCTTCACCGCCCTGCACGCGATCAGCGCCACCGCGGTCGCCGGCGGCGACACACCGCCACCGGCACGGATCGTGCTGCTCTCCGACGGCGGCGAGAACAAACCCTCCAATCCCAGCGATCCGCACGACGGCGTCTACACCGCGGCGCGGCTGGCCAAGGACGAGGGCGTGCCCATCTCGACGATCTCGTTCGGGACCAAGGGCGGCGAGATCGAGATGGACGGGCAGCGCCACGCCGTCCCGGTCTCGACCGACCAGATGAAGACCGTCGCCAAGTTGTCCGGCGGCCAGGCCTACACCGCCACCAACCTCGGCGAGCTGCAGAAGAGCTACAACGCCATCGAGAACGAGATCGGCTACCGCTCCGTGCCGGGGCCCGGCAGCGCCGGCTGGCTGCGCCTCGGCGTGCTGGCCGCCCTGATCGCGACGGCGCTGGCGCTGCTGATCAACCGGCGCCTGCCCAGCTGAGAGCTCAGGCGGGCAGCCTGCGGTTCAGCAGCAGACCGGCCAGGACGGCGCCGGCCATGACGAAGGCGCCGAGCAGCATCCAGGCCAGGCTCGCGTCGCCCTTCACGGTTTCGTAGCCGATCTGGCGCTGCAGCGTCGAGTACACGTTCTTCAGCGAATCCAGGCTGTCGGCGTGGAACGACTGGCCGTCGGTGATCTCGCAGATCTTCTGCAGGGTCTGGTCATCCACCGGAACCGGGATGGTGGCGCCCTCGTAGTCGACGGTGCCGTACGGGGTGCCGAACGAGATCGTCGAGATCTGCACGCCCTCGGCCTTGGCGGCCCGCGCCGCGGTGAACGCCCCCTGCGGGGCATTGGGGTCCAGCGGCACATTCTCGGCGCCGTCGGACTCCAGCACGATCCGCGCCGGCGGTGGCCCGTCGCCGCCGCCCATCACCGACCCCACCGTCGCGATCGCCTGCAGGGCGGTGAAGATGCCCTCTCCCGTCGCGGTTTTGGGCATCGGCTTGAGGCTGTCGATGCCGGCCTTCACCGCGCCGCGGTTGGTCGTCGGGGGCACCAGCAGGGTGGCGTTGGCGGCGAACTCCACCAGTCCCAGGTTGATCGCCGGGGTCAGCTGGTCGGAGAACTGCTTGCCGGCCTCCTTGGCCGCGTCCAGGCGGTTGGGCGGCACATCGGTGGAGGCCATCGACTCCGAGACGTCGATCACCAGCATCACGACCGCGCGGTTGAGCGGGATCCGGACGTCCGAGGTCGGCCCCGCCATCGCGGTGGTCAGCAACACCAGCGACACGGCCAACAGGATGGTCGGCACGTGCCGCCACTTGCCGGGCGCCGCCGGGGCCACCCGCTCCAGCACCTCCATGTTCGCGAAGCGCAGCACCCGGCGACGGCGGGCGAATTGCTGCACGACGTAGAGGCCGATCACCAGCAGCACGATCAGCAGGACCAGGAAGAACCAGGCGTTCTGGAAGCCGGTGAGCGACACCGGTCCCAGCAGGGGCACCTTCATGTCCAGCCACACTATGCGCCGAACTCCGGCGGTGCATGGGCCGCCGCCGGGACTATCCGGCGCCGAGATCGCGACGCTGGGTGAACTTGATATCCAGGCTGCGCAGGTAAGTCTGCAATCCGGCGTCCTGGATCGGGATCAGGTGGGCGGGCTCGTCGGTCTCGTTGTAGTGGGCGTGCCACATCCCCGGCGGGGTGGTGAAGGCGCAACCGGCCCGCCAGTCCACCCGAATGGGGTCGACGATGTCGCCGCGGGAGTCGAGGCGGGTGCCCAGCAGCGTGTAGCAGCCGAACTCCGGCGCATCCAGGATGAGGTCCAGCGCGACCGACTGGTGCCGGTGCGGGCGCTGCACCTGGTTGGGTGGCAGCACGCCGAACATGGCCCACAGCACGTGAGTGATGGTCAGCGTCTGCGCCTGATCGGCGTTGGCCAGCAGCACGCTGACCCGGCTCTTGTCGTTGGCGCCGGGACGCGACGCGATCCTTTCCAGCCTGGCCACGGCGTCGGCGCGGCGAAACTTCGTTGCCTCAAACCGCGGCTGGGTGGCTTCGGCGCCCAGGTAGCGCATCAGCGGCTCGTCGTGCACCCAGTACATGGCCGTGTCGGTGGCGGCGTAGAACACCGAGTGGCTGCCCGCGGGCAGCGTCACGAAATCGCCCTTCTCCCAGTCGATCAGCCGCCCGTTGACCGCCGCGAAGCCCCGCCCGTAGAGCACGTAGTACAGCTGCGAGGTGGCGTTGGGGCTGGTATCGACCTGCTCGCCGGAGCGGATGCTGATGAAGTTGGCCAACAGCGCGGGGCTGGTCGCGGCGCCGGAGTCGATGCGCAGTTCCTCGGACAGATCCAGCGGGATCACACCGGTCGGCGCGTCGAGATAGACCTCGGGATCGAAGCGCCGCATCGGCATCGGTGGTATGTGCCCGGCTCCGATCGGGTTGGCCGCCTTGGAGTACTCGAAGTATTCGGCCTGCTGCGCCCATTCCTCGAAACGGCCCTCGAACCCGTACTCGGCCACGTTGATCATCGGCGCGGGGATCGTCGGATCCAGGTTCGGCGTGACCAGCTTGTGCGCGGTCGGCATCTCCGCCTCCATTTCCTAGCTCTGTTTCGTATCTGAATAGTATTTATCTTGTATCTTAGCGTCAATCCGCGCAGGTGGGGTGCCCGGTGTTAGGGTCATGACCACGCTTGAGATACGACTTGGCCACCGGAAGGGGGTGTGCGTGCCGGCAAAGGTCCGTCGACCGGGCACCGCCAAGGACCGCGCGCTGGACTACGTCAAGACGCAGGTACTCACCGGCGCGTTCCCGGGCGGTGAGCTGATCAGCGAAGGCGACGTCGCCAGCGCGCTGGGGATGTCGCGCACCCCGGTGCGCGAGGCGTTCCTGCGGCTGGAGGCCGAGGGGTTGTTGCGGTTGTATCCGCAGCGCGGCGCCCTGGTGGTGCCGGTCTCGCCCGACGAGGTGCGGGCGGTGATGGAGTCTCGGCTGGTGCTCGAGCAGTTCGCGGCCGGCAAGGTGATCGGACGCGGCCCAGCCGTCTGCGCCGCGGTCTTCGAACGGCAATCGGGCGAACTGCGGCGGCAGCGCGACGCCGCGTCCGCTGCCGACTGGCGGGCGTTCGTGGAGTCCGACCGCGCCTTCCACGCCATCACCCTGGAAGGGTCGGGCAACACCATCCTGGCGAATTTCTATTCGACGTTGCGCGACCGGCAGATGCGGATGATCGGGGAATCGTCGCTGCGCGAGCCCGACCGGGTGGCCACGATCGTGGCCGAGCATCAAGGCATCGCGGAAGCGTTGCGCGACGGCGACTTACCGCGCGCGCTGCAGGCGGTGCAGACCCACCTGGCCAGCACGGTGCGGGCCATGGGGTTGTCCGTCCTCTAGGGCTCGGGTTGCAGATGATCGACGGGCGTGCGCATCCGCCCCCGCACGATCGGCATGCAATCATCGGGGAGCTCCGTGGTGACCTCCAAACCGGCGCGCGTGAGTTCATCGAGAAATCGCGGTAGCTGCTCCATCGCGCCGGTTGGCAGGTCATGCAGTACGACCACGGTGTGCTGAGACTTGTCGGCATCGGCGAGCGCCCGGCTGACCCATCCGACGGGGTCGGCCCAGTCGCGCGGCACGCTGTTCCACAGGACGCAGGTGTACTTCTGCGCGACGAGGTAGTCGACGGCCGCTTGGTTCAGGCAGCGACGTTCGAGTGCGCCCTCGGTTCCCCACGGCCGGAAGTACCGATCGGCATCGGCGACATCGTCCAAAAGCGTTTGCGTGCCGCTGATTTCGTCGATGGCTTGCGCCGGGGAAAGCTCTCCGAGAGGCAATCCATGGGTGTAGGAGTGATTGCCGATCAGGTGCCCCTCACGCGCGGCGCGCTCCATCAGCCGGCGTCCCGCCGGCGCGCGAACGTTGCGCCCTACGACAAAGAACATGGCGGACATCTGACGCTGAGCGAGCGCATCGAGAACCTGATCCGTGACCCCGGGAGTCGGTCCGTTGTCAAAGGTCAAGGTGATTTTCGAAGGCATGGCGGGTGCTCATCCATCACGTCATAGTTGCCTGACTGATTGATCAGACAGTACGTTATCGGGTAGCCGGTGACCAAGAGAAGAGTCGATGTTGACCGCAACCGTTCCGACAGCCCCGAACGCTGATTCCGCGGGGACGGCCGGCGACGCCCGGCAGCGGATCCTGCAGACGACGATGCGGTGCTTCGGCGCGTACGGCTATGAGAAGTCGTCGATGAAGCTGATCTCGGCGAAAGCCGGCGTCTCGCAGACCCTGCTGCACTATCACTTCGAGACCAAGGAAAAGCTGTTCCAGGCCGCGATCGACGACATGGCCAAGGCGATGTTCTCCACCGCGTCGGCCCGGCTTGCTGACCGGATGTCGGTGACGGACGGTCTCAACGAGGCGGCCGATCTGGTGTACACCCTGTTCATCGACAACCTCGAAGCGGTCACGTTCATGGTCGAGTTCACCGCGGCGGCCAACCACAACGAGTTCTTGCGGAGCGCGTACGTCGACTATCGCGATACTCAGCGCCGGCGGATCGCTGAACTGCTACGCGCGATCGTCGGTGACGACGCGCCGCCAGGTTTGATCGACGAGACGGTGCATCTCGTGGAAATCGTCTTGCTGGGCATGTCGATGCAGCGCCCGTTCGTTGGCGACACTGCGCGCTTCCGCGGCGATTTCGACGCTTTCGCGCGCATGATCGCCACCCACATCACCGAACGATTGAATTCGAGGCGCCGATGACCGCGAACACCACCACGCAGGCAGTCCCGCCGATGGCAGAGGACGCGGTGACCGGATCCGGTGGACGACGAATCTTCGTGCGCCGCTACGACAACGACAACGCCGACTATGTCTTGGTGCTGGTGCATGGCACCGCCGGGAACAGCGAAGGCTACGACACCTTCGCCGAGCACATGCGCCGCCGTCATCGGGCGGCGGTGTATTCGTTCGACCTCACCGGGCACGGCCGCACCGAAGGCAGGGCGGGCGTGTTCAGTTTCGAGGCCTTCCTCGAAGACACCCGGGCGGTGACCGATTACGCCGCGCGACGCACTTGCCTGCCCGTCATCGTGCACGGCGCGAGCCAGGGGGGCGAAGTCGCATTCCACGCGCTCGACGCGTGCCCCGCCGTGGTGGCCGGTGTGTGCATGAACATCTTGTTGAACCACGAGGCGCCGATGAGCCCGGCGATCCGGCTGTTTCAGTCGCGCCCGGCCCGATTCGCGGCAGCGAAGATAGGCGATCGGCTTCGGATCCCGCTACGGCGGGTCATCGACTTCAAGGCCGCCTACCAAGAAGACCCCGGCTTACTGGCAACGAAGAAGAAGGACCCGCTGTACGTCTGGTCGTATGGGTTGCGAAGCTACCACTCGGTGTTCAACTATGTCCCGCCACGGCCCGCAGCGGCCAACACGAAACCAGTCCTGATCACGTGTGGCGAGCACGATGAAATAGTCGGCGCCGAACACTGCCGGGCGTGTTTCGAGCGGATCGGCGGGACCAAAGACTTCTTCATGATGCCCGGCGGCGGCCATCAGCTGATGTTGTTCGACAGAGACGTCTACGGCCGGGTCATCGACTCGTGGATCCGGGAGCGTGCGCTCGGTAACGCCCAATCATGGCAAGCGCCAATCGAACCCGAGGAGCGAAGGTACTTCGAGTTCCTCGACCACGAACGGGCCAACGACGCAGTCGGTGAGCCCGAGTACCGCTATTCGATGATCGATCGCGCGCTGATGCGACTCAGCAACGGCACGATCGAGCGCGGGGTCCGCTACTTCTCCAACGCCGACGTCAGCGCGCAGTGGCGTTTCACGGCAGACCTGGTCAGCGAAATCGACTACACCGCATGGGATTTCCTGCGCGACTATCTGCCGTCCACAGATAGCGACCACCCGGCGATGGCGGTGGTCGGCTGCGGCGGCGGAGGGGCGATCGCGGGATTGCTGGAACGCTATCCGCAGCTGTGCGAGTGGGACATCGTCGGCGTCGACGTCGACTACAAATCGATCGACGCGGCCCGCAAGCGCTTCGCCGGCCGGCCCGGGGTGAACTTCGTCGTCGGGGACGCGCGAAACGCGGATGTGCTGGCGGCCAATCGGTTCGACCTGATCTACCTGCACGGAGTCTTCGACCATTGCACGGAGCACCGCCGTTTGCTCGACAGCGTGTTCACCGCGCTGAAGCCAGGCGGCCGAATGTTCTATGTCACACCGGATCGCAACGTGTTCACCTGGCTTTACTTCATCACGGTCGGGCCGCTGTTCGTGTTCGGCCTGCACAAGCCCAACCACGACTTTCGGCGATTCCCCCGCCCGGCCGAGTTGAATACCATGCTCCGGCACGCCGGTTTCGAGCTGCTGCCCAGGCGAGACCGGCCGACGGCACCGGCCATGGTCGGCCTTGAGTACAAATCCGGGATGAATCCGTTCCCGGTCAAGAGGTCGGTGCGCACTCGTGCCCTCGGCGACGAGATCTTCAAGCACACCAGCCCCAGGTGGTGGTTGGGCAACGGCTTCCTCGGTGAATATGTGGGAGCGGCGCAAAAACCGAACCGGTGATTTCTGCCGGTGCTTAATATGCTTCTACGCGGCCGGGGCCGCCTGACATGAAGGGGAACCGATGGGTTGGGAACTGGCTCCGAAGATCCGCGACGCGATCACGAGAGCGGCCGTGGCCGCGGCGGTGCTCGGGGTCGTTGCGACGGGTGCCCCAAGTGCAGTGAACGCGATGCCCGCGCGTACGCCCGGTGCGCCCGTTCCGCTGGACGACCCCGATCCCAACCTGCCCACCAACCCATCCGATCCCCGTTGCGTGGCGATGCCCGAGGTGGCGCAATGCCAGGGCGGGCCGTATGCCGCCGGCGGCGCGCCCACCGGCCCGGCGGACCTGAGCTGCATCAGCCAGCCCACTAACCCGGTGTGCGCGGGTGGTCCGTACGCGCCGCCCCCGGCGGATCCGCCGATCGCCCCGCCTCCGCCGGTGGACGCGCCACCGCCGGTAGACCCGCCACCAGTGGCGCCGCCACCCGTCGCACCACCACCGATGGAAGCCCCGCCGATGGCGCCGCCACCCATGGAGCCGCCGGCCATGCCGATCGCGCCCGCAGCGCCGGCCGACACCGGGATGGCCGGGATGCCCGGGCACATCTGACGGCGGGCCGCTAGCCGATCAGCACCGCGTAGCGCGGCTTGATCACCTCGTCGATGATCGCCAGCCGCTCGTCGAACGGGATGAACGCGGACTTCATCGCGTTGATGGTGAAGCGCTCGAGGTCACTCCATCCGTAGCCGAAAGCCTCCACCAGTCGGTGCATTTCGCGGCTCATGAAGGTGTCGCTCATCAGCCGGTTGTCGGTGTTGACGGTCACCCGAAAGCGGGCGCGGGCCAGCAGATCGAACGGATGCTCGGCGATGCTCTTGACGGCACCGGTCTGCACGTTGGAGCTGGGACACAGTTCCAGCGGAATTCGCTTGTCGCGCAGGATCGATGCCTGTTGGCCCAGCCGCACTTCACCGTCATCCGACACCTCGATGTCATCGACGATGCGCACCCCATGGCCCAGCCGGTCGGCACCGCAGAAGGCGATGGCCTCATGGATGGACGGCAGCCCGAACGCCTCACCGGCGTGAATGGTGAAGCGGGCGTTGTGGTCTCGCATGTACTCGAAGGCGTCCAGGTGCCGTGTCGGCGGGTTACCGGCCTCGGCGCCGGCAATGTCGAACCCGACGACTCCCTTGTCCCGGAACCGGATCGCGAGCTCGGCGATCTCGCGGGACACCGCCGCGTGCCGCATCGCCGTGACCAGAAGGCGCACCACGATCGGGCGCCCCGCCGCCGCACACGCCTTCTCGCCGTCGGCGAAGCCGGCCAGCACGGCGTCGACGATCGCATCGAAGGACAGCCCGCGGTCGATGTGCAGCTCGGGCGCGAACCGGATCTCGGCGTACACCACCGAGTCCTCGGCCAGATCCTGCACGCACTCGTAGGCGACCCGATGCAGCGCCTCGGGCGTCTGCATCACGGCCACGGTGTGCGAGAACGGCTCCAGGTAGCGCTCCAGCGAGCCGCTGTGCGAGCGGGTGCGAAACCACCTCGCCAGCTCGTCGACGTCGGTGGCGGGCAGCCCGCCGTAGCCGACCTGCTCGGCGATCTCCAGCACCGTGGACGGGCGCAGGCCGCCGTCGAGGTGGTCGTGCAGCAGGGCCTTGGGGGCCCGCCTGATCTGCTCCAGGTCCAGCGGTGCGGTCATGCGACGATCCGATCGATGATCAGCGGTCGGGACTGGATCTCGGCCGCTTCGCCGGCGATGCTCCAGCGGCCGTCCAGCTCGGCGAGCGCGGCATCGAAGCGCTCGGGGGTATCGGTGTAGAGAGTGAACAACGGCTCGCCGGCGGTGACGGGCTCGCCGGGGCGGCGGTGGATCCGGATGCCCGCGCCCGACTGCACCCGTTCGCCCGGACGGGACCTGCCCGCACCGAGGCGCCATGCCCCCAGCCCCACTGCCATCGCGTCGATATCGCCCATTGTGCCGCCCCGCGGGGCGGTCACGTTCTCGGCATGCCGACCGACGGGCAACGGCATCGTCAGGTCGCCGCCCTGTGCCGCGATGAGCCGGCGGAACCGGTCCATCGCGGTGCCGTCGCGCAGGGCGTCGGCGGGGTCGCGGTCGTCGATCCCGGCCAGCTCGAGCATTTCGGAGGCCAGCCGCAGGGTCAGCTCGACGACATCGGGCGGGCCGCCCCCGGCCAGCACCTCCAGCGCCTCGACGACCTCGAGGGCATTGCCGACGGTCGCGCCCAGCGGGCGGTTCATGTCCGTCAGCAGCGCGCGGGTGGGCACCCCGTGCGCCGCGCCCAGCTCGACCATGGCGTGCGCCAGTTCGCGGCACTGCCGTTCGGAGTCCAGCAACGCCCCGGAACCGACCTTCACGTCGAGCACCAGCGCGCCGGCCCCCTCCGCCAGCTTCTTGCTCATCACCGAGCTGGCGATCAGCGGCAGCGACTCGACGGTGGCGGTGATGTCGCGCAGCGCGTAGAGCTTGGCGTCGGCCGGGGCCAGGTCCCCGGCGGCGAAGATGGCCGCGCCCACCTCGCGCAGCTGGTCGCGCACGCGCTGATTGGACAGCCTTGCGGTGAAGCCGGCGATGGATTCCAGCTTGTCCAGGGTGCCGCCGGTATGGCCGAGCCCGCGGCCCGACGCCTGCGGCACCGCGGCCCCGCAGGCGGCGACGACGGCCACCAGGGGCAGGGTGATCTTGTCCCCCACCCCGCCCGTGGAGTGCTTGTCGACCGTGGCCAGGCCCAGGTCGCCGAAGTCGAGCGTGTCGCCCGACGCCAGCATCGCCGCGGTCCACCGGGCCGTCTCGCCGCGGTCCATGCCGCGCAACAGGATCGCCATCAGCAGGGCCGCCATCTGTTCTTCGGCCACCCGGCCGCCGGTGTAGGCGTCGATGACCCAGTCGATCGCGGCGTCGGACAACCGGCCGCCGTCGCGCTTGGTCCTGATCACCGTGGGCGCGTCGAAGGCGGGCTCAGTCGGGTCGCCAGGGCTCAGGGCGTCATCCCGTTCTCGTTGAGGAACGACGCCAGCGCCCCGACCAGCTGGGTGGAGAACGGTAGGGCCTTCGCGTAATTGGCCGGCGTCCTGCTGGCGTCCTCTTTCAGGACATGGTCCACACCGGTCAGGTGGACGTAGTCGGTCTTGGTGCCCGCGCTGGTCAGGCCGGACACCAGCGAATCGACGTCCCGGCAGGTGATTTGCAGATCGGCGTCGCTGCAGGTAACCAACACCGGCATGGCGCGCGGCAGTTTGGCCGCCAACGCCGCCGGGTCGATCGCGTCTTCCTGCAACAGGGCGTGCGCGTTGGCGGCGTTGATCACCGACCTCAACGCCGGCGGTTCGTCCGGCGGAACCTGCCCGGTCGCGCGGAACTCCTGGATGGCGTGATCGATCGCCGCCGTGCTTTGGGCGGCCTGCGCGGCGGTGAGCCGCCCGGACCTGACGGCCGCGTCGGCCTGGGCGCGGGCCTGCGCCGACACGTGGTCGAGGATGCGGCGGCTGGCGGGCTCCACCAGCCCCAGGGCCCGCACCGCGGGGGCGGTCCCGGGCGCGGCGGCGGCCAGCATCATCGCGTAGAGAGCGCCCTCGCTATGGCCGAGCACCATCAGGCGGTTCCGGTCGATGCCGGACTGGCCCGCGAGGAAGTTCAGCGCGCCGGTCGCCTCGTCTTGGAATACGCCGATATCGACCTTTGCCGGGTCGGCCGAGTAGGGTCCGAGGCCGGTCTGGCCGGTGCCGAGCTTGTCGTAGCGCAAGCTGGCGACGCCGTCGTCGGAGAGCGCCTTCGCCAGGCTCCGCAGCGTGTCGAGCCGACCCGGCATGACGGCCGAGTCACCGTTGCGATCCGTCGGCCCGCTGCCGGCGATCAGCAGCGCCCCCGGCACGGCCCCGCCGCGCCCGGCCGGATGACGGAAGGTGCCGTACACCGTCATGTCGGCCACCGCGAATGAGACGGCGTCCTCCACCCAGGACGCCGCCGCCGACGACGCGGTCGGCGACGGCGACTTTGCTTTGGTTGACTGCGACGCGCATCCCGCGGCGCCCACAGCAGCCGCGATCAGCACCGCAACAAAAAGGCGGGGCAGCGGTCCCGTCGGCGCTGCGCTCCCCCGTTGCACACGCATGACGGTAAGCGGGCCGACAACGCTCAGCAAGCGGCGGCGTGCATCAGCCGCGGCCCGCGGCCAGGTCGTCGGGGCCGAACGCGTCCGGCAGCAGGTCGCCGAGCCGGCGCGGCCCGCCCGGGTGGTCGATCAGCAGTTCGGGGCCGCCGTGTTCGGCCAGCACCTGACGGCACCGGCCGCAGGGCATCAGCACCGAGCCCCGCCCGTCCACGCACGCCAGCGCCAGCAGCCGGCCGCCGCCGGTGGCATGCAGGGCGCATACCACCGCACATTCGGCACAGAGACCAAGGCCATATGAGACGTTCTCCACATTGCAGCCGGTGACCACCCGGCCGTCATCGACCAGCGCGGCCGCCCCGACCCGGAACCGCGAGTACGGCGCATACGCACCCGCAGAGACATCGATTGCCTTGTCCCGCAACATCTTCCAGTCGATCTCAGGCATAACGAACCCCGCTCACCCGTCGCCGATTCCGACAGTCACCCTAGTCGCAAAACTGCATTTCGCTTGACGGACATTGGCGCAAGCGGCACCGTGTCCGAGCTAAGCTCAAGTGCCCGGCGTGACTGGCGTTGAAGTCGGAAGAAGGCGGTGAGGACTGGGGTGACTACGCAACCGACAACCGCGGATCCGGCGGCACCGGTATCGGCCCGCAAGCGCAGGCCGCCACGGACGCTGTACCGGGGCGACCCCGGCATGTGGTCGTGGGTGCTGCACCGGATCAGCGGCGCGACGATCTTCTTTTTCCTGTTCGTCCACGTGTTGGACGCCGCGATGCTGCGGGTGAGCCCGCAGACCTACAACGCGGTGATCCACGACTACCAGATGCCCATCGTCGGCCTGATGGAATACGGCCTGATCGCCGCGGTGCTCTTTCACGGCCTGAACGGGATCCGGGTGATCCTGATCGACTTCTGGTCCGAAGGCCCGCGCCACCAACGCCTGATGTTCTGGATCGTCGGCATCGTGTTCCTGCTGCTGATGGTCCCGGCCGGCGTGGTGACGGTCATCCACATGATGGAGCACTTCCGATGAGCGAGCTTCAGCAGCTGGGCTCCCAATCCCACCGGGGCGGCCTCGCCCCGGTCAAACAGCGCCTCTACGACCGCCCCGCCAGCCTGGACAACCCCCGCTCGCCGCGGCGGCGGGCCGGCATCCCCAACTTCGAGAAGTTCGCCTGGCTGTTCATGCGGTTCTCCGGGATCGCGTTGTTCGTGCTGGCGATCGGCCACCTGTTCATCATGCTGATGTGGGACAACGGCGTTTACCGGATCGACTTCAACTACGTGGCGCAGCGGTGGGCGTCGCCGTTCTGGCAGTTCTGGGACCTGGCGCTGCTGTGGCTGGCGCAACTGCACGGCGGCAACGGCCTGCGCACCATCATCGACGACTACAGCCGCAAGGACAGCACCCGCTTCTGGCTCAACAGCCTGCTGCTGTTGTCGATGGGGTTCACGTTGGTGCTGGGCACCTACGTGCTGCTGACATTCGACCCGAATATCGGAGGCTGATCGATGATCCAGCAACACCGGTACGACGTGGTGATCGTCGGCGCGGGGGGTGCCGGCATGCGCGCCGCGGTGGAATCCGGCCCGCGGGTGCGCACCGCGGTGCTGACCAAGCTCTACCCCACCCGCAGCCACACCGGGGCGGCGCAGGGCGGCATGTGCGCGGCGCTGGCCAACGTCGAAGAGGACAACTGGGAATGGCACACCTTCGACACCGTCAAGGGCGGCGACTACCTGGCCGACCAGGACGCGGTGGAGATCATGTGCAAGGAAGCCATCGACGCGGTGCTCGACCTGGAGAAGATGGGGATGCCGTTCAACCGCACCCCCGAGGGCCGCATCGACCAGCGCCGCTTCGGCGGGCACACCCGCGACCACGGCAAGGCCCCGGTGCGCCGGGCCTGTTACGCCGCCGACCGCACCGGTCACATGATCCTGCAGACCCTGTACCAGAACTGCGTGCGGCACGACGTGCAGTTCTTCAACGAGTTCTATGCGCTGGATTTGGTTTTGACGCAGACCCCGAGCGGGCCGGTGGCCACCGGGGTGGTCGCCTACGAGCTGGCCACCGGCGACATCCACGTCTTCCACGCCAAGGCGGTGGTGCTCGCCACCGGCGGTTCGGGCCGGATGTACAAGACCACCTCGAACGCGCACACGCTGACCGGTGACGGCATCGGCATCGTCTTCCGCAAGGGACTTCCCTTGGAGGACATGGAGTTTCACCAATTCCATCCGACCGGCCTGGCGGGCCTGGGCATCCTGATCTCCGAGGCGGTGCGCGGTGAGGGCGGCCGGCTGCTCAACGGCGAGGGCGAGCGCTTCATGGAGCGTTACGCACCGACGATCGTCGACCTGGCGCCGCGCGACATCGTCGCGCGCTCCATGGTTTTGGAGGTTTTGGAGGGACGCGGGGCCGGCCCGCACAAAGACTACGTCTACATCGACGTCCGCCACCTCGGCGAGGACGTGCTGGAGGCCAAGCTGCCCGACATCACCGAGTTCGCGCGCACCTACCTCGGTGTGGACCCGGTGCACGAGTTGGTCCCCGTCTACCCGACCTGCCACTACGTGATGGGCGGCATCCCCACCACCGTCACCGGACAGGTGTTGCGGGACAACACTTCCACGGTGCCGGGGCTGTATGCGGCCGGCGAGTGCGCGTGCGTGTCGGTGCACGGGGCCAACCGGCTGGGCACCAATTCGCTGCTGGACATCAACGTGTTCGGCCGGCGGGCCGGGATCGCCGCGGCCAATTACGCGCGGGGCCATGACTTCGTGGACATGCCGCCGGAGCCGGCGGCGATGGTCGTCGGCTGGGTCGGCGACATCCTCTCCGAACACGGCAACGAGCGCGTCGCCGACATTCGCATCGCGCTGCAGCAGTCGATGGACAACAACGCCGCGGTGTTCCGCACCGAGGAGACACTCAAGCAGGCGCTCACCGACATCCACGCGCTGAAGGAGCGGTACGCCCGAATCAGCGTGCACGACAAGGGGAAACGATTCAACAGCGACCTGCTGGAGGCCATCGAGCTGGGCTTCCTGCTGGAGCTCGCCGAGGTGACCGTGGTCGGCGCCTTGAACCGCAAGGAGTCTCGTGGCGGCCACGCCCGCGAGGACTATCCCAACCGCGACGACGTCAACTTCATGCGCCACACCATGGCCTACAAGCAGGGCAGCGACCTGCTCAGCGACATCGCGCTGGACTTCAAGCCCGTGGTGCAGACGCGCTACGAACCCAAGGAACGGAAGTACTGATGAGTGTCGAAACAGGGGACGAAACCACTCTGGAGCCACCCCTGCCGCCCGTTCCGGAGGGGGCGGTGATGGTCACCGTCAAGATCGCCCGGTTCAACCCCGACCAGCCCGACGCCTTCGCGGAAACCGGTGGCTGGCAAAGCTTTCGGGTGCCATGCCTGCCCAGCGACCGGATGCTCAACCTGCTGATCTACATCAAGAGCTACCTGGACGGGACGCTGACCTTCCGGCGTTCGTGCGCGCACGGGGTGTGCGGCTCGGACGCCATGCGCATCAACGGCGTCAACCGCCTGGCCTGCAAGGTGCTGATGCGCGACCTGCTGCCCAAGAGGCCGGGCAAAACACTGACCATCACGGTCGAGCCGATCCGTGGGCTGCCGGTGGAGAAGGACCTGGTGGTCGACATGGAGCCGTTCTTCGACGCCTATCGGGCGGTGAAGCCGTACCTGGTCACGACCGGCAACCCGCCGACCCGCGAACGCATTCAGAGCCCGACCGACCGGGCCCGCTACGACGACACCACCAAGTGCATCCTGTGCGCGGCGTGCACCACCAGTTGCCCGATCTTCTGGCACGAGGGCAGTTACTACGGCCCGGCCGCGATCGTCAACGCGCACCGGTTCATCTTCGACAGCCGCGACGAGGCCGCCGCCGAGCGCCTGGACATTCTCAACGAGGTCGACGGCGTGTGGCGGTGCCGCACCACCTTCAACTGCACCGAGGCATGTCCGCGTGGCATCGAGATCACCAAGGCGATCCAAGAGGTCAAGCGCGCGATCATGTTCTCCCGCTAGGCGGGTTTTTCGCGCCGAGTGTCACGCCAGCGTGGCATTCGATGCCGAGCGTCACGCCAGTGTGACGCACCGGCGCCGCCAGCCCGTCACACATCGCGGCCCTGTCCCGTCTGACGGGTATGACACAGAAAACCCGCATCGAGCCCCTGCCGCCCAAGCGCACCGGATTGCTGACCCGGGCCATGTACCGGATCGCCAAGCGGCGCTACGGCCAAGTTCCCGAGCCGTTCGCCGTGGCCGCGCATCATCGCAAGCTGATGATCGCCAGCGCCGTGCACGAGACGATGGTCGATCGGGCGTCGAAAACGCTGCCGACCAGCGTGCGCGAGCTCGCGGTGTTGTGGACCGCGCGCCAGATCGGCTGCTCGTGGTGCGTCGACTTCGGATCGATGCTGCAGCGCCTGGACGGCCTGGACATCGCGCGCCTCAAGGAGATCGACAACTACGCCACCTCAACGGCATTCACCGACGACGAGCGCGCGGCCATCGCCTATGCCGCCGCGATGACCACCGATCCGCACACCGTCACCGACGGCCAGGTCGACGATCTGCGCGCCCGCTTCGGCGACGCCGGTGTGTTCGAGCTGACCTACCAGATCGGGTTGGAGAACATGCGGGCGCGGGTGAATTCCGCGCTGGGCATCACCGAGCAGGGCTTCAATTCCGGTGACGCCTGCCGCGTTCCGTGGGCTAGCCAGCCAGGCGAGACCGCGGCGCGGCGCTAAGGTGGCTTATGCGCGTCTGGGAGCTGGAAGCGGGCCGGCTGATGGTCGCCGGTGCGTTCTCCGACCTCGCGCCGCATCACCACCCAGCGGTACAGATCACCGTCGGCGGGCATGGCCCGCTGTCGGTGACCGGCGAGGGCGATGCGCACGACACGTGCCGGCTTCTCGTGATCGCCAGCGGAGCACGTCATACCGTGCGGTCCGATTCCGATTCCGGGGCGCTGACGCTGTACCTCGGGCTGCAGACGCCGCAGGGCAGCGCGCTGAACACGTTGGCGCGCAACCATCCTCGCGGCATCTGGATCGTCAACGGCGGAACGCAACTGGCCGAGGCGACGGCCGCAGAGCTGGCCGAAACGGGGCCCGAGACGGCGGCCGGTTTCCTCCTCGACAGTCTCTGCGGGACGCACGATGGGCGACGATCGGTTCACCCGCAGCTTCGGCAGGCGATCGAAGTCGTCGCGGGCCGCGTGCCCGAGCGCATCGATGTGGCCTCAGTCGCCGGGGCTGTCGCGCTGTCCCCCGACTACCTCGGGCGGCTGTGCAAACAGCAGACCGGCGTCTCGTTCTCGGCCGCCATCCGCTGGGAGCGGCTGGTGGCCGCCATCAGCTACCTGCTCGATGGTCGCTCCATCACCGACGCTGCTCACCTGGCCGGGTTCGCCGACGGGTCGCATGCCAACCGGGTGTGCTGGGAGATGACCGGGGCCACCCCAAGCGAACTCGCCGAAGCGGTCAACAAACCCTGATCTGACGGATCCATACAAGCGCTCGCCCGCGGATTACCGCAGGGTGGATGCATGCCTGCGATGTCACGGTCCGAACGGGCCTTCTGCTGCGGCGCCGTGTGGCGCTCGTCTTGCGCAACCATCGCGGGCGAGCTTCGGGAAGGAGAAATCTGATGTCATCGTTGAGCATTCGCGCCAAAGCGGCGGTGGTTCGCACCCTGTTCGCCGCGCCCGCCCCCGTCCGCCGGATGCTGGCGGGTCCGCCGCTACGCATCGACGGCCAGGAGATGGCGCTCGACGCGCAGCTGGTCATCTGGCTCAAGAACCTCTCCGGCTCCGACGTTTTCGACGGTCCGGTGGAGCAGGCCCGGGCACGATACGACGAGTTGCCCAGCCTGATCGGCTACCGGTCACCGGTGGCCATCGCCACGCGGGAGATCACCATTCCCGTCGCGACAACAGCCATTCCGGCCACCCTGTACAGCCCCGAGCACGTGCCCGCACCGTCGGGCCTGCTGGTGTATTTCCACGGTGGCGGCTTCTCGGTCGGGTCCCGGTTCAGCCACGACCCCGTCGTCCGCTACCTGGCCGGCCACGCCGGCGTGCGGGTGCTGTCGGTCGAATACCGGCGCGCCCCCGAGCACCAATTCCCCACTGCCGCAGACGATGCGCTCGCCGCGTTCGATTACGCCCACGCGCACGCCGCCGAGCTGGGTGCGGATCCTCACTGCATCGGCGTCGGGGGCGACAGCGCCGGCGGCAACCTCGCCGCCGTTACCGCGCAGCGGGCGGCGCGGCGAGGCGGCGGGGTTCCGGTGTTCCAAATGCTGATGTATCCCGTGACCGACCTCAGCACACGCCGGCCGTCACGCGATTTGTTCGCCGAAGGGTCGACGTTCACCGACCGCAACATCGATTGGGTGATGGCCAACTACATTCCCGCGCAAACCGATCCGGCAGATCCGCGGCTGTCACCGCAGCACGGCGATGTCACCGGCGTACCGCCCGCTTATGTCGCCACCGCGGGGTTCGATCCGATCCGCGACGACGGCGAAGCGTACGCGGACAAACTGCGCGCCGCCGGAGTCCCGGTGGCGCTGACCCGCCAGGCCGACCTGCCGCACGGATACCTCAACTTTGTGGGCATCGGAGGGCGGTTCGCCGAGGCCGCGAGCGAGGCGGCCGGCGCGCTGCGGCTCGGGCTCGCCGCGAAGGCCGGGTCAGCCTCGCAGCGGGGAGCCGGTGAATTTGTCGGGGTTGGCGACATCCCATAGGGCGCAGACCTTTCCGTCGCGCACCGTCGCCGCCATGATCCGCGGCATCATCTCGCGATACCCGTCACTGGCGGGGCAGCCCGCCGTGTAACCGCCCAGCTCGCCGTTGACGAGCCCCAGCTGATACGAGGTGAACATGGCCGGGCCGTAGCGCTGGGCCAGGCCGAAGAAGAATCGGGCCACCTTGTCCGCGCCGTGAATGACGTTGATTGCGGTGGGCGCCTTGCCGTTCGCGTCGCCGGTCAGGATGACGTCGGGATGCAGCAGCGCCACCACGGCCTCCAGATCGCCGGATGCCATGGCCGCCAGCAACTTCCCCACCACCTCGGCGTGCGCCGGGTCGGGCTTGGGCGGAGCGTCGGCCGCGACCGCCTTGCGCGCCCGTGACGCCAGCTGCCGGGCGGCGGCCTCGTTGGTTCCCAGCACCTGCGCCACCTCCGCGAAGGGCACGGCGAACCCGTCGTGCAACACGAAGGCGACCCGTTGATCCGGTGACAGCCGCTCCAGCACCACCATCGCCGCGAACCGGGCGTCCTCGCCGGCCACCACCGCGGACAGCGGATCGGCCGCGTCAAACCCGGTGACCACCGGCTCGGGCAGCCAGTTGCCGGTGTAGGTCTCGCGACGATGCGCGGCCGAACGCAACCTGTCCAGGCCCAGCCTGCTCACCACCGTGGTCAGCCAGGCCCGCAGGTCGGTGATCGCGCCATCCTGCCGGTGCCAGCGCAGCCAGGCGTCCTGGACGATGTCCTCGGCGTCGGCCACCGTGCCGGTGAGGCGGTAGGCGACCGACATGAGATGGGGACGTAGCGACTCGAACTCGCTGACCTGCTGCGCAGAGGTCATGCCGCGAGGTTACGCTCAGCGTCGAGATGACCGACAACCTATGGCTGCACTTCGCGAGGCACGGCCCGGACATCACCGCGCCGATCATCACCCGCGGCGACGGTGTCACCCTGTTCGACGACCGCGGCAAGAGGTACCTCGACGGCCTGTCCGGACTGTTCACCGTCCAGGTAGGCCACGGGCGCACCGAACTCGCCGAGGTCGCCGCCCGCCAGGCGGGCACGCTGGCGTTCTTCCCGCTGTGGGGGTACGCGACGCCCCCCGCGATCGAGCTCGCCGAACGCCTCGCCGGCTACGCGCCGGGCGATCTGAACCGGGTCTTCTTCACCACCGGCGGCACCGAGGCCGTCGAGACCGCGTGGAAACTGGCCAAGCAGTATTTCAAGCTCACCGGCAAACCCGGTAAGCACAAGGTCATTTCGCGCGCGATCGCCTACCACGGAACCACCCAGGGCGCTCTGGCGATCACCGGGCTGCCGAAATACAAGGCACCGTTCGAGCCGGTGACGCCCGGCGGCTTCCGGGTGCCCAACACCAATTTCTACCGCGCGCCCGAGCAGTTCGGAACCGACCCGAAGGCCTTCGGGCGGTGGGCCGCCGACCGGATCGCCGAGGCCATCGAGTTCGAGGGCCCCGACACCGTCGCCGCGGTGTTCCTGGAGCCGGTGCAGAACGCCGGTGGCAGCATCCCGCCTCCCCCAGGCTATTTCGAGCGGGTGCGTCAGATCTGCGACGAATACGACGTGCTGCTGGTCTCCGACGAGGTGATCTGCGCGTTCGGCCGGGTCGGGTCGATGTTCGCCTGCTGCAGTGAGATCGGAGACTTCGGCTATGTGCCGGACATGATCACCTGCGCCAAGGGCATGACGTCGGGCTACTCACCCATCGGCGCCATGATCGCCAGCGAGCGGTTGTTCGAACCGTTCAACGACGGCGCCACCATGTTCCCGCACGGGTATACCTTTGGCGGCCATCCGGTTTCGGCGGCCGTGGGGCTGGCGAACCTCGACATCTTCGAGCGTGAGGGCCTCAATGACCACGTTCGAACCCACGCGCCCGCTTTCCGCGCCACCCTGGACAAGCTCTACGACCTGCCCATCGTCGGGGACGTGCGCGGCGAGGGCTTCTTCTACGGCATCGAACTGGTCAAGGACAAGGCGACCAAGCAGACCTTCACCGACGACGAACGCCGCACGCTGCTCGGCCGGGTGTCCTCGGCGCTTTTCGAGGCCGGTTTGTACTGCCGCACCGACGACCGCGGCGATTCCGTCATCCAGCTGGCGCCGCCGCTGATCAGCGGCCAGGCCGAATTCGACACCATCGAAGCCATCCTGCGCGATGTGCTGACGAGAACCCAGGCGCGCATCTAGGGTCCAGGCCATGGCCCCCAAGCCCCGTATCACCCGGTGCGCGGCAGCCGCCGCTAGCCGGCGGGCACCTGCCGGACCGCGTCGGCGGCCAGCACCACCTCCCGCGCGCGCGTGGCGGTCGGGTTGTTCCCGAACCGCGCCACGGCGTTGCACAGCCAGGCCAGCGCCGACCGCAGCTCAGGGTCGGTGGCGGCGTCGCGGTGCAGCTTCAGCTCCGCCAACACCTGGTCGAACCCGGAACGCCTTACCTGCGTCGCCCTCTCGACCTGCTTGAGCAGATCGCTCAACGCTCGGGGGCCGACACCGGCCGAGGCGCCGCCACCCCTGCGCCGCCAGGCGGACCACAACCGATCGCGTGAAATGGCGAAACCCCCGAGGTTCGATGCGGTGGGTGGCTTTCGGGCCGAGCGCAAGCCCAGCGTATCGCGGCTGCGCCGGCACCGCTCAGCAACTTCCGTCTCACCAGTCACAGCGCGGCTCCCCGGATTCGGTCCGCGGATCGCTTACTGTGCACAGACGATGAGCCTGTTACGTTCCGCTTCATGCCTGGCAGCGGCGCTTTTCCTGATGGCCGCCCCGGTCACGCTGGCAGCACCGGCGAACATGCCGCTCGCGAAGGCCGAGCCCGGCGCCGAACCCAATGCCGCGCCCCCGGACTGCCCGTACAAGGTGAACACCCCCAAGGCCGTGGACTCGTCGGAGGCCCCCACGGCCGGTGACCCGCCGATCCCGCTGGCGGTGCCGGCGAAGCCGGTCGGCGGCGACGCACTGGGCAGCTGCGGCATCGTCGCCGCGCCGAATACGCCGGCGCTGCCGAACGACGTCTCCGCCGAGGCCTGGCTGGTGGCCGACCTGGACAGCGGCGCGGTCATTGCGGCCAAGGACCCGCACGGGCGGCACCGCCCGGCCAGCATCATCAAGGTGCTGGTCGCGATGGCCGCCATCAACGCCCTCAACCTGAACAAGTCGGTCCCCGGAACCGCCGACGACGCCGCCGCCGAGGGCACCAAGGTCGGCGTCACCGACGGCGGCGTCTTCACCGTCAACCAACTGCTGCACGGGCTGCTGATGCACTCCGGCAACGACGCCGCCCACGCGCTGTCCATGCAGCTGGGCGGCATGCAGCAGGCGCTGGAGAAGATCAACGTGCTGGCCGCCAAGCTGGGCGGCTCCGACACCCGGGCGGCATCGCCGTCGGGCCTGGACGCGCCCGGCATGAGCACCTCGGCCTATGACATCGGGCTGTTCTACCGCTACGCCTGGCAGAACCCGACGTTTGCCGACATCGTCGCGACGCGCACGTTCGACTTCCCCGGCCACGGCGACCACCCGGGCTACGAGCTGGAGAACGACAACCAGCTGCTCTACAAGTATCCCGGCGCCCTGGGCGGCAAGACCGGTTACACCGACGACGCGGGCCAGACGTTCGTGGGCGCGGCCAATCACGACGGGCGACGCTTGATGGCCGTGCTGCTGCACGGGACGCGGGTGCCGATCGCGCCGTGGGAACAGGCCGCGCACCTGCTGGACTACGGCTTCTCCACCCCGCAGGGCACGCAGGTCGGGTCGTTGATCGCGCCCGACCCGTCGCTGGCCCCGGCCAAGCACGACACCGCCGCAGACCCGCTCGCCAACAACGCCGCGGCCGACGGGATCATCGGATCCGCGGACGCCATGCCGATCCGGGTGGGGGTGGCGGTGATCGGCACCATGGTGGTGTTCGCGCTGATCATGATGGCCCGCTCGATGAACCGCCGACCACTTCATCGCTGAGCGTGCCCACCGGATCGCGACTGCTCGCCGGGCTGACCGCCGCCAGCGTGGGCATCATCTTCGGCTACGACCTGTCCATCATCGCCGGGGCGCAGTTGTTCATCACCGAGGACTTCGGGCTGTCCACCCGCCAGCAGGAGCTGCTGACGACGATGGTGGTGATCGGCCAGATCGCCGGGGCGCTGGGCGCCGGCGTGCTGGCCAACGTGATCGGGCGCAAACGGTCGGTGGTGCTGATCCTGTTCGCCTACGCCGCTTTCGCGCTGCTGGCCGCGTTCTCCGTCTCGCTGCCGATGTTGCTGTCGGCGCGGTTGCTGCTGGGGCTGACCCTCGGCGTGGCGGTGGTCGTGGTCCCGGTCTACGTGGCGGAATCCGCCCCGACGGCGGTGCGCGGTTCACTGCTGACGGCCTATCAGCTGGCGATAGTCAGCGGCCTGATCGTCGGCTATCTGACCGGCTATCTGCTCGCCGGCACCCACAGCTGGCGGTGGATGCTGGGGCTGGCCTGCGTGCCCGCATTGTTGTTGCTGCCGTTGGTGATTCGGATGCCCGACACCGCGCGATGGTACGTGCTGAAAGGCCGGACGGACGACGCCCGGCGGGCGCTGCTGCGGATCGAACCCGCCGAGCGTGTCGAGGCCGAACTCGACGAGATCGGCCGAGCGCTGAGCGAGGCCTCGCGCGGGAGCGGGATCTCCGAGCTGCTGCGGCCCCCGTACCTGCGGGCCACCGCCTTCGTGGTGGTCCTCGGCTTCTTGATCCAGATCACCGGCATCAACGCGATCATCTACTACAGCCCCAGAATCTTTCAGGCCATGGGTTTCACCGGCAATCTCGCGCTGCTGGGCCTGCCCGCGCTGCTTCAGGTCGCCGGGTTGGCGGCCGTCGGCACTGCGCTGGTGCTGGTGGATCGAGTGGGCCGGCGGCCAATCCTGTTGTGCGGCACCGCCATGATGATCGTCGCCGACGTCGTGTTGATGGCGGTGTTCGGGCGGGGTTTCGGCGGCACGATCGTCGGATTCGCCGGAATCCTGCTGTTCATCTTCGGCTACACCATGGGGTTCGGCTCCCTGGGCTGGGTGTACGCCAGCGAAAGCTTCCCGTCCCGGCTACGCTCGATCGGGTCCAGCACCATGTTGACCTCCAACCTGGTGGCCAACGCCATCGTCGCCGCCGTCTTTCTGAGCCTGCTCCATTCACTGGGCGGCGCAGGCACTTTCGCGCTGTTCGGGGCGCTCGCCGCGGTCGCGTTCCTCTTCGTGTACCGGTACGCGCCGGAAACCAAGGGCCGCCAGCTCGAAGACATCCGCCACTTCTGGGAAAACGGCGGCCGCTGGGAGAACCCGTGCCCGTGATCGCCGCGGGCACCATGGTGCTCGACGGACAGGTCTGCCGCCCCGGCTGGCTGCAGACGTCCGGCGGACGGATCGCGGCCTGCTCGCCCGGGCCGCCGCCCCAACCGGCCGACGTCGACCTCCCCGATTGCACGGTGGTGCCGGGCTTTGTCGACATGCACGTGCACGGCGGCGGGGGGGCCTCCTACACCGACGGCGACGGTATCGCCGACGCCGCCGCCTTTCACCTGCGGCATGGCACCACCACCACGCTGGCCAGCCTGGTGACCGCCTCGCCGGCCGAACTGCTGGGCGCGGTGCGCGCGCTCGCCGGGGCCGCCAAACGCGGCATCGTCGCGGGCGTCCACCTGGAGGGGCCGTGGCTGAGCCGCGCACATTGCGGAGCCCACGACCCCACCCAGATGCGTGACCCGGACGCGGGAGAGATCGCTGCGGTGCTGGCCGCGGGCGACGGCACCATCCGGATGGTGACGCTGGCACCCGAGCTGCGCGGCGCCGACGCGGCCATCCGGCGTTTCGTGGACGCGGGAGTCGTTGTGGCGGTGGGCCATACCGCCGCTTCCTACGAGCAGACCACTAATGCGATCGCGCTGGGCGCCTCGGTCGGCACGCATCTGTTCAACGCGATGCCGCCGCTGCACCATCGCGAGCCGGGCCCGGCCCTGGCCCTGCTGCGGGACCCGCGAGTGACCGTCGAGGTGATCGCCGACGGCGTGCACCTGCACCCCGACGTGGTGACGGCGGTGATCGCTTCGGCGGGCGCGGACCGCGTCGCCATGATCACCGACGCGATCGCCGCGGCCGGACGCACCGACGGTGCGTTTCGGCTCGGCGCGGTGCCGATCGATGTCGTCGCCGGGGTCGCACGGGTGCACGGGGCGACGACGATCGCGGGCAGCACCGCCACGATGGATCAGGTCTTCCGCACGGTGCATGCCGGCGCCGGCCTGGCCGCCGCGGTGCAGACGACCGCCGCGACGCCGGCGCGAGCGCTCGGCCTGCACCGGGTGGGCGTCCTCACCCCCGGCTACGACGCCAATCTCGTTGTGCTGGACGATCATTTAGGCATCTCGGACGTCATGGTGCGCGGCGCCTGGCGCCGTGGAGGTGCTTGATGGCCTGGCTCGTGTTGATTGCGTCGGGAGTCCTCGAGGCGGTGTGGGCGACCGCGCTGAACAAATCCGACGGCTTCTCCCGACTCGGGCCGTCGCTGGTATTCCTTGTCGCCGTGGCGCTTTCGATGACCGGATTGGCGCTCGCCATGCGCACCCTGCCGGTCGGAACCAGCTATGCGGTCTGGGTCGGCGTGGGGGCGGTGCTCACCGTCGGCTACGCGACGCTGATCGGCGACGAACCGGCGTCGTTGATCAAGCTGGTGCTGATCGGCGGGATCGTGGCCTGCGTCGCGGGCCTGAAGCTGGTCGGCTAGCGATCGCGGCGGCTCAAGCGGGCGATCCGGGAAAGCGCCAGCGCCCCAACGGCTCCCACCGCCATCGCGGTCAGCGTTTGGCGGGTTCCCCGGCCCTCATCCAGCTGCACGCGCGGCGCGATGATCGCCGGGGCCGGAGGGGCGACGGGTTGGCCGCGCGGATCGTTCGAGGCCGTCGCCGCCCACGCGGTGCAGAACAGGACGAGATACGCGGTGATGTAGGCGAACACCATCAACCCGAGCACCGGGCCGAAGGCCGCGCCCGCCGGGCTGCGCAGCACCGTCCGCAGATAGATGGAGGCGACCTGTTTGAACACCTCGAAGCCGATCGCAGCGATCAGCCCGGCCCGCATCGAATCGACGAAGCTGACCTTTTCGCGGGGCAGGCGGGCGATCATCCAGGTGAACAGCAGCCACGACACCAGCGTCGCGATCAGAATCGAGAACAGCCAGAAAAGCCAGTCGAACACGACGAACTGCGGTATGCCAAGCCATTTCAGGAGCGCGGCCATGGGTGCGGCGTGTCCGACGGTGGTCAGGCCGACGGTGGCCACGATGATCGCGAACGTCCCCATCATCGCCAGCAGATCGGAAAGCTTGTTGCGCACGAAGCCCGGCGACTCGATGTGTTCGTCCCACCACATCTCCGTCACCGCCTGGCGCAGGTGCGATATCCAGCCCAATCCGGCCCACACGGCGGTGGCCAACCCGATCACACCGACCGACGTCCGGGCGTCGATGGCCGAGTTCATCAACTCCTGCAGCTGATTACCGAGCGCCCCGGTGACCTGGGAGCGGATGTGGTCGTCGATGGTGCTCAGCAGCTGCGGCCGTCGGGCCAGCACGAACCCGAAGACCGCGAAACCGACCATGAGCAAAGGAAACAACGCGAAAATTGTGTAATAGGTGAGCCCGGCCGCAAAGAACCCGCCGTTGCGCTCATCGAACCGCTGGTAGGCGCGAATCACGTGATCGAGCCAGCCGTACCGGGCCCGCAACCGGTCGAAAACGCCCGCCTTGGCCGGCTCGCTCATCGCACGACTCCAATGAGAGCGGTACTAGCTCCGTTGTGGAAGAAACCCAAGGCGATCGTAAACCCGCTGAACCGTTTTCCCGGCCACATCGTTGGCCTTTTCCGCTCCGGCCGCGAGCACGGCCTCCAATTCGGCGAGATCGGCGGTCAGTTCGTCGACTCGGGCCTTGATCGGGGCGACGAACTCGACGACCGCCTCGGCGGTGTCCTTCTTCAAATCGCCGTAACCCCTTCCGGCATAGCCTTCCACGAGCGTGTCGATCCCGGCGCCGGTGACCGCGGACTGGATGCTGAGCAGGTTGGAGACTCCCGGCTTGGCCGCGGTGTCGAAGCGAATCTCGCGTTCGCTGTCGGTGACCGCCGAGCGAATCTTCTTGGCCGACACCGCCGGTTCGTCGAGCAGGTTGATCAGCCCGGCGTCGGTGGCCGCCGACTTGCTCATCTTCGATGTCGGGTCTTGCAAGTCGTAGATCTTCGCGGTCGCCTTGGGAATGAACATGTCCGGCACCACGAACGTCTCCGGGAAGCGGCTGTTGAACCGCTCGGCGATGTCGCGCGCCAGCTCGAGATGTTGTCGCTGGTCCTCACCCACCGGTACCAGATCGGTGTCGTAGGCCAGCACGTCGGCCGCCTGTAGCACCGGGTAGGTGAACAACCCCACGGTGGTGGAGTCGGCGCCCTGGCGCAGCGACTTGTCCTTGAACTGCGTCATCCGCGACGCCTGTCCGAAGCCGGTGAAGCAGCCCAGCACCCAGGCCAGCTGGGTGTGGGCGGGCACGTGGCTCTGCACGAACACGGTGCTGCGGGCCGGGTCGATGCCCAGCGCCAGATACTGCGCGGCCGTGATCAAGGTGCGCCGACGCAGCGCCTCGGGATCCTGGGGGACGGTGATGGCATGCAGGTCGACCACGCAGAAGAAAGCGTCATGGTCGTCCTGCAGCGCGACCCACTGTGTGATGGCGCCCAGCGCGTTACCCAGGTGAAGCGAATCGGAGGTGGGCTGCACGCCGGAGAAAATCCGGCTCGATCCGGTAGCGGTGCTCATGATGCACCGATCTTTTCATGACGTGCGGGCGCTGCGAGGGGGCCGCCTTGCGGTACCGGCGGTACCACATTTACTGTCGGGCTATGACCAAGCTCGTCTGCTCGGCTCCTTCCTCGTGAGCCCCGCTCACTCGGCGTCGCCTTCGGCCCGGTCCCCCATCCACCTCGGTCCCAGGGATGGTTCCGGAGAGCCCGTCCTGATGCTGCACGGATTCCTGATGTCGCAGACGGTATGGGATCCGGTCGCGCCGCGGCTGGCCGAGACCGGTCGCTTCGAGGTCTTCGCCCCCACCATGGCCGGGCACAACGGCGGGCCCTATGCGGGCACCTGGCTGCTGAGCTCGTCGGTGCTGGCCGACCACGTCGAGCGCCAGCTCGACCAGCTCGGCTGGGAAACCGCTCACCTCGTGGGCAACTCGCTGGGCGGATGGGTCGCCTTCGAACTGGAGCGGCGGGGCCGCGCCCGCAGCGTCACCGGCATCGGCGCCGCGGGCGGATGGACGCGGTGGAGCCCGGTGAAATTCGAGGTCATCAGCAAGTTCATCGCGGGCATGCCCGTCCTCGCGCTGGCCCGGCTGTTCGGGGAGCGCACCCTGAAGCTGCCGCTGAGCCGGCGGCTGGCGACCCTGCCGCTCACCGCGACGCCGGAGGGCATCAGCGACGACCAGCTGCACGTCGTCATCGACGACGCCGCGCACTGCCCCGCGTACTTCCAGCTGCTCGTCAAGTCGCTGTTGGATCCGGGCCTGCTTCAGTTGGCCGACACCGCGGTGCCGGTCCAACTCGTGCTGTGCGAGAAGGACCGGGTGGTGCCCGCGAGCAGGTTCAATCGGCACTTCACCAACTTCCTGCCCCCGGGAACGAAGGTCACCAAGCTCGACGGCGTCGGTCACGTCCCCATGTTCGAGGCCCCCGACCGGGTCGCCGCGACCATCGCCGACTTCGTCGACGAGTGCGGCGCCGGGGCCGACCGGCGGCAACCACCGGCTAGTTAGCCAGCCGCTTTTCCAGGTCCTCCGCGATCGAGTTCAAGAACTCCTCGCTGTTCTGCCACTCCTGGTCGGGGCCGACGAGGACGGCGAGGTCCTTCGTCATCTTTCCGCTCTCGACGGTGGACACCACCACGTCCTCCAGCGTTCGCGCGAACTCGGTGACCTCGGGGGTGTCGTCCAGCTTGCCGCGGTGCGCCAGTCCACGCGTCCAGGCGAAGATCGAGGCGATCGGGTTGGTCGACGTCGGCTTGCCGGCCTGATACTGGCGGAAGTGCCGGGTTACGGTGCCGTGCGCGGCCTCGGCCTCGACCGTCTTGCCGTCGGCGGTCATCAGCACCGACGTCATCAGCCCCAGTGAGCCGTAGCCCTGCGCGACGAGGTCCGACTGCACGTCGCCGTCGTAGTTCTTGCAGGCCCACACGTAGCCGCCCTCCCACTTCAGGCAGGCCGCAACCATGTCGTCGATCAATCGGTGCTCGTAGGTCAGTCCCTCGGCCTCGAACTGCTCGGCGAACTCCTCGTCGTAGACGCGCTGGAACTCGTCTTTGAACATGCCGTCGTACGCCTTGAGGATGGTGTTCTTGGTCGACAGGTACACCGGCCACTTGGCGTCCAGCCCGTACTTCAACGAGGCGCGGGCGAAGTCCCGGATGGAGTCCTTGAAGTTGTACATCCCCATCACGACGCCCCCGTCCTCGGGGATGGACACCACCTCGTGCACCATCGGCTCGCCGCCGTCGGCGGGCGTGAAAGTGATTGCGACGGTTCCGGGTTTGTCGACCTCGAAGTTGGTCGACCGGTACTGGTCGCCGAAGGCGTGGCGGCCGATGACGATCGGCTTGGTCCAGCCCGGTACCAGCCGCGGCACGTTCGAGATCATGATGGGCTCGCGGAAGATGGTGCCGCCCAGAATGTTTCGAATCGTGCCGTTGGGCGAGGGCCACATCTTCTTGAGATCGAACTCCTCGACGCGGGCCTCGTCGGGGGTGATGGTGGCGCACTTGACACCGACGCCGTGCTTCTTGATGGCGTTGGCCGCATCGATGGTCACCTGGTCATCGGTGCGGTCGCGGTGCTCGATGCCCAGGTCGTAGTAGTCCAGGTCGATGTCGAGGTGCGGCAGGATCAGCATGTCCTTGATCGACTTCCAGATGACGCGGGTCATTTCGTCACCGTCGAGCTCTACGACGCGGCCTTTGACCTTGACCTTGGCTTCCCCTGCCATGTCGAGTCCCGCTTCCTGCCGGGGGCCCTAGCCTGTCGAAGCCGCCAGCGCCTCATTGAAGGTCTTGCTCGGGCGCATGATCGCCGTCGTCTTCTCGCTGTCCGGGTAGTAGTAGCCGCCGATGTCGACCGCCTCGCCCTGCGCCTCGGCGAGCTCGGCCACGATGGTCTCCTCGTTTTCGCGCAACGCGTCGGCGAGCGCGGCGAAATGCTTGCGCAATTCTTCGTCGTCGGATTTCGCGAGTTCGGCCGCCCAGTACAGCGCCAGGTAGAACTGGCTGCCGCGGTTGTCGAGTTCACCGGTCTTGCGCGACGGGCTCTTGTCGTTCTCCAGCAGCTTGCCGATGGCGGCATCCAGCGTCTTGCCCAGGACCTTGGCGCGCTCATTGTCGGTCTTGATGCCGATGTCCTCGAAACACGCTCCGAGAGCAAGGAATTCACCCAGGGAATCCCAGCGCAGATGGTTCTCCTCGACGAGTTGGTGGACGTGCTTGGGCGCCGAACCGCCCGCGCCGGTTTCGTACATCCCACCGCCGGCCATCAGCGGCACGATGGACAACATCTTGGCGCTGGTGCCCAGCTCCAGGATCGGGAACAGGTCGGTGAGGTAATCGCGCAGGATGTTGCCGGTCGCGGCAATGGTGTCCTGCCCGCGCATGGCGCGCTCGATGGTGTACCGCATTGCCCACACCTGCGGCATGATCTGGATCTCCAGGCCCTCGGTGTCGTGCTCCTTCAGGTACGCCTTGACCTTCTTGCGCAGCTCGACCTCGTGCGGCCGCTCGGTGTCGAGCCAGAACAACACCGTCATACCGGAGTTCCTGCCCCGGGTGACCGCGAGCTTGACCCAGTCGCGGATCGCTTCGTCGGTGACGATGGGCATGCGCCAGATGTCACCCTCCTCGACGTTCTGGGTCAGCAGCACTTCCCCGGTGTCGAGGTCGACGATGTTGGCGACACCGTCCTCGGGAATCTCGAAGGTCTTGTCGTGCGAGCCGTACTCTTCGGCCTGCTGCGCCATCAGGCCGACGTTGGGAACGGTGCCCATCGTCCGCGGATCGAACTGCCCGTGGGTTTTGCAGAAGTTGATGATCTCCTGGTAGATCCGCGAAAAAGTCGACTCGGGGTTGACGGCCTTGGTGTCCTTCTGGCGCCCGTCGGCGCCCCACATCTTGCCGCCCGCGCGGATCATCGCCGGCATGGACGCGTCCACAATGACGTCGCTGGGCGAATGAAAGTTGGTGATGCCCTTGGCCGAATCGACCATGGCCAGCTCGGGGCGGTGTTCGTGGCAGGCGTGCAGATCGCGGATGATCTCCTCGTGCAGTGACGCCGGCAGCGACTCGATCTTGTTGTAGAGGTCGACCAATCCGTTGTTGACGTCGACGCCGAGCTCGTCGAACAGCTCCTGGTGCTTGGCGAAAGCGTCCTTGTAGAAGATCTTCACCGCGTGACCGAAGACGATGGGGTGCGACACCTTCATCATCGTCGCCTTGACGTGCAGCGAGAACATCACGCCGGTCTCGTAGGCGTCCTGCATCTGCTCCTCGTAGAACTCGACGAGGGCCTTCTTGCTCATGAACATGGAATCGATGACGTCGCCCTCGCGCAGCTCGACCTTGGCCTTGAGCTCGAGGGTCTGCCCGCTCTTGGTCTCCAGCACCATCTTCACGTTGCGCGCGCGGTCCAGCGTCATCGACTTCTCGCCGTGGTAGAAGTCGCCGTGCCGCATGGTCGCGACGTGAGTGCGCGAGGCCGGCGACCAGTCCGCCATGCTGTGCGGGTGCTTGCGGGCGTACTCCTTCACCGCCTTGGGCGCGCGCCGGTCCGAATTGCCCTGCCGCAGCACCGGATTGACGGCGCTACCAAGGCATTTGGCGTAGCGCGCGCGAATCTCTTTGTCCTCGTCCGTCTTTGGACTCTGCGGGAAGTCCGGGATCTTGTATCCCTTGCCCTGCAACTCCTTGACGGCGGCGATCAGCTGGGGGACCGAGGCGCTGATGTTCGGCAGCTTGATGATGTTGGTGTCGGGGAGTTCTGTCAGCCGGCCCAACTCGCCCAGGTTATCCGGAACGCGCTGCTCTTCGGTCAGATCGTCGGGGAACTCCGCCAGAATCCGGGCGGCCACGGAGATGTCGCTGGTCTTGATCTCGATGCCCGCCGGCTCGGCGAAGGCGCGCACGATCGGCAGGAACGCATAAGTCGCCAGCAGCGGCGCTTCGTCGGTCAGTGTGTAGATGACGGTCGGCTGTTCGGCGCTCACGGTCCCTCTCCCGGCGTCAATGATGGGTTCGAATTCTGGGGGGCTCAGCGGTCTTCCTGCCACGTTAGCAAGGGTGTTTGGACAGGTGTCGACCTGCACGTGCACCGCGATGGTTGGCACCGACTCGGCACAGTAAGATAATCTTCGAATTGGTCATGAGCGCCAGCATCAAGCCCCGGCTTGCTGGCCGGCAACCCTCCAACCGCGGTGGGGTGCCCCGGGTGATGACCAGGTTGAGTAGCCACACAACCGGCTATCCGGCAAGCGCGGGTCCGCCATGACGGGCCCCTGAGCAGACAGGGAAACGTGATGTGCATTCTCCCGGCCTTTTCGCGCCTCATCGTGTGTCGCTGCTAATCCGCGGTGCCGGCTGACGCCCCATTCCGGCGTCCCGGCCGTCGCCGAGCACATTTCCCTACCAGCAGAAAGCAACCCCGTGACCTCCGACAACGCCGAGCACGACACCGACCCGACCGCGAATTGGTCGTTCGACACCAAGCAGGTACACGCCGGCCAGCAGCCGGACAGCGCCACCAGCGCCCGCGCCCTGCCGATTTACCAGACCACGTCGTACACCTTCGACGACACCACGCACGCCGCCGCCCTGTTCGGGCTCGAAGTGCCGGGCAACATCTACACCCGGATCGGCAACCCGACCACCGATGTCGTCGAGCAGCGCGTCGCCGCACTCGAGGGCGGGGTGGCGGCGCTGTTCCTGAGCTCCGGGCAGGCCGCCGAGACCTTCGCCATATTGAACCTGGCCTGTGCCGGCGATCACATCGTCTCGAGCCCGCGGCTCTATGGCGGGACGTACAACCTGTTCCACTATTCGCTGGCCAAGCTCGGCATCGACGTCACCTTCGTGGAGGACCCCGACGACCTGGATTCGTGGCAGGCCGCGGTGCGGCCGAACACCAAGGCCTTCTTCGGCGAGACCATCTCCAACCCGAAGATCGATGTGCTGGACATTCCCGGGGTCGCCGGGGTCGCGCACGCCAACGGCGTCCCGCTGATCGTCGACAACACCATCGCCACGCCGTACCTGATCCAGCCGTTCTCCCACGGCGCCGACATCGTCGTGCACTCCGCCACCAAGTACCTCGGCGGCCACGGCTCGGCGATCGCCGGGGTCATCGTCGACGGCGGCACCTTCGACTGGACGCAGGGACGCTTCCCGGGGTTCACCACGCCCGACCCGAGCTACCACGGCGTGGTGTTCGCCGAACTCGGCCCGCCGGCCTTCGCGCTCAAGGCGCGCGTGCAGCTGCTGCGCGACCTCGGTTCTGCCGCTTCGCCGTTCAACGCGTTCCTGGTCGCCCAGGGCATCGAGACGCTGAGCCTGCGCATGGAGCGCCACGTCTCCAACGCGCAGCGCGTGGCCGAGTACCTGGCCGGCCATGATGGCGTGGTGTCGGTCAACTATGCGGGCCTGCCCAGCTCGCCCTGGCATGAGCGGGCAAAGAAGCTGGCGCCCAAGGGAACCGGCGCGGTGCTGGCCTTCGAGCTGGACGGCGGCGTCGAGGTGGGCAAAGCGTTCGTCAACGCGCTGAAGCTGCACAGCCACGTCGCCAACATCGGCGACGTGCGCTCGCTGGTGATCCACCCGGCGTCCACGACGCACGCCCAGCTCAGCCCGCAGGAGCAGCTGAGCACCGGGGTCAGCCCCGGTCTGGTGCGCCTGGCCGTGGGCATCGAGGGCATCGACGACATCCTGGCCGACCTGGAGCTCGGCTTCGCCGCGGCGGCCAAATTCGGTGCGACCGCGGGGGCGTCGGGCACCGATCCGCAAGCGGTGGCGGCATTTTGAGGAGACCGGCAATGACGATCTCAGACGCTGCAACCCAGCCGCTGCCGGCCGAAGGCGAGATCGGCGTGGTGCGCATCGGGTCGCTGACCACCGAGAACGGCGCGGTGATCGACGATGTCCAGATCGCCGTCCAGCGTTGGGGCGAGCTGTCCCCCAACCGCGACAACGTGGTGGTGGTGCTGCACGCGCTCACCGGCGATTCGCACCTGACCGGGCCCGCCGGGCCGGAACATCCCACGCCGGGTTGGTGGGACGGTGTCGCCGCGCCGGGTGCCCCGATCGACACCAATCGCTGGTGCGCGGTGGTCACCAACGTGCTGGGCGGTTGCCGCGGCTCCACCGGGCCGAGCTCGATTGCCCCGGACGGAAAGCCATGGGGCTCAAGGTTTCCGCAGATTACCGTGCAGGATCAAGTTGCGGCGGACGTCGCCGCGCTGGCGGCGCTGGGCATCGACCGGGTTGCCGCCGTCATCGGCGGATCCATGGGCGGGGCAAGGGCTTTGGAGTGGATCGTCGCCCAGCCCGACCGGGTTCGGGCCGGGCTGGTGATAGCGGTCGGCGCGCGCAGCACCGCCGATCTGATCGGCCACCTGAGGACGCAGATATCGCTCGTCAAGACCGACCCGAACTGGCAGGGCGGCGACTATTACGGAACCGGGCGCAAACCCGACACCGGAATGGCGCTCGCCCGGCAATTCGCCCACCTGACCTACCGCGGCGAGCTGGAGCTCGACACCCGGTTCGGCAACGGCAGCCAGGGTGGCGAGGATGCGGGGAACGGCGGCCGCTACGCAATACAGAGCTACCTGGAATATCAGAGCGAAAAGCTGGTCGATCGCTTTGACGCCGGCAGCTACGTGGCGTTGTCGGACTCGATGAGCAGCAATGACGTGGGCCGCGGCCGCGGTGGAGTGCGAAAAGCGCTGAGCGAGTGTCCCGTACCGGTCGTGGTCGGCGGCATCACCAGTGACCGGCTCTACCCGCTGCGTCTGCAGGAAGAGCTGGCCGAGCTGCTGCCGGGCTGCGCCGAACTGGACATCATCGAATCAATCTACGGGCACGACGGATTCCTGATCGAAGCCGACGCGGTCAACGAATTGATTGCGAAAACCCTCAAATTGGCCGATGAGCAAGGCGCGTGACGACCGTGACCCGCTCGCGCCACGACCGCTCCCTATCGTTCGGTTCGGCGGCCGCAGCCTATGAGCGGGGACGCCCTTCCTACCCCCCGGAGGCGATCGACTGGCTGTTGCCGGTCGGGGCGCGCCGGGTGCTCGACTTGGGTGCCGGTACCGGGAAGCTGACGACGCGGTTGGTGGAGCGCGGCCTGGACGTGGTGGCCGTCGACCCCATCCAGGACATGCTGGAGGTGTTGCGCGCCTCGCTGCCGGAGACCCGGGCGCTGCTGGGCACCGCGGAAGAGATTCCGTTGGAGGACAACAGCGTTGACGTGGTGCTGGTGGCGCAGGCCTGGCATTGGGTGGATCCCGAGCGCGCGATCCCGGAGGTGGCGCGGGTGCTGCGGCCCGGCGGCCGGCTGGGTCTGGTGTGGAACACCCGCGACGAACGGCTCGGCTGGGTGCGCGAACTGGGGCAGATCATCGGCAGCGACGGCGACGGCGGCCGCACCCAGGTAACGCTGCCGGAGCCCTTCACCGACCTGGCGCATCATCGGGTCGAGTGGACGAGTTACCTTACGCCGCAAGCATTGATCGACCTTGTCGCATCCCGCAGCTACTGCATCACCTCGCCGGCCGAGGTCCGCACCCAAACGCTCGACCAGGTGCGCCAATTGCTGGCAACCCATCCGGCGCTGGCGAACTCGACGGGCCTGGCGCTGCCTTACGTCACCATGTGCACCCGCGCGACGCTGGCGGGATAGCGAACGCTACGGCCCGGCGTCGTCTCCGTCGCGCAGCAGTTTCTCGGGGTGGTGGAAGGTGTTGGTGCGCGGCTGGTCTCGGTCGAGATGTGGCGGTGGAATCCATTCGGTGTCTCCGCGCGGGCGTTTTCGGGTGGTCCAACCACCGGGTTTGAGGAGTCGGTGGTGGGGGCCGCAGGCGAAGGTGAGGTCGTTGACGTCGGTCACGTGGCACTTGCTGTAGTCGGTGGCGTGATGGACTTCGCAGTAGTAGCCGGGCACGGTGCAGCCCGGGTTCGAGCAGCCGCGGTCCTTGGCGTACAACACGATTCGCTGTCCCGGTGAGGCCAGGCGCTTGGTGTGATAGAGCGCCAGCGCCTTGCCCTTGTCGAAGATCGCCAGATAGTGGCGGGCGTGGCGGGCCAGGCGGATCACGTCGCTCATCGGCAGCATGGTGCCGCCCCCAGTCAGGCCTCGCCCGGCGGCGGATTCCAGCTCGGCCAGCGTCGTGGTCACGACGATGGAGGCCGGTAACCCGTTGTGCTGCCCCAACTCTCCGGAGGCAAGCAGCGCCCGCAGCGCCGCGTTGAGTCCGTCGTGGTTGCGCTGGGCGGCCGAGCGCGGGTCGCCCTCGATGGCCTCTTGGGTGGGTGCGCCGTCGATGCACGGGGTGTCGTCGAGGGGGTTGCACATGCCCGGGGCGGCGAGTTTGGCCAGGACGGCTTCCAGGGTGGCGCGTGCTTCGGGGGTGAGCCAGCCGCGCAGCGCCGACATGCCGTCGGCTTGCTGGTTGCCCAGCGTCAGCCCCCGTCGGCGGGCGCGGTCGTCGTCGGTGAAGGTGCCGTCGGGGTTGAGCACATCGGCCAGTCCCCGCGCCAGGGCGGCGAGTTGTTCGGGGCGAAACCGCGTTCCGAACTCGGCCAGTTGGGCTTCGGCCTGCTCGCGCGCCGCGAAATCCACCCAGCCGGGCAGCTGGTGGTAGAACTTGCGGATCACTGCCACCTGGCCCGCGCCTAGCTCGCCCTGGCGTTGGGCGGCCGAGGTCGCGGCCAGCACCGAGGCCAGCGGTTCGCCGGTCAGGCCGTGTCGCGGGCCCAGATCGCGCGCCTCTTTGACCCGCCGGGCGGCTTCGGTGCGGCTGATCAGTGTCGCCTCGGCGAGGGCATGGACCACTGTGCCGCCGAGGTCTAGGGAGGGGGCTTGGCGGGCAAGAGAATTGATCAGCGGATGCTCGACGGCCGGGATGCGCCGGCGCTGCTTTTCGCAGCGCTGCAACGCCATTAGCTGTTGCTGCGGGTTGAGCGCGTCGTAGTCCAGCGCGCAGGCTCGATCCCAGGCGGCATCGAGCGCGTCGAACACCGCATCGACATCCTGCAGACCACTTGAACTCACACCGTCAAACTAGCCGCACCCACCGACAGAATCGCCCCACCGGCCGCCATAGATTCACACTCGCGCAAGATCTTTCGTTGTTGGTCAACCCCCAGGCGACAGGTTCGAGCCGCCCGCGTCCAGATCACAGTGTGGTGTCGATTGACCGCCCGGCCTTGCGCAATCGAGCTGGGTAATAACCGATGTGGCGGGCGTCGTGGCCTCACGAAACGCTTATTGTGCGAACCTTTATCCCACCGTGTCGCAAACGTGACAGTCATGGCTCAGAGTTCCATACGTGGTTCGAGTGCCGCTGACGCACTCCATTGGCGGACGGGGAGGCTGGCGTGAAGGCACTTGCACGAACTCATCGGTGGGTCTGGCTTTTTCGTCGCCAGCCCTTCACCATCCGCCTGCTGGCCGCTGCCGCCGGACTGCTCACCGTGGCCTCGGCGTTCGCGGCGCCGGCCGAAGCGGAGGGCAACGGTGACGACTTCATCGACGCGCTCAACCACGCCGGCATCGACTTCGGGGAGCCCGGAAACGCGATGTCCGTCGGCGAATCGATCTGCCCGATGCTCTCGCAACCGGGTGGCAATTTCGCCGCGGCCGCGTCCAGCGTCGCCGGTAGGGGCATGTCGCCCATGATGGCGCGGATGTTCACCCAGATCGCGATCCAGACGTACTGCCCCGAGGAGATGGCAAACATCGCCAGCGGCAACCTGTCCGCCGCCATGCCGCCGGGAATGCCGGGAATGCCGGGCCAGATCCCAGGAATGCCAGGGCAAATCCCGGGAATGGCCGGCCAGGTCCCGGGCCTGCCCGGGCAGGTACCCGCACTGCCAGGCCAATACCCGGGAATGGCGGGCCAACTGCCCGCGATACCCGGGCAGGCTCCGGCGCTGCCGAGGTTCTAGCGGGTGCCCAGCGGGTCGATGGTCCACGCGATGTAGAACATCGCCGCCCCGACCGTCGCGGTGGTGATGAAGTCGATTCCCTTGCCGCGCACCACCAGAAGGCCGGCCCGGTCCTCGGACAACACCAGCCGCAACAGCGCCGCCACCGCCACACCGATACCGATCAGCAGCGAACCACGACGCCAGAAACTGGCCCCGACCAGGGCCAGCGCTACCGCAAAGATCATGCCCACCAACACAATTGGCCATTGGGCCCGCAGCAGGGTGCGCGCGGTCATTGCCGCTCGGCCAGCTCGACGACGTTGGTCAGCAGGAACGCACGGGTCAGCGGACCCACGCCGCCCGGGTTCGGCGACACGTGGCCGGCCACGTCCCACACGTCGGGATGCACGTCGCCGACAAGCTTGCCGTCCACGCGGCTGACGCCGACGTCGAGCACCGCGGCGCCGGGACGCACCATGTCGTCGGTCACCATGTGCGGCACCCCCACGGCCGCGACGATGATGTCGGCCTGCCTGGTCAACGCAGGCAGGTCACGAGTCTTGGTGTGGCACAAGGTCACCGTGGCGTTCTCGGAGCGGCGGGTCAGCAGCAGCCCCAGCGGGCGCCCGACGGTGACACCGCGGCCGATGACGACCACGTGCGCCCCGGCGATCTCCACGTCGTAGCGACGCAACAGGTGCACGATGCCGCGCGGGGTGCACGGCAGCGGGGCCGGGTTGTTGAGCACCAGCCGGCCCAGGTTGGTCGGGTGCAGGCCGTCGGCGTCCTTATCCGGGTCGACCCGCTCCAGCGCCGCGTTCTCGTCGAGATGCTTGGGCAGCGGCAACTGCACGATGTACCCGGTGCAGTCGGGGTTGGCGTTGAGTTCGTCGATGGTCTCGTTGAGCGTCGCGGTGCTGATGTCGGCGGGCAGGTCACGGCGAATCGAGGTGATGCCCACCTTCGCGCAATCGGCGTGCTTGCCCCGGACGTACGCCTGCGAGCCGGGGTCATCGCCCACCAGGATGGTGCCCAGCCCGGGGGTGCGACCCGATGCGGCCAATGCCGTCACGCGCTGCTTGAGGTCGACGAAGATCTCGTCGCGGGTGGCCTTGCCGTCCAGCGTGATTGCTCCCACTGTGACAGTCTGGCAGACCTCGATGATGGCGACCCGCCGCGCCCGGCTCCGCCGCGCTTGCGATCGCCATTAGGCTCCCGGTATGTCTACCCCTCCGGACGTGTTCAGCCCCGCGAAGCTCGGTCCGATTACGCTGCGCAACCGCACCATCAAGTCCGCCACCTTCGAGGCGCGCACGCCCGAGGCGCTGGTGACCGACGACCTCATCGAGTACCACCGGCTGCCTGCCGCGGGTGGGGTCGGCATGACGACCGTCGCGTACTGCGCCGTCTCCCCCGGCGGCCGCACCGAGGGCAACGGCATCTGGATGCGGCCGGAGGCCGTCCCCGGCTTCCGGCGGCTCACCGACGCGATCCACGCCGAGGGGGCCGCGGTCAGCGCGCAGATCGGCCACGCCGGCCCGGTGGCCAACGCCAAGTCCAACAAGGCGAAGGCCCTGGCGCCGGTCCGGTTCTTCAACCCGATCGGGATGCGGTTCGCCAAGAAGGCGACCCGCGAGGACATCGACGAGGTCATCGAAGGGCACGCCAACGCCGCGCGGCTGGCCATCGAGGCCGGCTTCGACGCCGTCGAAATCCACCTGGGCCACAACTACCTGGCGAGTTCGTTTCTGTCCCCGCTGATCAACCGGCGCGACGACGAGTTCGGCGGGTCGCTGCAGAACCGGGCCAAGGTCGCCCGCGGCATGGTGATGGCCGTTCGGCGTGCGGTGGAGAAGGAGGGCACGCCCATCGCGGTCACCGCCAAACTGAACATGGCCGATGGCGTTCGCGGCGGCATCAGCACCGAGGAATCGCTGGCCACGGCCAAGTGGCTGGAGGAGGACGGCGGGCTGGACGCCATCGAACTCACCGCGGGCAGCTCGCTGGTCAACCCGATGTACCTGTTCCGCGGCGACGCGCCGCTCAAGGAGTTCGCCGGCGCGTTCAAACCGCCGCTGCGCTGGGGCATGCGCATGACGGGCAAGAAGTTCCTGCGCGAATACCCCTACCGCGAGGCCTATCTATTGCGCGACGCCAAGCTGTTCCGCAACGAGTTGAAGATGCCGCTGATCCTGCTCGGCGGAATCACCAACCGGGAGACGATGGACCTGGCGATGGCGGAGGGATTCGATTTCGTCGCGATGGCCAGGGCACTGTTGGCCGAGCCGGATCTGATCAATCGAATCGCCGCTGATGGCGCCCGGCACCAGGTGCATTCGGCGTGCACGCACTGCAACCGGTGCATGCCCACGATCTACACCCGAACGCACTGCGTGGTGACCGGCGCGCCCGACGCTCACGGGTAAACCACAGGGCTGCAAGCTACAGTTGTGGCGATGTCAGCACCAGCCCCGCCAGCGCTAACCGTCCATCACGAAGGATCGGAACGCACCTTCGCAGCGGGCCACGATGTAGTAGTCGGGCGCGATCTGCGAGCGGACATGCGTATCACCCACCCGTTGATTTCGCGCGCCCATCTGCTGCTGCGTTTCGATCAGGGCAAGTGGCTGGCCATCGACAACGGTTCGCTCAACGGCACTTTCGTCAACGGCCGACGGGTGCCGGTGGTCGAGATCCACGACGGCCAGAACCTGAACATCGGCAACCCGGACGGACCGCTGCTGACGTTCGACGTCGGGCGCCACCAGGGCATGGCCGGGCGTCCGCCCCGCACCGAATCGATGAACATCCCGGTGGCGGCGGCACCGCCGCAGGCCGCGGCGTGGCCGGGGCAACCGGCGCCGCCCACCGCCGCCCCACCGCCTCCGCCGCCGCCCGGGCGCACGCCCAATTGGGCGGCCCCGCCGCGGCGGCCGCAGCCCGCGCCCGTGCCGCGGCAAGGCCCGCCGGGTCACACCATGTACGGGGGCGGCGGTGGACGCCCGCCCGCTGCGCCGCCCCCGACGCGCAACGCCCCGCCCATCGCGCAGATGCCCGCCGTGGGCTCGGGGAGCCCGCCGACCCACATGGCCCCCGCCTCCGCCAAGCCACCCGAGGTGGCGAACCTGGCGACCAAGATGTTCCAGGCGCTGCTGCCGTCGCGCTCGGACTCGGCTGCGCAGCCCGCCGGGTCGCAAACCATCGGCCGGGCCACCGACAACGACATCGTCATCCAGGACGTTCTGGCGTCGCGCCACCACGCCTTCTTGATCCAGACGCCGCTGGGCACCGAGATCCGCGACGCGCACAGCGTGAACGGGACCTTCGTCAACGGCGTCCGGGTCGGTTCGGCGGTGCTCACCGAGGGCGACGTGGTCACCATCGGCAACGTCGACCTGGTGTTCACCGGCGACAGCCTGGTCCGGCGCACCGAAGCGGCGACCCGCACCGGCGGGCTGGAGGTCAACTCCGTCTGCTACACGGTCGACCACGGCAAGCAGCTGCTGGACCACATCTCGCTGACGGCCCGGCCCGGGACGCTGACCGCCATCATCGGCGGGTCGGGCGCCGGCAAGACCACCCTGTCGCGGCTGATCGTCGGCTACACCAGCCCCACCTCGGGCAATGTGACCTTCGAGGGCCACGACATCCACACCGAGTACGCGTCCATGCGCAGCAGGATCGGCATGGTCCCGCAGGACGACGTCGTGCACCGCCAGCTCACGGTCAACCAGGCCCTCAACTACGCGGCCGAACTCCGCCTGCCGCCCGACACCAGCAAAGAGGAACGGGCCCGCGTCGTCGCGCAGGTGCTCGAGGAACTCGACATGACCCAGCACGCCGACACCCGGGTCGACAAGCTCTCCGGCGGTCAGCGCAAGCGCGCCTCGGTCGCCCTCGAGCTACTCACCCAGCCGTCGCTGCTGCTGCTGGACGAGCCGACGTCGGGCCTGGACCCGGCGCTGGACCGCCAGGTGATGCTGATGCTGCGCCAGCTCGCCGACGCGGGCCGCACCGTCCTGGTGGTGACCCACTCGGTGTCGTATCTGGACGTGTGCGACCAGATCCTGCTAGTCGCGCCGGGTGGCAAGACCGCGTTCTGCGGGCCGCCCGACCAGGTGGAATCCGCCATGGGGACGCGCAACTGGGCCGACATCTTCGCCAAGGTGGGCGCGGACCCGGACGAGGCGAACCGCCGGTTCAAGGAGCGCAACCAGCAGTCGTCGAAACCACCGTCCCCGCAGAGTCCGGCGGACCTGGGCGAACCACCGCAGACCAACCTGTTCCGGCAGCTGTCCACGATCGCCCGGCGCCAGGTTCGCCTCGTCGTCTCCGACCGCGGTTACACGATCTTCCTGGCGGTCCTGCCGTTCCTCATCGGCGCGCTGTCGCTGACGGTGAAGGGCCCGCACCCGGGCCTCGGGCCGGCCGACCCGATGGGGCCGGCGCCGACGCAGCCGCAGTACATCATGGTGCTGTTGAACATCGGCGCCGTGTTCATGGGCACCGCGCTGACCATCCGCGACCTGATCGGCGAGCGGCCGATCTTCCGGCGCGAACAGGCCGTCGGCCTGTCCACGACCGCCTATCTGCTGGCCAAGATCGCGGTGTTCTGCGTCTTCGCGACCGCCCAGGCGGCGATCGCGACCATCATCGTGCGGCTGGGTAAGGGCGCGCCGACGGCGCATCCCCAGTTCTTCGGCAACTCCACCTTCTCGCTGTTCGTCACCGTGGCGGGCACCTGCATTGCGTCGGCCATGCTCGGGCTGCTGCTTTCGGCGCTGGCGCAATCCAACGAGCAGATCATGCCGCTGCTGGTGGTGTCGATCATGTCGCAGCTGGTGTTCTCCAGCGGCATGATTCCGGTGTATCAGCGCGTTGGGCTCGAGCAGATGGCGTGGCTGACGCCCGCCCGGTGGGGCTACGCGGCGGGAGCGTCCTCGATCGACTTCCCGTCGCTGGTGAAGGTCAAGCAGATCCCGACCAACGACCCGATCTGGCAGCACTCGAAACACATCTTCGTGTTCGACATGTTCATGCTCGCGGCCCTGTCGATCGGTTACACCGGCTTCGTCCGCTGGCATATCCGGCTGAAACGCTAAGCCGGCGTCCCAACCGCGACTTGCAACCTGGATGGCATGACTCGACCTGAGCAGCCCGTGCTGACGGCTCGGTCTGACCGCTCCGAGGGAAGTTTCGCCGCCGGCCGCGACGTGGTGGTGGGCAGCGACCTGCGCGCCGACCTGCGCATGGCGCACCCGCTGATCGCCCGCGCGCACGTGCTGCTGCGCTTCGATCAGGGGCGGTGGCTGGCGGTCGACAACAACTCGCTCAACGGGGTCTACCTGGACGGCCAGCGGGTGCCGGTCATCGACATCCACGACGGCCAGACGATCAACATCGGCAAGCCCGACGGTCCGCGGATCACCTTCGAAGTGGGGATGGGCAACGTCGGCCTGCTCCCGCCGACCACGAAGTCGATCCCGATCATCGCCGCCCAGCCCGGCGCCCCGGCGCGCCCGCGGGCACAACCCACCGGCCCGCGACCCGCGGCCGGGCCGGCCCGGCCGCCCACGCCTCCGCCACGACCGCCCGCCTCGCCGCCGTCGCGCCCCTTCCCACGACGAGACACACAGCGCAGGCCGGCCGTCCCGATCGTCCCGCCGGAGGCCGCGACCCGCGCCGTACTGCAGTCCGGGTCACATCCCGCCGCACCGAACCCACCCACCGGCAGGAGCGACGCCGGGGAGTTCCCCACCACCTGGGTCAGCGTCCCGGGGGGTGAATCCGAGCGCCGGCCGGCGGCCGGCCGCTCCGCCTGGATCGGGCGCGCGCTCAACAACGACATCGTCGTGCACGACGTGCTGGCCTCCCGCCATCACGCCTTCTTGAACCCCACCCCGACGGGCGCCGAGATCCGCGACGCGAACAGCAGCAACGGCACCTTCGTCAACGGCGTCAAGGTCGGGTCGGCGGCGCTGTCCGACGGCGACGTGGTGACGATCGGCAACGTCGACCTGGTGTTCCACGACGGCATGTTGGTGCGCCGCCAGGAGGCGGCGACGCGAGCCGGCGGCCTGGAGGTGCGCGAGGTCAACTTCGGCGTCGGCGGCAAGAGCCTGCTCGAGCGGATCTCGCTGGTCGCCCGGCCGGGCACGCTGACCGCGCTGATCGGCGGTTCGGGCGCGGGCAAGACCACGCTGTCGCGGCTGATCGCCGGGTATGCCACGCCGTCGTCGGGCTCGGTGACGTTCGAGGGGCACGATATCCACTCCGAGTACGCCTCGCTGCGCACCAGGATCGGGATGGTTCCCCAGGACGACGTCGTGCACCGCCAGCTCACGGTCAGCCAGGCGCTCGGCTACGCCGCTGAGCTGCGCCTGCCGCCCGACACCAGCAAGGCCGATCGCGCGCAGGTCGTCGCCCAGGTCCTCGACGAGCTGGGCCTGACCGAGCACGCGGACACCCGGGTCGACAAGCTCTCCGGGGGCCAGCGCAAACGCGCCTCGGTGGCGCTCGAACTGCTGACAGGGCCGTCGCTGCTGATACTGGACGAACCGACCTCCGGCCTGGACCCGGCGCTGGACCTGCAGGTCATGACCATGCTGCGACAGCTCGCCGACGCCGGCCGCGTCGTGCTGGTAGTCACCCACTCGCTGACTTACCTCGACGTCTGCGACCAGGTGCTGCTGATGGCGCCGGGCGGCAAGACGGCGTACCTCGGCCCGCCCGGCCAGATCGGCGCGGCCATGGGGACCACCAACTGGGCGCACATCTTCGCCAAGGTGGGCGCCGACCCCGACGAGGCCAACCGCCGCTTCCTGGCCCAGAACAGACCCCCGCCGCCCACCCAGACCGAGGCGCCGGCCGAGCTGGGCGTTCCCCCGCACACCAGTAAGCGCCACCAGTTCTCCACGATCGCCCGCCGCCAGGTCCGGCTGGTGGTCTCGGACCGTGCCTACTTCCTGTTCCTGGCGGTGCTGCCGTTCGTCATGGGCGCGCTCTCGCTGACCGTTCCCGGCAGCGTCGGTTTCGGTTATGCCGATCCGGTGAGCGAGTCGGCAGGCGAAGCCGGGATGATCCTGACGCTGCTCACCATGGCGGCCGTGTTCATGGGCACCGCGCTGACCATCCGCGACCTGATCGGCGAGCGGCCGATCTTCCGGCGCGAACAGGCCGTCGGCCTGTCGAGCACCGCCTACCTGCTGGCCAAGGTCGCGGTGTTCTGCACGTTCGCCGTCCTTCAGGCGGCCATCGCCACGGCCATCGTGGTGCTGGGCAAGGGGCCGCCGACGCGCCCGGCGGTGCTGCTCGGTAATGCCACTCTCGAGCTGTTCACCGGGGTCGCGGCGACCTGTGTGGCCGCGGCGATGCTGGGTCTGCTGCTCTCGGCGCTGGCCCGCTCGGGCGAGCAGATCATGCCCCTGCTGGTGGTGTCGCTGATGATGCAGATGGTGCTCTGCGGCGGCATGGTGCCGGTCACCGACCGGATCTTCCTCGACCAGCTGTCCTGGCTGGCGCCCTCGCGGTGGGGCTACGCCGCGCAGGGGGCGACGGTAGACCTGTGGACGGTATCGCCCGGGCCGCAAAGCCCGCGGGACAGCCACTTCGAGCACACGGCGGCGGCCTGGCTGTTCGACATGGGCATGCTCGCGGTGCTCACCGTCGGTTACGCCGCGCTGGTGCGCTGGCGCATCCGGCTCACCCGCTGAGCGCTGCGCCGCGTGGTCTGCGCCGCGTGGTCAATTGGCCGACAGGCTGGCCAGGGCGTATTCGCTGACCGCGATCAGGGCGTCGGTCGCCGACCGGCGGTCCCTGGCGTCGACGGTGATCACCGGGATGTGCGTCGGCAGGGTCAGCGCCTCGCGCACTTCCGCGACCGGGTAGCGCGGAGCGCCGTCGAACTCGTTGACCGCGACGAGGAACGGCAGGTTGCGGTGCTCGAAGAAATCGACGGCGGCGAAGCTGTCCTGCAGGCGGCGGCAGTCGACCAGCACCACCGCGCCGATCGCGCCGCGCACCAGGTCGTCCCACATGAACCAGAAGCGGCGCTGCCCCGGCGTGCCGAACAGATAGAGCACCAGGTCTTCGGCCAGCGTGATGCGGCCGAAATCCATTGCGACGGTGGTGGTCCGTTTGTCGGGCGTGGCCTCGAGCGCGTCGACGCCGGTCGAGGCGTCGGTGAGCATCGCCTCGGTGCGCAGCGGCATGATCTCCGACACGGCCCCGACGAAGGTGGTCTTGCCGGCGCCGAATCCGCCGGCGATCACGATCTTCGTCGACGCGTGGGCGCCGGCATCGCGCTGCGCCTCAGAGTGCGCGTAAGCCACGCAGTGTCCTCCCTATGAGTTCGTGGCGCTCATCTCTGGTCGAACGCTCCGACAACGTCTTGTGCACTCGAACGTAGCCGGACAGCACCAGATCGCCGACCAAGACGCGCGCGACACCCAGCGGAAGATCCAGCCGGGCCGAGATTTCGGCGACCGACGGGCTGTCGACGCACAGTTGGATGATTCTGCCTCGCGGGTCGTTGGGCGGCCACCGGTGCGCCAGCCCGGGCTGCAGCGATTCGATCGGCGCCTCGAGGGGAAGGTCGACGTTGGTGTCGGTGCGCCCCGACGTCAAGGTGTACGGACGGACCAGGTTCCCCTTGCGGTGCGCCGGCCAGGTCTCCGAACTATCCATCGGGGCTCACGAGTGCTGCTGCACGGCCGACCGGCGGGTCGACTGGACGACGCCGCCCACCCGCTCGACCAGGACCGCCATCTCGTAGCCGATCTGACCGATGTCGCACGACGCCACCGCGAGCGTCGCCAGGTGCGAGCCGTCCCCGACGCGCATCAGCAGCAGGTAGCCGTTCTGCATTTCGACCACCGACTGCAGCACTTGCCCGCCTTCGAACAGCTGCGCGGCGCCGGTGGCCAGGCTGGCCAGCCCGGAGGCCACGGCCGCGAGCTGGTCGGCGCGTTCCCGCGGGAGATGCTCGCTGGCGGCGATGGGCAGCCCGTCGACGGATACCAGCAGCGCGTGCGCGACGCCGGGGACCTCGCGGGCGAACCTGGTCACCAGCCAGTCCAGGGAGTTGTCCGATGACGTCATCGTTGGTCGGATCCTTGGTCGGTCTCACGGGCGTGCGAGCGTCCGGTGCGTACGCCACCGAAATGGCTGCTGAACGAGGCGCGAACCGCCTCGGGGTCCCGGGCGAAGGGACCGGTGGCCGCGTGCTGCGGCTCCCGGTGCGACCGGCCGTTCACGCCCTCGTCGGGCTCGGCCGGCTCGTCTTGTTCGGCGCCGTTGGCGTTCCCGGGCACCAGCCGGGCGCCCGGCGTGCGCACCGGCAGGCCGTGGTCGGTGGTGTGCGCCTCGACGGGTTTCTCGTCGGCCGCGGCCGCCAGCGTCCAGCCGCGGTCCCAGACGGACTGCCAATCCAGGTCGGGGCTGTTGACCAGGTCGTGTGGGTCGCCCAGCATCTCCGACAGCATCCGCCGGTAGATGACGTCGTCGTCGGCGGGACTCGCCTGGGCCTTCGGGGCCGACGGGATGGACGAGACCGGGTCCGGTCGCGCCGGCTGGTATGGCCGGGACTCCGTACGACTGTCGGCCTCGCGGGAGCGGGCGGAGAAGAACGCCGAGGTGTCCGACGCGGCCCGGGCCGGCTGCACCGGCGCCGGCTTGGGTTCCGGCTCGGGAGCCGGCGTGGGCGTCGGTTTCGGCGTCTTCTCCCACCAGGGGGTCGCCAGCTCGCGACGTTGGCGGCCGGGCTGCGGTTCGGCGGGCGGGGCGGGAACTTCGGTGATGCCGCTGGAACCCGGGTTGCGGCGCGGCAGCAAGGTGACCGACGGCCCGGACGCGTCCGGGGCGGTGCGCGCCGCCGGCTCCTGCGGGCCGTCGTCCCGCCCGGTGTCATCCGTCGGGGCGGCGTTCGCTCCGGCCGGCTTTGCGCTCGGCGAGGAGACCGCGCGGATGTGGCGGGGCGGCGCCGCCTCGGCGACCGCCAGGCCGGCGAGCACCGTCGGCGGCAGGTAGATCTCGGCGGTGGTGCCCGACCCCGATTCGTTGGCCGCGGGGCCGCGCAGCCCCACCCGAATGCCGTGCCGGGCCGCGATCCGGCCGACCACGAAGAGACCCATGTGCCGGGCGTTGTCGGGGCTGACATCGCCGCCGGCCTGCAGTCGCATGTTCGCCATGCGCCGGTCGGCGTCGTTCATCCCCAGGCCGGCGTCGGCGATCCGCACCACGACTCCCCCGTCGCCGCCGCGCGACGCCGAGACCCGGGCCGAGGTCGTCGGCGGCGAGTAGCGCAGGGCGTTGTCGATCAGCTCGGCGAACAGATGGATGGCACCACCGGCGGCCGCGCCGACCAGCGCACAGTCGGGCATCCCGGCGAGTTCGACGCGGCGGTAATCCTCGACCTCGGACACCGCGGCGTTGATGACAGTGGCCAGCGGCACGGGGTCGCGCTGGTCGCGGGCGAGCTGCGCGCCGGCCAGCACCAGCAGGTTGGCGCTGTTGCGGCGCAGCCGCGCCGCCAGGTGGTCGAGCCGGAAGAGGCTGTCGAGGCGATCGGGATTCTCCTCGTTGCGCTCCAGCCGGTCGATGAGCGCCAGCTGCTGGTCCACCAGCGTGCGGTTGCGCCGCGACATGGTCTCGAACATGTCGTTGACCAGCAGCCGCAACCGCGCCTCGTCGCCGGCCAGCAGCAGGGCCTGGGTGTGCAACTCGTCGACCGCGTGCGCGACCTGGCCGATCTCCTCGGTGGTGTACACCGGCAGTGGGCTCGGAACCGGTTCGGCCCCACCGGCTTTCACGCTCGCGATCTCCTCTTCGAGGTCGGTGTGGGCGACTTTGAGGGCGCCGTCGCGCAGGATGCGCAGCGGCCGCACCAGCGCGCGCGCCACCAGCAGCACGACCACCAGCGCGATCACGATGGCGGCCAGCACCAGGACGGCGTCGGTGATCGCGGCCGAGCGACGCTCGGCGGCCTGGGCGTGCACCGACCTGGTCACCGACCCCGTGGAATCCTTGATGACCTGATCGGCGATGTCGTCGGTGGTCTGGATCGACCGCAGCAGATCGGCGTTGTCGACCAGCACGCTGGCCGGATCGGACATGATCGCCATCCGGCTCACCATCTGCTGTTGCAGCGTCTTGGCCTCGGGCGACCCGGCGCCGAGCACTTCGCTCATGCCGAACAGCGTCGACGGCTCGGTGCCCGCCAGGGTGATCATCGACGTCCGCAACTGCGGCTCGGGAAGCTCGGCCCCGCGGGTGATCAGGATTTTCTGCATCGTCATCTGCCCGCGGGCGCCGACGGCCCGGCTCAGGCCCTGCGCCTGGGCGCGGATCTTTTCGTCGTCGACGCGGACCGAGGCGTTGATGACGTCTTCGGCCGTCAACAGGATCGGCGCGTAGAGCGTCACCCGCTCCCGCAAACCGAGGCTGGGGTCGGCCGCCTTGTTCACCAGCATCTGACCGCCGTCGAGCAGGTTGCTGATTCCTGAGCTGACGTCGGCGCTGACGTTGGTCTCGTCGAGCCTGGCCTGCAATTCGTACTTGCGCGCCTCGTAGTTCTTCTTGGCGCCCTCGAGGTCGCGTCCGGTGGAACTGGCCACCAGCGCGACGTCGAGCGCCGACATGTACTTGGTGATCACCGGCACCACGTCGGCGCGGCTGGCCGCCAGCCGCAGGCCGGCGGCGTTGGCCATCGCGCCGTGAATGCGCAGCGCCCCGAACACCGTCGCCAACACCAGCGGGACCAGCACGATCGCCAGCACCTTCCAGCGCACCGGCCAGTTGCTCAACGACCAGGTCGGCGGGCGTTTGGCCGGCGCGGCCCCGGCGCCGCGGTTGGGTGCGGGCTCTACGCCTTCCGCCTCGGCCGGGTTTGCCGGGCGGGTGAACATGGTCATGTCATCGCGGCCGCGCGAGCGGCCGCTGCGCTGACACTGAGCGCTGAAGGAAACGAGAGGCTCATGAAACTTCCTGCTTTATTTGGCCCGCCCCGCGCCAAATACGCGTGTGCGTGTAGGTGTGGCAATCCGACGAGTATGACAGCCCGCGGCGCATGCCACCAGAATCGTTACTGAGCAGACAGGCCCCTCCAAGGTGGCGCCGCACCCGCGCGGCCGCCCCTGGCAAACACTCCGAGCGCGACGGCCTAGGCGGGCCGAAGGAGCGCAACGAGGAAATCGGAGTCGTCGGTGAACGGCCGCATGTCCCACGTCGACAGCAGCAGATCGGGTGCGAAGCCGGCGTCGGCCGCGTCGTTGAGAAAGTCGGCGAACTCGTATTCGCGGTAGGCGCCGAAGCCGATCGCCGCGCGGCCGTCGCCGGCGACGTGGGCCCGCAGCCGGCTCAGCACCTGGACCCGGGTGCTCGGGGCGAGGAACGTCATGACGTTGCCGGCGGACACGATGACATCGAAAGGTTCGGCGATGCCGCGCGCAGGCAGGTCCAGCTCGGCGAGGTCGCCGACCAGCCAGCGCGGGCCGGGGTAGTCCTGTTCGGCCGCCTCGATCAGCGCCGGGTCCACGTCCACACCGACCACGTCGTGACCGGCCTTGGCCAGATACCCGCCCAGGCGCCCGGGACCGCAGCCGGCGTCGAGAATCCGCGCTGCGCGCGGCGCCATGGCGTCCACGAAGCGGGCCTCGCCGGCCAGGTCGTCGCCGGCGCGCGCCATGGCACGGAAACGCTCGATGTACCACTGCGAATGCCCCGGATCGGCAGCGACCTTCTGCATCCAGATGCTCGGCTCGACCATGCGACCATTATTCCGTTGTGTTCAAGCTGATGTTTCACTCGCCGCGGATCCCGCCCAATACCGGCAACGCCATCCGGACGGTGGCGGCGACGGGCTGCGAGTTGCATCTGGTCGAGCCGATGGGATTCGACCTGTCCGAACCCAAGCTGCGCCGGGCGGGCCTGGACTACCACGACCTCGCCTCGGTCACCGTGCACGCGTCGCTGGCTGCCGCCTGGGCGGCGCTGTCACCGCAGCGGGTGTTCGCGTTCACCTCGCACGCGCCGACCTCGTTCGCCGACGTGCGCTACCGGGCCGGCGACGTGCTGATGTTCGGCCCCGAACCCACCGGGCTGGACGCCGCGACGCTGGCCGACCCGCACATCACGGCGCAGGTGCGCATCCCGATGCTGGCGGGCCGGCGCTCGCTGAACCTGTCCAACGCCGCGGCGATCGCCGTCTACGAAGCCTGGCGGCAGCACGGCTACGCCGGCGCGGTGTGATCACCAGGCATTCCAGTGCGTGAGCTGTTCGGCGGGCAGCCGCTTGGCCGGGCGGAAGTCGGTGCCCTTGGTGTAGGCGATGGGAAACAGCCCGCCCTGGCTGTACTTGTCGTGCGGGATGCCGAGCACGTCCGCGACCTGCTGTTCACCGCCACCGAGCAGGTGCAGCGTCGTCCAGCAGGAGCCTAATCCCCGAGACCGCAGCGCCAAGCAGAAGCTCCACACCGCCGGAAACAGCGACGCCCAGAACGAGACGCCGCCCAGCGGCTGCTTCTCCTCTCGGCCGAAGATGCAGGGGATCATCAGCACCGGCGCCTGGTGCATGTGCTCGGCGAGGTAGGTCGCGGAGTCGCGGACCTTGTCCATACGCTCCCCCCGGGTGTCCCCCTCGCCGTAGTCGGGAGCGGGCGACGCGAGGTAGGCCCGCGCGTTCTTCAGGTAGACGTCGGCGATCGCCTTCTTCTTGTCCGCGTCCTCGACGAACACCCATTGCCAGCCCTGCGAATTGGAGCCGGTCGGCGCCTGCAGCGCCAGTTCCAGGCATTCCATCAGCACGTCGCGGCCGACCGGCTTGTCGAAGTCGAGGCGTTTGCGGACCGAGCGGGTGGTGGTGAGGACTTCGTCGACGGACAGGTTGAGGGTCATGTGTTTGGAGGCTACATAGGCGGCCTCGTCCGCCGAACGTGCACTCACGGCGACGATTCGGCGAATTTTCCGCCCTGGGTGCACGCTCGGCGGGCCGGTCACCGGAAGTCGCGGGACTTCGAGCCGACCGCCAGGGTGATGCGGCCCAGCCGCTCGGCGACGACGGTGATCGCGCCGCTGGCGTTTTGGACCTGACCGCGCACCAGCAGCGCCGGTGCCGAGTTCGCCAGCTTGCGATGCCGTGCCCAAACCCACGGCGCGCAGAGCACGTTGACCATCCCGGTCTCGTCCTCGAGGTTGATGAACGTGACCCCCTGCGCCGTGCCGGGCCGCTGCCGATGGGTGACCGCGCCGGCGATCAGCACCCGGTCGCCGTCGGGCACCGAGCCCAGCTTCTCGGCCGGCACCACCCCCATCGCGTCCAGATCGGCCCGCAGAAACTGCGTCGGATAACTGTCCGGGGAGACACCGGTGGCCCACACGTCGGCGGCGGCCAGTTCCAGCTCGCTCATCCCGGGCAGCGCCGGGATGTGCGACGACGATCCCACGCCGGGCAGCCGACCCGGCCGCTGGGTGGCCGCGGCCCCGGCCGCCCACAGCGCCTCGCGGCGAGACATGTCGAAGCAGGCAAAAGCCCCCGCCGTCGCCAGCGCCTCGGTCTGTGGCACCGAAAGCTGCAACCGGGTCGTCAGGTCCAGCAGAGAAGCGAACGGGCCGTTGGCCTTTCGCTCCTCGACGAGTTGCCCGGCCAGGTCGTCGCCGATATGGCGGACCGCACCCAGCCCCAGCCGCACCTCCAGCCCGGCATTTTCCAACGTGGCGTGCGCCAGGCTGGCGTTGACGTCCGGGCCGTGCACCGTCACGCCGTGCCGGCGCGCATCGGCCACCAGCGATTGCGGCGAGTAGAACCCCATCGGCTGGGCGCGCAGCAGCGCCGCGCAGAACGCCGCCGGGTGGTGCAGCTTGAACCACGACGAGTAGAAGACCAGCGACGCGAAGCTCAGCGCATGGCTTTCGGGAAAGCCGAAATTGGCGAAGGCCTCCAGCTTTTCGTAGGTGCGGTCGATCACCTCGTCCGCGGCGCCGTGCAACTCGCGCATGCCCTCGTAGAACCGGCCGCGCAGCCGTCGCATGCGTTCGGTCGAGCGCTTGGACCCCATGGCCCGGCGCAGCTGATCGGCCTCGGCGGCCGAGAAGCCGGCGCAGTCGACCGCGAGCTGCATCAGCTGCTCCTGAAAGAGCGGCACCCCCAGCGTCTTTCGCAGGGCCGGCTCCATCGACGGGTGGTCGTAGACCACCGGGGCCTGCCCGTTGCGCCGCCGGATGTAGGGATGCACCGACCCGCCCTGAATAGGGCCGGGGCGGATCAGCGCGACCTCCACCACCAGGTCGTAGAACACCCGCGGCTTCAGCCGCGGCAGCGTGGCCATCTGCGCGCGCGACTCCACCTGGAACACGCCGACCGAATCGGCGCGGGCCAGCATCTCGTACACCGCAGGCTCGGAGAGGTCGAGGCGGGCCAGGTCCACCTCGATCCCCTTGTGCTCGGCCACCAGGTCGATGGCATAGTGCAGCGCCGAGAGCATCCCCAACCCGAGCAGGTCGAACTTCACTAAACCGATTGCCGCACAGTCGTCTTTGTCCCACTGCAGGACGCTGCGGTTCTCCATGCGCGCCCACTCCACCGGGCACACGTCGGCGATCGGGCGGTCACAGATCACCATGCCGCCGGAATGAATGCCCATGTGCCGCGGCAGGTTCCGGATCTGGTTGGCCAGGTCGACCACCGGTTCGGGGATGCCGTCGACATCGGGTGAGTCGGCCAACCCGTTCCAGTGGCTGATCTGCTTGCTCCACGCGTCCTGCTGACCCTGCGAAAAACCAAGGGCGCGAGCCATATCGCGCACCGCGATCTTTCCCCGGTAGGTGATGACGTTGGCGACCTGGGCGGCGTAGTCGCGGCCGTACTTGTCGTAGACGTACTGGATGACCTTTTCGCGCTGATCGGACTCGATGTCCATGTCGATGTCGGGCGGCCCGTCGCGGGCCGGCGACAGAAAGCGCTCGAACAGCAGCTCGTTGGCCACCGGGTCGACGGCGGTGACACCGAGGGCGTAACAGACCGCGGAGTTGGCGGCCGATCCCCGGCCCTGGCACAGGATGTTGTTCTCCCGGCAGAACCGGGCGATGTCGTGCACCACCAGGAAATAGCCCGGAAACGTCAGCTGGGCAATGACTTTGAGTTCGTGTTCGATCTGGGCGTATGCGCGCGGCGCGCGCTCGGCCGACCCGTAGCGGTCGCGCGCCCCCGCCATGGTCAGCTGCCGCAGCCAACTGTCCTCGGTGTGCCCGGCGGGCACGTCGAACGGCGGCAGCTGCGGCGCGATGAGCGCCAGCCCGAACGCGCACTGCTCGCCCAGCTCGGCGGCCGCGGTCACCGGGTCAGGGCCCCCAAAGGGCACATGCGCGAACAGCCGGGCCATCTCCTCACCGGAGCGCAGGTTCGAACCACCCAGCGGGGCCAGCCACCCGGCGGCCGAATCCAGGGATTCCCGCGCCCGGATGGCGCCCATCGCCATGGCCAGCCGGCGTCGCGACGGCCCCGCGAAATGCGCGCCGGTGGTGGCGACGACGCCGACACCGAAGCGCGGGGCCAGTGCGGCCAGCGCCGCGTTGCGTTCGTCGTCGAGCGGTTGACCGTGATGAGTCAGCTCGACGCTGACCCGGTGAGCCCCGAACCGATCCACCAGGTCGGCCAGCGCCCGCTCCGCCGCCGATGGGCCGCCCTCGGAAAGCGCTTGGCGGACATGCCCTTTGCGACAGCCCGTCAGGATGTGCCAGTGGCCGCCTGCGGCCTCGGTCAGCGCGTCGAAATGATAACGGGGCTTGCCCTTCTCGCCGCCGGCCAGATGGGCCGCGGCCAGTTGCCGCGACAACCGCCGGTAACCCTCGGCGCCGCGGGCCAGCACCAGCAGGTGCGGGCCGGGCGGGTCCGGCTGCTCGGTGCGGGCGCCCGGGCCCAGCGACAGTTCGGCGCCGAACACGGTGCGCATGTCGAGCTCGGCCGCCGCTTCGGCGAACCGCACCGCCCCGTACAGGCCGTCGTGGTCGGTGAGCGCCAGGGCGCGCAGGTCAAGCCGGGCCGCCTCCTCGACAAGCTCCTCGGGTGTGCTGGCCCCGTCCAGGAAGCTGTACGCCGAATGCGCATGCAGCTCGGCATAAGCGACGGACGAGCGGGACGCCCGGCCGTCATCCGGCGGCTGATACGTCGCGCGCCTGCGCGACAGCGGGCCGTCGGATTCCGGGCCCGCCGACTCCCCGGCATGGCGCGGCTTGCTGTCGAGCACCCGCTCCATTTCCGCCCAGCTCGGCGGTCCGTTGAACCAGCCCACGCCGCGAGTATATCGAAAGTATGTTCGATTACCGAGTCCTGGAAGGGTTGAGGAATGACCGCCACGATCGACCCGCGCCGCCACGATGCGGTGCTGTTCGACACCGAGTCCGCGCTGGGCTCCGCGCTGGCCGCACAGCTGCGCGAGATCGGGGTGGGCGCCGCCGTCATTTCGGCGGACGGTCCGGTGCAGGCCGCCGACGGTCTGCGGGTACGCCCAGGCCGCTGCGTCGTGGTCGCCGGGGATGCCGCGGGGGTCGAGGCCGCGCGTGCCGCCGGCTTCGCGTTGGTGATCGGCGTCGACCCGGCCGGGAACGGCGGCGCGTTACGCGAGGCCGACGCGGTGGTCGCCGATCTGGGCGATGTGACCGTGCGGACCGGCGGCCGCCGGATGTCGCAGCTGCCCGACGCGTCGCAGGCCCTGGCCGATGGGCTGGCCGACCGGCGACCGGCGGTGTTCTTCGACTTCGACGGAACCCTGTCCGACATCGTCGACGACCCGGACTCGGCGCGGCCCGTCGCCGGGGCCACCGAGGCGCTGGAAAAACTGGCCGCTCGCTGCCCCGTCGCGGTGCTGTCCGGCCGCGATCTCGCCGACGTCACGAAACGCGTTGGCGTGCCTGGCGTCTGGTATGCCGGCAGCCACGGTTTCGAGCTGACCGCCCCCGACGGCACGCACCACCAGAACGACGACGCGGCCGCCGCTATCCCGGTGCTCGAGCAGGCGGCCGCTCAGCTGCGCGACCAGCTCGGCGCGATCGCCGGTGTTGCGGTGGAGCACAAGCGATTCGGGGTGGCCGTGCATTACCGCAACGCCGAGCGCGACCGCGTCGGCGAGGTGCTGGCGGCGGTGCGCGCGGCGGGTCGCCGCGACGAGCTTCGGGTGACCACCGGCCGCGAGGTCATCGAGCTGCGCCCAGACCTGGACTGGGACAAGGGAAAAACGCTGCGCTGGGTGATCGATCACCTGCACGAGGCCGGGTCGGGTTCGCTGACGCCTGTCTACCTCGGCGACGACATCACCGACGAGGACGCGTTCGACGCGGTGCGCGCCGATGGCGTGCCGATCCTGGTGCGCCACGGCGACGACGGCGACCGCGCCACCGCGGCGCTGTTCGCTCTGGACAGCCCCGCCCGGGCGGGCGAGTTCACCGACCGGCTGGCCGATCAGCTCCAAAATCTCCAGCGCTAGGCGTATTCCACGGCGCCGTCGTCGAGCACCACCCGGGTGTCGGCCCCGTCCGGGCCGGAAGCCTCGGTGCGGAACACGGCCTTGCCCGGCTCGGTGCGCCAGATCAGCGTGGTCAGCGTCTCGCCGGGGAACACCGGCGAGGTGAACCGCGACGCGATCGAGGTGACGTTGGCCGCGACACCCCCGCCCAACTCGGACACCAGCGCTCGACCCGATACCCCGTAGGTGCACAGCCCGTGCAGGATCGGCTTGGGGAAGCCGGCCAGCTCCCGGGCGAACCACGGGTCGCTGTGCAGCGGGTTGCGGTCACCGGAGAGCCGGTAGATCAGCGCCTGGTCCTCGCGGGTGGGCAGCGGGATGCGGGCGTCGGGCTCGCGGTCCGGGAATTCCGGCGCGACGGGCCGCTGCCCCGGCATGCCCCCGAAACCGCCCTCACCGCGGATGACCAGGGTGGTGAGCGTCTCGGCGATCAGCTGCCCGGAATCCGGCTCGGTGCCCCGGCCGCGCAACACCAGGATCGCGTTCTTGCCCTCGCCCTTGTCCTGGATGTCGGCGACCTCGGACACGACCGAGAGCTTGCCCGCGGGCGGCAGCGGCGCATGCAGCCGGATGCTTTGGGATCCGTGTAACAGCATGGCCCAGTTGAACTTTCCGACCAAACCGGCCGCGCCGAAGGCCGGGCAGCAGATGACCGCGTACGTGGGCAGCACCTGCTGGTCGATGTCGTGGCTGTTCTCGGTGGTGAAAGGCAGGTCCTCGACCCCGGCGCCGACACCGAGCGCGTAGAGCAGCGTGTCCCGGTCGGTCCATTCGAACTGCATGGGCTCGGTGACCGCGCCGACGGCACTCGGATCAATCGCCATGAATGTCTCCTGATCGTTGGTAGGGATCCTGAAGTCCACTCTGGCATCCGGCGGAATCGCGGCGCTACTGTAGGCCGCGCGGTAACAAACCAGCGCAAACCCTTCCCACCGGAGGCGTCGGCAGGGCAGGCTATCGACATGCCCAAGCGCAGCATGATCCGGAAAGCCGCGGTGACGCTCGCCGCGCTCACCGCCACGATGATCGTCGCCGGCTGCGGTGGTTCGCCGCAGGCGCGGTCCATCACCGTCACGTTCATCCGGCACGCCCAGTCCGAGGCCAACGCCGCCGGCATCATCGACACCGAGGTGCCTGGCCCGGGCCTGACCCCGGAGGGCAAGGCGCAGGCCGAACAGCTCGCGCACCAACTGGGCCATAAGGACTACGACAGCGTCTACGCCTCCACGATGACCCGGGCTCAGCAAACCGCCGCTCCGCTGGCTGCCGAGCTCGGCAAGCAGGTGGAGGTCCTGCCCGGCCTCCAGGAGATCAACGCCGGCTGGTACAACGGCAAGCCCGAGTCGATGTCGAAGTCGACGTACATGCTGGCGCCGGTGGACTGGATCAACGGCGACGTCTCGAACAGCATCCCCGGCTCGGTCAGCGGCAAGGAATTCAACGACCAGTTCACCGGGGCCGTCAACAAGATCTACAACAGCGGCCACCGCAACCCGGTGGTGTTCTCGCACCGGAACTCCATCATGGTGTGGACGCTGCTGAACGTGAAGAACGCCAAGGACAGCCTGATGGACAGCCACCCGATTCCCAATACCGGTCGCGTGGTGATCAGCGGTAATCCGATGAACGGCTGGACGCTGGTCGACTGGGACGGGATCCGCGACTTCCGCAACTAGCGCTGCGCGCTGAACATCACAGTTGACGTGCGCGGCCGTCACCGCCACCATGTCTTCATGCGGTATGTCGTTACCGGCGGTACCGGGTTTATTGGTCGCCGTGTGGTGTCTCGTCTTCTGGAATCACGTCCCGACGCGCAGGTGTTCGTGCTGGTGCGACGGCAGTCGCTGGGCCGCTTCGAGCGGCTCGCCGAACACTGGGGCGAGCGGGTGAAACCGCTGGTCGCCGGGCTACCGGAGCTGGAGCTGAGCGACGAGGTCGTTGCCGAGCTGGGCCGGATCGATCACGTGGTGCACTGCGCGGCGATCTATGACATCACCGCCGGCGAGCCCGAGCAGCGGGCCAGCAACGTCGAGGGCACCCGCGCGGTGATCGGGCTGGCGCAGCGGCTGGACGCGACCTTGCACCATGTGTCGTCGATCGCGGTGGCCGGCGATTTCGCCGGCGAATACACCGAGGACGATTTCGACGTCGGCCAGCAACTGCCGACGCCGTACCACCAGACCAAGTTCGAGGCCGAGCTGCTGGTGCGCTCGGCGCCCGGACTGCGTCATCGCATCTACCGCCCGGCGGTGGTGGTCGGCGATTCGCGCACCGGCGAGATGGACAAGGTGGACGGGCCGTACTACTTCTTCGGCGTGCTGGCCAAGCTGGCCGTGCTCCCGTCGTTGACCCCGATGCTGCTGCCCGACACCGGCCGCACCAACATCGTCCCGGTCGACTACGTCGTCGACGCGCTGGTCGCGTTGATGCATGCCGACGGCCGTGACGGACAGACGTTCCACCTGACCGCCGAGAAAACGATTGGCCTGCGCGGCATCTACCGCGGCGTGGCCAAGGCGGCCGGGCTGCCGCCGCTGCGCGGTTCACTCCCCCGCGCGGTGGCCGCTCCGGTGCTCAAGGTGCGCGGACGCGCCAGAGTCGTGCGCAACATGGCGGCCACCCAGCTCGGCATTCCCGCCGAGGTGCTCGACGTCGTAGACCTGGCCCCCACCTTCGTCAGCGAGAAGACACGAAATGCCTTGCGGGGCAGTGGCATAGACGTTCCGGAGTTCTCCAGCTACGCGCCCAAGCTGTGGCGGTACTGGGCGGAGCACCTGGATCCGGACCGTGCGCGCCGCGACGATCCGCACGAACCGTTGCGGGGCCGCCACGTCATCGTCACCGGCGCGTCCAGCGGCATCGGCCGGGCGGCGGCCCTCGCGATCGCCGAGCGGGGCGCAACCGTTTTCGCGCTCGCCCGCAGCGGTGAGGCGCTGGATTCGCTGGTCGCCGAGATCCGCGCCAATGGTGGTGCCGCCCATGCCTTTACCTGCGATGTCACCGATTCCGCGTCGGTGGAACACACGGTCAAAGACATCCTGGGGCGCTTCGACCACGTCGACTACCTGGTGAACAACGCCGGACGGTCGATCCGCCGCTCGGTGGTCAACTCGACCGACCGGCTGCACGATTACGAGCGGGTGATGGCGGTCAACTACTTCGGCGCGGTGCGGATGGTGCTCGCGCTGTTACCGCATTGGCGCGAGCGGCGATTCGGTCACATCGTCAACGTGTCGAGCGCCGGCGTGCAGGCGCGCAATCCCAAGTACAGCTCCTACCTGCCGTCGAAGGCCGCGCTGGACGCGTTCTCCGACGTGGTGGGTTCGGAGGTGCTGTCCGACCACATCACCTTCACCAACATCCACATGCCGCTGGTGCGCACCCCGATGATCGTGCCGTCACACCGGCTCAACCCGGTGCCGGCGATCAGCCCCGAGCGTGCGGCGGCGATGGTGGTGCGCGGCCTGGTGGAAAAGCCTGCCCGCATCGACACCCCGCTGGGCACGCTCGCCGAGGCCGGCAATTACTTCGCGCCGAGGACCTCGCGACGGGTGCTGCACCAGCTCTACCTCGGCTATCCCGATTCGGCCGCGGCGCGCGGGTTGACCGCCGAACCCGCGCCGACGCCCGCTCCGCGGACCGCGCGGCGCAAGCCCAGCCGGCCCGTGCGCGCCGTCGCCCGGGGCATCCGGACACCCCGCCCAGTCAAGCGGCTGGTCCGCCTGGTGCCCGGCGTGCACTGGTGATCATTTCTCCAGCGTGAACTGGTTGACGTCGATGTATCCGATCCGGAACGCGTCGGCGCAACCGGTCAGGTATTTCATGTACCGCTCGTAGACTTCCTCGGACTGCACCGCGATGGCCTCGTCCTTGTGGGCCTGTAGTCCGGCGGCCCAGATGTCGAGCGTCTTGGCGTAGTGCGGCTGCAGCGACTGCACGCGACTCACGGTGAAGCCGTTCGCAGTGGCGCGTTCTTCCACCATCGGTATCGACGGCAGCCGCCCGCCCGGAAAGATCTCGGTGACAATGAATTTGATGAACCGGGCGAACGTGAACGAGATGGGCATGCCGCGTTCGGCCATCTCCTTCGGATGCAGCCCGGTGATGGTGTGCAGCAGCATCACCCCGTCGTCGGGCAGCAGGTCATGCGCCAGGGTGAAGAACGCGTCGTAGCGCTCGTGCCCGAAGTGCTCGAAGGCGCCGATGCTGACGATCCGGTCAACCGGCTCGTCGAACTGCTCCCAGCCTTTCAGCAGGACCCGCGCCGAACGAGGGCTACCGGACTGGGCGATCAGCCGTTCGACGTGTTCGGCCTGGTTGCGGCTCAGGGTGACGCCGACGACGTTGACGTCGTACTTTTCCACCGCGCGCATCATCGTGGCGCCCCAACCGCAGCCGACGTCGAGCAACGTCATGCCCGGCTGCAGGCCGAGTTTGCCGAGCGCGAGGTCGATCTTGGCGATCTGCGCTTCTTCCAGCGTCATGTCGTCGCGCTCGAAGTAGGCGCAGCTGTAGGTCTGGGTCGGATCTAGAAACAGCCGAAAGAACTCGTCCGACAGGTCGTAGTGGGCCTGCACATCGTCGAAGTGCGGCGTGAGATCAGTCCCCTCGGGGGGCTCCGACGTGGTTGGCATCGTGCCAGCCTAGCCCCGGTATCTTGGAAGCAATGAACTCGCCCGTTTTCGTCGACGTCGATACCGGCGTGGACGATGCGCTGGCGCTGATGTACCTGTTCGCCAGCCCGGACGCCGAAGTGGTCGGTATCGCCTCGACCGGGGGAAACGTTGGGGTAAAGCAGGTTTGCGAAAACAACCTGGGCCTGCTGGAGCTGTGTAAACGCACCGGGATCCCGGTTTCCAAGGGTTACGAGCAGACCCTGACCGGCCCGATGCGGCTGCCGTCAAAAGTCCACGGCCCCAGGGGATTGGGCTACGCCGACCTGCCGCCGGGGTCGGGCCGGCTCACCGGCTACGACTCGGCCGGCGCCTGGGTGCGCGCGGCGCGCGCGGATCCCGGCGAGCTCATCGGCGTGGCGACCGGGCCGCTGACCAACCTCGCGCTGGCACTGCGCGCCGAACCCGAGTTGCCGGCGCTGCTCAAGCGGCTGGTGATCATGGGCGGTTCCTACGATCACCGGGGCAACACCACCGCTGTGGCGGAGTGGAACATCAGCGTCGACCCCGAGGCGGCGGCCGAGGTGCTGGCCGCCTGGTGCCCGGAAGTCGTTGGGCAACAGCGGCTTCCGATTCTGTGCGGCCTTGATCTGACGCGCAAGGTGGCGATGACGCCCGATCACCTGGCGCGCCTGGCGGCGGTCGCGGAGTCGACGACGACGCTGCTGAGCGAACATGACGCGCCGGGAACCCGGTCGAGCGCGTCCAACCCGCTGATTCGGGTGATCGAGGACGCGATGCGGTTCTACCTGGAGGCCTATCACGAACTCGGCCACGGGTATCGGGCACACCTGCACGATCCGTTGGCCGCGGCCGTCGCGCTGGATCCCGAACTGGTCAAGACGCGTCCGGCGACGGTGGACATCGAGCTGACCGGAACGCTGACCCGCGCCATGACGGTGACGGATTGGTCGAACCGTCGAGAACCCAACGCGCTCATCGGGATTGACGTGGACGCGGCGGCATTTTTCGATCGGTTCATCGAACGGGTGGGACTGTTCGCACGTGAAATAGGGGGTTTCTGAATGAAGATTCGTGCGATCGAGCTGATCCGGGCGGGGTGGGGCGCCGTGCTGCTGGCCGCCCCGGGCGAGGTGCTCGAGCACATCCACGGGGTGCGGGTGGACCGCAAGGCGCTCGTCGTCACCCGGATCCTGGGCGCACGCCACCTGACTCAGGCGGCGCTGTCGGGGGTCAATCCCGGCCCGGAGGTGCTGGCGGCGGGGGTTTGGGTCGACACCGTGCACTCGGCGACGGCGCTCGGCCTGGCCGTGGTCGACCGGCGCCGCGCTCGCGGAGGGGTGACCGACGCCGTCGTCGCGGCGTCGTGGGCGGTCCTGGGCTGGCGCCACCTGCGCGCCGGCAAAGCCAGGACCGACGGTGTGCACAGCCGCGACCGGCTGGCCCGCGCCGTGGTGGGCGCGCTGCCCGGCGGTCGAGGGCTGATGGCGCGGGCGCAAGCGGTCCGCGCGCAATAACGCCGGGTGAGCTGCGGTATCCGCAAAGCGAAAGGCGGCCGTCCAACGTTTCCGCCGTTGGGGGCAATGACGCATTGTGTTTTCATGTTTGGTGGGGAGGGGGGTCGACGTGACGCGTCGGCGGCCCTGAAAGTGAAAGGTTTTTGCAAGTCATGACGGAGTTGGTTACCGGAAAAGCGTTGCCCAATGTGGTCGTCACCGGTGTGGCGATGACGACCGCGCTGGCAACTGATGCCGAAACCACCTGGAAGTTGTTGCTGGACAGGCAAAGTGGTATCCGCAAGCTCGAGGACTCGTTCGTCGAGGAATTCGACCTGCCGGTGCGCATCGGCGGGCATCTGCAGGAGGAATTCGACGCCGGACTGACGCGCGCCGAACGCCACCGGATGGGTTACCTGCAGCGGATGTCGACGGTGTTGAGCCGTCGGGTCTGGGAGAACGCCGGTTCGCCGGAGGTCGACAGCGATCGGCTGATGGTGTCCATCGGCACCGGCCTGGGGTCCGCGGAGCAGATCGTGTTCAGCTACGACGATTTGCGGGCTCGCGGCATCAAGGGGGTCTCACCGCTGGCGGTGTCGAAGTACATGCCCGACGGCGCGGCCGTCGCGGTGGGACTGGAGCGGCACGCCAAGGCCGGGGTGATCACGCCGGTGTCGGCGTGCGCGTCGGGTTCTGAGGGCGTGGCGCAGGCGTGGCGCAACATCGTGTTCGGCGAGGCCGACATCGCGATCTGCGGCGGCGTGGAGGTCAGGATCGAGGCGGTCGCGATCGCGGCGTTCGCTCAGATGCGCATCGTGATGTCGACCAAGAACGACGACCCGGTGGGCGCGTGTCGCCCGTTCGACCGCGACCGCACGGGCTTCGTGTTCGGCGAGGCCGGCGCGCTGATGGTCATCGAGACCGAGGAACACGCCAAAGCCCGCGGCGCCAACATCTTGGCCCGCATCATGGGCGCCAGCATCACCTCCGACGGCTACCACATGGTGGCGCCGGACCCCAACGGCGAACGCGCCGGGCACGCCATGAGCCGGGCCATCCAGCTCGCGGGCCTGTCCCCCAGCGATATTCACCACGTCAACGCCCACGCCACCGGCACCTCGGTGGGTGACGTCGCTGAGAGCAAGGCCATCAACAACGCGCTGGGCAGCAACAAGCCGGCCGTCTATGCCCCCAAAGCCGCGCTGGGCCACTCGGTGGGCGCGGTCGGAGCCGTGGAATCCATCCTTACCGTGCTCGCGCTGCGCGACCAGGTGGTCCCGCCCACGCTCAACCTGGAAAACCTCGACCCCGAAATCGACCTCGACGTCGTGGCCGGCAAACCACGGCCGGGCAACTACGAGTACGCGATCAACAACTCGTTCGGGTTCGGCGGACACAACGTGGCCATCGCCTTCGGGCGCTACTGATCCGCGGCATAGACCGCCGCGCTGATCCTCGAGCGCTCGTTTGGTGATCCAGGCACGGGGAAGTCAGCGACTATGGCCTTCGCCGATTATCAAAAAGAGTTGTACGACCAGTCGCTGCACGGAAATCAGCCCCAGTACCCGATCAAGTTCGAGGACCTGGAGGCAAAGGCCGCCGCGGCGATGACGCCGAAAGTGCTGCAATACGTCGCGGGCGGCGCCGGTGACGAGCACACCCAGCGCGCCAACTGTGCGGCGTTCAAGCGCTGGGGCCTGTATCCGCGGATGGGGATCGCCCCGGAGGAACGCGACATGTCGGTCGAGCTGTTCGGCATGAAGTTTCCGTCTCCGATCTTCATGGCACCCATCGGCGTCATCGGGGTGTGCGACCCGAACGGCCACGGGGACATGCTGTGTGCGCGGGCGTCGGTCCGCACCGGCGTCCCGTTCTTCGTCGGCACGCTTACCTCCGACCCGATGGAAGATATCGCCGCCGAGCTCGGGGACACCCCGGCGTTTTTCCAGCTGTACACGCCGCCGGATCGCAAGATGGGCGCCAGCCTGGTGCACCGCGCCGAGGCGGCCGGCTTCACAAGCATCGCCGTCACCCTGGACACCTGGGTCACGGGCTGGCGGCCTCGTGATTTGAGCGGGGGGAACTACCCGCAGGTGCCCAGCGGGTGCCTGGCCAACTACACCAGCGACCCGGTTTTTCGTGCCGACCTGAGCCCGGGCGAAGACGCCACCGAGGCGGCGGTGCGCAAGCTGCCGATCTTCGGCGGCCCGTTCCGGTGGGACGACCTGGAGTGGCTGCGGGCGGAGACAGACCTGCCGCTGATGGTCAAGGGCATCTGCCACCCCGACGATGTTCGCCGCGCCAAAGACATTGGCGTGGACGGCATTTACTGCTCCAACCACGGCGGACGGCAGGCCAACGGTGGGCTGCCCTGCTTGGATTGCCTGCCCGAAGTGCTCGAGGCGGCCGACGGGATGCCGGTGCTGTTCGACTCGGGTGTGCGCAGCGGGGCCGACATCATCAAGGCGCTCGCGCTGGGGGCGACGGCCGTCGGGATCGGCCGTCCCTACGCCTACGGGCTGGCGCTCGGTGGCGTGGACGGCGTTGTGCACGTGCTGCGCTCGGTGCTGGCCGAGGCGGACCTGATCATGGCCGTCGACGGGTATCCCTCGCTGAAGGACCTGACCCCCGAGGCGCTGCGGCCCACCTACTCGTAACTCCCCTCCACATACCAGCGTCGCTGGCGATAGCACAGCAGCAGCGCACGCTCGTTCTCCAGCAACACCTGGGCGCGGGCGGTGCGGCCCTTACTCAATTCGGGGTCCCACCACCGCTCGTCGACCGGCCAGGGCCCGGACCACCAGCACAGCCGCTCGTCGCGGCCGTGGGCGATCATGCGTGCGGGGTCGGCCGAGAACAGCCCCCGGATGGTCACCCGTATCGGGTTTCCTTGGGCGTCAAGCAGTTCCACCGGGTCGTCCAGCAGCACCGCCGGTGACGGCTCGGGCAGCCGGCCGGGCCACGGCGGATCGGGATCGGCCCGCGGCACCGGCTCGTCGCCGAGCGGGATCAGCGTGATGCGTTCGGCCGGGCCGCGCCCGCCGGACAGCACCGGCACTCGCACCGCCTCCGGGCCGAGCAGACCCTGCACCCGCACCAGCGCCCGGCGAGCCCGCAGCCTGTCCTCCTCGCCCAGGCCGCCCCAGAGCGGCAACTGCAGCGCCTCGGCGGAGACCACCTCCACCGCCTTGAGCCGCAACAGCGTCACCGCGGCGGTGGGACGGGGATTGCGTGCGGTGCGGCTGCTCAACCATCCGTCGAGCTGCCAGCGCACCCGGTCGGCGGTGGCGTCTTCGGTCAACGGCTCGGCGCACCGCCAAACCCGGTGCAGTTCTTCGCCGTTGGCGGTGACGGCGTGGATGGCCAGCCGGGTGCATCCCACACCGGCGGCCATCAGCGTCTGATGCAGGCTGCCGGCCAGTGAGCGACCGGCGAACGCCGCGGCATCCACCCGGTCGATCGGCGGGTCGCAGTCCAGCACGGCTTCGAGTTCGGCCGGCGGCTCCCGGCCCGACGGCGGTCGTTCGGGTTCGCCGCGGGCCAACCGGTGTGCGGCCACCCCGTCGGCGCCGAACCGGGAAGCCACGTCGCTGCGCGACAGCGCGGCGAACTGCCCGATGGTGCGAATCCCCATCCGCCACAACAGGTCTGTCAGCTCTTCTCGGCCGGCGCCGGACAGGCTCGGCTCGGTGGCGAGTTGGCGGATGGACAGCACCGACAAGAACTTCGCGTCACCCCCCGGCTCGACGACACGGCCCGCCCGCGCCGCGAAGACCGCGGTGGACAACTGGTCGGCGACCCCGGCCTGACACTCCGCGCCGGCCACTGAACTCACAGCCACCGCATCGATCAGCCGTTCGGCGGCGGTGGCCTCGGACCCGAAATAGCGGGCCGCCCCACGCACCGGCAACACCAGGAGGCCGGGCCGCAGCACCTCGGCGCGGGGCACCAGGTCGTCCACCGCCGCGATCACCGCTTCGAAAAAACGGGCGTCGCGGTCCGCGTCGGCGGCGGTGACGTGCAGTTGCGGGCACCGGGCGGCCGCCTCCCGACGCCGCAGTCCCCGCCGCACCCCCGCCGCGCGGGCGGCCGACGAGCAGGCGATTACCCGGTTGGCCAGCGTGACCGCGATCGGGGTGGTCGCGGACAGACCCGCGGCCGTCGCCGCCGCGACCGCGGGCCAATCCATGCACCAGATCGCCAAAACCCTTGAGTTAGAAGGGGATACCATGGGCTACCCGGCTCGCGCTGGGGTCATCACCCGTCGTCCCGCGCACGTCCCGCTGACCTGCAGCCGCACCCCACCGATCCGGCCGAATCCGGGACGGCCGTCTGCGGTGATCTCGTAACCACAGACCCGGGCGGCAAGGCGCGTCGGCGCCCCCTGCCAATCGCCGCCGGTGACCAACAGGGTGCAGCCCTTGTTCCGGGCGCGGGCCACCACCGCCCGCGCCCGGGTGGGCGGCACCCGGCGCCCACCCAGCCCCAGGACCACCAGATCCATGCCGTCGGCGAGCACCGCGGCCACCTCCACCGGATCGGTGCCGGGATCCGGTATCACCGCGAGCCGGCTCAGATCCGCACCCATCTCCGCGGCGGCCAGCAGCCCGATGTCCGGCTGGCCGACGATTGCGGCGTTGCCGCCGGCCGCCGTGACGGCGGCCACCATGCTCAGCAGCAGCGACCGGGCGCCCGACAGCACCGCGACCGTGCCGCGCGGCACCGGCGCGGGCAGCAGTTCGGCCAGCCACGGCGGGAGGGCCAGCTGGGATTCCGAGTTCGGCAGCAGGTCCTCAGTGGGCGCGGCGGCGGCGGGCGCGGCCTTCTTCCCGGAGATGCTCGCCATCCGCCGGCGAAGCGATTCCAGCTGCTCAGCACGGGTTTCCCGGTGACGACTGGAGGCAAAAGCCGCGGTCATGACCAGCCTCCCCTAATCCCAATTCGAAAGTATGTTCGAAGTAAACACTCGCCCTCCGACAGCCGTCAAGCAACGTGAGGGACAGCGTTATGCGATCGATACTGATGGGGCTGATGGTGCTTTTTTGGTGAGAAATTTTTTCGGCGCTACCGCCGGCCCTCATCCAAAGCCGGCGGCCGCGCGGATCTGCCGACGGGCCGCCAGCGGATCGGAATCGGGAAATATGTAATGGCTCAAGGCGGTTCGCGCGATCGCACCCGCAAGGTCAGGGGCGGCCGCCGCGGCACCGAAGCCACCCTCGCGCGCGCACTGGCGCAGGACGCCCACCAGCCCTTCGGTGATCATCGGCAGCGCCCGGGCCATTTGCTGGTACGCGAAACCCGGCTCCAGGTCGAGCTGCCGCCCGGGCGGCTGATCTTCGACGAAAGTCGCGATGACGTCGACGGCGGCCTCCAGCCGCGCAACCCCGGTCACCCCGGCCATCGCCCTGTCCAGGGCAGCGTTGAAGCGCCGGCGCTCCTGGGTCCCCAGCGCATCGATCAGGGCATCCTTGGAGGCGAAGTAGCGGTAAATGGTCGGCCGGGACACCCCGGCCCGGGTCGCAACGTCGGACAGTGACAGCTTGCGGGCGCCCATGCCGAGCACGAGCTGCCGCGCGGCGTCGAGTATCCGGTCGGCCACATCGGCCTGGGGTGAAGAGGATTGGCGCGGTTCGGCCGTGGGCACTGCGGCCTCCCCTTTCAGGCGGGCACCGAATCGAGCCGGCCCAGTTCACGCAGCCACGGGATCAGCAGGCGCAGCCCGTCGTCGAACGACATCGGGTCGTAGCCGAGGCGCCGGGCCGTCAGGTTGTCCTTGGACCTGGGCTTGCGGACGTCCTTGGCCGCCGCCTCGGCGATGGCCATCAAGGTGGGCCCGAACTCTGCCGTCAACGCTTCCGGGTCGGACCGGTAGTCGAGATCTTCGACCCGATGGTCGATTCCGGCGATCTCACAGGCGCGATTGATACCGGCGGCGGTGCTGATGGTGGCCTGCGACTGGCCGACCAACAGGTATCGCTCGCCGGCGATTCCGCGGTCCAGCGCGGCGATCGAGCCCTTGGCGACATCCCTGCCCGCGACCCATGTCACGGGAAAGGCCAGATAGCGCTTGATCTTTCCGCGCAGACCGGCCAGCAGCACCCTGTTGAAGCTGGTGCGGTGCAGGGCACGCTCGACGACGGGCGCGGGTCCGAAGATCGCGCCGGGGTGGCAGGTCAGCACGTCCTCGCCCGCGGCGGCACGTCGGTGGGCGTCCAGGAACGCGGCGAGCTTGGTGACGGTATAGGGATCGGTGGGCGGGTTTTCCAGCACGGGGGCCTCCTCGAAGTCGAGGTTGGTGCTCAGGTTCAGAAAGGTGGCCGTGCTCAGCGCGACGACTCGGCGCATGCCGTGGCGCTTTGCCGCATCGAGCACGTTGGCGGTGCCCACCACGTTGACCGCCTTGAAGTCGTCGAGGTCTTGACTTGCCCCGCCCAGCAGCGCCGCGCAGTGGATGGCTGCTTCGGCACCCTTGGCCGCCCGAAGCACATCGCCGGCGTCGCTGATGTCGCCCTCGATCAGTTCGACCCCGATACCGGCCAGCGCCGTGGCCTCGTCCGGATTGCGGACCAGCGCGCGGACCCGGTCGCCGCGCTCGATCAGCTGTTCGCAGACATTGCCGCCGGTCTGGCCGGTGGCACCGGTGACGAAGATCGTATCGGCCATGGTCCGACCCCTTCGTTACATATCAAACAATTAGAGTAAAACTTGTAATGCGTGAACTGTAAATACTATGCTGACATCTATGACGCTCGATCCGGCGAGCATCCTGTTGACCGACCGCGTCGCAGTCGTCACCGGTGGCGGGGCAGGCATCGGCCGCGGCATCGCCGCGGGGTTAGTGGGGTTCGGCGCGAAGGTGGCGATTTGGGAGCGCAACCCCGAATCGTGCGCAGCGGCCGCCGAGGAGATCGGCGCGCTGGGCATCCCTACCGACGTGCGCGACAGCGCCGCCGTCGACGCCGCACTCGCACGGACCACCGCGGAGCTCGGCCCCGTCACCATCCTGGTCAACAACGCCGGAGGGGTCTTCTGGTCCGGCATCCTCGACACGAGCGAGAACGGCTGGGACGCACTGTACAAATCCAACCTGCGCCACGTCTACTTATGCACCCAACGGGTGGCGCGCGGACTGGTTGAACGAAAGCTGGCGGGCAGCATCATCAGTGTCACCTCGATCGAAGGCGTCCGCGCCGCACCGGGTTTCGCGACATACGCGGCGGCCAAAGCCGGCGTGATCAACTACACCAAGACCGCGGCTCTCGAACTCGCACCGCATCGCATTCGGGTGAACGCTCTGGCCCCCGACATAACGCTGACCGAAGGCATCATGCAGATGGCCCCTTCGGGCTCGGAGGGACGTTTCGGTTCCGTCGTTCCGATGGGGCGGGCAGGCCATGTCGACGAGATGGCCGGCGCCGCAGTCTTTCTCGCATCCGACATGTCCAGTTACATCACGGGACAGACGATCCATGTCGACGGCGGGACCCACGCCGCCGGCGGCTGGTACCACGATCCAAAGACCGGCGCATACGCCCTGGGACCGACCTGAGGAAGGATTCTGGAACGATCATGCCTCGTATCGAACCCATTCCGATGGATCGGCTCAGCGAGCATTCGCGCCACATCGTCGAGGCAGGAGTCGAAGCGGGACTCTACGCCACGCCGGTGCCGCTGCAGATTTTCGCGTACCGCAGCGCGCAACTTGACCAGGTCAACATGGCCAGGGCCCAGCTTGGGGCCGAAACACTGGTCGGCGCAAGGATATTGGAGCTGTTGCGCATCCGCAGCGCCCAGCTGGGCGAGTGCGAACCCTGCAGCCAGTCCCGCAAGCACGACTCGATCACCGACGAAGACGTTGCGTGTCTGCTGGCCCCGCAGCACGACGCTTTGACGCCGCAGGAGCAGATGGCCGTGGAATTCCTCGACCGGCTTTCGGGCGATCACCGCTCGATCGACGACGAGTTCTACCGGCGGTTGGGAGAACACTTCACCGCAGCGCAGATCGTCGAACTCGGATTCACGTGCGCCTCGACGATGGGACTGCACCGCTTCCTGCACACCCTCGACGTGTATGGCGATTCGCGTCCCGTTATCGGCTACTCGGACGACCAGGTCGATTCTGCCCGTCGGTAAGGACGGCTACTCCCACTCGATGGTGCCGGGTGGCTTGCTGGTGATGTCCAGCACCACGCGGTTGACCTCGGCTACCTCGTTGGTGATTCGGGTCGAGATGCGCTCCAGCACCTCGTAGGGAACCCGGGTCCAGTCGGCGGTCATGGCGTCCTCACTGGTCACCGGCCGCAGCACGATCGGGTGCCCGTAGGTGCGGTTGTCGCCCTGCACGCCCACCGATCGGACGTCGCCCAGCAACACCACCGGGCACTGCCAGATCAGGCTGTCCAGGCCCGCCGCGGTCAGCTCCTCGCGCGCGATCGAATCCGCACGCCGCAGGGTGTCCAACCGCGCCGCGGTGACCTCGCCGACGACCCGGATTCCCAGGCCGGGCCCCGGGAACGGTTGGCGCGCAACGATTTCCTCTGGCAGGCCCAGCTCGCGCCCGACGGCGCGGACCTCGTCCTTGAACAGCAGCCGCAACGGCTCGACGAGTTTGAACTTCAGATCGCCGGGCAGGCCGCCGACGTTGTGGTGGCTCTTGATGTTCGCGGTGCCGCTGCCGCCACCGGACTCCACCACGTCGGGATACAGCGTGCCCTGCACCAGGAACTCGACGTCGGAACCGTTGTCCCCCACGATGTCTCGCACCGCGCCTTCGAAGGCCCGGATGAACTGACGGCCGATGATCTTGCGCTTGCCTTCGGGATTGGTCACTCCAGCGAGCGCATCCAGGAAGGTGTCGGCCGCATCGACGGTGACCAGGTTGGCGCCGGTGGCCGCGACGAAGTCGCGTTGCACCTGTGCGCGCTCACCGGCGCGCAGCAGCCCGTGGTCGACGAAGACACACGTCAACCGGTCCCCGATGGCGCGCTGCACCAGCGCGGCGGCCACCGCGGAATCCACGCCGCCCGACAGCCCGCAAATGGCCCGGCCGTCCCCGATCTGGGCGCGCACCTGCTCGACCAGCGCCTCGGCGATGTTGGCGGCCGTCCAGTGCGCGCCCAGCCCGGCGAAGTCGTGCAGGAATCGGCTGAGCACCTGCTGCCCGTGCGGGCTGTGCATGACCTCCGGGTGGTACTGCACGCCGGCCAGGCGCCGCTGCCGGTTTTCGAAGGCGGCCACCGTTGCGCCGGAGCTGCTGGCCACCACCTCGAACCCGTCCGGCGCCGCCGTGACCGCGTCGCCATGGCTCATCCACACCGGCTGCGAACTCGGTAACCCCGAATGAAGTTCCCCACCAAGGACTTTCAGCTCAGTACGCCCGTATTCGCTGGTGCCGGTGTGCGCGACGGTCCCACCCAGCGCCTGCGCCATGGCCTGAAACCCGTAACAGATGCCGAACACCGGCACCCCGAGATCGAACACAGCCGGATCGAGCTGGGGCGCGCCGTCGGCGTAGACACTGGACGGGCCGCCGGAGAGCACCAGCGCCAGCGGGTCGCGGGCCTTGATCTCCTCGACCGTGGCGGTGTGCGGGATGACCTCGGAAAACACTCGGGCCTCGCGGACGCGGCGGGCGATCAGCTGCGCATACTGCGCGCCGAAGTCCACGACGAGCACCGGTCGAGCCGGCGCACCCGGCGCATCGGATACCTCGAGTTCAGGGGTTTGGGTGGGGTCGGCCACGCACGCGAGTCTAGTGGCTGGCCGCGTCGTCTCCGCCCCGCAGGGCTAGAGCGCAAACGCGGTGCGCAGCGCGCGGACCGCAGCCGCGTCGCCGTCGTACTCGATTCGCCGCAGGGCGGCGTTGCGTTCGCCTGCGTCGGCCCCGAGCCGGGCGGTGACGAGATCCGCCGCCGCGGCCGTCACGGTTACCGCGGGTTCGCCGCGGCCGGCACCGAGGCGACCCTGCGTGACGGCGAATTCGAAACGGCGGCCGTCGATCTCGACGCGGTACGTCGACTCCAGGCCCGCTGCGCCATCGGGGTTGAAGCCGAGCAGTATTCCGGCCAGAAACCCGTTGAGCGGTGATACCGGCGCACCGCCGATCGGATCCAGGTGGTCCACCCCGAACCACGCGAGGCCCTGCAGGATCGGCAGCACCCGCTGCCAGCCCAGGTCGCTGAGCGTGTAGACGGTGCGACCGATCGGCGCCGGCAGGTCGGCCCGCTCGACGAGTCCGGCATCCTGCAGCTCCTTGAGTCGCTCGGCAAGCAGATTGGTTGCGATACCGGGCAGTTCGGCCCGTAGGTCGCCGTAGCGACGGGCTCCGCCGACCAGCTCGCGCAGGATCAGCAGCGTCCACCGCTCGCCCAGCACATCGAGGCCGCGCGCGATCGGGCAGTTCTGGTTGTAGTTCCTGCGGGACGCCACAAGGCCACTTTACCTGGAGGTAGACATCTTTTTCAACTTATTACTTGATTTATTTGTCTACTAGATTTACTGTCTTGTCCATGCGTTCCGACCCCACGTTTCGCGAGCACCCCATTGCCGCGCTCGCCGTCATCTGCCTCGGCGTCTTCGTCATCAGCGTCGACGCCACCATCGTCAACGTCGCGCTGCCCACGTTGTCGCGTGAACTCGGCGCCGACACCGCGCAACTGCAATGGATCGTCGACGCGTACACCCTGGTGATGTCCGGGCTGCTGCTCTCAGTGGGCAGCCTGTCCGACCGCTACGGCAGGCGAGGCTGGCTGAACGCCGGGCTCGCACTGTTCGCTGCCACTTCTGCGGTTGCCGCACAAATGAATTCGGCGGACGCGTTGATCGCTGCGCGCGCGGCCATGGGCGTGGGCGCAGCGGTGATCTTCCCGACCACGCTTGGTCTGATCACCAACATCTTCACCGATCCGATACCACGCGCCAAGGCGATCGGAGTGTGGGCGGCCATGGTCGGCGTCGGAGTCGCCGTCGGGCCGATCAGCGGCGGATGGCTGCTCGAACACTTCTGGTGGGGCTCGATATTCATGGTGAACATCCCGATCGCGGCTCTGGCCATCATCGGCGCCAGGCTGTTCGTTCCCACCTCGCGCGACCCCGCGGCGCCCCGCGTCGACGTCCCCGGCCTCATCCTGTCCGCGACCGGAGTCACGACGCTGGTCTACACGGTCATCGAGGCACCCACCTGGGGATGGACCGACGGGCGCACCGGTGCCGGATTCGCCCTCGCAGCAACACTTCTCGCGGCGTTCGCGCGCTGGGAACGGCGCAGCACCCATCCGATGCTCGACGTCTCGGTCTTCTTCGACCGCAGGTTCTCGGGCGGCAGCCTGGCGGTGACCGCCGGATTTCTCACCCTGTTCGGCTTCATCTTCGTCATCACGCAGTACTTCCAATTCATCAAGGACTACACCGCGTTTCAGGCCGGCGTGCGCCTGCTTCCGGTCGCCGCCTCGATCGCGCTGGCCAGCATCCTGGGGCCCCGGCTGGTCGAACTCGTCGGCACCACCGCCGTCGTCGCCGCCGGTCTCGCCGTGTTCGCCGCCGGCCTGGCCTGGGCGTCGACCGCAGACGCCGCCACACCGTACATCCAGATCGCCACACAGATGTTGCTACTCGGTGGCGGCCTCGGCCTGACCTTCTCGCCGGCCACGGAGGCCATCATGGGATCGCTGCCGGTGGACAAGGCCGGCGTGGGTTCGGCAGTCAACGACACGACACGCGAACTGGGCGGCACCCTCGGCGTCGCCGTCGCGGGCAGCATCTTCGCATCGGTGTACTCGGGACACCTCGGCGCTTCCGCGCTGACGGGATTGCCCGCCGATGCTATGCGCCACTCGATGGCTCTGGCGCACACGGTGATTCAGCGCCTGCCCGCGCAGCAGGCCGCCCAGGTGCGCGTCGCCGTCGATCGCGCGTTTCTGGACGGGATGCGGGTGAGCTCGCTGGTGTGCGCGGGCATCGCACTTGGCGCGGCAATCGTCGTCGGCTGGCTTCTCCCGGCCAGGGAACCGGCGCGTCAACAGGAAAGGACGGGAACGCGATGAGCACCGCACCACAAGGCAGCACCTACGTCTTGGGCCACGCCGACGCGGAGGTGCAGCGGCTCCTCCTGCAAGGACGGCTGTACGACCATTACACGGAGCATGCGCTGCGCCTCGCCGGGCTGCGGCCGGGCATGCGGGTGCTCGATATCGGGTCCGGGCCTGGCGACGTGTCGTTTGTCGCCGCGCGGCTGGTCGGTCCGACGGGGACCGTTCTTGGCGTGGACGCCGCGCCGGCGATGGTCGAGCTCGCGCGCGCCCGTGCAGACGAAAAGTCGTTGCCCACAGTGCGCTTCATCCTGGACGCGGTCGACGAGGTATCGGTGGACGAACCGGTGGACGCGGTGATCGGCCGGTTGATCTTGATGCATCTGCCCGACCCGGCCGCGACGCTGCGGCGTCTCAGTTCCTTCGTGCGCCCCGGTGGGATCGTCGCGTTCTCGGAGAACGACATCACGGCCACGCACACCACCCCGGACATCCCGCTGTTCGGGCAGGTCGTGGCGGCGATCGTTCGCGCCTTCGGGGCCATGGGGCTCAGCGCCGCGTTCGGTACCACACTGCACCGCGTCTTCGCCGACGCGGGCCTGGGCGCCCCGCACCTCATCCAGGGCGCACCGACCGGCACGGCCGCCGACACCGATGTGTTGGCGTACGCCGCCGAAGTCTGGCGCCTGGTGTCCCCCGTCGCCGAGCAGCGCGGTTTCTCCGTCGATACCGACATCGACACTTTCGTCGAGCAATTCCGTCAGCTGGCGCTTGAGGCCGACGCCCTCATCACGATGGCCCCGATGATCACCGCATGGGCGCAGGTGCCGAAATGACGGGCATCATCGAAAACCAGTACTCGACCGGACTTTCGCGGCGCAGCATCGAGCGGGCTTTGATCGACGCCGGCAAGGATCTCGATCGTCTCACGCCCGAGGACCTGGCGCCGCTGGAGGACTTTCACACGATGGGCCGCTTCGCCACCGCCCAGTTGGTGGAGGTGTCGGGAATCGCTGCGCCAAACCGGGTTCTCGACGCGGGCAGCGGGATCGGCGGCACCGCGCGCTACCTCGTCGGCAGCTTCGGCTGCGCTGTCACCGCGGTGGATCTCACCGCCGAATATTGCGAGACCCACCGCTGGCTGAATCGACTTGTCGGGCTGGATGATTCGATCACCGTTGCGCAGGGCGACGTCACCGCATTGCCGTTCCCCGACGGCTCCTTCGACGTCGTCGTCAGCCAGCACGTTCAGATGAACGTGGCCGATAAGGCGCTCCTGTACAGCGAGGCCCGCCGGGTGCTCGCGCCCGGAGGGCCGGCTTGCCCTGTGGGATTTGACGATTGGCGATCGCCGCGCGCTCGACTTCCCGCTGCCCTGGGCCGACGCTACCGCCAACAGCCACCTCGTCACCCCCGACGAGCTGCGCACCGTGATCACCTCGGCCGGATTCGCGGTCGAGCACTGGAACGACCTCACCGCCACCGCGAGCTCGCTCATGCAGGCGTTGCTGGCTCAGCCTCCCCAACCACTGGGCCTGCACGCGTTCGTCACCGACTTCGATCGCAAAGCCCGTAACCTCACCGCGGCGCTGGCCGACGGGAGGCTTCGCGCGATCCAGGGTGTCGCCACGGCAATCGGAACCTAGATCTGGCGACACGCATAGCGGGCATGGTGAAGTGGGTATCGGTTAAACCAGTCACCAAGACCAGGAAGCGAGGACCGCCGGTGAGTTCAGCGCTGGGTCTGCCGGAGAAGGTGCGTGCCTGCCTGTTCGACCTCGACGGCGTGCTCACCGACACGGCCAGTGTGCACACCAAGGCCTGGAAGGCCATGTTCGACGCCTACCTGTCCGACCGGGCCGAGCGCACCGGCGACGAGTTCGTTCCCTTCGACGAGGCCGCCGACTACCGCGAATACGTCGACGGCAAGAAGCGCGAGGACGGCGTCCGCTCATTCCTGGAAAGCCGCGACATCCACCTGCCCGACGGCAGCCCCGACGATCCCGACGACGCCGAGACCATTTATGGCCTGGGCAACCGCAAGAACGACATGTTCCAGAAGGTGCTGAAGGAGGACGGCGTCAAGGTGTTCGACGGGTCCCGCCGCTACCTCGAGGCGGTGTCGGCCGCCGGGCTGGGGATCGCCGTGGTGTCGTCGAGCGCCAACACCCGCGACGTCCTCGAGATCACCGGCCTGGACCGGTTCGTGCACCAGCGGGTGGACGGCGTCACCCTGCGCGACGAACACATCGCCGGCAAGCCGGCCCCCGACTCCTACCTGCGGGGGGCGCAGCTGCTTGACGTCCCCGCCGGCGCCGCGGCGGTGTTCGAGGATGCCTTGTCGGGGGTAGAAGCCGGCCGGGCCGGTAACTTCGGGTTCGTGGTAGGTGTCGACCGGGTGGGCCAGGCCGAGGACTTACGCCGCAACGGCGCCGACGTGGTGGTCACCGACCTCGCCGAGTTGCTGCAATCATGATCACCGACGAATCGTTTCCCGTTGACCCATGGCATGTCCGCGAAACCCAGCTCGACCTCAACCTGCTGGCGAATTCCGAATCCCTGTTCACCCTGTCCAACGGGCACATCGGGCTGCGCGGCAACCTCGACGAGGGTGAGCCGTACGGCCTGCCGGGCACCTACCTGAACTCGTTCTACGAGATCCGGCCGCTGCCCTACGCCGAGGCCGGATACGGCTACCCCGAAGCCGGGCAGACGCTTGTCGACGTCACCAACGGCAAGATCATTCGGCTGCTGGTCGAGGACGAGCCGTTCGACGTCCGCTACGGCGAACTGCTGTCCCACGAGCGGGATCTGGACCTGCGTGCCGGAACGCTGACCCGCACGGCGCACTGGCGCTCACCCGCGGGCAAAGAGGTCAAGGTGGTATCGACCCGGCTGGTGTCCCTGGCCCAGCGGGGCCTCGCCGCCATCGAGTACTGCGTGGAGGCGGTCGACCAGTTCGTGCGGGTGACGGTGCAATCCGAGCTGGTCACCAACGAGGACCAGCCGCAGACATCCGGTGACCCCCGGGTTTCCGCCATCCTGGAGAACCCGCTCGAAGAGGTCGCCCACGAAAACACCGACACCGGAGCGGTTCTCATGCACCGCACGCGCGCCAGCGCGCTGATGATGGCCGCCGGCATGGATCACGAGGTCGACGTCGAAGGCCGCGTGGAGGTCGGCACCGATGCGCGCGCCGACCTGGCGCGAACCACCGTCATCTGTGGTCTGCGCGAGGGACAGAAGCTACGCATCGTCAAATACATCGCGTACGGCTGGTCGAGCATGCGTTCGCGTCCGGCACTGCGTGACCAGGTCGCCGCCGCGCTGCACAGCGGTCGTTATACCGGCTGGCAGGGGCTGCTGGACGCGCAACGCAAGTATCTCGACGATTTCTGGGATTGCGCCGACGTCGAGGTCGAGGGCGACTCCGAATCCCAGCAGGCCGTGCGATTCGGCTTGTTCCACCTGCTGCAGGCCAGCGCCCGGGCCGAACGGCGCGCGATCGCCGCCAAGGGGCTCACCGGAACCGGTTATGACGGCCACGCCTTCTGGGACACCGAGGGTTATGTGCTGCCGGTGCTCACCTACACCGCGCCGCACACGGTGGCCGATGCGCTGCGCTGGCGCGCCTCCACCCTGGACTTGGCCCAGGAGCGGGCAGCCGAGCTGGGGCTGGAGGGCGCCGCCTTCCCGTGGCGGACGATCCGCGGGCAGGAGTGCTCGGCCTACTGGCCGGCCGGCACGGCGGCCTGGCATATCAATGCCGACATCGCCATGGCCTTCGAGCGCTACCGCGTCGTCACCGGGGACCACGATCTGGAGGCCGAGTGCGGCCTGCAGGTGCTGGTCGAGACCGCCCGGCTCTGGATGACCCTCGGCCACCACGACCGGCACGGCGTCTGGCACCTCGACGGTGTCACGGGCCCCGACGAGTACACGGCGGTCGTGCGCGACAACGCCTTCACCAATTTGATGGCCGCGTATAATCTGCGCGTCGCCGCCGAGGCCTGCAACCGCCACCCCGATGTGGCCAAGGCGTTGGGAGTCACCACCGAGGAGACGGCGTCCTGGCGCGATGCCGCCGAGGCCGCCAACATTCCCTACGACTCCGGGCTGGGCGTTCATCAGCAGTGCGAGGGGTTCACCACCTTCGCCGAATGGGACTTCGAACGCAACACCACCTACCCGCTGCTCTTGCACGAGGCATACGTGCGGCTGTATCCCGCGCAGGTGATCAAGCAAGCCGACCTGGTGCTGGCGATGCATTGGCAGAGCCACGCCTTCACCCCCGAGCAGAAGGCCCGCAACGTCGACTATTACGAGCCGCGCATGGTGCGTGACTCGTCGCTGTCGGCGTGCACCCAAGCGGTGATGTGTGCCGAGGTCGGGCATTTGGACCTCGCGCACGACTACGCGTACGAGGCCGCGCTGATCGACCTGCGGGACCTGCACCACAACACCCGCGACGGCCTGCACATGGCCTCGCTGGCCGGTGCCTGGACGGCGCTGGTGGCCGGCTTCGGCGGCCTGCGCGACGACGAGGGCATCCTGTCGCTGGATCCCCAACTGCCCGACGGCATTTCGCGGCTACGGTTCCGGCTGCGGTGGCGCGACTTCCGGGTCACCGTCGACGTCAACCACGACGACGTCACCTACACGCTGCGCGACGGCCCCGGCGGCGAGCTGACCATCCGGCACGCCGGCGAAGAGCTCGAGCTGAGCACCGAATCCGCGACGACAGTCGAGATCTGCCCCCGCAAGCCACTGCTGCCGGCGCCCCAACAGCCGCCCGGCCGCGAGCCCATGCACCGGCGGGCGCTTTCGCGGCGTCACTGAGGGTCGGCGGGCTCGAGAATCCGTTGCACCTCGGCGCCGACCGCGTGGCGTAGTTCGGCATCCGTCAGGTCTTCGATCCCGGTGGCCGAGCGCAGGATTGGGGCGAACAACCGCCAACCGAATTGCAGCGCAAGGGCATTGGCGACCGCGAGCCGGGCCGTGACCTCGTCATCGTACTGCGGCCGCACTCCGTCGAGCAGCGTCGCGATGTTGGGAAAGCGTTTCTGTAGCTGGCCCGCCGGATAGCCGTCCAGGACGGTGCGGGCCATCACCCGCATCTGCCGGTCCAGGGAACTCTCCAGCACGCCCGCGGGCGCATCGGTTTCCAGCAGGGTGCTCAGGTTGGCGCCCAGATGATCGAGCACGGCACCGACCAGTCGCTCCTTGGTGCCGAAGTGGCGAAACACCAATCCGTGGTTGACGTTGGATCGCGCGGCGATTTCGCGGATGGACGTCGCGGCCGGACCGCGCTCGGCGAACAGATCGGTGGCGGCCTCCAGGATCGCCGCGGCAACTTCCGCGCGCCCGGTGGGCGCTTTTCCGCGACCCGTTGCGGAAGTTGTAGTCATCTGACTACACTACCAAATGTAGTCAGCTGACTACACCCCTTTTGATTTCAAGGATGACGAAAATGACAGGTCAGTTAACCGTCACCAAGCTGGGCAGCCGCATCGGCGCCCGGGTGGACGGGGTTCGCCTGGGCGGCGATCTCGACCAGGACGTGGTCGAGGAGATCCGCCGGGCGCTGTTGGCCCACAAGGTGATCTTCTTCCGTCACCAGCACCACCTCGACGACTCCCGGCAGCTCGCGTTCGCCGAGTTGCTGGGCACGCCCGTGGGCCACCCGGCCGCCGGCGCCCTGGCCGCCCGGGACGTCCCGGTGATCACCCCGATCGACTCCGAGTACGGCAAGGCGAACCGCTGGCACACCGACGTGACGTTCGCCGCCAACTATCCCGCGGCGTCGATCCTGCGCGCGGTCAAGCTGCCGAGCTATGGCGGTGCGACGCTGTGGGCGTCGACCGCGGCGGCTTATCAGCACCTGCCCGAGCCGCTGAAAACTCTGGCGGAAAATCTCTGGGCGCTGCACACCAACCGCTACCACTACGTGACCGCGGAAGCGGCCGTGTCGATGAGCGACGCACAGCGGGCGCTTCGGCAGGCGTTCGAAAAGCCGGACTTTCGCACCGAGCATCCCGTGGTGCGGGTGCATCCGGAGACCGGTGAACGCACCCTGCTGGCCGGTGATTTCGTGCGCGGCTTCGTCGGCCTGGACAGTCACGAATCCAGTGTCCTGCTGGAACTGCTGCAGCGACGGATCACCTTGCCGGAGAACACGATTCGCTGGAACTGGGCGCACGGCGACGTCGCCATGTGGGACAACCGCGCGACCCAGCACCGGGCGATCGACGACTACGACGACCAGCCCCGGCTGATGCACCGCGTCACCCTGATGGGCGACGTTCCGGTCAACGTGCGCGGTGAGCGCAGCCGGGTTGTCAGCGGCGCCCCGCTGGACGTGCTCGCAAGCTGATGGTGACGACCCGCAGCGCCCGGCTACGCCGCGCTCGCGATCGTCACGAAGCTAGCTGGCGTCGGCGGTGGAGCTTATGTGATTGCTCGGCAACCAGCGCAGCGCGCCGGGCGCCTCGGCAGGGACGACGGGCGCCTGGGGAGGGATGGGCTCCAGCCGTCGATACGGCTCGCCCTGCGCGGGGCGCTCGTCGTTCTCGCCAACGTTCGGCCACAACGACGCGGCCCGCTCGGCCTGGGCGGTAATTGACAACGAGGGGTTGACGCCCAGGTTCGCCGAGATCGCCGCGCCGTCCACCACGAACAGCGTCGGGTAGCCGTAAACCCGGTGATACGGGTCGATGACCCCATGCTCGGCGTTGTCGCCGATCACGGCGCCGCCCAGGAAATGCGCGGTCAGCGGGATGTTGAACAGCTCTCCCCAGGTGCCGCCGGCCACGGCGTCGATTTTGTCGGCGATGCGGCGGGTGACCTGGTTGCCGACCGGAATCCAGGTCGGGTTCGGCTCGCCGTGTCCCTGCTTGCTGGTGTACCAGCGGATGCCCAGCTTGCCGCGCTTGGTGTAGGTGGTGATCGAGTTGTCCAGGTGCTGCATGACCAGGGCGATCAGCGTGCGTTCGCTCCATTGACTGACGTTGAGCAACCGCATCATGCGGCGCGGATCGTCGCGGGCCTGATCCCACAGCTGCTTCCAGCGCGGCACGTCGCTACCCTCGGGGCCGGTCCCGTCGGTCATCAGCGTCTGCAGCAGCCCCATCGCGTTGGAGCCCTTGCCGTAGCGGACCGGTTCGATGTGGGTGTCCGACGTCGGGTGGATCGACGACGTGATCGCCACCCCGTGCGTCAGGTCGAGGTCCGGGTCGACCTCGAGCTTCCCGGCGCCGACGATGGATTCGGAATTGGTGCGGGTGAGCATGCCCAGCCGATTCGAGAGCCGGGGCAGCAGACCCTGATCGCGCATGTTGAACAGCAGATGCTGGGTGCCCCAAGTTCCGGCGGCCAGGACCACATGCTTGGCCGTGTAGGTGCGCCGGTCGCGGCGCAGCCAACTTCCGGTGCGGACGGTGCGGACCTCCCACAGCCCGTCGGGACGCTGCTGGAAGCGCTTCACCGTGGTCATCGGAATCACTTGCGCCCCAGCCAATTCCGCGAGAGCGAGGTAGTTCTTCAGCAGGGTGTTCTTGGCGCCGTAGCGGCAGCCGGTCATGCAGCAACCACATTCCAGGCACCCGGTGCGCTCCGGCCCCGCGCCACCGAAATACGGGTCCGGCACCGTCTTGCCCGGGGCCTTGGTGCCGTCGGGGCCGAAGAACACGCCGACCGGCGTCGGCACGAACGTGTCGCCACAGCCCATCTCGTCCGCGACCTGTTTGACGATCCGGTCGGCGTCGGTGAAGGTCGGGTTCTCCACCACGCCGAGCATCCGCTTGGCCTGCTCGTAGTGCGGCATCAGCTCGTCGCGCCAGTCGGTGATGTGCTTCCACTGCGGGTCGTTGAAGAACGGTTCCGGCGGCACATACAGGGTGTTGGCGTAGTTCAGCGAGCCGCCACCTACCCCGGCCCCGGCCAGGATCAACACGTTCTTCAGCGGATGGATGCGCTGAATTCCGTAGCACCCCAGCTTCGGGGCCCACAAGAACTTGCGCAGATCCCAGGACGTCTCGGCGAAGTCCTTGTCCTCGAATCGGCGGCCGGCCTCGAGTACGCCAACGCGGTAGCCCTTCTCCGTCAGCCGCAATGCGCTGACGCTGCCCCCGAAACCCGAACCGATGATCAATACGTCGTAATCCGGCTTCATCGCACCAGTATGGCCTTACCCGCAGGTAACAAGCCAGCGCCCGCAGTCAGCTACCGACGGTCAGGCCGACCTTCTGGAACTCCTTGAGGTCGCAATAGCCGGCCTTGGCCATCGACCGGCGCAGCCCACCGACCAGGTTGAGGCTGCCGAACGGGTCGTCGGAGGGGCCGTTGAGCACCTGCCGCAGCGACGGGCGCTCGCCGACCGCGATCTGCAGCAGCGCCCCGCGCGGCAGCGACGGGTGCGCCGCGGCGGCCGGCCAGAACCATCCCTCGCCCAGCGCCTCGGCCGACTCGGCGAGTGGCGTGCCGAGCACCACCGCGTCGGCCCCGCAGGCGATCGCCTTCGCCAGCTCGCCCGAGGTGTGGATGTCGCCGTCGGCCAGCACGTGCACGTAGCGGCCGCCGGTCTCGTCGAGGTACTCGCGCCGCGCGGCGGCGGCGTCGGCGATCGCGGTGGCCATCGGCACGCTGATGCCCAGCACCTCGTCGCTGGTGGTCACTCCCCTGGTGGCGCCGTAGCCGACGATGACGCCCGCGGCGCCGGTGCGCATCAGGTGCAGCGCGGTGCGGTGGTCTTGCACCCCGCCGGCGACCACCGGGACGTCGAGCTCGGAGATGAAGGTCTTGAGGTTCAGCGGTTCGCCGTCGCTGGCCACCCTTTCGGCCGAGACGATGGTGCCCTGGATGACCAGCAGGTCGATGCCGGCCTGCACCAGCACCGGCGTGAGCGCCTGCGCATTCTGCGGGCTGACCCGCACCGCGGTGGTGACCCCCGCCTCCCGGATCCGGGCGACCGCGGCGCCCAGCAGGTCCGGGTTGATTGGCGCGGAGTGGAATTCCTGCAGCAGCCGGATCGCCGCCGAGGGTTCGGGCTCCTTGCTGGCGGCCTCGACCAGCTGCGCGATCTTGGCCTCGACGTCGGCGTGCCGCCCGATCAGTCCCTCGCCGTTGAGCACGCCCAGGCCGCCGAGTTTGCCGAGCTCGATCGCGAACTCCGGCGACACCAGCGCGTCGGTCGGATGGGCCAACACCGGGATCTCGAACCGGTAGGCGTCCAGCTGCCAGGCCGTCGACACGTCCTGCGACGAGCGGGTGCGCCGGGACGCCACGATGCTGATTTCGCTCAGTTCATAACTGCGACGGGCGACGCGGCCCATCCCGATCTCGACCATGTGGGCCTCAGCGTGCGTAGTAGTTGGGGGCTTCGACGGTCATGGCGACGTCGTGCGGGTGGCTTTCCCGCAAGCCCGCCGCCGTGATCCGGACGAACTGCGCCTGTTGCAGCGCCTCGATGCTCGCCGAGCCGGTGTAGCCCATCGCCGCGCGCAGCCCGCCGGTCAGCTGGTGGATCACCGAGGACAGCGGGCCGCGGAAGGGCACCCGGCCCTCGATTCCCTCCGGCACCAGCTTGTCTTCGGAGAGCGCATCGTCGGCGAAGTAGCGGTCCTTGGAGTACGACTTTCCGGTGCCCGAGCCGCGGCCGGCCATGGCGCCCAGCGACCCCATCCCCCGATAGCTCTTGAACTGCTTGCCGTTGACGAAGATCAGCTCGCCGGGGGCCTCGGCGGTGCCCGCCAACAGCGAGCCAAGCATGGCCGTCGACGCCCCGGCGGCCAGTGCCTTGGCGATGTCGCCTGAGTACTGCAGGCCGCCGTCGGCGATCACCGGCACGCCCGCCGGGCCGCAGGCCGCGACCGCCTCCAGAATCGCCGTGATTTGTGGTGCGCCGACGCCGGCCACCACCCGGGTGGTGCAGATCGAGCCCGGCCCGACGCCCACCTTCACCGCGTCGGCCCCGGCGGCGACCAGGGCCGCGGCCGCCGAGCGGGTCGCGACGTTGCCGCCGATCACCTCGACCTTCTCGCCCACCTCGGCCTTGAGCTTGCCGACCATGTCGAGCACCAGCCGGTTGTGCGCGTGCGCGGTGTCCACGATCAGTACGTCGACACCCGCGTCGACCAGCATCATCGCGCGCACCCAGGCGTCGCCGCCGACGCCGACGGCGGCGCCCACCAGCAGCCTGCCGTCACTGTCCTTGGTGGCCAGCGGGTGTTGCTCGGTCTTGACGAAATCCTTGACGGTGATCAGACCGGTCAACCGGCCGTGGCCGTCGACGATCGGCAGCTTCTCGATCTTGTGGCGTCGCAACAGGCCCAGGGCCGCGTCGGCGGACACGCCCTCCTGCGCGGTGATCAGCGGGGCCTTCGTCATCACCTCGGCGACCTTCTTGGTCTGGTCGACCTCGAACCGCATGTCGCGGTTGGTGATGATGCCGACGAGCGCTCCAGACTCGTCGACCACCGGCAACCCGGAGATCCGGAACCGCGCGCACATCGCGTCGACCTGGGCCAGGGTGTTGTCGGGGCGGCAGGTGACGGGATCGGTGACCATGCCGGCCTCCGACCGTTTGACCATCTCGACCTGGCCGGCCTGTTCGGCGACCGGCAGGTTGCGATGCAGCACACCCATGCCGCCGGCCCGGGCCATCGCGATCGCCATCCGCGACTCGGTGACGGTGTCCATCGCCGAACTCACCAGCGGCACCTTGAGCCTGATCTTCTTGGTGAGCTGGCTGGAAGTGTCCGCGGTCGCGGGGACCACGTCAGAAGCCGCGGGCAGCAACAGCACGTCGTCGAACGTCAGCCCGAGCATGGCGATCTTGTGCGGATTGTCGCCTCCGGTGGGCACCGGGTCATCGACCAGGCCACCTACCCGCACATAAGCACTGCCGACGAGGTCGGAACTGTCTTCCAGGTGGGACGTGCCACGGGTCATCTCCTGCGCCCTCCAAACGATGCGGAGTGAGAGGCCCATCCTATCGGCTCGCCTCCCGCGGTAGTCGGCTTGCTCGGGCGCGCCGCCCGCACCAAACGACGGGAATGGCGCGTGGGCTCCCTGCTGGCGTTATCCCCGGCGGGCTGCGTAGGCTAGGGGCGTGCGCGACCACCTCCCACCGGGTTTGCCGCCCGACCCCTTCGCCGACGACCCTTGTGATCCGTCGGCTGCGCTGGAAGCCGTCGAGCCGGGCCAGCCCCTGGATCAACAGGAGCGGATGGCCGTCGAGGCCGACCTCGCCGATCTGGCCGTGTACGAGGCACTGCTGGCGCACAAGGGCATTCGCGGACTCGTGGTCTGCTGCGACGAATGTCAGCAAGATCACTACCACGACTGGGACATGCTGCGCGCGAACCTGCTGCAGCTGCTGATCGACGGGACCGTGCGTCCGCACGAGCCCGCCTACGATCCCGAGCCGGATGCCTACGTCACGTGGGATTACTGCCGGGGCTACGCGGACGCGTCGCTCAACGAGGCGACGTCCGACGCCGACGGTTTCCACCGCCGGCACTGATCACTCACTGATTCGGGCTTAGCGGCGCCACCGGGGGTGGCGTCTGCCCGTGATGGTGATGCTTGCTTGGACTCGGCGGCACGCTCGGCGGGCTGAGCGGCGCGGGCGTAGCCACTTTCGTCGGTGCGACCGAGGCGGCGGGCGGCGCCGCCGGAATCGCGGTGGCCGGCCCGGGTGGCGCCGCGGGAGGCGAGGCGACCGGCAGCGTGGCGTTCGGGTCGCGCGCATCGACCTTGGCGTTCAACAGCTTCAGCTGGTTCGTCAGGTCTTGTTTGCTGGCCGGGTCGTCGATCGACTGCACCAGGCTGCTCACCTCGGTCAGCTGATTCTTGGCCTGCTCCCACTGCCCCCGGTCGATCGATTCCTGGACCTTCGCCAGGTCGGCCTTGGCGGCGAGCATCTCTTGACTTCCGTGTACCTGGGGTTCGTCGAAGAACATCGCGTGCAACCCGTACAGGGTGCCGCCGGGGCGGGCCTCGACCACCATGGCGCCGAACCCACTGAGCACTATCAGCGCCGCGGCGACCGACCCGATGACGGCCAGGCCACGATGGCCCCGCGGGCGCTCGGCCAGTCCGGTCCGCAACGCGTTCACCGCCTCTTCGGGCGTCACCAGCGCACTGGCCGGCGGCCACCTCAGGTTGTCGCGCCAGTCCTCCAGCAACGAGGTCAGCACCTCGACGTCGGGGTCCTCGACATCCACCGGCCGGCGCTGCGCGAGCGCATCGAGCAGCAGGTCGGTGCGGGCGAATTCATCCAGGGATTCAGGCACAGTCACCTGCCGCGATCATCTCGGACTTCAACCGCGACAGAGCGCGGTGCTGGGCAACTCGGACCGCCCCGGTTGTACTGCCGACCGCGGCGGCGGTCTCCTCTGCGGACAACCCGACGACGACACGCAGGATCAGGATTTCGCGCTGCTTGGCGGGCAGGATCTCGAGCATTTCGCTCATCCGGCTCGCCGAATCGTTTTCGATCGCAAGCTGTTCGGGTCCCGCGTCGTTCGACCACCGCTCGGGAATCGTGTCGGTGGGATAGGCCAGATCGCGTCCGGCGGCCCGGTGCGCATCGGCGACCTTGTGGGCCGCGATGCCATAGAGGAAGGCCAGGAAGGGGCGTCCGCGATCGCGATAACGCGGCAGTGCCGTGATAGTCGCCAAGCACACCTCCTGTGCCACGTCATCCGCTGACAGCCCACCCCGATCGACCGTGCCGACACGCGCTCGGCAATATCGGACGACGATCGGACGGATGGTCTCCAGCACCTCCCTCAATGCGTTGTGGTCTCCGGTGACGGCCTGGGCGACCACGGCGTCGAGACGTTCCCCTGCTGGAATTGTCATCGACGGTGATCTCTCCAACGTTACGAAGCGGACACATCGCGGCCCAACCGGGCTAACTTACGAAATGACGATAACGGGCGGAGAGCCGTTTCAAGCGGAACGCCACGTCCCTCCGGCGCGCCGCACCTGGCCTGCGCAGACATCGCGGATTTCGTGCAGCTGATGTGTTGGAAACGTGACACTTTCGATATCGATCAGCAAGCAAGCCAGCGCCCAACGAAGCGGCAGCAGCCCCAACCGCTCGGTGGTCTGCAGCGCGGCGTCGGCGACCGTGCGGGCGCGCTCGAGATCGCCCGCGCAGCACAGCGCGGCGGCGAGCACCACATCGCTTTTCACCCGGTGCCGCGGCGACGCGACGGCCATGCCCGCCGCGAGCTTCACCCCCTCGCCGGCAAGGCGGACGGCGGCGTCGCCGTCGCCGCGTGCCATCGCGAGCTCGGCGGCCACCCATCGTCGACGCACCGGCAGCCGGTCGGGCACCGCAGAGTCGGTCGATGCCAGCAGCGGCTCGGCGCGCGCCAGCAGCGTCTCGGCGGCCGCGAAGCGCCCGACGCCCAATGCGTCTGCGGCCAGCCCGATGAGGGCGTCGGCGCACGCCTCGGGATCTCCGGCGGCCAGCGCGAGGGCGCGGCCGTCCCAGCCGCGGGCCAGGGCGTGCCAACCGAGTTGGCGCAAAAACGACCCCTGCGTGCTCATGCCCAACGACACCAGCCGCCCGGCCGGTCCGCTGCGCCGCAGCGTCGCGAGGTCGCGGAATGCGGCGCCGTACCGTCCCTGCCCCCCGGCCGCGACGGCGCGCAGCCACAGCTGAGCCGGGGTCGTCGCCGAGGGCAGCGGCCAGCTATCGGGCCGGTCGCCGAAGGCGGCGTCGGCCAACTGCCGCCCAATCAAGTAAGTGTGACGAGTTTCAATCACAATGATGTAGTAAACAGTTTGTGGTCTTCATGTTACCGATCCGTTAATCACTATAGCCCATGGATAAATTTGTCTTATCCCTCGTCCGCGGGCTGAGCTGGGAAATCGCGTTTCCGCCAACTGCCTGGTAGCACGGCCCCCGTTTCGCATTTTCAATGGAGATGAACGCAAAGTAAATTTTGCTCCAACGGGCACATACTTTGTCCGGCTAACTGGCTATTGACGGAAATTCACCGCGGCCCCTAACGTCTACGGATGACGGGAAGTCATCGGTGACCCCACTCCACTTAATTTAAGTTGCATCAATCGCTTTCACGAGCCTGACCTCGAGCGGACGGTGCAGAGAGGGAACGAACCAATGCCACAGCCGGAACAGCTACCTGGACCCAACGCCGACATCTGGAATTGGCAACTGCAGGGCGTGTGCCGCGGCGTTGACTCATCGATGTTCTTCCACCCCGACGGAGAGCGTGGCCGGGCCCGCATGCAACGCGAGCAGCGCGCCAAGGAAATGTGTCGGCAGTGCCCGGTGATCCAGGAGTGCCGCTCGCACGCCCTCGAAGTCGGTGAGCCCTACGGGGTTTGGGGTGGCCTGTCGGAGTCCGAACGCGACATGTTGCTCAAGGGCGACATCGGGCGCGGGCGCGCCATCCCCCGCAGCGCCTGAGCAACGCTCGCATCCCGCAGGGCATCGCCAGCCGGTTGCGCCGTTTCGGGGCAGGCCAATGCGGGTAGGCACCGCAAATGAACAAGGCCGCATGTTTTGCGGTCGCGGCGCTCACCGCGACCGTCGCACCGTTAGCCGCATGCGCGAATCAGCAAGGCAGTCAGCCCAACACCTCACCGCTGACCAGTCCGACTTCCGGCGCGGAGAGGCTGACCACCCAACTGAAGACCGCCGGCGGAAGTCCGGTCGCAAACGCCACCTTCGAATTTGCCAACGGCTACGCGACGGTGACGGTAGAAGCCGGCCCCAACCAGGTGCTCAGCCCCGGCTTCCACGGCCTGCAAATCCACGCGGTGGGCAAGTGCGAGGCCAATTCGGCTGCGCCCAACGGGAGCTCGACGGGCGACTTCGACTCCGCCGGAAGCGTGTACCAGGCGGCCGATCACACGGGTTATCCCGCCAGCGGCGACCTGACCGCGTTGCAGGTGCGATCCGACGGCTCGGCGAAACTGGTCACCACCAGTAACGCGTTCACCTCCGCCGACCTGAGGAACGGCTCGGGCACCGCGCTGATCATCCACCAGACCGCGGACAATCTGGGCACTACCGCCCCCACGGGTGAATCGGGCAAGCGCCTGGCCTGCGGTGTGATTGCGGCGCCGTCCGCGACGACAACGACGTCGACGTCGACGTCGACCACCAGCGTGACGACGAGCACCACCACCACCGTCGTGCCACCGGCGTCGACCAGCACCAGCACCAGCACCGTCACTGTCACCAGCACCCCGACCACGACGTCCACGCCGACGACGACGGTGACGACCCCGCAGTACTATCCGCCCGGGCGCTGACACTCAAGCCACCATGAAAGAGGCACCCCCGATCCGCAAGGGAACGGGGGTGTTTCGCAACCGCCTAGTCGGCGTCGGTCTCGACGGCCGCGGTCACTTGGGCGATGCCTCGACGGCGGTGACTTGAATCTCGACGCGCATCTGCGGACCCGCCAAAGCGGCGACACCGATGCATGTCCACAGGGGGGGCGCACGGTCGCCCATGCGTCGACGGAACTGTTCGACCATGGTATCCAAGTGCTCGCGCCCAATCTGGCCGTCTGCGTCCGGCACGTGATACGAGTGCACGTGCACCACGTCGCGCCAGGAGGCTCCGGCCGTCGCCAAAGTCCGTTCGACATTGTCGAAGGCCGCAATGACTTCCTCGCGAACTGACTCGGGGTAGTGCCAGCCCTCGTCCCAACCTCCTTGACCGGCGGTCTCTATCCGGTCGCCGTATCGAACGGCCTGTGAATAGTGGAAGTTCCGCAGCTGATGATCGCCATAGCCAGCAGTGACAGAGAATATCGGCCTATCCATGTGGCCCATCTTCGTCGCGGGCGGCGGCGCAGGCGGCGCTTCACCGGAATCCAAGGGGCGCGACGCGTTACCGCGCGTGCACGTCCGGGGTGCGGACATGCTCGGGACGGAAACCGCGCCCGACCAAGATCGGCGGAATAGCTTGCAGCGGGCCGAAACCCACGATCTTGGGTATGCGGATCGGGGAAAGGTCACCGCTCAAATTCGGCGCGATCGCGTTGTCTTGCATCAGCACCTGGAAGCCCTGAACGATACGGGTGGGCAGTTCGCGCCGCCGTTGTACCTTGGCGAGATCGTTGTCGGTCAGCCGACCACCGCGAAGCGGGGCGCACAAAATGTTGGCCGCGGCGACCGCATCGGCGACGGCGAGGTTGATGCCGACGCCGCCGGCCGGCGACATGGCGTGCGCGGCATCGCCGATGCACAGCAACCCGGTGCGCCACCACGTCTCGAGCCGGTCCACCCGCACGTCGAGCTCGCTGGTGTCGTCCCACGAGCTCAGGTCGTTGACGTGCTCACGCAGCCGCGGCTGCGCGATGACGATCCGCTCCTTGAACTCCTCCAGGGATCCATCGCGCGGGCTCGATCCCTTCGGCATCAGATAGGCGATCTGCCAGTAATCGCCCCGGTAGATCATGGCCATCATCAGGCCTTTACGCAGCACCGCGAACAGTTCCTCCGGGTCGTCGGGGCGCCATTTCAGCCGGAACCACAGGACGTCCATCGGGGAGTGCGCCGCCGCGGTCTGCAGCCCCGCCACCGCGCGCACCGCGGACTTGCGCCCGTCCGCGGCGATGACGAGATCCGCCCGCACCTCCAGGTCGGGCGTGCGCACCCCGGCCACCCGGCCGCCGTCGAATACCAGGTCGGTGACCTCTGCGTTGCGGACCAAGGTGAATTCCGGGTAGGCAGCGGCCTTTTCGGCGATGAAGTCGAGAAAGTCCCACTGCGGCATCATGGCGATATAGGGCTGCCTGAATCCCAGCCGCTTGAGCACTTTGAAGTTGCCGAAGGTGCGAATCGAGCCATCGGTGTCGAAGGCGACGCGGTCGATCTTGGTGTGTGGTAGCCGAAGGAACTCGTCGATGAACCCCAGCTCGTCCATGATCCGCAGGGTTGTCGGGTGCACGGTGTCGCCGCGGAAGTCGCGCAGGAAGTCGTTGTGCTTCTCCAGAACGACGACCCGGATTCCGGCCCGCGCCAGCAGCAGGGCGTGAACCATGCCGGCGGGACCGCCGCCGGCAACGCACACCTGGGTCTGCATCACTTGCGTCATGGTTCTCAAATTCCTCGTGGGAGTGTGGAATACAAAAGCAGACTACTCACCCCCATCGGCCGGAGTAACAGCTGAATCGAGTCCGAAGATCGTGACAGCGGCGGACTTGCCTTTCAGTTCATGCAATCCCTTGTCAACGAGCCCGGGCGGTCGAGAAAGCAAAGCATCGACGGTCTGCTGCGTGAGCAGGATCGTGTCACCGGTGGTCTTGGTGAGCTGCTCCACGCGGGCCGCGACGTTGACCGTGTCACCGATCACGGTGAACGCCAATCCGTCGCCCCGGCGATGAAACCGACGACGACCTACAACCTGGCGGTCCAGGCAGCGGTGCCCACCACCGCTCGGGGAATGGTGCGACGAGCCCACCTATAGGTGGAGTCCAACGCCCGGGCCGCGTTGAGTAGTCGACTACCCAGCCGAACAGCAGGCTTCCGGCGGATACTCAGTTCACACCCGGAGGGAAATCGTCATGGCGAACCAATTCGATGGCAAGGTCGCGCTCATCACCGGAGCCGCGCGTGGACAAGGACGGTCGCATGCGATTCGGTTCGCAGAGGAGGGCGCGGACATCATCGCGTTCGACCTCTGCGGTCAGATCGACAGCGTCGCCTACCCGATGACGACCCGCGAGGATCTCGACGAGACGATCAACCTGGTCGAAAAGACCGGTCGCCGAATCGTCGCGGAGCAAGGCGACGTCCGGGACTTCCGGAGCCTGAGGTCCGCTGTCGCCAACGGCGTGGCCGAGTTGGGCAGAGTCGACTTCATACTCGCCAACGCCGGGATCCTCCCGGCGGTCGGCGAACAGCGCTACGACATTGCCGCCTACGTCGATTCGGTGAACGTGTTGCTCAACGGCGTGTACTACACGATCGAGGCCGCCCTGCCCGCGATGCTCGACCACGGCGAGGGCGGGGCCATTGTGATCACGAGCTCGACTGCCGGGTTGAACAGCCTGTGCCCGACGTTCAGCGGCCGGAGCCACGGCTTGGCCGGCTACCAGGCCGCCAAACATGGCGTGGTCGGCCTGATGAGATATTATGCAACCTCATTGGCGGAGAAGAACATTCGGGTCAACACGGTACATCCGACCGGAGTCGCAACACCGATGATCGTCAACGAACCCTTTGCCCAATTGATGGCAGAGCACCCCGAAGGTGCTTCCGCGTTGCAGGCGCCGTTGCCCGTCGAGCTCATCGAAGCCGCGGATGTGAGCGAGGCGATGGTTTACCTCTGTGGACGCTCGGGCCGCTACATCACCGGAGTCACGCTGCCGGTCGACGGCGGAATCTCGGTCAAGTAATTCAGTCCGGGTAACGGAGCGCCGACTCGAGTCCGAAGATCTGGACAGCGGCGGACTTGCCTTTCAGTTCATGCAATCCCTTGTCAACGAGCCCGGGCGGTCGAGAAAGCAAAGCATCGACGGTCTGCTGCGTGAGCAGGATCGTGTCACCGGTGGTCTTGGTGAGCTGCTCCACGCGGGCCGCGACGTTGACGGTGTCACCGATCAAGGTGAACTCCAGCTTGCTTCCGCCGCCGATGGTTCCGGCAATCACCTTGCCGGTGTTGATGCCGATGCCGATCCGAAGCGCACCGTCGAAACGCTGGGCCACCAAGCCCTGAATACCGACGGCAGCGCCCACCGCCGCATCGGCATGACCGGCGAGATCGTTCGGGGCGCCGAAGACGGCCAGCGCACCGTCGCCGAGAAACTTGTTCACGTGCCCACCGGCGTCGACGACAGCGGGCACCACAATCTCGAACAACGCATTAAGCCGCGCGACCGTGTCCTCGGCGGTATTCGCCTCAGCGAACGGGGTGAAGTCGCGGATGTCGACGAACATCACCGTCACCTCCCGCCGCTCCCCGGTGAACACGTCGTCGCCCTGCTGCAGCAGCCGCGCTGCCAACGCCGGATCGACATACGTCCCGAACGCGCTCTGAAGCCGTTGCCGCTCAGCCAAACCCGCCTGCATCCGATTGAACGACGCGGCAAGGGCGCCCAAATCGTCATCCTGAACCACCGGCAAACGCCGACCGTAATCGCCGGCCGCCACCCGTTCCGTCCCTTCGGCGAGGTCGCGAATCGGCCGCAGCGATGGCGCGAGCGCGGCACCGACGGTCATCGGCATCCCGAAGCCGATCACCAACGCGCACCCGATGATCGCAAAGAGCACCGGTTGCTCACGCGCCCAACCGATTGCAGCCAGCAGCATGGTGCCGTCGACGGCGAACAGGAACGAACTCGCCAGTAGGGCCACGCTTGACCAGAAGGCGAAAGTCGGACGAGAGCGCGGCAGGTTGTCACCAACCGCCGTGTCACCGGCGATCGCCATTCTGACCGGCCGAGCCGCTGCTTCGGCCGTGCCGTGCACTCCACTCATCACAACGGCCGTCCCCATCAAAGCGCCCAGGACCCCGTATTGGACGCATTGCGACCTCGTCGCCCCGGCAATGGTGGCGACAACGACGGATAACAGCCCGGTCCACATAGCGTTGAACCCCACAGCCCGAACGACCGTCCCCCGGGCCCAGGCGTAGGTGGCGTCCAATGCGGTCGCCCGATCGACATCGCGTCCCGTCGCCCACCGCTCCACGAGGCGCCCGCTCCCCACGCCGGGAAGCACGGCCACATACCACGACACGGGTGCGGCGATGAGGGCGAGAACAGCCGCTTCGACGTACCGATCGGATCCCTGCACGGCAACAATCAACAACAGCCAGAACAGGTAGGTCCATAGCATCAAAGGGACCCCGACGGCGTAGACCGCCCACGAGTATCCCGCCTTGCAACGATCCCACGCCCACTGCCAGATGCGGTCCATGCGGCGACCGTAGACGCTGAACCGCGGCCCGTGGGCGGAGTCAGCGAACAAACAAGCGCCCCCGGCCTTTTGAGCCGGGAGCGCTTGTCTTTTCACTCAGTGGTGGTGATGGTGACCGTGGCCGTGGTCGGCCTCCTCGGCCGGCTTGTCGACGACCACCGTTTCGGTGGTGAGGACCATCCGGGCCACCGACGCCGCGTTGAGCACCGCCGAGCGGGTGACCTTCACCGGGTCGATGACGCCATCGGCGATCAGGTCGCCGTAGGTCAGCTTGTCCGCGTTCAGCCCGTGCCCGTTGGGCAGCTCGGTCACCTTGTGCACCGCGACCGCGCCGTCGAGCCCGGCGTTGGTGGCAATCCAGTACAGGGGTGCCGCCAACGCCTCGGTGAAGACGTCGACGCCCAGCGCCTGATCGCCGCTCAGCGACTTGCGGAGCTCTTCCAGCGCCTTGCGGGTCTGCAGCAGCGCCGAGCCACCGCCGGCGACAATGCCTTCCTCGACAGCCGCTTTCGCGGCCGCGACGGCATCCTCGACGCTTTCCTTGCGCTCCTTGAGCGCGGTTTCGGTCGCGGCCCCCACCTGGATGACGGCCACGCCGCCGGCCAGCTTGGCCAGCCGCTCCTGCAGCTTCTCGCGGTCCCAGTCGGAGTCGCTCGCCTCGATCTCGGCGCGCAGCTGCTTGATGCGGTTGGCCACCGCATCCTTGGGGCCACCGCCGTCGACGATGACGGTGTCGTCCTTGCTGACCACCACGCGGCGGGCCGAGCCCAGCACATCGGTGCCGACCTCACGCAGCAGCAGGCCCGCGTCGGGGTTGATCACCTGGCCGCCGGTCACCACCGCCAGATCCTCCAGGAACGCCTTGCGGCGGTCGCCGAAGAACGGCGCTTTGACCGCGACGGCCTTGAGAGTCTTGCGGATCGAGTTGACGACCAGCGTCGCCAGCGCCTCGCCCTCGATGTCCTCGGCGATGATCAGCAGCGGCTTGCCCGATTCGGCGACCTTCTCCAGCATCGGCAGCAGGTCGGGCAGCGAGCTGATCTTGTCCTGGTGCAACAGGATCAACGGGTCGTCCAGGACGGCCTGCTGGGCGTCGAAATCGGTGACGAAATACGCCGACAGGAAGCCCTTGTCGAAGCCGACACCCTCGGTGAACTCGAGCTCGGTGCTCAGCGTCGAGGATTCTTCGACGCTGACCACGCCGTCCGCGCCGACCTTGGTCATCGCCTCGCCGACCAGCTCACCCAGCAGCTGGTCGCGCGACGACACGGTCGCCACCTGCGCGATGGCGTCCTTGCCGGAGACCGGGGTGGCCGACGCCAGCAGCGCCTCGGACACCGCGTCCGCGGCCTTGCTGATTCCCACGCCCAGTTCGATGGGGTTGGCGCCGGCCGCAACCAGCCGCAAGCCGCCCTTGACCAGCGCCTGGGCCAGCACGGTCGCGGTCGTGGTGCCGTCGCCGGCGACGTCGTTCGTCTTGGTGGCCACCGACTTCACCAGCTGGGCGCCCAGGTTCTCGAACGGGTCCTCCAGGTCGATCTCACGCGCGACGGTCACACCGTCGTTGGTGACGGCCGGGCCGCCGAATGCCTTGGCCAGCACCACATGCCGGCCCCGCGGCCCGAGGGTCACCCGCACCGCGTCGGCGAGCGTGTTCACGCCCGCCTCGATCGCGCGACGCGCTGTCTCGTCGTACTCAATGATCTTGCTCATCAGGCTCCTTGTTTGAATGGTGGCGACCCGCTTCGCCCGGCTTCGCCGCGCTTGCGATCGCCACTAGCCCCAAACGCATGCCGCCCCGGAAATCACCCGCGCAGGACGCGGGGATCGCCGGGGCGGAACACGGTTCTTACTTGGAGACGACAGCCAGCACGTCGCGTGCCGACAGGATCAGGTACTCCTCGCCGCCGTACTTGATCTCGGTGCCGCCGTACTTGCTGTAGATGACGGTGTCGCCTTCCGAGACGTCCAGCGGGATGCGCTTTGCGCCGTCGTCGTCCCACCGGCCGGGGCCGACTGCGACGACGGTGCCTTCCTGCGGCTTCTCCTTGGCGGTGTCAGGAATGACCAGACCAGACGCGGTCGTGGTCTCGGCCTCGTTGGCCTGCACGAGAATCTTGTCCTCGAGTGGCTTGATATTCACCTTCGCCACGATTGGAGCCCTCCACTGTTTGGGTCGGGTCCGGGAGTCCCCGGACCGGAGTTGACGGCCGGTACGGGTTGAACCCGCCCCTGCCGAATTATCAGGTGTTCGGCATTCGTCCGTGCCCGAGCGCCGTCGTCGCGGGTGCCGACACAGGGTTTGGCCGATTGCCACCTAGCACTCTATACACGAGAGTGCTAGCACTCAAGGGCGCCCTGCTGCTTCCCGTGAGAGTCGCGGCGAGTCACCTTGCGCACGTGGACCAAAGTGAATAATCAATTCGTGGACTCGCGCATCCGGCGTGCCAACGGCGCCGCCATCGCAATAGCGAACATCATGGCGTTCTCGTCTATCTGTACCGGGCTGACCGGGGCGGCGCACGCCGACCCAAACGGCCAGATGTACGGCAATCCGCAAGCCGCCGCGCCCTACTGGCGCTATCAGATCGGCGAGGACTGCGGCCTGATGGCCGTTGCCGACGTGGTCGGGCAGGTCACCGGTAAAGAACCCAGCCAGGTCGGCATCGAGCTACGCGGGGTGTTCACCAGAAGCGAAGCCCACCACGGCGGCGTCTACTTCTTCGACGGCACCTCTCCGCAAGACATGGTGCTGCTGCTGAGCAAGTACGGTGTCCAATCCCAGCTGACGACGGGCAACACCTTGCAAGGAATGGAGCAGGACCTGGCCGCCGGCCGCAAGGTGATCGCGGCGATCAACGCCGAAACCATCTGGAACTATCCGCAGGGAAAGGGACAGCGGACCAACGCCGACCACGCCGTCGTCGTCACCGGCGTCGACACCCGCAACAACGTCGTTCACCTCAACGACAGCGGCACACCCAACGGCCGCGACGAGCTGATTCCCCTGGCCACCTTCACCCGGGCCTGGGCGACGAGCAACAACCTGCTCATCGTCGCCTAGGCCACCTGCGCTTTTACCACCGGCAGACCGGGATCACTGGGCACGTCCAGCGGTGACTGCGGCGCCCCGGCGGCGACCAGGTGCGCGGCGAAGGACGCGATCATCGCGCCGTTGTCGGTGCACAACCTGGGCCTGGGGATCCGCAAGGTCAGCCCGGCCGCCGCGCTGCGCTGCTCAGCCAGCTCGCGCAATCGCGAATTCGCGGCCACCCCACCGGCGATCAGCAGGGTCTTGACGCCGAGATCCGTGGCCGCGCGCACCGCCTTTTTGGTCAGCACGTCCGCGACGGCCTCCTGGAACCCGGCGGCGATGTCGGCGTTCACCGCGTCCGGGTGGCTTTCCAGGTAGCGCGCCACGGCCGTCTTGAGCCCGGAGAAGCTGAACGCGTACGGGTCGTCGCGGGGCCCGGTCATGCCGCGCGGGAAGGCGATGGCGTCGCGATCACCGGCGCGCGCCAACTCGTCGAGGACCCTGCCGCCCGGATAGCCCAGCCCGAGCAGCCGCGCCACCTTGTCGTAGGCCTCGCCGGCGGCGTCATCGACGGTGCTGCCCAGCTCGATGATCGGGTCGCCGAGCGAACGCACATGCAACAGATGGGTGTGGCCGCCGGAGACCAGCAGCGCCACACACTCGGGCAGCGGCCCGTGCTCGTACACGTCGGCCGCCAGATGGCCACCCAGGTGATTCACCGCGTAGAACGGCACGCCCCACGCAGCCGAATACGCTTTGGCCGCAGCGACTCCCACCAGTAGGGCGCCGGCCAGTCCGGGCCCGATGGTGGCCGCAACGACGTCCGGCTTGTCCAGGCCGGCGGTCGACAGCGCGCGGCGCATCGCGGGCCCCAGCGCCTCCAGGTGCGCGCGTGAGGCGATCTCGGGGACCACGCCGCCGAAGCGGACGTGTTCGTCGACGCTGGAAGCCACCTCGTCGGCCAGTAGCGTCACCGTGCCGTCGGCGTCCAACCGCGCGATGCCGACTCCCGTTTCGTCGCACGAGGTTTCGATTGCGAGGATAGTTGTCATGTGGCCTCCCTGCGCATCGTGTACGCGTCGGCGCCGCTGACCCGGTAGTAGCGGCGGCGCAGGCCGATCTGCTCGAACCCGACGCTGGTGTAGAGCCCGATGGCCGCCTCGTTGTCGGTGCGCACTTCCAGGTAAACGGCGCCGCCGTCGGCGAAGGTCAGCAGCTCCTCGAGCAGCCGGCGACCAATCCCCCGGCCTTGGTATGCGGGATCCACACCGATGGTGTGCACCTCGTACTCATACGGAGGGGTACGGCCCAGCCGCGAGATGCCGGCATAACCGATCAGCGTCTCACCGATCCGTGCGGCCACGTAATGGTTGTGGGCACTGGCCAATTCGCGGTGGAAAGCCGCCGCGGGCCAGGGGTCGTCGCCGTCGAAGAGCTGGGCCTCCAGCTCCGCGCAGCGCCGCGCGTCGGCTCGGGTCAGGCCGCCGAAGGTCACGGCTTCGCTGTGGGCGGTCATCGGCCCGTCGCCAGCGGTCTGGCGTCGGGCCGACGCAGATACAGGGCCACCAGCGGCTCCGGGTCGACGGACCAATCGGCCACCGCCGCAACCAGTCCGGCCGGTGTCGGGCAGCTCGGCTCGCACACCGGCAAAGCGAACAGGCCGGCGTGTTCGGGTGAGCCGGCGACGGCCGCAGCGGTACCCGGGTCGACGTCGGCCGCCGCATCGACCGCGGGTCCGTGGGTTCGTACACCGTCGCGATAGCGGGCCCAGTACACCTCGCGCCGCCGGGCGTCGGTGACCACCAGCGTGTCCCCGGCGGTACGCACGCCGATGGCGTCCAGGCTGCACACACCGTGCACCGGAATGTTCAGCGCGTGCCCGTAGGCGGCGGCGGTGGCCATCCCGGCCCGCAGACCGGTGAAAGGCCCCGGCCCACAACCCACCACGACGGCATCCAGGTCCGCCATCGTCAGTCCCGCATCGTCCAGGGCCGCAACGACATTCGGGGTGAGCCGTTCCGCGTGGGCCCGGGGGTCGACGGTGACGCGCTCGGCGAGCACGCACAGGTCCTCACGGCGCACGAGGCCGGCCGTCACGGCCGGCGTGGCGGTGTCGAGGGCGAGGACGATGCTCATGATCCACCGTCATCGTCGGCGTTGTCGGCCCACCGCCAGGTCGCGATCCGCACATCGGATCGGGTGACGCGCTCGAGCCGGATGTCGAGGTGGCGTTCGGCCAGCCGCTCGACCAGGCCCTCACCCCATTCCACGACGACGACGGCGTCGTCGAGATCGCTGTCCAGGTCCAGTGAATCGAGTTCGCCGAGCAGGCCGGCGCCCTCAGGGCCGGTGTGGTCGAGCAACCGGTACATGTCGACGTGGATCATGGTCGGGGTGCCGCGGCGCCGCGGCGGATGCACCCGCGCCAGCACGTAGGACGGCGAGGTGACCGGCCCGTCGACATCCAGTGCCGCGGCAATCCCCTTGGCCAGCACGGTCTTTCCCGCACCGAGCGGACCGGAGAGCACCACCACGTCGCCCGCCCGCAGCTGTTGCCCGAGTCGTGAGCCCAGCGCCATGGTGTCCTCGACGCGCTCCAGGGTTGCGGCGCCCTCGCGGTCGATTTCAGCCACGGCGCCGCAACCTTTCCCGCATCCGTCGCATCCGCAGCACCGCCTTGCCCGGGGTGGCCCGCCTGACCAATCGGACCAGCCCGCCATTGATGGCTTCGGGCTTGTCCAGCAGCGCCAGATGGCTGGCCCCGGCGACGATGACCAGCTCGGACTGCGGCAGGCTGGCGGCCATTTTTCGTGAATACTCGTCCGGGGTGAGCAGGTCGTGGTCGCCGCATGCGATGAGGGTCGGGATGCGCAGCAGCGTCCACAGCCCGGCGGTCTCGTCATGCTTTTCCAAGGCGTCCAGGAAGCCCACCATGGTGGGGATCGGGGTGCTGTTCATCATGCGCTGGGAGAACGCGTCCAGGCTCCGGCTGACCTGCAGGTCGCTGTAGGAGGCGGCCCGCAGCACCGGGCCGATCAACGACCGGGACACGTTGCGGCCCCGGTGCATCAGCTTCGGTGCGGACCGCGCGGCAACGCGGACCGCTTCCAGCGCAGGGTTTTTGAGTATCTCACCGAGTGGTGACCTCGAAACGCCTTCTGCCGCCGAGGAAATTATCGCGGCGCCCACGATTCGGCGCCCGTACTGCTCGGGGAACTGGCGGGCATGCGACAACACCGTCATGCCGCCCATCGAGTGGCCCACCAGCACGATCATTCCACGCGGCGCCACCACGTTCAGCACGGTTTGCAGGTCCCTGCCGAGTTGGGTCAGCGTGTAGGTCTCGGGATCGGCCTCGCCGGATCTGCCGTGCCCGCGCTGATCGTAGAAGACCATCCGCACGTCGGGACCCAACTGATCGGGCAGCCGCGTGCGCTGAAAGTGAAAGGCGCCCATCTGCAAACAGAATCCGTGGACGAACACCAGGGTCAGCGGTGCGTCGGCCGGACCGGCTTCGCGGACCGCCAGCGGTACCCCGTCGGGAGTGGTCACCACCAGGCTGGTGTCGTCTTCGAGCCGGTTGAAATCCTCATGGGCGTACGGGTCTTCGACGGTGGCACGCTGGGTCATCGACCGGCGGGCCGAGGCTCCGATGATGGTGGCGACGGCCGTCACCCCCGCACCTCCCGCAAGCCAGGCCCTGCCCTTGCGGCGCCTGCGGGGTTTTTCAGGACTCAACGGTTCGCGCCTCGCGGTAGGTTCTGGTGATCCGGCCGCGGGGGCTGGTCACCACTTCGTAGTGGATGGTGCCGAGCAGGTCGGCCCAGTCCTGCGCGGTGGGTTCACCTTTGACGCCCGGCCCGAACAGGATCGCCTCGTCGCCTTCGGCCACGTCGGCGCGTCCCGGCCCGAGGTCGACGACGAACTGGTCCATGCAGATCCGCCCGACGCCCGGCCGCCGCTTGCCGTTGATCAACACCTCCAGCCGACCGCCCAGGGACCGGAAGACGCCGTCGGCATAGCCGACCGGAATCAGCGCGAGGTTGGTGTCGCGCTGCGCGGTCCAGGTGTGGCCATACGACACGCTCTCCCCCGCAGTGATCGACTTCACCAGGGCCACAGTGCATTTCACCGTCATCGCCGGCACCAGACCCAGGTCACCGCGCTCGGGCACCGGACTCAGCCCGTATATCGCGATGCCGGGGCGCACCATGTCGAACGCCAGGTCCGGGCGCGACATCGTGGCCGACGAGTTCGACAGGTGCGCCACCTCGAACCGCACCCCCTGCTCGCGCGCCTGGGCCAGCATGTCGCTGAATCGTTGGGCCTGAAGGTTGTTCACCGGATTGGCGGGCTGGTCGGCATACACCATGTGAGACATCAGCCCCCGCAGCACGATGGCCTCCTCGGCGACGGCCCTCCGCAGCGCGGTCAGCATCGAGGGGTACTGCCCCGGGGGGACCCCGTTGCGGTTCAGCCCGGTGTCGACCTTGACGGTCACGGTCGCGGTCCGGCCGGTGCGGCGCGCCGCGTCCAGCAGCTCGTCGAGTTGGCGCTCCGACGACACGGCGACCTGTATGTCGGCCAGCAGTGCGGGGCCGAAGTCGATGCCGGGCGGGTGCAGCCAGGCCAGCACCGGCGCGGTGATTCCGGCCGCACGCAGCGCCAGGCCCTCGGCGACGGTGGCGACACCCAACTCGGTGGCCCCCGCGGCCAGCGCTGCGCGCGCCGTCTGGGGGGCTCCGTGGCCGTAGCCGTCGGCCTTGACCACGGCCATCACCTGCGCGTCGCCCGCGTGCTCGCACAGCAGCCGCACGTTGTGCTCAATCGCGCCCAGGTCGACCAGGGCCTCAGCGAGGACGCCCGGTGTCAGGGATGTCGTCGTAGCGGACACGGCCGCCATTCTCCCAGACCCCGCAATCGGGCCCGACAACTCGACGTTCGGCGCAGAACCTAGTGCGCGAAGTGCTCGGCGCTGTAGTGCCCACCCGGCTTGAGCTTGTCCAGCGACGCCAGCGCGGTGCGGGCGTCGTCGTGCAGGGCCCGGGCCAGGTCGGCGGAGAGCCCCTCGCGCACCACGATGCGCAACACCGAAATGTCGGTGGCGTTGTCCGGCATGGTGTAGGCCGGCACCTGCCAGCCATAGCCGCGCAGCTCGTGGGAGACGTCGAACTCGGTGTAGCCGAGGCCGCGGGCCAGCCGGAAGGCGACCACCGGGATCGCCGAGCCGTCGGAGATCAGCTCGCAGTGTTCGCCGACGCGCAGCTGCTCACCCAGCCAGCGCGCGGTCGACGACAGCGTCTGCATGACCTGCGTGTAGCCCTCGCGGCCCAGCCGCAGGAAGTTGTAGTACTGGCCGACCACCTGATTGCCGGGCCGGGAGAAGTTCAGCGTGAACGTCGGCATGTCGCCGCCCAGATAGTTCACGTGGAACACCAGGTCCTCGGGCAGGTACTCCTTGCTGCGCCACACCACGAACCCGACGCCCGGATAGGTCAGCCCGTACTTGTGGCCGCTGACGTTGATCGACACCACCCGGGGCAGCCGGAAGTCCCACTTCAGGTCGGGGTGCAGGAAGGGCAACACGAACCCGCCGCTGGCGGCGTCGACGTGAACCGGGACGTCCACCCCGCCACCGGCGGCCAGCTTGTCCAGGGCCGCGCAGATCTCGGCGATGGGCTCCAGCTCGCCGGTGTAGGTGGTGCCCAGGATCGCCACCACCCCGATGGTGTCCTCGTCGACAGCGTCGGTGACCTGCTCGGGCGTGATGACATAGCGCCCCTCCTCCATCGGCAGGTAGCGCGGTTCGACGTCGAAGTAGCGACAGAACTTCTCCCAGACCACCTGCACGTTGGAGCCCATCACCAGGTTCGGGGTGCGCGTCTTCCAGTCCTTACCGACCTTCTCGCGCCAGCGCCACTTCATCGCCAGCCCGCCCAGCATCACCGCCTCGCTCGAGCCGATCGTGGACACCCCGCAGGCGCTGGACGGGTCGTCGTCGCGCAGGCCGTCGGCGTGGAACAGGTCGGCCACCATGCACACGCAGCGCTGCTCGATGGCCGCGGTGGCCGGGTACTCGTCCTTGTCGATCATGTTCTTGTCGAACGTCTCTGCCATCAGCCGCCCGGCCTGCGGATCCATCCAGGTGGTGACGAACGTGGCCAGGTTCAGCCGCGAGCTGCCGTCGAGCATCAGCTCGTCGTGGATGAAGCGGTACGCGGCCTCCGGGTCCATCGACTCGTCCGGCATCCGCAGCGCCGGTACCGGCGCGGTGAACAGGCGGCCCGTATACGCCGGGGCGATGGAATGCGCGGGCATGGAAGGGTGTTGGGGCACAACGAATTCCTTTCTGAAGGTCTCTCCTACAGGGCGGCCAGGGCGGCTCGGATGTGCGGAACCATGCGCGATGCCGAGGTGGGCGCCTCGCCGGGCCCCGGGTCGGCGGCCGACAGCGCCGCGGCCCGCGCGTGCACGAAGGCGGCGGCCGCGGCCGCCTCGGCCGGCGGCAACCCTGACGCCAGCAGCGCGCCGATCATGCCGGACAACACGTCACCGGAGCCGGCGGTGGACGCCCACGACTGCCCGGCCGGATTGAGGTAGACCGGGCCGCCCGGATCGGCGATGACCGTGACGTTGCCCTTGAGCAATACCGTGGCGCCGAACGCGTCGGCCAGCTTGCGGCACGCACCCACCCGGTCATCACCGGGTGGGTTACCCGCCAGCCGGGCGAATTCACCCGCGTGCGGGGTCAGCACCGTCGGCGCGGTGCGGTTGGCCACCAGCTCGGGATGGGCCGCCAGGATGGTCAGCCCGTCGGCGTCCACGATCACCGGCAGGTCGGTTTCGAGGGCGAACCACAGCGCCGCGGCGCCGACGTCGTCGGTGCCCAATCCCGGCCCGACGACCCAGGACTGCACCCGTCCGGCCGACGCGGGGGTGGGCGACGCGATGACCTCGGGCCAGTGCGCGAGCACCTCGCGGTGCGCGCTGCCGGCGTAGCGGACCATGCCGGAGGTCGCCGCGACGGCGGCGCCGGTGCACAGCACGGCGGCGCCCGGATAGGTCGACGAGCCGGCCATCACGCCGGTGACGCCCTGGGTGTATTTGTCGTCGTGGGGTCCGGGCACCGGCCAGCGGGCGGCCACGTCGGCGGCCTCGAACCCCAGCGCTGCGACGTTCGGTGGACCGGGCAGCCTCAGCCCGATGTCGATCAGTGCCACGCGGCCGCAGTCGGCGAGTGCGTGCACGGGTTTGAGCCCACCGAAGGTGACGGTCAGGCAGGCGTGCACCGCGGGACCGCTGATCGCCCCGGTCGTGGCGTCGATGCCGCTGGGGATGTCGACGGCGATCACCGGGATTTTCGCGTCGCCCGGCCTGTCCAAGGCGGCGAACACCTCGGCCGCGGCGGGTCGCAGCGCTCCGGAGCCGGAGATGCCCACCACGCCGTCGATGACGAGATCGGTTGTCGGCGAGACGCTTTCGACGATGCGCCCGCCGGCCCGCAGGAACGCCGCCAGGCCTTTGCGGTGGGTGCGCTCGGGGTTGAGCAGAATCGCGTCGGCGGCCGCGCCGCGACGGCGCAGAAAGGTGGCCGCCCACAACGCGTCACCGCCGTTGTCTCCGGAGCCGACGACCGCACACACCCGTCGGCCGGTGACGCCGCCGGTGCGGGCGGCCAACTCGCCGATGATCTCGGTGGCCAGCCCATACGCCGCGCGCCGCATCAGCACACCGTCGGGCAGGCTGGCCAGCAATGGCGCCTCGGCCTGCCGGATCGCGTCTACGGAGTAGTAATGGCGCATCAGAGTCAGATTACGTGTCGCGGTCGCGGTGGACGGCCGCGCTCGGTTCGCGGGCGCCGACGGCGGCCGGCGCTATCTCGAAATAATCTGGCGCCCACAGTCTTTCGGGTTCCGGCAGGTGCCGGCATTAGGCCGAAGTCTCCGGCGGCACATTGCGGCGCGCCATGGCCCGCAGGCGCGCGGGACTCAACGGGCCGCTGCGTTTCGAGCGTGTGCGAGTCATCGGGTAGAAGCACAAGCCGATGAAGATCGAGGTGAAGTGCCCGATCGCGGTGAAATTCAATTCGCTGCCCATGGTGATCAGCGGGAAACCGAAGATGACGAACAACACCCCGAGATATCCCCAGCGCCAAGGCCGGACGATGTGGTAACTCAGCACGGCCATCACGCCGACAAGGAAATAGCTGACCCCGATGTCGCGGGCGTGCACCAGGCGTTGCGGGGCGTCGTGGTCCTCGATCGCAAAGTAGAGGATGCCTTCGCTGATGTAGGTGGCAAGGATGTGCGAGCTCAATCCCACAGTGAGCCAGCGGAGCTGGCCGAGCCAGTGTTCGGCCGGCGCGAGAAACAGCGTGAACAGCAGCAGGTACGGCTCGAAGTGTTTGCCGTCGATCCACAGCAGGCTGGCGAACAGGACGCCGAGCGGGTCGCTGCCCAACTCGTGAATGTTGGTGGAGCGGTGCAGCAGTACGGAGTGCAGCTCGCGGCCGGTGAGATGGGTCTGGATGAACGTCGTGATCATCAGCACCAGCAGCCAGCAGTAGGTCAGCGGCGCGGTGATGACGAAATGCCAGACCACCAGCGTCATGCTGCGCACTCGACTGCGAACCGATGGAGCCGCCACGACATCAACCTTCGCACGAGGGGCGGGGCGCCGGACGACTTCGGCGGCAACACGCCGCCCGCGATCGGCTACTTCGCAGGCGCGGGAGCCGGATCCGCCGGGTCCGGCGCCGGGGCCGGACTCGCCGGCGCCGGGGTGGGCACCGGCTTCAAATGCCGCCACCAGCACCCGATGTAGAGAATCATCGAGACCGCCAACGCGACCAGCACCCAGATGACGACGGTGATGTCGACCCAGCTGCCGAATGGCGGCGAGCCGGGTAGCGCGTTGCGCAGGGGCACCACGGCGAACAGCATGGCCGCGTACCACGTCGTCATCGGTGGCTGAAACGGCCGCCGGTCGCGGGCCGTCTGAACCGCTACCACCAGAGCAAGACTGGCGATCGTGATGAGCACGCCGAGGATGACGATGGCGAACGCCGCGGTACTGAGCGACCGCCGCACGTTCAGTCGGTAGGGGCCGTCCGCCTGCGCCCTGGTGGCGGATAGCCGCCACCCCGAAAGGTGATCGACGAAGGTGACCGGCACATGGTCGGGTTGCCGGTCGGTGTCAGGGCCGTAGAAGATCTCGACTTCGATCGGCCCCGAGCGGTATTGATCGAAGGGCCACCGCTCGATCTGGCCGGCGATGGTCAGCGGGACGGCCATCAGGCCCGGCAGCATGCCCTTGGTCCAGGTGTGCCGAGAAGGCATCGCGGCGGACCTGACGCGCAGGCTCAGATCGTCCTTGAGGTGGTGGGTTTTCGGGTCCAGCAACGCCGATCCGGGATTGAACGCCAGATTGACGGCGAGCACGCTGTTGTTGGACTGAATGTCTTCGACATTGATGGTCGCCGACGGCTTGTCGCCGTCGCCAGTCGGCGTGGCAACATCCAGGCGCCGGCCGGTACCGCTTTGCGCATACATCCCGACCGCTACCGCGTATGCCGCGAGGATCAGAACGACAAGGCCCACGACGCCGTATTTCGTGCCGGCCGATCGCATACTTCCTCCCGTACGGACTTCACCCCAACCCGCCTGCCGCAAATGCTGCCCCAGGGCAATGTAATGGATCGGCTGGGTGTCCGCCGGTGATACGGGCGAAGTATCGACGCGAGCTGGGCGCGCCTATTCGACGGTGACGGACTTGGCCAGGTTTCGCGGCTTGTCGACGTCGTAGCCACGGGCCTGGGCCACCGACGCGGCGAACACCTGCAGCGGGATCGTCGACAGCAGCGGCTGCAAAAGCGTTGACACCGAAGGGATTTCGATCAGGTGGTCGGCGTAGGGGCGCACGGTGTCATCGCCTTCCTCGGCGATGACAATGGTGATCGCGCCGCGGGCCTGGATCTCGCGGATGTTGGACAACAACTTGGCGTGCAGCACGGCCGAGCCCTTGGGGGACGGCATGATGACGATGACCGGCAGATCGTCTTCAATCAGCGCGATGGGGCCGTGCTTGAGCTCGCCGGCGGCAAATCCCTCGGCGTGCATGTACGCCAATTCCTTGAGTTTCAGCGCGCCCTCCAGCGCCACCGGGTATCCGACGTGGCGGCCCAGGAACAGCACCGTCGGGGCCTGGGCGAACTGATACGCCAGGGCGGCCACCGGCTTGATCGTCGCGATGACCCGCGCGACGAGGTCCGGCATCGCTTCCAGCTCGTGGTATTCGCGCTGCACCTCGTCGGGGTACTTGGTGCCGCGGGCCTGCGCCAGCGCCAGACCGACCAGATAGTTCGCGGTGATCTGGGCCAGGAACGTCTTGGTCGAGGCCACCCCGATCTCCGGGCCGGCGCGGGTGTAGAGCACGGCGTCGCACTCGCGGGGTATCTGCGAGCCGTTGGTGTTGCAGATCGCCAAGACCTTGGCCTTCTGCTCCTTGGCGTGCCGGACCGCTTCGAGGGTGTCCGCGGTCTCGCCGGACTGCGAGATGGCGACCACCAGGGTGCTGCGGTCCAGAACCGGGTCGCGGTACCGGAATTCGCTGGCGAGCTCGACCTCGACCGGCAGTCGTGTCCAGTGCTCGATCGCGTACTTCGCCAGCAAGCCGGAGTGATATGCGGTGCCGCAGGCCACCACGAACACCTTGTCGATCTCGCGGAGCTCCTGGTCGGACAGCCGCTGCTCGTCGAGCACGATCCGGCCGTCGACGAAGTGCCCCAGCAGGGTGTCGGCCACGGCGGTCGGCTGCTCGGCGATCTCCTTGAGCATGAAGTACTCGTAGCCACCCTTTTCGGCGGCGGCCAGGTCCCAGTCGATGTGGAACTCGCGGTATGCCCCGAGTCCCAGGTCGTCGTTGCCGTCGAAGTCGGTGATCCGGTAACCGTCGGCGGTGATCACCACGGCCTGGTCCTGCCCGAGTTCGATGGCGTTGCGGGTGTGCGGGATGAAGGCCGCCACGTCGGAGCCGACGAACATCTCGCCGTCGCCGATGCCGATCACCAGCGGGGTGGAGCGGCGGGCGGCGACGATGGTGCCGGGGTCGTCAGCGTTGGCGAACACCAACGTGAAGTGGCCGTCCAGGCGGCGCAGCACCGCGAGCACCGAGGCGGCGAAATCGCCCGCGGTGGGGCCGTGCCGGTAGGCCTGCGACACCAGATGCACCGCCACCTCGGTATCGGTGTCGCTGGCGAACTCCACGCCCTCGGCCTCCAGCTCGTGGCGCAGGTTGGCGTAGTTCTCGATGATGCCGTTGTGGACCACCGCGATCTTGCCGGCGGCGTCGCGGTGCGGGTGGGCGTTGCGGTCGGTGGGTCGTCCGTGGGTGGCCCACCGGGTGTGGCCCAGGCCGGTGGTTCCGGTCAGCGACGACGCCGGCATTTCGGCGATCGCCTCCTCCAGGTTGGCCAGCCGGCCGGCACGACGGCTGACCGTCAGCGTGCCCGCCGACGGGCCGCCGCCGTTGACCAAGGCGACGCCCGACGAGTCGTAGCCGCGGTACTCCATCCGGCGCAGCGCGGACATGACGACCTCACAGGCGGGCTGCTGCCCGACATAGCCGACAATTCCGCACATTCTGAACAGGGTAGTGCAGGCGGACCACCAACCCCGCACTCCGCGGTTAGGGTTAGGCCGCCCACCTGCGCGAAAGGCCCGCTGTGACCTATCCCTACCGCCAATGAACTGGGCCGCGCTGATCTCCAATTGGACCGCGATCCGATACTGGGACAGCGCCAACTGGACGCCGTGGACCCATCCGCCGAGCCCATTCACTCACTCGTCATAAACGCGGATTCGTATTCACTTGATGTATTTGCGACGTTTTCGTTCCGACCAACACCCAATGGGATATCCCGCGGTAATATCTGAAACGCCAGCAAAGACCGGAAAAACCTCAAGGCTCCGAAAGACGAGCTGCCTTTCAAGCCCGTCCGATCACGATTACGCAGCGTGACTGCGGCAGAACCGGGGCCATCGATTTGCAGTCAGGCTTTTGTCAGGCACGAGTCGGATATTCTGGCTACCTGGGACCACGCATTGTGCCGCGCCGTGAATTCAGCCCGACGGGCGCCATGAGGAGGCAATCATGACCGCGGTTCGCGACGACGATCTGGCGCCGGCCGTCATGGTGCCGACGCTACGGCAGGCACCCAAACCGTGCGCGCAGGCGTCGACCAGTTCCGGCCACCCGTTGATGGACTTGACCACCAAAGTGTTCTCCGTCCCGCTGCGCCAGCTCTACGCGGCGCTGTGGCGGGCGGGTGTCATCGAGGTCACGGGCTAACAGAGCCTCGCGCACCGGCCGGGCCAGCGAGGCGGCGTTCCTTCTCCCCCGGCGCCCGATTGCGATGCGCTAACGTCAACGCGTGGCCCGCATCCGCAAGCTCGTCGCAGCTCTCAGCCGCCGTGGCCCTCATCGGGTTTTGCGTGGTGACCTGGCCTTTGCCGGCCTGCCGGGAGTGGTGTACACCCCCGAGGCGGGGCTGAATCTGCCCGGCGTGGCGTTCGGCCACGACTGGCTCACCGGCGCGGACCGGTATTCGAACTTGCTCGAGCATTTGGCGTCCTGGGGCATCGTGGCCGGCGCTCCCGACACCCAGCGCGGCCTGGCTCCGTCGGTGCTGAACTTCGCCTTCGATCTCGGCACCGCCCTGGACATCGTGTCCGGGGTGCGCCTGGGTCCCGGCAAGATCAGCGTCCATCCGGCCAAGCTCGGCGTCGTCGGTCACGGTTTCGGCGGCTCGGCGGCGGTGTTCGCCGCGGCCGGGATGCCGGCCAAGCCCGCCGCAGTTGCCGCGATTTTCCCCAGCGTCACCAGCCCGCCGGCTCAGCAGCCGGCCGCGACGCTGAAGGTTCCCGGGGTGATCTTCACCGCGTCCGGTGATCCCAAGACGCTGAACTCCAACGCATTGGCGCTGGCCGACGCGTGGGACGCGGCGACGCTGCGCATCGTCAGCAAGGCCCAGCCCGGTGGGCTGGTCGAGGGCCGTCGGCTGACCAAGGTGCTGGGGCTGGCCGGCGCGCACCGCCGCACCCAGCGGTCCGTTCGCGCGCTGTTGACCGGTTACCTGCTCTACGCCCTGGGCGGCGACAAGAAGTATCGCGATTTCGCCGATCCGCAGGCGCACCTGCCGGGTACGGATGCGATCGACCCCGAGGCCGAAGCGATTCCGCTGGAAGAGAAGATCGTCGCGCTGCTCAAGTGAGGCAGGGGCACTTGACCCTTTATGCCGACTGTGCAAGCGCTCTATGACCGCTGGATCGTCGAATTGTGGAAGGGCGGCCCATCGCTGCGGAGATCGTCACCGACGACTTCGGGCACCTCGGCCGGCTGAGGGTCCCGGCCCGCGCGACAGCGTGGTAAGTGTCATTGATGCGAATCGGGGTCGCCCTCAATTACTCGGGTGGGTTTCACGAGGCCGTGGACCGCGTGGTCGAACTCGAAAAGTCCGGCATCAAAGTGGTAGTGGTGGCCGAGGCGTATGCCTTCGACGCCATCAGCCAACTGGGCTATCTGGCCGCCAAGACGAACACCGTCGAGCTGGCGTCCGGGGTGCTGCCCATCTACATCCGCACGCCGTCGCTGCTGGCGATGACCGCCGCGGGGCTGGACTACGTGTCCGACGGGCGATTCCGCCTCGGCATCGGCACCTCCGGGCCGCAGGTGATCGAGGGATTCCACGGCGTCCCGTTCGACGCCCCGATCGGCCGCACCCGCGAGATCGTGGAGATCTGCCGCAAGGTGTGGCGCCGCGAACGCGTGCAATACGACGGCAAGCATTACCAGCTGCCGTTGCCCGCCGATCGCGGGACGGGTCTGGGCAAGTCGCTGCAGCTCATCAATCACCCGGTGCGCGAACGCATTCCGGTCAGCATCGCAGCGTTGGGCCCCAAGAATGTCGAGCTCACCGCCGAGATCGCCGAGGGCTGGCAGCCCGTCTTCTACCTGCCTGACAAGGCCGCGTCGATCTGGGGCGAGTCGCTGGCGGCCGGCGCCGCCAAGCGCGATCCCGCACTGGGCCCGCTCGATGTGATGGTGCACGCGTCGCTGGCCATCGGGGACAACGTCGACGATCGGCTCGCGTGGGTCAAGCCGCAGCTGGGCCTCTACATCGGCGGGATGGGCGCCAAAGGCCGCAATTTCTACCACAATCTGGCGACGCGGTATGGGTTCGGAGATGTCGCCGACCGGATCCAGGAGCTGTATCTGTCCGGTCGCAAACAGGAGGCCACCGACGCGGTGCCCGACGAGCTGGTGCGCGGCATGTCGCTGATCGGCCCACCCGGATACGTCGCCGAGCGCATGGTCGCCTTCGCCGAGGCGGGTGTGACGACGCTGTTGGTGAACCCGCTGGCCGCCGATCGCGCCGAATCCATGCGGTTTGTCGAGGAAGCTCTGAAGCTGCGGCCCTGAGCCGTCACTGCCCCGCCTGCGGAAGCTGGTCGGCGGCAATCTCGCACGGCGTCGAGCCCTGGCCGGCCGCGGGCGACGGTTCGGCGACAGGTGCGGCGGGTGGTGCGGGCGGCGGGTCCGGTGGCGGTGTACCGGCCGGTGGCGGGGCCTCGACCGCTGCGTCGTCGGGCCCGGGCTCAGGTTCGTCGACGGGTTGGTTGGTTTCGGCGGGATCGTCTGGACGATCGGGGGTCTTGTCGGCAACGGCCTGATCGTCGGTGACGTCGTCGGCGGCGTCCCCTGTGCGCTCGGGATCGTCTGCGTCGAAAGGCCTTTCGTCGAACGGATCCTCGCCGTCGCTCATTACGTCCGAGCCGCCCAACCCGTCACCGGCCGATCCGATCAGCCCGCCCACCGCATCGACGATCCGGCCGGCCAGCCCGAGAAGGCCGCCACCACTGCCAAGCCCGCCGCCGAGTCCGCCACCGCCAAATCCGCCACCGAGGTCGCCATCGCCCAGCCCACCCGGATCGCCCATCGGCATGCCCGCGGCAGCGACCGGCGGCGGTGCCGGGGCCGCCGAAGCCGGTGCGGCACTGACGGGATCGGGCACGGCGGACGTCAACGTCGGCGCGGGACCCACCGCCGGGACGGGGCCGGTGTCCACGGGCGGAGCGAACTGCGCCGGCGCAATTCCCGCCCCGAGATCGCCGGGGAATTCGAAGCGCGCCGTCGGGACGGCGGTCATCTTGTCGATGACCATGGCGTAGGACGTCTCGACGCCATCCGAGGCGGACCGCATCGCCCTCACCCAGTCGTTGCGAATGTCGTTGTCCACGTAGGGCATCACCTGCTGGCGCACGACGTCGGCGGCACCGTCCCGGTCGCCCGCCAGGACCGCGGCGGCGGCGGCCAGCCAGGCCGGCCGCTGAGCGCGCACCCGGTCGTCGACGGCGATGACGTTCGACACCTCCGAATCGACCAGATACCACAGGTTGTCGCGCAGCGACTCACATCGCTGGGCCGCCGCGCGCAGTTCGGTGACGACGGCGTCGCCGGTGTCGCAATGCCGTTGCAACAGCTGCACGGCGGCGTCCCCGCCCGGACCGATCCACGCCGCGGCCAGCTCGGCCACCTGGGCGCGCTGCATCCGCAGCGCTTCGGCCGCCACCACGCTCGCCGCCCGCAACTCCGCGCAGTCGCGGTCCAGCGCGTGCAGGTCCAGGCCGTCCTCGCCCGCATACCGCTCGCGAACCTGCGCGGGATGCGTTGTCAGGTCGGGGTTTTGGTAGCCCAGCGCATGGCAGGCCTGCACGTAGGTCTGGGTGTGCTCGACGGCGGCCCGGCCCTCGGCGAGGCGCGCGGCCACATCCAATCGGTCGGCCACGAGTCAGGCGATCCGCGCCGCGGCATACAGTTCGGCATCGGCGTAGCATTCGGCGCTCGACCGCAGCGCCGCGGCGATCTCGGCCGACGCGCGCGACCACTGCGATACCTGTGCCACCAGCCGCTCCAATTCGGCGCGCAGTGCCTCGCCACGCGTCGTGTGCGTGCGGCCGGCGCCGGCGCCGCCGAAAGCGAGCCTGGACAAATGGTCGGATACCGCGCGGTCGATGAATTCGGCCGCGGTCGCGAATCGGTTAGCGACCCGCCGCGCCGACGACACGTCGAGCTGCGTTCGGGCGATGGGTACGGGACGTGTTCCCCCAACGGATTTCATGCCTTATCCGACGCCTGCGGGCGCGGCGGGGTTCCGGGGAGATCTACCGTGCGTCGCTGACCGCTTCGGCGACCCGGGTGGCGACACGCTGAGCTAGGTCCTTCTCCGGCGCTTCCACCATGACCCGGATCATCGGTTCGGTTCCTGAGGGGCGCAACAGGATTCGGCCGGTGTCGCCCAGTTCGGCCTCGGCCTCTCCGACGGCGCTTCGCACCGCGGGCGCGCTGGCGGCGCTGTCTTTGTCGGCGACCGTCACGTTGATCAGCACCTGCGGCAACGTCTTCATCGCCGAGGCCAGCTCGGCCAGCGACGAGCCGGTCTGCACCATGCGGGTCATCAGCCGTAGGCCGGTGACGATGCCGTCGCCGGTCGAGCCCAGCGCGGGCATCACGATGTGCCCGGACTGCTCGCCACCCAGGCTGTAGTCGCCCGCCCGCAACTCCTCCACGACGTAGCGGTCGCCAACGCCGGTGGTGCGCACCGTGATTCCCGCCGAGCGCATAGCCAGGTGCAACCCCAGATTGCTCATCACGGTGGTCACCAGTGTCTTGGACGCCAGTTCGTCGGCCTCGTGCATCGCGAGCGCGAGCACCACCATGATGTGGTCGCCGTCGACTAGGTTTCCGTCGGCGTCGATGGCCAGGCAACGGTCGGCGTCCCCGTCGTGGGCCAGGCCCAGGTCGGCGCGGTGCGCGACGACGGCCGCCCGCAGCGAATCCAGGTGCGTGGAGCCGCAGTCGTCGTTGATGTTGAGCCCGTTGGGGTCGGCGTTGATCGCGATCACGCGGGCGCCGGCGGCGCGGTAGGCGCGCGGGGCCACCGCAGAGGCCGCGCCGTGGGCGCAGTCCACCACCACGGTCAAGCCGTCGAGGCGCAGCGTGCTCGCCTTGCTCAGGTGGCGCAGGTAGCGGTCGTCCGCGTCCTCGGCATCGATGACCCGGCCGATCCCGGCGCCGACCGGGCGCAACCCAGGATCGACCTCGAGCAGGGCCTCGATGCGGTCCTCGGTGCCGTCGTCGAGCTTGTGGCCGCCGGGGCCGAAGATCTTGATGCCGTTGTCGGGCATCGGGTTGTGCGACGCGGAGATCATCACCCCGAAGTCGGCGTCGTAGGCGCCGGTCAGGTAGGCCACCGCGGGCGTGGGCAGGACCCCGACCCGCAGCGCGTCGACGCCCTGACTGGTCAGCCCGGCGATCACCGCGGCCTCCAGCATTTCGCCGCTGGCCCGCGGATCGCGGCCGATCACCGCAACCCGCCGGCCCGGTGCCCGCGCGCTCGCCAGGTGCCGCGCCGCCGCGGCACCCAGCGCGAGCGCCAGCTCGGCGGTCAACTCGCGATTGGCGACCCCACGGACACCGTCGGTGCCGAATAGTCGACCCATGCGACCAAACCTCTCACAGTTGTCGGGCTAGCACCTAACGTGCCCGTTCCTTTGTGGACGAAACCGGCCGCGCAGGGGCGCAGACACGCCGCAACCGGCCACAACTTGTGCACCACGATGCCAAGTTGTGGCCGGATAGCGACTGCTGATCAGCGCTTGCTGTACTGAGGCGCCTTGCGGGCCTTCTTCAGGCCGTACTTCTTGCGCTCGGTGGCACGCGGGTCACGGGTGAGGAAGCCGGCCTTCTTCAGCGGCGGCCGGTCCTCGGGCTGGGCCAGGATCAGCGCCCGCGCGATGCCCAATCGCAGCGCGCCGGCCTGCCCCGAGGGGCCGCCGCCGTGCAGCAGCGCGTAGATGTCGAAGCTCTCCACCCGATCGACGGTGACCAGCGGGGCCTTGATCAGCTGCTGGTGCACCTTGTTGGGGAAGTAGCCTTCCAGGGTGCGGCCGTTCAGGTTGAACTTGCCGGTGCCGGGCACCAGGCGCACCCGCACCACGGCCTCCTTGCGGCGGCCGACCGTCTGGATGGGCCGGTCGAACACGAAGGACGCGGCGGGCGCGGCGGCTTCGGCGGCCGCGGGGCCTTCGGCGGCCTCTGCCGGCGCCTCGGTCACCTCGGCGACGGCCTCGACGGCTTCTGGGGTTTCCGGGCTCTCAGGGTTCTCGGGGTTTTCCACGGCCTCGGGCGTTTCGGTCACTGGGCCACCTGCTTGATCTCGTACGGAACGGGCTGTTGTGCGGCGTGGGGATGCGTCGGACCGGCGTAGACGTGCAGCTTGCGCGCGACCTGACGGGCGAGCTTGTTCTTGGGCAGCATGCCGACGATCGCGTCCTCTACCACGCGGTCGGGGTGCTTCTCCATCAGCTCGCGGATGGTGCGGCTGCTCAGGCCGCCGGGATACCCCGAGTGGCGGTAAGCCAGCTTCTTGTCCAGCTTCTGGCCGCTGAAGGACACCTTCTCGGCGTTGATGACGATGACGAAGTCACCGCCGTCGACATTGGGGGTGAACGTCGGCTTGTGCTTGCCGCGCAGCAGGGTGGCCGCCGCGACGGCAAGGCGGCCAAGCACCACGTCCGTGGCGTCGATGACGTGCCACGACCTCGTGGTGTCACCCGCCTTTGGCGTGTACGTAGGCACAGCGCTTACCACTTTCTTTTTGCGAGCCTCTTGGCTCGAGGTGGATCCCGGTGTGACCCGGGCGCCGGTCAGGCGTTCGCGGCAGGGCTTCGTCTCGGCGACCGACATTGACCCGAGGCCCGGCGTACCGCACGCCAACGGAGCAGCTTACCGACCGCCATCCCCGCAGGTCAAAATGACTGTGTGGTCCCAGCGGCTCTCCCCCGCCAGGACCACACAGTCTCACGGCGCGGCTACCTCCGCGCAGTGGTCTATTCGGTCGCTACCGCGCCCAGACGCCGGCGGCCCGGCGGTCGGCGTTGGCCACCTCTTGCGCACCGTCGCGCACGGCGTGTCCCAGGGCAGTCAGAATTTCGTTGAGGGCCGTCGCCGACTGGTGCCATTTGAGCTGCTCAGCCTGGTATGCGGCGGCCGCTTCGCTGGTCCAGAGCTGCTGCAGCGGTGCGATCTGCGATCGCAGCTCCTCCAGCGCCGCATTGAAGCGTTCGGACGTGGAGTGAATTTCCTGACGCACCGTGTGTTCGATTTCGCCGAAGTTATAGGACAGGACCGAGTCCACCGGAATCCTCTCTCGTCACACATCCCCGCCGGCGGCGGCGATGTGGTGTGCGTGGTTTTGGCCGGCCTCCTGTAGGGCCGCCGCGTTGTGCCGAATGGTGTCGGCGATGGAGTGCAGGGCGTGATAGAGCCGCACCGACTCCGCGTTCCAGCGATCCATCACGTCTTTGAAGCGAGCGGCCGCGGGCCCGCCCCATGCCGACGGCGGCACACCGTTCATGCGGCCGACGAACGCCTGCAGCAGCGCCCGGATCTCCTCATTGCGGGCGTCGGTGGTGCCCGCCACCGACCGCATCAGGTCGAGATCGGTGCTCACTGTGTTCGATGCAGCCATACCAAATACGACCCCCGGCGCGGCCCTTCGGTTCCACAAATTTTCAGCCGATCGCGTGAGCGGATCGCACCGCCTGGTCGCAGGCATCGCGGACGGCGTCTTCGTCGCCGGTCCGGCTCTGGCAACCGATGCTGATCCGAACCGGGCCGTCCAGGAGCACGGCCCAGCGCACGTGATGACCGGGGCGCACTTCGCGGTACGTCACCGCCGGGCGGCCGGCGCTGGTTCCGGCAGGGTTGAAGTCGACGAACACCCCCGGGGTCTCGGCATCGATCGCGTGCTTCAACCGCTCGGCGGTACCACTGAGCGTCTCGCCGGCGACCGGGGATTGGGTGATGTGCAAGGCCACGTCGGGATTTGTCTGCGAGGTGACCTGTACCCGGGCCGAGCCGGGTCCGCTCACCACGCGCTGGACCGACCACGTCGCCGGCACCGACAGCGCCACCCGGCCTTCCACCAGAAACGTTGTCGGCGCGGTCGCTACCGGCCTCGGCGCCACCACATCGGGCCGGCCCATCGTCATTGCGGTCGGCGCCGCCGTGGCGACCACGATCGCGGCCGCCACGAGCCCGCTGCGCGTGCGGGCGCGAGCGGCGCCCGCGGTGGCGGCCGGCCCCGGCGGCTCGGGTGTTGCCGGGTACGTCGACCGCGCGAGCCGGGCCAACCGAAAGTCGTTGATCTCCAGAATGTCTGGAATGTTTTGTCCGCCATCGCGTACCGCGTCGGCGATCAGCGCCGCCAGCACCGGCGCACCGGCGACGGTGCTCGGGGTGTCGATCAGCACGGCTTCGGGCGCCAGCGCCGCGACGATGCCCGCAACGCTGTGGGCGACGGCCTGCGGTTCGGCCGTGCGCGGTACGGCTGCGACCTGGCTCGCGGTGATCGCCACCAGCCGCTCGGCGATTTCGATCACTACGGTCGCGTCCGGTGCGGCGCTCGACGCCTGCCTCAGCAGCGACGCTCGCGTCCGCGTCCGACCTGAAACGGCCGCGGCGGCCTCGCTCACCACACCGACGCGCGACGCCCACCACCACGACGGATGCACGACGACCATTCCGTCGCGGTGACCGCGGTTTGCCGATCGCAACGCGGCTTCCCACAGTGCGTCGACGGCCGCCGGCCGCTCCCCTGCCAGCGCCACCCCGTCGTCAATCGCATCCAGTGCCGCTTGGACAATGCCGGCCATCTCCTCGTCGCCGACTTCGCCTGTGGCGCAGCATAACCGCCGGATCGTGCCGGGCCCGGCCTCGACCACCGCGGGGTGCTCGCTCACGGTGGGCTCCACGCGACCTGGACAAGTTCCTCGTCACCGGCCCGACCGGCGAGTACACCGCGGCCCGGCGGCAATCGCATCGGCGCGGTGGAAGTCAACGATGCACCCCGCGCTGGACATCCGCTCATCATCAGCGACGCGCAACCGAGGTCACGCAGACTCGCCAACAGCGGCTCGAACATCGCGCGCTCGAGTCCGCCGCTGCGCCGAGCGAGGACCAGATGCAATCCCAGATCTGCTGCATAAGGCAGGAATTCGGCGATCGGTGCCAGGCCATTGCCCGCCGGGCCGGCCACCAGATCGTAGTCATCGACGACGACGTAGAGGTCCGGTCCAGACCACCAACGGCCACCGCGCAACTGAGCCTGGGTGGCGGCAGCCGGCGGCATCCGCGCCTGCAGCGACTCCAGCAGGCCGGGCAACAACACCGCCAGGGCGGCGGGCGACATGGCGTAACCGCCGAGATGTTCCGACTCGACGACACCGAGCAGCGTGCGCCGGAAGTCGACGATCAACAGCTGGGCCTCGGCCGGCGTCGTCGTCCGGACGATCTCGCGGCACAAGGTCCGCAGTGCCGCGGTCTTCCCGCACTCGTTGTCACCGAGAACGAGGAGATGCGAGCAGCGTTCGAAATCGACTGCGGCCGGTTGCAGTTCGCGCTCCCCCAGACCGAGCAGTATTCGCGTCCGCAACTCGGCACCCCACCGGCGCACCACCGCCTCGCGATCCACGCGCTGCGGCAGTAGCGGTATCGCCGGAGCAACCGATTCACCGCCAGGCACCTCGGCGACGGGCAAGGCGATCACCATGTGCAGACCCTCACGAGAAAGACCACGCCCCGGGCTGGCATACGGAACATGTTGGGCCGCCTTGCGGTCGATTTCGGAGTCGGCGGGATCACCCAGCCGCAACTCGATGCGCGTGCCGATCTGATCCCTCAGTGACGGCCGCAGCTCCGACCACCGCGATGCGGACAACACCACGTGCACGCCGTACGAAAGCCCCTGAGCCGCCAGCGCGGTGACCGACTCCTCCAGCGTGTCGAAGTCCTGGCGCACGCTCGCCCAGCCGTCGATGACGAGGAACACGTCACCGAAGGGATCACGCGACGCGTCGATGTCCGAACGCCGCTGCCGGTATTCGGCGATCGACGCGATGCCATGCTCGCGGAACAAGGCTTCACGGCGACGAACGACCGACTCGCACTCGGCGACTATCCGGGCGACCAGACGCGGCTCCGCCCGGCCCGCGACCGCCCCCACATGCGGCAGCGTGCGCACCGCGGACAGCGCCCCACCGCCGAAATCCAGGCAGTGAAACTGCACCTGGCGCGGGCTATGCGTGGCCGCCAAGGCCGTGATGAGCGTGCGTAGCGCCGTCGATTTTCCGGATTGGGGTGCACCGATGACCGCGAGATTTCCTGCGGCTCCGGACATGTCGACCACCAGCGGCGTTCGGCATTGGTCGAAGGGCCGGTCGACAATGCCGATGGGGACGGCCAGGCCGCCCGGCGCGAACGTGGTATCGGCCAGGACGGCGTGCAACGCCGGCGCCGGCCCGAGCGGAGGCAGCCAAACCCGATGCGCGGGCGGTCCTTTGCCAGTCAGGCGGTCCAGGACCGCACTCGAGATGGTTCGTTCGGGCGCCTCGCTCACCTCGGCGGCGCGGCTGACCGCTCCGGTCACCCAGGTGCCGAACACCCGCGCCGTTCGCGCCGCCGCGGCGTGCCCACCGGTCGTCTTGTTCGTCGGCAGCGGCGCCGAAACCAGCGCGGCCTGGAAGCGGATCGGTTCGCCGCCGCCGACGCGCAAGAAGCCGGCGCCGGGGGCGCTCGGCAGACGGTATGCGTCGAGACTATCCAATATGGTCTGGGATTCGTTGGCCGACAGTGTCTTCAGGCACATCCGATACGACAGGTGGGCTTCCAATCCGCGCAGCCGGCCCTCGTCGAGGCGCTGGCTCGCCAGCAGCAGATGCATGCCCAGCGACCGGCCGAGGCGGCCGATCGCGGCGAACGTGTCGGCGAAATCGGGATGCTGGCTGAGCAGTTCGGAGAACTCGTCGACGATGACGAACAGCGTGGGCAGTGGGGGTAGCCTTCGGACACCGCGTGCCCGTTCGTATGCCGCGACGCTGGGGCAGCCCGCCGTCCGCAGCAGCTGCTGGCGGCGGTTCATCTCACCGGAGAGGGCATCGCGCATCCGCGCCACCAGTGGCGCGTCGTCGGCCAGATTGGTGATCACCGCCGCGACGTGTGGGGCCTGGGCGTAGTCGAGAAAGGTTGCGCCGCCCTTGAAGTCGATGAGCAGCAGGTTGAGCGCGTCCGGCGGGTTGTGCGTCATCATGCCCAGCGCGATGGTGCGCAACAGCTCTGACTTGCCGGACCCGGTCGCGCCGATGCACAGCCCATGCGGGCCCATTCCGTCTTCGGCCGGCTCCTTGATGTCCAGCTCGAGCGGGGCGCCTCCGGCCGTGGTTCCGATCGGTACGCGAAGTCGGTCGCGGCCTCGTCGGCGGCGCCACCACGCGACCGGGTCGAGTCGGTCCAAGTCGGAAAGCCCCATCAACTGCAGCCAATTCGGCTCAGCGCCGCCCGGGCGCGGGTGATGCCGGGCCAGCCGGCGCGCACATATCAGCGCATCCAAGGGCGCCATCCGGTCCGGACACCATCCAGGTGCCGGACCGGCGGGCGTCCGGATCGTCAGCGGGGCGCCGTCGCAGCTGGTGCCTATCCCGATCGTGGTGACGTCGGCGATCGGGTCGATGCCCGGGGCCAGGTCCGTGACCACCACCGCTTCGGGTCCTCGGATCGCGGCGAGCGCGCGCTGAGCTTCCGTCGTGCTCGGGTAGATCATCCGCACCGGGCCCGCCTCATCAATGTCGACCGGGTGTTGATTGTGCGGAAGCCATTTCAGCCAATCCCAGTGACCGCGATTCTCGTCGTCGACAACCGCGACGATCAGCATCTGGTCGGGCGCGTGCAGCACGGCGATTTGGCAGAGAATCGCGCGGAGCAGCCCGCGCACCTCGTCCCGATCGCCGTCGATCGTCACGCGTGTCCCCGCATGCAGGCCGATCGCGACGGGAGCGCGGACCGTCGAGCGCACATGCAGGAAACGTTCGAGCGCGGTGGCGGTGACCGGGTCGCGGAGTTCTTCCGACGGAAGCCGCGGCGCCACCAAGCGGCGGGCGAGCGGCTGTGTCCCCATGCCCACACGCACGAGGCCGAAGTCCGTGTCGGTTGGCCGCCGCTCCCACATCCGCGAGCCGCCGATCAGCGTCCACAGCGTGTCGGGATCCGGATGCCGACCGATCGATGAACGGTATTGTGCCACAGCGATTTCGGACACGGACCGGTCCAGCTCGCTGAGGTAGCTCAAATATCGATCGCGGTCGGCATCGACGCTACCGCCCTGCCTGCGGGCACGACCGGCCAGCCCCGTCACCACGGTCGAAACCAGCATGGTGGCCGGGAATGCCAGAAACACGGGGCTACGGGCCGCACCAGTCCCAGCGGTGAACATCGCGGCCATGGCGCCCAGTCCCACCAGAGACAGCGCAACCGGCAGCAACCGCGCGAGTGTGCCCGGCGCTGTAGGTGACGGCAGGTCCGGGGGCGCCTCGACAATGATGTCCGCGGCAGCCTCGGTCACCTCATCCCCTTCCCGTGCGACGACGCTAAGTAGCGCCGACGCCGGCGGCAAGTCACCTGTGCACAACCGGATACCGGGTCGTACCGGCCTGGCTATGTTTCTTCGCAATCCGACGGAAGGGTTCGCTGTTGCCTGCATCCGATACCGGACTGCGGCGCGTCTCGGTGTATTGGGACGCTGCGGTCGCCGATGTCACGCTGCCCGCGAAAATCTCTATCGCCGTGCTGATTCCCTCGGTCGTCGACATCCTCGGGGCTGCCCATCACGGCAACGAGGCCTGGCGCTACCGCTTGTCGCTGCCCGGCGCATCCGGGTTGGATCCGTCGATGACGCTGGCGCAGCACGGCATCGAGGACGGCGCAACCCTGGTGCTGAGCCGGAGCACCGCGCCGTTGCCCGACGTCCGCTACCTCGACGTGGCGGAGGTCGTGTCGGCCACCCTCGACGCGGGGACCGAGCCGCGCGGCGGCGCTTCACACGCGCGCGCTGTCCGACTCGTCGGGGCGGCGGCTGCGATCGTCTGGTCCGCCGCAGGTGGCCTGACGATTGTGCGTAACGCGTTGCGCCTCAACGATAACCGAGATGTGGCCACGACGGTCGCCGCGTTGGTGGCGGCCGGCGGCCTCGCCGTCGTGCTGGCCGCCGTCGCGCACCGCGGCTATCAGGACCCGACCGCCGGATTGACGTTGGGCCTTGTCGCTACGGTGTTCGCCGCGGCCGCCGGCTTTGTGGCGGTGCCCGGCGCGCCAGGCATGCCCAATGCGCTGCTGGCCGCGGCGGCCGCCGGTGTCACCGCGGTTGTCGCGATGCGCGTATCGGGCTGCGGTGTGGTCACTTCGACCGCCGTGGCGACCTGTGCCGTGGTCATGGCGATGGCGGGGCTGGTGGGCGTGGTCAGCGCGGCGCCACTGCGCATCGTCGCTTCTGCGGCTGCGCTGGTGTCCGTCGGCCTGCTCTCCGTGGCGGCGCGCGCATCGATCGCTGTGGCCGGGTTGTCGCCCCGGCTGGGGGTACCGGAGAGTCAACCGAGCGACGCGACGCTGCGTTCTCAAGCGGTCCGCGCCGACATGTGGTTGACAAGCCTGCTTGCCGGCTTGTCGTTATCGGCGACCCTGGGCGCGGTGGTTACCGTGCTTGCCGGCGCGCCAAATTTGGCCTGCACCGCCTTCGGCACCCTCACCGGTGCGCTACTGCTGCTGCGCTCGCGGTCCACCGACACGGGAAAGATGCTGGTGTTCGCGATCTGCGGGATCATCGTTACCGCAACAACCTTCGGCGTTGCGGCATCGCGCGCCCCGGTGCCCGCTCCATGGATCGTGACGGCGACGATACTGGCGGTCGCGATGGCGGTGTACTTGGGCTTCGCGGCACGGCCGGCCTCGGCCGTCCTGCGCCGGAGCCTCGGGCTACTGGAGCTGGTGGCGCTTGTCGCGATGGTTCCGTTGACTTGCTGGATCGGTGGCCTGTACGGCGCCGCCCGGGGATTGAACGTCACGTGATGGGTCCGCGCGCTACCGGCCGCCTGCTGGCGGTGTCGGCGCTGACGCTGGCAGCCACATTGGAAATGCCAATGGCGCAAGCGGTTTCGCCGCCGGACATCGATGAGAGCCGGCTGCCGAAGCCCGCCTTGCCGGCCCCCCCGTGGCCGACCGTGCAACGCGAGATTTGCGCGACGATGACGGTCGAGGCGGGACCGGGCCGCAATCCGCCGACGGGCCTGGGGGACCTGGCGGCGGTCTGGCAATTCGGCCGCGGGGCCGGACAGCGGGTCGCGGTCATCGACACCGGGGTTTCGCGACACCTCCGGCTGCCCGATGTGGTGCCGGGCGGCGACTACGTGTCCACCGGCGACGGCACCCAGGATTGCGACGCGCACGGCACGCTGGTGGCTGGAATCATCGCGGCCGCAGCCGATTCCAAGGCCGACGGCTTCAGCGGGATGGCACCGGAAGCCACATTGATCAGCATCCGTCAGTCCAGCGCGAAATTCGCCCCGACCGGCGACCGGTCCCGCACCGGAGTCGGTGACGTCGACACACTGGCGAAAGCCGTTCGGACGGCGGCCGATCTGGGCGCCTCGGTGATCAACATTTCGTCGGTTGCGTGCGCACCGGTGGCTTCGGCGCTCGACGACCGCGCGCTCGGCGCGGCACTGGCCTACGCCGTGGACGTCAAGAACGCCGTCGTCGTGGCCGCGGCGGGCAATGCCGGCGCGGGGCAATGTCCCGCTCAGCGTGCCGATGCAACCTGGCAGACCATCACGGTGGCCGTGAGTCCGGCGTGGTACGACGACTATGTGCTGACCGTCGGCTCGGTGAATGGCGGCGGGGCGCCGTCGGCGTTCACCCTTGCCGGCCCCTGGGTGGACGTCGCGGCGCCGGGTGAGGCGGTGACGTCACTCGCGCCGGAGCCGGTGTCCGGCACGAGCTATGCCGCCCCGCTGGTCAGCGGACTGGCCGCGCTGATCCGGGCCCGGTTCCCGGCTTTGACCGCCCGCCAGGTGATGCAGCGCATCGAGACGACGGCGCATCATCCACCCGCCGGATGGGATCCCCTCGTCGGCAACGGCACCATCGACCCGCTCGCGGCGGTCAGCACGGGCACGGGCCCTCCCGGCGACGGTCCCGTCCCTTCGAAGGCAGCCGTGCCGCTCACCGCGCCGCCGCGGGCGCAACCGCGCGATTCTCGCGCGCGGGACACCGCGCTGCGCGGGGCCGCGATCTGCGTGGTTGCGCTGACCCTCGCCCTGGCCACCGGGGCGATCAGGGGTCGCCTACGGCGAGCCCGGGACCACATCGCGTGCGATTGATGCGTTCTGTCGGCTCAACTCGGGTCCGGCGGGCAACAGCGTGAGAAGCGGCCACGGTGCCGGGCCCGCTTCGTCGACCCCGAGGGCGTGCGCGGCGTCGTCGTCGTGAATGGCGAACCGGACGCCGGTGTCGGTGATCAGGTAACGCGTACCGGCGTTGTCACCCGCCCGCACGTACGCGCTTGCGCCGGGCGGCACGTATACGGCGTCCAGCGCGGGGCCGGGGCCGTCGGCTTGCGCCAAGGCCACTGGCGCCCGGCCCGACGGGATCGGTAGCCGGCTCTCGGCCAGGAACACGACGTCGCTGTGGCCGGATCCCACCCGCTCCCAGCCGGCGCACAACGCGCCGGCCGGCTCGGTCAGCGTTGGCGCCCGGTCGGGAAAGAGGCCAACCGGCAGCTCGGCGACGACGGGCGCGGCCCGGATCGCGTCGGGCGCGACGGTCACCGGGTGGGTCGTCTCCTGCGGGTTGTCGAACCGCAGGAGGTCGGCGGCCACCTGCCCGATGCGCTGCACCCCGGCGGCTAACACCACGTAGTGGTCGTCGCCGTCGGAGCGTGTGACGCGAAGCACACTGCCGACCGCGAATCCGGGCAATCGCGGCGTCGTGGTACCCCGACCGTGGATGCGTGGCGGCGCGATCGGCGGCGCTTCCGGCACCGCATTCAGCAATGCCTGCGAAACGAGGAGCGGCGATCTGCCCTCGAGGCGCAGCGCGCGCACCACTGCAGCGTCGCCGAGGTCCACCAGCGCCCGGTGCCCGTCGTAGAGCAGGTAGGCAGGTGAGCCGGAAGCCGTACCCACCAGGATCGCTTGCCCGGTGAGAACGCGGTGCACCGCTGGTGCCTCGGAGCGGCGGCCGATGATGACGGTCGTGGTGCTAGTGCCGCTGCTAGCGCATATCAACCAATCCACCTCCCCGGGCGGCAACGACCTGCCGAGAAACTGCGGTGCGCCCGGAATGCCCAGCAGCGGGCCGCGTTTGGTGGCGTTGAGGTCGGACTCGGTGACCGCCTGCGGGTTGGCGGCCGTCGCGGCGATGAGCCGGGCGGACGCCAGGTTGAGCACCGGATGCCAGACGTCGCCCACTCGTACGAATAAAGCGCCCGACGCCGGGCTCACCACGATCTGCGCGCGATCCAGCGCCACATGAGGCCGCAGCACGGCCAGCAGCGCGCAGCCGGCTACGGCAACAGCGGTGATCACGCACCCAAACGCCACCGGCCGCGGGCGCGAGCGAAACCCGGCATGCTGCCCCAGCAGCGCGCTTTCGGTGCGCCGCAGCAAATACCGGTACGCGCTGACCTGCAGCCACATGGCCGGCTGACGCGGCACGTGATCTCCTGACTCGATGGTTGCGCTGACCGCCACGGTAGGCCGCCGCTTCGGGGTGCCAGAGCGGTTATCCACAGGTCATTCGGGTTCGGGCGCATCACGAGTCGGATAAAATTGCCCGGTGCAAACTCACCGTGTACGTACCCGTCGGGCGGTTACCGCGCGGTCAGCGGGCCCTCTGATCGGCCTGGGCGTTTCTGCCCTGGTTATCGCTGCCGGCCTGGTCGCGACGCCCGCCGCAGCGCCGAAAGCCTCCGCCGACGACTGCCCGGACGTCGAGGTGATCTTCGCCCGCGGCACCAACGAGCCCCCTGGCCTGGGCCGGGTGGGCGACGCGTTTGTGGACTCGCTGCGCCAGCAGACCGGCCTGAACATCCTGCCCTACGGCGTCAACTACGCGGCCAGCAAGCTGCAGCTGCACGGCGGCGACGGCGCCAACGACACGATCGACCGCGTCAAGAAGAGCGTGGAGAAGTGCCCCAACACCAAGATCGTGCTGGGCGGTTACTCGCAGGGCGCCTCGGTGATGGACATCGTGGCCGGCGTCCCGATCGGTGGCATCAGCTGGGGCAGCACGCTGCCTGCGCAGTACGCCAACAACATCGCGGCGGTCGCTACCTTCGGTGACGTGGCCGACCGCGCCGGCGGCACGCTGCCCAGCCAGAGCGCGATGCTGGGCTCCAAGGCCATCGACCTGTGCAACCCCAACGACCCGATCTGCCATGCCGGCCCCGGCAACGAGTGGAGTGGGCACACCGAGGGCTACGTCCCCGTCTACACCACCCAGGCCGCGGCCTTCGTCGCGCAGAAACTGGCCGGCGCCGGTCTCGGCCAGCAGTCGCCCGCCTTCGGGCCACCGCTAGGAACCGGCCCGCAGACCTCCCCCGGCTACGGTCCACAGCAGCCCGGGTCGGGCCCGTCGATCCATGGCGGTACCGGCCCCGGTCCGGCGCCCACGCCGGCGGTGCCCGCGCCGGCTACGGCTTCACCGCAAGCACCTCTCGTCTAAATCGTTACCGTCGGGTTATCAACGCCCCCTTAACATCGCTGTGTGAGGCTTATCCCGTTCGGGCTGGGCATCGGAGTTGGCGTGACGGGAGCGTTATTGATTGCTCCCCAACTGATTCCGCATGCGTCGGCGTCGTGCCCCGGCGTTGAAGTGGTGTTCGCCCGGGGCACCGACGAGCCACCGGGCGTCGGCAAGGTGGGCGGTGCCTTCGTCAGCGCGTTGCGCGAGCAGACCCGCAAAAGCGTTGGCGCATATGCGGTGAACTACCCGGCCAGCAAGGACTTCCTGGCCGCCACCAACGGCGCCAACGACGCCAGCACCCACGTTCAGCAGATGGCCGTCAACTGTCCCAACACCAAACTGGTGCTGGGCGGCTACTCCCAGGGCGCCGCCGTCGTCGACATCGTCACGGCCGCACCGATATCCGCCCTCGGCTACCGCCAGCCGTTGCCGCCCCAGGCCGCCGACCATGTCGCAGCCGTCGCCCTGTTCGGCAATCCGTCCGGCCGCGCGGGTCAGCTGATGAGCGCTCTGTCCCCGAATTTCGAGGGCAAGACCATCGACCTGTGCAATCCGGGCGACCCGATCTGCTCGGGGGGCACGCAATGGAGTTCGCACCTGAGCTACGTGCCCGGATTGACCAACAGGGCCGCGAATTTCGTGGCGGGCAGGGTCTGATTTTGAGTCAGCGCTGGTACGGCGCGGCGGGTGCCGCGTCCATCGCCGGGGCATCGCTGCTCACCCTGGCGGTCACCACCCTCCCCCTACCGGCCGCATCGGCGGAATGCCCAGGCGCCGAAGTGGTTTTCGCCCGCGGCCGCGAGGAGCCACCCGGCGTCGGTTATGTCGGCGCCGCATTCGTCAATTCTTTGCGCGCCAAGGTGCGTATGCCGGTGGGGGCCTACGGCGTCAACTATCCCGCCGATGTCAGCCCGGCCAAGGGCGCGAACGACATGAGCGCGCACGTCCAGCAGATGGCGAGAACCTGCCCGGGTACCCGCGAGGTGCTCGGCGGCTATTCGCTGGGTGCCGTTTCCGCCGATCTGGTTGTCGCCGTGACGCAACCGGCATTCGGATTCACCAACCCGCTGCCGCCGGCATTCGATCAGCAGGTGGCGGCCGTCGCCTTGTTCGGTAACGGCACCCGCAAAGTGCTTGGCCCGGTCCCGGACTTCGACCGCGCCTTCGCCGCCAAGACCATCGATGTGTGCGCGAAGGGGGACCCGATCTGTTCGGCGGCCGGCCTGAATTGGCCTTCGCATCTGCAGCCCTCGTATATCGACTCCGGGCTGGTCGATCAGGCCGCCGACTTCGTCGCTGCCAGGCTGTGACCGCTCAGTCCCGCGAGCGCACATCCCGGGTGATCAAGTTGCGCGCGGCGAGTTGGTCATCCGGCGGGTAGTCGACACCGACCAGCGACAAGCCGTGGGCGGGCGCGGCGGCAAAATCGCTGGATCGTGCCGTGGCGGTGAGCAATTCGCGGCAGTAAGAGACCGGGCGGCGATGTTCGCCGACGGCCAGCAGCGCGCCGACCAGTGAGCGCACCATCGACCAGCAGAACGCGTCGGCGCTGACGGACGCGGTGATCAGGTCACCGTCGCGAGCCCAGTCCAGTCGCTGCAGGTCGCGAATGGTGGTGGCGTTCTCGCGATGACGACAGAACGCGGCGAAATCGTGCAACCCCAACAGATCTCGTGATGCGGCGGCCATCGCCTCGACATCCAGTTGACGCGGCCAGGCGGTGACATAGCGGGCCTGCAGCGGCTGCACACCCCAGGGCGCCGTCGAGATGCGATACACATAGTGACGGCGTAGCGCAGAGAACCGGGCGTCGAAGCCCGCAGGCGCGCGGGTGATATCGACGACCCGGACATCGGTGGGCAGAAACCGGCCCAGCCGCCGCAGCAGCGGCAGGAACTCGGGTTCACCGACGTGCGGTGCGCGCGGGTAGGCGTTCGGCAGCGCGTCCAGCGGCACGTCGACGTGAGCCACCTGGCCGGTGGCGTGCACTCCGGCGTCGGTGCGTCCCGCCGCGCGCAGCCGCACCGGCGTGCGAAGGACGGTCGTCAGCGCTTCGTCGAGCACTCCCGCCACGGTCCGTTGGCCGGCTTGAGTGGCCCAGCCCGCGAAACCTGTTCCGTCGTAGGCGATGTCGAGCCGCAGACGGACGTGATCGTTAACTCTCGTCAGCCTCGTCGTTCGCCTCGGCGGCTTCGGCTTCGGCTCGCGCGGCCACGGCCTCGTCATGCTTCTCTTCAGCGGCGGCCTCGGCCGGCGTGGCCTCGGTTTCCGCCGCCTCGGTCTCGGCCGGCTCGGTGACTTCCTCGGCCGTCGGGCCGACGGCTTCTTGCGGCTCGACAGCCGCCTGAGGCGCCGCCGCCGCCGCGACAGGAGCGTCGGCCTTCTTCGACGCCTTCACCCGGCGAGCCCGATCGGCCTCGGAGGTGACCGTCTTCTCCCGCACCAGCTCGATCACGGCCATGGGCGCGTTGTCGCCCTTACGCGGCTCGACCTTGATGATGCGGGTGTAGCCGCCGTTGCGGTCGGCGAAGAAGGGACCGATCTCCTCGAACAGGACGTGCACCACGTCCTTGTCGCGGATCTTCTTCAGCACCTCTCGACGGTTGTGCAGCGCACCCTTTTTCGCGTGCGTGATCAGCTTCTCCGCGTACGGCCGCAACGCGCGCGCCTTGGGCTCGGTCGTCTTGATTCGGCCGTGCTCGAACAGCGAGGTGGCCAAGTTGGCCAGCAGGGCCTTCTGGTGCGAAGACGACCCGCCGAGGCGAGGTCCCTTGGTGGGCTTGGGCATTGCGACTATCTCCTCATTGGGGCCGGCCCCCGTATCAGGTAGGGCCGGGACGGATTGATTACAGCTGTTCGGTTTCCGCGTAGTCCTGGTCGTCGTAGGACGCCTCGCTGGACCAGGTGCCCGTTGCGACGTCGTAACCCGCGACCTGCGAGGGGTCGAAGCTCGGCGGGCTGTCCTTGAGCGACAGGCCCAGCTGGTGCAGCTTGACCTTCACCTCGTCGATGGACTTCTGACCGAAGTTGCGAATGTCGAGCAGGTCGGACTCGGTGCGGCTCACCAGCTCACCGACGGTGTGCACGCCCTCGCGCTTGAGGCAGTTGTAGGACCGGACCGTCAGGTCCAGGTCGTCGATCGGCAGGGCGAACGACGCGATGTGGTCGGCCTCGGCCGGCGACGGCCCGATCTCGATGCCCTCGGCCTCGACGTTGAGTTCGCGTGCCAGACCAAACAATTCGACCAGCGTCTTGCCGGCCGACGCCAGCGCGTCGCGCGGGTTGATCGAGCTCTTGGTCTCGACGTCCAAGATCAGCTTGTCGAAGTCGGTGCGCTGCTCGACACGGGTGGCGTCCACCTTGTACGTGACCTTGAGCACCGGCGAGTAGATGGAATCGACTGGGATACGGCCGATTTCGGCACCGGAGGCGCGGTTCTGCACGGCGGGCACGTAGCCACGGCCGCGCTCGACGACCAGCTCGACCTCGAGCTTGCCCTTGTCGTTCAGCGTCGCGATGTGCAGGTCGGGATTGTGCACGGTGACACCGGCCGGCGGCACGATGTCACCCGCGGTGACCTCGCCCGGGCCCTGCTTGCGCAGGTACATGGTGACCGGCTCGTCCTCCTCGGAGGACACCACCAGACTCTTGAGGTTCAGGATGATCGCGGTGACGTCTTCCTTGACGCCCGGCACGGTGGTGAACTCGTGCAGCACGCCGTCGATGCGGATGCTGGTGACGGCCGCACCGGGAATCGAGGACAGCAGCGTCCGGCGCAACGAATTGCCCAGGGTGTAGCCGAATCCCGGCTCCAGCGGCTCGATGACGAACTGGGAGCGGCTGTCGGTGAGAACTTCCTCCGACAATGTGGGTCGCTGAGAGATCAGCATGGTGTTTCTTCTTCTCCTTCTCGGCACCCGCTATTTGATGCCGCGGTGTTGTCTCGCGGTGACCCGCTGCGCCCGGCTTCGCCGCGCTTGCGATCCCCGCAAGTTCCCGGGCCGGGCGGCCCGGAAGTCCGTTACTTCGAGTAGAACTCGACGATGAGCTGCTCGGTGAGCGGCACGTCGATCTGCGCCCGCTCGGGCAGCTGGTGGACGAGGATGCGCTGACGCTCCCCCACCACCTGCAGCCAGCTTGGGATCGGCCGGTCGCCCGCAGTCTCCCGCGCGATCTGGAACGGCACGGTGTTCAGCGAGCTGTCCCGCACATCGATGATGTCGTGCTGGGACACCCGGTAGCTCGGCACGTTGACGTGCACGCCGTTGACGCTGAAGTGTCCGTGGCTGACCAGCTGACGCGCCATCCGCCGGGTCCGCGCCAGACCGGCGCGGTACACGACGTTGTCCAGTCGGCTCTCCAGGATGCGCAGCAGCTCCTCGCCGGTCTTGCCGGATTGCCGCACGGCCTCTTCGTAGTAGCGACGGAACTGCTTTTCCATCACGCCGTAGGTGAAGCGGGCCTTCTGCTTCTCCTGCAGCTGCAGCAGGTATTCGCTTTCCTTGATCCGCGCGCGGCCGTGCTGGCCCGGCGGGTAGGGACGCTTCTCGAAGGCCTGGTCGCCACCGACGAGGTCGGTGCGCAGCCGGCGCGACTTGCGAGTGATGGGTCCGGTGTAACGAGCCATGGTTGTCTCCTAGACCCTTCTGCGCTTCGGCGGTCGGCAGCCGTTGTGCGGCTGGGGGGTGACGTCGGCAATCGCACCGACCTCCAGGCCGGCGGCCTGCAGCGACCGAATCGCGGTCTCGCGGCCCGAACCCGGGCCCTTCACGAACACATCGACCTTCTTGACGCCGTGCTCCTGCGCCTTGCGCGCGGCGTTCTCGGCGGCCAGCTGGGCTGCGAACGGGGTCGACTTGCGGGACCCCTTGAAGCCGACGTGACCCGACGAAGCCCAGGCGATGACGTTGCCCTGGAGGTCGGTGATCGTGACGATCGTGTTGTTGAAGGTGCTCTTGATGTGGGCGGCACCGTGCGGGATGTTCTTCTTTTCCCGCCTGCGGGTCTTCTGACCCTTCTTGGGCGCCGAGGCGCCCGCCTTCTTTGCTGGTGGCATCGGGGGTTACCTGGCCTTCTTCTTGCCGGCGATGGTGCGCTTGGGGCCCTTGCGGGTACGCGCGTTGGTCTTGGTCCGCTGACCGCGTACCGGCAGGCCGCGGCGGTGCCGCAGGCCCTGGTAGCAGCCGATCTCGATCTTGCGGCGGATGTCGGCCTGCGTCTCGCGGCGGAGGTCACCCTCCACCTTCAGGTTTGCCTCGATGTAGTCACGCAGGTGGGTCAGCTGGTCATCGGTCAGATCTCTGGTGCGCAAGTCCTTGTCGATGCCGGTAGCTGCCAGGATCTCGTTCGACCGCGTGCGGCCGACGCCGAAAATGTAGGTCAGGGCGATCTCCATCCGCTTATCACGCGGAAGATCGACGCCGACTAGTCGAGCCATAGGTGGCGTTTCCTCTTTTTCTAGGCGGAGGTCTGTTCCCAGCCCGTTCCCCTTGATGGGGGCCCGGCCTCCGTCCGGGCGTGGATGAGCTAGCCCATCTCTATAGATGCCAGCCGCTCACTGGTGCTGGGAGGTCTGCATTCAGTTGTGTGGGTACTACCGGGGCGCCGCAGCGCCTACCGGCTAGCCCTGGCGCTGCTTGTGGCGCGGATCGGAGCAGATCACCATGACCCGCCCATGCCGACGGATCACCCTGCACTTGTCACAGATTGGCTTGACGCTCGGGTTCACCTTCACGGCTGTTCGATCCTGTTCTGTTTCGTTCGAGTTGTTGGAGATCAGGCGCTTTTACTTGTACCGGTACACGATGCGGCCGCGGGACAGGTCGTAGGGAGACAACTCCACCACCACCCGGTCCTCGGGCAGGATGCGGATGTAGTGCTGCCGCATCTTGCCGCTGATGTGGGCAAGCACCTTGTGACCGTTCTCCAGCTCAATGCGGAACATCGCATTGGGCAGGGGCTCGACCACCCGGCCTTCCACCTCGATGGCGCCGTCCTTCTTGGCCATAACTAGTTAAGAATCCTCGTCGTATAGTTTCGTTCTCGTCTGCGCCCGCCTCGACGCAACATTGCACCGACTTGGAACGTGAGCCGGTGACAGGAAATTCCTAGGAACTTGGCACACAAAAAGTCGGCGCGGATGCCGCACCGTTGTTCCACGATACCTGGTGAATCCGCTCCACCAAAATCGCTGTCGGCGGAACGCGGCGGCCGCCCTCGACCTCCCACACGGCCGCTGACGAGCGCATACTTGACGCCGATGACCAACCCCTCAAGCCCGCGCAAGCCCGTCATGCTGACCGTCGACGACGATCCCTCGGTGTCCCGGGCGGTCGCCCGCGACCTGCGCCGCCACTACGGCGAGGCCCATCGGATCGTGCGCGCGGAATCCGGGCCCGACGCCCTGGGCACGCTCAAGGAGCTCAAACTGCGCGGCGAGACGGTCGCTGTGCTCATCGCCGACTACCGGATGCCGCAGATGAGCGGCATCGAGTTCCTCGAGCAGGCGATGGACCTGTATCCCGCGGCGCGCCGGGTGCTGCTGACCGCCTACGCCGATACGCATGCCGCCATCGACGCGATCAACGTCGTCGACCTGGACCACTACCTGCTCAAGCCGTGGGATCCGCCGGAGGAGAAGTTCTACCCCGTCATCGACGGGCTATTGGACGCCTGGCGGGCCGCGCCCGAGCACCCCGTCCCACACACCAAGGTGGTCGGCCACCGCTGGTCGGCGCGGTCATGGGAGGTCCGCGACTTCCTGGCCCGCAACGGCCTGTACTACACGTGGTTCATGGCCGACGAGCCCGCCGGCGAGCGGCTGCTCAACGCCGCCGGCGCCGACAGCCTGCGGCTACCCGTCGTCATCACCGAACGCGGCCACCCGCTCGTCGAACCCACCGACGCCGAGCTGGCCGACAAGCTCGGCCTGACCACCACGCCGTCGCAGGAGTTCTACGACCTGATCGTCGTCGGCGGGGGCCCCGCGGGCCTGGCCGCCGCCGTATACGGCGCCTCCGAGGGCCTGCGCACGGTGCTCATCGAGCACACTGCCACCGGCGGTCAGGCGGGCCAGAGCTCGCGCATCGAGAACTATCTGGGCTTCCCGGACGGGGTTTCGGGAGGTCAGCTGGCCGACCGCGCCCGCCGGCAGGCGGAGAAGTTCGGCGCCGAGCTGATCACCGCCCGCAAGGCCGTCGCCCTGGAGGTGAACGGATCCAAGCGCACCGTGCGGTTCGCCGACGGCGGCTCCATCGATGCGCACGCGGTCATCCTCGCCACCGGGGTCGCCTACCGCCAGCTGCAGGCCGAGGGCTGCCCGGAGCTGACCGGCTGCGGCATCTACTACGGGGCGGCCGTCTCCGTCGCGTCGGACTGCGAGGACGAAGACGTCTACGTGATCGGCGGGGCCAACTCGGCCGGCCAGGCCGCCATGTACCTGTCCCGGACGGCCAAGTCGGTCAACATCGTCGTGCGCGCCCCGTCGCTGGAGGCGTCGATGTCCTACTACCTGATCCAGCAGATCGAGGCGAACCCGAAGATCAACGTCCTGACCTGTACCGAGGTGCGGCGCGCGACCGGCGAGGGCCACCTGGAGAAGCTGACCCTGGTCAACAACCGGACCGAAGAGACCCAGGAAGTCGCCTGCGCCCGGATGTTCATCTTCATCGGGGCCGCCCCGCGCACCGACTGGCTGGACGGGGTGGTGGCCCGCGACGACCACGGCTTCATCCTGACCGGTCCGGACCTGCGCAACGTGTGCGGCTGGACGCTGGATCGCCCGCCGCATCACCTGGAAACCAGCGTCCCGGGGGTGTTCGCCACCGGCGACGTCCGCTCGACGTCGGCCAAACGGGTCGCGGCCGCCGTCGGTGAGGGATCGATGGCCGTCATGCTGGTTCACCGCTACCTGGCCGAGAGCTAGGAGGGGCATGACCGCCACCGAATCGAGGCCGATGCCGTGTGAGCCCGACGAGCTGCGCAGCCTGTTCCTGTTCGAGGCGCTGACCGACGAGCAGCTCGCGGTGCTGTGCGCCAACGGGCACATCCAGCGCTACGAACCGGGTCCGATCTGCGTGGAAGGCGAACCGGCGACCTGCTTCTACGTCCTCATCGACGGGGAGCTGACCATGAGCAAGCTGTCCGGCGGCCAGGACATCGAAACCAACCGCACCTCGCAGCGCGGCGTGTACTGCGGGGCCTGGCGGGCGTTCACCGGCGGCAACCAGAAGAGCTACGACGCCTCGGTGCACGTGACCAAGCCGTCGCGCTTCTTCGTGATGGATGCGCCGGTGTTCGCCCGGTTCATGAAGGACCAGTTCCCGATGGCGGTGCATCTGCTCGACGGCATCGCCGTCGGCACCGACCGGACCCGCCGGATCATCGGCAATCGGGAGAAGCTGCTGGCCCTGGGCCGGCTGTCGGCCGGGCTGACGCATCAGCTGAACAACCCCGCGGCCGCGATCTCACGGTCCGCGGCGGATCTGCGCGAGCGCGTGGCCAACATGCGGCACAAGCTGGCGATGCTCGCCGACGGCACCATCAGCGCCGAGGCATTGAGCGCGCTTGTGCGGTTGCAGGAGAGAGTCGCCGAGCAGGTCGCCAAGTCGGCGTCACAGCACCTGAGCGCGCTCGAGACCTCCGATCGCGAGGACGCCGTCGGCGACTGGCTGGAAGACCACGGCATCGACGACGGGTGGGACATCGCGCCGACGTTCGTCGAGGGCGGCATCGACACCGATTGGCTGGAGCGCATTTCCGCGGTCAGCGAGGAGCTGGGGTCGACGTCGCTGGAGCAGGCGATCCGATGGATCAACTACACCATCGAGAGCGAGCTGCTGATGAACCAAATCATGGAAGCGAGCAAACGGATCTCGGCACTGGTCGCCGACGCCAAACAGTATTCGCAAATGGATCGGGCCCCGTTCCAGGTGACGAACGTGCACGACCTGCTGCGCAGCACGCTGGTGATGTTCGCCGACCGGTTGACCAAGGACGTGGGCAAAGGCGCCGGCAAGGACCACGCCGTCACGGTGGTCAAGGACTTCGACCAGACGTTGCCCGAAATCCCTTGCTATCCAGGCGATCTCAACCAGGTGTGGACCAACATCATCGACAATGCGATCGCGGCGATGCGCGATACCGGCGGCACCCTGACCATCCGCACCTGCCGGGAAGGCGACAACCTGGCCCGCATCGAGATCTGCGACACCGGGCCCGGGATACCCGAGGACGTGCGCGAGCACATCTTCGAGCCGTTCTTCACCACCAAACCCTTCGGCGAGGGCACCGGCCTGGGCCTGGACTTGGCGTTCAACATCGTCGTGAAGAAGCATCGCGGGGACCTGCGGGTGGAGTCGGCGCCCGGCGACACCCGGTTCATCGTGCTGCTGCCGCTGGAGCCCCCCGCCGTCGACGCCGCCGTCGCGGACCTCGCCGCCGACGAGGATGTCGCCGCCCCGGAATAGGTCTCCCGGGGTGCGGGTTACGAACACCATGACCGATGCAGCGAGCAAACCCAATCTTGGCCGGTTCGGATCGTTCGGACGCGGCGTCACCCCCGAGCAGGCCAGGGACATCGAAGCGCTGGGCTACGGCGCCGTCTGGGTCGGCGGTTCCCCGCCCGCCGAGTTGGCGTGGGTCGAGCCCCTCCTGGAGGCGACGACGACGTTGCAGGTGGGCACCGGCATCGTGAACATCTGGACCGCGGCGGCCAAGCCGGTCGCCGAATCCTTCCACCGCATCGACAAGGCCTACCCGGGCCGCTTCCTGCTGGGCATCGGCGTCGGTCATCCGGAGGCTCACACCGAATACCGCAAGCCCTACGACGCGCTCACCGACTACCTGAAGCAGCTCGATGACTACGGCGTGCCCGCCAACCGCCGGGTGGTGGCGGCGCTGGGCCCGCGCGTGCTCAAGCTCTCCGCGGAACGCTCGGCCGGGGCGCACCCCTACCTGACCACCCCGGAACACACCGCGCAGGCACGCGAGCTCATCGGACCGTCCGCTTTCCTGGCCCCCGAGCACAAGGCCATCCTGACCACCGACCCGGAGAAGGCCCGGGCCGTGGGCCGCAAGGCCCTCGACATCTACTTCAATCTCGCCAACTACCGAAACAATTGGAAGCGGCTGGGTTTCACCGAGGACGAAGTGAACCGCCCCGGTAGCGACCGCCTGGTGGACGCGGTGGTGGCATATGGCACCGTGGACCAGATCGCGGCGCGGCTCAAAGAACACCTGGACGCCGGCGCCGACCACGTCCCGGTGCAGGTCCTGACGAAGGATGAAAACCTGGTCTCGGCGCTGGCCGAACTGGCGGGGCCCCTGGGGCTGACTCGTGCAACGTGACCGATCGGCTCGGTTAGGGTTTGGGCATGCGGTTACTGGTCACCGGCGGCGCTGGATTCATCGGCGCGAACTTCGTGCACAGCACGGTCCGCGAACACCCCGAGGACTCCGTGACGGTGCTCGACGCCATGACCTACGCCGGTCGGCGTGAGTCACTGGCCGACGTCGAGGACGCCATAGAGCTGGTGGTCGGTGACATCACCGACGCCGAGCTGGTGTCGGGGCTGGTCGCCGAATCGGACGCGGTGGTGCATTTCGCCGCGGAGAGCCACGTCGACAACGCATTGGACAGTCCCGAGCCTTTCCTGCACACGAACGTCGTCGGCACCTTCACCATCCTCGAGGCGGTGCGCCGTTACGGCGTGCGGCTGCACCACATCTCGACCGACGAGGTCTACGGTGACCTGGAGCTCGACGACCCGCAGCGGTTCACCGAGGCGACGCCCTACAACCCGTCCAGCCCGTATTCGGCGACCAAGGCCGCCGCCGACATGCTGGTGCGCGCCTGGGTCCGCTCCTATGGGGTGCGCGCGACGATTTCGAACTGCTCCAACAATTACGGGCCGTACCAGCATGTGGAGAAGTTCATCCCGCGCCAGATCACCAACGTGCTCACCGGGCGCCGGGCCAAGCTCTACGGCGCCGGCGCCAACGTGCGCGACTGGATCCACGTCGACGACCACAACAGTGCGGTCCGGCGCATCTTGGAATCCGGCGAAATCGGGCGCACCTACCTGATCAGCTCCGAAGGAGAGCGCGACAACCTGACCGTGCTGCGCACGCTGCTGCAGATGATGGGCCGCGAGCCCGACGACTTCGACCGGGTCACCGACCGCGTCGGTCACGATCTGCGCTACGCCATCGACCCCTCGTCGCTGTGTGACGAATTATGTTGGGCGCCAAAGCATACCGATTTTGAGGACGGCCTGCGTGCCACCATCGACTGGTATCGCGCGAACGAATCGTGGTGGCGTCCGTTGAAAGACGCCTCGGAAGCCCGCTACGAAGAGCGTGGGCAGTAGCGTGCACGTACGCGAACTGAAAATTCCCGGTGCCTGGGAGATCACGCCCACCCTTCATGGTGATTCGCGCGGTCTGTTCTTCGAATGGCTCAGCGACACGGGATTCCGCTCCTTCACCGGCCACGGACTGGAGGTCATGCAGGCCAATTGCTCGGTGTCGTCGGCCGGCGTGTTGCGCGGATTGCACTTCGCGCAGCTGCCGCCTAGCCAGGCCAAATACGTGACCTGCGTTCGCGGTGCGGTGTTCGACGTCGTCGTCGACATCCGGGTGGGCTCGCCGACATATGGGCAGTGGGATTCGGTCCTGCTCGACGACTCCGATCGCCGGACGATCTACATTTCCGAAGGCCTGGGGCATGGTTTCCTTGCTTTGCAAGACAATTCGACCGTGATGTATTTGTGCTCGGCGGAATACAGCCCACAGCGCGAACACACGATCTGCCCGACCGATCCGGAGCTGGCCATCGACTGGCCGCTGGTCCACGGGGCGGCGCCCAACTTGTCGGACCGGGACGCCGCGGCACCCAGCTTCGCTCAGGTGCGCGCCTCCGGCCTGCTACCCACCTGGGACGAGACCACGGCGTTTGCGGACAGACTCAAGCAGAAGCGGCCCGATTCCGCCTAGCCGCCGCAGCGCTCGCCCACAAGGCCACCGTGAGCACTTCGGCCATCACGCTGACGGCGGCGTACGGTGCTGGATCCCAACCCCGTTCAAGGAAGCCGGACAGGCCGACGGTGCGCGACATGACGAACGCGACCAGCGAACCGGCGGCCAGCGCGGCGCCGGCCCAGCGCAGCCACTCGGGACCGCCGATCAGGATCAGCAGCGCGACCGCGAACGACAGGCTGGCCTGAACCAGGAACGCCGTGCCGATCGTCGGAATATGCCGGTAGCCATGCACATAGAGGTAGGCGTGACTGGCGGCGCTGACGGTCAACGACACGGCGAGGCCGAGGCGGACCAGGATGCTCGTCAAACTCATTGCAGTGTCGTCTCCTTCAGGGCCAGAGCGGTCTGCCCCTTGGCGTAGCTGACCTCGCGGATGCCCAGCGCGTCGCGCAGCTTGCCGGCCGGAAGCGTGACCGGCTTGGGCGCGGGCCCGTCGCCCGGCCGCGGCAGCGGGTACGCAGTGGTGGTGCCGCTGTAGAAAGTGACGTTGTCCTCCGTCTTGGAGAACAGTTGGTGGACATGGCCGTTCAGACACGTCACCGACGAGAAGCGGCGCAGGTAGCTCAGCGCCTGGGTGGCATCGTCGGTGCCCCAGCCCCATTGCGGGTACATCGCGAACAGGGGGATGTGACTGAACACGATGATGGGAGTGTCGCTGGAAAGTCCCGCGACGTCCTTCTTGACGAACTCCAACTGATCGGCACCGAGATGACCGAGCTTGCGCAGATTCAGCGTGTTGACCAACGCGATCAGGTGCACACCGGCGATGTCGTGGCTGTACCACCCGTCGCCAACGGAGCCGGCGCCGAACGCGTTTCGATACTTCTGCCCCGCGTCGTCGATCGAGTCGTGCTCTCCGGGGACGGTGAACACGTGTGGCGTCTTGAGTCCGTTCATCATCTGCTTCACCTGGTCGAACTGCTCCGGGCTGGACAGGTGGGTGAGGTCCCCGGTGTGGATGACGAAATCCGGTGTGTAACCGAGGTTGTTGACCAGATCGATCGCGTGGCCGAACGTCGCGGTGACGTCGGGGTTGGGCGGCCCGCTGAACCCGAGGTGGCTGTCGCTGATCTGGGCGAACCGCAGGGTGGGCTTGGCCGCCGCATGCTGCGCCCCCGCCTGGCCCGCGACGTGCGAGATGACCTCGCCCCCGGCCACGGCGAATCCGACCGCCGCACCGAACCATGCCGTGTGCCGGATGAGTTGGCGGCGAGTCATGCCCTTGTCGTCGCCGGCGCGGTTCATCCCGTCACCACCACGGTGCCGTGCATCATCGGATGTATCGAACAGACGTACTCGAAAGTCCCTGCGGTGGAAAAGGTGTGGGTGAAGGTGGCACCCGTTCCCATGCCGGGTGAGTGAAACGAGCCGTCGCTCGCTGCCACCGTGTGGGGTTCCTCGTCGCGATTGGTCCACGTGACGGTGGTCCCGGCGGGCACGGTCAGGGTCACCGGCGCGAACGCGAATCCGTCGATGCTGACCTGGTCGCCGCGCACCGGAGCCGCCGGCGCGGTGATCGACACCGCGGTGGTCGTGGGCGCGGCGGTGGTCGCCGTCGGCCGGGGCTGGGAGCAACCGGCCAGCAGTAACACGCCTACGGCCGGAACGGCCGCCAAAAGTCTTCGTCGCATGGGGATATCCATGCCAAGAGATAGCGCGGCGGGTTACACGCTCAGGCCGGGCGCTCGGGGGCCGCCGGGGCGAACACCTCGATGACCCCGTTGACCTCACGAACCATCAAGGCCGGCAGCGGTTTCGGCGCTATCGGCAACTGGTGGGCGAGCACCTGCCCGGCGGGCGAGAACGACGTGGTGTGGCAGGGGCAGCGCAGGGTGTCCTCCGGTGCGTCGAACCAGAGCCTGCAGCCCTGGTGGGTACACACCCCGGAGATCGCCTGAATTCTGCCGCCGACGCGGCGGACGAACCCGGTCACCGAGCCGAGGTCGAACGCGTGCATGGCACCGTCGGGCACGTCCGAGCCGTCCGCGACGCGCTGCCAGCTGCCCTCGGTAGGCGTGAGTTGCCCGGCGGCAGTCTCGGGGGTGCGACCGTCGCCGGCTCGGCCCGAGATCAGGGCGCGGTCGACGGACACCGCGGCGACCGCCGCGGTGGCGGCGGCCGACGTGCCGACGATGACCTGGCGCCGCGTGCTGCCGTGGCCCCGAGCCGTTTCCGTTGGCGCGCCCGACATCTGCTCGGCGACTCGCCGGTGCAGGTCGGCGACGAACTCCGGGCGCGGCGCGTCACCGCCCTCGCGAGCCGCGCGCAGTTCGATCGCCGTGCGGACCTGCGCGGCCTCGAAGTCGTCCGGCGCGAAGGGCCTGGGCCGGCGCCCCCGCAACAGGTCGTCGACATACCGTCGCAGCCCTCGCGCATTCATGGCTGGCCCCCATCGTTGACCTGCGCCGCCAGCCGCAGGGCGCGGTGCTGGAGCACTTTGGCGTTGGCCACGCTGATTCCGAGTTCCGCGGCTGACTCCTTGATCGAATTACCCCGCAGGAAGCGGGATTCCAAAATCTGGCGGTAGCGGTCCGGCAGGCTGTCCAGAACCCGGGCAACGCGCTGCGGCGCGGTGCTGATCGCCTCCTGGCTGTCGGCGGGTTGTTCGATGTCCTCGATCGAGGTTATCTCTCGCCCCAGCGTCTCGCGCCAATGCGCGGCCAGCACCGTCCTGGCGGTCGCCCGCAGGTACGCGCGCACCTCGGCGACGCTCGCGGTCAGCCGCAGCGGCCGCAGCGCGGCGAGGAACACCTCGGCGGTGAGGTCTTCGGCGTCGGTTTGGTTGCCGACGCGCGCGAACAGCGTGCGGTACACCCAGGTCACGTTGTCGGAGTACACGGCTTCCCAGTTCGGGTAGCCGTCGTCGGGCACCGCGCGCAGGGGTCGCGGCCCGACGGGTTCGTTTCTTGCGGCCACTTGCCTCCTTCACCCGATGAATAGCGGCTCGGGTTACACGGCTCAGGGCGCGTAGTGGGCCTCGATGGTGCGCATACAGGTGTCAGGCTAGCCTGGCTTACGGCCTTCAAGAGTCGTCCACGCGCCACCCGACTGACCGGTTGCGCCATCCTTCGGGAAACTCCGGCAACGTGAAGTCGTTCTCGTACGGTGAGCAGCCCACCGTGCGGCCGATGTCGAGCAACGCCTGCTGTTTCGCGACGGCCGTTTCGATGTCGATCGCGATGGCGTCGAGCTGCCGCCGTCCCCGCAGTGCACTTTGATAGGCGGCACGCAGCGTGGGGCCGACTGCTCGATCTGCCGCGCCGGGCACCCGCGCAGCCTCGGTCAGCTCCACCTCTCGACCGCGGGCCGCATCGGCGCCGCGCCCGGTCTGCTCCGCCACGCCGAAACGGTAATTACTGCAGGAAATGGCGACAAGTCACCCACCTTGCCAACGTCGGATCCGGGTTACTAGGATATGCAAGTATCCGCTTAAGCGCGTCAACCACACTCGAGGGCCCCATGACCACACAGATTCCGCACTTCATCGATGGGCAGCGCACCGCCGGACGGTCCGTCCGCAGCGCTGACGTCTTCGATCCCAGCACCGGCCAGGTCCAGGCGACGGTGCCGATGGCCGGCCAAGCCGACATCGACGCCGCGGTGGCGTCGGCCGTCGAGGCCCAAAAGGGTTGGGCCGCAACAAATCCGCAGCGCCGCGCGCGGGTGATGATGCGCTTCATCGAGCTGGTCAACAAACATGTCGACGAGCTGGCCGAGTTGCTGTCGCGCGAGCACGGCAAGACCCTGGCCGACGCCAAGGGCGACATCCAGCGCGGCATCGAGGTCATCGAGTTCTGCATCGGCATCCCCCACCTGCTCAAGGGCGAGTACAGCGAAGGCGCCGGCCCGGGCATCGACGTCTACTCGCTGCGCCAGCCGCTGGGCGTGGTCGCCGGCATCACGCCGTTCAACTTTCCGGCGATGATCCCGTTGTGGAAGGCCGGCCCGGCGCTGGCCTGCGGCAACGCATTCGTGCTCAAGCCCAGCGAGCGTGACCCGTCGGTCCCGGTGCGGCTGGCCGAACTGTTTCTAGAGGCGGGCCTGCCGCCCGGCGTGTTCCAGGTCGTGCACGGCGACAAGGAGGCCGTCGACGCCATCCTGAACCACCCCGACATCCAGGCGGTCGGGTTCGTCGGCAGCTCCGACATCGCGCAGTACATCTACGCGGGGGCCGCGGCCACCGGCAAGCGCTCGCAGTGCTTCGGGGGAGCCAAGAACCACATGATCGTGATGCCCGACGCCGATCTGGACCAGGCCGTCGACGCCCTGATCGGCGCCGGGTACGGCAGCGCCGGCGAGCGCTGCATGGCGATCAGCGTCGCGGTCCCGGTCGGTGACAAGACCGCCGACCGGTTGCGCGCCCGGCTCATCGAGCGGATCAACAACCTGCGCGTCGGCCACAGCCTGGACCCCAAGGCCGACTACGGCCCGCTGGTGACCGAGGCCGCCGTGGCACGGGTGCGCGACTACATCGCCCAGGGCGTCGACGCGGGGGCCGAACTGGTCATCGACGGCCGCGAACGCGCCAGCGACGACCTGACTTTCGGCGACGCCAACCTCGAAGGCGGCTTCTTCATCGGCCCCACCCTGTTCGACCACGTCACCCCGGAGATGTCGATCTACACCGACGAGATCTTCGGTCCCGTGCTGTGCATCGTAAGGGCGCACGACTACGAAGAAGCGCTGGCGCTTCCTTCTCAGCACGAATACGGCAACGGCGTGGCGGTCTTCACCCGCGACGGCGACGCGGCCCGTGACTTCGTCTCCCGCGTGCAGGTCGGCATGGTCGGTGTCAACGTGCCCATCCCGGTGCCGGTGGCCTACCACACCTTCGGCGGCTGGAAGCGTTCCGGCTTCGGTGACCTCAACCAGCACGGCCCGTCGTCGATCATCTTCTACACCAAAACCAAGACGGTGACGTCGCGGTGGCCGTCCGGCATCAAGGACGGCGCCGAATTCGTCATTCCCACAATGGATTGAGACTGCTCTATGGCTTCTTTTACCCTCGACGACGACGAACGGGTGATCACCGAGACGGCCGCCGCGTTCGCCGCCAAGCGCCTCGCCCCGCACGCCCTGGAATGGGATGCGGCCAAACACTTCCCGGTCGACGTGCTGCGCGAATCGGCAGAGCTCGGCATGGCGGCGATCTACTGCCGCGAGGACGTCGGCGGCAGCGGCCTGCGCCGGCTCGACGGGGTGCGCATCTTCGAGCAGTTGGCCATCGCCGACCCGGTCACCGCCGCGTTCCTGTCGATCCACAACATGTGCGCGTGGATGATCGACAGCTTCGGCACCGCCGAGCAGCGCAAGGACTGGGTCCCGCGGCTGGCGTCGATGGACGTCATCGCCAGCTACTGCCTCACCGAGCCCGGCGCCGGGTCCGACGCCAGCGCGCTGAGTACCCGCGCGGTCAGACAGGGCGGCGACTACGTGCTCGACGGCGTCAAGCAGTTCATCTCCGGCGCGGGCGCCTCGGACGTCTACGTGGTGATGGCCAGGACCGGCAGTGAGGGGCCGCGGGGCATATCGGCGTTCGTGATCGAAAAGGGCGCTGCCGGGCTGAGTTTCGGGTCGCTCGAGGAGAAGATGGGTTGGCATGCCCAGCCCACCGCGCAGGTGATCCTGGAGGGCGTCCGGGTGCCGGCCGAGGCGATGCTGGGCGGCGCCGACGGCGAGGGCGCCGGATTCGGCATCGCGATGAAGGGCCTCAACGGCGGTCGGCTCAACATCGCGGCGTGCTCGCTCGGCGGCGCCCAGGCCGCCGCCGACAAGGCCGGCGCCTACGTGCGCGACCGGCAGGCGTTCGGGTCGTCCCTGCTCGACGAGCCGACCATCCGGTTCACCCTGGCCGATATGGCCACCGGCCTCGAGACGTCGCGAATGATGTTGTGGCGGGCGGCCAATGCGCTGGACGCCGACGATCCCGACAAGGTCGAGTTGTGCGCGATGGCCAAGCGCTACGTCACCGACACCTGCTTCGAGGTCGCCGACAAAGCCCTGCAGCTGCACGGCGGCTACGGCTACCTGCGCGAGTACGGTCTGGAAAAGATCGTCCGCGACCTGCGCGTGCACCGAATCCTGGAAGGCACCAACGAAATCATGCGGGTGGTCATCGGCCGGGCCGAGGCCGCACGGGTCCGCGCAAACGCGTAGAAGGGTCTTCGGAGATGACCGAGCACCTGACGGTGGCCTTCCTTGGCCTGGGCCATATGGGTGGGCCAATGGCGACGAATCTCGTTGCGGCCAAGCACGCGGTGCGCGGATTCGATCCGGTGCCGGCGGCGCTGTCCGCGGCGACCGAGGCCGGGGTCACCGGATTCGGCAGCGCCACCGACGCGGTGGCCGGCTCCGACGTGGTCATCACCATGTTGCCCAACGGGGAACTGGTCAAACGCTGCTACGCGGAAGTCCTGCCCGCGGCGCGGCCCGGCGCGTTGTTCATCGACAGCTCCACGATCTCGGTCAACGACGCCCGCGAGGTGCATGCGCTGGCCGAATCGAACGGCGTGACGCAGCTGGACGCACCCGTGTCCGGCGGGGTGAAGGGTGCCGTCGCCGGGACGCTGGCGTTCATGGTGGGCGGCGACGAGGACGCCCTGCGACGGGCGCGGCCGGTGCTGGAACCCATGGCGGGCAAGATCATTCACTGCGGTGCGGCCGGGGCGGGGCAGGCCGCCAAGGTGTGCAACAACATGGTGCTGGCGGTGCAGCAGATCGCGATCGGCGAGGCGTTCGTCCTGGCCGAGAAGCTCGGGCTGTCCGCCCAGTCCCTGTTCGATGTGATCACCGGGGCGACCGGCAACTGCTGGGCCGTGCACACCAATTGCCCTGTGCCCGGCCCGGTCCCGACGTCACCGGCCAACAACGACTTCAAGCCGGGTTTTGCGACGGCGCTGATGAACAAGGATCTGGGGCTGGCGATGGATGCGGTGTCCTCCAGCGGATCGGCGGCGCCGCTGGGCGCCCACGCCGCCGAGATCTACGCGAAATTCGCTGCGGATCACGCGGATAAGGACTTCAGCGCGGTCATCGAGATGCTGCGCGGCAGCTGAACTCACGCGGACTGGCTTCCACCACGCTGAGCGGCGAAGCGGTTCGTCGGATCCTGGTCATCTCGAACCCCGCTTCGCTCAGCAGATATCGATACTCGGCGGCCGTACGCTCCCGAGCGCCCAGATTCAACAGCATCTCCAGGTCCACCCAGTTTCCCGGGAAGTCGCGGTCGTGCTCCGGAATGACCATCTCGACCAGCAGCACCCTGGCCCGCGGGCCCGCCGCGGCGCGAACGTTACGCAGGATCCGGACCGCCATATCGTCGGGCCAGTCGTGGATGATGTTCTTGAGGATGTAGGCGTCACCCCCACCCGGAACGGTGTCGAAGAACGATCCCTCCGCGATGCGCACCCGGTCGGCCACACAGTGCTTTTCGAACAATGGCCGCGCGCTCGCGACGACCGAGGGCAAGTCGTACAGCACACCGCGCGAACCGGGCGCCGCCGCGAGGACGGCGGCCAGCAGCGGGCCGTGACCGCCGCCGACGTCGACGATCGTGGGGTAGGCGCCGAAGTCGTATCCGGCCACTACCGACGCGGTGGTCAGCTCCGAAATGTTCGTCATCGTCTCGTTGAAGAGCTCCGCGAGCTCGGGCTCATCGGCGAAGTAGGCGAAGCTGTCCTTGCCGTGCAGCGCCGGGACGACGGACAGACCGGTGCGGACCGAATCGACGAGCAGGGTCCATCGTTCGCGCTGCTCCCGCGATCCATAGAATCGTGCCGCCGATGTTGTCGACACCGGCGCATCCGAACGCAGCGTCGCCGCAAGGGGATTCAGCTCGTAGCGGCCGTCGCGGCGGCGGCGGAAAACCCCGCGGCCGATCAGCGCGCGCAGCAACCGTCGTAGCGCGTCGGCGTCCGCGCCAGCCCGGTCCGCCAGTTCCGCGATCGGCAGCGGGCCGTGGGCCAGCGCGTCGGCGATGCCCAACTGGGCCGCCACCGTGATCGCCTGCGAAGTCCAAGTGGCGGTGATCATTTCCATCATCGCCGCCGGCGGGGGGACCAGCCGCTGATGCGCCCGATACAGGTGATGACGGATCCACTCGACAACGCGGGCCAGCTGCGGCGGCGGCGGCTTGGCGCTCGTCGGCATCACCTCACCTCCGATCGGACGCGCGCCGGCGCGCCCGCCGCGAGCTCCCGACTGATCTGGGCGGACATCCGGCTGTGACTCACCTTGTGCAGGAACGCCGCCAGCGCCCAGGTCATGAACCGGTCCGAGATCATCGCCGCCGGCCTCAGCATGGACTCGCTGCGGGACACCTGCTGCGTGGTCACCCAGGACACGGCCCTGACCTGGCGCCGCCGGGTCTTTTCGTACCGGCGCAGCGCGCTCGCGAGATCACGTCTGCTGCCGGGAGGAACTGTCCGGACGAGATGAGAAAGCGCCTGGCACAACACCATCGTGTCGAGCAGCGCCTGGTTGGTCCCCTGCGCAAGGGTGGGCGGCATCGTGTGTGCGGCATCGCCGAGCAGCGTGACGGCGCCACGGCCCGCGCGGGGAATCGGATGGCGGAAATGCGGGAACGGCGAAGGGGCAAGGTCCTCATCGCTCAGCGTCACCAGCACGCGGTCGACAAGTTCGGACCACCCGGTGAAGTGGGAACGCAGCGTGTCGAGCGGGCGCGGCGGCCTGACGAAATCCGACGACCACGGCAAGTCGAACCACCACTGCAGATCCGAGCCTCCCGCCGGCCACAGGCCGAGGTTGCCATGCTCGCCGATGATCATGAGCGCGACGTTCCGATCGACGTCGCCCGGAAGCGTCACAAGTCCCTGCCAGCTGCACCAGCCCGTGGGCCGCGCGGCCGGCCCGCCGACATAGTCACGGACCCTCGAGTGCAGGCCGTCCGCGCCGATCAGCAGGTCCCCTTCGACCGAAGTGCCGTCGTCGAATTCGGCTCGCACCCCAGTGGGGGTGTTGGCGAAATGGGTGGCGCGGCGGTTGAACCGAATGCGCTGCGCGGGAAACCCTTCCAGCAGGCGTTCGAGCAGGAGCCGACGCGGGACCATCCGGACCGGTGCGCCCAATCGTGCCGTGACGGCAGTCAGGTCCACCGTGGTGATCCGGCGGCCGGTGGGTGTCGTGACGCGCACACTGGAAAGTAGCTGCCCGGCGCCGTCCATATCGACGCCGAGCTGGTCCAAAACCCTTGCGCCATTGGGCCAAATGGTTACGGCGCCCCCGCCCGGCTGCGAATCCGGGCGCCGCTCGAAGACGGTGACGTCATGCCCGTCGCGCATGAGTCCCCGGGCAACGGAGATGCCGCCGACACCGGCGCCGACGACGAGGACGCGAAGCGGCATCGGCGTCAGTTCCGCGTAGGGCCAAGGTTCATCGCAGACCTCCTACCGCTACCACGTAGGACGTCGGCGAGAGGTTCAAAAGTCGCCGGCGTGGCGCCGCAGTGTCTCAATGGACGACACGAGCGCTTCGGACTCATCGGCGTCGATTCCGATGTCGGCGAACACCTGCTCGTTGAGCGTGATGGTGGCGTCCTCGACGGTCGAGCGCCCGAGATCGGTGATCTGCACCAGTGTGGTGCGCCCGTCGGTGGGGTGGGGCACCCGCTGCACCAGCCCGTTGGCCTCGAGCCGGCGGATCGCATGCGTGACGCTGGTGACGTGGACCTGCAGGCGGTCGGACGCCTTGGTGATAGGCAGCGCGCCGCTGCGGCTGAAGGCCAACAGCCGCAACAATTCGAAGCGCGAAAAGCTCAAGTCGTAGGGGCGCAGCGCGTTCTCGACGCGGGCGAGCAGGATCCGGTGGGCCCGCATCACGGACGTCACCGCAACCATGCCCGGCGCCACGTCACCCCAGCCGGCCCGCGTCCAGTTCGCCCTCGCCAGTGCGATCGGGTCGGGTTTGTCGGATGCAGAAGGGGCCACGCCCTTTCTTACCGCACTTGGCCGCGATTTACCTCAGGCTCGTGGCTTTGCCACCGCGGCCAGCACCGCTCGGGTGGATGCGCGGCTCCCGACGGTGATCCGCGCACCTCCGTCGGGATAGTGCCGGACCTTCAGCCCGGCCTCACCGAACACCTGTTGCCAGTGCCGCCCGACGGGCGGCAGGTAGACGAAGTTGGCGTGTCCGTCGGTGGTGCGCACCCCCAACGCGGCGAGGCGCCGGGACAGGTAGTGCCGCTCACCGGCGATTCGCAGAATCCGTTGCCGCAACTGGTCGTCGGCCGCATAGGATGCGGCCACCGCGACCAGGCTGGTGATCCCCATGCCGAACGGCAGCTGCATCTTCCACAGGATCGCGGCGAGCTGCGGTGCGGCGAACCCGTAGCCGATACGCAGTCCGGCCAGGCCGTAGGCCTTCGAGAACGTCCGCAGCACCACGACATTCGGGAAGCGGCGCACCAGATCCGGCCCGCCGACGCGGTGCTGGGGGGCGACGAACTCGATGTAGGCCTCGTCGAGCAGCACGACGGTGTCGTCCGGCACGCGGCGCAGGAATCGTTCGACCTCCGCGACGGGCTCCATGGTTCCGGTCGGATTGTGCGGCCGGCACAGCACGACGACTTTCGCGTCCGCCGCCGCCTCGGCCATGGCCCGCAAATCGTGGTGACCGGATTCGTGGAGCGCAACGGTGACCGGCGTCAGGTGGGCCATCTGCGCGAAGATCGGATACCCGTCGAATGTCGGTTCGCTCAACACAACTCGGTCGCCGGGCCGCGTCACCGCGTACAGGACCTGCATCGCCACCCCGCTCGCCCCGGCTCCGAGGACGACCTGCTCGTCACCGACCCCGACGTGCCGGGCGACCAGGGTCCGCATCCGTTCGGGCCGGAATTCGGGGTAGCGGTTGGCGGCGTCGATCGAGCGGATCAACGCCGACCGCACGGCCGGCAGCGGCGGGAACGGGTTCTCGTTGAGGGACAGCGCCAGCGGATCGATCGCGTCCGGCAGTGCGCCGCCCAGCTCGACGGGGTCCGCTTCCAGCACGGCCGACATCAGTCTCGCCCGCCCCACCGGACGGCGGCCGCGCCCGCGAAGTCACCGGCGTGCGCGAAGGCGGCCATCAGCACCATGTCGCCGGCCTTGAGCTGGCCGTCGGATATCGCGCGGTCGAGGTTGATGGGGATGCCGGCGCCGAACAGGTTGCCGCACTCGTCGAAGGTGTCGCGATGGCGTTCGGCCGGCACGTCGAGCGCCTCGCGCCAGTTGCGCAAGAACACCCGATTGGGCTGATTGGTCACCAGCAGGTCGATCTCTTTGGACGGCAGGCCGATCCGGTCGCACACCGCGAGCGCGACTTCGGGGACCTGCCTGTTTCCGCGCGCCAACACCTTGGTGATCTTGCTTTCGGTGAAACCGATGCAGCCTTCACCCGGTCCGGGTTGCCACCATTTGCGGGGCGGGTCGACGGCGATCGTCATGTCGCCGGCGTATTCGCCGTAGGTGCGGCACTCGACGTCGAGAATCGGTGAATCGTCCGACAGCGTGACGAGTCCCACGGCGGCGCCGTCGCCGGGCACCGACGACTGCGCCTTCGCCCGCACGCCGGGTTGGTCGAAGATCTGCCCGGCGGCGTTCTGCGCGACCGCGATCAGTGCGGTGCGCCCTTCGCCGGACGTCAGGAGACGTCGGGCTACCTTGAGCGCCAGCACGAACGCCGCGCACCCGCCGTTGTGCAGATCCAATACCCAGTCGGGTCGCATGCCCAGGCGGTGCGCGATGCTGCCGCCCCCGCCGTAGAACGGCATGTCGGGCATTTGAGTGTGGGTGATCAGCACGTCCACGTTGGCGATGACGTCGTGGCCGTTGCGTTCGATGACACCGGCGGCGGCCCGCTCCACCATGTCGACCGCGGTTTCGTCGGCCGCGACGTGATGGCGGAATTTAGGGGCGCGGAACATCAGGTTGTCGGCCAGCTCATCGGAGCCGGCGAACTGCGCGTAATAGCTTGCGCCGATGGGCTTTCCGGGCAGGTAGGTGGAGACGTCGGTCAGGCTCGCGCTCGGTTGCTTCATTGTGCGGTGCTCATCTCATCCAAACCGGCGTGATCGGCAGGCCGTTGCGGTGGCGGTACTCGGCGATGGTCTTGAGGTTGTGCAGTTCGACCCCGTGGCCGGCACCGAAGATGTCCCAGAAGTCACCCACCCAGCCCGTCCGATCCGGCGGCGCGGCGTCGGTGTACGGGTTGTTGTCGTAGAAGGGGTGGTGGCAGTTGGTCCACAGCACAACGGAACCGGGCTTGTTCAGCACCAGCTGCGCGTCGACGACCCGCATCAGGTAGATCATCCACAGGTGCTCGCCCTGGTCCCAGGCGCAGTGGTAGTCGACGGTGCCCGCCTCGGCGTTGGCCACCGTTCGGGTGAAAATCTTGGTATCCGGCAGCAGCCGGTCGTGGGCCAGCCACAGCCCGGGCTCATTGGTGGGGGTGAAGTCGCGCAGCGTGTAGGTCCACTCCTCGAGGCTGCGCGTGTCGGCCAGGTATTCGAACAGCTCGTCGGGTGGGCAGTCGACGTAGTCGCTGACCGTGCAGTACCGCCCGAAGACCTCGTCGTGCGGGTACACGGACCGCATCTGTGCCATGAACATCGGCGCGGTCTTCTCGAGCGGCGAGGTCTCGATGCGGACCAGCCCCTCGATCGGCTCGGTGGTGCCGGTGTGAACGTGAATGTCGTCAAGCGCGGGCAGGGACATCTGATCTTTCCCCTTCAGGTGTCGGTCGGCCAATGCATTTGGTCGCTTGCTGGTTCAAAAATGTTGCGAAGGGCGGGATTTCGTCGGCGGAGCACTCAACGCTGATCACCGACGGGCCATCGGTGGTCAGCGTCCCGTCGAGCACGGCGGCCAGCGCGTCGACGTCGGCCACGTCTATCGCCGAGAGCCCCGGGAACATCGCCGCCAGCCCGGCGCCCAGCCGGCTGGGGCCGAACCGGTTGTAGCTGTACAGGTCGTCGTAGAACAGCTGCTCGCGGGTCACGCACATGGCGTGGGCGTTGTTGTTGAACAGGACGAACGTCACCGGCAGCCGGTACTGCACCGCCGTGTGAACTTCCATGCCGTGCATGAAGAATGCGCCGTCGCCGGCGATGACGACCGTGCGCCGGCTGAGCCGGCTGCCCACGGCACGGCCGAAGGCCATCCCGATGGCGGCACCGAAGCTGTAACCCATGCCCCCCATGCCGAGCGCGACGGCGAACCGCCCAGCACGGCGGACCGGCAGATGATGAATGGCCGCCGCACCGGTGTTGCCCGCGTCGACGACGATGTCCACCCCGTCGGGCAGCATCCGGTCCAGCACCGTCAGCGCATCGCGGTAGCGGACGCCGGGACCGCGGTACGGCGGTGGGCGCAGTTCGGTGTCGATCACGAAATCGGGCACCCGCAGGCCCCGCGGCCGGCCCCGCCCGGACAGTTCCATGGCCACCATGCGCAACGAGGTCCGCAGGTCGTCGGTGTACACGTGCGCGCATTCGACGTAGGGAGCCGCGGACCCGATCGAGACCGTCCGCGCCGCCGTCAGCGCGTCGTCGAGGCCCGCCCGGGCCGTCACCGACAGGCGGGTGCCCACCACCAAGCACACCGTGCTGTCACCGACCGCCTCGGCCACGCCGGGATGCCCCATGACACCGGTCACGCCCAGCGCCGAGGACGAGCCCGAACCCGGCGTGCCCGCGACGTCTTTGGCGTCGGGCACGCATGCCACCCGTGCGCGCAGCAGCGCGCGCAGCGCCTCCAGCTCCGCTCGGGCGTCGTCGCGGGCCACCTGCTCGCCGGCGATGATGGTGACCGGCCCATCGGGGGCGCGTAGCGCGCGCAGTACCGGATCCAGATCACCGATCCGGGGCGCCACCGACGGACCGGCGGCATGCCCTTCGCGACTGATGACCGTGACCGGCTTCTGCTGAATGTCCTTGGGCAACAACAGGACAGCCGGGCCACCGCCGCGTGCGGCCGCGATGGCCTCGGGCAGGGCGGTGACGATGTCGGAGGGCGTCAGCACTCGTTGGCACCAGACCGATACCGCCGAGAACAGCGCCTCGGCATCCAGCGCGCCATTGCGGCCGCTGGTGTCCTGGAAGCTGCCCCGACCGTCCATCGTTGTCGCCGGCTGGCCGACCAATGCCAGCACCGGGACGCGACTGGCCAACGATTCCCCAAGGCCGGGAACAAGATTGAGAGCTCCCCCGCCGGAAGTCGCCGCCACGACGCCCAGGCCCGCGCCGCTGCGGCTGTACCCGTCGGCCATCGTGGCCGCGGAGAATTCATGCTTGGCCAGCACGGCGGTGATGTCCGCGCAGAAGTGTGCGGCGTCGTAGAGATCTTCGATGTTGGCGCCGTCGACACCGAAGATGTAGTCGGCGTCGGTCCTCGCGAGATGCTCGACGATGTGGTCGACCACCCGGTGTTGCCTCGACATCTGCTCACCTAACTTATGACGATGCCAGTGACACGACCCGCGGGTGACTTCAGTTCACTCCGGCAGCGGATGCCCGCGGACTGCCAGCGCTTTTAGATATGTGTCAAATAGCTGTGGAACCGGCCATCCGGGTCGTAGGCGGCGCGCACCCGGTCCAGCCGTGCCATGTTCGGTTCGGTGACGAATCGCGCGGGGCGCCGGCACAGGTTCTCGTCCGCCAGCGAGATACCGGTCGCCAGGTGCGACATGGCGGCCATGTTGGACGCGGCCCAGTCGCGGTACCGTTCGTCGTCCGCCGGGTCCCGCCAGATGGTGTACAGCGCCAAATAGATGTCGTCTTCGAGGCCGTACGCCATCTCGGTGCGGCTCGGCGACGTCTTCCAGCCCGTGAAGATGAAGTGTGACGGGTGCGGCGGCATGGTGTCGATGATCCGGCGGATGCCGGGCAGTAGTTCTTCGGCGGAAGCCGCGGTGAACATGCTGTCCGCAATGTAGCGGTGGCCCTTCGGGTAACTGGTCATCACCGCCGTGTACCAATTGGCCAGGGTCGTCGGCGCGTAGGGAAGGCCGACGATCGCCTTATCGACGACCGGGCAACTGCCCAGCGGCGCAAGGGCTTTGGCCGCCTCGTCTTCCGAATCGGCGAAGACGGGCGAGGCGATCGTGATGCCCGGCTGCTCGAGGCCGGCTCCCGGGAAGCTGCGGGCGGTATGCATCTGCAGTTCGACCCGGTCGTCGAGCTCGGCGCTGATCGAGCGCGCCCACGTGAAGACGTCGTCGGCGAGTTTGATCGGGTACATGTACAGGCAGGTGCCCCACACCGCCGGACGCGGATAGACCCGTAGCTTGAACGAGGTCACCACGCCGAAGAAGCCGGGGCCCGAACCTCTTGCAGCCCAATACAAATCGGGGTGGTTCTCGGGATCGCAATAGATCCGCTCACCGTCCGCGGTGATCACCTCCAGCCCCAGCACGCTCTCGCACGCCGGCCCGAGGGCCCTGCTGTTCCAGCCGTAGCCGCCCTGCAGCAGATAGCCACCGAGGCAGATCCCCTCGCAATGGCCCGCGGGGAAGAACAGGTTTTGCGCGTCGAGTTCGGCCGCGAAGGCGCTGGCGCTCTTTCCCGGGCCGACGTTCGCGGTCATCCGTTGCGGATCGACGCTGCAGTGGTCGAGGCGGCTGACGTCCAGGAGCAGGCCGTCGTCGCGAAGGTGGCTGGCGACCCAGCTGCGCCCTCCCGAACACACCCCGACGCGGTGCCCGTTCGCCCCCGCGTAACGCAGCGCCGAGACCACGTCGTCGGCGTCGCGCGCCTGCACGATGACATCCGGAAACCGTTCCGGCACAAGGCCGTTCCACACGGTGTCGAGACGGGCCGTTTCGTAGCCGGCTTCGCCGCGAAAGAAAGTGCGTTCGGTGGTGAGCAGGGCCATTCGCGTTCCTTACACCGTCGCCAGTTGGTCGCTGTTCTGCGACCTTTTGAGGTAACCCGCGACCTTGGCGGCCAGCGGCGTGGCGGCCAGCCGGATCGCCCGCAGCGGGCCGTTCGGCGGAATCCCGTATCCGATCGCGAAGAGTCCCTCGCCGACGTGGCAGGCGAAGCCGCCGCGCGGGTTGCCGTGCTCGTCGAGGACGCCGAGGTGGCCGACCACACCGCGCAGGTTCGCCTCGAACCCGGTTGCGGTGATGATCACCTCGGGTGCCACCGACGTGCCGTCGGCGAGGATGACGGAGCCGGATTGCAGCCTGGTGACCGCGCCGACGACTTCGACGCGGCGCGCTCGCACCGCGTCGACCAGCCCGTCGGCCAGCGTGGGAATGCGTCCGCGGGTCTCGACGGTCGCTTTGAGTCCGACCGCCGGCCGCCGAAAACCGTAGCGGGACAGGTCGCCCCACATCAGGCGGGTCGCGCGGGCGATCAGCGGATCGACCATGCGGGCGGGGACCCGTGCGGACAGTTCGAGGAAGATGTCCGACGGGAACCCGCCGATGGCCCGCCGCACCAGGTGCGGCGGGGTGCGCACCGCCAGCCAGATCCGGCGGGCGCCGTCGTCGGCCAACTGCACGGCGATGTCGGCGGCGGAGTTACCCGCCCCGACGACGAGCACGTCTCGGCCGCGATACGGCCACGCGTTGACGAAGTCCGCGGAGTGAACGATCTCGCCTTCGAAGCTTTCCAGCCCCGGCCAGCGAGGGGCGACCGGCGCGCCATAGTTTCCGGTTGCGAGAACGACTGTCCGGCTTTTGATTTCGCCCGTCGATGTGTCCAGCCGCCACACTCCCCCGCAGCGGTCGAGCGAGTGGACTTCGCACCCGAGCAAGAGCGGGATCTGCTGCCGCACGACGTAGCGATCGAAGTAGCGGACCATGTCCTCCTTGGTAGGCCAACGGCCGGCACTCAACGGGATACGTTGTCCTGGTAGGTGAGACAAGAACCCCGTCGTGTTGAGGCGGAAGTCGTCATAACGCGTGCGCCAGGAGATCGCCGGGGCCGCCGCCCGGTCGAGCACGAGCGCTGTGACACCGTGCCGATGGTGGAGTTGCCGCGCGACGGCCAGGCCCGCGGGCCCGGCTCCGATGACAACGGCATCGACGCTGTCCCGAAGCCCGGCCGCGAGGTGGGTCCTTGGCATGCCGGTGTAACGACAGGCGAGGCCGTTGGGTTCACCGCGCGGTGTTTACAGAGAGCGCTGCAACAGGACCTGTCCGGTGTCGGCGGCAACCACCTGCACGGCGGCGATCTGGTCGACCGGAGTCGAGATCGCACCCGCCGGGGTCGCCGTGTGCCCGGGCACGGCCACCCATGTCGCCAGCCGGGTCTGGCTGCCGTCGCGGCCCAACACGACCATCGCGAGGGTGTCATGGTGCGCGGTCAGCGGAGCCAGGCACACGCAGCGCAGGTTGATCGACGTCCCCCAGTGCTGGCCGCTGACGGCCACCGTCGACGTCAGCAGGCTGGTGCCCACCTGCGCCATCGGCTCCGCCGACGCGGTCATCTGCTGCGACGGGGCCGACGACCACCCGTGCAGGCCGACGAACACCGCGATGGCCAGCACCGCGGCCGCGGCCGTCGACGCCACCCAGGTCACCACCCGGGCGCGGCGGCGCCGCCAACGAACCGTCGCCAGCAGGGACGGCAGCAATTCCTCAGACATCTGCGGGGCCGGACCGGACTGGTCGATGGCGGCCACCTCGTCACGGTCGAGCTGTGACAGCAGCGCCGGCACCCCGCTGAGATCGGCGACCGCGGACCGGCAGGCCGGGCAGTGGGTCAGGTGCGTCTCGAATTCGCGCCGTTGCGCGGCCGACAACGAGCCCAACACGTATGCGGCGTCCCACATCGCATAACGATCTTCGGGAGGGCCGATATCGCGCACCGGCGTCCTCATTTCATCCATCTCTCTCACCCCTCGCGCATTCGGAGCCCCTCATCGGGTGACCCCAAGTTCTTGCAGAGTGAGCCGCAACGCCCGCACGGCATAGTGTAGTCGCGACTTCACCGTCCCCTCTGCGATTCCTAGGTCTGCAGCAGTCTGTGTGGTGGTCCAACCGCGGTAGTAGGACCGTTCGATCACCGCGCGGTGCTCGGCGGACAATTGGGCGATCGCGTCCGCTATCAGCAACCGGTCCAGCGCCGCATTGACCTCGTCCGGCGTGGACTGTTCGGGCGCGCCCTCGACGTCTGTGGAGCCGACGACGTTGCGGAAACGCGCGCTGCGCCGGTCGTCGATGATCATGTTGCGGGCCACGGTGAACAACCACGCCCGCGCCGAGCGCTCGGTGTCGCCGATGACCTCGGGGTGTTGCCACGCCCGCAGCAGCGTTTCCTGAACCACATCCTCGGACTGGCTCGCGTCCCCCGTCAGCCGCAGCGCATACCGCCACAGCACCGCGGCGTGCTCGTCGTAAAGCGCCTTCATCAGAGCGGCTTCGGCGGGGCCGGTCACTCCGCGACTGCCAGGAACCCGAGCCACTCGATCACCTCCTGCCGGGGAAACGAGGCGAGTGGGCGTTTAGTTCAAGGCTAGTCGGCGACTAAGCCGAGGTCAGGATGCGTGGCCCGGCGTCGGTGACCGCCACGGTGTGCTCCCAGTGGGCCGCCCGCGACCCGTCGGTGGTGGTGACCGTCCACTGGTCATCGAGCACCACGGTCTTGCCGGTTCCCAGCGTCAGCATCGGTTCGATGGCCAGCACCGATCCGGCGGCCAGCAGGGGGCCGCGTCCCGGCGAGCCCTCGTTGGGCAAAAACGGGTCCATGTGCATCTGGCGGCCGATGCCGTGGCCGCCGTAGCCCTCGACGATCCCGAACGACCGCGCATGGCGGGCCTCGGCGTCGCGGGTGCCCATCTCGATGGCGTGCGAGACGTCGGTCAACCGGTTACCGGGCACCATGGCCGCGATCCCCGCCTCCAGCGATTCCCTGGTCGCCTGCGACAAGGCTTCGTCGGCCGCATCCAGCGTCCCCACTCCGAAGGTGATCGCGGCGTCGCCGTGCCAGCCGTCGAGCACCGCCCCGCAATCGATCGACACCAGGTCACCGGGCGCCAAAATCTCGGCGGCCGAGGGAATCCCGTGCACCACGCGCTCGTTCACCGACGCGCAGATCGACGCGGGGTACCCGTGATAGCCCAGGAACGACGGCACCGCGCCGGCGTCCCGGATCACGGATTCGGCGATCTGGTCCAGGCTCAGCGTCGACACCCCGGACGCCGCGGCCGCGTGGACCGCCCGCAAGGCCGCCGCCACCACCGCGCCGGCCGCGGCCATCGCGTCGAGTTCGCCGGCACTGCGCTGCGGCACCACCTTGCGACCCCGCAGCCGCGCCAGCGGGTTCATCCCTACTTGCCCAGCGCCTGCAGCGCGCGGGCGAACACTTCGTCCATGGTGCCGATGGCGTCGACCGTCTTGAGTTCGTCGCTGTAGTAATCCAGCAGCGGCGCGGTCTCGGCGCGGTAGATCTTCATCCGGTTCAGGATGACGTCGTCGGTGTCGTCGGCGCGCCCGCGGCCCTTCAGCCGTTGCAGCAACTCGTCTTCGGAGACCCGGAATTCCAGCACGGCGTCGATGTCGGTGCCCCGGCGTCCCAGCATGTCGTGCAGCGCCTTGGCCTGCTCGATCGAGCGTGGGTACCCGTCCAGGATGAAACCGTTGGCCGCGTCCGATTCGTTCAGCCGGTCGTCGACGAGCTGGTTGGTCAATTCGGAGGGCACCAGGTCGCCGGCATCGAGGTAGCGCTTGGCCTCCAGGCCGAGCTTGGTGCCGTTCTCGATGTTGCTACGGAACAGCTCCCCGGTGGAGATTTGCGGGATCCCCAGCTTCTCCGCGAGCTTCTGGGCCTGCGTCCCCTTGCCCGCCCCCGGCGGTCCCAGCAAAACGACTCTCACTTGAGGAACCCTTCATAGTTGCGCTGCATGAGCTGGCTCTCGATCTGCTTGACCGTATCCAAGCCCACGCCAATCATGATCAACACCGCGGTACCGCCGAACGGCAGATTCTGCACCGCTCCGCTATTGCCGATCTGCAGGAACAAGTTGGGCAGCACCGAAATTGCGCCGAGGTAGATCGAGCCCGGCAGGGTGATGCGGCTCAGCACGAAACGCAGGTAATCGGCCGTCGGCTTGCCCGGCCGGATGCCGGGAATGAAGCCGCCGAACTTCTTCATCTCGTCGGCGCGCTCGTCGGGGTTGAAGGTGATCGAGACGTAGAAGTACGTGAAGAAGATGATCAGGCCGAAGTAGATGGCGATGTACACCGGGTCGCTCGGGTCGGACAGGTAGGTGCCGACGAACTTGTCCCACCAGCTGTTGCCCACGCCTCCGGCGCCGCTGCGGATCAGCTGGGTGATCAGGTGCGGGATGTAGATCAGCGAGGACGCGAAGATCACCGGGATAACACCGGCCTGGTTGACCTTGAGCGGCAGATACGTCGACGTTCCGCCGTACATGCGGCGCCCGACCATGCGCTTGGCGTACTGGACGGGGATCCGGCGCTGGCCCTGCTCGACGAACACCACGCCGACGATGATGACCAGCGCGGCGATCAGGACCGCGCCGAAGATCATCCCGCCGCGGCTGTCCAGGATCTGCTTGCCTTCGGCGGGGATGCGCGCCGCGATGCCCACGAAGATCAGCAGGGACATGCCGTTGCCGATGCCGCGCTCGGTGATCAGCTCACCCATCCACATCACCAGCGCCGCCCCGCTGGTCATCACCAGCACGATGACGACCAGCGTGAAGATGCTCTGGTCGGCGATGATGTCGAGCGAGCAGCCCTGCAGCAGCCCACCGTTGGCCGCCAGGGCCACGATGCTGGTGGCCTGCAGGATGGCCAGCGCGATGGCCAGATACCGGGTGTACTGCGTCATCTTGGCCTGGCCGGATTGGCCTTCCTTGCGCAGCTCCTCGAACCGCGGGATGACCACCGTGAGCAGCTGCACGATGATGCTGGCGGTGATATAGGGCATCACCCCCACCGCGAACACGGTGAGTTTGAGCAGCGCACCACCGGAGAACAGGTTGATCAGCGAATAGATCTGTCCGGCCGCGCCGCCGCTGGCCTCTTTGATGCACTGCTGGACGTTAGGAAAGTTGACGCCAGGGGACGGTAGCGCGGCGCCGACCCGATACAAGACGACGATGCCAAGCGTGAAGAGGATCTTCCGTCTCAGGTCGACTGTCCGCAGCGATGAGATGAAAGCGGAAAGCAACTCTTCCTCCTGCGCAGCCGGGGTTTCCTGCATCACGCGCCCAACACCCGCAGGCCAGGACGTACGGCCGCCTTATCTAAAGCGCGTCAAACCGTGTACGAGACTAACAGCTGGTACGCCAAGGTCTGGTCAGGGCCTTTGCGTCGGCCTTTCGATACCCCGCAGCCGTAAGCCGTGAGGCGTAGAGTTCGTCGTGACTCGTTGCATTTGCTAAATAACTTGGGAGCAGCATGACACGCACTGACCAGGACAGCTGGGACCTGGCCTCGAGCGTCGGTGCCACGGCCACGATGGTCGCCGCGGCCCGCGCACTGGCCAGCGAGGCCGGCAACCCGATCATCAACGACCCGTTCGCCGCGCCCCTGGTGCGCGCCGTCGGTCTGGATTTCTTCCGGCGCCTGGTCGACGGTGAGGTCGCCGGGTCCGAGGGCTACGAGGGTAGGGGCAAGGATCTGGGGCTGGAGACCGACTCCATCGCGGTGCGCACCCGCTTCTTCGACGACTTCTTCACGGGCGCCGCCCGCGACGGGGTCCGCCAGGCCGTGATCCTGGCGGCCGGCCTCGACGCCCGCGCCTACCGGCTGAGCTGGCCGCCCGGCTGCGTGGTCTACGAGGTCGACCAGCCGGCCGTCATCGAGTTCAAGAGCGCCACCATGTCCAGCCTGGCCGCCACGCCGGCCGCCGAGCGGCGCACTGTCGGCGTCGACCTGCGCGACGACTGGCCGGCCGCGCTGCGCGCCAGCGGTTTTGACGCGACGCAACCGAGCTCGTGGAGCGCCGAAGGCCTCCTGATGTACCTGCCGCCCGAGGCCCAGGACCGGCTCTTCGACAACATCACCGAGCTCAGCGCCCCCGGCAGCGTGCTGGCCACCGAGTACCACCCCGCCGCCGCGGGCACGACGATGTCGCAGCGCGCCCAGGAATTCAACGACAGGTGGGCCAAAGTCGGCTGCGACATCGACCTGTCGGGCCTGTTCTTCGACGGCGAGCGCAGCAACGTCGTCGACTACCTGACCGGCAAGGGCTGGGAGGTGGCCGCCCGCCCGCGCCGCGAGCTGTTCGGCGACTACGGCCTGGAATTCCACGACGACGAGGCGACGGCGCAGTTCCGCAACATCGTCTCCGTCACCGCCACCCTGCGCTGAAAGCTCAGCGGGGGTTGGCCGCCGGTGCGCGCACGACCATGGGCACCGCGGGGAAACACCACGCCATCTCCGAGCGCGACTTGCGCAGCGCGGCGGTGCCGTAGCCCCGCTTGCGATGATCGGGGTGGATCCAGATCCGGACGTCGACCTCGCCGCGGACCAGCTCGCCGAACACCATGCCGACCTTCTCGCCGGAGTCGATGGCCACGAACCACGCGGCCTCTTCGTCGGCGACGCGTGCCAGCGCGGCCTTGATCTCGTCGTCCACGTTGCCGGCGGGTCCACCGGAGCCGTCGCCGGCGAAGCCGATGTCCTCGGTGCGCACGGCGAAGATGTCGCGGTCGGCCGCGGCGGAGAAGGGCCGCAGCTCGAGCGTCTCGCCCAGGCTCGCCGGACGCTCGCCCAGGGTGAAGCTCAGCTGCTTGTTCAGGTCTTCGAGCTCGGCGAGGATCTTGCGGCGCGAGTCGACGGTGAGCTGATCGAACGACATGCCCATCACCGCTTCGGCGGCGACGTGGGAGGTGTCGAGCAGGCGGACGATCGCCTCCACCGCGGCCGCCTTGTTCTCCGATTCCACGACGACGTCGGCGATTTCGTGCCGTCGCTCAAGGGCTTTCAACAGTGCGTCCGCGATTTCGCGGCGGGCGGCTTTGCGGTCCTGGTCGGTCATTGCACCAGCCTAGAACGCCGGTGGTGTCACCGCGCTACATCTGCGGCTCCCCAGCTCCCCGAAGCGCTGATAGCGATCCTCGACCGCGCTCGCCCAGGCGGGATCTGGCTCGACGATGCGATCGATGCGGGCCCATCGGGCGGCATCGGCGATGGTCGTCTCCAGCCCAACCGCCATCCGCGCCAGAAATGCCGCTCCCAGCGCCGCCCCTTCCGCCACCCCGGAGACCTCGACCGGCCGCCCGGTGGCGTCGGCGATCGCCTGCAGCCACGGCCCCACTCGTGTGCCGCCGCCGGTGGCCACGATGCGCGACACCGGGGCGCCGCCGAGTTCGATGAGGCTGCGGACCACGAAGCCGGACGCCTCGTAGGCGGCGCGCCGCAGCGCGGCGGCGTCGTGGGTGAGATCCAGGGCCTCGAGCACGCCCCGGCGGTCCCGATCGTGAAACGGCGTGCGCTCACCGCGCAGGTAGGGCGCCCACACCGGAACGCGCCCTGGTTCGACATCGGTCGGATCCGCCGCTGCCACAACGCGATCCACCCAGCCCAGGAACAGCCCGCCCGCGTTGCTGGCACCGCCGATCTGGCTCTTGCCGGGCGTGGTGTGCGGAATGGTCCACAGGCCGGGCATCTGCCGCGCCTGCGAGATGGTGGTCCACACGATCAGCGTGGTGCCGCACATCACCAGTACGTCGCCGTCGTGGTCGGCGCCGGCGACGATCTGCTCGCACAGCGCGTCGATGGCGCCGGTGGCCAACGCGGCGTCGGTGCCGCGCACCTGCCCGACGACGGCTCCCATGCTCTCCACTCGGGGCATCTGTTCGACGGCCGCGCCGCGCTCGGCGCAGGCCTCGGCATTCCAGCCGGTCCCGTCGAACAGGGGGAACGCGGTGGCGGCGGTGGCGATGTCGATCACCGGCTGGCCCGCCAGCGCGTGGTTGGCCACCGCCGGCGCGGGCCAGTAGCCGGCCGCGCCCGGTGCGTGGGCGGCCGTCCAGCGCAGGAACTCCGCGGCCTCGCCGAGCGCGGGCAGCGGCTGCGCTTGTTGTTCCGGGCCGCCGGGCGCGCGGCCCCGGCCGTCGCCGTAGAGAAGCCCCGGGGTGATGGGCGTGCCGCTGTCGTCGACGGCGGTCATCGACGGCACCATCGCGGAGACGGCCGCCGCCGCGATGCCGGGCTGGTGGATCAGCTCGCCCAGGGCCGCCGACGGCCCACGGCGCCACGCCGCCTCGGCGTCGTGCTCGAGCTGGTCGGGCGCCGGCACCCGCAGCTCATGCGGGATGCGCACGCGGCCCGTCACGTTGCCGTCGGCGTCGGCGGCTATCGCCTTGACCGCGGTGCTGCCGACGTCGATGCCGATTGTGACGTCTTTGCGTGACACGGGCGTCACCGTACGCCAGCATTGGCACTCGTGACGTCTAAACCGCGCGCCTTGGTGACCGCCCCGCTGCGGGGGGCGGGCTTCGCCAAACTGCGTGAGCTGGCCGACGTCGTGTACGACCCCTGGATCGAGCAGACCCCGCTGCGCATCTACAGCCCCGAGCAGCTGGCCGAGCGAATCACCGCCGAATCCGCCGAAATCGTGGTGGTGGAAGGCGATTCGGTGCGCGGCCCGGTGTTCGGCCTCGGCGTGCGGGCGATCGCGTCCACCCGCGGCGACCCCAACAACGTCGACATCGCGGGCGCCACCGCGGCCGGTATCCCGGTGCTCAACACCCCGGCCCGCAACGCCGATGCCGTCGCCGAGATGACAGTGGCCCTGCTGCTGGCCGCCACCCGTCACGTGCTGAGCGCGGACGCGGATGTCCGCAGCGGCAACATCTTTCGGGACGGCAGCATCCCGTATCAGCGGTTTCGCGCCGCCGAGATCGCCGGCCTCACCGCGGGCCTGGTGGGCCTGGGCGCCGTCGGCCGGGCGACGCAATGGCGGTTGTCCGGATTGGGCCTGCGGGTCATCGCGCACGACCCCTACAACCCCGACGCCCGGCACAGCCTCGACGAGCTGCTGAGCGAGGCCGACGTGGTCTCGCTGCACGCCCCGGTCACCGACGACACCGCAGGCATGATCGGCGCGCGGGAGTTCGCCGCCATGCGCGACGGCGTGGTCTTCCTCAACACGGCGCGCGCCCAGCTGCACGACACCGATGCCCTGGTGGACGCCCTGGCCGCGGGCAAGGTGGGCGCCGCGGGGCTCGACCACTTCGCCGGCGAATGGCTGCCGGTCGATCACCCGCTGGTGGCGATGCCCAACGTGGTGCTGACGCCGCACATCGGGGGCGCCACCTTCGACACCGAGGCGCGGCAGGCGCAGATGGTGGCCGACGACCTGGAGGCGCTGCTGGCCGGCAAGGCGCCCGTTCACATCGTCAACCCGGAGGTGCTGGGGCCATGAAGTACGTCGACAACCCGGAAGCCGCGGTGCTGGACGCCGCCAAGGACATGCTGCGCCGCGGCCTGGTGGAGGGGACCGCGGGAAACATCTCGGCCCGGCGCGCCGACGGCAACGTCGTCATCACCCCGTCGTCGGTGGACTACCGCGACATGCAGCTCGACGATCTGGTGCTGATCGACGCGGACGGCTCGGTGCTGCAGGCGGCCGAGGGCCGCTCACCGTCGTCGGAGATGCAGCTGCACCTGGCCTGCTACCGGGCCTTCGACGACATCGGCAGCGTCATCCACAGCCATCCGGTGTGGGCGACCATGTTCGCCATCGCCCACGAAGCGATCCCGGCGTGCATCGACGAGTTCGCGGTGTACTGCGGCGGCGACGTCCGGTGCGCCGACTATGCCGCATCGGGCACGCCGGACGTCGGCACCAACGCCGTGAAGGCGCTCGAGGGACGCGGCGCCGCGCTGATCGCCAATCACGGCCTGGTGGCGGTGGGACCGCGGCCGGACAAGGTCCTGCACATCACCGCCCTGGTCGAGCGGACCGCCCAAATCGTCTGGGGCGCACGCGCACTCGGCGGCCCGGTGCCCATTCCCGAGGACGTCAACCGTAACTTCGCATCGGTGTACGGCTATCTGCGCGCCAACACGTGACGCGAACCTTACGGTGTGAGTCATGGCGCCATATCGCGTAGTCCAGTGGTCGACCGGCAACATCGGCAGTCGAGCGCTCGGCGTCCTGCTGGACCGCGGCGACTTCGACGTGGTGGGCGTTCACGCGTTCGGTTCGGACAAGGTGGGCCGCGATGTGGGTGTGTTGGCCGACCGAACCCCCATCGGTGTGCAGGCAACAGCGGACGCCGACGCGTTGATCGGGCTTCGGCCGGACTGTGTGAACTACATGCCCCGCGTCATCGACTACGAGCTGGTGATCAGGATGCTGCGCTGCGGCATCAACGTCGTCACGACGGGAGATTTCCTGACCGGCACCCATCACCCGGCCGAACTGCCGGCTCTCGAGGAGGCGGCGCAGCAGGGGCGGGCGACCTTTTTGGGCACGGGATTCGAGCCGGGCTTCATCAACGTCGTCGCCGGGTTCCTCACCGGTGCCTGCCGACGCGTCCGCAGCGTCAAGCTCGTCGAAACATTGGACTGCACAACCTATCCCGTAGAGGCCGTGTGGAAGGTGCTCGGATTCGGCAAACCACCCCGTGAGCGGGTGACTTACCTCGACCCGGAGACGCAGCGATACGGTCTCGGCTACTTCGAGACGCTGGACATGATCGCCGCCATGTTGGGCACCGAGCTCGACGCCAAGCAGGCATTCGTCGAACCCGCCGTGGTGACAAGGGATTTGAATCTAGGCTGGGTAAACTATGCCGCCGGCACCGCCGGGGGCCAGCGGCGCACCTATCGCGGCTATCGTGGCGGCCGCCCGGTGGTCGAGTTGGCCATCTGCTGGACCATGAGCGACGACGCGCTCGACCCGAAATGGACCGACCCCAAGGGATTCAGTGTGGTGATCGACGGTGAACCACTCATCGACGCGACCATCCGGTTCGGCAGACCCGGTGAGGACGTGATGACCGTGTTGATGGACAGCACCGCCGTCGCGGCGGTCAACGCCATACCGTTCGTTTGTGACGCGCCGCCGGGTGTCATCACCCCGATCGACCTGCCGATCACCGGATCCCAAGGGGCACTTGCCTAGCGCTGGTCGATCCCCACCTTCACCGCGCCGCTGTCCCCCTGGTTCGCGATCGCCGAGAAGGCGTCCCGCCATTGCGCCAGCCCGAAGGTGTGGGTGAGCATGGGACGCAGGTCCATCCGCCCGGCGGCGGCCAGGTCGAGGTAATGGGCGATGGCGTGCTTGCGCTGCCCGTCCACCTCTTCGATGCCGAACGCGTTCGAGCCGACGTACGAGATCTCCTTGAAGTAGAGCGGGCTGTCCTCCCAGCGGCCGGGGGCGTGAACACCGGCCTTCACCAATGTCCCCCGCGATCGCAGGACCCGCACGCCGACTTCGAAAGTCTCGGGCTTGCCGACGGTGTCGTACACGACGTCGACCGCGCCGGGGTGAGCCATCGGCAATCCCTGCAACGGCTGGCGCAGCCGGCCACCGCCCCACGCGACCAATTCCTCGATGACGGCCAGGCGCGGTTCGTGCGCAAGGACTTTCGCGGCACCGAACCGGCGAGCCAGCTCGGCCTGCGCGGCGAAGCGCGCCACCACCGCGACGGCCACGTCGGGATACAGCGCCCGCAGGATCGCGACCGCACACAACCCCAGCGAGCCGGCGCGGTACACCAGCGCGGCGCCGGAGCGGGGCGGCGGGTGGCGGGTGATCGCGTGCAGCGACACCGAGAACGGGTCGGCGAACACGGCCATCTCGTCGGGCATCGACTCCGGCACGGCGAACAGCATGCTGTCGTGCGCGGGCATCAGTTCGGCGTAGCCACCCGTCACGTCGGCCGAGACCCCGGTGTGAATGCCCGGCTTGATGTCGCCGTCGGCGAAACTCCAGCACAGGGTGTAATCACCGGCTTCGCATGCGGGACAGGGCGGTTGGATGCCGCGCGGCCCGCAGGACAGCCACGGGTTGAGCACTACTCGCTCGCCGACCTGCAGCCCTCGGGCCCTGGGGCCGAGCGCCACCACGTCGGCGACCACCTCGTGGCCCATGACTTGCGGGAACGAACAGAACGCCGCCATGGCGTTGTCGGTGTCGCCCTCGCCGAAGTCCATCAGGATCTGCTTGGAGTCCGACCCGCAGATCCCGGTCAGCCGCGGCCGGGTGATCACCCAGTCCTCATGCGGCAGTTCCGGATCCGGCAGATCGCGCAGGGCGGTCGGGGTTTGCGCCAGGTTCCGGGTCAACGCGTTGGCGTCGTCGGGGACCTCGAAAGGCTCCGGCGGCACGCCGTAGACGAGGGCCTTCACCGGGACGCCATCCCCGCCGCCCCGGCGATGAACGCATCCAGGTCGGCGTTCTTGGCGTCGACGACGGCCTTCATGTCGGGCACGTAGTGCTCGAAGCGCTCACTGCCCAGGGCCTCGATGATGCCGTTGGCCACCACGTCCGCGGCCACCTTGGGTCCCTGGTAGAGCGGTTCCTCGCTGCCCGGGTGGTCCCATATCTCGGTGTCGACCGGGCCCGGCTCGATCAGCTTCACACTGATCGGTGTGCCGTGCAGGTCGACGGCCATCGACTCGCTCCAGCCGCAGAGCGCGAATTTGCTTGCACAGTAAGCGGCTTCGTGGATTATACCGAGCCGGCCGCCGACGCTGGACACGTTGACGATCATGCCGGATCCGCGTGTCAGCATCCGCGGCAACAGCGCCAGCGTCAGGCGCATCGGGGCGAAGAAGTTGACCCGCATGACGTCTTCGGCCTCGTCCGGGTCCAGTTCGACGACGCTGCGCCGCTTGGGCATCGCGGCGTTGTTGATCAGCACGTCGATGCCGCCGAGCGCATCCCAGGCCCGCAGCGCCAGGTCACCCAGCGCCGACGCGTCGGCCAGGTCGGCCACGAACATCGCCGATCCGGGTGAGGTGTGCCGGCAGTCGGCCAGTACCTCGCCCAGCCGGTCCCGCCGGCGCGCTATCAGCCCCACCACCGCGCCGCGGGCGGCCAGCTGCCGCGCCAGGGCCGCCCCCAATCCCGACGAGGCACCCGTGATGAGCACCCGCTTGCCAGCCGCCGCGTACGTCATCAGTAAAGGTTGCCGCTAAACGCGGGAAGCGTACAGTGGGGGAAGCTTGTTATATCGGCTAAATATTAGATTGACTATCTCCGATAGGGGCACAAACATGACTTCCACCAGGTACGAAGGCGACACCTGGGACCTGGCCTCCAGCGTCGGGGCGACCGCGACGATGGTCGCGGCGGCCCGCGCGATGGCCACCCGCGCCGAGCGCCCACTGATCGACGACCCGTTCGCCGAGCCGCTGGTCAAGCTGGTCGGCGTGGACCTGCTCTCGCGGCTGGCCAGCGGCGAGCTCGATCCCGCCGAGCTGAACGACGTGCACGACGGCGCCGCGGGGTCCGCCGGGGCGATGTCGCGGATGGCCGACAACATGGCGGTCCGCACCAAGTTCTTCGACGAGTTCTTCCTGGCCGCGACCAACGCGGGTATCAAGCAGGCGGTGATCCTGGCCTCCGGCCTGGACGCCCGCCCCTACCGGTTGGCGTGGCCGGCCGGAACGGTGGTCTACGAGGTGGACCAACCGCAGGTCATCGAATTCAAGACCCGCTCCCTTGCCGATCTTGGGGCCGTCCCCACCGCCGAGCGCCGGGTGGTGGCCGTCGATCTGCGCGACGACTGGCCCACCGCGCTGCGCAACGCCGGCTTCGACCCGTCCCAGCCCACCGCCTGGAGCGCCGAGGGACTGCTGGGCTACCTGCCGCCCGAGGCGCAGGACCGCCTGCTGGACACCATCACCGAGCTCAGCGCGCCGGGCAGCCGGCTGGCCACCGAAAGCGCCCCCAACCCTGAGCCCGGCGACGAGGACAAGGTGAAGGAGCGCATGCAGACGATCTCCGAGCGCTGGCGTGCGCACGGGTTCGAGCTGGACATGGCGGGCCTGGTCTACTTCGGCGACCGCAACGAGGCGGCTGGATACCTGGCCGATCGCGGGTGGCGGCTGAACAGCGCCAGCATCGCAGAACTGTTCGCGGCCAATGGACTTGACCCGCTCACCGACGACGACATGCGCATGGGCGAGATGCTGTACACCTGGGGGATCTATGAGTGAGGGACGCGCCGAGGGCGACAGCTGGGACCTGGCGTCCAGCGTGGGAGCGACGGCCACGATGGTCGCCGCATCCCGCGCCGTGGCGTCGCAGGGACCCAACCCGCTGCTTGACGATCAACTGGCCGATCCTCTGGTCCGCGCCGTCGGGTTGGACCCCTTCATCCGGATCATCGACGGTGAGGTCGATTTCGGCGACGACCCGCTGATGAACCGCAAGACCAGGGCCGAGCAGATCACGGTGCGCACCAGGTTTTTCGACGATTTCTTCGCCAACTCCGGTGTCCGCCAAGCGGTGATCCTCGCTTCCGGCCTGGATACCAGGGCCTACCGCTTGTCGTGGCCCGCGGGCACGGTGGTTTACGAGATCGACCAACCGCAGGTCATCGCGTTCAAGACCAATACGCTGGCCGGCCTCGGTGCCACCCCGACCGCCGAGCGCCGCACCATCGGCATCGACTTGCGCGACGACTGGCCAACCGCCCTGCGCGAGGGGGGATTCGATGTTTCCCAGCCGACCGCGTGGAGCGCCGAAGGGCTGCTGCCCTACCTGCCGCCCGACGCCCAGGACCGGCTGTTCGACAACATCACCGCGCTCAGCGCGCCGGGCAGCCGGCTGGCCACCGAACACGTGCCGGACCCCAATTCCTTCACCGACGAGCGCCTGCAGCGCATCACCGAGCGGTGGCGGCGTGCCGGGTTCGGCCTCGATGCGGGTGACCTGTTCTACCGGGGCGATCGCAGCGTCGTCGTCGACTACCTGACCGAGCACGGGTGGGATGTGAGGGCCCACGCCGTCAGGGAACTGTACGCGCGCAACGGCTTCGAATTCCCCGAAGAACTGGTCGCCGCCTTCGGCGACCTGAGCTACGTCGCCGCGACTCTCAAGTAGGGTTCCACCTATGTCACGCACTCACGACGATGAGTGGGATCTGGCGTCCAGCGTCGGCGCGACCGCGACCATGGTCGCCGCCGGGCGCGCGATGGCGACCAAGGATCCCCGCGGTTTGATCAACGATCCGTTCGCCGAGCCGCTGGTGCGCGCGGTCGGAGTGGAGTTCTTCACCAAGATGATGGACGGCGAACTCGATGTGGATGCCATCGAGAATGCCTCGCCGGTGCGTCTCCAATCGATGGTCGACGGAATGGCCGTGCGCACCAAGTACTTTGACGATTACTTCGTCGATTCCACGCGTGGCGGAGTGCGCCAGGTGGTGATCCTGGCCTCCGGCCTGGACTCGCGCGCCTACCGGTTGCCCTGGCCGGCCGGCACGGTGGTCTACGAGATCGACCAGCCGCGGGTGATCGAGTTCAAGAGCGCCACCCTGGCCGATGTGGGTGCCGAGCCGACGGCATCGCGGCGCACCATCCCCATCGATCTGCGCGCGGACTGGCCGGCCGCGCTGAAGGCGGCGGGATTCGACACGGCGGCGCCGACGGCCTGGCTGGCCGAGGGACTGCTGATCTATCTGCCACCGGAGGCCCAGGATCGGCTGTTCGACAACATCACCGCGCTCAGCGCACCCGGCAGCACCATCGCCACCGAATTCGTGCCGGGCATTGTGGATTTCGACGCGGAACGGGTGCGCGAGATGTCCGGGTCGTTCCGGGAGCACGGTGTCGACATCGACATGGCGTCGCTCGTCTACGCCGGCGATCGCAACCACGTCGTCGACTACCTGTCCGGCATCGGATGGCAGGCGCAGGGCGTGACCCGCACGGAACTCTTTGGGCGCAGCGGCATCGAGGTGCCCGCGCCGGAGAACGACGATCCCCTCGGCGAGATCGTCTTCATCACCGCGAAGCTGACCGGGCCGCCGACGTCGGACTAGAGTCGCCCGGGTCCCAGCCAGAGCGCGCTGGCCCCGCTGTAGGACCTTTCGACGTTGTCCAGGATGCCGCCGATGGTGCGGCCCAGCACCGCGCCGAGCGCGTCGGGCAGCGACGCCGCGGCCGGCTGCGAGGAGGCCCGCGGCCGCAGCATGTCCAACAGCGATCCACCCGGGTAGGTCACGATGCGCACGTCGGTGTCCTCGTCCAGTCCGGCAAGGATTTTCGCCCGGCGCAGCGCCGTGCGGAAGCCGCCCAGTTCGTCGACCAGGCCCCGCTCGTGCGCGTCCGCGCCGGTCCACACCCGGCCACGGGCGACGCGTTCGACGGCCTCGGTGGTCAGGTTGCGACCGTCGGCGACGCGCTCCAGGAAGTCCGCGTACACCAAGTCGGCTTCGGCCTCGCGGTGGGCGCGCTGTTCCGGGGTGAACGGCGATTCGATCGACCAGGCGTCGGCATTGGCGTTGGTGCGCACGGTTTCCAGCCCGACGCCCAACCGCTCCAGCAGATCGCGAAGCACCAGCTTGCCGGTGAACACGCCGATCGAACCGGTGATGGTTGCGGGGCTGGCCACGATCGCGTCGGCGGCCACCGCGATGTAGTAGCCGCCGGATGCGGCGACAGCACCCATCGACGCCACCACCGGCTTGCCCCGCTTGCGGGCCCTTTTCACTTCGCGCCACAGGGTTTCCGATGCGGTGACCGAGCCCCCGGGACTGTTCACCCGCAGCACGATCGCGGACACCGATTCGTCGGCGGCGGCTTCCCGCAGCGCCGCGGCGATGGTGTCGCCGCCGACAGCGGGGCTGGCGAACGGCAGGAACTGGGGTCCACCACGACCATCGACGATCTCGCCGTCGACGTTGATGACCGCCACCGTCGGCTTGGCGCGGCGCCCGGGAACCGACGGCACCGGCGGGGTCAGCCGTGACCGGGCCGCACCCGCGTAGCGCGACACGTACAGCCGTGGTGGTGTCGTATCGGAAACATCCTCCGCCCCAACCAGTTCCGCAATGCGCTCGAAGGCTTCGTCCCGGAAGCCGATCCGGTCGACCAGGCCTGAGGCCACGGCCTGCTCGCGTAACAGCGGGGCACGATCGGCCAGCGCGTCGAGCGTGGCGGCGTCGAGCTTGCGTGATTTCGCGACCGCTTCCCACACCTGCTCTTGCACGCTGCGCAACATCCGCGTGACGGCCTCGCGGTGGGCCTCGGTGAATGTGTGCTCGGTGTAACGGTTTACCGCCGACTTGTATTCGCCGCGCGCGACGAATTGGGGTTCGATCCCTGCCTTGTCGAACGCGTCGCGCAGAAAGGTGGCATTGCTCGCGAAGCCGATCAGTCCGACGCTTCCGGCCGGCTGCATCCAGACCTCACCGAAGGCCGAAGCAAGGTAGTACGACAGCGTGCCCGGGTAGGTCTCGGCCCAGGCCAGTGACGGCTTGGCGGCGGTGAAGGCGACGACCGCCTCGCGCAGCTCCTGCACCGCGGCCGCCGGCGACGCCGTGAGTTGCACACGGGCGATCAGCCCGGCGACCCGCGGGTCCTCGGCCGCCCGGTGGATGGCGGCCACCATGTCGCGCAGCGCCGTCGGCCTGCTCCCCCCGCTGATGAGGGCCAGGGGATCAAAGCCCGACGCCTCCGGCGGCATCGCGCGCAGGTCCAGTTCGAGCACGCAGCCGTTGGGCACGCCATGATGGCGGGCGGTATCGACCCGTCCGGCGAGGGCCCGAACCTCATCGACGCCGGGGATCGAAGGCAGGAAAGCAAACATGCCTGCAGACTACCGATGCACGGCCGTACGGTGGTCGGGTGAGCTTTGCCATCGCGATCCCGCAGTTCGACTACGACGGCTTCGACGGAGCGGGACTGCGCGCCTTTCTCGCGCGCGCCGAAGAGCTCGGATTCGAGGGCGGCTGGCTGCTCGAGCAGATCGTCGGGCCCGCACCGCTACTGGCGCCCCTGGAGCTGCTGGCGTACTGCGCGGCCTGCACCGAGCGGCTGCGGTTGGGCGTCGCGGTGATGGTGACCTCGTTGCACGACCCGCTGCAGTTGGCGTCGGCGGCGACCGCGGTCGACCGACTGAGCCACGGCCGGCTCGACCTTGGTGTCGCACCCGGCGGCGGCAGGCGGAAATTCGCCGCCTTCGGCGTCGAGAAGGACACCTTCATCTCGTATTTCACCGAGGGCCTGGAGCTGATGAAGGCGGCGTGGTCCGACGAGCCGCGGGTGACGTTTCACGGTCGCTTCCGCGACGTCGACGACCTGCCCATCCAGCCCAAGCCGGTACAGCGGCCCCACCCGCCGATCTGGTTCGGCGGCCTCGCCCCGAAAGCCCTTGCCCGCGCGGTGCGCCACGGCGACTCGTTCCTGGGCGCCGGCTCGTCGACCACCGAGGCGTTCGCCGGGGCGGTGACCGTGGTGCGCCGCGAGCTCGACGAGCAACAGAAGGATCCCGCGAATTTCACCATCGGCAAACGGGTCTACCTGATGGTCGACGACGCCGCCGCGCGGGCGCGGGAGCGAGTACTCGACGGGCTGGACCGCATCTACGGACGCATGCCCGGCGTGCAGGACGTACCGGTTTCCGGCACACCCGATGACGTGGTGCGCGGGTTGCGTGAGGTCATCGACGCCGGGGCGCAAATGGTGCTGCTCAATCCCGTGGGCAAAGACACGGGAGAGAACCGCGAGCAGATGGAACGCCTTGCCGCGGAAGTGATTCCGCAGCTGAGCTAGCTAGGACAGCTCGGTCGCCGAACCGCCTGCGGCGGTGATCTTCTCGCGCGCACTGCCGCTGAACTTGTGCGCCGTCACCTCGACCTTGACCGTCAGCTTGCCGTCGCCGAGAACCTTGACCAGGGAGTTGCGGCGAACCGCGCCCTTGGCCACCAACTCGTCCACACCGATCGAACCACCTTGCGGGAAAAGCCGATTGAGGTCGCCGACGTTGACGATCTCGTACTCGGTGCGAAACCGGTTGCGGAAGCCCTTGAGCTTGGGCAGCCGCATGTGGATCGGCATCTGGCCACCCTCGAAGGTCGCCGGCACGTTCTTGCGTGCCTTGGTGCCCTTGGTACCGCGACCGGCGGTCTTGCCCTTGGAACCCTCACCGCGACCGACCCGGGTGCGGGCGGTCTTCGAACCGCGCGCGGGCTTGAGATCGTGCAGCTTGATCGTCATTTCTTGCTACCTCCGGTGCCCGTGGCCTTCGCCTCGGCCGGCTCCACCTCGACGAGGTGGCTGACCACCGCGATCAGGCCGCGGGTCTGCGCGTTGTCCTCGCGGATCACCGAGTGGCGAATCCGCCGCAGACCCAGGGTGCGCAGGGACTCGCGCTGCTTCCAGCGGGCCCCGATGGTGCTGCGCACCTGGGTGATCTTCAGTTGACTGCTCATGGTTGTGCCCCCGAAGTCTGGGCCTCTCGTGCGGCCGCACTGGCCATCGCGTCGCTTTCGCGGCGCGCCTTGAGCATTCCGGCCGGCGCAACGTCCTCGATGGGCAGGCCGCGCCGAGCGGCCACCTCCTCGGGACGCTGCAGCAGCTTCAGCGCGGCGACGGTCGCGTGCACCACGTTGATCGCGTTGTCACTACCCAGCGACTTCGCCAGGATGTCGTGCACGCCGGCGCATTCCAGCACCGCGCGCGCCGCGCCACCGGCGATCACACCGGTACCCGGGCTGGCCGGGCGCAGCAGCACCACGCCGGCGGCGGCCTCACCCTGCACCGGGTGGGTGATGGTCCCGCGGATCAGCGGCACCCGGAAGAAGCCCTTGCGGGCCTCCTCGACGCCCTTGGCGATGGCCGCGGGCACCTCCTTGGCCTTGCCGTAGCCGACACCGACCATGCCGTGGCCGTCGCCGACGATCACCAATGCGGTGAAGCTGAAACGTCGACCACCCTTGACCACCTTGGAGACACGGTTGATCGCGACAACCCGCTCCAGATAGTTGCTCTTGTCGCCGTCGCGGTCGCGGCCGCCACGACCGCCGTCGCCACGGCGACCGCGGCTGTCGCGGTCACCGCGCGAGTCACGGCTGTCGCCGGCGCCCTGTCCGCCGGTCGGCTGCTCCGCCATTATGCGGTCCTTCCAGTCGTGTTCAAGCTGTTGTCCATCAGAATTGCAATCCGTTCTCGCGTGCGGCATCGGCCAGTGCCGCGATCCGTCCGCCGTAGGTGTATCCGCCACGGTCGAAGACCACGCTGTCGATGCCGGCGGCCTTCGCGCGCTCGGCGATCAGCTGGCCCACCCGCACGCTGCGGGCTTTCTTGTCCCCCTGCAGGCTGCGCACGTCGTCCTCGATCGACGACGCGGCGGCGACCGTGGTCCCGTTCTCGTCGTTGACCAGTTGCACGTGAATGTGTCGCGAGGACCGGTTGATCACCAGCCGCGGCCGCTGCGGGGTACCTGCGAGCTTCTTGCGCAGCCGCGCGTGCCTGCGCAGCCGAGAGACGCGCCGGGTCGCGGAAACGCTCTGCCCCACCGGCTTTCGCGCGGCGGTGTCAGCTTTTGTTTGCGCCATGATCACTTACCTGTCTTTCCGACCTTGCGGCGGATCTGCTCACCCTCGTAGCGCACACCCTTGCCCTTGTACGGGTCGGGGCGGCGCAGACGGCGGATGTTCGCCGAGATCTGGCCGACCTTCTGCTTGTCGATCCCGGTGATGGAGAACTTCGTCGGCGACTGCACGGCGAACGTGATGCCGTCCGGAGCCTCGATCACCACGGGGTGGCTGTAGCCCAGCGCGAACTCGAGGTTGGAGCCCTTGAGCTGCACGCGGTAACCCACGCCGAAGATCTCCATCTTGGTGGTGTATCCCTCGGTCACGCCGGTGACCAGGTTGGACACCAGGGTGCGCGACAGTCCGTGCAGCGAGCGGTTGCGCCGCTCGTCGTTCGGACGGGTGACCACGATCGCGCCATCGTCGTTGCGCGACACGGTGATCGGCTCGGCCACCGTCAGATCCAGGACACCCTTGGGCCCCTTCACCGAAACCTTCTGACCATCGATCGTCACGTCGACTCCGGACGGAACCGGAACCGGCTGCTTACCAATGCGAGACATAGTGTTTCGTTACCTCCCCGCCCTTACCAGACGTACGCGAGGACTTCGCCGCCCACGCCCTGTCGGGCTGCCTGGCGGTCGGTCAGCAGGCCCGAGGAAGTGGAGATGATCGCCACACCCAGGCCACCGAGCACGCGCGGCAGATTGGTGGATTTCGCGTACACCCGCAAACCGGGTTTGGACACGCGGCGCAGGCCGGCGATGCTGCGCTCCCGGCTCGGCCCGTACTTGAGCTGTACAACCAGCGACTTGCCGACTCGAGCATCCTCGGTCCGGTAATCGGTGATGTAGCCCTCGCTCTTGAGGATCTGGGCGATGTTCGCCTTGAGCTTCGAGTGCGGCAGCGTCACCTCGTCGTGATACGCCGAATTGGCGTTGCGCAGACGTGTCAAGAAGTCTGCGATCGGGTCCGTCATCGTCATGACAGCGTTGGTACCTTCCTCGCGATGGTTCCCGGTCCGGGCCTGTCGCGCACCTTTTCTGGGTTGGTCTTGGGGGTTAGGGCTGTTACCAGCTGCTCTTCTGCACGCCGGGCAGTTCGCCCGCGTGCGCCATCTCGCGCAGGCAGATCCGGCACAGGCCGAACTTGCGGAAGACCGCGCGCGGGCGGCCGCACTTGTTGCAACGGGTGTAGCCGCGCACCGCGAACTTCGGCTTGCGCGCGGCCTTGTTGACCAGTGCCTTCTTTGCCATCTACTCAGTTCTCCTTGAACGGAAAGCCGAGAGCCCGCAACAGCGCTCGCCCTTCGTCGTCATTCGTCGCCGAGGTGACGACGTTGATGTCCATGCCGCGGACCCGGTCGATCTTGTCCACGTCGATCTCGTGGAACACCGACTGCTCGGCGAGCCCGAAGGTGTAGTTGCCGACGCCGTCGAACTGCTTGGGCGACAGCCCGCGGAAGTCGCGGATACGGGGCAGCGCGATCGAGGTGAGCCGGTCGAGGAACTCCCACATCCGGTCCCCGCGCAGGGTGACCCGCGCACCGATCGGCATGCCCTCGCGCAGCTTGAACTGCGCGATGGACTTGCGCGCGCGACGGATCTCGGGGCGTTGCCCGGTGATCAGACTCAGGTCGCTGACCGCGCCGTTGATCAACTTCGCGTCCCGCGCCGCATCGCCGACACCCATGTTTACGACGACCTTGGTCACCGTCGGGATCTGCATGACGTTGGCGTAGCCGAACTGCTGCTGCAGCGAATCACGAATCTCGCTGCGGTAGCGCTCTTTCAGGCGCGGCTGAACTTTCTCTGCAGTGCTCATCAGATGTCCTTGCCGTTGCGCTTGGAGATACGAACCCGCTTGCCGGTCTCCTCGTCGACCCGGTAACCGACGCGGGCGGGCTTACCGTCCGAGTCGACGACCATCACGTTGGAGACGTGGATGGGGGCTTCCTGGGTGACGATGCCGCCCGACTGCGCTCCGCGCTGGTTGGTCGAAATCGCGGTGTGCTTCTTGATCCGGTTGACGCCCTCGACCAGCACTCGGTCGCGTTCCGGGTAAGCCTGCAACACCTTGCCTTTGGCGCCCTTGTCCTTGCCGGCGATGACCAGGACGGTGTCGCCTTTACGGACCTTCATTTACAAAACCTCCGGGGCAAGCGAGATGATCTTCATGAACCGCTTCTCGCGCAGTTCGCGGCCCACCGGCCCGAAGATGCGCGTCCCGCGCGGGTCGTTGTCGGGCTTGATGATCACCGCGGCGTTCTCGTCGAACTTGATGTAGCTGCCGTCGGGACGACGGCGCTCCTTGACCGTGCGCACCACGACGGCCTTGACGACATCGCCACGCTTGACGTTGCCACCGGGAATGGCGTCCTTGACGGTGGCGACGATGACATCACCGATGCCGGCGTAGCGTCGCGACGAACCGCCGAGCACACGGATGCACAAGATCTCCTTGGCGCCGGTGTTGTCGGCGACCTTCAGCCGCGATTCCTGCTGAATCACTCGATCTCCTGACCTGGTTGCGTGTGCACGGCAGGAGAACCCACCTGGGTGAGCATTCGGCGGGCATGACCCACCAAAAACCTGACGTGCGCGGTCTTTGTCACCGAAGGGCACGCGGGGCCGATTCGCACCGGCCGAGGTCTGCCCAAGGCAACCCCTAGAGTCTAGGGGACGACCAGCTCAGAGCCAAATTCTGCGCGAAGACGAGCGAGACGCGGAGCGTCTTCGGCTACTGAAGGCTTCAAATCGCCGAGGAATCCTTCCGCTGCACGCTCTTGAACTGCGGAAACGCCTGCTGAGCCGCCTACTGAGAACTAGACTTCCGCAATGTTCTCCGAGACGCGGTATGCGATGAATGGGGACCTGCGCGTCGCCTACCGCGCGTCGCGTGAAGGTTCTCGAGACATCGTGGTCGTCCCGAACTGGTTCACGTGCTGCGAGCTTCTTCCGGAGCTACCGTCCGTTCAAGGATGGGTCGAGGCCATGACGTCGCTCGGGCGACTGATCTTTTTGGACCAGCCGGGCACGGGAGCGTCTGATCCGGTCACGCCGGGAGCCCTTCCGACTTTGGAGCAGTGGGCCGACAGCATCACCGCCGTATTGGACGAGCTCGGAAGTCGCGAAGCGGTCCTCGTCACCTTCGATGGCTCGTTCGCGACGGGGGCGCTGTTCGCGGCATCACATCCGTCCCGCACTAGCGCGCTCGTCGTGCTTGAGGGCTACGCCATTCCGCAGGCCGAATTGACGACTGAAGCGCCCGCGGCCGAAGAAATCATTGCCGCCGTGGTCGCCATGTGGGGCACGGGAGAACTCGAGCATGTGCTTAATCCGGATATGCCGTGGAATGAGGAGATCCGGGCAGCGTGGGCCCGATACGAACGCTTGGCGGCGAGCCCAGCGACCGTCGCCCTCATGCAGCCGCTGCTGGCTGAAATGGATGTGCGGGCGGTGCTTCCGACAATCCGCGTGCCCACTCTCGTCGTGCACCACGCCGACGACCCAATCGCCCTGCCGGTTTTAGGGAAGGACGTCGCCGATCGCATATCGGGCGCGACATACGTTGAGCTGCCTGGACGCAACTCGTATCACTTCGTCGAACCGTGGCGCGAATGCTTCCAGGTGATCGCCGAGTTCCTCACCGGCGAGCAGGCCGCCGTGGCCGATGATCGGGTGCTCGCCACGGTGTTGTTCACCGACATCGTGGATTCGACGCGGCGCGCGGCCGATATGGGTGATCGGGACTGGCGTGCGTTGCTCGACGCACACGACGCGATCGTGCGCTCGCAGCTGTCCCGCTTCCGGGGCCGCGAGGTGAACACGTCGGGTGACGGCTTCCTCGCGATGTTTGACGGCCCGCAGCGAGCGATCCGCTGCGCCTTGGCAATTCGTGACGCGGTGCAGGCGCTGGGCATCCAGGTGCGCGCCGGCCTGCACACCGGCGAGTGCGAGGTCCGCGGCGACGACATCGGCGGGATCGGCGTGCACATCGGCGCGCGGGTCAGCGCCCTGGCCGGGCCGAACGACGTGCTGGTCTCCAGCACGCTCCGCGACTTAGTGATCGGCTCAGGGCTCGAGTTCGAGGAACGCGGCGCTCACCAGCTCAAGGGCGTGCCCGGCGAGTGGCGTCTGTTCGCCGTCGCCTCTGGGTAAAAGGTTGCGCGCCAATCAGAATGGCGGCGGGTCCTCGTCCCCTTCGGCCGGAGGTGCGGGGCCGAAGTAGGCGGCCTCACGTTCTCGGCGTTTCGGTAGGCGGGCATGGTGGTTTTGCCGCCGTTCGGTGGCGACGCGATGGGCGCGGTTTTGCGCGCGGGTGGTGCGAAGTTTGGGCATCATCGCGGTGCGGTCGGCGCAGTAATCGGGGGATGGGTCGGCCTCGGGGGCCGGTATCGCGCCGGTGGCCAGGCACAGGCTGGGAAACAGGAGCGCGCTGCCCGGAGTGGTGACATACGTATGTCCGGCCGGCGAGGTCAAGATCAGCGTGCCGTCGGGCAGCTGCTGGTCGCGCCAGCCCCAAAACGTTTTCACCAAATGATGTGTGCGGCATAAGCATTTGAGGTTCGAGGCGTGCGTGGGCCCGCCGTCGGCGTACGGGATCGTATGGTCAAGGTCGCATTCGGACGCCGGGCGATCACACCCGGGCCAGCGACAGGTCAAATCCCGGCACCGCACGAAATCGGCCAACGCCCTCGACGGCACATAACCAGACTCCGGGCCGGCATCACCGGGATGGATCAGCGGCACCACCTTGGCCGAGGCGCCCAGTTCGGCTATCAACTCCGGCGCGATCAACCCCTCAGCACCCATTTCGACCGCCGGTGCCCGGCCATCACCTAGCGTGGGACGCTCGGCGATCACATGGATCACCACCGGGCTCGACGCGGGCCGTTTCCTCGCGGCGCACTCCGATCGCCCGCACCGACAACCCAACCGATCCGCCCCGGCCGCCAGCGCGCCCACCGCATCGGCGCGGCGCTGCTCGCGGGTACGCGGATCATGCTCACACTCCGTGCCCGCCAACGCATCCAAGCGCTTGTCCAGCGCATGCGCATCCGGGCCGAGCAAGGTGCCCTCCAGATGCGCCAACCCCTCCCCCATGTCGGCGACCCACACCTCGCGCCCGGCCGCACGTTCCTTGCGGCGCCGCACCGCATCCGCATCGGCCTTGGCCACCACCTTGTCCACCTGCGCGGCCAGCCAGCCCCGGGTCATCGACGGCCACCGCGCCACGTTGACCGCCAACTCGGCGTCCACCGCCGCCAACACATCGGAATCGGTGATCAAATCAGTGCGGAACACGATCGTTTGAAACATCAGGTAGCCGATATCCCCGGCCGCGAACACCGCGCCCACTTTCGGTAACCGCTCACGCATCGCGCGGGCATACCGCACCGGCTGGCGGCCAGGCCCTGACTGATCCGCAACGCCGCGGCCACTTCCGCGCTCACCGCCGCCTCGGTGTCGACCGCCCAGG
>NZ_JCALDT010000070.1:0-203 GCF_059813005.1 Mycobacterium sp. NGS27
GCCGGGCTGGTGTGTCGGCCGCGCGACGTTTTCGTCGAGCAGACGGTGGCCCGGCTGGCGGCGGTGGTCGCGGCGCCCGCTGGTGTGCACGGCCCCGTCGATACCGGTGTCGGGCCGGTGGTGTCGACTCCGATCATCCGGTGGCTGGCCGGCGTGGATGGTGCGGTTGAGCAGTTCAACCAGACCGTGGTGGTGCAGGCGCC
>NZ_JCALDT010000071.1:0-202 GCF_059813005.1 Mycobacterium sp. NGS27
CCACGGCGGTGGCATCAAGGGTGGTGGGCGCCCAGATCCAGTTGGCGTGTAGGTGGGGGCCGGCCTCGGTGTCGAGGATGCCGGCGTTGAGTTCGAGGGCATGGCCTAGGGGCATGGGGATGGCGGTGGCGGCCCCAAGGATCGCGGCGCTGTGGGGGTCTAGGCGCCACAGCTCGCGGTGGTCGTCGCCGGTGGCCGCACC
>NZ_JCALDT010000008.1:0-203190 GCF_059813005.1 Mycobacterium sp. NGS27
CCGGCCGCCTCAAGTTCGTGAGCGCGGCGCGCGGCGGCCACCCGATGCACCCGGCGCGGATAGACCCTGCCGTCGCGCTTAGTCCGGGCCTGCGGGTAGGTCCTCTCAAACGCGTCCTGGTCGTCAAACATCAGCACCACACTGACGCCATCGACCTCAGCCACCTCGAGCTGCTCGGCGCTGGCAGCGATGAAGTCGTCAACGGCCTGCAGTTCAGCCACCAGCCCTGCCGGCGGCGCCGCGGTGCTGCGCTCGAACTTGGCGTAACGCTTCGCATCCACACCGAGTAACCGAGCGGTCTCCTCCTTGAGCAGGCCCGCCGCCAGCCGGCGCACGGTGAGGTCACCGCGCTGCTCACCGCGGTACACCTCAACGACGCGGCCGTGCCGGCTCAACTGCCCGGCGGCCCGCCCCACGGCCACATGCTGCAGCGACAGCGGGTAGGCCGCCAGATCCCGCAGAGTGCGCGCGTCGGGATGGGCGTCTTCAAATTCGGCCTGGTCGACCACAGCCCTCAGCACCACGGTGCCTTCAGCCGGCGCCGCGGCGATAATGCGCGCGGCCTCGCCGGCGACAAACTCCTCCATCGCGATCAGCTCGTCGACGAGCTCCGGACCGACCTCCAAGGCACCAGTCTCCCGCGAACGGTATTTGCGCAGATCGACACGCAGCACCGGCACGAGGTCCTCGACGCGCAGACTCAACGCGTTGCGACGAGCGATCAAGTCTGACCACAGGTACGGCGGCTCGTCGATGTCGTCCTCCCGGATGCAGACAGCGGCGGGCGACACACCCGCCAAATCCACTTTCATGATTCCTTCTCCCCTCCGGAGATCTCGGGCCGGCCCCTTGCTGGCCTGCCCTTCCACGCCGATGCTACCAACGCCATGCGACGCTGGCGGTTATCCACCTCGCGCCTACTGCAGACTGGATGATGACTGGCATGCTCAACCCAGGCACGCCAACGGAGAGGAGGACGCGGGTGAAGAGGAACCGCCTGAACAGCTCAGTCTTCTTCGCAGTGATGGCTGCGCTATTTCTGGCACTCTTCGTGGTAAACGCCATCCATGGCACGTGGCTGGGCTTGATCAGTACGGGGGCCTGGCCGTGTTGATGGGGTACCGGGCATGGTCGGACAAGCGCCGCACGAACCAGCAATAGACCCACAACGCAACACCGACCGGTGCTCAACCCAGTGGACTTCCCCCGCGCGGCGGCGCCTGTAGGTTCTCGCTTTTCGTGTCCTATCGCGCTCCCCTGAGCTGCGGCGATGCGATTAGTCTTGTCTCTACGGTTTATCTCAAATTCGCGTCATTTATAGGCGAGCAAGATCGCCCTAAGTTCAAATCTCGAACTGCAGGGGCAATGCCACCGTCGGCATTCACCGGCGTCGGTGGGTACCAGCGCAGTTCGTAGTGCCAATCGATGCCTTCGGCGCCAAGTCGGTTTCCGGTCACGTTGCCGCTCTCGTCTCGTTCGGCGACGCGGACTCGATGCCAATGGGCGATCCGGATATGAGGCGGGAGCCTCCATCCAGCAATGCCCACATCTCCTGTGCGCTCGCCCGCTTGCCGGCGGTACTGTCGCAGCGCTGCGCCGGTCCGCCATCCCAGATTGCCGATTTCGGCGCGGCGGATCTGCTGCGGTCGAGAAATCTGCTCAGCGGGAGGCCAGTCGATTTCGGGATCACCCGCCGCGGAGTACAACAACAGCGACAACGACAACGGGATGAGGACCGGCAACTCCTCGCCATTGGAGTTCCCAGCCTCGTGCGCACCTTGAATCTGCACCCTGACCAGATCGGCCAGCGTCGTCGCTGCTGCAAGGTCGCCGCGGAGCGGGAAAGTCACGCTCTGGACTTGCGGGGTCGGGTCGCCCTCCTCCTTATACACCCACATGCACCGAACACCCTGCGCTGCAGGTATATTCGTGTAACCCGTTAATACGCCGCGGCCGTCGGCGCCTCGAAGCTTCATGTTGCCCACCGCAGGCGTCGGTCCCGAACCTGTCAAGTTCCGGTACTGACTGACCGTGCCGGCCACGACCATTCCGAGGTAGTGACACATGCGGCGCCCGTCGTGCAGTGACAGCGGGGTGGCAAGGCTGTAAGCGACGGCATCGAACGGGAACCGTGTCAACCAGTCCGGGACGAGCTCCACATCGGTCTTCGCGTTGATCAACGCGCCAGCGAACTCGTCGTCGACGCGCAACACCACAGGACTGTCGGACCACTTCTCGAAGATCATCCCGGCCACGTCTTGAGCCCACTGCGTGGCGGGGTTGCGTGCTGGTGGTCGGTTCGCCCACCACTGGAACGCGGCGATCACCGCGGCCGCATCATCAACCTTGATGTGCCGCTTGGTCCGCAGATCGCGACCTTTCTTCTTCACCACACCCCCATCCTCCCGCACGCCGAGCCGGACAACGCGAGAACACGCACATGGTCAACGCCGCACGAGCGAACCCGGCGCCCTCAAAGGTGATCAGCAGGCGGGAGAGAGGTGTGTCGTTTCCCCGTCGACATCGCCAAAGGACTCCTCGCCCTGTTAACCCTCGGGGCCGACGCCATCGTCCTGACAACCGCGCTAGGAGGAATCGGATGCTTCCTACGCCGGCGCAAACCGGCGATCTAATGCACCATCAATAGAGCTCGGCCACACAGCGTTAGCGCTCCGGCGGAGGCAATCGGCCGTGTCGCGCCGATCAAGCGTTTGCGGCATCCCTCCCCTACGGGGGATCATTGTCGACGTCCAACCATGCGCGAGAGGGGTGGGGGTCGTTGCCCACTGCCTACGGCGTCCGGGCCGACGTCGTCTGGCCCAGCGACCTGGCCTTGCCACCCAGGCCGCCAGCTCTCGTGTACCTGGACACGTTCGCCTGCATCAACCTGGCGAAAGTCGCGGTCGGGACCGCACCACCCGGCTACCGCGACCTGTTCGCGGTCTGTCGGCAGGCTCTGGCCGACGGCCGCGCGATGTTCCCGTTGTCGTCGACGCACATCCTGGAGATCTACAACATCGCCAGCGCCGCCCAGCGCCGGGACGTTGTAGCAGTGATGGAGGAGTTGTCCGACTTCAACTTCTTCCTGGGACGCCCCCAGATCATGGAGCTCGAGTTCGAGGCCGCGCTCAACGATCTGCCGACCATGACGGTCACCTCTCAAGGGCACATCCCGCTTGTGGGAACGCACATGCTGCATGCCTTCGGGCAGAAGGGCGGCATCGTCTTCGAGGGAACCACCGCGGAGGAAGCATCGTGGTGGGCTGAGAAGCTCTGTCAGGACATGGGAATACAGACAGGCGCTGATCCGATGGCAAGTCTGAATCGATGGGCGATGCGCCAACTGGTCACCGGACCCGACGACCACGAGGATCCTGCCTTACTCCAAGCCGGGTACAGCTTGGACGGCTGGCGCGACATGCTCAAGAAGCGGGCCGAGCGGGAGAACGACCTCGTCGGCAAGCTGGATGCGGATCCAGCGCTTCGGCAGTCCAAGTTGCGCGACGTGGTCAACGCCAATGAGCTTTACGCCGAGCTCGGACACCTGGTCGACCGCGCACAGAGAGCCACCGGGCTGTCACTGTCCCAGATCCTCGGGATACAGGATCCCCCGACACCCGAATGCCTCGCCAAAGTACGGAATTTCATCGACGGGATGCCCTCAACCCGCGTGGCCGCTTCGGTGAAGGAGCGATACCACAGCGATAGTCGCCATGAATGGACGACGAACGACATGCAGGACATCGATGCGCTGGCGATCGCAGTGCCCTACTGCGACGCGGTATTCATCGACAAGGCCGCGCGCAACCAGGTGGTTACCAGCCGCGAGCTGAACGTCTTCCAGCCTTTCCTTCCTCGCCGCCCGGCAGATTTGGTCGACTGGCTTACCGATCTGCCAACGCCGTAGGCGGCCTGGCTTTGGCGGGCAATCGTGACGTCGGTTGTTGGCGAAATCTGGTGCCGCTCGGGTTGCCGCCACTCTGATTCTGTTGGTCAATATTGACGCCATTGTGAGATGGGCGTGTCGTGGTGGCCGAGGCGGTAAGAGTCGGTTCCGGTCATCGAAGATGTTGCGGCCGAATATGAATCGGCCGACGATGGCTGCGCAGAGTCGTGAGTCGGTAAAGCCGCGATCCTGCCAACGACGTATTACTTGCCGGGTGTGGCGAAGACAAACAACGCCATGAAGGCGAGGTTGATGAAGAAGACAGCTTCGACCAGGCCCACAGTGATGAGGAAGGGCGCGAACATTCGTTGTTGGGCCTCGGGTTGGCGGGCCACGCCGGCGACTAGTTGAGCGCCGGCCATGCCGTCACCGATGCCGGCGCCGATCGCGCCTCCGGCCATCATCAAGCCTCCACCGGCAAGGGCTCCTGCGGTGATGATTGCGTGGACGAGTTCGGGGTCCGCGGCCATCGGTTACTCCTCTACGTGAATTGTTGGATCAGGGAACTAACTGATGAAACAACTTGTGCAGCACCGTCTTCAGCGCTTATCAGCACGCTGATTTGGCGGGCGTTATCCCTCAGCAGCGGATCGTTGACGGCGATGCGCATTGCCTCGGCAAGGCGTTGCGAGGTGAGTTTGCGCTGGTTGATGGTGGCCGCGCAGATCCCGAGTTCGGTGATGCGCCTGGCCCAGAACGGGCCATCACCATAGGCGGGTAAGGCGATGGTGGGCACTCCGGTGCGAATACCTGCCGCGGTGGTTCCCGCCCCGCAGTGGTGCGCCACGGCGGCAACCCGAGGAAACAGCCAGTCGTGTGGGGTGTCGCCGATGGTCAACATATGGTCCTCGGCGACATGTAGATTGGTCCAGCCAGCTTGCACGATGACCCGGACGTCGGCCAGTTGGGCCGCTCGGCGGATCGTGTCCGATAGCTGCTCGGCTCGCGCCGAGGTGGTCATCATGCTGCCGAGCCCGACAAACACCGGCGGTGGACCGGCAGCGAGGAACTCGGCGAGGTCAGCAGGCGGTTCCCAGATGCCGGCGCTCGCCGGCCACCAGTAACCAGTGACTTCCAATCCCGGGCGCCAGTCCGTAGGCCGGGGCGCCACCCTCGGTGAATACCCGTGCAGGACAGGCCATTGCGCAGTGGTGCGTTGTTGACGCAGCCGACGGGCGGAGGTGCGCGACAGCCCGAGCTGGCGGCGGAATTGCGCGACCACGCCGCCGTATAGGGAGTCCAGTAACCAGGCGCCTGCGTTGGCGGCAACCCGATTTCCGCACGACCCGGCCGACCAGGAACCCACAATCGACGGCGGGTACTGCGCGGTCGCTGACAGTGGCTGCAACCGGAGCCCAAGAGAGGGAATAGCTTTCGCTTCGGCGAGCGGGTGTCCAACCATTTCGGCGAACGGTGATAGCAGCAGGATGTCTGCGGGTTCGTCGGCGACGGCCGAGAGGATGTCGTTGCCCAGGGCGCGCATGCCTCTAGGCGAGGCGAATGCTGCCAAACCTTTGACGGGTGATACCTCGGCGCCATCGGCGGCAGGCTGCAAATCGGCCGGCAGCTCGCGAAACCCCAAACCGCAGCCGGAAATCATGTCCGCGAAGGGGGTGTAGGCGGCTATGGCGACCTCGTGTCCGGCCTGCTGTAGCGCCACGCCCACCCCGGTGAGGGGAGCGACATCGCCGCGGCTACCCACGGCGATGATGACAATCCGGCTCATCGGTTCACCGCCACGGCACGACCGAAGATGGCGACCAGGTCTTCACCGTACGCACGGGCGTCGAAGGCGGGATCGCGCAAGATATTCTCCACCGCGGCATTGACCGCGCCCCGGAGGGCGACCGCCATCGACGTGATCGGGAAATCGCCGAATTGTCCATCCTGTTGCCCCGCCGTCAAGATCGTCGTCGGGTCCAAGACAGCCAGTTCCTGTTGTAGCTCAGCCGTCACTTCGAGTTCCTCGAAACGGCGCCCGTCTGCCGGCTGGTAGCTCGTACCGAGCTGCGTGAGGGCCGCCAGGTGCGAACGGTGGGTATCGAAGTACGCGACGCTGCTTGTGATGTAGGCGGCGAGCTTGTTCGCCGCGGTTGACTGCGCATCGACGGCCGGTCCGACGAACGACAGCGCCGTGCGATACATCTCCTCGACGATCGCGTCGACCAAGTTGTCCTTGGTGCCGAAGTGATACAGCACCGCGCTCATCGCCACCCCAACCCGATCAGCGATCTTGCGGATCGACGCCTGAGCCCACCCGATTTCGGCGATCACCTCGATCGCGGCGGCCACAATCTGCGCCCGTCGCGCCGACTGGGTGAAGGTCGCCGGCTTCTGCAGATCTGATCGCATACTCTGATATTAGATCAAGCGATCAGCGCGCGAAAGCGTGCGCCCACGTACGCGGTTCCTCGGCCTTTACGTGCATGCCGCAGAGCGGTGCGCCAACCGGCCGCCATCTCACGGAATTCGCGACGCCCACATTCGCAAATACTCGACCGGGAAAACGGGCGCCGACGTCAGGATTCACGAACAAACGACGCTGAGATCGGCACACAGGGCCAGCGGCCGGCAATCGCGCCAACGCGAGTAGATAACAACCGCTGTGCCTCTTACCTTATGTCCCATATGCCTTTTGGGGACATTTCAGATGAATTGGCACTGCCACGAGGAGAGGAGGAGGAGGAGGAGGAGGAGGCGCCGCCGCCAATAGCGCAGTCCGACAGCGGCTTTCACGTCCATTCAGTCAGCCGCGGTAGAGCACGACTGAGCCGGTCATATAGATCTGGCCAGCCTTTTTGCAGCCAGGCGATGTGTCCGTTGGACAGCTTGGAGGCGTCGATGATCGAGTCGACGCGGATTTGCTGTTCGGGGACTCCGAGTTCGGCGAGCTTGCGGTAGAGCGGGTTGGGCTCGATGTCGCGGCCGGCCAGGTACTCGAAGACATGCGAGCGTTGCCAGTCCCAGATCGGGCCATAGGTAATGGTGCCGTCCGCTCGGCGCACCACTCCGCCGACTTGCGCGCGTACATCTGACTGCGAACTGTGCTGTCGAGCCCGCGTTTCGGCGCCCAGACCGCGCCGGTACAGCATCCGTCGGCCGTGGGACTCCTCAGCGCGCACTCCCCACAGCGATCCGCGGCCGTAGCGGCGGTGCGCCTCGGCCGCGGGCCCGGTGATCATGATGTCGGCGAGCTGTCCGCGCAACCGACGATCGACTGCGTGATGGTCGAAACCACCGCCGGCGATCAGCACCGTCAGCAAATCTGGGTCAGCGGTGATCACGTGGTAGTTCAGCTGCCATTCCTGCGCCAGGTCCTCCAGATAACGCAGCGTCTCAGGGAACTGCAGCCCGCTGTCGAAGAACACCACTGGGATGTGCGGGTCGACCTGCCGAGCGAGGTCGACTACGACGGTGGAATCCTTGCCGCCACTCCAAGATACGAACCCGTCGTTCTCGTCGAGGTGTTCGGCGATGCGGTCGAGCAGATGCTGGTGGCCCTGGGCCCCGCGCCGGCGGGCGGCGATGCCGCGTAACGTGTGCAGGTCTAGTCCGGCCGGCGTCGTGGTCATCGTGCGTCGCTGACGGTGACGGTGCACCTCGGGAACAGCCGAGCGAGGTATTCGCGGACGTAGTCGATGCCCTCTGGGCCTTCGAGAATCGATTCCACGCTGGTGGTGTCGTCCCACCACCACCACTGTCCGTTGCGCTTGAATCCAAACGGCGGCGGCACGTTTGAGTCGATGTGGGTGCGGACGAAGGTGCGGGCCGCGCCGACGACGAACCACCAGTCGTTGCCGCCGAAGGTAATGGTGCCATCAGCGTCGGCGACGTCGGATAGTCTGCGCGGCAGCCTTACTCGGGCCAGGCACGGTTCGATGGCCGGCTTCCGCGGGCGGGTGAGCGAGCGGTAATGACCGTTGCGGCCGGGCTCGTCGGATCCAATGTCGGATCGGTTGGGGTGCACGATCCATTCGGTGGGGGTCATCACCGCTCCCTCAGTTGCAAGACGACGCGTTCGTTGAAGCCTCCGGATCGGGTTGCATAGGCGACGTGTTCGGCGGACGCTACGTCGAACTGCATTCCTCTCGGGAGGATATGGGTGGTGTCTTCCACGCTGTCGGAGCGACCCAAATACATCCCACGGCTCGTCACAACCTCGAACACCACATGCCGGGAGCTGTCGTGGCCCGGCGTCTCATGCAAGTTGTGTCGAGTGAGGGTGAACTGGTCGAACGCGATGCTCGCACCGGGCCGCAGGTTAGCCGGCAGGTCGGAGGGCTTGGTGATGTCGCCACGGTTATCGGGCAGCTTCACCGCAACGTAGACGCGGTGGGTGCGGTCGTTGAGGCGTTCATACGCCTGGATCGCCCTGTCGAGGCGCTGCACCTTCGCCCGATCAGTGTCCGCCAGTTGTTGGACGTCACCCGCCGAGCGGTGCAGCTTCTCGTTGATGCGCCGCCACTCAGTGGGGTCTTCGCTGGTCAGCATGCTCGCGATCGCGGCGTGCTGCGACGCCGGCGCGGCGGCCATCACCTGGTTCTTGACCGCCGAGCGGATCTTGCGCTGGCGACCGCTCAGCCTTTCCCGGAACTCCTCGCGGGGCGGCAGTTCGCCGCGCAGGCGCCCGGACTCGATATGGCTCCTATCTCGAGGCGTGGCGCGATCACGGTCGCGAGCCGCCCGGGTCAGTGAGGTGTCCGCGTCGCGCAGTTCGTCGGTGATCTGGTTGGCCAGGCGCTGGAAGCCACGCTCTGTCATCGCATCCTCGGCCACCTCGCGGGCGGCCTTCACGTCGCGCGCGGAGATCGGGCCACCTTCGACATCGACGACGACGGGTTGTTCCCGGTTCGGTCTGGCGGTCTTGGCACCCACGCGGTCTCAAACTTCCCTAGCTCGACGATCAAGGGCAGTGTATGGGCCAACCTGGACACCAAGCGGGATTGCTGCGCGCGCCAGACCGAAAAGAGGGAGGCGGCCCCGGATGGACTGATAATCAGCCTTCCGGAGCCGCCTCAGGTGAAACCCTCACCCGACCCCTGTGTGCGTTTCGTGTCGCTCACGATACCAACCGATCCGGCCGTATCGTGGCGCCAGCATGCTTTCCGATCCCGCCGCCGCGGCATGGGTTGCCGCCGGTCGACCCGCCGTGGACGCGCCGTCGCCGGTAGATGGCCGCTGCGGGCGCTGCGGCGAAGAGGGGCCGACCGTGCTGAGCTCGCGCATCATTTCTGAGAAGTTCACCGGTTTCGACGCCTGGCCATTCGGATCCCGCCGGCTCTGTGTGCCATGCGCCTGGGCCTACAGCACCCCTCCCACCACACAACTGGCTTTACTGGTCACTGCGACGACCGTGACGGAGTACTCCACCGGTGCCGCATTGGCTGACGCGCTCGCTGGCGGCGCCTTGCCGACCTCTCAAGCCGCGATCCTTCCGACCGCTCGACGCCGCCACATCCTGCCGACCGCCCAATGGGGACATCTCGCCACCGATGGTCTCGTCGTGCCCTGGGATGCCGCTGCGGCGACCCGGCTGACCGACCTGATCTGGCTGCGCACCACCGTGGGCGCAACCTGGACCCAGCTGAGCCATCCGGCGCCTCCCTCGCGGTTACTGCGCGCTCAGCCGTCCAGCCATTGGGGGCGCATCCTGGCTGCCTGGACAGCACTGCAGATATGGCGCACCGTCCCGCCACTGTGGGCAGCAGCTCGCGCCCTCACCACCATGCCGACGCCTCAGCCCTAACCCGCGCGCCGAGCGATCACCACCCGGTGACTGCCGGGCCATTTACGCTTCACCCATGACGGCAGCTCCCACTCCCACCCAGGCGTGGCGTGCCCTGGTTCCCGAACTGCCCCCCTTCGACGAACCCGCCCCGGACGCCGAAACGAAAGAAGCCGCCCGGCCCAGTCCCGCCGACACCGCTGAACGGCTGCTGCTGCTACTGCACTACAGCATCGACTGGGAGAGAAGCTGGCTCGCCGACCCGCGATACCGCAAAACCTACTGGGACGAGCTGCTGCCCGGTCGAGTTCGCCGTGCCGCCTACCGCGCCGACACCCTGGATCGCTGGTGGTCTGATGTGTCCATACAGCTCGAGGTCTGCGCGCCCCGGCAGCGGGATCGACGCCTCGAGCTAGCCATGCTGCTACGCCAACCGTCGCTACCCGTCATCGCCGTGCTACGTGACAGTCTGCCGGCACTGCTGCTGCGAGTGCGCATCATCGCCGAAGCTGTTGCCGAACAACGGAAAGCGGCCCGCGGGTGAGCTTGATCAGCGTTCACTTCGACATCGACGTCTTGGCCCGATCCTCGATCGTGCACCGCGAGGACTACAGCGCCATCGGCACCGACAATTTCGCCTTGTTCCGCCGAGAAAAAATCATCACCCCTACCGGTGAAGTGATACTTGTCCCGATCGTGTCGGGCAGCGGCTTCCGCGGCATCTTGCGCCGCATCGGAGAGTCACTGACCGCCGCCGTGCTCAACTACGAAGACACCGCCCTGCCCATCCCGGCAGCACACCTACTCACCAACGGCGGCCGGCTGGCCAAATCCGCGCGGCCCCTTACTGACGAGCAAGAACGCCGCCTCAAGGCTCTACTGCCCCAGGTCGCGGTATTCGGCGGGGCGGCGTCGGGCCGCATCATGTCGGGGCTACTGGACGTCGGCAAGGTGCTGCCCGAGATCGCCGAACTCTCCCACATCCTGCCCCGCCCACCGCGATCCAAAGCCTTGTCTGCCGTGCTTGGCGTCGCAGAAGAATCGTTTAGCCACCTGTCCGATCACCGCACCACCACCGCCTGGCCTCCCAGCACGGACTCGGATGAAAACAGCAGTCCGCTCGGACGATTCGGGGTGGAGACGCTGCCGGCCGGAACCCGACTTCAGACCTGGGTTCGACTCACCAACGCCACCCCCATCCAAGCAGCATTTCTGCTTTCCGTCCTGGACGAATTCGCCACCCGAGGACACCTCGGCGGCCGCATCGCCGCCGGCCACGGACAGGTCACCGCCACCGTCACCGCGACCACGCTTCGCGGAAATCTGCCCAGCGACAACATCGACTGGGCAGCGGACCTAACCGCTCACCGCGACGAGGCGATCACCACGCTATCGCAACTGAGTTGACACACACACATGATTGCTCTGCAGATCACCGCCACCACACCACACGGTGTCGTGCTGTCCCGCCCCTGGGGCGTGGCCTTGGATGGATTACTCGCCTCAGTACTGTGGCACCGCCGTAAGTGGGCCGCCCGCACAGCGGGCGAAGAGTTCACCTATCAGCACACCAAAGACCCTGAGACACTGGACCTTCCCCTCGCCAAATGCGGCAATCCCACCTCTGACGCCGACTGGCACTGGATGGCCACCTTCGCCGACCTCCACCCCCATCACGTCACCGACCCCGACATGCGCTGGCGCACCTCACGCACGAATCGGGGCCGGCTTCAGCAGCTGACCCCCGTCATTGGAAGCCAAGCAGTTTCCGACGCCCAGGGCCGCTATCAAAAGCGCATCGTCCCTGTCATGGCGCATCCCGCCGCGACCTTGACCTGGCGCGCCGTCGGCGACGCCGACCTCATCCGTGAGCTGCTCACCGACCTCTTTTCGATCGGCAAGCACCGCGGGGTCGGAGAAGGCCTCGTCACACGATGGGAAGTCACCGAAACCCCCGATATCTCACGCTGGGCCGCCGGCCACGAACACGAGCCCGGCGTACTCGGCCGCACAACGCCGGTGCGCTGCCTCACCCACACCCCCGGTGTCCAGACAGGACAGCTGGGTACCGCCGCCGTCCGGCCCCCGTACCTGCACCCTGCGAGCCGCGCCAACGCCTACCAACCAGCCCGCTAGCAGGCTCGCATCACGGCCACGAATGGACATTCTGCGCTTCTACGGCCTGAGACCAATAACACGTTAGCGGCCCGCTTGAACCCGGCGCCGTGGGCAGTGGAAAGCCTTGCTCGACAAGGGCTAACGCCGCACGAAACGCCGCCTGCCACTCGAGATATTTCAGATCTATCCCTTCGTGCACAGCGTCATTTCGCCTGGCCACTAGATCAGTTTTGAAACCCTCCGAAGGGCCCTGCCCCAATTCCCTCAGCAGTACTGCCTTCCCTCCAAGTCCCTGATGGCTTCGGTCGCGGAGGAGCCTTGCTCGCTCCCCCGACTCGGTTCCCACTAGCAGATCGTCAACCAGCTTGGTCGCAGCCAGCTCTGCTGCAGTGGCTGCATCGATGACCGAGCGGCGGTACTGATCGGCGTTTTGCAGAGCGCGCGCGTCCCGCAACAGAGTCCATGCCAGTGGCGGCTCAATGTGTGCGAGCGCCAAGCAATCCTGCAGAATCGTTGCGGTCACACCGAGGACTCGCTCAGGGCCCTGAACAACAGTGCCGCCGGCCCTCAACGGCTTCCTTTCCCCGCTTTCGTCGACCGTCCATATCGACGTCCGCGTATTCGGGTTTAACCAATCGCTGGCCTCGTGGCCGACTTGTGCGAGGCGTTGGTTAGTTGCAATCTCGAGCCATGTCCTGACATTCTCCCACCAGGTATCAATCGTGTTGAGAATCTCCAACGCTAGAAGGTCCTGCCCCCACTCCGAACGTATGGCGGGCTCCACGACCTCCGGCCCAGCCTGAATGCTGAAGGCAAGACGTTTGATGACAACACCTTTGAAGCCCAGCGTATGGTCCTTGTAGTGGATTCCCCATTCTTCATCGGGCGTGGGTAGCGCTGCCGCCCAATCGCGCGGAGGCGCCAAATAATCCGCAAGCCCGGTTTCAGCGTCGGGCGTCCGTGGCAGACGTACAGTCGCGGCGAAGACGCCGTCCTCTGTAACGAACGACGTCGAGTAGCTTGACCTGGCGGCAAGCAAGTCCACTTCGGCTAGAAAAGGCCGGTCCAGGTCGTACCACCATTCCAGATGCACGCCGTGCTCCGATGCGGCCATTTCTTCGTCAGACACTCGACCACGGTACCTACGAAGCCATGCGCGCACTGAGCGTCGAGTTCGTCTTCGTACTGATGATTGGACCCACAGCGAGCGCTTCACGTGGAGATGTACGCGCCCGCGTTGGCAGCCGCGTACAAGACCCGATGGCTTTGGCGGGCAGTCGTGACGTCCGTTGTTCGCGAATTCTGGTGCCGCTCCGGTTGCCGCCGGTTTGACTCTGTTGGTCAATCTTGACAGCAGGCTCGTCAGCACCGCCACGAACGGATTCTGTTCCCTCACCAGCCCATGTCGCGCGACACTTCTGCTTGGGCCGCCGCGACCTCGTCAGCAGTCGCCGCGGTCACATCCGCATCGGCCGCCCATTCGAACCGGGTCAAAAGATCAGCCAGCGCCTGCTTTTGCGCCGGATGCGTGATCGGCACCGTGTTCAGATCAGTATGGGCCAACCAGTCGAACAAGACGATCGCGTCGGCACGCCACAAACGCACGCTGACGGTAGGCAGGTCTTCCTCCATGTCGGTCAATCGTGCCATCCTCACGTCAGGGCAGTGCCTGGCCGATGGCGATCAGAAGGCCATAATCCGTAGCACCCATCACCTTGCCATGATGGCAGGCAGAGAGTAACTCAGCCGAGTTTGGGCTGATCAGGGGCTCCCTTAATGCCTGACCAGTCTCCAGAGTCCTTGCAACCAGAGTTGAAGTCGTCTTGGTCGAGACCTGCCGCATCACTGCTCTCTAGGGCCAGCAGCAGCATCGTGACGCATCCGGCTGGGTAGCGTGAGTTCTTGTCCTGAAGTCCTGCGTTATGCCCCAAGTTGTATGAACGCATGTCCTTGAAACCATGGGTGGAAACACCCCACACCAGGACAACCACGGCGACGACAGCGGCGATGGCGATTACCAAAAGCTTTCTGTCCCTCGTCATCCTGACCTTCCTATCGTCTTCGCGAGGGCCTAACCCCACCCACGGCCCGTTACCAGTCGACTGCTGAAAGGTATTGCGGGCAATAGAACCTGATCGCTGTCTTGACGAACGCGAACGCGCCGGCGCTGCCCGGAGGGACCACCCACCAACTCCCACTGTTGGCCGATTGCCGGGGGGTCAATCCCTGCATCGATATCCCGTTACATACGTCATGCCCCAACCGGACGGTGGTCGTCGGGCTCGACGTGTGCCACTGAACCTCGGCTAGCGCGTTGATGAACTGCACATCATAGGCGGTGAGAGGATCCGCCTTCGCCAGCGGCGCCAGCGCCAGCAACGCGGCAACCGCGGTGACAAGCGGGGTCGACGTCCACCGCACGGCTATCATCGTTCCACCTTCTATCGGGCCACCGGTCGCCTGGCCAGAAAAAGGTACCCCTGGCGACAGGCCTGCGGAGCGAAATCGCCGATCGTTCTTTTGTCGAAGTGGCCAGTTTTCATCGAGCCGGACTGGCTTCCGGCGGTTTGAGGTGGACGCGAGGCCTCCCTCGGAGGACCGCCTGGCAACCAGACGTGTCCGCAGGCGGGAAAGCCACAGTGGAAGGCCCGCATCCCATCGGCCGAGTTTCGGCACGGAAATCGTTGAGAGAGTTCTCCTCCAGCACTTCCAGAAGTCTCAAGCGGTGCAGTGATAGCCGCTGTGAGAATCGGGTTGAGACCGGGGCCGGCCATCACGATGAATTTGCGAGGGAGCCGGGGTCAGGAACGGTGGCAGGTTGAGATGAGGGCTTGCTGTTCGTCGAGCAGCTCGCTGATCGTGCTCAGATATGCGGATTGGTCGCTGTGGATGGCATCGCTTGGGCGCCCGGCTATTTCGTCGTTGTTGATAGCTTGTCGCCGCGCCACTGCCTGCACGGATAGGTCGGCGATCCGGTGAAGGCGGCGAGCAATGTCGGGGGTGGATGCTTGTCGTGCGTAGGTTTGCAGCTGGTTGGACCAATCTCGGTAGCTGGCCAGATCCACGTCGGTCGCTGTCAGCCGCGCTGTGAGCACGCTATTGGTTTTGAAGTTGAAGTTGGCGACCGAGTCGACGGTCCGGCAGTCCGGGTTGGGGCGATCCGATAGGTATGCGATTGTCACAGTGGCGATTCCAGCCACGATAAACAGCGGGATCGACATCCTTAGTCGCCGCGGCGGCGCAGCATAGTCGACGTCCACCGCCGCGTCGTCAGCTTCTGCGCTTGCGCGCAACGACTCCACGTGCGTGGTCAGCTGATCCTTGCGGTACCCGAGCCATGCGTAGTAGGCCGCGAAGTACAGCGCGAACCCGACAAAGAACACTCCGCGCCGAATATCGTTGGCTAGGAAGGACAAAACTCCGGCGAGGATGAGGAAGGCCGGCGTCAGCCATATCAATGCCCTCGACCCGCGCAGGGCCCTACGCGTGTGCGCCAGCCGCAAAGTGCCCACCTTGACGGCAGCCACCAGCACGCGCGGTTCAGAAGGGATCTCTCCGCGGCGCAATGCCCTGTTGATTTGGGGCAGCTGCTGGCGGCTAAGTCCAGTGAGGGCTGCAGAATAAGCCCGGCGGAACGGGCGCTGGACGAAAGCCAGGCACGCGGATATCAGTAGAGCGAACCCCGCCACGGTGAGCGGTCCCCACAACCATCCGGTGACGGCGAAAAAGTTCGGGTACAGCAACGCCGCGACTGCGCCAAGCGTGATCGCGCCGAACGCGGCGTTCGCCAGCCAGCTCACCCACCAAGGCGCAACAACGATTCGAGCCCACACAGGTTCTAAGTGTCCCAGAAGGGAGGCGGCCCTTGGGAAGAACCAGGCCGATCCAGCATTTGCAACTTGCGCGACATGACATCACATCGGCCCGTTCACGCTGGCACACTGGACGATCATCTGTGCGAGCTGTGGGTCAATCCCGTTGCCTTCGAGACGCGAGATCTCCGCCATCGAGGAACTCCCGTTGTTGCGAATGTTCCGGGAGACTTCTTGTCCGATCGTGTTGTAGACAAGCTGCTTTGCCTGAGGTGGTTCCGGGTTCAAGTGCTGTCTACTCAACAGGATGCAGTTCATGTAGCTATTCATGTCCGCCGCCGCAGGGCTTGCGAGGACTCCCGACACGAGCCCACAGAGCATCATCACGAGAGGAAGCGTTTTCTTCATCTGTTCACCTCCTTTCGCGGTCCGTTCTCGAGACCATCTCAACTGACATCCGAACTCTCGACCACACTTTTCGTGAATATCGTGGTGAACATCGTTGGTTGCACCGCTACCGCCGTCGGTTTTCCATCTCGACGCAGCGCCGCTCACCGTAGGCTTTGGCCATGTCTTCACGTCGTTATCCCGGCGCGGTGATTGTCAGCGTTGTCGCCGCTGGCATAGCCGCGACGGGATGTACCAAGAGCGCCGGACCTGCTGCAGGGACCAGCAGCGGCGTGGACGGCACCACCTCATCGAGCCTTGCGGGCATAACGAAGGTTCTCCAGTTCGAGGAAAGTTCACATGAGGGTGCCGCGGCCGGATGATCACTGGGGGTCGCCGGAGGCTTCGCCGCTGCCGTGGTCTTCACCCGCCGGCCGGCGACCGAAGAGCGGCAAACAGGAGTGGATGCTCGTGGGGGCGGCGGCATTTGCGGTAGCTATCGCCGTCTCGGTCATGGTGACCATCGTCGTTGTCAGGCATTCCTCGCCGCCGCGTCCAGGCCTGGCTAGTGCTAGAGACTCCGCACCGATCAGCGTCATCACCGAAGAACCCACCTGCGGGGGGTGGAGTAGCGTTGCCCATCCCTTGGCGGCCAGCGAGAAAGCCTCTGGCTGGCACGACAGAGACAAATCCATCCCGGCATCTGCCTGGAGTGCGCAGTTGAGCGCCCAATATCGGGCCGCCGGCACGGCAATACGTGAGGCCGCCGATAAGACTGGGATGCTGGCCAGGCAAACCCCGCACCGGGTGGTTCGGGAACTCTACGAGCAGCTGATCGCCTACTGGCGCGCTTACGCAGACCGAATCCCGCAGTACACCTCACCTGATGATCTGCTGTTGCGTGTTACCTATTCGGCTGGCAACGCGATTTTTGCCATCTGCGATGCGATTCGCCACGGGGCGGCCGCACTGCGCGGACCGCTGGTCACCGCGGCGGCCCCACCGACGAACGCGTCACCGCACACGGACGATCCGGCCAACCCGCAGCGATTCCTTCGCGCCAGCAACTCGATATGCGCGGACTTCACCTCGGTGTTTGCTCACTTCAATGACGCCGCCGCGGCGTGGCATGACACGGATGAGGACATCCCCGCGAGCCAGTGGAGCCCGCAACAGAGGGCCCTCAATGACGGCATCCGGCCGGCGATGAGCGCCGTCGACGACGAATTAGACCGATTGGGTCGGCGTAGCGGCAATCCGGTGATGGAAGACTTCGCGGTGCTCACCGCGGTGTATGGCCGCGCCTATGTTGAAGCGCTTCCAACATATGTGGTGGCTGACCACTACCTGTACGACGTCACCGCCCAGGGCACCAGCCTCATCTCGACGGGCTGCAAAGCAGTCTAGGGTAACGCACAGTTACTCACATCGGGATGTAAAGGCAAGGCAGGCAAGGTGCTTGGCTTCGTGATCAGTGCAGTGTCGCGGCGTGTCACGCGCCGGCTCCCGGCACCGGTGAAACGGGTATGCGTGGCGGCCATGGCATGGCTGGCCTTGGTCGTGGCTGCGTGCACGCCTCCTGATCGCAGCGCCGAGGTGCGCCACCTTCAGGCCGAGATCGCCAAAATGCCGGGCGTTGATGACGTTAATCCACTATATACCAACGATTTTGAGAACGGCGCCCAGTTGAATCTGGTAGTCGCGATGCCGAAGGCAAGCGAGGAACAGATCGCGGCGGTGGCCTCACGTATCACCCGCATCAAAGGCGGGGATTTCAACGGCTACCGCCAGTCCACCACCTTCGTCATTGGCGACCGAGTCGAGGTAAAACGCGGCGCAGAGCTCAACCCCGCCCAGATCGCCGGTGACACACATCAGTTACGACAACTCAGGACCCGTGTGCCAGAGGCGTCGATCCTGTGGTCACGTGACAGTGCCACGGTGCGCCTTGAAGTATCAGATATCGACCACACCAACGACGTCTTGAGCGCAGTGTTGGCCACTGTGCAGCCCGAACCGATGACCGTCTATATCCGTTCGGCCGAGCCGACCAAATTCCCCACCTGGGAAGTCGGTATCCCAATCACCGCCGAGCAGCGCGCAAACATCGACGCCCTGATATCGCGGCTGGCACTGCCGATCTATTACGTGCGGGTCGACGACGCCAGAATCACCGCGCTCTCGGTTTACATCACAGACCCTGCTACGGCCTACCGCGACCTCAAATCAGTCATTTCCACCATAGCGCCCACCAAACAGCACCCGCTACAACTGCAATGGCACCTCATGGTAGAGCCCGATAATTTCCACCAGTTCACCGGAGATCTTCAAGTGCCTGACTGCCGCGACGACAGTGGATCGCCGAAACCCCAAGCCCCTCTGGGCAATCAGACGGCAGAGGCGGCTCAATTGCAGCGGCAACTAGCCAGCGACTTTCACGACTGTAGATAGGCACCAGCGTGTCGTCTCATGAGGTGGTCCACTCGCCGGAGGGTCGTCGTGTCCGATGCTGAAGTAGACGGGCCACACCCCGCGGCCCCCGGGGCCACCATAGGGGCGGTTTTCTGGCACGTCGTGGGCCGCCTCGCGGTCGGCGCCCTTGGCCTGATGTTCATCGCCCTATTTTTCGGGGCAGGCCTAGTCGCCTACCAAGATCTGACTGGGCCGCACTGCGATGGACACCGGATGGGCCCGGCCGACACCTGCTCGGTGCTGACCTCCCGCGGGTACCGGTCGATAAGAACGATCGAGAAGTTGAACCGGGCAGGCACCGATCCAGCGGTGCTGACCGCGCCGGTGAACTGGCATGCAACACAGGAAAATATCCACCAGGGCGTGTACTCGCCGGCGAGCATGCGGGATTTTCACCGCAACACCGGCTACACCATGTTGGGCGGCGCGTTACTGATCGCACTGATGTTGGGGTCATGGGCGTACAAGGCCGCCAAAGCACGGTCATCGGCACCACGACGGCTCTGACGGCGCTATCACGACCGAGCCCGCCTCGGGCTGAGGTCGGTCGCTGCGGCAATAACGAGCGAGTTGCAGAGCTCGTCGGAAGTATCCGGCAGTCCCCCTAAACCCGCGCCCCCGCGCGACCGACGCCGAACGAAGCCTCGCCGAGAAATACGCAAGCCAAGAGCGAGGCGTCATAGTGTGGCGCTCGGCAGTAATGCCGCTCCCGCTCGACCGGATTAGGCGTAAGTCATGCTTAAGGACATGCCGAAAAAATCACTAGAGGCACAGACCCAGCCAGAAACCGGCTCCGGTGAGCGCGTCCTCGGTACGTGGCAAGCCGCCGGACTGAGCGTTGCGGTGATTGTGTCTGCGGCGCAGTACGGACTGGGCGCGCTGCTCGGTGCAGCGGTCATGGTCCCGGTCATCTACGCCTTGGCGCGACTGCGCCGCTATGCACCCCATGCGCGCAACACCGCCGAATTGGTTGGTGCCACACTGGGCCCGAAGGCGGGGACTGCAGCCGGCACCGTTCAACTGCTCGCCTATGTGGTGCTGACAGCGAAGTTCGCCACCGCCCTCGGATCGCTGCTGCTGCTGCAGTTTTCATCCGGTGAAGACCCTGCCGAGAACTTTTCGTGGTTACCGGTCGCCGCGGCGGGGACCGCGGTCGTCGTTGGCGCCATTGTCTGTTGGGCGTCGACTCGGGTCATCGCGTCGCTGGTGGCGCCGCTCGTGATCGCCGGGTTGCTCATCTCCGTCTACCTTGCGGTGGCAGTCACTGCGCGCGTCGCCGCAGGCAGTGACCCCGTTGTCATCGGGACGGCCGCTACCCAGGGCCGGCTGTCTGGTCAGTTAGTCGGCTTCGGACTGGGGATGGTGGGCGTTGAACTCATCACGGTCCGAAGCGCGCGCGTAGCCAGGCCGGGGCGATCCATGTCGCTGGCGGTCGCGGTAGTGGCCGCGGCGGCGCTGGTGTTGTGGGTGGGTGATCACCAGGGGGTGGTGGGGCCGTGGCGATGGAGTGCCAAACTCCTGGGCGAAGCTGTGCCGGAGTTCTATGCCGAAGCGGGTCGGACGTGGATGACTATCACCGGCGTCGCTGTCGGGGTGGCCGCTGCGTTGGCCTCGGGGTGGGCAGTGGTGCGCGTCGCCGCGGACCTGGCGGTAACGCGCCAGGCGCGGCCGAACACCATCGCGCGAGTGGTGCTGATGGCGCTTGTCGCGGTGACGGCTGCCGTCTTGTCGGCGCACGGTGCGCGCTGGATCGGGTTGGTCATTCTCGGCGCGGCGCCCCTGCTGCTGATGGCGCTGTATGTGTTTGTCACAGAAGCTAATTCGCGAGTCCCCGGCGACAGCGTGGTGGCCTGGTGGGTGCGGCTGGTGATGCCCGCGGTGGCCGCGGTGGCGGTGGTCAAACCGCTGGTGGACTCCGAGTTCGCCGCGGTCGAGGTGGCGACGGTGGCCGCCGCGGCGATCGGGGTGGGCGCGGCGGGCGCGGCGGCGGCGCTGCTGGCGCGGCCCCGCGACCGCACCGCGAAATCTGAGTAGTCTTACGGATCCCGCGAACGGTCCGCTGCCGCAGGCTTATTGGCATGACCGTTCCCAACAGCATGTCGAAAACCACCGCCGCCTTCTTCGTCCAGGCCGCCGTTGCATTCGCGATCAGCTTCGTGGCCGCGCTCGGCGGAATCTATTTCCTGCCGCTTGACCCCTGGCCGCGATTGTTCCTCGGGGTCACCTTCCTCTTTCTGGTGTCGAGCGCGTTCACCCTGGCCAAGGTGATCCGCGACCAGCAGGAGGCCGCAACCGTTCGGGTGCGGCTCGATGAGGCCCGCATCGAAAGGCTGCTGGCCGACTACGACCCGCTCAACGCCGCGGGCTGAGTAGAACTACTCAGCCTTGTCGCGTAGAAGTGCGCAGGCCCGCGCCCGCGCCACCGGCGATGCTTTCCTCATCGCACGATTCCTGCTCCACCACAACGCTCCGCAGTCACAGCACAGAAGGGCAATTCCGCTCCCATGACCACTCTTGTCCGGTTTCCAGACGTCGCCGAGGTGGCCGCGAGTACGCCGGCCGATCGCGACCGCGTCCTGGACGTCATCCGCATCACGTCGCTGGTCGGCGTGGTGCTCGGCCATACCGTGATGGCGGCCAGCATCATCCGCAATAACGTTTTGATCTGGGACAACCTGCTCACCACCTCGGCGCTGTTTCAGGCGATGACGTGGCTGTTGCAGATCATGCCGCTGTTCTTCTTCGCCGGCGCGGCGGCGTGCGTGTCCTCCTGGGCTCCGGGCACCAATTGGGGTGACTGGCTGATGAGGCGCTGCACCAGGCTGTTCCGGCCGGTGTTTTACTACCTGGCGTTCTGGGCCGTGGTGCTGACGGTGCTGTATCGGGCGCTGCCGCGGCACATCTACGATCCGATCGCCGGCGTCAGCACGCAGCTGCTGTGGTTCCTGGGGGCTTACGTCCTGGTGCTGGCCGCCATGCCGCTGCTGCACCGCGTCAGCACGGCCGGGCGGCTGGCCGCCGGGGTGGCGGCGGTCTACGGGGCGATCGCGATGATCGACGTGATCCGGCTGCACTGGCCGGCGATGATGCCGTTGGGTTACCTCAACCTGGCCGTCTGGCTCATTCCCGCGATGTTCGGCGTGGCTTACCGTCGCGGGCTGCTCGGCGGCCGCGCCGCGCTGGCCGTCGCCGCCGTCTTCTTCGCCGTCGACGTCGCGCTGGTGCGCTGGGGGCCGTATCAGATCAGCATGGTCGGCACCGGTGACCATCATCTGTCCAACACCAGCCCGCCGTCGCTGCTGCTGGCCGGGCACGCAATCATCCTGAGCGCGTTGGCGATCGCGGCCGCACCGGCGATCGCGCGCTGGGCGCAGCGGCCGCGGGTGTGGTGGTGGACCGCCATCGGCAACTCGGGCGCGATGACGCTGTATCTGTGGCACATGCCGGTGCTGTTGGGTGTGCATCTGGTCTTCGATTTCTTTGGCTGCCCGCGCTTTCCGGGTGCGCAGGATTTCCTCGCCATCAGCTTCGCGCAGGTGTTCATCGTGATGGTCGCGGTGGCGGTGCTGTTCGTGGCGCTGCGGCCGCTGGAGAACAACCCGCTGTCCGGCTGGGACGGTGCGCCCGCGGTGACGTCGCGGTGGCGCGGCGCGGCCATCGGCGCCCTGCTGTGCACGTCCGGCGTGGCGCTGCTCGCGGCGATCAGGTGGGGGCTCAAGGACGACGGCCTGGCGTGCATGGCCGTGGTGGTGAGCGCGCTGGTGAGTGCGCGAATCCTGGCCACACTCCCGGTGCGACACCGCCTCGCAACGCGGTAGCCCAAGATCGTTGGCCCGCGGGGTAAGTGTGGTTATCCGGCCGCCCCGCGGGTCACGGCTCTTCGTCCAGGCCGTGCTCGATGGCGTAGCGTGCCAGCTCCACCCGATTGGCGACCTGGAGCTTGCGGAAGGTCGCCTGCACATGGTTTTCCACCGTGCGGTGGCTCAACGACAGCTTCTGGGCGATCTGCTTGGCGGACAGCCCTTTTGCCACGTAGCGCAACACCTCTGTTTCGCGTTCGGTGAGGCTGGGGCGGGCGGGCCCGTCGTCCGTGCTGTCCTTGCTCTGTGCGATGCGCCGGTATTCGCCCAGCACCAGCCCGGCCAGGCTCGGGGTGAACACGGCCCGCCCGGCTGCGGTGGCGGTAACCGCCTGTGCCAGTTCGGCTTTCGAGGCGCTCTTGACCAGGTATCCCGTCGCGCCGGCTTTGACCGCCTCCAGGACGTCGTCGCGTTCGTCGGAGGCTGACAGCACCAGCACCCGCGACGAGGGGGAGACCGCGAGCACCGCGGCGGTCGCCTGGGCACCGTCGCCGTCGGTCAGCTGCATGTCCATCACCACCACGTCGGGCTTGACCACGGCGGCCCGCCGTCCCGCGGCGGCCACGCCGTCGGCGGTGGCGACCACGGTGAAGCCACCTTCGGCCAGGTCGCGCGCGACGGCGTCACGCCAGATCGGATGGTCGTCGACCACCATCACCGTGGTCGGCGTCTCGTCATCCGCCATGGCGTCCCTGTCCGCGTGGCACGCACAACTCCCACTCGGTGCCTTCCCCCGGCTCGCTGTGCAATTCGGCGCTGCCACCCAGCGCCGTGAGGCGCCCCACGATCGATTGGGCGATGCCAAGGCGCCCCTGACGCGTCGCTTCCTCGAGCCGGCCGGCGGCAATACCCACGCCGTCGTCGCGGACGCTGACCACGACGGAATCGCCGAGGTCCTCCACGAGCACGAAGGCGTGCGCATCCGGACCGGCATGGCCGACCACGTTGTCCAGCGCGTTGCCCACCGCGGCATCCAGTTCGGTTGCCGCCCAACGTCCCAACGGCACCGCAGTGCCCGGCAGGCTGAACGACACCCGATCGGACTCCCGGCACCGCAGCAGCGCGCGCAGGTCGATCGTCGCGCTGTCGGCGTCGGGATCGACGTCCGCGCACGCCAGCCAGCGCCGCAACGCGCGCTCCTGCTCGCTGGCCAGGTCGGCGAGTTCGGCTGTCGGGCCGCCGATCTCGTGCCCCTTCTTGGCGACCAGCGCCAGCACCTGGATGGCGCCGTCGTGGACCTGGCGGGATAACCGGTCGCGTTCTTGCACCGCGGCCGTCAACTGCGCCGCGCGTTGCAGCTCGTCGTGCGCGCGGCGCGCGGTCTGCGCGGCCATCCCGATGGCCATGCCGATCGCCAGTTCGATGATGACGGTGGCGTTGTGCCCGAGGTTGAGCGCGAGGTAGTTCTTGACGGCGAAATTGGTGGCCATCACCGCCAGGCCCGTCAGCATGCCGCCCGCGGGGCCGAACTGTATGGCGGCCGAAATCGTGGGATTGCTGGCCCACAACGTCGTCGGCCAGGTCTGGTTGTCGGCCGCCCAGTGCGGGCTCGCGACGAGGTTGTTCGACCACATCAGCAAGACGACGACCGCCAGCTCGGCGAGCACCCACGCCGGTTTGCGGCCGAAGCCCCGCAGATAGGCGATCGCGCAGGCCGCGCTCCAGCCGATCAGCGCGGCGAACAGCACCCAACCCAGCACGGGCCGAACCAGATCCGGGTTGATCGCGATTTGAAAGCCGGTGGCGTAGATGCAGCTCAGCAGGCGGAACACTTGCGCCGCGCGCCACAGCGGCGTGGTGGGATCGGGGCCGTGATTCGCCATCGTGGTCAGCATAAAGGCGCTGGGTCCCGCGGCGGACCGGGCAAACATCAGTCGATTGTTGCGTCGGTGGCGGTCGATGCGAAGCTCTTGGTGGTGACGGTGCCGTCGCTGTGGTTGCTGGTAACGGTGCAGCGGGTGCTGGTCGCGTCGACTGCGCAGGTGCCGGACCAGACGCTGCTGGTGTAGGTCAGGCTGCTGCCTGCGGGCAGCGGGATGAATCCGGCGGCACCGGTGGGTTCGCGGGTGACGCCGTCGGGTCCTACGCGCTGGGTGCTGAGGAACTCTTCGCGCGTGGTCTTCGAAAAGCCACTTGGGGCCGTGGTCGTGATCCGCACGAGGTTGTTGCCTTCGGCGGAGCCGTGTAGCTCGCCTAGGCATTCGATGTAGGCGAACATGCCGCGGGAGATGACCACGATTCGGCACAGTTGGCCGCTGGGCGAGGTGAACTGTGCGCCGCCGCCGCCGTAGGTGTTGAAGGTCTGGAAGGGTTTCGGGTCGACGGGGTGGTAGCCGGTGTAGTTGGATGGATCTGCGGCAGCGGGAGGGGCTGTTAGGCCGGTAAGCGCAGTGGCCACGCCGGCGCAGAGTATGGCGCCCCGCAAGCCGATCAGGTTGCTGTTGTTGTTGCGCGGTTCGCGCTCGGTGATCTGTTTAGCCACAACATCATCCAATCAGTAGGTCTGGCTGACTTGGGGCAGGATCCGGAAGCCATGTGTGCCGTCGTGATAGAGGTTCTGGATTTCACAGGTGATCGAGTCGTCAGTGACGACGGCGCATATTGATGTGTTGAGGTCGTCGTCGCCGCGGTGTCCTCCGGGGACGACAATCTTCTGCCCAGGATTGAGTAGGTGGTAGCTGGCGGGGTCGACGGTTCTTTTCTCGGTCGGGCCGGCGTGGTAGGTCTCTTGCTCGTTGAGGTCGGTGTGGCTGAGCAAGGAGAAGACTTCGGTGTGCCCTGGGGGCGCGGGTCCCCGCGTGATCGGCGTCAAGGTGTCTTTGTCGTAGGGCCACTCGGATACCTTTGCGTAGTTCACCCCAGATGCCACGCCAGGGAGCGGCCCCCAGCAGTCGATTGCGGCGGCGTACTGGAACGAGTGTGGGCCGTCATAGATTCGGCAGCGGATTCCGGCGCGGGTGGCGAACTGAATTCCGTTCCAGCCGTAGGTCGAATAGGTGCGGTAGTCGTCGGTGTTGACGGACCGGTAGTCGTCGAAGTTGACCGGAGGGGGTAGCGGCGGGGCGGCGCAACATGCCGGCTTTTGGTGGCATGCCACGCTCGCGGCGCCGATGAGTATTGCTGAGACGGGGACGGCAAGCGCGCGCACTGCCGGCACCTCCTTCTTCTGTGTCATGTGCCCATCAAGTCGACGATGGACTGGCGAGCTCGCTGGGTCAGGCCTGGGAGATGGCGCCGGTGGTCTTGGCGACGATGTCGCTGGCTTGGCTGGTGGTGTCGAAGCCGCACCACAGGGTGTCGATGATGACGTTGTTGGCCAGCCCCAGGGCGCGTTGGCAGGTGAAACCTTCACCGCTGGCTTGGGTTTGGGTGCTGGTCAAGGTGGTGTCGGTGGCACGCAGCTCGCCGAAGTTCCATGTCACCGGGGCGTGGCTGTGCAGGACGACGGTGAGCGAGTGGTTTGCGCAGCCCGACCAGCGTGTTTTGGCTTGGCTGAAGAATTGTTGGGCTGAGTCGGCGTCGCGGAAGCTGATGAGGGCCTGGACCAGTGCGTGGCGGGCGCTCCCCGGTGTGGTTGCGTCGTCGAGGATTTGGCCTTGCATGGCGGTCCAGTTGGTGCCTTGGTAGGCGTTGGCTTCGGCTGGGAAGTAGGTGTCGAGGCAAGCCGGGGTGGAGATGGTGTCCTCGTCGTGCCACATGTGCGTGATCGGTGTGCGCACGGCCATGCCTGTGGTGTGCGCAGCGGTGTTGATGTCGTTTTCGCTGAGCAACAGGTCTGGCAGGTGTTGGGGCAGGATCGCCGGCGGTTGCCAGCGGCCGAGGTCTGCGGCGGCTGCGGGGTGGCCGGTGGTGGTGGCGGTGCAGCCGGTGAGCAGCAGGCATAGGGCGGTGGCGGCGAGGATTGCCCAGCGGCCGGTGGCGGTCAGCCGCGATGTACGGGTGCTGTGTTTTGGTGCGCTGTTTTCTGTGGTCTTCGCGGGTGGTCTTGAGGCGCTCATTCGGGCGGTTCTCCTTGCTGGGCCTGGTGGATACGGATGCAGACGCTACCAACAAAACCACAGTGGTGCAATGTTATGAACCATTGCGCTATGTTTTTTGCTGTGGTCTAATCCAAAGCATGCATGACAGCGCGGCAGCGTCCGAGGGCTTCACCCCTCGCCTTGGACAAACCCCGGCCGCCATACAGCGACCCACTGCGCACCCCGCAACCTCGCCTATCCCCGAAGGACAGCAGATGCCCCACCACGCGAACCCGCCGCTCAGCACCGCCCAGACCGCCCCGCCATCGGGCAATGCCGCGATGCGCAACGGCTACCAGCCTGCTGCGATGCCGCCCATGGGCCCCGGGCCCGGCGAGGAAGCCACCGTGGTGCTGCCGCGGCGGCCACTCGGATTCGCAGGCGGCCCTCCCCCGGTCCGGCCCCTGCCGCCGGCGCCGTCCTGGGGCGCCGGCCCGGGCTACCCTGCTGCGATCGCGGCGCCGCGCCACCAGCGGTTCCCCCTGTGGGCCCGGATCGGCGCCGCCGCCGCGGTCATAGTCGCCATAGTGGCCGCCGGAATCGTGATCAACGTCGCCAGCAGCCCCGATGACATGGGCAGCGTGGCAGTGACTCGCTCCCCCCGCCCGTCCTCGACGCAGGCCAGCCCGAGCCCAACGCGGCAAGCGGCGGCAACGGTGCCGTTGTCGGCGCTGCCCGGGCTGCTGCTGGATGTGGCGACCATCAGCAGCATCGAGGGCGCGACGAACATCGCGCCAACACCGGACGCCGGTAGCGACGACGTGGCCTACAGCGGCGTGAATACCGACCGGCCCGAATGCGGCGAGATCCAAATCCCCGCGCTCGAGTCCGAACTTGAGGGCACCGGTTGGGTAGGGATACGCACCCAGTCCCTGCAGGACCCGAAAGTCGTTGAGCACCTGGACAACAGCGCCGCGATCTACTTCACGACCGCCACGGCGGCCAGCGACTTCGTGGCCAAGCAGGCTGCGGCCTGGCCGAAATGCAACGGCGCCACCTTGCGCCTGCTCGAGCGGGGTCAACCAGACAGCATCTGGATGGCCAGCACGGTCGCCAACCGTGACGGCATGCTCAGCATCATCAACACCCAGGAAGGTGCGGGGGGCTGGCAGTGCCAACGGGCCATGACCGCCCGCAACAACATCGTCATCGATGTGCGCAGCTGCGGTAATAACCGCACCGATCAGGGCCTCAAGATCGCGACCCGGATGGCCGATCGTGTCAACCCCCGCTGACCAGACCCACCGTTGCTACTCGCGCGAGAAGAGAGGAGCGGCCATGGCTTGGATGCGCTTGGCGCCCAATGTCGTTCGGCTGATCCTGGTGCTGGTGTCCTCGGCGTTGATCACGCTGGTGGCCGGTTGCGCTGATGTCGTCAGCGGCACTGTGCGCGCGGCGCCGGACCTCAAACCGCGCCCGCTGGTCGGCGAAGTCATCAAGCAGGCGATGCTGACCGATGCTGAGTTGTCCCACGTGTTCGGTCAATCGTTCAAACTCGATGACAGTATGCCGCCGAAGTTCGGCGGCCCGGCGGAGATGTACTGGGACTGGCCGGACGCTTCACGCAGCGATTGCGCCTCGCTGGCGCACATCCTGATGGGCGAGGCCTACCGTAATGCGCAGGTGGTCAACGTTGCTCACGAACAGTGGTGGGCCGCCGATGTCGGCGAATTTCCCACGGTGATCGATCTCGTCGAGGGTGTGGTCGCGTTACCGAACACGGCGGCGGCCAATGCGTTGTTTGAGAAATTCGGTTCGCAGTGGTCGCGGTGCGCCGGTCAGCGCCTCGACAGCGGCCTGGGATTTCAGAATGAGATCACCGAGGTGCACGCCGGTGCTTCAGTCGTGGAAGCCACCGTGGAAGAGGTAGACCTGCACACGAAACTGCGGCGGGTGCGCGCGCTCGGTGTGCGGGGCAATTGCCTGGTGGAGGTCGAGGCGGTCTATTTCCGCGACGTGGCGCCCGCGCCAGGCAAGGACGCCAGCGATGTGGCCAGGGCGATGATGGGCAAAATCAGCGATCGAAGCTGACGCCCTGGTAGTAGCGACTACCATTCTCCCCATCGTTGCCGGCGCACACAGGCCGGCCGCGGGACCTGAGAAAAGGAGGGATCGGACGTGCGCGACGAATCGGCGGCTGAGCCGATGGCGACGCTGCTCAACAGCGCGCGCGCCCGCCAGCTGGATGCTGCGGCGCGGAACCGCCTGCACCGCGCCGCGCGCGAGGCCGCACTGCTGTATCCGGACAATCCCGACTTACAGCAGTGCGCGGTCGACGCGGCGATCGACTATCTCAACGACAATGCTGACCTGGACGCTGACGGTGCCGAATGGCATCGCATTCGCGACCAGGAGAAGCGACTCGGTGCCCGAGTCCGCCAACTCGCGGTGATGGCGGTGGCCGACAAGGCTGTCTCGGAACGGCGGGCGGCCAGCGCCATCTTCATCGACCGCATGGCGTTGCGGCGCTGGTCGGGCAAACGGCCCAACAGGCGCCGGAGCGGATCAGCGAAAGCCGCCCGGTGAAGATCCGACACACAAGCATCGCCGCCGCGCGCCGGGGCTTATCGCCGCTGCTGCTCAGCCTCGCCGTAGTGGTCGTCGTGGGCAGCGGCTGCTCGAACCAGGTGACGGGGGTAGCCGTCAAATCCGGCGGCCCGGCGCCCGCGGCGGCCAACGCGGCCCTGCTCGACCCCGGTAACTATCCGCGCCGGCCCCGGCCCCCCTTGGGCAACGTCGCCGATGACGCCGCCGGGCGCCGCGTCGAGGCCCAGCGGATGGCCGACATGGTGGCCGGACCGTGGCAGATCGACGCCACGTTGATCAGCCCGACGAACGCCGAAATCGCGCCCACGACAGCGTTTCCCGAGCCCACACGGCTATCGGCGCTGGTGCGTGGGGATTCGATCGCCGCGATCGCCGCCGCGCATCATTTCGTGGCCGGTTTCGTCAGTGGGCGCGCCACCCCGCCACCTCCACAGGGACAGGCCGGCGCTGACAAGCCCAAGATCCTGGACAACGGGGTGTTTCGGTTCCCCAGCCCCCAAGACGCGACGGATGCGGCTGCGGCGATGGCCGCCGCTGATGTGGGCACCATCCGCCCGGGCAACATCCCAGCGACCCGGCTGGCGATCCCCAACTATCCCAACACGCGGGCCTACGTGGCCCCGCTGTCAGGAGGTTTTGAAGCCTCAGCGTTCAGCGCGCACGGCCTGTACGTGTTTTTCCAGTTCGCCGGATCCAAGGAAAGCTCCGCGGCGGTCGCCGACATGATCGCCAAAACCCTGGATTTGCAAGGCCCGGCCGCTGACCACTTTCAAGCCACCCCAGTCGATCGGCTGGCCAGCTTGCCGGCCGACCCGACCGGTCTGCTGGCCCGCACCGTGCCGGCCACCGACCCCAACGTCAACCAGGGTGGGGTCTACTCCGCGCACGGCTCACTACATTTCCGATCCGACCCGGTTGCCACCCAGGCGATGTACAACGACGCCGGCATTACCCACGTCGCCGTCGACCGCACCACCATCTACGAGGCCGTCGATACCACCGGCGCCCAGCGCGCCGCTGATGGGCTTGCCCGCATCGACGTGCCGTTCCTGGGCTATCACTCCGCCCCCGGCATCAACGGTCTACCCTCAGCGCGCTGCTTTGACCGCGGGCCCGACATCACCGACCTGGGGGCGGTGCGGTTTGTGTGCATCGCCACCGCAGCGCGCTACGCGTTCAAAGCCACTGCGGCCCAAGAGGTTGAGGCCCATCAGATCATGGCTGCCCAATACCTGATGCTGACCGCGCCATGACCGGGCGCATCCGTTCATGGTTGCGCGCCGCGGCCGTCGGAGTCGCGGCGCTGACGGTGGCCTGCAGTACCACGATCGCCGGCAGCGCGGTCAAAGCCCCCGGGGAGGCCAGCCCCGACGGTGTGAATCTGGCGTTGCTCGATGCTGGGAACTTCCCCACCACCCCCCGCGCCCCATTGGGGTTGGCCGGCGACGCGCTGCGCGGCGGCTGGGCCGAAGGGCGCCGCCTGGCCAGCGTGGTGGTGGGCCCGTGGGAGGTCGACGCCGACCTGATCGACTATGCGCAAATCGAATCCGGCGTGGTCAAAGACGTCGATGCGGTCAACGCGCTGCTCGGGGCCCCCCTGGGGGAGGCGCTTAACGGCCACAACTTGCTGGCCGGGTTTTCCAGCGCCCGTCACACCGACAAGGGCCCCTATAAGGACCTGCTGACCACGGTGTTGGAACTGGCCAGCCCGGCTGATGCGAGCGCCGCGATCACCGCGATGGCAGCCAAAGGCGCTGCCCTGACGATGCCCTTTGACACCAAACCCATCCCGACGCAACTGTTTTCGATTCCCCGATACCCAGCTACGACGGCACTGACCTACCAATGGACAGCGCAATACCCCGACCCCGGCCCGCGGTTCTCGGTGACCGCCTTGACCGCACACGGACAATACGTGCTGGCACAAACAGCGACGTCGGCTGACAAACCCGATACGGCTGCCGGGTTGATCGCCACCACACTGGATTTGCAGCAGCTCCTGGTCGACAAATTCAAGCCGACCCCGCCGGATCAGATGGCTCAACTGCCGCTGGACCCCGATGGGTTGATGGCCCACACGGTGGCCCCCCGCCAAGAAAACGAATCGATCAGCGACGGGATCTATGACGCCCATGGGGCGCTGCACCTGGCCACCGGCGACCCCGTCCACTTGGCGGCGATGTTCAAATCCGCTGGCGTGCAACAGGTCTCCTACGTCCTCGAAACCCGCGTCTACCAAACCCCCGACACGGCCTCCGCGGCGCGCCTCGTCGCCGATGAGACCGGGCCCAACCAGGTCGGCGGGATCAGCGGCATGCCCAAGGCGAAATGCTTCAACGAAACCCTGGGCTACTGGTGCGTGGCCCGCGCCGACCGCTACGCATTCGAGATGCAAAACGAACAAGAACACGCTGTGCACCAGATGATGGCCGCCCAATACCGCATGCTGACAGGGAAATGAGCCGCTGAATGCCCCTTGATGTAGGAACTATCATCGCCGGCTACCGCATCGAAGGCGTGCTGGGCCAGGGCGGGATGGGCACAGTGTATCTGGCCCGCCACCCGACGCTGCCCCGCAGCGAGGCGCTGAAAATCCTGTCCGGCGAACTGTGCGGAGACCGCCAATTCAGGGAGCGCTTCATCCGCGAAGCCAACCTGGCCGCGAGCCTGGACCACCCGAACATCGTGCGGGTCTACAACCGAGGCGAAACCGACGGGCACCTGTGGATCGCCATGGAATACGTCAAAGGAACCGCCGCCAACGATTTGGACCGCGCCAACCTCACCCCGGCCCGTATCGTGCGCATCATCACCGACGTCGCCGCCGCACTCGACTACGCCCACTCGCAGCACGTCTTACACCGCGATATCAAACCCGGCAACTTCCTCGTCGCAGCGCCCGGCAGTGAGCGTGAACGAGTGTTATTGGCGGACTTCGGCATTGCACGCGCTCTCGACGATGCCACCGCCCTGACCGCGACGGGCTCGATGGTCGGCACCGCGGCCTACGCCGCGCCGGAGACCATCGAAGGCCGACCCGCCGATCACCGCACCGACATCTACTCGCTGGGGTGTGCCCTGTTTCGGCTGCTTACCAGCCGCACCCCGTATGAGGACCCCTCCAACAAGTCCCTTGAGGCCATATTGGTCGGACACCTGATGCGGCCTGTCCCGCACCCCAGCGACATCAACCCCACCCTGCCACCGCAGATCGACGAGGTGATGGCTCGCGCGCTGGCCAAAAATCCAGCTGATCGTTTCCAGACCGCTGGCGAACTGGCTGCGGCGACTACTGCGGCGCTGACTAACAATCCGGCACCGCCAACCATCACCGGACCTCGTCCATCCCAGCCGACCAATCCCACCCTGACCTACCCACCCACCGGACCTTCCCTACCGGCGGGCTCCGCACCGGTGTGGCCGGCCTATGATCCCCGCGCAGCATCCGCGAATGGAGCGGCGCCGCAGCCGTTCACGGGCGCACCGCCCCCCTCAACCCCGACCGGTCGCCCAACCGAGTCCGGTCCTAAACCCAAGCGCCGCAACCGCACCCGGCTGATCGTGGGAGCAACCATCGTGGTTGCCGCGTTGGTCGCAGCGACAGTGGTGGGCATTCACCTGTTCGGCACCACCAGGACCGGATTGGGCCCATACCAACCGCAGACCCTGAACACCAAATTCGGCACCCTCAAACTCGAGCACCGCCCGATGGCCATCGCCGCGCTCGGAGCTGGCGACCCCGATGCCGTGCTCTCACTCGGCGCCCCTGTAGTGGTGATGAACGCGCCCGGCGCGACCACACCGAGCTGGCTGCAGCCGCTCATCCATTCCACCCCACCGGTCTTCGCCGCCGCCGACACCGCCGCCATCACCGCTGCCAAACCCGACCTCATCATCGACACCGACAACATCGACCAGACCACCTACAACTCGCTGGCCGCGATCGCCCCCACGCTGACCCAACCCGCCGACAACACCCAAGACTGGAACTGGCAGGCCCAACTGAACTGGATCGCCACCGCGCTGGGCCGCACCGACACCGCCAAAACCTTGGTCGACAAGGCGCAGTCCGAGCAGAACCAGATCCGCTCCGAGCATCGAAGTTTCGGCGGCAAATCCATCGTCGCGGTCAACTACACCGGGACCAACACCACCGCGGCGGCGGTCCCATCACCGCCGAGCAGCTACCTGGAAAGCATCGGCTTCCCCTACAACACCCACTACAAACGCGCCCCCGGCGGCCCACCAACCGTCCCGTTCAACATCGACGACGTCGACTACATCGCTCAACGCAGCGACGTCATGCTGCTGCTGCGCACCGACCCGGGCGCCGGCGGCGGCGGATACGGCGGCCTGCCCGCCAAATACAGCAGTTTCGGCGGCACGCTCGTCATCGTCGATGACCCCGCCACCATCGCCGCCCTCAACGCCGGCGGCCCAGCAGCCACCACCTACCTCAACACCGCGCTGGTCACCAAACTTGGCAACCAAATCCACTAAACCGCCAACGAGACACCGCGCGCCGCGTTCAGGCTGCAGCGCACGACGCGTTAAGAACCAGGCCATCGTTGAATCACGCTATCTGTGCAGTCAGGGGAATCCGTATGGCAATGCCAACCGAGGACAACGGAAACCGCGCCACCCTGGTCGACAATGTGGCGCTGCGACAAGCCGTCGCCGCCTTCGCCGCACAACCCAACCAGCGCGGGGCGCTCGAGGTACTCCGTTTGTGCATGGTCGGTGAGGTGCTTTTCGACATCACCGGATCCGATGCATTTACCGGCCAAACACCGTTCGCGGCCGGGTCTCGCCTCCAAATCCGCGGCGGCACAGGCCCCCACGGCAAAGGGTCGGCGCTGTTCGCTTATACCCGTCATGAGGAGATCGCCCGCCTGCACCCGCCGGGTACGCGCACGCAGTCATTGGTGCAGTCGGCTACCGGGGCCCTGGAGCTGGCCCAAAGCCAAGGCAACGACTGGCTCTATATCGACCCCGCCGGCCCCACCTGTGCATTGTCGGCCGCCGAAATCGATTTCGCCTTGCGCAATCCGAATAACGAGCCGCTCAAACGGGCGCTGGCCGATCACGCTGCCGGCAAGATCGACAGGCACACCGTCGTCGACGTGGTGCGCCAGAACGGACCGTTGGCAATCGCCGCCGACGATTCCCAAGGCAACGGGCACATCGCCGTTCGCAACACCACACATCCCGACGGCAGCTCCAGCATCTTCGGCTTCACCAGCGGCCCAGAAGTTCTAGCTTGGAGCCCCGCTGATGCGGCCGGGCCCCTCACGGTCGAACAAGTGGTGAACATGGCTCGCGCGCAAGGCCACAGCGGGATCGTCATCAACCCGGCAGGCCCATACCTGTGGGTCTCGCTGGCCGAAATCACCCAATAAAAAATGAAGAACGCCAACATCTTTCACGCGCCGAGAACCCGGCTCAAGGATGTTGCTGCGAAACGATCGCTCATATTGATCGCGCTGGCGCTTGCCTGGCCGGCGTTGGTCGGTCTGCCCCTGCATGCGACCGCAGCGCCCGATGACATTGATGCACTGATCGACGACAGCGGGCCACTGCCCAAACAGACCCGCGACCTCACGGCACTACCTGATCTGCTGTTCACCACCCCTAGTGGCCTGCTGTGCAAAAAGACCGTGGTCAAGGTGATGCATGACGTGACGTGCGCGGGTGATCTGCCCGGGGCGCCGGCGGGGACCCGGGTGGTGACACTGCCCACGGTCTACGCCCAGGCCAACGGGCCGGCGCGGTTTCTGCCCACCCCGCCCGAACGATTCTTCGGCGACACCACGGGCCAGGCGCCGGTCCTGCTGCCAGCGGGGCACAAAATCGTGTTCTGGGCGTTCTCGAACACCCAATCGCTGGTCTGCGGGGTGCCGCGATCGGCGGATCTGGTGTGCAGGCTCAACGCGCCGAAGGCCATCGGTGCCGACAACAGCGGTCCACAAACCCATGGCTTCGTGATCGCGGCTCCCCACAGTCACGTCTTCTGACGACAGCCAAGACGCGCGCGGCGCCCCGACAGCATCGTTCGCTCACATCGTGATCGGTTATTTGTCTAACAGGTCGGCGATCAGGAGCTCGATTGCGTCGGCGACATCGGGCGTTACGGGACGTTCGGCTTCGGCGTCTTCAAGGGCTGAGGCGGGCAGCCCGGAGCCTATGGCCGCCTCTTCCAGGCTCAGCTCCGCCCGGTGGCGGGCCCCGTAAAGCCGCTGCCCCAACGTCGCCGACGGCGAGGCGGCGGCGCGCATCATCACATCGTTGTAGGTGCGCCGCACACGGCTCAACGCCTTCATGGCCGCAGCGCCCCCAGTGGGCTGGCGCGCAGCAGTCAACGCCAGGCCCTCGAGCCTGCGCAGATCAGCCAGGATCGCAGTGGCTTTGGCGGTGAAGTCCGGGGCGTTCGGTTCAGGCAAGTCCGCGATGGTCACGCTGACGGCTTGCAGAGCGAGCTCGACCGTGCGCGAAATAGTCGGCGCGTGAATGGAGTCGGTCAACACCTCGGTCGCCTCGTCGCTACCAGCCTCAGGGACGGCCGCTGCTGCTAGCTCGCCCTCGCGTCGCTGCGCCTCGATGTACCCGGCGGGCAAGTCCAATTTCTTTTCCAGTTTTGCCAGCGTGCTGGGATGCGGCCAGCTGCGACCCAGCTCGAAATTGATGAGAGCGGACTGGTTATAGATCCCGTCGTTGTCCAGGCCCCGCTGGGAGATCCCCAACTGCTCACGACGCGCACGGACCGCTTGGCCAGCCCGCAGACGCCCCGCCGCGGCGATTTTCTCGGCTCGCGACGGATGCTCGGTCTGAGCTGACCCCAGTGCCTGGGTCGACTCATCCTGAGTCACGTCGGTGGTAAGGGTCACGGCCACCCCATCTGGGGTCCCGAGGTGCAGGGTCGTGGTAGCGGTAATGGGTACCGGGGTGCGGCGTTCTCCGTCGACGAACATTCCGTTGGTGCTGACATCGACGGCGTACCAACCATCGGGGTGGGGTTCGAGGACAACATGGCGCCGTGAAACCCGCTCATCATCGATGTCGACCGCCGCCTCAGGATCTCTGCCGATGAATACCGCGCCCGCGGCGGCGTGAAGAGTGTGCGTCGCGCGACCGACCCGCACAATTAGCGCGGGCGTCGTCACTGGGCTGGCAATCAATCGTCGCTCCCTTTCCCGGTTGAGGCACTGATGCTCTGCTGTTAAACAAAGCGCTCGGCTAAATGCTACCTCATCCGAACCGTAAAGGTGGGCTAGAAAGCACAGCGCCGCTGTCGAGGGCCTGCGGCGTTCTGCGATTCTCGCGTCGTGCGTACCGATGGGCGACTCACCACATTAATCCAGGTAGACACCCTAGAGTGAGCTGCTGACGCGGTTGCTTCACCGGGCCCATGACTCGCAAGCGGGACGGCCCCACAAGCGTGCTGTGGTTTCTAAACCATTGCGCTATGGGGACTGCTTGGGTTACTGTTCGGGCACGATGCCATTGCGGCCCTCGGCCACGCACAGAGAAAGGTCGCCGATGCAACACCCACAGCAGCCGCCCCTGGCGCCACCGCGCCACCCGTACGCGCCGGGGATGCCGCCGGTCGCTCCCCAGGGCTTCTACGAACCGCCTATCCAGCCACTGCCCCGCCCACAAGCCTTCCCGATGACGCCCCAGGCCGGCCCCTTCCCCTACCCGCATCCTCACCTACCACCAGGCGCGAACCCCTGGGCACCAACCGCCTTCACGGCCCGTAGTCCCCGAGTTGGCCTGCGCGGCAAACACCTTCCGCTCTACCTGGGCGGCGCGCTCACCGCGATCACCGCGGCGGTGCTCTTCGCGGGATTCGTAGCACCCGGTTTTCTCGTCACCAAACAACTCGACGTCCGCGCTGTCGCAGCCGGCGTCACGCACGTCTTGTCCGATCCGAACGGTTACGCCGCCAAGAACGTCAGCGACGTCACCTGCAACGACGGCCACAACCCCACCATTCTCAAGGGAGCCACCTTCACCTGCCAGGCCACCATTGACCACATCAAACACCAGTTCACGGTCACCTTCACCGACGACGCGGGTGGCTACGAGGTCAGCGCCCCGAAGGGAACAAAAATCTGACCATGCGCTTGGACGACATGGGCCAGCCGGCACGAATCCACTGCGGCCAGGCGCCAAAGCCGCCTAACCGCAACCTGTTAGGGGCGTGCCTAGCGCTGCTGGCGATGGTGGTGCTGGCGCTGGTGATCCTGCTGTTGTTCAACGAGTTGAGCAGCCCGGTGTTCGGGGTCAAACTCGAAGAGGGCTATTTCCCCGACAATTCCGCGACGATCGTGCATTCCGCACGAATCGGGGTCCTCACTTCGACCGGGTTGATCGTCGTCGCGACTGGCCTGGCCGCGAGCGCCGTGGCCGTACGCCCGCACCCATTTCTCCAGGTGGTCGCCGTGCTGACCCTGGTGTCCCTGATCCCGCTGCTACTGCTGCTCTTGTTCTGCTACGCCCTTGCCTTCTAAACCTCCTCGGGAGGACAGGAATTCTCCGTCCCGAAGCGCCGCGAGTTTCGTGCGATTGCAGATGGGATCAGATCGTCCCACCGGGATCCATTGCCCATCCTGGCGGGCTGCCATCCGCGCGGTGTCAGCGGGAGAGCTCGACGAGTTCTCCGCTGATTTCCCACCGCGAGCCGATGGGTTCAACGGCCAGCAGCTCACCGGCCACACACCAATCGTCTCCAGGGCTCCACTGGACACCCCCGGCACCGAAAGGCTTGACAAGCCGCGGCACAGCGCCGAGCACGCCGCGTCGTTGATCAAGCAGGTGCGCCTCGATTTCGGCGGCATCGGCCGCCAGCATTGTCGCAAGCCGCGCCACAACTTCAGCAAGCACGGTCGCGTCTGCATGGGTGGCGAACACCGAGATGACGCCATCGAAAATGCCTTTTACCAAACCAGCACCCCACACCGGTGGTCGACCCCCGCGCGGCGGCCGGACCCGGACTCTGACACCAAAAGGTGTATGGGGCGTGCATTCTGGCTCGAATACCTTCACCGGCCCGCGCGCGAGCGCTAGCCACACTTGTTCCAGCTTCTTCTCGCCAGAGAACGCGCCCAGGTCCGTCCAGTCGAACGACGCCAGCAGTCGGCCCTGCCGCCAGTCGGTGAAGGAGGCCGACCGCGGTGCCAGCGCATAGCGGTAGCAGAACGGATACTCGCCACCATCCGGAGGGGCTGGCACGACAGCACCGTGCTCGAAGCGAATCCCGTTACACCCAGCGATCGCAAACGAGCCAATGTTGTAGAGCAACAGGTTTTCCACGTCAGCACCGTCGGGCTTTGCTCCGAAAAACGTGGCGTGCAGCACCTGGCCATCCGAGGGTTTGAGCTGCCTGCAGCGAGCCTGAATCTCGCTGCTTAGGTTCTTCTGGCGGACACGCCGGTCCCCAGACTGGATGTAGGCATCTGCCCAGGCCTCGACGACCGCACGCCCCGGCAATGGCCCGTGGACCACGCTGCGACCCTCATACTCACGGCGTGGGCCTGTTCGCCGGCTCCGCCCTGTCGTGGTGGATTCCAGGTTTCGCGGGCCCGAGTGGCAGATCGCGCACACCGCAAGCGGCTCCCCCAGCTCTTTGATCGCCCACCGCTCGAGTTCGGCCGAATGCTGCGCACAGACCTTCACGTACGGTCCGGTCCAGCTGCCGGCGCGTGGGTTCGTCCCGTTGATCGTTCGGCACCTGGCACGGTGCACACGGGCGCCGGTGGCAGTGTGGCTGCGCGCAATGTTGATCACGAAGCCATCCGGGTGGTCAGTCAGCCAGGCTTGATAGCCCGCATCATCGTCGCGAAACTCCCGTGCACTCATCCCCAGACCTTCATCGTGCCCTGCGGGTCTGCACCCCGAGCCATCACCCGTGTCATCATTCCCACTGCCGCTGTGCTGCAGAGGGTTTCGTAGCATGCGCTGACTTCCCCGTGAAACTCCCGCCGCCGCAGGGGCGCAGTTCTGGCCGGTTATGAGTGGCGGGTGATGTTGTCATTGATCACGCGAGCAAGTGATGCGCCCGTGGTGATGGTGTTTTGCCCGCACGCGCGCACATCCACCACGACGTTGCGCCGCACACCCATCGCGCGCTCGCACTCACTGCCTTGGTGTTCGCTCGCCCCGGCGGGCAGCAACACCGTGCTGGCGATGCCGTCGGTCTCGCTGATGATCGTGATCGTGGCGTGGTCATCGGGTTGGCCGTTGGTGAAGGAAACGGTGACGCCGGTCAGTCGGCACCCTCGCCACGCCGAGAGCTGTTGGGTGTAAAACTGTTGCGCGGCAGCCTCATCGGAGAACGCCGCCACCGCCTGAATCACCTTGTGGCGTCCCGGACTGGCCTCCATCAGTCCTTGGACCGCGACGCCGGTATACCCCGACCCGGTGTAGGTGCTTGCCAACGCCGGGGCCACGGCGCTGGCGCACTTGGCCGGGTCTATCGACACGTCTGAGGCAAGCGACGTCGCCACCTCACGCGGTCGCATCTGCACGTCGTGGAGTACATTGCCGACCTGGTCGGCAGATGCCAGCAGGCTCGGCAGCGCTGCGATGTCTAGCGCCGGCGCCGCCGGCGAAGCGCTCGGTGACGGTGTCGGCGGCGCCGGCCTACTCGAGCTCGAGGCAGGTGCCCGCGTCGATGACGGCGCCGCCGAGTTCGACGTCGTCGTCGAATCGTTGCCGCCCACCACCACCAGCGTGATCACCACTACCGTGATCACGGCGGTGATCGCACCGGCAACCCACCAGGGCCAACGCCGGCGCCGCCGCGGCGGCGGGTATCCGATGGGCGGCATGCCCGGACCGCCCACTGGGTAGGGATACGGCGGCCCACTCGGTGGCCCCTGCCAGTGTGGTGGGGCTTGAGGCGGCTGCCAGGCCGGGCCGGGTTGCGGGAAGGATCCTCCCCCCGGCGTCGGTGGCGGCGCTGGTGGGCGCTGCGGGAGGTTCATCGTCGGCTCATCGCCCTGCCCGGGCCCCCAATCGGTGCTCATTGCTCTAACCCTGCCTCAATACGGTGAAATCCTCAGTGGGATTGCGGATCCAATGCCTCGTCGGCGAGCGGCTGTCGTCGCACCGTGTCGCTGCTCGCTCACCGGGCCCGCATTGATCCAGCACCTGCGTGCGGCTCTGTTCAGGCGTCGGTGAAACGTTGGTAGCACAGGTCGTCGTTGCTGTTGACGACCCCGGAGCGAAATGCGGTGATCCGGGTAAACCCCGCCGGCACGGTCTGCCCGTTGACGTCGCTGGCCACCAGGTGGTTGGTCAACAGCCCGGCAACAGCTTTGTCGAGGTCCCCGGCAGTCAGGGTCAGCGCATTGCCCGACGGCACCGACACCGTGCCAGCCATTTTGCGGTGCGCCAGGCCGGTAAGGCAGGCGGTCCGCAATGCGCTCACCGGTGAATCGAGCTTGAGGCCGCGTTCGTGTTGCACCGCAAGGACATACCGCGACATCACCACCGACATCGCGGTGTCATCACCCTGGATCAGCACATGACCGGACTGCTCATTACCGGGCGCACCCATCTTTTGGAGCTGGGCGAGATCGACAGCGATGGTGTTGGTGGCCGGGCAGTATGAGGCGGGCGGGCTGGCTTGGGCGTCAGCGCAGCCGGCGGCGGTATAGGACAGCTGCGGGGGGCTTTTCAGGGCGAAGATCGCCCCAAGGGTGTCCATCAGCGACGACAGGGTTTGCTCGGTGATCGGCACTTCCCCGGTCTCTAAGCGACCGGATTGGTCGTAGGTCAACGCGATCGGCAAATCCCCGCGACGCTGCTTGACCTCGTTGTCGTCGATCGCGGCACACGCCGAGGCGCCTGAGACAAAACCCATCTGGAAAGCACTGACACGGTCGAGCGCGGTGCCGTGGCCTTCTTCGATCAGCTCCCGATCGTCGGGGGTAAGGATCGGGTCACGCAGGGTGATCAGGCCGGCCAGTACATGGTCGAGCCCGTCACCGGTACTGAGGGTGAAGCGCGTCGACTTGCCTTCGGCAACCCAGCGCATGTAGACACCGCCAAAGCAGTCCGCCTGCTGTTCTAGCACGATCGTCGAGGTGCCGCGGGGGGCGATGTTGGCCATGTCCTGAATGGCGTGACCATACTCGTGAGCGAAGATGCCTGTGACCGGCATCGATCCGAAATATGTTTTGCCGGTGGGGATAAGCACCCCGCGGTCCCAGGCGATCAGGTTGCAGCGCGGCGAGAACAACGCGTTGATCAGTTTGTAGGTTCGGTGATGGCATACGGCAGGGCTGGCCGGATCCTCGGAGTCGTAGGAGACGAGTTCGTCGACGGGCTTGAATTCGCCTTTGAAAAATTTGCTGTAGTTGGAGCGCCAGAAACTTTGAATGTCGTTGACCGACAACAGCACCAAAGTGTCGTCCTCACCATGGTCGGTGTTTTCCACTGTGCCGGTGGGTTGGGGTGCGTCGCTGCGAGGTCCGCTTGGGCCGTCGACCGCCAGCAGGCCCCCGACGTGGAAAGGGTCGTAGAGCATCGAGGCACCGTGTCCTTTGATGATGGTGGTGCACCCCGCGGCGGCGACGGCGATCATCGCGACGACGCTGACCGCCGTCGCCGCAGCGACCGCACCGCGCAGTCGGCTAGTCACGAGGCAACCTTATCGTCGCAAGATCCGCGCGCGCCCCGTTCTGTGTGGCCCATGCGCGGGCCGCACAGAACAGCACATGCGTGCTAGTATGTGCGTATGAACGGTTCGGCGGCGCCCGCGTTGGGTGCCCTATTGGCCAAGCACCGGATTGACCTCTCGGTGGAGGAGGTTCTCAACGAGCTAGATTCCGCGTTTGCGGCGATCCCGGGAGCAACCACGCTGTCGAAGACGGAGGTGGACTTTCTTCGCACCCACGCCGAACCCAGCGCCGAGGCAGTCATCGAGACATGGTCGGCCGACGATGAGCGCCAGGCCCGCGCCCGTGTTGCGTTGCGGCAACTCACCGGCGCGCTTTCTGGATCGGTCAGCATCAAAGAAGCCGCCGCGATCTTGGGTGTCGATCGGTCGCGCGTGTCACGGCGGATCACCGGAAAAGCGCTATGGGCCTTCGATCTTCAGGGAAGCCGACGCATCCCCCGCTGGCAGTTCCTCGGGAAGGAGCTGCTTCCGGGCTTGGACGTAATCGTGCCTGCGATACCACGCGACGCTACCCCCGCGGTCCTGGATGCGTTCATGCACACCGCGCAGCCCGACTTTGACAACCGCACGCCGATCGAGCATCTGGCCGCCGGCGGTGACGCCGAGTTGGTCGCCGGCTTCCTCGAGGATCTCGGACGCTGGTGAGCCCCCAGCCCAAACCGAAAGCGCCTCGAACACCTCCCGCGCAGCTCGTCCAAGAACCGCAAGACAGCATCGACTACACCGGCACGCTATGGCGGGTCCACCGCACCGCCGGCGAGCACGTGCTGCCTTGGAACCAACTGCGCACCTACGGGCCGCTGCCATCGATGCGGTGGGACCCCCACCCGGGCCCTTCACCTGGCGCACGCAGCGAAGGTGTGCTGTATGCCGCAGCCGATCTCGCAACCAGCCTGGCCGAGGTCTACCAAACAACGCGCGTGATCGACACCCGCGCAGGCACTCCGACCCTGACCGCCTGGCACCCCCAGCGGCCACTGCACCTGCTCGACTTGTCCACAACTTGGCTGCTGCGCAACAGCGCCTCGACCGCACTACTGGCCGCGCCACGCTCGGTATGCCGGCGCTGGGCCCGTGCTATCTACACGACTTGGCCTGACCTGGACGGGCTCTACGTCCCGTCGACGATGACCGGGCGGCCCAACATTGTGCTGTGGACCGCGGCCGCCGACTCTATCCCGATGATGCCGGCGTTCTCACGCCCGCTCGCGCACCCGCTCGTCTGGTCGATCACGCAAGCAGCAGCTGGCGAGATTGGCTACACGATCTTATGACCATGGCCTCCGATGATGAGCCCGTCCAGCCGGGGCCAGTGACACCCGAGGGCGCTATCACCGTTCACACGATGGGCGTCCACTACCGGTGGCAAATTCCTGAGGTGGTCCGCCAGCAACTGCGGCTCGCACATAGCCTGCGCGAGGATCTGGTCACCTTGCAACTGGCCTATGACGAAGACATCAAGGCGATCTGGTCGTCGTATCCGACGGTAGCGGCCGCTGAAGCTCACGTCGCGGCGACCGAAGCGGAGGCCATCGCGGCCAACGAGGCACTGAAGGCTGCCCGCTCCGCAGCCAGAGGCAAACGCGTGAACACCGCGATCACCGAGCGACTACACGACGCCAGGACCGCACTCAAAGCCGCACGCCACGCCCGCCGGGAAGCGATCGCCGACGTGAGGCAAGACGCCGCGCAGCGCCGCCGCGACCGCGGCGCACAACTGGCGGCCGAGCAGAAAGCCCTCTACCGCACCTACTGCCAACACGGCGACCCGACGCTGTTCTGGGCGACGTTCAACAGCGTCATGGACGAACATAAGGCGGCGGTGCGCCGAATCCAGCAACAGCGCGCCCAAGGCCGCCCAGCTGCGCTGCGCCACCACCGCTTTGACGGCACCGGCACCCTCGCGGTCCAACTGCAGCGAACCGCCGGCGCGCCGCCACGGACTCCGATGCTGCTCGCCGATCCCGCCGGGCGCTACCATAACGTCCTGCACCTGCCGTGGGTTGACCCCGACCAGTGGGCATCCATGACCCGCGCCGAGCAGCGCCACGCAGGACGCATTACGGTGCGGATGCGATGCGGATCCCTTGGGGGCCAACCACAGTGGATTGACTTGCCGGTCCAAGCCCACCGCTGGCTGCCCCAAGACGCCGATATCACCCGCGCCAAACTCACCGTCACCCGACTCGGCGCCGATCTGCGGGCGCGGCTTTCGATCACCGCGCGGCTCCCCCATCCGACTGTCCCCCGCCGCGGCGATCTCCCCACCCTGGCCATACATTTGGGCTGGCATGCCATCGATGAGGGTGTCGTGGTCGCGCATTGGCGCTCAGACCGACCAGTGGCGATCCCATCCGAACTGGCCGACGTGATCGTGCCCATCGTCGAGGGAATCTCGGGCCGCATCATCGCGCCCGGCTCCGTCGGGACCCGGCTAGAGCGCTACGCCGAGATCGCCTCGGCTCGTGATGCGGCATTGAACGACATCCGGGACCGGCTGAGCACGTGGCTTGCCGACCAGGGGCCGCGGCCGCATCCGATCCGGCCCGACGAACAGATCACCGCCGCCGATGCTGCGCGGTGGCGCTCCCCCGCTCGATTCGCCGCCCTCGCGCTCGCCTGGCGCGGCTCCGACCTCGAGATCGCCCAACCGCTTGAAGCGTGGCGGCGGGCCGACAAACTGTTATGGCAACAGCAAGCGCACGGCCGTGCACGAGCCCTCGGCCACCGCACGGACTTGTGGCGGCGGGTTGCAAGCGCGCTGGTCAGCCAGTGCGGGCGCCTAGTCGTCGATGACACCAATATCTCCGCCGTGATACGAAACACCATGGAGCACACTAGGATTCCTGCCGACCTACAGCGCCAAATCGATCGCCGCCGCGATCATGCAGCGCCTGGCGCTCTGCGGTCGAGCATGGTCGCCGCAGCGACCCGCGACGGCGTCCCGGTGATAGTGGTGCCCGCTGCGGGGTTGAGCCGAATCCACGCCGGCTGTGGATATGAGAACCGGGTAGAGAGCCGACGGCGGCGCCGCAAGATCATTTGCGCCGGGTGCGGTCGCACCTATGACCCCGATCTTTCAGCGACGGCGCTGATGCTCGCTCGAGCGGCGCAACCACCGGTGCAGCCTTGACCCGCCGGCCTAGCGTGCCACTGGCTACAATGACTCACGAGGACTTCGCCCAGCGATCCGGGCCCAAAGGATCGACGGGTCATTCCACGGTTGCCCACGGACTGACAAACAGAGCCCAGCGATCCGGGCCCAAAGGATCGACTCCTTCTCCGGTTGGCAGGCACCCTGCAACGGATATCGCCCAGCGACGCGCTGCCGCGCATTTCAGAGGCGCGGAAGATTCCTGGTGTCCCGCAGTCAGATTCGTGCCGGATAGCGACGGCTCTCATTGCTGCTGTCGGTACCGCTGATCGTCGCGGCGCTCGGCTACGAGAGGTAGCGCCACATCGCGCACGTTTCCAGCAGCGGCTTAACCAAGTCCACAACCTCGCCGTAGCTCATGGAGACGTTTCGCATCGTGCGGTTGCCGCCCAACTGGGGCAGGTAGGGCCGCGGCTCTGCGCCGTTGAGCCGGTCAAGCAGCGCACCGGCCATCTTTTCGACGACTGGCCAGGCTTGTTCTAGTTGGCCCGACCAGTACGGCTCGTTGTCGGGAATGCTTGGGACGACCTGGATTAGACCCGCATAGCAGGCGCCGTCACTGTCAGCCCCGAAGTCGAATTTCTCAGCGACGGTCTGGCGAAATGACTTACCGTCTTCGTCCGTGTCGTCCACTGCGTGCGCTGGCTTACCCCACTGCAAGCGGGCCTCTGCCCACGGGCCCGCGTAATAGATGAACGCGGCCTGCACCGGGTGATCGCTTGATATCAGTACCTTGCTGTTGCCCCCGGACGGACCTCCGTCGATCGTGCCCATGGTGACGGCCATCCGGTCATCAAGTAGCCCGTTGTTCGCAGTCATCAGCGCAGCGACGGTGTGGGCCGCCTCGTGGTGCGCGACCGCAGTCTTATCGGCCATGCCGCGCAGACTACAGACACATACGGTCGGCCCCGGGGAGCCGACCGGTTAGTCGGGTCGGCCCACTTCGTAGTTGCCGTTGTTGTCCAAGAACGTCACGGTGACCTGCCGAGGGGTGCCGTCGACGCTAACCCGGCAGGTGAAACTGGCGCCCTGCCTCACAGGAACATTCGCGCCGTCATTGCATTTGACGTCGGAAACGTTCTTGTCGCCGTAGCCGGTGACCTCGTCGGTCAGTACGCCTTGGACCTCCGCTTCGGCAGCCCCGATGTCGAGTTTCTTGGTGGTTAGGAAGCTGGGCTTGGACAAACCGATAGCCACACCCGTCGCCAGGAGCGCGCCAGCCAGTCCCAGGCCACCCCACAACAGGGCCTTAGACCGCTGAGGGCGCCTGGGGCGTGCGGGTGCAACCGGGCCGTAGGGCGCGGCGGCGTAAGGCCCGGGCGGCGGGAAGCTGTACTGGCTGGCCGGCCCATAGTGCAGTGGTTGGGGAACGAAACCCGGCTGGGGAACCGCCGGTGCTGATGCGTTCTGGGGCGCAGCAGGCGGATAGCCCGGTGTAGGGGCAGGCCTCGGATGCTGCGGCGGCGCCGCCGTTGGCGGAGGCCCAGATGGCGGACTGGCTTCCTGGTTCGGGGTCGGCTGCCAGTTCCCGAGTTGTCCGTACTGTCCGTCGGAAGCGGCCTGGACAGGCCTACCTCGTCGGCTGTCATCTGCGACGTCGGCGTCTTCACTGCGTCGCGGCTCGAGCGACGGGGGCGCCACCATTGTGCGCTCAGGGTCGTCAACCAACTGCTGAGGGTTGGGCACCACGACGGTGCATTCTTCGTCGTCGTGCGAGTGCCCGCGGGGCACGACCACCGTGCGCTCCGGATCATCATGCGGTGCGACCAGGCGGGATTCTTCGCCGCCTTCTCGCGCCAATGACCCCGAGGCGCTGGTGGTCTCCCCGTCCTCCGGACTGTTCATCATCACTCCCTCGCCTGGCTCATGATGTTACGCAAAGGTGCGTCGCGCAGCTCCTTGCCGGGCAAGGTCGAGTAGAAGCGGGAGGTGCCGGGATCCGCAGCTGCCGTCCTCTCACCGGTCGTCGCCGCATGCGGCGACCGCGCTCGCGACCCGCGTCGGGCCGAGGCTGGTGGCCACCCCGCCCAATGGCCGCCCCTGGTGTGCTCAAATACGGGTATGTGGGGACGATTCCGCTGAGCAAGGGCGACTCCATGGATCCCTACGAGCAAGCGCTACTTTGGACGCGGGCCCAGCTGGGCATCGTCGTCACTGCTGAGGAACGGATGCACCTGGTCGCGATCAGCGATCACGTCGTAACCGATTGCATCGGCAAGCAAGTCGAAACGCTCACCGCTCGTGGCGGCGCGGTGTTTTGGTTCGGCCATACCGGCCGAAATGCGCCGGTTAATCGCATGGCGACACTCAATCTCTTTGCCGCTGCGACGATGTCGGCATTCACCCTGCCCTTGCTGCGTGGCCCGGTCTTGATCACGGGGGCCGATCCGCGCGGCAACCCGAGCGGGCTTTCAGGCTCTCAATTCCAGCTCCTGAAATCTGGGCCGGGCGCGAACTGGCGGCAAAGACTCATCTTCCGGCTTCGTGAGCGCCGGATGGATTGACCTATCCGCTCGGGTAAGGTCAGGGCGGACTTTCGGCTTTTGCCGATCGGGGCCCACGCACCGGCCGATTCCCAGATGAAGTTGCACTAGTACGGCTGCAGCAGTTACGGCTTGACGTTTCCCAGCATTGCGGTGGCCACCCGTTTGGCATCGGGGACAGCCCATGCAGGATCCCGCGGCCATCCCTGATCGGGGTCGTAGTTTGAAGCGATCTTCGGGACCTGGCAGCTGCGCGTTTCGACGATGACGTTCCCGTGGGCTCCCATTGCCTGCTGGCATGCATCTGGCCCGTTCTCCCCACTATTTGTGGCCATGGAAACGGTGATGAGGTCTCCTTGCCGCTGCACTGGGCCCAAGACATAACCGGCGCCGTTCTCGAAGCCCAGGGAGGCATCGACTTCACTTTTCGCACAGGTATTCCATTGAGCCTGCGCCGAATTCAAGAAGTCCTGGGCGTCTTTCGCGGAGGGATACACCGCTGCGGTTTGTTCGATGAGGTGCGGGCCCGGCGAACCGAGGTACACGTGGCCAATGGTTTGAGTTTTGATTTCGGTGGGCTGGGAGGGGGCATAGACGTCATGCTCACCGGTGAACACCACGCCAACACATGATCGTGGCGTGACTTGGCTTGAATGATCCGACATCCCGTACGACGACGATTCAATGGCAAGGCCGCCGCCCCCATCACCGGCGGGAGTGCTGGCGACGGTCACTCCGAGCACCTTGCTCAGCTGGTCAGCAGTCAGCAACACTTGATCGATCGCCTTTGGCGAGAATAACGGCTGCGTTGGTGACGTCGGCGATCCACTGACTGATCCGACGCGATCAGATCCATCGAGGAGCATCACGCCGTTCACCAACACCACTTTGAGCCAACGGGTTTCGGTACTTGATGTTCCGTCTGGTCGGACGTACTTGAGTTCGGCAACCACGCTGCTGGCGTCGCGGGGGCTGACCGAAAGAACGGTCACCGACTGTATTGTCGCCCAGAAATCAACGAATTCACGTTGCCCTGTTTGGTTTTGGTACTTGCTATCGAGTTTTGTCCACGCGTCTGTGGGATGAGCTGGGAGCTCCCCGTAATAGCTGGTGACGAAATCCCGCATGTTCTCGAACGTGACCGGTGACGCAGCCGGCGCCGCGGTAGTTGCGGTGCTCCGCGCGGATTGGTCGTGCGAGGACTGCCGCATCAGCAACGCGGCCGCGCTGATTGAAGCGCCCACAAGAACAGCGACGGTGACGGCTACGGCTACCCGCCGTCGCCGCGATGGCCCGGCCTCGGCATCGACCGAAGGGGTAGCCCGCGGCGCTGACACGGTAGGAGCCGACGGTGTTGAGGCACTGGCAGAATCGAGTTGTTCGGCCAGGGCGTGCACGAAATCGGAGCAACGTTCGAAGCGGTCTTCGGGACGTTTGGCGAGACCGACGGCCAGCACGGGGTCGAATTTGGCAAGTGCCGGTCGCAGGTCAGCCAGAGCTGGTGGAGGCACATTGAGGTGACGGCTGATGACAACCGCGGGGTTTGAATTGTGGAAGAGCTGCGAGCCGCAGAACAGATGGTAAGCCGTGGCAGCCAGTGCGTATTGGTCCGCACGACCATCGAGGTCTTCGCCGAGTAACTGCTCCGGTGCACAGTAGGCCACCGTGCCCACCGTCATGTTGGTCTTCGTCAGCCCGCTGATGTCGTCGACGTTACGAGCTATCCCGAAGTCGGTCAGCAGGATTCGTTGCTCACCCTTGTCGTCGAGATGGGTGAGCATGATGTTGGCTGGCTTGACGTCTCGGTGGAGCAAAGCTTGCTTGTGGGCGTGGTCTAGCGCGCTGGCGACGCCGCTTACGATGCGGACGACGTCTTCGGGGGGCATTCCAGCGGGGTATCGATCGGCCAGGAGCCGGGCAGCGTCCAGTCCGTCGACGAAGTCCATCGAGATCCAGAGTTGACCATCTTCTTCCCCGCGGTCGTGGACACCGACGATGTGGGGGTGCCACAGCGTCGACGCGAGATCGGCTTCGCGGTTGAAGCGGGCCCGGAATTCGTCGTCGGCCGACCACTCGCGAGGTAGCAGCTTGAGGGCATCTCGGCGCGGTAACCGTGGGTGTTGGGCGAGATACACCTCGCCCATTCCGCCCGACCCAAGCAAGCGAATGATGGTGTACCCGGCGAACGTCTGGCCGGTCGTCAATGGCATAGCGTTGACGTCCTCCCCGCAGTCATTGCGGGCCGGCCAGCTGTGGTTTCACGGCTCCTGAGAGTAATGAGCCGCCGTCGGTCCCGACGGGAGAATCCAAGAACTGAGTAATCGGGGACCCCGGGGCTCAGCTCGCGGCTGTCGGCGGCCGAGGTCCGACCGCTGCGAAAAACGGTTCACGCCGGCGCTCAGATGTCAGGGGCGGTCGTGCGGCTGTTGAGGTAAGTCGCGGTGGCCACCAGCACGGTGTAGCTGGCGATGTTCACCGAAACCAGCAACGCAATAGGGGCTCCGTGGAACGCCGCCGTCAGCGCGAGAGTAAGGCCGTAGCTGGTGCCGCCGGATAGTGCCAGGCCGATCAGCCAGCCCAGTGCCTGATTTGAGGGGGATCCGACTGCCACCACTAGCAGTTCCGACAGGTGGGGGTGGCGGTCTAGGAAGGCTTGGGCCGCACCAGTTCTGCGCCCGTTTTGGACTGCGGTTCGTCGTTGCCGTTCCCAGGAGGCGGCCAGGTGTATGCCGGCTGCGAAAAACAGCAGGGCCCCGGCGCCGGCTGCGATGACCGCTGCTGTCGGTAGAGGGCCGTGCTGGCGATGGGGGCCGAAGAGGGCATCGAGGGCCGTGAACGCGAGCACGTAGAGCGGCATCAACCAGATCAGTACGCGGGTCATGCCCAGGTAGCCGTGGCTTGGGTTCTGGTCTGCATTCGTCCACATCTAACACAGTTGTGTGCCATTTCAGCGCGCCTTGAGCCTTGCGCCAATGACACCGAGGCGTGTCAGAATCCGGGCTGTGCCGGATTGGACTTATGTGCCGCTTCGTCGGCCTGCGGCGTTGTTGCTCGGTGAGCGCCTCAGCCAGGTTTGGGCACTGCGGTTGCTCGCTGCATTGATTCGCTACACCGGCGGGCGACGCTGGATTCCTCTGGTGTTCGATCACCCGGCTGTGCCGGCGCAGTGGGCCGGCCGGTTCGGCGCCTCGGTCCCACCCCGGATCGCGTGGGAGGCCATCGCGGTTCTTCCTGTGCAAGGCGCCTCGGTAATCGAGATTAACCCGGTCGGTGTCGATGATGTCGCGACCGTGCGTCGCGCGGCGGCCGGCCGCCGGTGCCGGGTCACCGTGGTGGCCGACAACGCGCAAACATGTGCAGCGATCGCCGGCGACGTCGACGCCGTCAGCGTCGGCGATCCGGACGGCCCCGTTGTGCGGTTGAGCGGCGCGGATTTGGCGCCGGCGGTGTCTGCGCTCACCGATGCGTCGACGACGGTGCTGGCCCGGCCCTCAGTGCTACTCGAGGCGGGGCCGGGCTGGTTCAACCGGGTAATTGAAGCGGCTACCCCCACCTCGCCGGTGCCGTCGTCGCGCTGCAGCCTCGCCGCGGGTCCGCGCCGCTGGCCCGATTGGTTCTGGGCCTCGCTGACCGGGCTGGGGTTGATCGTGGCCGGCTTGGGTGCGGGCGTGGTCGCGTTGGGCCCGGTGCTACTGGGCTATGACCGCGCCTATCTGGGTGCAACGGTGGCCGATCTGCATCGGCTCAACCCACATCTGGTCGGCTTTTTGCAGCATGATCGAATCACCATGGCCGCCAACATGATCGGCATCGGGATCCTCTATCTCGGCGTGGCTGCGGCGATGCGCCAAGGCTACCGGTGGGCGCGTCGTGTTCTGCTGATTTCGGGTGTGGTTGTCTTCGGCAGCTACTTCTATTTCCTTGGCACCGGCGGGTTCGTGGAACCGTTGCACACGGTGGTCGTCGTCGTGTTATTCCCGACGCTGGTGATGGCGGTGTGCCGGCGGGCGACCGGGGCGCATTGGGCGCCGGTGGTCGAAGGGCCTGAGGCGCAGCGCCGCCGGGCGCTATTCGGGCAGCTGTTGATGGTCGGCGTCGGCGCAGGCCTAACGGTGGCCGGCGTGGTCATCTCCGTCGTCGGATTCACCTCGGTGTTTGTGCCCACCGACCTCGGCTTCATGGGCACCTGCGCCCATCATCTGCAGGCGGCTGACGCGCATCTGCTGCCGTTCATCGCCCATGATCGGGCGGGCTTCGGCGGCGCCCTGATCGGGGCGGGGCTGGCGGTCCTGTTGATCAGCACGTGGGGTTGGCGTCGGGGCCAGCGCGCGGTGTGGTGGACTCTGCTGTTGGGATGTGCGTGCGCGACCGCGCCGGTCCTTATCGTCCACTTCGCCATCGGCTACACCGATTTCATGCACCTGCTGCCGGTCTACGTTCTCGTCGCCGCGGCTAGCGTGGCGCTCGCCTTGTCGAAGAGCTACCTGACCGCGCGGCAGGATCTCGAATCGACCAATCCGGTTGAGGGCACCGCGCGCAGCCGAAAAGGCGTTGCCGGCTAACCGGTGCTGGACCATCATGGTTGGGCAAACTGTGAAGGAGTAGCTGTGAAATTGGCAGAGGCGTTGTCGCTGCGGGCGGATGCGGTCCGCAAGATCGAACAGTTGCGCACCCGCATCGTGAGCAACGCCCGCTACCAGGAGGGCGAAGAACCAGCCGAGGATGCTGCCGCCTTGCTCGCCGAAGTCGACGGCGTCATCGACGAGTATCAAATCCTCATCCAGCGGATCAACCGTACGAACGCCGCCACGACGATCGGCTCGGACGGCACGCTGACCGACGCGTTGGGCCGCCGCGACGCGCTGCGGTGGCGCCACCATGTTCTGACCAGCGCAGCGGACGCGGCCGCCGGGAAGAATCAGCAGGGCTACACGCGGCAATTGCGCTCAGAGCTCAAGATGCTGTCTGCGGTGGCGGTCGCTGATCTGCGGGCCCGGGCCGATCAGGTTGCCCGCGACCTCCGTGAGCTCGACGTGCGGATCCAACGATCGAACTGGGAGGTCGACCTACAGGAGTGACAGGACCCCGAGGTGTAGCAGGTAGTCGTCGCGGAGGCGTGCACAAGCCTTGACCGGCGGGCCAAGCCCGGTCTCTGCTGGCGCACGAAGGGCAGTGCGGGGGATTCGATTTCCCCTTTCACATCGCAGCCCAGCATCGCGCACAGGTGACAGGGCACGGCACACAGCACATCACCACGTGCAGATCCGGGACGATGAGGGCGGGCATGGGGCATACACCTCGCGGTAGGCCGCCACCAGGGTCTCGCAGAACACTCTCGTCGAGGCGCAGAACACGCCAGCCGCTCGTGGCATGTCGTGCCCGCGAACAGGATTGGGCCTGCCGTGGCCTCAGTTCTTAGTGAGGGTTGCTGGGACCACGGCGACACCCGGAGGCTGCGCGCACGGTAAGGAGTTGGTGGCGGTCCCCGTCAATGTTTGGGCGTCAAGCGAGTAGCTGATGTTGGAGGGCTCCGCGGCGCAGTCGGCGGGCAGTTTCCGCGTTGCCTGCCATGTGTGTTCGACAAGGTGTAACTCAGCCGTCCAGCCCAGTGAGGACTGCACATGAGCGCAACCAGGCCCGCATGCATTGATCTCCCAGACCGTCTTGGACACGACGCCTCCCGCGCGTGGCTGACCGTCAACGGGTGAGTCGCGCGCCGTCAGTGGTGAACGTGTAGCTTCCGTTCAGCGCTGGTATGGGCTCCTTGGTGGATGGCGCCAGGGTCGGCGCCGACGACGAAGGATGGGACGAACATGCGGTCAAGCAGACCGCGGCGAATGCGGCCCACCCCCACCGTGGCCCGCTGGCAATGCGCATCGAAAGCTCTTTCCGGGCAGGGGGTTTGACCGACGAGTCGAGCCTATCGCACAGCTGTTGGGTCGGAAGGGTCATGCACCATCCAGATCGGGTCAAACCCTGAGACGCTTGCCCGCTCAGGGAGCCAACCATGCGGATCACGACCACGAGCCCAGGTGGCTTTTCGAAGACCACACGCGAAAAAACTCCTCAGCGCGCAGCGCGTGGGATCCGACGGCGTCACCCGCGAATCCACCGGTGCGGCCGGATGCATCCCGCTGCCCACGGGCGACAGTCTGACCTACGCCAACAACGTGGTCCAGCACCTGCGCAGTCGATACCGCCAGCACGCGCTGCACCGTCACCAGCAACCACAGCGTCGGCACCAGCACCACCAAGAGCTTCGTGTCGTCATGAAACTCGGCTACTTTGATTGCTGCAAGATTCACGCGTCTTGAGAGATCGAGGTCGAAGGGTGTCGCAGCCGAACCCGCAGCCACTACCGGGCGGTTATCCTCCTAGCGCCGGGGGCGCGAGACCCGGTTATCTGCCGCCAGCGTCGCCGGGTTATCCAGCGCCCTCAAGCTCGGCTCCGGCGGCATATCCACCGCCGCCAGTGGAGCCGACGTTTCAGGTGCGCACGTTCAAACACACTGGCGCTGTGATGTTGTGGCTGAATCAGCCGTGCATCACCACCGGTAGCTATGCGCAGTGCGAGGCCGCGATCGATGCTGCTCAACAGCACTGCATGCTGGCCGGTTGGTGGAGCATGGGCTCGCTGGTGTGGAATCCGATCTCGTTGGCGCGAAACGCGCGCGCCCGCACGGTGCTGCGCCGCCAAGCCGGTCAAGTTCACGACTACGCGCTATGGTGGGCGACTTACCAAGCAGGCGGCCGCCACATCCATGTATGGGCGCCTCCACCCACCCGTCCGGCGTACACCAAATGGTGGATGTGGCTGCCGCTCATTATGATTCCACTGATTGTCGCACTGATTGTGGCCATAGCAACCAGCAAGGAAAGCCACCGCAGCCCCACCAGGCCCACTCAGAATCCTTTGACAACAATCACGTTGCCCACGTTGGCGCCCAAAGCTACGCAGTCCGCTTCGCGCTGACCTTCCGGCGAGCAAGACACTGGTTCAGGCCGCGCCCACTCGTCGTCGACGGCGTCGTTGTCGCCTGTACGCACGGCGGGTCAAACGCCAGTTCGGGCAGTCAGGAAGCCACTGCGCATAGGCGTCAGGTCGGTAGGGATCTGCCAGCCCGTATGCCTCGAGCGTGACGACAGCACCGGCGTGATGCTGGCGTTCACTGACTGGCTCAGCGGCCACCGCCACCGCCATTGAGCGCGGCGCGGGGGCCCCGGCCTGGGTCGCTGCGACGGGGGGCGCCGTCCCTGATGGCAAGTCGATCGCCGATGAGTCGATCGAGCTCTGACGCCGCATGCCAAAGAGCGGCTGACTCAAGGCTTCGGCGGAGGCGCGTTTGATTCGAGTCCGCGCGGCGAAGCGCCTGAACAGGACCACTTGCTAAGCCTAACCGGCGCTCTGGTCGGAGGCCGGGTGCACTATTCCCAGGTCAGCGGCCAGCGTGGCGAGGTCGACCGGGGGCGCGTCTGCCATCCAGGCTTGTGTACGGCCGGCAGCAAGATAGCGCGGTGCGGGGTGGACTCGCCATGCTTGTTGACGGACCATCACGGCGTGGGCCAGGACTTGGGCGTGGAATCGTGTCGGCACCGTCCGGCTGGCCACTAGCGTTCCCCGGCGTCGCAGTTCCCCTAATGCCCGTGTGCTGGCGTTGGTGACGGCGACTTGCAGCCAGGGCTTGGCGTGAATGGCGATGATGGCCACGGTGTGCGGGTCGAGCCAGCCTTGTTCGCGCCAGGGCGGCAGGATTGCGCTCTCGTCCTCGATCGATGCGAGCGCATTGAGCGCGTATCGATACTGCTGGTCGTTGCGCCGCTCGACATCGGCGGGACCGCGTTGCAGTTGGGCGATCCGATGTTTCGGGATGGCCATGCGCCGAGATGGCGGGTGTCGCTTGGAGATCCAGCGGCGAACGGTGGAGGGTGTGACACCGGCATACGCGGCGACCGCCGCCGCGTCGACGGTGTTCCGGTTGGTGGCGCCGTAACAGTCGAGCAGCATGTCGATGAGTCTTTTGCGGCTCCACCGGGGGCCAGCGTTGGGTCGTATTGCTTTGGCTTGCAGGCTCATTCGGGGGTACCGATACCGAAATCGTCTATAGTGACGAAGTCCCAGCCAGCGACGTACTTGTCGTCGAAGAACTCTTTCATCCACTTTCGAAGGCCCTCATCGCCGCCGTCCTCATAAGCCCGCAACAGGGCCTCGATCTCCTCGGGACTGATGTCGTTGGCCACGCGGCGATCGCGCGCATACCCCTGGTCGTAGCCGCCCACGCCTTGCTCACCGCTGACCCAGATTTTGCTGCCAGTGCGAAGCGCCTGCCTGCCTTGTGAGCTGCTGCGGAAGTCCGCCGTGGCCCCCCGTCGACCCCGTTTGGTCGTCGTGACGCGCCGCGCCGCTGCCCGGATCGACGCCAGTCGGCCCTTCGACGGTTGTTGGGTGCCAGCGGCCCAGCGCCGTACGGTGCCCTGGGAAACTCCGAGTGATTGCGCGGCGGCTCTGGCGTTGACTGTCCCACCACGCGGGCCCCGGCCGAACACTGCCTGCAACATGCCTCGCATGCTGCTGCCCTCTGCGGAGTCGGCCTCACGCCGGCCTGAGATCCGCCGCAAGAACGTGTTGCTTTGCGCTGCTTGTGCTTGCCGGATCGCTTGGCGGACATCGCGTTTGGATGCACCCAAGCCCCGTGCGGCGCGGTCGACGTCGACCGTTCCGTTAGCGACCGAGCCGTACCCCGCCAGGTCGCTGGCACTGATTCGGCTGCGTCTGCCTCGGCGCGCCATCAGCAGCCCTCAGCGTCAGTGCACAGATTGGCGCGCCACTCACGGGCGGGGATCAAGTCTCGTTTGCCGCGGTAGTCACGTCCGTTGAGGTGCTCGAGGTGCTCGTCGAGCAGCCCAGAGCCTTCCGGCTTGTACTGCCCGAAGCCGCGGCCAAACGACTCTGGCCCGCCAGGCCAGGCTGTCACCGGATCCGGGTCATCGGAGGCGTAGAGGACCGTGTCGGTGGCCACCGCCAAGGGCCATTGCCCCGTCTTCTCACCGATTTGGTGTAGCCGGTAGACGATGTTGGCCTTGGCTTTGGCGAGTACGTGCAGCCGCCGTTCGGGGCTGTAGGCGGGTTTGCCTTTGAGGTGCTCATCGGAGCCGATGATGCCGATCCCGTGGGTGCGGATGATTTTGGCTTGATCACGCGCGGCTTGAGCGTCGGGATCGTCGAGGTCCAGCATCGCACTGGCGTCGCGGAACCGTTCGTACCAGCCCAGTAGCACTCGGCCGTGGCGCGACCACAGCCATGCTTGCAGGATTTGTGGTTGGTAGCCGAGCTCGATAGCGCGCTCCAACGTCGGGGTGCATACCCACTTGGGGCCGGTGAACTGCAGTCCTCTCGGGTTGAGGACATAGGGCAGCCGCCAGTCGGGGGTTTCGGGGATGTCGACTAGCCAGTAGCCCGGTGTCTTGGCGTTAAATGGTGCCCCATCGGGGTGGTGGATTGGGTCGCCGATGGGCAACTCCAGACCGGCGATGCCGGCCACGTAGGAGCCGCCACGGTCATAGGCGTGGATGTAGCGGCGTTGGCGTTCGTCGCTGGTGGGTCGGCGTGACCAATCGAAGTCCGATTCCACATCTCCGATACCGAACGGCGGCGCGGTTGTCGACGGCGCGAAGACGACGTCGCGCCACTCCTGTGGGGACCACGTCTTGGTTCTGGTCTGCAACATCAAGTCCACCGCGGTGACACCGGCGTTGATTTTCCACGGGAACCGCAACGCGTCAGCCAGTAGCTGCAGCCGCTTGGCGATCTGAGCTGGCGCCGGTTCATCGGACAAGATCGGCATCTCATCCGCGCCGGTGCCCATGCCGGGGATGAGCGCGATCATCACACCGCGCTTGTCGTCTCGATAGACGCGGGTCCAGGTGCCCAGCCGGTGAGCGTTAGGGTCCTCCCCCGCCCCGCCTAGGCTCCATCCTTCGTTGACCGCGCCGGTGACGAAGTCGATGTTTTCGGTGAGTTGGCGCAGCGACTTGGCGCGATCGCGGCGACTGATGGCAGCGACGTCGATACCGAATTCCTGGCACGCCGCTTCGGTGATCCAAATTTGTCCTGGCTCATTGTATTTCGCGGTGAGGCGGTACCCGAGATGGTGCGTATAGGCAAGCTCGGCGACCTGACCCACGTGCACGATCGGTGGGCCCAGTTCGACTCGGGTGCCATCGGCCAGCCAGAGCCCGTCGGTGTGTAACACCGCGGCCGGTGCGCCGCCAGATACGGCCCTGTTCGAGGCGCGGCCAGATTGGGTCCCGGCCGTCGTCGGCGACGGTGTCACATCGTCCTTGGCTGCCGATCCTTTAGCCGTTACCGACGCCCCGTTGAGGGGCCCCTGGTCAGCATCCACAGCAGCGGTTTCCGATGCCGGGCTCTCCACACCTCTTGGATTGCTGGCTTCCATCTTGGGCGCGACGGCGATGGGCGTTCGTTGGCCGGGTCCCTCGAGTGCAGCGCTCAGCGCAGCGGCGACCTCGGCGGTGTTCTCAGCGGTCAGGACCTCGAGGATGAGCTCGTCAGTCACCGCCGCTTGGTGGGTCACCGTCATGCGTCCCAGGCGGGAATGGGTGTCGGACAGATCCACTGGCTCACCCGTCGCTTCGTCGAGGCCAGTCGCATAGATCATCGCGGCATCGCGCGCATACACCGGCCACAGCCGGTATTCGCGCGAGATCCGCATCGCTGCCCGCCGGCCACGGAATCGCACTCGCGCGGCGATCGCCGCGGCCCAGGCTGGCTGGAAGTGCTGTCGCCACGCTGGATCAGCCCACGGTTCGGGGTCGGCCAGCGCCTGCAGATATTCCGCGGCAGCCGAATCGACGAGCGCACGTAGTGGCGCATCGTTGGCGAACTCTTCCCGGGCTTCGCGCAGCCGCGTCGACCAGGCTTCCAAGAGGCGGGTCTGCTGGGGCCACACGATCGCCTGCTCGATGCCGAGCCGAGCGGCGGGCAGGCCGGCGCCGCCGTCGCGGACGTCTTTGGCCAGCCCGTCAAGATCCTCGGTGGTCACCCAGGCCAGGGTTGGCGTATCAAGGCGCATCTGTGGGTGAGGCGGCGGCAGCATCTGAGGCAACCGCATGTCACCAGCTGGCGGGAGCGTGACCCTCCACAGTCCGAATGGCCGCTTCTGGCCGGTGCTGGCTGCAGCTGCTGTTATGGCGTCCAGCACCTGCGGTTGGCCGTATCCGAACGTCAGTGTTCCCGCGGCCGCCAGCTCAGGGCATTCCTGGGTCAGCCACACCAGCTGGTCGCTGTGCTCGAATTCCTCTTCGACCTCCGAAGCAGGCGCACACCAAGGTGGCTGAACGCGGATCTCGGCCATAACGTTCGCCGGCAGCACCCCGGGCTCGGACACGACGGCCCCCCGCCGCCCGGCGCGGGCCCGCATGATGCGGTCATTGATCACCGCTGCCGAGGCCGCTCCGCTGCCTGCGGGCAGCGCTCCCAGCACGGCCGACCACCGGTGCAGGCGGCGCCCCAATTCAGCCGCGTCCTCGACAAGATCGTCGCGCTCACCGACTAACCAGGGATGCAGCTCGGCCACGATCTCGACCGAAACACGTTGCGCGCCAACTCCCCGAGCCAGAACGACCGCACGTCCCTTTCCGTGCCGCAGCTCCCAACCGCGCCCCACCAGCGGCGCCAACGACCGCCCCAGCTGCTCGACCAGTCCGGAATCCCCCGCGCCGGGGTCGGGAGTAATCAAATGGCGACACCCCGCACCTACCACCCATATCCGGGCAGGGTCCGCATCGGCATCCCCGGCAGGTATCGGCTGCAGTAGGCCACGATTGCCGTGCGCCCACTCGATTAGCTTCTCAAGCTTGTCGACGGAGTCCACCGGCCCGGTAAGGACATCACCGCCGACCGTGAACGCACCCGAGCCGGTGACAATCACGACGTGACGCTCAACGATTAGCGACGCTGTGTTTGCGTCCGTCATAGGCGGCCTTCAGGCGTGCGGGCGGCCAGGTACGGACGGATGCGCGCGCTGGCCCCCTGCTGGGTCATCCCGAGTACGGCACCGACTTCGGTGTAGGTCGCACCGGCCGCGATCGCCGCCGCGGCGGCGGGTCGCTCATCGAGGCCGGCGGCGCGTAAGAGCGCGGCGCGCGTCAGCTGCACCGCTTTGGTTTCAGCGGCACTGGCTCGTTCCACAGCTTTAACCAGTCGAGCACGTTGCGCAGGTGTAGCTTTGCGACGGGCCACGCGGCGCAGCCAGACATCCACTGCGGCCGCCAGAGATGAATCAGCCATCTTCGAGGCAAAGCTTGCCGATTCCCGTTGCGCGGCAGCCTGAATCGACGCGACGCTAGGATCCGTCGTCGTCATGGCCGCCTGCGTTCTGCAGCTACGTTCAGCACGGGTGTGATGCTATCCACGAACTGTGACACCAACAAGCATTCGTTGTGCTTGTCTACAAGTGTTTCTTGTGCCCCTTGATGACCTGGTCCAGGTCTGGCCTGCATAAAGGCACGACGCAAAACTGCTTATTTGTCACACTCAACGCTTTCAGCTAGTCAGTCCACGTGCGATCACTGTGTTCGCCATACTGAGCCGCCACGTCGTGTGGCGACCCACCGTGCCTGCGCGGATTACCTGGCCGCGTTTCTCGAGGATCTCCAAGTTGTGATAGATGCGTTCGTGAACCACGTCCGCGCCGAAACTAGTTGAAAGACCGCGCCGTAGTTCAGCGGTCGTCATTGGCCCGGCCGCTTTAGTCAGCGCGGCGAGCAGTCCTTGTCGCACCGCCTCCGGCGGGAGGCTAGGCATACGATGGACCTTCGTGGGTGGTCTGCGCCGTACTCGCCGAGGTTGGGAAGAACCGCCGCCCCCACCGCTGTGCCCCAACGGCCACAGGCTGCGAGGTGGCGGACGTGTCCTGGTCGGCAGCCAACAATGTTCCTGCGGATCCGTTCATCGCAGCTTTCACTGCCGCGAACGGGCGGAATTGCATCTGCTGCAACATAATTACTCTATCTCCGCGCGAGTATAGCGTGCGGTAAAGCGCATCCCGCGGGTGTCGGATCACGCCCACAAATGGGCGCCGCCTAACATTAAGACTGGCGCATCATTGTTGCATCTGATACAACACCATGGTGGATGTCGAGTTGCCGGGGTCAGTGGCGCTGTCGCTGGTGTCAAAGGTGCTTCCGTTGGATCCGGAGGCCACGGTCTTCACTGCGATGCTGTCTGGTTGGGCTGATCAGCAGCGAGCCCGGGTGTGCAAGCCACCGACCGTGCAGGCACGGGCGAGCGTGGTCCGTCGTTTCGCCGAGTTCACCGGGACGTTTCCCTGGCAGTGGCAAGCAGACGACGCGGATGCGTTCTTCTCGCACCTGCTTTCCGGTGCGGAGCCGAAAGCTGACTCGACGGTACGGGGATATCAGAACGCGTTGCGGTTGTTCTGCGGCTTCGTCACCGACGCGCGATATGGATGGGCGTCACTGTGCTTTGAGCGGTTCGGCCAGGTCCCGTCACAGATCCTGCACGACTGGAACACGGTGAATCACGTCAACGAGTTTGAGGGGCGGCCCGGACGGCGCCCGCTGAGCTATGACGAGGTTCAAGAGCTCTTTGATGCCGCTGATGGCTTGGTAGATCAGGCGCGACGCCGGCACCGCAAGGGGGCGGTGTCAGCGTTGCGGGACTCGACGCTGCTCAAGACCGTCTACGCGTACGGATTGCGGCGCCAAGAGGTGGTGGGACTGGACCTTGTGGATCTGAGATCTAATCCCAAGTTGCCGTCTTACGGTCGCTTTGGCGGCGTGTTCGTCCGGTTCGGGAAAGCGTCGCGAGGTAGTTCGCCGAAGCGACGTATCGTGCTGACCGTGCCGGAAATGGATTGGATTGTCCAGGTTTTCGAGTCCTATCTCGAGGAGGTTCGTCCGTGCTTTCGACCGGGTCGGCATCCGGCGTTATGGGTCACTGAACGTTGCGGCCGTCTCTCGAAACGCGGTGCCAACGAAGCCTTTGTGGCGGCGCGGGAGGCCGCGGGGCTGCCCCAGGTGCTAGATCTGCATTCTCTGCGCCATTCCTATGTCACACACTTGACCGAATTCGATTACCCGGAGCGCTTCGTGCAAGACCAGGTCGGACATTCCTATGCGAGCACCACGTCGATTTATAGCCACGTCTCCGACGAGTACCGCAACCGTTTGCTCCGTGAAGCGTTCACCAAGCGCGGCGTTGCCGTCGGGGAGGATCAACCGTGATCAAGAAGATGGGTTACCAGTGGCGGCTGCGGGTGCTGATGGCGCAACGGGAGCTCTACCAGACGACCGATCTGGTGCCGCTGTTGGCAGAACGTGGCGTGGTCCTGTCGCGAGAGCAAGTGTTTCGGCTCGTTACTGCGCCTCCCCACCGGCTCTCGATGGACGTGCTGGCAGCGTTGTGCGACATCCTTGAATGCTCACCCAACGACCTGATCGAAATCGAAACCGTCAATCAATCGGTGAAGAAGGCTGCCGGAGACCAGCCACAATCAGTACCGAAGGTGCGGCGCACGACCGTGCGTCGACCTGACCACCGCTCATGAGGGGATCGGCGAATTTCAATCCCGACGCGTGGGATCGAGTCCGCGCTCACCTGGTGCGGGCTCTTCCCGGCCTCACGCTTGCAGATGCCGACCGCCTCCTCAAAGCCGCTCGTATAGATCGCCCGAAAACGCTCAATCAAGTCGACGCGTACCTGGCCGGTCATGGTGACGGGGTGCTCAACCCGGACGCGTCCTGCCCGCGCGGGCTCATGCGCTTTGCCCACGTACTGGTGGCCGATGGCCACCCGTCGGTGCGGCCGCCGGCCTGTACGAATTGTCAACAGCGCACGCCGCTGATCGCGGTCGGTCCGACCGGCCATATTTGTGGCCGCTGCAGGGATCTCAACCGACCGTTCACGTGCGCGCGATGCGCAAAGGCCTGCGTCAGCAGACGGTTCAATGTCCCCGACGGACCGGTCTGCTCGACTTGCTACAGCCGAGACCCGTTGTCGCGCAAGCAATGCAGCAAGTGCGGACGCCTGCGTCCGCGGGCGCGCCGACTCGCTGACGGCGGGGTGCTCTGTCCCGCCTGCGCCCCAGCGCGCATCGACACCTGCTCACGATGCGGGCAACGCCGCCCCGCCCCGTACCTGGCATCGGAGGGACGCATCTGCAAGAAGTGCTACGGCAGGGCCAACACCGTGTGGGTGTGCGGGTTGTGTGGAGTCACCCGTCGGCGGCAAAGCGGCAGCGTCCTGGGCCCGCACTTGTGCGGCACCTGCCGCGGCCGCGCGACGACAACCTATTCCGGGATCCGCTCACCACACTCGAAGTCCACCTGCGCGTTCTGCCGGCAACGGCGCGTAGTAGGCCGCCATTGGCCAGCGGGGCCGGTCTGCAAACCGTGCTACCGCAAGGCCAAGGTGTACCCGTCTCCATGCGCGGGGTGCGGCCAGCTGGCGGTGCTGATCGGATTCGACCCCGACGGGCGCCGAATCTGCGGGCCATGTTCTGGTTCCATACTCGACTACCGCTGCGCCCATTGCGGGCAACCCGGTGTTCGTGCACATAACCGTTGTAGCCGCTGCCACACCGCCGAACTGCTGCACACTGCCTTGGCCGGGCCCGATGGCGCGATACCGGCGCAACTGAAACCATTGGCGGGCGCCCTCGCCAGCGCCAATGATCCACGCAGCGTTGCCGTCTGGCTCGGCAAGAGCGCGGCCGCTGAGCTCCTCATGAACTTGGCCCGCACCGGGCAGACGATCACTCACCACGCACTCGACCAGCTCCCACCCAGTAGGCACGTCAACTACGTACGCGAAATTCTCGTTCGCACAGCAGTATTGACGCCTCGCAACGAATACCTCGAACGTATCGAACCATGGTTGGACCGCTATCTAGCGAACTGTCCGACCGAACATGCACAACTGGCGCGCAGCTACGCCATCTGGTACCTCCTGCACCGAGCCCGCCGTGCCAAACAGCCACTCAGCAACCCTGGGGCAGCACGCATTCGCCGCCAGGTCGGCGTCGCACTGGAATTCCTCGCGTGGCTCAAGACCCGGGGACGCACCCTGGCGACCATGGATCAAGGTGACATCGACAACTGGTTGGCCCACGGTACCTGGCGACACCGAGAGATCCGGCCCTTCCTGCACTGGACAACGCAGCGTCGTATCACCCACGGCACCTGCGCGCCGGCCACCCGAACAGGGCCGCCCTCGGTGTTCATCGAGGAAGCCGCGCATCTCGAACAGCTCCACCGTTGCCTCGACGACGACACCATTGACATCGACGTGCGCGCCGGTGGTGCGATCATCCTGCTGTACGGAATCACCACCACCCGAGTCCTCGGGCTGCGACAGAACCAGATACACGCCCGGGACGACCACACCTACCTCACCCTGCGCGACCATGAGATGGTTTTACCCCCCAAGCTCGCCCAACTGGTCGCGCAACTGCCGCGTCCAACTCGGCGCTCGACCCTGCCCGAGCCCCCAACGCCGGACCGGTTGCTATTTCCCGGACGCACGCCCGACCGTCCAGTCAACGCTGGCGCGTTCGGCAAGCGACTCAAACGCAGCGGTCTCACAATCCGCGGCGGCCGCAACACCGGCCTCATCGGCCTGGCAGCAGAACTGCCCTCCGCCGTGCTCGCCGATCTGCTCGCCATCGATATCGTCACGGCGACGCGCTGGGCCGGATATGCAAAGCGCGACTGGAACGACTTTCTCGCCGTACGTCACGCCAACCCTCGATCGGCGGGACGCGACCGCCGGCACCGTTTGTAGCGGGCCCTACCGCCCCTTACCACTGTCAACACCGACACCACACCGCCGGCGGCTGGAACCGAAACCAGCATCATCGCCCGCCCTGCGGTACTGACTGACCGTCAAAGACGTCGAGATCGCCGAACTCAAAGCCCCGTTGGCGACCGCACCATCGCGGTCCTGCAACCAACTCGACAAACTCCACGACACCAACAGTTAAGCGCAGCAGGTGGGATCCAGCGCAGTGCATAACGCCTGCAACGCATCCGGGCGCACCCGGTGAAACACATTCATCCCGCGCCGATCCGAGATCACCAGACCTGCCTTGCGCAACTGCGTCAAATGATGGCTGACCGTGGACTCACTGAGATCCAGCACTGCGGCCAGCTCCCCGGAAATCTCCTCGCCAGCAGACGAGCTGAAGAGATACGAAATGATCTTGACCCGCACCGGGTCAGCCAATGCTTTGAGCCGCAACGCGACCGCCAACGCATCGGCATCGCTGATCGGGCCTGAGGCCACCGGCGCGCAACACACCGGCGCAGTCGTATCGATCACCGGCAACGCTTTGGGCATCACACCATCCTGCCACAGAGATTGACATATATCGAAAAGGTGGGCATGCTGGGGCCCAGACCACTAGTTCGATATATGTCTCACACCTTGGAGGTTCGCTGCCATGTCACGGGTTCAATTGGCTCTCAACGTTGACGATCTCGATGAGGCAATCACGTTCTACTCCAAGCTGTTTCACACCGAACCGACCAAACGCAAGCCCGGCTACGCCAACTTCGCCATCGCCGATCCGCCGCTGAAGCTGGTGCTGCTGGAAAACCCCGGCCAGGGTGGGACGCTGAATCATCTCGGTGTCGAAGTCGAGTCCAGCGAGGTGGTGCACACCGAGATCGCCCGGCTCACCGAAGCTGAGATGTTCACCGAAGAGGAAATCGGCACCACCTGCTGTTTTGCCACTCAGGACAAGGTGTGGGTCACCGGTCCCAGTGGCGAGCGCTGGGAGGTCTACACCGTGCTGGCCGACTCCGACACCTTCGGCACCAGGCCGGGCCAGTCTCAGACCGGTGATTGCGGGCCGGGTGTCTGCGCTAGCAGCACTGCCGGCACCGCGGCAGCAGCGACGTCGTGCTGCTGACCGCCGACTGCGACTGCGTAAACGGAACGATTCCATGACGCAGACTACCGCTGCTGCTGCCCAAACCAACGCGGTGGCAAGGCTTTCCAGGCTGGATCGGCTGTTGCCGGTCTGGATCGCGGTCGCCATGGCCGCCGGGCTGCTGCTGGGCCGCTGGGTGCCCGGTGTCAACACCATCCTGCAGAAGGTGCAAATCGATGGGATCTCGCTGCCGATCGCGCTGGGCCTGTTGATCATGATGTATCCGGTGCTGGCCAAGGTCCACTACGACCGCCTCGACACCGTCACCAGCGACCGGCGTCTGCTGGTCAGCTCGCTGCTGCTGAACTGGGTGCTGGGCCCTGCGGTGATGTTCACGCTGGCGTGGCTGCTGTTGCCCGATCTACCCGAATACCGCACCGGGCTGATCATTGTTGGGCTGGCCCGCTGCATCGCGATGGTCATCATCTGGAACGACCTGGCCTGCGGAGACCGCGAAGCCGCCGCCGTGCTGGTTGCGTTGAACTCGATCTTCCAGGTCTTCATGTTCGCCGCCCTGGGCTGGTTCTACCTCTCAGTACTGCCCGGATGGCTGCACCTGCCCCAAACCACCATCTCCACCTCACCTGGGCAGATCGCCAAATCCGTGCTCATCTTCCTGGGCATCCCCCTGGCAGCCGGTTACCTGTCCCGACGATTCGGCGAAAAAGCCAAGGGCCACACCTGGTATGAAACCCGCTACCTGCCCACAATCGGGCCCTGGGCACTCTACGGGCTGCTGTTCACCATCGTGATCCTGTTCGCCCTACAAGGGCATCAAATCGCCAGCCGGCCATGGGATGTCGCCCGCATCGCAGTGCCACTGTTGGCCTACTTCGCCATCATGTGGATCGGCGGCTACCTGCTGGGCGCCACACTCGGGCTGGGCTATGAGCGCACCACCACCCTGGCGTTCACCGCAGCCGGCAACAACTTCGAACTAGCCATCGCGGTCGCGATCGCCACCTACGGAGCCACCTCCGGACAAGCCCTGGCCGGAGTCGTCGGACCCCTGATCGAAGTGCCCGTGCTCGTCGCCCTGGTCTATGTGTCATTGGCGCTGCGACCACGCGTATTTCCCACACGATCAGCCGTCGCTGAGACCTCCAGGAGCGCTCACTGATGAGCGGCACACCCAGCGTTTTGTTCGTCTGCGTGCACAACGCCGGTCGTTCCCAAATGGCCGCCGCGTTACTGACCCACCTAGCCGGTGATCGCATCGAGGTCCGTTCCGCGGGAACCGAACCCGCCGACCAGATCAATCCCGCCGCGGTCACAGCGATGGCGGAAATCGGCATTGACATCACCGTAGCCAGCCCCAAAATCCTCACTCCCGACGCGGTGCAAGCCAGCGACATCGTGATCTCCATGGGCTGCGGCGACACCTGCCCCTACTTCCCCGGAGTCGCCTACCGCGACTGGAAATTTAACGACCCAGCGGGCCAACCGCTTGCGACCGTGCGCCACATCCGCGACGAGATCGCCGAACACGTCCGGGCACTCATCGCCGAACTCCTCCCGACCACCAACACGGCGTAAACACCGGGCGGCCCGTCGCGTTCGGGCGCCAGACACAACCCCGCGGCGGCCCGTCGCGGACACTCGTGGCGACCGGCGCTTAAGCGGAAAAGCGTTGTGCTCGCGGCATCATCTCGATGGTCCTACTGGACTGTCCCAAAGCTCGGGCGCCCGAGGGGGCGTGGGTGTTTGGGGTGTGTGCAGTCCGGGTGGTCGCGGATGTTTGGGCACTAATGGTGGTGTCGCGCGAGACCGGTCGTGGGCATGCACCCGCTTCAGAGTGGACCGAGCTCACAGCCGAAATCAAAGTACTTGACCAAGGCCGCGCCGCCTTAGGATATGAGGTGGGTGACAAACGTGGGGTGCACGAGTAGCGCAACACCGAGAACGACGAGTATGGCGGCTGTCAGACGGCGAAGCTGATCGCCGTAAGGGGCCACTTTTTCCAGCCAGATGACAACCGAGAGCGCCAGCATCCACGCCAATTGCATTGTGCCAAAAGCGATCAGCACCACCATCAGCATCCAACAAGAACCCAGACAGTAGATGCCGTAGCGGCTTCCGGCAAGCAACGCCCGGGCAGGACTGTTGAGGTTGTCGTCTGACCCCCCGGACCGCGACGTGGTCCGGCGGCAGTGGCGCAGACAGGTCGCCTTGAACGAGCTGAGCTGATGCATCCCCGCGCCCAGCGCCACCGCGCCGGCGACCCGCCCGACCCACGGACAACTGTGGAGCACCGGGTTCAGGTAAGTCGAGGCCACAAAGGCCGGGATGCCCACGACGGTCCACACGGCCAGGTAGCCGGCCACAAAGATGATCGCTGCAGCGGTGTTGCCAGCCGCGGCGCGGGCATACCGGCCAACCATGGGTAGGGCCGCGGGAAGCATCATCGCCGCCATCATGGCGACCCACGCAATCAGGAACGCGGCCAACGACATCGTCGATCGGGCGTCCATCGGCATGGTGTCGCCGCGCATGCCCGCGGCGCTGACTACTGACCACCACCAGCCCAGGCCTGCCACACCCAGCAGCACTGCCGGCAACCAGATATCGGTCCACAATCGCCCACGTCCTTGGCCATTGTCCACGTAGCGACTCCCTTCGGGTTGGTGCCCAGAATACGATCTTGCACTACCCACCCGGGGTGGGGTGGGGTATGATTCGTTACGTCCGGTGTCGATGGGAGTGATGAGGCGGTTATGAGCGAGGAATTGACAGCGAAAAAGCATGCGGCGCTAAATCGGCTCAAGACGGTTCGCGGGCACCTTGACGGGATCATTCGGATGCTGGAATCCGACGCTTACTGCGTGGACGTGATGAAGCAGATCTCCGCGGTGCAGTCCTCGCTGGAGCGTGCCAATCGGGTGATGTTGCACAACCACTTGGAGACGTGTTTTTCGTCGGCGGTGCTCGATGGCCGCGGGCAAGCGGCCATCGACGAGCTGGTTGATGCCGTCAAGTTCACCCCGGCGCTGACCGGCCCGCAGGCCCAGATCGGCGGTGCGGCGGTCGGTGAACCTAACGGTCAAGAACCGGCCACGGTGGGCAGCCCGAAGTAACGGCCACCATATTTTCGTGTCGGACAGTAGCTAGGACACGCCGCGCTGCGGCGGTGCGATGAGATGACAAGGGAGCGTTGAAGATGTTGGCGTTACATGGATTGATGGCTAAGGCGGTGCCCACCGTGGTCACCGGCGCGGTCGGGGTTGCGGCCTACGAGGTGCTGCGCAAAGGGGTGGCCAAGATTCCGTTGCGTGGGGCCACCGTCACCGTGACCGCCTGGGGGATCCGTGTTGGCCGTGAGGCCGAGCGCAAGGCCGGCGAGAGCGCTGAGCGGGCTCGACTCACCGCCGCCGACGTGATCGCCGAGGCCAAAGAACGCCTCGGGGACGACGTCCCACCGGTAGCGGTGGTGGACTCGAGCAACAACGATGACCACTGACACTGCGACCGGCGCCGATCTCACGCTGAAAGTCGTCTCCGACGCGTGCGGGCGAATGCGGGTGCACGTCACCGGGTTTCGCGTCGACACGGTGCGGGCTGTGGCGATCGAGGAGACGGTTGCCACGGTGGCCGGCGTGCAAGCTGTGCAAGCGTATCCGCGCACGGCCTCGGTAGTGGTCTTGTATTCACCCGACAGTTGCGATACCGCCGCCGTGATGGCGGCGATTGCTGACGCCCAGCACATCCCCGCCGCGTCGATACCTGCGCGCGACCCGCACTCAGCTGATGTCGGCCGCATCGGTGTGGTGCGACGAATTGCCAGCGGGATTGGGCTGGCGCTATTCGGCCTGCGCCGTGGCGTGCAAGCCCGCCCGCCGGAGGTCGACAGTGGCGGTAGCTGCGGGTCGGGTTCGGCCACCTGCGGCCAGCTATCGCCGCGCGAGGAGAATCGGCGTCAGCGCCGGACGTGGCTGCGACGGCTGTGGCTAGCCCTGCCGTTGGGGCTGCTGGCGATGGCTGCGCCGATGTTGTTCGGCGCTTATCCGTGGGCGGGGTGGGTGGCGTTTGCCGCGACGGTCCCGGTGCAATTCGTGGCTGGGTGGCCGTTCCTCACCGGGGCGGTGCGGCAGGCGCGGGCAGGGTCGGCGAATATGGACACGCTGATCGCGCTGGGCACGTTGACCGCGTTTTTCTACTCCACCTATGAGTTGTTCGCCGGTGGGCCACTGTTTTTCGACACCGCAGCGTTGATCATCGCGTTCGTGGTGCTGGGCCGCTATTTTGAGGCCACCGCCACCGGCAAAGCCTCCGAGGCGATTAGCAAGCTCCTCGAGATGGGCGCCAAGGAAGCCTGCCTGCTCGTCGATGGCCAAGAACTCCTCGTGCCAGTTGATCGGGTGCATGTCGGAGACCTGGTGCGGGTGCGCCCGGGAGAGAAGATCCCGGTCGACGGTCAGGTCACCGAGGGGCGCGCCGCGGTCGACGAGTCGATGCTTACCGGCGAATCCGTCCCGGTCGAAAAGGCGGTGGGTGACCATGTCGCTGGGGCAACCGTCAACACCGATGGTGTGCTGACCGTGCGCGCCACCGCGGTCGGGGCCGATACCGCGCTAGCCCAGATCGTGCGTCTGGTGCAGCAGGCGCAGGGCGGCAAGGCCCCGGTGCAGCGGCTGGCCGACCGGGTCTCAGCGGTGTTCGTGCCCGCCGTCGTAGGGGTTGCCGCCTTGACGTTTGTCGGCTGGACACTGCTGGCCGCCAACCCGGTCGCGGGCATGACCGCGGCGGTCGCGGTGCTGATCATCGCCTGCCCGTGCGCGCTGGGCCTGGCCACCCCCACCGCGATCACCGTCGGCACCGGCCGGGGCGCCGACTTGGGGATCCTGGTCAAAGGCGGTGAGGTGCTGGAAGCCTCCAAGAAGATCGACACCGTGGTGTTCGACAAGACAGGTACCCTCACCCGCGCCCAGATGCGGCTCACCGATGTCATTGCCGGCAAGCGCCGCCAGCCTAATCTGGTGCTGCGGCTGGCCGCCGCGGTCGAGTCGGGCTCCGAACACCCGATCGGCGCGGCCATCGTGGCCGGTGCACGCGAACACGGGTTGAAGATCCCGGCCGCCGCAGAGTTTGCCAACCTGGCTGGCCACGGCGTGCGCGCCGAGGTTGACGGCCACACCGTGCTGGTCGGGCGGCGCAAGCTCATCGACGAAAACGATCTGGAGTTGCCCGAGCATCTTGGGGCGGCGGCCGCAGAGCTCGAAGAACGGGGCCGCACCGCGGTGTTCGTCGGCCGCGACGGTCAGGTTGTGGGGGTGCTCGCGGTGGCCGACACGGTTAAAGACGACGCCGCCGACGTGGTCGCCCGGCTGCACGCCATGGGGCTACACGTCGCCATGATCACCGGCGATAACGCCCGCACCGCGGCCGCCATCGCCGGGCAGGTTGGCATCGACCGTGTGCTGGCCGAGGTGTTACCGGAAGACAAGGTCACCGCGATCCGGGCCCTGCAGGACGAGGGCCGGGTGGTTGCCATGGTGGGCGATGGCGTGAACGACGCCCCCGCGCTGGTGCAAGCCGATCTGGGCATCGCGATCGGCACCGGCACCGACGTGGCCATCGAAGCCTCCGACATCACGCTGATGTCCGGACGACTCGACGGCGTCGTGCAGGCCATCGAGCTATCCCGGCAGACCCTGCGCACCATCTATCAAAACCTGGGCTGGGCCTTCGGCTACAACACCGCCGCGATCCCCCTTGCCGCATTCGGCTTGCTCAACCCCGTCATCGCGGGTGCGGCGATGGGGTTCTCTTCAGTCAGTGTGGTGACCAACTCGCTGCGGCTACGGCGCTTCGGCCGCAACACCGGACAGCAACCAGATCCGGCCCCGCACCGTGCGCCTGCACCGGCATTGACTCAATAGTTTCAGACCGGCGCAGTAATCGTCCCCGAATCGGAGAAAGCGATGACACGACCAACGGATTTGCGTGCATCAGAGGCTATTTCAGCCTTCGGCCATGCCGCAGATCACCCTTCGGTGTGGCGACGGTGCACACCGATACCTAACACCACAACCGGTCACCAACGATGGGAGGCACTGCGATGATGACGTGGTACGGCGGACCTGGCTCGGGCTGGTGCAGCGTGCTCGTCAACATTCCGTTGATGGTGGCGTTATGGGGCGCCCTCGTGACCGCCATAGTCCTGGCGGTCCGCATTGCCGCCAGGCAGCCAAACGATCCACCTGTCCCGACGCGCGCCACCCACCCCCGCCCCGACGGCACGGTCTCAACCCACGTTGCGGAATGCGGAAGCGGCGACGACGACTTTTACCGCCGATTGATGTAGCTGCCCGGGCAGCCTTGAGCGCCAAGCTCATTCGCCGCAGACACGGGATCACGGTGCCTAGGAGGTTATGGCATGGCGACATTCACTCGGCGAGCAGCACTGGCTGCGCTCGGTGCTAGCGCCGTGATGGGTATCGGGTACGCGCTGCGCGGAATCCTTGGTTCACCCGGCCTGCGCATCCGCCTGACCGACGGTGGCATGATGGGCGCGAGTCCGGCCGACATGAGCCTGTACATGGACATGTTCAACCGACACACTGAGATCACCCGCACCGTCGAGGAAATCCCGGGCGGCGTGCGCACCACCACCCAAACGAACGCTGCCGATCTCGCCGCGCAACTGCACGCACATGTCTCCAGCATGTACTCCCACCTCGACCAGGACTCCGAAGTCATGTGCATGAGCCAAAGCCTGCCAACACTATTCCGCAACGCCGGCGGCTACCGCCGCCAGCTCACGCTCACGCCCACCGGCGTCATCGCCGAGGAAACCTCCGACGACCCCGCCCTCACCGACGCCATCCGCAACCATGCCCGTGAAGTCAGCGGGTTCGTACGCGACGGCATGCCCGCAATGATGCAAACCATGATGGGCGGAATGATGGGACCTGGTGGCATGATGGGACCTGGTGGCATGATGGGACCCCGCGGACGACCATAGTGGCCGGCAACACCGCCGAATCTCGTTATCCCCCTTAGGTGAAATGCGGTCCAATAGCAGGCCTGGGGTGAACACACCGCTCAAGCACGTGTCCGCGAAGCCGCCTACCCTCGCTTCGGTGCCACCACAGAGCAGGCTGCCGCACGCCAACGCAGCCGCGACCGGGAGTATGGACTCGAATTGTGAAGGTGCCCATGGCCTTGAACGGCTCAGTGCCGTCTCCCTTGGTCCGTGAATGCGGTGTCAACCGGAGCGGACGGGAACTACGGTGGCGCGGTGAGCCAGGCGAGCATCCAGTGATATTGCGCCAGCACCGACCATGAGAAGAAAGAGGCTGCCGCACAGCTGCGCTAGGTCGACTCGGGATTCATGGATGAAGTCCCACCAGCCGTGTTCGCCACGGAAGAGCGGGGCCCGTCCCCAGAAGATCGGCACTTTCGTGATGAATAGTGCCCCAAGCATGTCGACAATCATTGGAACCGTGGCTAATCGAGTGAGCAGGCCGATGAGGATGAGCGCGCCGCAGCCAATCTCGAATACCCCATCGAGGGTGCTGAAGAACGCCGGCTGAGGTATCCCCACTTTGTTGAATCTGCCGGTTCCCAGTGAGGCGGGTCGCAAAAACTTCAGCACGCCTTCGCAGGCGAACACCAGGCCGACGTAGAGACGAATGAGAGCCACCGCGGCCGGGGCGCGGGTACACAGGAGTCGATTGGGCCACGGTATCGGTTGCATGATGTCCGATTTCCTTTCTCCCGCAACGGGATTCTTCACTCGGTCTCCGGGCTGCTTGGGAGGTATGCGGGTCACCGTCGGACAGGATCAGCTCCGCTGCGCCGGTGGGCGAGGAGGCGCCGAATTGCGTAGGCGGCGATTCCGATCGCCAGTACAGCCGCGCCGGCAAGCGCCGATGACAGCGGCAGTGCCAACGCCAAAACCACACAGCCGACGAGGCCGATCACGGGAATCGCCCTCAGTGGGCGGCCCTCATCGGGGCTGAGGGTGAACGCCGAGGCGTTGGTGACCGCGTAGTAGATCAGTACCGCGAAGGAGGAAAAACCAATGGCGCCGCGCACATCGGCGGTCGCGGCCAATATCACCACCACGACACCGATCAGAAGTTCGGCTCGGTGTGGCACTTTGAATTTGGGGTGCACGAAGGTCAGCGCGTGGGGCAGGTGGTGGTCGCGGGCCATGGCCAACGTGGTGCGCGAGACCCCCAGGACTAACGCCAGCAATGAGCCCAACGCGGCCACCGCCGCACCCACCCGCACCACGGGCACAAGCCAACTCACCCCCGCCGCCCGCACCGCGTCAGATAGCGGCGCGCTGGCTCCGGCGAGACGCTGAGGCCCCAATACGCCCAACGCCGCCGCGGCCACAAGCGCATACACGACCAAGGTGATACCCAGCGCCAGCGGAATTGCCCGTGGGATGGTGCGCGCTGGATCGCGCACCTCCTCGCCCAGCGTTGCGATGCGCGCATAGCCGGCGAAAGCGAAAAACAATAGGCCCGCGGCCTGCACCACACCCCCCAGGGTGACGCCCGCCAGGTCCAGTCGATCCACGGTCGTGGTGCCGGACGTGAACGCGGCGACTACCACCGAGGCCAGCACCGCCAGCACGAACGCGACGATGATGCGGGTCAGCCAGGCCGACTTCTGCACTCCGGCGTAATTCACCGCTGTCAGCGCCACGACCGCGGCGGCGGCCACCGCATGAGCCTGCGACGGCCACACATACACGCCCACCGTCAGCGCCATCGCTGCGCACGAGGCAGTCTTGCCGACGACAAACCCCCAACCGGCCAGATATCCCCAGAAATCGCCCAGGCGCTTGCGGCCGTACACATAACTTCCGCCGGACGCCGGGTAGAGGGCCGCCAACCGCGCCGAGGAGGTGGCATTGCAATACGCCACAACAGCTGCCACCGCCAAACCCAGCAGCAACCCCGAGCCGGCGGCACGCGCTGCCGGTGCCAGGGCGGCGAAAATCCCGGCGCCGAGCATCGACCCCAACCCGATCACTACCGCGTCGAACACCCCCAGGCTTCGCTGCAGTTCATCGGGTGTCGCGTTACCGGCGGCGGAGTTCGGGCAGCGGCGGTCTGGCACGGGTTCACCTCATATTTGCTGGGATCGAACATGACGGGCACACGTCCACCGACGCCGAAATATATCAAACTCAATTGATGTATCGTCGCCGGGTGGCCACTGATCGGCTCAAGGTTCCACTACTGATGCAGATGGCGTCTCACCCGCTGCGCTGGGCGCTGCTAGCCGAGCTTGCAGCTAGTGACCGCCGAGTCCGCGAGCTGGCCACCTCCGTCGATGAGCCGCAGAACCTGGTCTCCTACCACCTGCGGCTGCTGCGAGGGGCCGGGCTGGTCGATTCGCGGCGCAGCGCCTTCGACGGCCGCGACAGCTATTACCACCTGAACTTGCCCCGGTGCGCGGCCGCGTTCGGCGAGGCCGCTGACGCACTGCATCCGGCGCTGGCATCCACAGCCGCCAGCACAACGGCGAGGGAATCGGTCCTGTTTCTGTGTACCGGCAACAGCGCTCGCTCACCAATGGCCGCGGCGCTCCTGCGGCACCGCAGCCATAGCCCGATCAGGGTGGCAAGTGCTGGCAGTCACCCCAAGGCACAGATCCACCAGTACGCGGTGCGAGTCATGCGTGAGGACTACGGCATCGACCTCAGCAAGGAACGTCCGCACCCGCTGACTGCAATGACCAGGCCGCCCTTCGATCACGTAATCACTCTGTGCGACAAGGTATATGAATATGTGCGCGAGAAGGGGCCGGCCCCAACGATGCACTGGAGCCTTCCCGACCCGGCCGCTTCCAACGACAGCGGCCGCACGCATTACACGCAATTCCGCGGTGTAGCGAACGAAATTGATACCCGCATCCAATACCTGCTACCCACTCTGGCGCACCACACCAACGCCGCGATGAAGTGAATGAGTGGCGACCACGTCAAAGGACCTGGTAGACAACAAATCCTATTGCTGACCAACCGCAAAGGAGCCGAACCCGTGCCGGTCGATCGACGCGATTTCCTCAAATACAGCGGCCTGGCCGTACTCGGCGGCGCTGGCGCCACAGTCGGCGGTATCGCCTGTTCTCGACCCTCGCCGCCGTCCCCGCCCACGGGCAAACCTGACTACACACTACGAATCGCCACCGGCACAGTCGAATTGGCCCCTGATCAGATCGTGTCAACCGTCGTCTATAACGGTCAGTTCCCCGGTCCGCTGGTGCGGCTGAAAGAGGGCCAACGGACATGGGTGGACATCTACAACGACACCGACACACCCGAACAGCTCCACTGGCACGGCCAGCACCTCGACGCCGACGTCGACGGCGCCGCCGAGGAAGGCACTCCTTACATCCCCGCTCACGGGATGCGGCGCATTTCCTTTGTGCCCGACCCGGCGGGCTTTCGGTTCTATCACACCCACGTGGTCCCGGGCGCCGACCTGTCCCGTGGCCAGTACAGCGGACTCGTGGGCCCGGTTTATATCGAACCCAAGCAAAACCCCGGCGCGTACGACAAAGAGATCTTCTTGACGCTCAAAGAGTTTGACCCCACGTTCAGCAGCGGTGGTGACATGGCCAACGACTTCCTCGCCGGCGAGGAGGATCCCGACCTTAAGGCGAAAGGCGAATCGGCCATGAGCGCCTCACTTGCCCAGGGTGCCCCCCACGGCTACGAGGTCGGCTACGGGGCATTTGCAATCAACGGGCGCATGCTCGGCCACGGCGATCCGATCCGGGTGCAAACCGGTCAACGGATATTGCTTCATGTTCTTAACGGCAGCGCCACCGAAAACCGCAGCCTCGCACTGCCCGGACACACCTTCAACGTCATCTCACTGGACGGCAATCCGGTGCCTAACCCCGCCCCCGTACCGGTGCTCTGGCTCGGGGCTGCCGAACGAATCTCGGCCATCGTGAATATGGCCAACCCGGGCGTGTGGGTGCTGGGCGATCTGTCCGACGATGACCGTGGACACGGCATGGGTGTCGTAGTGGAATACGCCGGGCGTCGCGGGGATCCGCAATGGGCACCGGCGCCACCCTTCAAGTGGGATTACCGTCTGTTCGCGGCACCCAACCCGACGCCTGCGACCCCACCCGATCACACCATCGACATGCTGATCGAGAAACGCAATGCTGCCGATAACGGCTTCAACATTTGGACGATCAACGGCACACCGTTTTCCATGGACACCAACAAGCCTGTACTCGAACTGAACCAGAACAAGCGATACCGGTTGCGCTTTCGCAACGCCACCGACGACCTCCACCCGATGCACCTACACCGGCACACCTTCGAAATCACCCACATCGCCGGCACACCCACCGCCGGCATACACAAAGACGTCGCGATACTGGGCGGCTACCAAACCATGGACATCGACTTCGTCGCCGACCAACCCGGGCTGTCGCTTCTGCACTGCCACCAACAGATACACATGGACTACGGCCTCATGACATTGCTGAAGGTCGCCTAACCGTCGATCGGGCACGAAATTCAAAGGAAGTCGCCTGCGCCGCGTTGTCAAGGTAGTGACCACCATTCGAGCTAGGTGAGCGGGACATCTCATGCGCTCTGTTCGTGAGGGCATCGACAGTCCATCGCCAGGTCCCAGTTCCAGTCGCCCATGCGCGTGATGTCGCTAATGAGGTGGTAGACCGCCAGTTGGGCTGCGTCGATCTCGACGCGTGCTTCGCCGGTCGTTGCGGTAGTCAATGCCTCGCCTCCTTTGGTTAATCGCGTGGCGAGTGATGGCGGGACCATGAGAACCGCCGTCGGGAGTCACACGTGGAATTGGTTGCGTCACATCCGCTCGGCCATCGTGGCCTGTCCTGGCCCAACGAGTTCATAGACGGCTTCTTTGCGACCTGTCATCGCCATCAACAGGGCTTCTCCGGTGCCGCTGACTTCTGGCCCGTTGCCGTGCCGCCAGGCGACGTCGGTGGCCTTGAGGCAGAGTCCTCGGGCGCGCCGCCCTGCGCCTAGTCGTGGGTTTCCAGGCACCAGCGGCAGAATTCGTTCCAGTCGATCAACGGGCACGGTGCGCGGATAGCCGAGTGCTCGGCGAATGTCCTGGTGGTGGACAGTTCCATCAACGAGCGCAATCATCCCACCAAAGCCAGCGGTAAGTCCTCGCGGACGGAGATGCCTGCCCAGGAACTCCATCAACTCCTGAGGGCACATGAGTGCGAACTCCTCGACACCAACGTCGTTGGCATGCACGACCCAACCCTTGGCGAAACGCTTCATCAAGCCATAGGGGGTCAAGTCTTCGTAGCTGACGATGTGGGCAACGACATCCTTCACCGTCCATGCCTCGCACAGGCTCGGCGCGTGCCACTCCTGCGGGGTGAGCGTTGTAAGGAACGAGGCCAGGTCGGCCCGCTCGTCATAGGCCATGGCCATGAGGGACTTCTCATCGGCGCTCATCGCGAAGCCTCCGTCATCGCAGTCTCGACATAGCGGCTCAGGTAAAGCGCCCAGCCCGCTTCGCCGTCAATTCCGTCCGCGACGGTGCGCCAGCCGCTGCCATGGCGATCAAGGTGTCGATGCTCCAACTCGACCCGCGTCCGATCACCGGACTCGGCGATGAAACGCACCTCGACCTCACTGGTCTTGGCGGGATCACTTTCCAGCTGCCAGGTTGGTCCAATGTCCCAGGAAAACACGACGCGAGACGGCGGCTGGTAGACGAGGACACGCGACCATTCACACCGGCTGCCGTCGATCCCGACGTCGTAGATGTGCCCGCCAACTCGCGGCTCGAAGACAGTCTCGGCAATCGGGACCGAAAGCAAATTGTGTTCGCGCGGCTTGATGGCATCGAATTTGCTGACGAACAGCGTGAACGCACGCTCAACGCCAGCGTCGACAACAACGCTCTTCCGTACTGGCTCGACATTTGATGAGCTCATCCGTCTTGCTCCCCTTCATCGGCGATCAGTTTGTATGCGTCGAGAGCCTTGCCCCAGAACACGTCAAGCTCCGACCTCAGTGCCTCAATGCCTTTGGGGTCTAACTGATAAACACGCCGCGTTCCCACAGCGCGATCCGAAACCAGTCCAGCGCATTTCAGCACCTTGAGATGCTGCGACACCGCCGGCCTGCTGACGGGCAAGCCATGAGCAAGCTCGCCCACCGCCATCGGCCCACCGGCAAGGCGTTTGAATATCGCTCGGCGGGTGCCGTCAGCGAGGGCTGCCCACGCATCGACAGTGTCTTCGTAAGCAACCACAAACGGTAAGTCTACACTTACCGATGTATTCCGCTATCCCGCACTTTGCTTGCCTAAATTGGGATGTGTTCACGATCAATCGTCGCAGCATTCGCATGCCCGCACCGGTGCCATCAATAATTTGACCTGACCCATGTCTGCATCCCTACCGCTGACCTCAGCGGCCATCGGCAAGACAAATAGCGCAGGTTCGGAATACGTGCACTCCGCCAGTACAATGTGCGGCCACGGTCTACATGCCGACCCCTGGCCCGCAGTGCGCCTTCACCAATTTCGATGGCCGTCATGCCGCACACGATGATGATGCGTAGAACGCGCCACAGCCCGCACACCCGCGATCTATCCGCCATGTAGGTCAGGCGATTCCCCTCCCCCGTCGCTGATCAATCCCCGGTCGACAATTAGGTCGTCAGACCACGGAAATCCTCGTCAGCGCGGTCGCTTTCCATCGCGGCGTCCAGTACCTCCCACCCTGTATCGGAAAGCCGTCCTCTACCGTTGCCGGCCACGAGCATCGCGGCGGCCACGTCGGCGGCGGTGTCGCGGTTCCGGGTGAACATATAGTCGAGGTTGGGCTCTGCCACGCGCACTGTTTTCGGCAAGCTGCCGGCAAGGATCTCACGCACAATAGCGACCAAGGCTGGTTCACCACCAAGTAAGCCGCCAGCAATCCCGCCGGGCGGCCCAACTGCGCGCCGCTCGAGCGCACTCCACGAGACGACCCCTCGGGAGGTGCTGAACGTGATGGTCGTGGCGACCATGTTGGGGGCTCCTCGGTTCGCCGGATCAGTGCCCGTGACGTCGGTCGCACACGAGCCCGCGGTAGGGCGCGCGCACACCGGCGTCGAAACATGCATGGCGTCCTGATGTGGGCTCAGCGGACTGTTCATTGGCCAATTGCGGATCCTCTCGGTTCTGCTCTTAACTATCGGTGCTCCGAGTGACATCTCCCCCGAAACCGGCCGATCAGATCAGTCCCGCAGCCGGCTCGGGTGCAAACCTCCACTGTCCCGACAGATAATGCTTTGGTGCACACACACTATCGGCGTTGGTCGACGCGGTGAGTCCGGTCATCCGAGACGGCAAGAGTTGGCCGATTGGTACGCGCGCGGATGTCGCATGGATCACCACGGCTACCTCGATCGGCGTCAGAATCACGTCGGCGATCCCGCCGATATTCGATGACTACGCCACCGTTTTACTGCCAAAGCCCCAAGCTGAAAAGCAGAGCCACGACCAGGCTATCGTCGCACTACTCACTAGACAGTCGCCGGATCAACAGTGGTGGATTGGTTACCTCGACACTGGGTCCGCGGACGTCGTTTTCCCTGACGCGCCAAGAGTGACGTTGTATGCGAACTGGCCTTATGTACTCGTACAGGCCGGACCAGAACAGGCCGCCTGCTGGCGGTCCGACGACTTATGGTCGTCGCGGTCAACTCGCCTGCCGGACCTGATGTTCCCGGTGGATCGGTCCTGGCTGGTGTCCACGCTGTGGGACGACGACTGGACCTGTGTCGGCGGGCCGGTTCCGCTCATCGACGGCTTCCTGAGCGACCCCGATCTGAGGACCCGCGTGCGGCGCGTCGGCCCCAAAGAGGACGCCACTCCACCCGGGCGCAACGCGATCTGACCGCCGATGGGAATCGGTGAATAGCGCCAGATTTCCCCGAACCGACTGGACGTGAACAGATCCCGCGGGACTAACGCCACGCTGGATAATCACAGTCACCCTCGCGCGCAAAGTACTTGACCGTAGCGGACTTTCGCGGGTCAACAGCTGCTCCCGCTCTTCGCGACGGGCGGATGTGACTTATCAGGATGCGATCAGCAATTTGTTCCCGCTGCGACGCGCAGCCAGGCGAATTCGCGCGAATCAGTCCGGGATGAGCCCAAATTCGTATCTGAGTGCTTGTTCCACGAGTGCGCTTCGCGTGCCGGCGGCCCAGGCCTCGACGAGGTTGTCAAGCCGTTGACCGTTTGCGGCTGTCACTCCTGACAGAACGACGGTGCGTGGAGCGGTTGCGTGGCGACGCCGCCGCGGGACTGCGTGCGAGGACGGGCGTTCGAATAGTTGGCCCTCCCCTACGGCGTATCGCTGGGTAGTCCAGGTTGTCGCCAGTTTCGTCGCGTGGGTTTCGATGGCGTCCAAGACGATGGCGCCCATCGTTCGGGCGAGTCCGCGGCGTACCTTCTTTTCGGCGATCTGGGTTCGGTAGAGCTCGTCGTAGACTTCCGCTGATAGCAAGACCTCGGGTGGACGGGTTCTTGTGCTCGGCCGTCCGGTAGTTGTCTGTCGCGGTTTTGTGGGCTGTTCCGGGCTGGTCGTTGCTGGCGTGGTTGCGCGGGCCGATTCAGTCGCGGGGGCGCTTGCGAGTACCGGTTCGATGACCGAGGCACTTGCCGGCCGCGGGTCAGAGTGGGCCGGTTCGGCACTGACAGCGGTGTCTGCCGGTTGTGGCGAAACCGGCGGTGGAGTCGGCGCGGCAGCGGCGCGTGGACGGGCCGGCCACAGTTCGTCCAGGTCCTGATTGAGCGCCTCGGGGTCGAACAGCGGCTTGCCGCGGGTGCGTGAAGGGCTCATCCGACCCGCTCCCCCGCCGTCACTGATTCGTATCGGCCGAGCCGTGTGACGATTTGGCGGACGAGCTCTTGGTAGTCGGCGGCAAGGCCGGTGGGGTCACTCGTCCACATGGCGCGCTCGGGACTTTGGTTGTCGCGCAGCTTCGACAGTCGAGCTCGGCGGTCGTCGTTGGCTAGCGCAACGAGTTCGCCGGCGGTTTTGTGGAGCGTTCGCATGTCGACGGCGGCCGCGGGTGCGGAGCGGATCGTGATGTCGAACGGCGTTGTCCCGCTGCCTTCGAGCATTTCGCTGACTTGATCGAACACGTCCTGGTTGCGCTTTTTCGCTCGTGGGTTGACATCGAACAGCAGCACACCGAGAAGTTGGATGGAGGCACCGAGTTTGCGTGCTCGCCAGAAGCGTCGCGCCAACCGTTCGACACCGCCCAGGCTGGCTTGGTCGTCGCGGGTGGGGATCAACAGATAGTTGGCGACGGTGAGATAGGTATCGAGCAGCGGTACGTCACCTGGACCTGAGTCGATGAGGACCAGGTCATAGCCTTCGTCTTCGCATAGTTTGGCGAGCTGGTTTTCCAGGTTGGCGGCCATGTCAATGCCGTTCTCGGCCATCAGGTGAGCGCCGGCGCCGACGACGGCAAGTTGTGGACCGCCGGCGACTACGTCGAGGTTGGCCCGTACGTTGCGCACCGGGACAAGCGGCGCACCGAATTGCAGGGTCTGGGCCAGTGATTGTCCGCGGTCTCCGTCGACGCCGAGATCTTCGACGGTGACGTTGGCCTGTGGGTCGCCGTCGACGACGAGCACGCGACGGCCCCTTTTTCCCGCGGCGGCGATCATTTCCGCCACTGCGGCGACGGTCGTTGACTTTCCAACTCCGCCTTTCTGATTCGCTACGAGGATGGCCCGCGCATCGGGCCCAGTCATTGTCATGCGTCGCAACGTACGTACCCACCCGCGAGATGTCATGTAGGCGCACGGACGTGAAGTCGAACCGTTACCTAGCCCACTATTTGGACGTTGCGACCGACGGTCCTTCGCCCGTGGGCCCGGGCGGCGATCGGCCCGTGTGGTCACGGCACTGTGCTGCCGTCAATTCGGACGTCTGCGCGTCCGGGACATGTTGTGGGTGCACGGGTGGTCGCTAGAGCGTTGCGACCGCCGTGTGTTCACGCGGTGGGCCGCACGGGTAGTTGGCTGAGGCGTTGGACGTTGCGCCACACGGGCATACGTGCGTTGTCCGTGCGTGTGGCAACGCGTCGGTCAGCCGACAACGATGCGGCGCTAGACCCGGCACCACAGGCGTCACTGCCACGTACGCAGATTCGCACATAGGGCGGGCAGTCACCCGTTGATGACCCTCATGTTATCCGGTGCGATACCCGCGAGTCACACGTCTCGTTATCCGGTTATCGCCCGGATATCGCAGGTCACACGGGCTATATGGACGCGGCAGTGGGGGAGCCTGGTCGTGCAGCGGGAGGACCCTTCACCGCCCCTCGTGTCCGATGCGGCGCCAGGGCACTGAGTCGCGGCTTCGGATTCTCATGGGCGTAAGGCGAAATCAGCCCGGGTTCTTGAATGCGGCGGCGTGCGCACTCGGGTCAGCAACGTGACCTCAGTATCGTGTGCATTTGGCGTCGCCGCATGAGCCCGACGGCTCATCGTGGAGCGGCGGGGCTGTCAACGCGCCTTAGCGTCGCCCCGGTTCGAGGGGTTGTGGGTCGGGGAGGATCTCGCGGCCCTCGTTGTAGTCGTGCTCGATTACGCGCAGCTGGGCGACGATAGCTTCCTCGATGAATTGGGTGATGGTGTAGCGGCGGCCTGTGACGCGCTCGACGATGCGCACAGCCGCGCGGGCCCTGTGGTGCAGCTCGGTGGGGACATTGACCTTGCTGAGGTCGCTGGATTTGGCGGGGCCGTCCACGGAGCTAGGCTTTGATGGCTGCTGGGCGGAACATTCCTTGGCGCTTCATATGGTCAATGACGTTCTCGTAGTCTTTGCTGACGTCTTTGGCTCGGTATCCATACAGCGGGACGGGAAGGTAGTTGGTGTAGGCCTCATCCACGATCGAGCTACGTCGGACCGCCGGTGTGACCTTGTCACCGAAGCCTTCCTGTAAGTACTCCATCTGTTCGCGGTACACGCCGCCGGTGCCTGGCACGGCGCACGGCACGATGGCCAAAAGCGGGATGTCGATCCTGAAGGTCTTTTTGATGATCGCGAGTTCTTGCAAGAGCGCCTGGATGCCTTCTGATTCCTTGCCTGCTGGTTTGGTGCACATGATCAATCCCCATCCGCCGGAAGGGCCGTCCTCGTCGACTGAGGACGCGATCAGTGCCGTGGTGACTAGTGCGCTGTTGGAGCCGGGGGAGTCGATGAGGGTGACGTCAACAGGAGTGGCCGCTTCGAGGGCATCCCGCAGGCGCAGTACGCCTCCGGTCACGGCCGGTAGTTCGACCATCAGTTTGTCCAGAGTCGAGCGGGCGGCGGGCACGACCGTCAGGTTGCCGATGTGCATTTCGGTGGCCTCGTCGGTGGTGTATTCGGGTTCGCCGGCGTCGGTGAAACCCTGGATGATGCGAGCGGGCCGTTCGATGTCGTCGATTGTGGCTTGCTGGCGTAGTACATCGGCGATGGTGACACCGCTGATGTCGGGGTAGCCCAGCCAGGTGCTGGCGTTTGCTTGGGGGTCGAGATCGATGACGCGCACCCGCAGGCCAGAGCCTGCGAGCTGGATGGCGGTGGTCACGACGGTCGTCGTTTTCCCGACGCTGCCAGACATGTTGGCGACGGTGTAAGTGGACATCGATAATCTCCTTTGAGCATGGGGCGGGTGATGCAGCCTGCATCACCCGAGGCGGTTGTGACGGTCGATGCGGATGGTTTAAGCGCCGGCGGTCTCGAGCTGGCGGTGTTCCCATGGAGTCGGTTGGTAGCCGGCTCGGTTGATGAGCAGGTTGACGTGGGCGACGGCGTCGTCGTCCCAGGCCTTGTCTTTGAGTTCCGCGGTGTGTAGTTCAGCCGCGGCCACCGCACGGTGCCAGGCCCGTGCGTTTCGCGCCTTCTCCGCTGGGCCGTCAGCGGTGGCGTCCCAGTCCCGTAGCAGCGCGCTTACCGCTGATGTTGCGCTGCGCGCGGCCACGCCGGACAGGTATTGCGCCACCAGTATCTTGAGGAGCTCGGCGTTGGAGGGCTGCTGATTGATCAGTACCGCGCAGAATTCCCGCCTTGCGCGTTGGGCCTGGGCCGCGGCTTGGGCGTCTGCCTGTCGCTGGGCGGCTTCCGGAGACGGTTCGTCACTGTGGCCTGGATCCTGCCCTGTTTCTTCTCGAGGCGGGGGTGCGTTCGATTCGGCTGGCGGGTCGAGAATTTCAGCAGCGCCCGGCTGAGCGGCCGGGTCCGCGGCGGCCGCGTCGCCGATGCTCGACGTCGTCGACGTCAACCCTTCGCCGGCCAGGGGCCGTGCGTAGAGATCTAGGGCCCCTGAGGCGGGGTTGATGGCGCCGATGATCTCGGCGCCGGGCTCGTAGTCGGGGACGCGGTGGAGGTGGTAGTTCTCGCCGAGCTCGGCGCGGGGGTCCTCGACGAGGGGGATCCCTAACTCGTCGGCCTTGGCGCGGGCAGTGCGCTCGGCGATGACCCGCTCGGCGGCGCGGGTAGCGATCATCCCACGCGTGAGGATCAGGTGCAGGGCCTGCGTTTGTTCTTCGTGGCGCAGGTCGCTGAGCTGGTCGGGGTCCTTGGTCTTCTGCCAGCGCCGAGGCGGGCCATAGGGCAGCTTGCCGGCCAAGGCCGCGGCCTCGGCGCTGGGTAGGCGGCCGTCGTCGACGGCGTCGCGGACTTCGGGAGCCAGTAGCTTGAGCGCGAGCTTGCGCGACACTGTGGCTTGGTCGACGCCCAGTCGCTCGGCAATGGCGCGTTGGGAAAGTCCAATCTCGGAGTAGCGCGCGTACAACTCGCCCTCGGCAAGGTCGGAGAGGTCTTGGCGGCCAAGGTTTTCGGTAGCCATCGAGTCCAGATCGCCGTCGTCGACCATGATGGCGTCGTCGACGACGGCTGGGACGGTGTCTCTGCCGGCTTCGATCGCCGCGACGCGCCGGCGGTGACCGTAGACCAGTACGTAGCGCGCAGTGGCAGCGATGTCGGCGGCCGATGGTCGCGCCGCCATGAACGCATCGCGGGTGACCACCAGCACGGGCAGCCGTACGCCGCTGGCACGTACCCCGTTGAGGAGGTCTTCCCATTTGGGATCGCCAGGCTGCGGCTGTGATCGCCGGGGATCGTTGAACGGGTGCGGTGCGATCTCGGCCACGTGGATCTGGACGACCCGGTGCGCTTCGTTGGCGACCATGGCTGACATGCCCGCGATAAGGCCGGTTTCTTCCTCCGACGCCGCGGAGTCGGTAGCGGGGGAGGGGTCTGTGCTTGGTGCGGCGTCTCCGCCGGCCAGGGCCGCGAATCGGTTGGCGGTTTTGCGTCCGGCTGGCTTGGCTCGGCGGGCGGGGCGGGCTGTCGTTTGGGCCACGAGCACTCCTTTCTAAATACCGGTATTAGAGTAATAAATCGCGCGGCGCCTCAGCAAGCCTTTTGGCGCCTTTGCACGCTTGACCAAAGTGCTGCGGCCGTGATGCAGCGTGCATCACCCAACCCTCGAAGGCCACCGCAAACAAATCCTTCGTGTCACGTGACGATTTGGGGAGCGGGGGATTGGATAGCACGCGGTAGGGGCCTGGAAGACTCTGACGGGTTCACTCGCGTGGTCCCCATCATGGCAGCTCTTCGCGACACTGGCGAGACATGGGCCGCGCGCCCTGCGGTCATCGGGGAAAACGCATAGCGCATACCGAGCGCATACCGGGCGATGCGCCTCGCGCATACTCGCAGACTGCCTACCGGCATCGGCGGCTCGCGCATTGTGCTTTGGTGCGCGCGGTTGTCGCGCTGACTTCTTCGCTTCCCGAATTCTGCGGGGTGCGAACCTTCGCGATGGCTGCGCGAGGGCATGATTGGCGAACGGGATAGGCGATCTATTTGCCGTGTCCGCTTTATGTGCTCTACTGCGAGCGCGCGGGCAAAAGACCCATTGCGAAAGGGGTGACCGATGGCTGAATCAGACCTGGTACGGGAGTTGAGTGCCCGCGTTCTCGCCCAGGACGACAAGGTCCCGACTACCTTCCGTCTCAACCGGCGGACCCTCAAACGGCTTCGGACTCAAGAGAAACGCTGGTCGACATCGATGTCGTTCATCGTCGAGCGCGCCCTGGAACCGGTGCTGACCCAATTGGAGGAAGCCAAGCTGCCCACCGATGGAGCCGGTGCCGATGACGAATAGGTACGACGCGGTCGAGGTCGATGCGCACCAGGCCTGGTTTCTCGCCGACCACCTGCGCGTGGGGGCCTATCCGTGGATGCTGGCGATCACCGCCCCTTATGTCGATCCAGCGGAGCGGGAACCATTCAACCAGCGCTGCCTCGCGGAGCTGGCTGAGGCCGGCGTCATTGACGCAGAGGGGGACATCAAACCGTCTGTCGCGCAGGCGGTTAAGACCGTATGCCAGCCGCGCCAGTGGCTGGAATGGCGCACGATGATCGATCCCGAGCAGATTTTGCGGGGGGTGCTGGCGCGCACCTCACCGCCAGATGCCGTGGTCGCGTTGCGCTACGCGCAGATGGTGACGCTCACGCCGCTGCAGCTGACCCACAGCGAAGCGATCGTGCCGATCATCACCGCGGGATTGCCCCCCGATCAGCCGCCGGCTCGCTTCGAGGAGTTCTCACTGCCGATGGACACCGGCAAAGCCATCGACGACCGTGTCGCTCGTGGCGCTGACTTGATGGAAGCCCTCGTCGAGCTGGGCATCCCCGAACGAGAAGCTGAGATCATGGAAGTGGCCCGTGCTGGCGATCGCATCACCGTCGAACTGACCGCCCATGAGGCCACCAACGGCGCTCACCATCACACCGATGTCAGTGTCAACATCATCAGCACCGAGGTCGGGCAGATCCTCGTCAGCCCCACACCGGGGCAGCCTCGTGCCGGCGGGGTGTCCATTTTCGCTCCCGCTGAACCGTTTTCGATCGCCATGGCGGTGCGCGACCTCACCGAACGCCTCCCCTCGGGCTCGTGGTTCCCCGACGAAAACTTCAGTATCTGACCCTCTACCAACCCGAAAGTAGAAACCGAAGCGATGAGCACACCTTCTGATTCCTTCCCCCAAGACGACACCCCCCACCACGAACAGCCCACCTCAGACCAGCGCTACCCCTATCCTTCTGGGGCCGCCCCCCAGGAGGACGGCAGGCAGCCCAGCAACGGGCCAGACACCGGGCCAGGGCAGCGTGTGCGGTGGCCGGCGGCACCGCCTCCGCAGCAGGGGTCTACTCCCGGCGGCGAGGCGCCGCATCAGCCGCTGCCTCCTCCGCCGACCCGCGCGCCAGTGCCGCCGCCGTCGCGGCCACAACATGCGGCAGCGCACGGAGCGCCAACGTTCAAGCTGCCTGAACCGGCGCGGCCCAATGCCGAACCGCGCCAGCCGGATCCCGCTTGGCAGGCTGTCGAGGAGACGTCTAACGACAAGACCGCCGAGATCTCACTCGACCAGATCGCCGCGCACCGCGGCCAGCCCCCGCAGCACGAGCAAGGCCTTGACGGCTTTTTCACTGACACGCCGCTGCCGCATGAGCAGCACCTGCCGGCGGGCTGGCCTTCGACCGGGCCCTCGCAGCCGCCGGCCGCTGACCCGCACCAGCCGCTGTTCGGAGACCAGCCAAGCTCACCGGCAGCCTTCGCGCCCAGCGGCTACGGCGCGCTTGACGAAAGCCAACAGTTCGTCACCTCGCGGCGCCGACCTGTAGGCAAGGGCTGGCGAAAGCTGGTGTCGCAAATGACCTTCGGGCTCATCACGCCCGGGCCCAGCGCCAAGCAAGAAGAGCACGACAAGCTCATCCGCAGTATCACCGCACCGCTGCTCGACGTCTACGTGGTGGCGTTTGTCAGCGCCAAGGGTGGCGTGGGCAAGACGACCATGACCGTCGCCGCGGGCAGCGCGATCGCCCGCGAGCGTGGGGATCGGGTGATCGCCGTGGACGTCGACACCGATCTCGGCAACCTCTCGTCGCGGTTCGAGCAAAAAGGCGGCGCCGACGCCAACATCGAGGCGTTGTCGTCGCTGCAGGACGCCAGCAGTTATCCAACAGTCGCGACCTTCACCGTGCAGAACAAAGACCGCCTCGAAATGCTTGGCGCTCAGAACAATCCACGCTCCTCGTACACGTTGAACACGCAAGACTTCGAAGCGACGATGAAGATTCTCAAGAAGCACTACAACGTCATCCTGCTCGATTGCGGCACGGCGATCACATCACCGCTGTTTTCCACCATCGCCAATCACGTCGACAGCCTGGTCGTGGTGGCCTCTCAAGCCCCGGATGGACTCAACGGCGCCTGGACCACCATCCAGTGGCTGCAGGCGCACGGTTTCGCGCGGCTGTTGCCCCGCACGGTGATCGCGTTGAATTCGACGTTCAAGAACAAGCCGTTGGTGGACCTCGATGACGCCGAACAGGAGTTCACCGCCAAGATCCCGGGTGTGAGCGTGGTCAGGATCCCCTACGACGTCCACCTCGCCGAGGGACGCGATGTCACCTTCGTGGAACTCAAATCGCGAGCCCGAAAGGCCCTGATGGCGTTGGCCGGCTCGATCGCCCAGCACTATCCCGCCCGGGGGCCGCATCAGCACCGAACGACTGAAACTGGGGGTTTCTGATCGATGGATCCGGCCGCCGCTACCGGCCAAGTCCGCGTCGCCATCATCGGTGAAGACGCCGCGGTGGACTTGGCCCTGCCGACCACACTCGCCATTCGGGAACTGATTCCGCGGATCCGGGCAACACTGGCCACGGGTCGCGACGACGACGACGTGCCAGCCGATGCCGTCAACGACGACGGGTTGCGCCCTTACTCGCTAGCGCCTCTCGGAGGAACACCGTTTAGCTTGGACGCCACCCTGGCCACGCTGAACATCGATGACGGTGAGCAGCTCATCTTGTGCAAGCTGCCGCCGGGCCCCACGGCGCCGCCAGTGGTCGAAGACATCGCTGACGCCTCGGCGATTCATTCGGCCAGCCAGTTCAAGCCCTTCGAGCACGCCATGTTGCGCACCGCCGCCCAAGCGGTGGTGGTCACCGCGGCGACCTTAACGTGCGGCCTGGCGATCTATGGCTGGCACCGCGGCTACCGCGTGTGGTCGGCTGCAGCTTTGGGTGCGCTCGCGGTGGTCTTCGTCGCCGTCACCATCTGGCTGTACCGGCGCGGCCTGCTTGCTACCGCCGGCCGCCTGGGTCTCGCGGCCGCGGCGCCGCTGGCGTTGGCCGGCGCCGCGGTAGTGCCGGGTGATGCCGCGGCGCCGCGGGTTTTCCTGGCGGCGGCTTTCCTGGTCGCCTGGTCGTTGCTGCTGCTGGCCGTCACTAATAGTTGGGTGGCCACCCACACCGCGGTCGTCGCCGTGACGGCCACCGTCGCGGCCGCGGCCGGCGCCCGCATCCTGTGGCACTTGCCGTACTTGTCCCTGGGGTGCGGAGTCCTTGCGGTGTCCTTGCTGTTGGCCTCCAACGCCCCCACGGTGTCAGCGATGTGGGCGCGCTTCCCGCTACCGAATGTGCCCGCACCAGGCGAGCCCACACCCGCCGCGTCGTCGCTGGCCGAACTGGAAGATCTGCCCCGTAAAACCGCGACCTGCAACTCCTACCAGAGCGGTCTGATCGCGGCCTCGGTGATCTTGTCGGTGATCGGATCGGTGCTGGTGGTGTGGTTGCCTGACGCACCGCCACTGTTGGCGTGGTGGCTGGTGGTGGTCACCACCACCGTCACCGTGCTGCGGATGCGGATCTGGGACTCAGCGATCCCCGCACTGTGGTTTCTGGCGACCCCTTTTCTGACCGCGATCGCGTTGACGGTGTCGTTCACCGCCGCCGGCCACCTGGTCTCGGGCCTGTACGCGGCAGCCGCCGTGGTGGCTTTGACGCTCGTGCTGCTCGGCGCTGCAGCCATCAAACCGCGCGAGCTTTCCATCCCGCAGCGCCGCTGGCTGGACCTGTTCGAAAACGCCCTGCTGATCACGATTCCGCCGGCCATGTTGTGGCTCATCGGCCTGATCAGCCTCATCCGCAACCGAGGAATACTGTGATGATCCGCCGACTGGCCTCACTCGCCGCGACCATCGCTGTGCTGGTGGTGTCTAGCCCCGTGCCTGAGGCCGCCGCGCTGGCATATCCCGTCGTCGACCCAGCTGCGCTGCCCCCTGACGGTCCGCCCGCTCCAGGGCAAGAAATGCGCCAGAACGGCCAATGCCAGGTCTACGGCGCAATGCCCGGGTTCGACCCGGCCGCGGTGCCTCCCAGCCAGGCCATGCTCAACCTGCCCGAAGCGTGGAAAACCTCACGCGGCAGGGGAGTGGTGGTCGCGGTGATCGATTCCGGTGTCACACCACAGCCACGCCTGCCCAACCTCGCCCCGGGCGGGGATTACATCGATCCACCCGCCGGGGGTTTGTTCGACTGCGATGGACACGGCACCGCGGTCGCCGGGCTGATCGCAGCCCAGCAAGGCCCTGACGGATTCGCCGGCGTGGCCCCCGAGGCCGCGATCGTCTCAATCCGACAAACCTCAGCGCAGTGGGCACCCAAGACACCCTCAGGACAAGATGCCCAGCAAGCAAAGACCGCCGGCGATGTCGCCACGTTGGCGCGGGCGGTCCGCCACGCCGCCGACATCCCCGGCGTCCGCGTCATCAATCTCTCGCTGATCGACTGCTTCCCTGTCTACAAGCAGGTCGACCAAGCAGCGCTGGGCGCGGCCGTGCGCTACGCCGCGATCGACAAGGACATCGTCGTGGTGGCCGCAGCTGGAAACACCGGTGAGAGCAACTGCACCAGCAATCCGCTCACCGATCCCAATCGTCCCGACGATTCCCGAAACTGGGCCGGCGCCACCACCGTCTCCACCCCATCGTTTTGGCAGCCCTACGTCTTGTCAGTGGGCTCCCTGACCCCCGAAGGGCAGCCGTCGAACTTCACTATGGCTGGCCCATGGGTGGGCGTCGCTGCACCCGGTGAACAGGTCGTCTCGCTCGGCAACGGCCCAAACTCGGGCATCATCAACGGTCTGCCATCCAGCAAAGAGCCGTTGGTTGCCATCAACGGGACCAGTTTCGCGGCAGCCTACGTCTCCGGCGCCGCCGCCCTGGTCCGCTCCAAGTTCCCCAACTTGACCTCCCGTCAGGTGGTCAACCGCCTGGTCGCCTCGGCGCACAACGCCGCCCGTGCACCGTCCAACCTCGTCGGGGCCGGCGTCATCGACCCGGTAGCCGCGCTCACCTGGGACATCCCTCAAGGTGACGCCCTGCCGGCGCAAATGCCGATCGTGCGAGTCGCCCCGCCAGCACCACCGCCACCGGATAATCGGCTGCCGCGCCTGATCGCCTTCGGTGCGGGCATCGCGGCGATCGCCGCCGCCGTCATCGCTGTCACCGTGATTGGAATGCGCCGTGGTCGCACCACCCGCTAGCCGCGAGTCGTCTCGATTCTCCCCAGCGTGGCCCAGCTGGCGGCGCCTGACAACACTGGCCTCGCTGCTGCTGCTCGGGTGGGCGACGCTGCTGCCGCCAGGGCGAACACCCCAGTGGTGGCACTACGCCGCGGCGGTCGCGGCGGTCGCCGCATTCGTGGGGTCCTGGCACGGCCAGCACGTGTCGACGACGGTGGCCCGCTGGACTCCCATGGCGTGGCATAACCGCCGTCAACGCTCCCAACGCACCGGTCACCGCAGGCGCAGCGCAACCCCGGCGCAGCCGCCGCCGACGCCCCGGGAGAGCGCGCTGCAAGCCCGCATCGTCATCCACCTGCGCACCCATCCGCATGCACTGAGCGCCCCCGGCGACCACAGCGACCAGCTTCCGTGGGAGTTCATCACCGCTTGGCTGGATCGTTATGGGGTGCGCGCCGACGCGCTGACCATCTGCTCGGTGACCCGCACCCCACCGGCCAGCGGATTGCGCAGCGACTCAGCGCCGCTGCTCAGCGGCCGCAACAGCCAGCACCGCGACACGTGGCTGAGCTACACATTGCGCGCAGAAAACAACGTGGGGGCCTTGACCGCCCGCCGGACCACACTGAGAACTCCTCCCGGCGTGACCTCCGACGACGACACCTCGCAATCACAACCGCATCGCGCGGCGCTAGCCGACACCGTGGCGCGCCGGCTTATCGCCGAACTGCGGGAACGGGGATGGCTGGCCACCCTCAGCGACGAGGAAGAACTTCCTCGGTTCGTACCGCCGTCGGCAACGGTGCGCAAGGAAACCTGGACTGGCACAGAGTATTCCGATGGCTTCCGCGCCGTGTACGCCGTGGATCCCGCAGCGCTGCCCGATGTCCTGGAAACCCTCACCACCCTGCACACCAAGGCCACCTGGGTGGCGGTCACCATACGCTCACGCGGCCGCCAACCAGCCACCGTCGAAGCCGTGGTCGGCACGCTGACTGCCAGCCGGCCGCCCCGGCAACTGCCGGGCCTTACTGGGTTTCACGGATTGCATCGACACATCGCGCCGGTGCTGGCAGCCACCGGCATCGATGCGGGCGCCGACGTCGAGCTGCCGGCGACCGAGGTGGCGCCGTCAACACTGGCGGCGCTGCGGTGGCCGACGGCGGCGATCGGTGTTCCGATCGGCTATAACCGCGCACGCCAGCCGGTATATCTGGGGCTGGCCTCACCGGAGCCGGTGCGGATCACGGTGACCGGCACCCGACAGTTCCACATCGGCATCATCGCCCGCCTCGCCTTATCAGGCCAGCCGGTTGCCCTCTACACCGCCGATCCACGCCAGTGGACCGCTCTGGCCAATCACGCGGCGCCGCAACAATTCTCGATACGCCCTACCACACCGCCGCCTGACGCGATTGTCGTCAGCGACGCCAGCAGCGATGCACCCACCGGTGCGATCACGGTGACACTGCGCCGCCCGCAGTCTGCTCAGGCTCCCGCCACGACGATCGTCATCACCCAGGACGGCCGGCACCCGGACCTGTTCTACATCACCACCGCGCATGGCCGTCAGTGGCTTAGCACGCGCCTTGTTCCCGTGCCCAACGAGTAAGCGAGGTCAAAGGTCATGTCGACTACCCCAGAGGAATTCCTCGCCGATACGGTCGAGCTGCCTGAGCGGATGCCGGCGTTACCGTTCCCTGCCGAGTCGGCGTGTCGACTAGGTTCAGGGTTTTTTTGAGTGCAGTCTGGGGATGGCGCGGTGGCTGGTCAGCAAACCAGTCGCGGGAGGGTTTCGCTTGGTGGGCTGGCGAGTTTTCTGGGTTCCGGGTGCATGCTCAGCTCAGGGTGTGCGACCGCGGCTGTTAGCCGGCTGGGTTAATCTCGCGAATCGCGAAGAATCGGTTGGGGTTCGGCCGGGTGACCCTATCTTTTTGTCACCGGAGCGGTGAGTCGACGCGCGGCTGTCCGCGTATGCCCAGACGAGAGTCTTTCGCGGTTACACCGCTGAGACACGGCGCAACCATGTGACCGACCTGCGCTTATTTTTGACCTTTCTGTGGGCAAAGAAGGTGGGTTGGTGGGAAGCGACCCGTGATGATGTCGAGGACTATGAGCATTGGCGTCGGTTCGCCGAGCACAATCCTCGCCGTATCGGCGGGGCGAAGTGGGATCGTGAATTGTCAGCGTTGGCAAGCTTTTACGCTTGGGCTTCCGAACACCGGCATGTTCCGCGTAGTCCCGTAGCGATGAAGCGTGTGATCGCTCGTGATGGCGCGGCGGTCACGGTGCCCGCGGCACGGGCGAAGGATGTGCGCCGCAGTAATGTGCACTGGCTTACGCCTCGCAGCTGGCGGCGGTGGATTGATGTCGGGCTACGCGGCTATACCTGCGACGGTGTGCTTGACCGCGGTTGGGGTGGACGTTTAGAGGACCGCAACGTCGCTTATGTGCGGCTGATGGTGACATCGGGTCTTCGACGAGCCGAGGGTGGTTCCCTTCTGACAGTTGAAGTCCCGGCCCGTCGCGGGGATACGAGCCGCTACTGTCGAGGACGGATCGCCGCCGAGGTCACCAGGGCGAAGAAACCGAGAACGTTCTACGCTGCCGCTGATGCTGTCGCTGAGGTGGAGACTTACTGCGATTCCTCCCGCGCGCTCGCGGTCCGCGGCGCGCAGCAGGCGCGGCGCTATGAACGCCTGGTGGAGCGGCGTGTTGTCACTGAGATAACCCGCGGTCTTAGCCCGCTGGTGGTATGGCGGTGCCCGGATGGCTCCATCGTGCGACGTGAATTGAACAGCCTGACCGTCAATGAGCGAATTACCCTGTTTGTTGAAGGCGAACATGGGCTTGAGCCGTTGTGGCTGTGGCTGAATGAGCAGGGACTGCCGTTTCAGGTGCATTCGTGGGACGGTGTTTTCACCGCGGCTAATCGCCGATGCGATACGGTCCTGACTCCGCGGCAGCGGCTCGGGTTGGATCCGCACAAGGTGTATGCGCCTTATGCCACACCGCATTCCGCACGGCACAGCTTTGCCCTCTACATGCTGGTCGTGCTGAATTCTTTGATGGATCAACGGTATGGGCTGACACCTGAGGATCGTCGGGACTTCCGCCATCTCTACGGCGATCCGTGGTTCATGGTGCAAAATCTCCTCGGTCACGCTTCCCGGGAAACCACCGTTGAGCGTTACCTCGCACCGGTAGCTGATCTGCAACTGCGCTCGATGCTGGCAGATGCTGTCGATCCGGTGCCAGCGCCCATGCCTGAGCTGGATGCCGTATTCGCGCGTATTGCCCGGGAATCGGAAGGCATTCAAGACGTTGATGACTTCGGTTGGGCAGGCGGCGGCACATGACTGTGCGTGGCCGGCCCGCAGTGCTTCCGCCTTCCGATCACCGTCGACCCAAGGCGCTGGCACCGCAGGGCTTGGTTGTTTTCCACTGCAACGCTGCGGGCCGGGTCAAGGAATATGACTTCGCCACGTTGCCGGTTGACGAAGCTTTGCAGCGATCGTTAGCGGCGTTGTTCGCCCGCCGCTGCGTGCCACAAACCTGGACCACGCATAGGACCTCGCGCGGCATGTGGCGACAAATCGTGCGGTTCGCCGAATTCCTCGTCGAGCAACCAGAGCACGTGCGCGATCTCGATGATCTCAGCGCCGCCATGGTCAGACGGTGGCGCAATAGCGTGGTCATGCTCAACGACAAACGCCCCTTCACTGAGGTCGCGCTGCTGTTGCAAGAGGATCCGCGACTGCAGTGCGGGCCGGTGGCCGACGAACTTGTGCGCCGCTTCAGGCGAGCGCAAAGCGCCACACAGTCATACAGCCACGACGAGTTTCAGCTCATCAAGGTCGCGGCCCGACGGACCTTCCGCGCCGCGTTAGCGCGCATCGAACATAATGCTCGGCACTTGCACCGTTGGCAGCAAGGGGAATTCGTCGGAGACAGCCCGGATTGGCTGGTCGGGCACGCGTTGAGCGTTCTCGCCGATACCGGGTCCATGCCCGAGTACACGATGAAGAACGCCAGAACCAAAGAGGGAGCGCATCTGCTCAAAAAGCGATATCACGGACCGCTGGGTGGCACCAGGGCAGAGGTGACGTGGCAGCGGCTGTTTTTGTCCAGGATGGAGGCGGCAGCGCTGGGGGTGCTGATGATGGCCGAATACGGGTGGAACTTGTCGGTCATCGACGGGCTGGCGGTGCCTAAGGCATCACCTGATGCTGGCCACGATGGTCGGCCGACGTATCGGGTGGCTTTGGAAAAGCCGCGACGCGGCGCTGGGCGGTATCACGAATCCAGGAACTTCACCGATGACGGTGCCGCCTCGGCCGGGCGGTTGATCACGCAGGCCTTGCGGGCGACCCGTTTTGCTCGCGCGTTGGTCGAACAGATGGCTCCGGGAACTGACCGGCTCATCGTGTGGCGCACCGGCAACCGCGGTCATGTGTGGGTGCGCGGGGACCGTCATCCTCCTGTCGGGGATTTCCGTTTCGGGGTGTCGTCTTTTGACGCATCACTGTGGGCGCAAGCTCAAGGGTTGACCGGTTCGCCATTTCGTCGCGGTCGCAGAACGGTTGTCGCCCTGGGCCGCCGTGAGCCCACGCAACACTCTGAGCAGACCTTCGATCGTAGTTATGCCTTGGTGGACAAGCGTGTTCAGGCCGAAGCCGTCGAGGTGATAGCCGCGGGTGCTGAGGATGCGTTGGGTCGTGCTCAAAAGGGGGTTCTGGTCGCCGAATTGCGCGACCGGCCGGCAGCGGGCGATGTTGAGACAGCGACAGCCGATTGCGCCGACCCTGCGTCAAGCCCGTTCGCAACCTCACCCGAAGACGGCTGCACAGCTTCGTTTTTGATGTGTCTGGCCTGCCCCAACGCGCACGTCCATCCCGGACACCACGCGCGACTGGCGCATTTGCATCAGGCTTTAACGAATCTGCGCTCGGTCCTTCCCTCCAAGACGTGGCGTCGCGATTGGGCCGAACACCATGGCCGCCTTGAAGACCTCAAAACACGTCTTGGCGATCCGCTCTGGGAGCAAGCGCTGTCACAACTGACCGATACTGACCGCGGTCTGGTCGATCATCTGCTGGTGGGAGTGCTCGACACATGAGCACTGCGGCGCAAGATGATCCGTACTTGTTGCTGATGCCTGGGCCGCGTAGCCCGGTGGTGGCACCAGATCTGGTCAAACCTATTCACGCCCACCTCAACCCGTACTACGGGGATCCTGTGTGGTCGCTTGCTGCTCTGACAGAAAACCCTTCGGCGGTACGGCCCAAGATCCACTGGAGAAACTGCCCCGCAGCGTTCGAGAACGAACTGCGCCTTGCTGTCTGGTGTCTTATCAATGGCGAGCTGCGCCCCACTTTTGTCCGCAGCCGCGGTACCAGGATGCGAACGCGCCCGGCGGTCTCGACGCTCATTACCATAGTGCGTCACTGGCTAGAACTGGCCCAATGGCTCGACAGTCGCGGCGTCCGGGGGCTGGCCGATTGCGACACCACCACCCTTGATGGCTACGGTCGGTATCTGCTGGCGACCAAGGCCGAAGTCCGCTCCAGCGCGCTTCGGCGCCTGGTCGCACTGACTCGATTGTGGGCGCTCGACCAAATCAGCCCCGCCCCAACCGGTCTTGGGCAACCTCCGTGGGAAACCACCGGAGTCGACGACTATCTGCCAAGGCCAATCCCGTTGGGTAATGAGAATGCCGCTGCGCCGTTAGCTGAGGAAACGCTCGGGCCGCTCCTTGTCTGGGCCATGCGCGTGGTCAACGACCTAGGCGACGACATCCTTCGCGCGCACGCCGAGCATGCGCGTCTGCTCAATGCGATACCCGACAGTGCGCGTCCCGAGGGCCGACGGGCATTGTGCGCCTACCTTGATGCCCTTCTTGAGTCCGGTGATCCGTTGCCCGTTCATATCGAAGGGGACCGGGTCACGTTCGTGGCCGCCTACATTTGCGGTCGCGTCGGCGCTGCGAAGTCGCAGATGAAGGAATATCCGCGCCGCGACCAACTGCTGGCGGCCGCGACGCAACGCCTGTCGGGCTGTCCGCTTGGCATCCCGATCACCGGCCGCATCGACGGAAAGCCCTGGCGCGACGACATCGACTACGTGGAAGCGTGGCCCTTGTGGCGCCATCTCGGTACGGCGGCATTCATCGTGTGTGCCTATCTCACCGGGATGCGCCCCAGCGAAGTACTTGGTCTGACAACGGGTTGTTGCCCTGACCCCGAGCCTGACGCCGCGGGCACAGTCGGGCGACACTTGATCCGCGGCCGCGAATACAAAAGCGCGGTCGACGAACACGGCAACCATCTCTCCGCCGGGACGGACCGCGACGCGCCGTGGGTGGCAATCACCCCCGTCGTCAACGCCATTCGCGTTCTGGAGAAAATGGTTCCCGACGGGGGGCTTCTGTTCGACTCATCGGCCCACGATAGATACAACCAACCCACCGCGACGGGTTCAATGGTCCATAGGTCGATGCGTTCCAGGATCGATGAATTCGTTGACTGGGCCAACACTCAAGCCGCACGACACAACCTGGCCAGCGAGACAATCCCGCCCGACCCGCACGGCAGAATCGGGCTCAAACGCTTCCGCCGATCCCTCGCCTGGCACATCGCCCGGCGACCAAATGGACACGTCGCACTGGCCATCCAATACGGGCATATGCGTTCGGCCGTCGTCTCCGGACGCTACGCCTCGCGCGGCCGCGACGGTATCCACGACCTGCTCGACATCGAAACCGTACGCGCCGTAGCCGACACCGTCGCCGAACTTCGAGACCACCTCAACGACGGCGGTGGAGTCTCGGGCCCAGCGGCCCGCGACGCCATCAAAATCGCGGCACACGCACCCACATTCAGCGGGACAACGATCACCGCGAAAACCGCTCGCCGGCTCGTCGCCAACCCTGACCTGATGATCTACGACAACCCGCAAGCGTTACTGCTGTGCCGCTACAAGCCAGACCGGGCCCTATGCCAACGCGACGGCATCAAAGATGCCCCCAAGCTGGAAGCTTGCGATCCCCGCTGCGGCAACGTCATACGCACCGATCGGCACGCCGCCCAGCTACGCACCCGCGCCGACCAGCTCGAACAACAGGCCACCCACACCCCCCAACCGATCGGTGAACGGCTGCGCGCCAACGCCGCAAAACTCCGCCACTACGCCGACACCCACGACAACACGCGCGTCACCTCGAGCGGGGAAGACAAACACCACCTGACCGAGGAGCCCATGTGACCGCTGCACTCGACGAACGCGACCGCATCCGCGCCGCCATGGACCGCATCTTCGCCGGCACACCCCAGCGTTCCAACGGTGCACTGACGATCGTTGCCCTCGCACAAGAAGCCGACGTACCCCGCAACGCCCTAACCCAACGCCACACCGACCTGAAAAACCAGTTCTACCAACAGGTACGGGGAAAGGGCGGACCATCAGAACTGGAGACAAGACTTCGTAACACCATTGCAAAGCTTCGCAAGACCATCGTCAACAAGAACGGCGAGCTTAAACAACTCCGAACAGATGTCCCCGCCCTCGTACGCGTCGTCAACCAGCTCACCCTGGAAAACGATCTACTACGCAGCCAGTTAGCCCAATCCGGACGCACAGTCATTGCGTTTCCCAAGGTGCACCCGCCCATGTGAAGGCCCCCCAAAGGTTATGCCGCGTTACCTGGAACGGTTTGTGCCGGACGAGGATTTCCGGGCCGAGGGCCGCGACGGGGGTCTGTCTGTCGGGCGGCGGTGCGCGGCGAGGAAATCATCGACGATGCGTTCACAGTCGTGACGATCGATTGCGCGCAGCCCGGTGAGTCGAGCGAACGCCACCGGGCCGACGAGCTGGCACAGAATCAGTTCTAGATCGAAGTCGTCGAGATCGGCCCGGGCTTCAGGGCCTTCCAGAAGGCTGTTGAACGGCCGGCGATAATGGTCGATGATCCGCGTCCGCAGCGCGTTGCGATCGTAGGTCTCCTCTGTGCCGTCCGGTGTTGGCCCGAGCGCGACCCAGGCCAGCGTGGTGACATGCAGCGGCGCCTCTTGAAAGAGGGTCGCCTGTCGGCTCAGCAGCTCGATCAGCTGGTCGCGTAATGTTCCCGTGGCAGGTGGTGGGGTGACCTGCGGTAGCAACCGTTCAAATGTTGCGGCCAGCAGCTGAGTAGAGCTGCTGAAGTGCCGATACAGCGTGGTGCGTGCGACCTTGGAGGCTTTGGTGACCGCGTCTATGGTGACGGCTTCGATGCCACCGGCATTGAGGAGTTTCGTGGCCGCATCCAGCAACCGGGTCCGTGACCGAAGGCGGCGGGGATCGACGTCGTCGTCGACATCGACATCGACATCGATCGGGATTTCAGCGTCACGCTCCACGTAGTCACCGTAAACCCCCCACGGACCTGGCCTACAGCGAATCGCATCGGGGAAGTCGTTCAATCCGACGAACGGTACTAGTAGTATCGTAGCGATACTACTAGTACACTTCGGCGGTGTAGGCCAAGCACCGAAGGAGGATTGGTGATCAGGCAACCGGTCGAGCGGTTCGGGACCCGGGGGAGTCGACGGCGCTGCCCCCAATCGGCCGGCCGCGTGGCGATCGAAAAATCCAGCTTCTGCCTCCGCGCGGCGACCTCACGGACGAAAGACGTCAAATCCTGATGAATGTGCCGATTTCGCTGACTAAAACCCACCTCTGGAGACGTGCGGTTCGGGATATCCGGCTGGCCAGTCGCGGTATTGCCAAGCGGCTGCACCCAGCGCCGCCGGTCCACCAGGGCCGCGTTCGTCCACGTCACTATCCCCCTCGCTCTTGCTCGTACCTGGACGACGATCTGATGAGTCGGGAAATGTACGATCATGTTCGCGATGAGCCGATCAGGCTCAGTTCCCGGCTGGCATTTCGCCTACGGCGTTCGTGAGATTGTCAGCAGCCAGAGATGACCCATGGCCAACGTCAAATAATCTGCATACCAATGGATTACGCAATGACGTACCCGATACGGAACCGGCAACAGGACATCGAGGTCGAGCGCAAGGGCCGACGCGGCGTCGCGGCGTGGGCGGGCTGGCGGTAGCAATTTCGCCGACACCATGAAAGGGTACCGATAGTACTGTTGCGATACCATTGGTTTCTTTCCAGTAGTGGAGACGGGGGATGGTAGATACCGGGTGGGTTTCGTCGGGCGTGGCGACGTTGAGTCGGCCGGTCCGGGAAAGACTCCGTAAGGTCACCGCTGGTGAGGGCGTTTACAGCGATCGATTAGCCCGCGTGGCGCGGTTTAGTATCCGGCACAAGGTGCTGGTCATCGGTGCGTGGGTGGTGGCTGCCGGCGTCCTGGCCGCGGTGTTTCCGCAATTGGAAACAGTCGTAAAGCAGCAGTCGGTGAACCTCATTCCCTCTGATGCGCCGTCGCTCCAGACCGTTGAGCGGATGGGGATCGCATTCGGCGAGCAGGGGTCCAAGACGACCGTCTTTGTCGCGGTGGAGGAACCGACGGGCCTGAGTGCGCCGGTGCGTCAGCGTTACAACGCGATGGTTTCGCGGTTACGTGCCGATTCCAAGCATGTGCGACTGGTTCAGGATCTGTTGGCCGACCCGGTTACTGCCGGTCAGGCGGTGAGCCAGGACGGCAAGGCATGGTATCTGCCGGTCGGGATAGCGGGCACGCTCGGCGATCCCCGAGCGGCCGAATCCGTCCAAGCGGTGCGCGCTATCGCCGCCAATTCGTTTAGCGGTACCTCCACGACCGTCCGCGTAACCGGCCCTCCCGCGACGTTCAGCGATCAAATTGACTCGGCTGAGCAGGATTTGATTGTCGTCTCCGTCGTGACCGCGGGGCTGATCGCGCTGATTTTGCTGGTCATCTACAGGTCATTGTTTACCGCGTTGCTGCCACTGTTGGTTATCGGCGTCAGTCTGGGGGTAGGGCGTGGAGTGCTCTCGGGGCTGGGCGAAGCGGGAATGCCGGTATCGCAATTCACCATCGCGTTCATGACGGCGATTCTGTTGGGTGCCGGCACCGATTATTCGGTGTTTTTGATCAGCCGGTACCACGAGCAACGCCGCCAGGAGGTCTCGGCCGACCTCGCGGTGATCAATGCAACCGCCACCATCGGACGCGTGATCCTGGCCTCCGCGGCCACTGTGGCGTTTGCATTTTTAGCCATGGTGTTTGCAAAACTGAGCGTTTTTGGCGCGCTGGGCCCAGCGTGCGCGATCGCCGTCTTCGTCGGAGTCGCGGCCACCGTGACGTTGTTCCCACCGGTTTTGGCGCTGGCCGCTCAACACGGCATCGGCGAGCCCAAAGCCGACCGCACACGCCGCTACTGGAATTGGATCGCGGTGGCCGTAGTCCGCCGGCCCGGCCCATTGCTGGCCGCCAGCCTGGCTCTCGTGTTAGGGCTAGCGGCTGTGGCGCTGACCATGCGCATGAGCTACGACGACCGCCAAGGCCAGCCGCCCTCGACCGCCAGCAACGAGGGTTATCACCTGCTGGACAGACACTTTCGCAAAGATATTGTCATCACGCAGTTCATGGTCGTCGAATCACCGACCGATATGCGCACCGGTAAGGGCCTGGCCGACCTTGACGAAATGGCGTCTCGCGTGTCGCAATTGCCGGGTGTCACCAAAGTTTCCGGCGTCACCCGGCCCACCGGTGCGCGACTGGACCAGGCGCAGCTTTCTTGGCAGAACGGCCAGATCGGGACCAAGATGGCCGATGCCGTCGCCAAAGGAGACGCCCACAAGACCGATCTCACCAAACTCACCGGTGGCGCCGACCAACTCGCGGGCGGCTTGGCGCAACTTGACACTACCCTTCGCGCGGCGTTGACTCCGCTGACCGGGATCCTCAGCCAAGCCCAGTCCAGTGGGGCACAATTTCAGCGCTTTCGCCCGCTGCTGCAGCAGCTTTCGGCTACCACACCGACCATCGACCAAGCTATCCGAAGCGGGCCCGGCTTACGCCAAGAAGCTCAACAAGCCCAGAATGCGATCGCCACCATCGACCCGTTGGTTAATGCGCTCAATACATCCCCTTGGTGTGCCACCACACCCGAGTGTGCCCAGATCCGCGACCAGGTACGGATTCTAGTGACCTTGCGCGATGGCGGCTTTTTCAACCAGCTCGCCAACCTCGGCGACATGTACCAGCCGGGCGGCGATACGGCGGGGGGCACTATGGCAGACCTGCAGAACACGGTCACCTCGCTGAACAACGCGTTCGGAGCGCTCGGCGACCCCGCCGACATGGCCGGCAACATCCGCCGCCTCCAAAACGGCATCAGCCAGCTCGCGTCGGGCGCACAAGCCCTAGCTACTGGTGTGCACACCCTCGCCGACAGCAACATCGAAATGTTGTCCGGCATGGGTCAGATCGCCACGCAGCTACAGAATTCCGCGCGGTCTAGCGCCGGTTCGGACAACTCTAGCGGCTTTTACCTGCCCGCTAACGCCTTCGAGAATCGCCAGTTCTCCGATGTGGCGAAGCACTTTCTGTCTGCTGACGGCAAGACCGCGCGCTTTGCCATCGAATCCAGTTACAACCCCTACAGCAGCGAAGCGATGAATCTCGCGCAGAAGATCACCCGCGTTGCTGATGCCGCACGCCCTAACACCTCGCTGGCCAACGCACGGATTTCGATGGCCGGCTTCCCCGCCGTCAATTCCGATATCCAGCGCTTGCTGTCGGCCGACTTTCACCTACTGGCTTTCGCCACGCTCGTCATCGTCGGTTTGATCCTCGTCGTTCTGCTACGCGCCTTGGTGGCCCCGCTCTATCTGCTCGGTACAGTGGTACTCAACTACGGGGCCGCACTGGGCATCGGCACACTCGTCTTCCAATACGGCCTAGGCAAGGAAATCGCATGGCCCGTACCGCTTTTAGCGTTCATCATCTTGGTCGCGGTGGGCGCCGATTACAACATGCTGCTAATCTCGCGGTTACGCGAGGAATCTGCTCACAACGTTCGCGTCGGCGTGCTGCGCACGGTCGCGAACACCGGCTCAGTCATCACTTCGGCCGGGCTTATCTTCGCGGCCAGCATGTTCGGCCTTATGGTCGGTTCGGTCGCGATCATGATCCAAGCCGGACTCATCATCGGCTGCGGCCTACTCTTGGACACCTTCGTGGTCCGCACTCTCACGGTTCCCGCGATCGCCACATTGCTCGGTGAGGTCAGCTGGTGGCCTCAACGGAAGTCCTTGGCCCCACGCGGTAGAGCACGCTGACGATGACCTGTCACCCAAGGGACTGCATAGCGTGACCGGCGTGGACTTCGTCCGGTTCGACGAGCGAATCGCCGAGCAGATGCTCGGTGCGGCGGCGACTGCGGGTGGGCTGTCGACCTACCTGAACTTGCGCCATACCCAGCTAACCGCGGGACGATTAGTTGCCGAAATGGATGCCCGCGAGGACCTGCTTACACCGTTTGGGAATCTCCACGGCGGTTGTCTGTCCGCCATGGTTGACCACTGCCTCGGGGTGGTGTTCTATCCGGTCATGCCTGCAGGATGTTGGGTCGCCACAACAGAATTCAAGGTGAATTTGGTTCGACCTGTCTCGGGCGGAGTGTGCGTCGCCGTCGCTAACATCATTTCGTTGGGCAAGCGCAGCGGTGTAGCACGTATCGATATCACCAACAGCGGGATGCTTGTGTGCGCCGCTCAAGGCACCATTACCGTCATGCCGCCGAAAGAAACCAGGCAATGACTAAGGCCGTACATGCCTCTCATTAGGGGGCGTTCCGCCCGAGGGAAACGAACTACATGACCATTACTCAGGAGCGCATCCGCACGCGCGACGGCATCACCCTCGTGGCGGATTGTTACACGCACGCCACGACTGGTCCTGTGGTGTTGCTCCTCCATGGCGGCGGCCAAAACCGCCACGCCTGGGCCACCAGCGCGCGTCGCCTCCACGCCCATGGCTACACCGTCATCGCGTACGACACCCGCGGCCATGGCGACAGCGACTGGGACCCAAGCGGACAGTACGACGTCGAAAAGTTCGTATCCGATCTGCTCTCGGTACGAGACCACGTCAGCCCCGACGGTCCCCCCGCCGTCGTTGGCGCGTCGCTGGGCGGGCTGATCATCCTCGCTACCCACCAGCTGGCCTCACCCGACCTCTGGGCAGCCGTTGTCCTGGTCGACATCACCCCGCGAATGGAATTTGATGGGGCCCATCGCATCGTGTCATTTATGGCCGCACACCCCGACGGATTCCGCACGCTCGGTGATGCCGCCGATGTCATCGCCGAATACAACCCACGCCGCGCGCGACCCGAAAATCTCGATGGCCTGCACAAAGTTCTGCGCCAACGGAGCGACGGCCGATGGATCTGGCGCTGGGACCCCGCCTTCATCAGCTCCAACTTCGATGTCCTGCAAGGCAATCTCATGACCGGAAGCGAGGCATTCGACACCATCAGCGGATTTCTCGCCGAAGGAGCACGTCGAATCACGGCCCCAACGCTGCTCGTGCGCGGCGCACTTTCAGACGTCGTCTCCCAGGACACCGTCAACGAATTCCTCCAGCTCGTCCCGCACGCCGAAGCGACGGACGTCACCGGGACCGGTCATATGGTTGCCGGCGACAACAACGACGCGTTCACCGGCGCTGTCACCGACTTCCTCGACCGCACAATGGGGATGGCATGAGGATCCAAGCGTTGGACGCGACCCGCACTGCTATTGATCCTCGTTGAATTCGACGAATCCGGCCGCCATTACGACTAAGAGCCCTAGATGGTTCCCTACGTCCTGCATGTAGCGAATTACGTATTATCCGAGTCGTCCTCTTCGGCAGAAAGGTCGTGCCGAACCGCTCGGACTCGGCCCCGAGGCAGACACGCCATGTAGCCGTGCCGTTTGCCATAGAGTTCCCACGCGGTCGCTGCCGCGTCTGGGGGGACATCGATGCGGTGTCCACCGGAGAACCCGAGATGGAGCGACCCGTCATCATCGAACCAGGCCCGCGTGCATACCGCTCCGGCCAGGTCCAACAACGTCCGCTCTTCAGGCGAAAGGTGGGCAGGGTCGATCAACACCTCTTCCTCGGGCCAGGCTCCTACTGCAGGAAGCGTCAACCGCATCGGCCGGGAGATTACGAGCTCGCTGTAATCGTCGAGGTCGAGTACCAGGCCTTCTTTCAGTGAGACTCGCTGGACAGTGCACTGCTCGATCCATTGTGTGTGCATAGCCGCTCCCTTCGACACGTCAGCGGAGCCACACTTATAATACTGATCGTATCGCAGCGATACGATCGGTATCGCTATAGGTTGCCAGCACCCTCCCATGCATCCAGAACACGCCGTGTAGCTCTGTTGATGCACTTGCGTGTCTGCTCCGCTGTCGCCCGGCCGCCGACGAAGGCCATCAGGTTGGCCAGCCAGATATCAGCGATGAGGCTGGCAATCTGTCGCTCGTAGATTCCTTCCGTGCCGCCACTGAGTGCCCGTGCCAGCATGCTTTCGATCAGGTCGGCGGCATGTTGCGCCCCCAGAGCTTCATCGGTGTCAGCAATAATGAATGCGCGCATCACGGCCTCGGTGAGCTTCGCATTTTGCTGCCATTCGTCGTGAAGTCGGCGAGTCAAGGATTCCACTCGCCGAATCGGGGATGCCGCACACGTGCTCCAGTCGCGTTCTTGATCCAGCCGCACAAATTCACGGGCGAGTAGCGTCACCAACAGGTGGGTCTTCGACGTGAAATGGTCACACACCGACCCGACCGTGACGCCGGCCTGCTTGGCGACCGATTTGAAGTGGACCGCCTTGAAGCCGCCCAACGTTGCGACCACCTGGGTGGCATCGAGGATTGCTGCGTTGCTCGCGGTGTGCCTCCCAGGGCGTGACATCGCGGCCTCTGACTCAGCCAACAAGACACACACACCTCTCCTCGAGGATGGACCTAGCAACCTGAGGCTTGCGACGTGCCATTTTCCAGTGGAACGCCGGCAACCGGGACAGCGCCGTGAACGGCAGGCGCGAGCGCACTGTCTGGCGAGGGATTTAGCGGGCGCCTGGGGCCGCGGCTGCTCGCGAATATTCGTGGGGCAGCCGCTATTTCCCATGCAATCCGCGTCACCTGCCACGGTCCCCGACATCGCGACACCAGCAATAGATCCCCTAGTACTGTTGGTTTCGCTACGCTACTGTTCGTACAGTAACTCAGGAAGCAGCCTGGAATGTCGGATTGACGAAGGCGATGTCATGCCCTCCGCAAATACTGGCTCGTTAAGGGACCGGCGCCGCGCCGAGCTGTTCTCGCAGATCCAGGGCACCGCACACCAACTTTTTGCCGAACGTGGATTTGCTGCCGTGACCACCGAGGACATCGCTGCCGCTGCGGGGATATCCATCAGTACTTACTTCCGCTACGCGCCTACGAAGGAAGATTTGCTAATCGCGCCGTTGCGGCAAACGGTCGCCGAAATCGTTGCGGCCTACGGCGCTCAGCCATCGGACCAATCGGCAGCCGACGCGCTGATCGCGTTGTTTGCCGAAACCGCCTGGGACAAAACCAATCCGAACCCGCACTACTGGCAACAAGCCATGCTGACCGCCCCCCACCTACTGAGCGAACCGGCGCTGATCAGCGACAACGATGACCGCAAGTTCATCGAGCTCGTCGCTACAAGGATGGGCATCGATGCGGGATCCGACATCCGTCCCTCGCTGCTGGTCCACACGGGGTTGGCCACCGCACAATTCATACTTCGGCGCTGGCTGAGCGCAGACATTAAGACACATCCACCGCTGCACGTTCAGTTGGAACAGGCCTTGAGAATTACGCTGGCAGGATTCGACTAGGGCAGACTACTTTGAACCCCGGGGCATACGGTTGGCCAGGCAGACGGAATCTGATCCCGTCACAATCTTTGCCTGGGGCCCCACGGACACCGCTCGCCACGACCGCCCGCAGGGCGGCAACCAACTAGCCCAGCGACCCAACACGCTCACCCGATTAAACGAACCCAGCAAAGCCATAATCGCGATTAAAGAGCGCGACGTATCGCTAGTGTGAACGCTATGCCGAGCGCAATCGATGACACCCTTACCACCTGCGCCAACACGCACAATGAATAGGGAACTGCCCCCGGCGCGCGACTTCCTGGTCTCAGGCGGGTTCGGTGGCGCGGCAGCACTAGTCGCCGTACTCATCTTGGCCCTGATCGCGGTGGTGGCGCTGCGCCAGGCTGCCAAAAGGTTCCGCCTGCTATCCGAACAGCGGGAACGCCACCACCAGGAGCTTCGGGACGACGAACGGCACGCGGCGGCGATCAAGGAATGCCGTGAGCGCCTGGCGTGGGTCGTGGACAAAGGCAGCATGGAGCCGGCCGCGGCCGCGGATGCCACCGTGGGATTCGGGCCAGAGCTGGCGCTGACGGTTCTACAAGGCCTGCTCAGTGAGGCACGCCAGCTCGAAGACGCCACCTTGGCGGCCGCCGCAGCGGTGCAGCTCAAGCAATTCTCGCGGGTGCTGGCTCAACAAGGCAGCGCACTGCTGGCAACCGCCGACGCCGCGGCACCCGCGGCCGCCACTGGCGCTGACGAACCATCCAGCCCTGAGCCGGATCACCCACCGCTTGAGGTTGCCGCAGATGAAACGCCCAGCGCTTCACGCCAGCAGGCCAGCACGGGCGGCAGAAGGCGGCGCCGATGACCACGTTGCAGCAACACATCGAGGACCTCGATATCGAGGAGTGGGCCGCGTTGACCAAACGCGCTGCCATGGCCGCGGTGGCCGCCGCTGAACAGCTCGGGATACCCGCGTCCGAAGAGCTCGCCAGGGTCGCGGCGATGAGTGAACGTGAGCTCGTCGACCACCGCAACCGCTTCGGCTCGAGCCCCAAGCGCCTGTCCCCGCTGATGCGGCTCGTCCAAGCAGACCAGCTACGCGTCTCGGCCGAGCGTCAGGCCCGCCAAGCCGAGCAGGACAAGCAGGATGCTGATGCGGCCGCGCAGATGGCCCGAGATGAAGCTGCGCAGTCCGCCCGTGTGGCTCAGGACGCCCGGGAACGCGTGCGCGCAATCCAAGCTGAGGCCGCACGCAAGGACGCAGAGCGCGCCGATCAACGGCTGGGCGAACAGCAGGCCTTGCAGCAGTTGCGCGGCGAACTCGAACAAGCACACGCCGACCACGCCAGCGAATTAGCCGCAGCACACGAACGGACCCGCGCCGCAGAAGCACGCGCACAACAACGCGCTACCGAACGCGCCACCGAACGCGCGAGCACCCAACAAGCCCTCGAGGAGCTCCGCGGCCAACTCGAGCAGGCACACGCCGACCACGCCAGCGAACTGGCCGCAGCACACGAACGGACCCGCGCCGCAGAAGCACGCGCACAACAACGCGCCACCGAACGCGCCACCGAACGCGCAAGCACCCAACAAGCCCTCGAGGAGCTCCGCGGCCAACTCGAACGTGCCCAGGCCGACCACGCCACGGAGTTGGCCGCAGCACGCGGTCAGGCCGAGGGGCAGGTAGCGGCGGCCCGCCAAGCCGCTGATGAGCGGATCGCGCAGGCGCTCGCGGACGCCGAGGCTGCGACAGCTCAGGCGCAGGCAGACGTTGAGCGCATCGGCGCGGAGGCGGAGTCGCGGGTGGCCGCGGCGCATGAGCATGCCGAGCGGCAGGTCGCGGCGGCCCGCCAAGCCGCCGACGAACGAGTCGCGCGGGCACGAGCGGACGCCCAGGCGGCTGTTCTCGCGGAACCGGGACAGCTGGGGCTTGCCTTGAGCGTCCCTATTCCGACAGCGGAGCTGCGGGCGCACACAGGGCCGATCGAAGAGGCGTTGGCCGCGGTCCGCGAGATCGACTATCTGCTCGAAGCCGGTGTGGCCGACCAGCAAGCGCGTCAACCGTGGGACATTGAGCGAGTGCGCGTCTTGGTGCACACAGTCGCGCAGCAAGCCTGGGATTTGGCTCAGCAGTTGCGCGGTCTGCCGGCGCGGTACAGCGCTGCACCGCAGGTGCAGGCCGCCGACAGCTACGCCAGCGCTGCAGCCAGTGTCTATAGCGCGTTCCTGCAGCGCATTGCTGCCGCTAACGAGCGCCTGGCCAGCCGCGGTGACAGCCGTGATTCCGATGTCGTGGACGTGGTCGCTGCCATGTTGGACGACCACCCGTGGCGAACCGCCGGCTAACAGGTCGTAGCGGGAGCCGCCTTCAGCAACGAGCTGCCCACGTGGGCGAGCAGTCGCCGGCGCCGCATAACACGCAGGTGGGGCGGCCACCTTGTATCGGTGACCGCCCCACCTGTCTGTGTTGGAGCTAGTTGCGCCGGGTCAGACCCACTTGGCGGCTTCGTTCTGGTCGTAGTTCATCATGTTCATCGTGTTCTGCTCGTGGATCTCGACCAGGTTGTTGTGGCGCTGAGCGAGCTCCTCTTGCGCCTGGTTCCACTGGCTCAGCCACTGGTTGGCGGTCTGACCGGTGTCGCCTTGCCAGTTGGCGGCCAAGGCGGCCTGCTCGGTGCCGATGGTGGAACCGATCGAGCGCAGAGATGCGTTGTGGGTCCGCATCTCGCCGACGTGCGCGAGCATCGCCGGGTACTGGTAAGTGATTTGGCTCATGAGATGTACCTTTCGCTTCGTCTAGTGGATGTGTAGCCGGGGTTACCCCCGGGCTGCTACATGACGTATTCGCCGGCCGCGTTGGAGTCGGCGGTGGTGTAGGTGGTCGCGCCTTCGTGCACGTTCTGCTCGGCGATGGCCAGCAGCGCGTTGACCTTGTTGGCGCTTTCGACGAAGCGGGCGTGAGCCGCTTGGAAGGCCATCGCCGAGTCGCCCTTGTGGAAGGCCTGGGCGGCCTGGGCGGATTGCTCAGCGGCGGCCAGGGTGCTCTTGTAGATGGCCACGTTCTGACCGAAGCTGTTTCCGGCAGAGACCATGGCTGGAACGTTGGTGTCAAGCAGTCCCATTGTCGGTGTCCTTTCTTGGCGTACCGATGTTGATTTTTCGGTGGTAGTTGGGCTTGTCGTGAGTTGATGCGATCCGCAGTGCGTGGGTGAAGGCGTCCTAGCGGGTCATTGCGTACGCCTCCTTTTCGCTGTCGGCGTCCTCGTCGACAGCGTCGTCGGCGTAGGTGTTGACCCGTTGACCGCGGGCTCGGGTGTTGTGGACGCCGCCGCCCATCATGCCGCCGCCAGCACCACTGCCGCTGGAGCCGGCGGCGCCGGGGAGTCCGGTGGCAACAGGGGTGATGGCACGCGCGCCATTGGCCAGCGACGAGGTGGTGCTTGGCGCCGCACCCCAGGTGGAGGGCATCAACGGTCTGCTGGGCCCGCTGCCGAATGCACCGCCGGCCAGGCTGGTCATCCCGGCAGGGTTGAACCCTGCGAGGGCACCCGTGCCGGCGAAGCCGACCGGCACCGACTGCTGTCCCAGGGAGCTGCCCCCTCCGCTGAATTGGCCCAGCAAGCTGCTCAATTGCTGGGGTGCCTGCAACAGTTGTTGGGGGGCTTGGGTCAGCAGTTGTCCGGGGCCTTGGGTGAGCCCCTGGGCGGCTTGCGGGCCGATGGATGCGGCTTGCTGCAGGAAGCTGCCGGCCATGTTTTGGGTCAGCCCCTGCTCGGCGGTGCCGTCTTGGTTGCCGACCCCTTGTGCTTGATTTTGCGCCGGTGGCAGTTTGTCCGTGACCGATGCCGGGCTGCTCGCGGCTTTGCCGGCGAGCAGCTTGTCACTGGCAATATCGGAGCCGGTTGCCGCGCCGCCACCGGTGGTGCCACACCCGGCGGTATGGAATCCCGCTGTGACGGCGGTCGCCAAACCGGCTTCCCCGGTACCGACGCTCAAGGTGACCGGAGACATCGGGGTGGGGGGTATGGAGGTTGCGGCGGCGCTCGAGGCGCCATCCCAGGTGCTCATCACATCGGCGGCCAGCTGCCACATGCGCTGATAGTCGGCCTCATTGAGTCCGATCGGAATGGTGTTGACGCCCATGAAGTTGGTGCCGATCAGCACGCCGTGAACGAAGTGGTTTTCGAACAATTCCCCTAGGGTCGGCATCGCGCCGACAGCGCCCTCGTAGGCTGCTGCGATCTCGCCGTGGGATGCGGCCGTGAACGCCGCCTTGGCTGCGACGTCGGCCAGCCACAACAGCATCGGCTGGTGAGCGGCGACGAACTGGGTGGCTGCCTCGCCTTGATACTGGGATTCGACCGCCGCGATGATCCCTTCGAGTTCGGCCAGGGCCGCCATGTATTCCGCACTCAGATGCGTCCACGACGTTCCCGCGGCGGTGATTCCCGCCGCGGTCGCGCCGGCGTTGAGCAACGCCGAATGGACTTCGGGCGGCGCCGCCACCCAAATCTGGGCTAGGACCGTATCGAAGGACATGGGTGCACGCTTCGCAGATAACCGAAGTTAGACGCTGATGCCGGCGTTAGCCGCGTAGGCGCCGGCCTGGATGCCGTCGACGAGGGTGTAGCCGATACCGGATTCGCCGACGCCTTCTGAAGAGGCAGCTAGCTGGGTGTTGCCCATGCCAGCCATCGCCTGGTGCGACACGCCCTCAGCGACTAGGGATGCAGCGGTTTTCACCGACACCGCGTCTGCGCCAGGCGGCAGAATGGCCCCGGTGGCCACAGCATGGGCGGCGTTGGTGCCCAAAAGACGAGCGGTCAGTGCAGCCACCTGAGCTGAAGCGGCTGCCAGCGCTTCGGGTGTGACATCAACAAGCATGGAACAACATCCCCTCTGGTTTCACTATGTGCGATTGTTCCTGTAGTAATTGTCGCTGCCCCGCCTCAGTGCGGCCACCGACAATTCGCCTCCCCGTGGCGGTCCGGTTGAGAGCACGGTACCGCCAACACATGACAACTGCCTGTTATTGCATCAGGTGCAACTAACACGCTAACACCTCTATCGTGCACATTTAACATTCCGGTTACATTCGGTCGGGCATCGCCAACTGCGCATATCCCTCGTTTTGACCGCCGCTGGCCAGGACATAGCCGCGGCCTGGATCGAGGTCCTGGAATTTCATTCCACCGACCTTGTCGTTGACCGCTGTAGAACCCAGCATGATGCGGACGGCGTTTTGGTTGGCCAATTGACCCGGCACTGAATTGGGCGACATTTCCGCAGCAGCGGCTCCTTGGGCCCGGTGGGTCATGATCACCCGCAACCCCACCTCGTTGGCAGAGGCGAAATGGCGCAGCATCGGCTGCCAGGTCTGCACCATCCGACCTGATCCACTGGCCGGGACACCGCCGGCGGGGACGTGGTCATAAATCTGCTGCTGGGCGGGAATGGCGTCGAGGTCGTCGACGAAGAGGTAGATCAGCGCCCCTTGCAATTTCCAGGCCCGCTTTTCTTCCCAGGGCAGATCCTTCGGCGGTGTCCTGCCGTCGAGGACGTGCGCCATCTGCTCGAGGCGTTGGGCCATGGAGGCGAAGTCGGTCTCGTAGTAGTCCTCGCCCTCGATGAGCCGGGCGGTCTCTGCGCTGAGCCCAAGCCCCCTGTCGAAGACGCACACAATCGCTTGCTCGGGGCCCGAGCGGCGGGCGACCACGCTGCGTAGCAGGTGGGTGAGGAACGTCGTCTTGCCCTTCTCGTCGTCGCCGTAGACGCCCACGAGGGGGCTTCGGGTGAAGTCGTGCACCAAGGGCTGCAGGTCTCGGCCACGCAGGCCCAGGGCGAACTGCTCTCCGTCGAGCCGATCTTGACCGAGGCCGCTAACGGTGACCACTGCGGGCAGCAGTTGCGGGCACGGCACCGCGGGGTGGCCTGCGTAGTGCTGGGACACGGTGGCCACGGTTTCGCGCACCTTCTCGTCCAGGTTGTCCATGCTGGGCTGGCCGTCGAGGCGACCCACCGCGAAGCGGATGACATCACCGACACCGTTGATGCCGCGACCCAGATCGTGCTTGGGGATGCGGTCTTGCGGTCGGATCATCTCGTCGGTCTTCTGCGGCTTGATTTGGGAGTCCGACGCTTGGGAGAGTTTCAGCTCGAAGCGGGTGTTGATGTGGTTTTGCACCTCGTTGCCGAACTTCAACCAGCTAGCCGCCGAGATCAGCACATGCAGGCCTCGCCCGGCGGTGGCCAACCGTTCCACGCTCTTGAGGTGCGGGTTCTTCGGATTCAGCAGCGTGGTGTTGTCGTCGAGGAAGTTGTCCCAGCCGTCGACCACCAAGAACAGGTCGGTGGGGTAGCCGTCGTCGAGTCCTGGCTCATCGCCTTGGCTTCGGCGCCGCCGGAACTCACCGAGCGAGCCGATGTTGTACTGGTCGAAGATCCGCCGCCGGCGCGCGATGACGGCCTCGAGGTCGCCGAAGATCCGCAAGTTCAGTTCATTGCGCTCGTTGCCGCCGATCGCGCCGATATGGGGCAGGCCGTTGAGCGTCCCCACCGCGGGCCCGCCGTAGCTCATCACGTAGAACCCCACGTCGCGCGGGGAGTGGCGGGCGGCTGCGGACAAGATGAAGGTCTGCACCGCCATCGATGCTTCCTCTTTGCGCATTCCCAGGATCGACACGTTGCCGTCATCGACGCTGTAACTGAGCAGGCTGTGGGTCAGCTGGCGAGGCCGATCGATTTTGCCCAGCGGCCAGCACGGGGCCGCTGACGGTGCGGCCGCGTCGGCAGCAGCGGCCTCGGTCAGCACGGCGTCCAGCGGGATCGGCTCATCTAGCGGCGGTGACCACAGCTGCGGTGAGGGCTTACCGTAGGCGGCGGCCAGCTGCGGCCCGACGGTCAACACCAGCGACCGCGGCGGCCCCTCGATCACCGATTCGCCGGCGATTTCCTCTTCGATCACGGTGTCGGGGTCAGGCTCGACCCGACCGGCGGTGAACACCCGCGCGCGGGGCTTGGCGTTGATCACCTTGCGGCTGATGGTGGTCGGCGGCTCGTAGCGGGCAGGGAGCATGAAGCCGCGGTATTTCATCGGCTCGGCACCAGGCGCGCGCACGAAATAGCCTGTCCCTTTGACGTTTTTGCCGTCGGGAATGTGGTAGGCGTCGCCGTTGCCGATCACTTGCCGCGAGATGGATTCGCTGGCGACCTTCAACCCGATGCGGTAGTTGGTGTTCTTGTCGATGTCCTTGATGTGGCCCTGGTCGAGGGTCTGGCTGGCAAACAGAAAGAAGATCCCTTGCGAGCGGCCTTTGCGGCACACGGTGTCGAACACCTTGGCCATCTCCGGATGCTCCCTGAGCAGCAGTGAGAACTCGTCAATGATCACGAACAAGAACGGAATCGGTGGGAGGTCTTTGCCGGCGGCGGTGGCCCGCGCCTCGTTGTATTCTCGCAGCGACTCAAACGCCGCGCCTCTGATTCGGCGACCGGCGTGAGCAAACGCGACACCGCGCTGGTCGAGCAGTCCCAGGCAGGTCTCACCGAACCGCTCGACGTGGGATCTCTTTTCCTCGAGGTTGGTGATGACAGCAACCGCGTGCGGGTAACCGGCGAAGCCGTCGAAGCCGGCACCGTCTTTGAAGTCGACGAGGATGGCCTGCACGACGTCGGGGGAGTGGTGCGCAAAAAGGGTGAACACCAACGTTTTCAGCGACGTGGACTTGCCTGAACCGGTCATGCCGATCATCAGCCCGTGCGGCCCGTTGCCGCCGTCGGCTTCGTCTTTGAGGTCAAGCATCTGCGGTGCTCCGCTGGGCTGCAATCCCAGCGGAACCCGCAACATCGGTGACAGATCCACTGGCTCTCCGGTGCCCACGGGCAGCATCCGTGGTGCCCACAGCGACTCGACGTCCAGCTTGGCGGCGTTGGTGATCCCCAGCAACGCCAGCAGATTCTGCGCGGCTGCCGATTCGGCATTTTGCCGGCTGGTCGGCGCCGCGTCCCACTTCGACATTTGCCGAGCCACGTGCCGGGAGACGTGCGCGTCGAGCACGTCTGGCTCGGCGCAAAAGGTCTGCCAGCGAAAGTTCTGCCACGTGTCCATTTGCACCGCGGCGGCGCCGTCGTGGGCGTCACGGCCTACCCGCAGCAGCAGCTCGCGCGAGTGGGGCGCGTAATCGCGGTCTGGGCCGGCGGTCGCGCGATAGACGATCACCGTGACGCCGTCGCGTGCGGCGATGCGCCGCACGACCTCGTGCGGGGCGCCGGGGTCATCGACGACGACCACGACGTGTTTGTGCGATTTGCTCACCGCCGCCGAGTCTGTGTTTCCTTTGTCGTCGACGACCTTGTCGCGATCTTTGATCAGCGGGCTCAGCATGGTCTCGACGTCACGCAACGAGATGCCGAGCAACCGTGCTGGTCCGGCGCCGTCGATGTCGTGGCTTTCGGTGTGCGGCAACCACTTCGCCCAGTTCCATTGCGACTCCAGCCGCGGCGAGGCCACCGCCAAAGCGATGTCGTTGGGGGTGTGCCAGCACACCAGTTGCGCGATCCAGGCCCGCAGGATCGCCCCGAAAACAACCTGGTCACCGTAGACGGTGATCATGCCGAAGCCGGCCAGGTCAATCGCCTTGGGGCAGTGGGGAATCGATTGCTGCACGGCCCGTAGATGCTGCAGCGCCGTGTAGGTGACCGGTTCCAGATCGAGTTCGGACTCAACGGGTTTGACCTTGATTTTGCTCTGCAGGCGCACCTCGTCACGTCCGACGCGCACGTGCAGATAGTCTGGGTCTGTAGCGCCGCGTTCCCACATTCGAGGTGATCCAATCACCGCTTCTAGCACCTCGGGGTCTGGGTGTGACCACTCCGCGCTAGCTTTCTGTGTGGCCGCGACCTCCCGGATTTCTTCACCTTTGCCCGACAGCCAGCGCAAGTACTCCGCGCGTTCGGAATTGACTTCGGGCGTCGACATTTCGCTGGTGCCGCCCTGGGCCTGCATGGACTGAAACAGCGCGATCACCATCATGGCGACAAAGAACAGGTACATCGGCTGCATCTGCCGGTACCCAGTCATGAACATGAAGATCACCATGACGACCATCGACGCGCCGAAAACCCAGGGCAGCGCCTTCTTGAGGGCGCCGACTTCCACGGTGCGTGGCAGCTCCGGCGGGGGGTTGAGGGTGAAATCCTTGGCCTTGTGCTGGGGGCCGGCCACGCGGCGCCGATGGGGGAATCGTTCTCGCATCAGGGCTCTCCATTATCAGTGCGCAACCAGCGCATCGGCTTTGGACAGGGTGGGGCCGGGGGCGAACAGGCTCAGCACCGACCAGGGAATCGGCAGTGGAGGCGAGCTCAAGCCCAGCACTTCTGCCGTGGATGTCGTTGACTGGCCGGCTGCTGGGTCCTCCAAGCCGTAGCGCACGCCGAGGTCAGAGACCCAAAACAGCGACTCTTTGGTCGTCGCCTGCGGTTGCTGCCCGGTGACTTGCACGTAGTAGCCGTTGCCCCGGGGCAACACGACGCGCGCGGCGGTGGTGGGCCCGGCGCCAGTGAGCCCGACGGACTTGGCGTCGGCGGCAATGGGCAGGCTCTGCCCGGACAGCAGCGTCAGGCTCGACGTGGGCGCGCCGCCCAGTTTCACCCATTGCCCACAGGTCACAGGGTCGGTGTTGGGATCCATGATCCGCAGCGCCGATGACGGGTAATCGTCGACCGAAATCGGCGTGGCTTTGGGCGCTTTGGCGACCTGGTCTGGCGTCAGGGCGGGCGGCTCGACAAGACCATAGGCGTCGTTGGCGCGCAGGATCGCCGCCACCACCGGGGAGATGGCCTGTAGCCCGTCTGCGGTCACGACGTAGTAGCGGATCTGGTTGTTGGTGTCATGGTCGATCACCACCGAGGCGACCGGCGGGGGCGTCTGTCCAGGGACCGGCCACACAAAGCGGGGCGGATCGCCGGCGTTGGCGACGAACGGCACCACCAGCGGCGCGGATTCGGGAATCAGATTCAGCAGTGAACGGTTGATGGTCCGCGGTGCGGGTGTGTCGGCGTTGATCCCCACTGCCGCGGTGACCGCGGCGTTGTGCAGGTCGATTTGACTGCGTTTGCCGCCCCAGATCAGCCAGGCGGTCTTGCCGCCGTCGCTGGTGGCCAGCACCGCCGAGGACGCCGGCAGCGCCGCCGCATGTCCTGGGCCGGCAACCGGATCGCCGAAGATAACCGTTGCGCCGCTTTCCGCGCCGCCGATGGCGTCACACACCATCCAGCGCGCGTCGCGGACACTCGACTGCACCATGCGCGAGGGCGCATTGGGGATGCCCAATGTGTTGCCCAGTGGGAACTTGTCGATCTCGCTGGATTTCACCACGGTCGGGGTGTCGGGATGGCCCGAAATCAGGCGGGCGCTGGCCAGGTTGAGCACCGGATGCAGTTCATCGTTGACCACCACATACAGCGCGTTGGTGGATCGGTCAGCCAGCACGTGCTTGGTGCCGGTGACGCCGGCGGGTTTGAGGATCGACAGCACCAACGCCCCGGCCACCAGCACGGCCGCGATCAGCGTGCCCACGCTTAGCGCGCGGCCCTGCCGGCGTAGCGGATCGGTGAGCATCCGCGTGTCACGCAGCGCGACGCCGTTGCTGATCCGGCGGATCAGGAACCGCCAGCCCGAAACCTGGTGGCGGGTAACGAATCCCCAGGGCCGCTTGCGCGCCGCGGTCGGGCCTAGCTCGACGCTGCGGGACTTAAACCCCCGCCGCGGACGTGGGGTGACCGGTGCGCTCATCGCGCGCCTCCGTCGGCTTGGGTACCGCCGCGGCGCCATAAGTCGGGTTCAGCCGAACCCACCGGCTCTGCGCGCTGCGGGGCCGCCGTCCCTGCGAGCGGTCCTTGATTGCGGTCGTGGCGCGATAACTTGATGTTCTGTTCCTTGTCGGCCCGCTCGAGTTCACGCGCCACTGCGGTGCTCACGTCTTCGGCGGTGATGGTCTGCAACTCCTCGGCGGTGGTGTCGTCGTGGTCGAGTTTGCCGGTGACGTCGAGGCGGTGGTCGCGCTGCTCCTCGGCGAACTGGATCAGGTTCTCGCTGAAGCGGGCGTTACCCAACACGTCCATCGCCGGACGGCGCCGCCCGCTGGTGTCCACGGCGGTGGCAGCGGCGAGCTCGGCGTAGGCCGCGCGCAGCGGCTCGGTATCGGAGATGATGCTGCCGCCTTTGGCGGCTTTGCGCACCGTGATCTCCACCAGCTCGTCGACGGTGTAGGACGGCAACCTGATGCTGCGTGTAAACCGGGACCGCAGCCCCTCATTGGAGTCGCGGAATTCCTGCATCTTGTCGGCATAGCCGGCCGCAATCACCATCAGCTTGCCGGCGTGATTTGTCATGGCGCGCAACAGTTCAGCGATCACCACCCGCCCGTAATCTCTCTCCGAATCTGATTCGGTGAGGGCATAGGCCTCATCGATGAACAGCACCCCGCCGCCGTCGTCGATGATGCGGTCGATGATCGCCTTGATCTTGGCTTCCGAGCCGCCGATAACCCGGTCCACCAAATCTGAGCGGCTGACTTCGACAAAGGTGTCCGACGGCAGCACATCGGCAGCACACAGCAGCTTGGCGATCACCCGGGCGATCGTCGTCTTACCGGTGCCCGGTGGGCCTTCAAGTATCAGGTGCAGCGATTTGTTGCGCACCGGCAGCCCGAGAGCTTCGCGTCGCTTGTCTCCGCGCACGCTCGATTCCAGCCGCGCGATTTGGTCTTTGACGTCGACCATGCCGACGAAGTCGGCGAGCTCGGCGGCGGCTTCGGCCTTGAGCTCTTCGCGGCGAGCCGCTCCGAGCTGGCGCGCGAAGTCACGTTCGCCGGGCTCGGTGTCGGGATCCCAGTAGTCGTTGCGGGCATCGATGCGCGCCGCGGTGGTGGGGTGGATACCGAAGCCCGGATCGCTCAGCGCGGTCGCGATCGTCGAGCGCACATGGTCGGAGACCCCCACCACGGCGTAGGCCTCGTTGAGCAGCGCGGTAGCCGCCTCGGCGCGGCCCAGCGCTCGAGCGCACAAACCCGCACCGAGCAGCGCCTCAGCGCTGGCCGCCGCGATCGGCCCCTGCCCCTGGCTGCTCAATTGGTCAAATCCCTGCTCCCACAAGCCCAAATAGGCGCCGGACAAACCGAGGGCCACCTGGACTGCTTGGTGCAGGAACGGATCGTTGCGTACCTGTGCGGCCAGCGGCGCCAGGACCCGGCGCACGTCATGCCAGCGTTTTGCCCGGAAATAGACCACCGCCAACACCCAGCCGGCAGGGCCGGGGACGGCCGAAAGCACCCGGTCGGTAAGCAGTTCGCCGGCGCCGGCGTAGTCACCAGCGGCGGCGCGCGCGGCCGCGCACGCCATGATGACGCCGTCGGCGCCGCGCGCGTGCAGCTGGATGTACATGCCGGTATCGAAGGCGAAATCGATTGCGTCCGCGGCCACGTCACCGGCCGTGATCAACTCACCGCAGGTGTCCAGGGCGCGGTAGGCGTTTTCCAGGACGGCGCGGCTGACGTCTCCGCTGGCCGCCAGGCCCAGCCATCCGTCGCACTGATCGGGGTACTGCGCGGTCAGGCGCTCGAATCCGCTGCGCGCGGCGCGCTTGTCGGGTACCTGCCGGCGTCCGTACACCTCGGCGCCTAGGGCTGCGCAGCTGCTCAGGAAGAGGTCCAGCGCGTCGCTGCTTGTCATCGCTGCTCCACGACCGCGGCGACTTGGGCGCTGACGTGTTGTGACACCTGGGAATATCCTTCCTCTGACATGGCCAGCAGCAGTTCACTGAGCTTGTCGCCGGGGTAGCGGTCAAACAGGTCCGCGGCGAACGACGCCTCGACGATCATGCCGTCGCCGTCGAAGACGAGCGTGTTGTCGCCGTCGGGGCAGCTCACCGTGACCCGTAGTTGTTCGAGGTTTCGGCGCGCCGATCGGATTCGTTCGAGGAATTGCTGGCCGCGCGCCATTTCGGCGACCACAGCGGGGTGCAGGGGGATATCCATCAGAAGATGTCGCCTAACACTGGTGGGCTGATGGGATCGCACAGCGGGTGCGCCACCGCAGCTGACCCCAAGGGGGTCGCACTGTGGTGTGCGGCGGCTGGCCGCACCGGCTGATCGGTCATGCCATTAGCGTGGCACAAAAGTGCGACAGCGGGGGGTGCAAGGGTAAGCCACCGCTAGGCGTCGTCGCCGGTCGCGGTTGCTTTCTTGCGGGCAGCGATGCGCGCCTTGACGGCGTTGTGCGCTTCGGGTTTGACCACGGGCTCAGCTTTGGCGGCAGCCCCGACGACTCCGGGCCTTCCTTCGGGTTCGACTTCGGGTATTGGCTGCTCGTAGCTGTGCACCTTCTTGGAGTCGGTGCCTTCAGCGTGGCGCCCCATCGGCATCATGCCCATGCCGCCGGATCCGCTGGCGCTCGCGGCGGCGGGGGCCGCCGGCTTGCTCGGCGCGGCAGGAGGCGAGGAGGCCGGGGTTCCGGTCAGCCCGGCCGAGTGGACCCCGCCCAGAACGGCAGGTTTGATCGGGCTGCCACCGCCTCCACCCTTGTGGGCTCCACCTCCTGCCGGATGCGCGTGAGTTAGCGCGGCGGGCTTGATCGGTGGTTTGGTGGCCTTGGCCAGATTGCCAGCCTGCTGGCTGAGCTGCTGGCCGAGTTGGCCCAGCGACTGTAGAGGATTGGCTTGGCCCAGTGACTGCATCAGCGGACCGAGTGCCCCCATGAGGGAGCCGAGCATGTCCTGGAAACCCGATCCTTCCCCGGACGTCGCTTTGGACGTCTGCGGGGTGCCATCACCTGATGTCGGCGCGTGGGGATCGTCTTGTTGATCGGTTTGGCCCGGTTTGTCAGCGGTGTTGGGCGTGGGTGAGCCGGGAGCGTTTGGGGTGGTGGGGGCCAATCCGGGACCGGGGGGAAGTGTGCTCGGCGGTGTGCTGGCCGCGGTTCCGGTGGTGGTATAGCCGGTCAACGTGACTCTGGCGGTGTGCTGCATCCCGGTCAACTGGGCTTGGTAGGCCTGCGCTCGAGGCGCCCCGAACGGGTCCGCGCGTGCCTCGGCCAAGTTCGTTTTCGTGGTGCGCCACACCGTGGGGTGGCCGACTGCGGTCGTGGCGGTGGTGTGGGCGCCGGCGGCGGTGCTGTAGCCGTTGGCCAGTGCGCTGGCGTGGGTGGCGACCTGCTGAGTCCAGCCGATGGCCCGGTCCAGCCGTGTCACCAGCGGTGCGCTCAGCGCGGCGTGACCGGAGGCGAGCAGCTGGGTTCGGGCCCCGGTGAGTGCGGTATGCGCGGTCACTGCTTGGGCGGCCACGCCTTCCCACTGCGCGGCTTTGGCCAAAGCCGGCGCGGGCCCGGCGCCGGAGTGCAGCGCCAGGGCGAGCTTCTCACCGTCGCGGCCGCTGATGTCCGGCACGGGTGAGTTGGCCGGGGGCCCGGTAGGTGCAGCGCCCGCCGCGCCCGGTCCGCTGTGGGCGGCAGCCGGCGTGGCCACTGGTGCGTGGCCGCCGGCGCCGCCGTAGGCCGCCGCGGCCGCAGCGTCGTGGGTGTCGAATCCGCCGGCCGCGTTGTGGATACCGGCCGCGGCGCTAAATGCTTGCTGGGCACCGGCTTTGAGGTGCGCGACCAGCCAGCGTTGCCAGGCGTTGAGGTTGTCCATCAGGGCCTTGGACACTTCATCGTCCCCGCAGGGCGGCGCGTCGGCGTCTAACTGCTGGTGTAAGACCTCACCGGCGGCGTGAACCAGTTCGCCGGCGCGGCGCAGTCCACTGGTGTCGATATCCAAGCCCATGACGACCCTGCCGCTACTCGGACAACAGTGGGTCGTAGCGGTGGGCGAACGCCGCCTGCGCGCAGGCCAGGAACAACTCGGTGAATCCCTCGACACCCAGCGGACGCAGCGTCTTGACGGCAGCGTCGACATCGACGATCGCGCCGGTGGTGCACACCGACACCGACAAGGCAGCCGGGTCGGTCTCGGCAGTGGTGATGACCTCGTCGTCGTCGTCCTTGAATTGCGTCACAGTGATGGAATGCATGGCGGCCCCTTTATCCTGCCTGTCGCGTGAGATCGAAGACCACCGGATCCCGATCGGGTCCGGCGACGGTCGCGAGGAACTGTCCGCGCAATGCGCGGAACGCGTCCTTGTCGTGGCCCTCGAGAGCCGCCGCCAGCGCGACCTGCCACAGGTCCTGTCGAACGCTGTCATACCACAAGCCTTTGCGCGCGACTTCGACCGCGGCCCCGAACCGCTTGGCGTCGTGGTGCCGGCGCGCCAGGGCCACCGCAGCTGCGGGAACTCGGTCACGTAACTCTTCGCGCAAGTCTTTGGTCCAGGCCCATTCTTTCGGCGGGATTCTGCTCAGCGGCGGCCCGGTGACCAGATCCATCGCTGCGATCAGGTTCGGGGTGGGGGTGGTCTCGACGAGGATTTCCACCAGCCGCTCGAATTCCATCCAGTCTGAGCGCACCGCGTTGTCGAGGTGATAGCCACCATCGCTCATGGGCGGCAACGCTTTTGGCCCACCGGGGCGCACGACTCCCAGCCGTGCGCGCAGCAAGGAGAGCTGCTGGGTCACCGTTTTTTCTGAGGCCGCCCCGCCGTAGACACAGGCGATGATGTCATCGGCCCTGGCCCAGGGGCGGTGCTGAAGGAACACGGTGAGTTCGTTGAGCCGCTTTTCCCGGGGCCCGGGCTCTTGGGTGCTGTGCGGTGGTTGCAGTACTACCTGGCCAAGGATGCGGTTCCACATCGGCGCGATCACCGGCGCTGGCCCATCGGTCTGTTGCCGGCTTTCGGTCGCCGCGGCAACAGGCAGTGCAGCTGCCGGCAGGTCGGCTTGTGCAGCGTGCGGGGCCGGGCCCGGAGCGTGGTGCTCGTCTGCGGGTGCCGCAACGGGGGCGCGTTGGGCGGCTTGGCTGTCATCGGGGTGGTCGGCGACCAGGAACGTCGGCGCCGCGGGCGTCGAGGTTGCGTTCCCGGGGGCGAAGAAGTCGATCGGGCCCTGCTCGCCAGGCGCGGGTTCAGGCCGGGGCGCGCTGTCGGCAAGGCCTGCAGTCCCAGTGGTCGGGCTGTCCTCGTCGAGGCCGGTCGTATCGAGGGCCGAGTCATCCCAGTGCACTGCGCCGGCGGCGGCGCCGCGTTCGGCCGGCACCGCTTCAGGGGTGGCGACCGGATGCTCAGGCTGGTCGGTCAGCAGTTCGGCGCAGCGCTCGACGACCTCGGCGCTGGGAACGATCAGTGTGGCCGTCATCGGCCGCGACGAGGAGCCGCGACTGATCTGCCCGAGCCGATCGGGACCACAGTTGATCACCCAGGTGCTCGACATCGCCGCGTCTTGACCGAGGTCAATCAGGATCGGGCTGGTCGCCGCGGCCACGATCTGGGCGCGTTCGGCATAGGTCAGCCCGGGACCACACACCAGCACGTCGACGCCGGGAACAGACCCCGGCGCCACTGGTTGCACCCGGGTGGTCCATGGCCCCGTCCACACGTCGTCGGTGATCCCAATGCTGATGGCGGGATGGGTAGCCACCAGTTCCAGCACCCAGCGGCGGATCAATGCGGCAGCGGTGTCGGGATCTCCTTCGACGCGCAGCCGGGGAAATGCGGCCAGGTTCAACCCCACCAGTCCACCGTCATCGGTGGTCCCGAACACCACCAGGTAAACCGGATGGTTGGGGTCCGGTGGGTACCCGGGGTCGACGGCTTCCCAACCGATGCGGGCTTCGCGGCCGGCGGGCTGCCACGGCTGGGGCAGGGGAGCTTTGAGCCCTTCGACGAAGGTCACCGTCAGTTCGTCGCGGCGGGCGGTGATCACCCCGGCGGGCCCCGGTGCCGGTGAGAGCCCCGACAGCGATTCCAGGCGCCGCGCAACGTCGCGCGCTCGGCTTTGCCCGTACCACCATGAGGTGACCGGGACGCTACTGACGGCGGTGGACACCATGACCTGCGCGCTGTGCCCGGACTACTTGCTGCCCGTAGCGCTGGTGGCCGGGTCCGCGGGAACAGCGCCGCCATCACCGCCGGAAAACGCATCCAGGTCCACACCCGAGGTGTTCGTCGCGCTCGCGCCTGGCTTGGTGCCGCCGCCGGTCGCCGGAACAGCCCCCGCACCGCCGCCACCGCCTTGTCCGCCGGGGTTGTCTGCGGTGGTGAAGGGGTTGGTGGCCGCGTTGGGGTTGCTGCCCGCCGGGGTCGCGTTGGTGGCGCCGGTGGGGGAGCTGGAGAACGGGTCTGAGGTGGCTCCCACGGTGGTGGCCGCCGGCGCGCTCGGCGAGGCCAGCGGGTCGGCGAAGGGGTTGGCGGCCGGGCTGGTCGCACCGGCCTGCTGCGCACCGTAGGGGTCGCCGAACGGGTTGGCGCCAGCACCGCCCATTCCTTGCCCGAACGGGCTCATGCCCTGACCCAACGGGTTCATGCCTTGCAGCCCTGAGCTCCCTGAGCCGAGCAATTGGCTCAAGATGTCCATCAGGCCGCTACCGCCTTTGGAGTCGTCTTTACCGTCGTCGTCTCCATGGTGGTGGTGACCGCCGTTGGCGGCGTCCTCGCCGTTGGCCTGCTGGGTGGCCGCCGATTCTTCAACTGTGCCAGCGCTTTTGGACTGGTATTTCTCGATGATCGCCAGGATCTGACGTTGGCCTTCGGGTGATTGCGGATTGGGGACTGCGGCGATCTCGGCGGCCTCGGCTGCGGAGTTACCCGCGATGGCGTTGCCGCCGTTGATGTTGACATCAGCACTGCCGTCCGCGGCACCACCGGCACCGGTGGCGTTTCCGTTGAACCCGTCCAGCGGTACGTGATCATGACCGGTTGACTGGGCGAAAGGGCCGCCGTGACCGCCCATTAGCCGAGCACCGCCGTGGAGAAGTTCGAATCCAAGACCTGTTGACGGATTTCGCGGGCCTGCTCGGCGCATTGCCGGCTCAGTTCGCCGACCTCACGCAGCCCGTCACCACGCACCGGGTTATGGCCGAACAGGTCGTAGTAGCGGCGGTGCTGCTCCTGAGACTCTTGGACCAGCGCGTCGATCGCACTCATCAGTACTCCCCTCGGTTGGCGGCGCCCACCGAGGCCAACGCCGGCTCGGCTGATACACCGTTGGTGTGTGAATCAGAAGATGGCTCGGGCCGCCCCGCGGGGGCATCCGGCTTGGACCCCGGCGAGCTCTGCGAGGTGGGGCCGGCCGGGGTTCTGGGCGGCGGTGTGGGCAACTTGGCGGTTTTCTTGTAGCCCATTTGGTCGAGTTGATCGTTGGTGACCGCACCACCTTTGACCGCCGCGGCGCGCGCCTCTTCGTAGCGCTCCCGTGCCGCCGCCGCGTCGTGGAGCTGGGCCACGTAGGCGTCCCAGGTTTCTCCGACATCACCGACGAGGGCGGTGTTGTCTTTGAGTAGGTTGGCATACGCGGCCTCCGCGGCAGCCCTGCCGTTTTTCCTTTTCCTGGGCGCCATACCCACCTCCGTTGTCGCTAGTGCATATGCAGTTTGCGAGCCTGCATCACCTCGTAGGGATCGACCTCGATGTCGGCGGCGTCGTGACCGTCATCGAGGTCCCGATAGGGGATCACCAGCCGGTCAAGACCGTCAGCATCTTCGGTGAGGTAAGGCTCGGCGTGAACGTACTTCCAGTCTGCGACACCGTCAACGGAAAGGTCCACCAGATCACCGTGGGTGATCTCGTTGGCCGCGACCGGGATCGCGGCAGCGTATTCGTCTTCGATGGTCGGTAAATAGTCGTCGTCGAAGCCGTCAACGGGCGCCCCGAATGACGCGGCCGCCGGCGCTGTGGCGCCCTGCCCATCGTGGCCGTGTGGTATCCCCGCGAGGTCGGCATGCTCGTCGTCCATGGTGGCCTGGCGGACCGCGCTCAACGGTCGCACGTACTGCTCGCTCAGGGGGTCCAGGTCGGGACGTTCGGAGGCGAGCACGATCGGTGATTGGCGGATGTCGGCGAACGACAGCGACTGGTCTTCGTCCTCGGGGTCGTAGCCGCGCAGCGCACTGTCGACCACCCGGCGCGGCCAGAAGCTGTCGACGTTGCGCAGCTCGGTGAGGATGGCGCGTTCGTGGTCTGTCAACGCCGCCCACTGCTCCTCGGTGGCCGGGATTTTCGGCGTGTAGAACGCTTGCATCTCCCGGAACCGGCCGTCGGGCAGCTGCACGGTGCCGCGGCCCTTGATGCCCGGTTGGATGCGGGTGCCCGCGACCGCGTCGTTGAACATCATGATTGCCGCGTCCTTGGATCGCAGGCGGCCCATCGCCACCCGCAACGCGGTGTTGTCGCGCGCCTCACCAGAGATGAACATCGTGTCGGGACGCTGGATGCCGATCGCCATATGGATGGCCACTGCTCGCGCGGTCCGCAGCAGGATCCCGACGTCTTTGGTGGTGGGCGGCGCTCCTTTTTCCTTGCTGGTCTTGTACGTCGCGTAGAACTCGGCCAACGCCACCACCAGGTTGGAGAACTCGTCGGTGATCACGATGATGGGGTCGAAGTCGTCGGCGCGGTTGGGATTGATCTTGACCTGCGAGAGCCGATCGCGCATGGTGTCGGCGATGAACCGCAGCGCGGCGGTGTGCCCGACCAAGCCGTCTTCGTCGGTACCGGCGGTCACCAGCGACACGTTCGGCCAATCCCGCATCCCTGGGGAGTCGAAGCCCTTCGGGTCGATTTCGACCACGTTGAAACCCCGCCGGGCGCACTGCGTGGCCACTGTCATCAGCGCCGACGTCTTGCCCGAGGAGGTCTGGCCGGCGATGAGCATGTGCGGGGACTGTTTGAAGTCCCAGCTGATGGTGTTGCCGTAGGCGTCGACGCCGAACGGGATGACCGTGTGCTTGTACAGGGAACGGATGGTCGCCCGGGTGACCGTGGGGAATTGCAGCGGCGGGTCGACCAGGACGGGAAGGCCGGGGCTGCGCACGAACCGCACCCGCCGCGAGGCCATGCTCCATTCGGCTTCCCAGGATCCTCCGAGCGCATCAGAGACCATGCCTTCGATGACTCCGCGGCGATAGGCCGAGCTGACCTTCAGGTTGTAGGCGAAGCCGACGGTGAATTCGCGGATCCGCGAGGCGATGGCGTCGTTGCCGGTGGCGGCCGCTCGTTGCGCCAGCTCCTCATCGACATCGGCGGGCGGGCTGCTGGCGGCCTGCCCGTCAGCCTCGTCGGTCACCGGGGCTGGGGTGTCCACGGTCACCGAGGCGATGTGGGCTGCCGCATCAAACCAGGAGGCGACCAGCGGAGCGAGCACCGTTTCGGCGTCGTCGACGGCGTCGTGCTCATCGACGGTCACGGTGTGGGTGGCGGTCAGTGTGCGGGTCAACGCCTCATGTTCAAGGGTGTAGGTGTGGCCGGTGACCTCGCGCAGCACCGCGCCGACTTCGGCGATGAGGTCGTCGCCGACTGCTCGGGGATGCTGGCTGTAGAGCAGCTTGACCACCTTGGGGAATGCTTTTTGCCGGCGCGGGTAGGCGCAGCGTATGACCTTGACGCGGCCAGCTCGCAGGTCATCGGTCCATCCCAGCGTGAACGACGCCAGGTAGGTGACCTTGTTGATCTGGCGGGTGATGGTGCCGCGCAGGTACGCCCACCAGGCGAATTGGGTGAACCCGTAGCCGGCCGCGACCAATAGCGCAACGACCACCAGCCGACCAGGCAGGGTGCTCGCCGCGGGCCCGGCCCAGCGCAACAGGGCCCCGGCCAGGGCCAGGGTCACACCAGCGCCTCCCACAATCAGCGGCACCGTGGGGTACTGCTCACCGGTCCAGGCCTGTCCGGCACGCAGCTGGCCCAGATGGCCGGTGCGGGCGCGGTGGTTGGACCACGCCAGCATGGCCCACCACAGTGCGGCCGCCGCCGCGGCGATCGCCGGGGCGGCGATGAACAAGATCCAAAACCAGCCCACGCCCACGCCGGCGACGACGTAGATCGGGTTGGCTGAGGGGGGCAGCAGGTAGTCGCGCACCGGTGAGGGCGAATAGAGCAGGTGCTGGGCCGCTGGCCAGATCTTGGTGTAGGTCAGTAGCGCGACCACAGCCAGCGCGGACAGGATGATCCACCGCCACCCTTGGGCGGCCTGCTTCTGCTCGGCCGCGGATTCGCCGGCGATGTGGGGGCGTTTGAGCTCGGCGTTGTTGATCGCGTAGGGCCGCGGCGGCGGCGCCGTCCTGGTGTCAGCCTTGGCGCCGGGAGCTGTCTTGTTCGCTGCCATCACCGCACCCCCGGGCCCGGGGAGGAGGAGGCCGGCGCCGGCGTGGTGTCGGAGTTGACCGGCACCACGTTGGCGACCTTCCAGCCGTCTGCTGCCAGCGCCAGACGGATTTCGATCTGGGACCCGTCGTTGTAGGTGGCGCGAAACGCCACGGCGCCGGGCAGCTCGTCGAGCGGCCCGTCCAGCGAGCTCACCGCGGCCTGGGGGACGTTGCGGATATCGGTGAGCCGGTATTGCTCGATCAGCTGCTGCGACACATCGGGGCTGATGCGGGCCAACCAGTCGTCGTGATTGTCGTTCGGGGAGGCGAAATTGGTGGCGAACCGCGCGGCGAGGGCCCGAGCGGCGTCGATCGAGGCCAGCTGCGGCGCCACGGTGGGTGCCGGCAGCTGGTCCACCGCAGGGTTGTCGCCGTAGTCAGCAGGCGGGGCCGCCGGCGCCGGCGCGGGGGTGGCGCTGGCGGCTGGCCGCTGCTGGTGGCGCTCGCTGGCGGCGGTCTCACCGTGGTGGGTGCTGTACTGCCAGCACAATCCCGCCACGGCGACGATGCCGGCGATCACTCCCAGGCGCAGACGCAGCGGGACCCGCCGCATCCACCACCGCAGGCGCCACCATCGGGCTCGCAGTGATCGCTGCTGTGTGCTCATGTTCATGTCAGCCTGCCTCTTTTCTCGGTCATAGGACGCGTTTGATGACGACGAAGCGGGAGGGAAACGGTGAGAGCTTCACCGGGATCCCGAAGTCTTGGGCTTCCACGATCGTGGTGGGGTTGACCACCATGGCCACGTGTCCGGGCCCGCGGGAGTCGGGGTTCAAAAACACCAGATCGCCTGGCTGCACGGCGGTACGTGGGACGATGCTGCCGTAGTGGACCATGTCGTAGGTCAAGTGGGGCAACACAATTCGGTGTCCTGAGGCTTGGTAGATGGCGTAGAGCACCAGACCTGAGCAGTCGAATCCGCCCCCGGTGGGGCCGTTGGTGTTTCCGCCGCCCCACACATAGGGCAGCCCGATCTGGGCTTCTGCGGCTCGCGCGGCGGCCACCCCGGCCGCGGTGCCGGGCCCCAGGTTGCTCGGCGCGCCGGCGTGCGGATCGCGTACCACACCGCAGATGTCGCGGCCGCTGTCGTCTTTGGTGGACTCCGGCGGGGTGGGATGACCAGAGCTGGCCATCACTTCGTGTAAGTGCTGGCGGTAGAACGCGGTTGCCTGTGTCACGAATGCGGCGTAGGCGTCGGGAAAGGCCGATCCTTGGACTGCTTGGGCGGCCACCGTGGGGGCCATGTTCTGCCAGCCGCCGACTTTGAGCAGCTTGGCGAAGAACTTTTGAGCCGCAACGCCGGGGGTCATCAGGTCACGCAGGCTGCCCCACCATGGTTGTTGCTGCATGATTCCGACCGACTTGTGGTCGTGTCCCACGCCCTCATGGGGAATGCCCATCGATTCGGGCACATTGGAGTTGGCCAGGTTCCGCAGCCCGGATTCCTCCATGCCCACCGCCAAGCCGATGATGATGCCCTTCTCGGGCACCTTCATCTGCAGGCCGGCGGCGATGACAGCTTTGCCGTTGTTGATCGGGCCCGGCCCAAACGACACCCCGGTGTCGGGGCTGATTCCCTGGGACTGCAGCTGGTGCTGGCACTGCGGGGTCAGCCCCGCCGTGGCCGGCGGCGCCCCGCCACCGAGGAACACCACGAAGATCACCAGCAGCGCGGTCAACGCGAACGGCGCCAGCAACGCCAGCGCGGCGTAGAGCTTGCGGCGATGCGCCCATACCGTGCGGGCGATCGCCACCCATTCCATCGGTTCCATCAGTGCCCGGCCCTAGTCAGGCAGCCTCAGACAACGCGTGGCGGCCCTCGCGGCCGCCCCCGCCCCCGCCGCGGCTGGCGCGGTAGATCCGGACCGCTTCGGCCAGCCGGTCGTGAACTCGGCTGGCATCGCTGACCACGACCGCCGGTTCGGCTGGCTGCGGCGCACGCTGGTGGCCGCCGGCATCCGAGGAGGTGTCGGCGTCGCCGCCGGCGCGGCCTGCCCCCGATGCGCCTGCGCCACCTGCTGCGGGGTCGCTGATGGATGCCGGCCCGGATCCAGGTCCGTCGCCGCCGTCTGGACCGGCGCCGCCACCGCCCCCGCCGGCGCTGCTGGAGGAGTCCGATTCTGGTTGGATGCGGCCCGGCTCGCGTTTGTTGCTCGAGGCGCCGCGCCCGCCGGGCGCCAGGTTGCCCTTCAGTGCAGCCAGGTCAGCGGACTTGGAAAGCCAGCCTCGGCCGGACCCGCCGCTGTTTCCGCCGCCGAGTTTGGCGGCCATGGTGTCGCGGCTGCGGTCGAACATGCGGCGCAGCGGCCCGAAGAACGCGAACCCGAACGCCAGGACCAGCGTGGTCAGAAAGATCGACTGGATGGCGTTGGTCGACTCCTTGAAGACTTGGTCGAGGATCACGTTGTAACCGCCGAACGCCGCGGTGTAGATGACCATCGCCGCGAACGCCATCGCGCAGTCCAGCAGGGTTTTCCACGCGAACATCTGCGGCCCGCCCGGTATCACGCCGATGGCGAACGCCGGCGGGGCCAGCGCGGCATACAGCATGGCTTGTACCGCCGCGCGCACCACATGCCACACGAAGTAGCAGGCGAAGGCGACAAGGATGCTGGCCAGGAAACCGCAGATGGACAGCGGCACCAGGAAGGCGGCGGGGTTACCCATAGACTTGTCGTGCATTTGGTCGCCCTTTTTGGAGTCGCACCCCTGAATGTCGTCTTTGAGTTTGTCGCCGTGCTGGTCTTTGATTCCTTTCGACCATGCTTCTTTGCATTTACGCGAAATCGAGTCGCTGACTTGCCCGAAATTGATCATCTGGGTGGGCGAACGCAAAAACCTATCGGCCAGACGTGACACCATGTCGTCGATGTTGGCCTTGCCGCCGTTGTCGCTCATGTGTCCGTCCGACACCGACGACGCGATCTGCAGACCGGTGTCACGCCCTTTGGCCAGCAGCCCATCGGGGCCGACGAGTTCGGCCAGCGGGTTAGCGAAAATCGTTGCGGCAATACCGATCATCACCATCGCCATGGCGATGTTGGACACCGCTTTGGCGGTGCGGCCGGCCAGCACCGTGCAGACCGCGATGATCGCCAAGACCGCCAGGGCGGTCGCGGCCAACCCGAACCGGTCCATCGCGGTATCCACGCCGTGACCGATGGTCTGAAACGGGCCGGTGAATAATTTCAACCACGAAAAGTCGAGCACGAATTTGATCAGCCACAGCGCGGTCGTCGTGACGCACAGATACACCTCGTAGACGACAGAATCGACGTAGGAAAAGATCTTCGCCGTGGGATCGTCCCAGCCGCCCTGATTGAGGGTCAAGGTGTATTTGGCGACCGGCACATTGTCGGAGTCTTTGATTCCCATCCAGGAAATCAGCACGTCCCCGGCCCCGGTGTCGGCGCCGGTACCTGGATCCGCGCTCGCCTGGGCCGCGCCGACCACGAGCAGCAGAAATCCAATCAGCACCGCCGTGGTCACCGCACGGTGACGTGCACACCACCGCAGCACGGCCGCGGGAGTCCAGGCCCGAATCCCTTGATCCCAACGCGCCAGCCGATCGGCGTCGACGAGCACCCGGCCGCCGCTGTTGGGCCGATGGTCCCTCACATGAACCTCCGTGGGCTAGGCGACTTGGCTGTGGTCGGGGGGAGTGGTGCTCATCGCTTCGCGCCGCAGCGGCGAGGAGGGGCCGAGCACCTTGATGCGGCCGATCGCGCCGCGGGCGTCGCGCATGTAGCCCTCGCCCTCGCGGCCGCGCACCACCTTGCCGTCGGCGCCTTTGGGTGAGGTGTTGGTCGTCAAGTCACGCACGATGTGCGGGTTCTTGTCGGGGTCGATCCCCAGCCATTTCAGTGACCGCCTGGCCAGCGTCTCGTCACGGTGGCGCATGACGATCCGCATCGGTATCAGGTCCAATGCGGTGCCCGCGGGATAGTCGTTGACCGGGTCGTGGCTTCCCAGGATCAACGAAATGTTGTCTTTACGGCCGTCGCGCGCCAGCCGCGCCGTACGGGCCAAACCGGTGGAGGTGGAGGTCACGTGGTAGGCCTCATCGAGGGCCACCGCGGCCGGTCGCGCTTTGTTGAGCTGGAATGCTTGGCGACCCAACTCCATCGACAGCCCATAGATCGCCCGACCGAACACCTTGCTCGGACTCAGCGCCTCGCGGCCCGCCACTTCCTCACCGGTGGGCACCTCGACCCTGTTGGTGCGGATCACGATGCCTTCGGTGTTGAGATCCAGCGACGGCAGATTCGGGTCGAACAGCGCCGCGGCATAGCGGCGGCCTGACCAGTAGGCCAGGTGGCGGTGCAGCTCATCCCATCCCGAAGGCAGCGGCTTGCCGTCGGCCAACTTGCCCATGTCAGCCCCGCGCTGCAGCACGGCAAGCAGGTCCGGGATCGAGCGCACCCCCCATTCCGGGCGCAGCACCTCACCCAGTGTCATTCCCATCGGGGAGTTCGCTTCGCACTCGAACAGCGGCGTGAGCAGTTCGACGGCGGAGTCGACCCCAATATCGGCCTGGAAGGTGCGCAGCGGATCCATCGACCACTGCGGCCGCATCAGGTCGATGATCGCGTGACTACCCAGGGTGGCCGCCGGGCGCGCGTACTCCCCGGAATCGGTGCGGTCGATCGCCAAGAACTGACCGCCGATGTCGACCAAATGGAACAGCATGTACATGATCAGCCAGGTCTTGCCCGCACCCAATTCACCGGCGATCGCGATCGCCGAGGACGCGTCTTTGAGCGGCTCACGCCACCACTCCAGGTGCACCGGCTGATTGCGCCGACCCGACAAATTCAGCGCGATGATCGGCCCCTGCGCATCACCGACGGCATTGGTCGCGAACGGCACGCTGGCGGCCTGGTACTCACTGATGGTGACGTGGGAGAAGTCGGCAACCACACGCAGGCCGGCACCGCCGGGATTCATCGCCGACCACAGCTCGCGTTGCCCGCCCAGCGGGGCGACCACTTTGATGCGGTTACGTTCGAAGGCCTGCACCAGTTTGAGCGCCCCGTCCTCACACTGGGCCCGCGAGGCGCCGGCGATGGCGAAGATCGGGCACATCGACACCTCGATCTCGTCGTCGTTGGTTTCCAACAGCGCGTTGTATTCGCCGAGATCGAGCGCCTGCTGCGACAGCATGTCTTGGGCGAAGGACACCTCGGAGTCGCGCTCACCGACTTGCTCATTGAGCCGCCGCAGGTTCTTGGTGTTGCGCGCGATCGCCTGCTCGCGGCTGGTCTTGCTGATCCGCGCTGCCCAGTCGACGTCGAATCCATCGACGCGGTCGGCGATGGTGAAAAACTCCGACCCCGGAAACTGCAACCCCTCGAGGGGAAGCGATTCGATCGCCAGCAGCGTCTGCCATGAGGTGGCCGCGCCGATCCGGCCGGGCTGGCTGATCTTCACCAGCGGCGCAAAGCTGTCCGGCCGCCACCGCTTGCGGTCGCCACGCCGTTCACCTTCGTCGAATTCCGCTGCGGCGAACGCTCCGGCGGGGGAGGACACGTTCGACGAAATCGAGGGCGGAAACACCTCGCGGCGCGTCCCGCGTGACAACGCATGGTTCCACAGCCACACCATCTGCGCTGCCGTCAATGGCTCGAACGCAAACACCGACGGAAGACGCGCGACGATCGCGGCCGCTAGCGCTGCCGCCCTTGCCATCTCGACGCGGTCACGCTCCGCCGAGCGGCGCGCCACGCCGCCCCAGCCGGTGAGATCGGATACGACGTCGGCGTCGGTGACCGGAAATGACAGCACGAAAATCCGCTCGGCGGCGTGCACCGTGGACGAAAAGTACTCGTGCTTGCCCTCGCATTCCTCGCGCCACATCGGACGGGCGCTGAGGTCTGTTCCGGCGATCGCGCGCGCAAGGATTTCGTCCGGATTCATCGCCGCGATGACGCCTGCGATGACCGCGTTGTTCGGCAGCGCTCGGATCAGGTTTTTGTGGTGGATCAAGGTGTCGTATTTGCGTTCGTCGCTGGTGTATCCATACGCCAGTCCGGTGAGCCGGTAGTCGGCCCAGATTGCGCCATCGCGCATGCGGCGCAGGTTGCCCATCACCGACATCGTGGGTTGCAGGTTCTGGTCGAGCTGGTGAGCCATCAGAGCGTCCTTCTTCGAGGGTGTTTGAGGCGGTGATCAGGTGAACAGTTCTGCTGCAGTGCTGTGCGGCCGGTCGAACAGGTCGTCCCACCCGGAATCAGTGACTGTTGCGGTCGGCGCATGTGGGCGCGATTCGGCGCGGTGCGATACCGGCGCCGCGTCGATTGCGTCGAGAATGGTGATGGTTGGCCGCACCGTCGACACGGCCTCGACGCGGCGCTGTTCGTTGACGCTGCTGCTTCGGGGACTGGTGTAGAGGAGGAAGATTCGGTGCAGCCGAGTGCTGAATTTGACGGGGGAGTACGGCATGCGCCGCATCACCCCGACCGCGGCGACTGTGACGCTCACTCCCACCGCGCCGGTCAGTAAGGGATCGCCGAACCGGGGCAGCGCGAACAGGGTGATCAACAACCCACCGACGAGCGCGATCAGCTCGGGGATCGGGAAGGGTCCGCCGGGGAGCTTCCATCGCCCGTCGAACTTGGCGATGACGATGCGGACCCGCGAGGCTCGGGTGTACCACTTGGCGACAAACATCGGCGCTGTCCCGGCTCAGCGGGTTCCGCTGTTGGTCAGGCTGTGGACGGTGTCTTTGGACACCACACCCAGCGAGGGCAGTGCCCCGATAATGCCGATGAGAATGACACCGACAGCGACGGTTTTCAGCGCGGCGGTCTTGTTCTTGACGACGAAGTATTCGAACACCGCCAAGACCGCCGTGCCGCCCATCGCCAAGAACACCGCGAAGCTGATGCCCTGGTTTTTGATGTTGGCGCCGATATCCCAAATCGGGGCTGCCACGGTTCGGACATGGGTGGCTGCTGCTGAGGCGGATCCGTCCGCGATGAACGAGGCGACGGTGGTGATCATTTGTTAGCTCCCTTCGGGGCTGTTGGTGGCGTAGCCGCGCGGTGATTTGGTGGACGTTGTGGCGGTGGTCGTTGGGGTCAATGACGGTCCAGACGGCCCTGCTTGGTTGGGCGGGATGATGCTGGGCGCATCGTTGATCCGGTCGACTTGCCAGTGGCCTGCTGCCACCGACATCACGAGGGGGAAATCCATCGGCATCAGCACGCCGCTGGCGGTTTGCATCACGGCCCGCACCGTGACCTCAATGCCGTCGGCTGCGGGAGGAACGTCCTGGGCGGTGGCAGCCTCGGAATTGGTTTGCACGCGCTCGATGGCCATCGTGGTGAAGCGCGGTGGTTGTTCGGCCGTGATTTTGGCCGCCGCAGAGATGTAGGGCGTCAGGTCTCCCTGCCCGGTGAGCATCGCGGCGAGGAACCCGGCGACGGTCTTGTACACCGGCCGGTCTTCGGAGACCAATGTTTGTGTGGCCAGCTGCACCGGCAGCCCCGGTTGGCGATCCGGTCGTGCGTGCGGAAGCGTGAACGCGCGGTACAAGTTGTGGGTGTCTGCTGAGATATCGACTTGGAGCTTGACCGGCACCATGGACGCGGCGTTGGCGGCCTTCGGGATCTCGGCGTCAACGACGACCGAATAGGTCTGAAAACCGTCGTTGAAAACACCCGGAAGACATGACGCGGCGCGCAGCGCCCGCCCGCCGGCCGGCAGCGCAGACGGGGGGATATCGCCGTCGTAGAACTGCTTGATCGCCGCCGTGTTCGACGGGTCTTTCAGATAGGCATCCACGTAGCGGGTTGCGTAGGACTTCACCGCCGTGAATTGGTCTTGTTCGGCCGCTGTATCGGTTGCATGCGGCCGATTCATGACGAGCAGCACAACCCCGGCTAGAAGCGGGATGTAACTGATCATGATGAACGCCAGAAACGACGCGCTCGCTCGGGCGCGAAGCTCATCGGCGCGGATGGTGTCCCCGCCACTGACGCGCAGAAAGAGCGAGTCCAGCGCACCGGCGATGGAGCGCGTCAACATACGGACCCCACCGCCTGGGTTTCCAGCACGTCAAGCAGCTGCAGGGCCGTGCTGCGGTTGTTGATGATGTGCGCGACCAGGGCCACGGACTTGGCCTCGTTGAGGGGGTCGGACCGCAGCTGGTCCATGAGCTCGCGCAGCTGGTCGCAGTAGGAGCGGACCGCAGCGTGGGTGCGGCGAATCGGCTGCGCCATCGGTAAGGCCTCCAAGAGGGGTAGATGCTCGGACGCCCTCTAATGCGGGCCAAAACACCGATTTGGCGACAACCGCATACATAACGAATTGGTAACGCATACGCGCGTATGACATCGCGATGTTCGCTCGATGCTTGACAGGGGGATTACGCTCGGCTCGGCTGTAGCCGCGAGGCGGAAGCCACGGACGAGCGCCTCCCCCTCCTGCATTAGCTCGTCAACGTATGCGCCAAGCGCATCACCGCATATGCGGTGACGACAGCCCGGACGAATCCCCGCCGCACCCCGGCCGAAGGCCCCCACGCATCGCTATGCCCAGGTGCCGCCCCGCGAACCGATGCGCCGGCCTCCGGGTACGCCGCGCTCAGCAACCTCCGACAGCGGCGCCCACCCATTTCCCGTCAACCAAGCTGACAACCACATAACCCAAGGTCACCACTCCAGGATGTGACGCACGTCACCTCCATGAGGACGGGTTGTCAACCGCTCTAAACACCGCTTCGCAAACCCCCGCAACAACGTCCCCGGATTCCATAAGCGCGTCACCTCCCCGCGACGCCAAGGAATCCAATGACCATCTGGGACCAACTCGCCGACCAGGCCCACCGCCTGCTCACCCAGCCCCGCCGCGGCGACCTCACGCCCGCAGTAACCCTCATCCAATCCCTGCACCCGCGCGCCCCGCACACCCCCAACGCCATCTGCGCGCACCTGCCCACCGCATCAACCGTGCTGCCCACCCTCGCGCGCTACGCCCGCAACGGCGACCGCCACGCCCTGCTCATGGCAGCCGTCCTGATGCGCCACGCCCTGCGCCGCATCGCCGAACTCGCCGACCCCGACGGCTACCTGTCCACCGACCGCGACGCCCGCGACAACGACACCCTGACCATCTTTTTCACCCTCATCCGCACCGCCGCAGAACCACAGATCTTGACGTCGCGCTACCTCTACAACGCCACCCTGCGCAAAGTCATGGCCGCCCGGCCACGCGCCGGCACCCCCACCGCGGCGGTGCGCGTCGACCCCCACTCCGCGATCCTCGACCGCAGCGACACCGGCACCGACGAAGACCACACCGCGCACCTGCTCTCCCAGGCCCGCGACCACCGCATCATCACCGCCCTGGAATACGAGACCCTCAAAGCGCTCTACCTCAACACCGACATCTACAGCCCCAGAAGCGCAGCACGCAGCCTCGGCGCCAACGTCGGCGCCATCGAACGCCGCGCCCAACGCGCCATCCGCAAAATCAGCAGCCACTTCGAGAGCGCGGCAGCAGCAGCATGACCATCCGCCACCGCTGCACTCCACTGGCGGTGTCGCTACCCCTCACCGCCACCCTGCTGCTGTCCACCGCTGCGCCTGCCCATGCCGCACCGGCCACCTGCCCAGCCATCGAAGCGATCGCGATCCCGGGCACCACGCAAACCACCCCGCAGGCCGACCCCACCAAACCCGTCGGCATCCTCGGCAACATCCTCGAACCGATCAAACGGATCGTTCACCTCACCGTCGACACCTTCTACACGCCCTACCCGGCAACCATCTTCGGCGGCACCGACGGCGGCGGCTACCTGGCCTCCAAACAAGCCGGCATCGACAGCGCCGACGCCCACATGAGAACGGTCGCCTACCGCTGCCCACATACCAACTTCCTGCTGACCGGCTACAGCCAAGGCGCCGACGCCGCCGGCGACATCGCAGCCGCAATCGGCCACAACAGAGGCGCCATCCCCGCCAACCGGCTCCTCGGCGTCGCCCTCGTCGCCGACCCCTCACAGTCCCCGGTAGGCCAGCCCACCATCGGGCTCAACCAGCCCGGCGTCGGCTTCGCCGGCGTACGCGCCGGCGGCTTCGGCGCGCTCACTCAACGCAACGGCATCCTGTCGATCTGCGCACCGCTGGACTACTTCTGCAACCTGCCCCAAGCCGACCTCGTCATGCGCTTCATCGGCCACCTCGGATCTCACCTCGACGCCTCGGATCCAGCCGGCTCCGCCCAAAAGCTCGCCACCATGTTCATGGCCGGCCTCATCGCCCCCGCCACCGCCGCCGTCAACCAAATCCTGCAGCTCGTCAAAGACCCCAACCTCATCCCCGACCTCGTCCACCGCGGCGTCGCTTTCGGCGTCGCACTGGCCCAACAGCTGTTCTGGCTCGCCGGACCACAGGTCGCGGCCACCGCATCCGAGCTGTTCAACGCCGCCGGCCAAATCATCAACCTCATCCAGGCACGCGCGTGGACCGCACTGCCCGTGCTCATCACGGCCATCGCAACCAAAGCCGCCAACGTCGCCAACGCGCTGTCGAAAATGCAGGAGCAGACCAACGCCATCAACGTCAGCGCCTTCGGCCCTGTCGGGGCCGGCCTCGCCCACCCAGGCCCCGGCCTCGGCGATCTGGTCACCGCAGTCATCAACGCCATCAGCGTGGCCACCGGCGGCATCGGAACCCAGGCCACCGGCATCTTCGGCCCCACCTTCGCCCAGTTCAGCGCCGCCACCGTCGCCACCGCACTCAAACACTTCGCCGAATTCATCAAGGGCGACTACCACAACGACTACGACACCGCCCGCCTCGACCCCGCCGGCCACACCGGCACCCAGCTCGTCCAACGCTATTTCGTCAACCAACTCAACAGAATCGTCTGAAAGGCACCCCGGACACCCATGACCCCAGACACCCCCGCCCAGAGCTCGTAAATGACCGTCTACCAGGAGACCACCCACATGGATTACGGGCTTTGGCTGCTGCGCGAACCGACCGGCGCAATCACCCTCACCGGCTGGTCGGAAACCCCCGGCGCCACCAGCGCCGTCGCCGCGAGCAAGACCGAACACTGGCCCGTCTATACGCTGTGCCGCGAACCCAGCCAGCTCGCCGCGCGCCTCACCGAGCTCGGCCTCGACCTGGCCGCCGGCCACGACCTCAGCGACCTAGACAAGAACTGGGATGTCTACGTTCGCCACCCCGACATTGCCGCGCTACGCGCCGCACTCGACACCGACCGAGCACGCGACCGCCGGTAACCGACCGACCGCTCCAGGCCGCGCCAACCCACCTCCAAACGCCTACCGGCGGGCCCCGCCGCTCGCGATCAACCAGCAGCCCCACCGCCACCAAAACGCCCTGCCCCGGCCGGTGCTGGGATGCCGCTCCACAGCGCGCCACCACGCACCAATCACGGGTCGCACAGTCCCCGTCATTGGTCACTCAACCCGCCCTCCGAGCCCGCGCCCAGACCTTCCGCCAAGGCTCTGCAGGCGCCCCGACCGACCCCGGCACCAAGCCGCCGGCCACAGCCCCGCAAGCACCGGCAGACCGCGGTTCATCCCGACGCTTCACCGCCCTCAAACACCCTCGATCACCGGATGCGCGCCAGCCCGCGCCAACGTGCGCCACGGCGTGCCGAGCCGCCCGCGCCGGTACCGCGCGACCGGACCCTTCCGCACGGGTCACTGCGTGAGCCCCCGGGGCCAGGGAGTGGCAGAACACAGTCCGTGGGTGTGGCAGATGCGGCAGTTGGGTTGTCGTCTCCGCGTCGTGGTGGTGACCGCGGATAACGTCGCCGCAGGGACAACGATTCGACCTCACCAAACGGGACGTTGGGCCTCAAGTGCAACGAACAAACTCGCCGCCGCCGGGGCATAGTCGTGGGCACGTTGACGTCCTCCTCTGGTCGGAGCCAGGGGAGCCCCACCTGTCCCTGCCCTCCAGAGGGACGTCAAAGCGGCCATTTCTCGACGAGTCCCCAAACCGTTCCCGCTGCACCGAGGCTGAGGACGGTAACGCCCGTCACCTTATCGATGAGATGCGGGTGATCCCATGTGATCCATAGACCTAAAAGCGCCAAGACGATGGCCACAATCGGCCACCGCAGTTTCGCGTTGTGGTTCACCGTTTCTCCGATCCGAGTCGGTTCTCATGCGTCAGGCTGAGTACGCCGACCCGTGCTTCACCCTGCTGCCGTCCGCCGCCGCGTCTCGCTCGTTCGACTAACGGTTGGCATCGACTAGTTTCCGTCAGAGGAAGTCGTCGCCGTCGCGGATCCGCTGCCGAAGCGGGTCCAGCGGCACCTCGATCAGGTAGTCGTCGTCGAAGAAGCGCTGCCGATAGGCGTGCAGCGCGAATTTCAGCGCGTGACGGTTGGCGTGCTGGCCGAGGAACTGCGGGCCCGCCGTAAGCGGCACCATACCCGCGGTCATCCAGTACTTGTTCAGGCGTTCGACCGTCTCCAACTGCTCGACGGACGGTGCCGGATCAGCCTCGGAATCCCAATGCGGATGCATCAGGATCAACCCGTTGGACGTGGGGATCATCGGTTTGTCGCGGCGTGGAGACCCGTAGCTTTAGCCGCGGGAGGAAACGCCGCTTCTCCTTTCACTCTGGTGTCGGTGGTGGGGGTTAGGTTGCGGGGGTGTCGCGTTATCGGTTGCTTCCCGCTGCTGGTCAGGTGGTGGGGTTGGCTGAGCATTGCCGGCACGCCCGGTATGTGTGGAATTTGGCGGTCGAGCAGCAGCAGTTTTGGCGACCGGGCCGTCGCGCGCCGGGCTATCACGAGCAGTGCGCCCAGCTGACTGCCGCGCGCGCCGAATCAGCCGCAGCGGTTGGGGTTTGCTCGCCGCGCGGCTGCAGCACAAAGCTTACGGTCGGGTCGAGCAGATCCCGGCCGCATTCACGTCGCAACGTTGCTCGGCGTGCGGGCACGTCGCTGCCGGAAACCGCAAGAGCCAAGCGGTATTCGACTGCGAGTCCTGCACCACAGGTCCGTGCAACGCCGACGTAAACGCTGCACGCAATATCGCCGCCGGACGGGCGGTGACAGCACGGGGAGACCTCGGCGCTAGCCGGTCTATGAACCGTGAACCTCAACACGACTCTCCTGCCGCATAGGTTGTAGGGGAAGGTTGGAATCCCCTGGCTTCAGCCAGAGGAGGACGTCAACGTTTCGATGCATTGGCAGCATAGGGACCACGCGCCAAGGCGGTGGCCCTGCAGCGCGGGGTCCACGACGATCCACAGCGCGATCATGACGACCTCGACACAGTCGGAGAACTGTTGTGCCAGCTCGGGTCCGATGCAGTGGTCGTCGAACAGTGGGGCGAACCGGTCGGTGCGTAGGTGGTGGAACTCCTCGCGGCCGAGCAACTCCTGGGCGAGACCTTCGACGCCGGTGCGGGCCATGACAAAGTAGCTCTGGCCGACGACCACGTCCGGGTCCCCCACGTGGGAGTCGACGTGGGTCATCGTGATGTCGGCGCGCCACAGCACCGTTCCGGAGTCGTAGACGGCGTCGATGGTTTCTAGGTGCAGGGACGGGCTGAACATCTCAACAGTCGCGCGGGCCGGGTCGAGGGTGTTGACGAAGTCGTCGAGAGAGATCCTCGTCGTCGTCTCCTCCGCCGCAGGCCGCACGCGACTGGCCGCGCCTGATCTTTGTCAAGGCTACTCAGCAGCCACCCAAGGCGTACGAATCGTTGGTCGGAGACCAGGCACTTTGAGGCGAGTTGGGCACCTAGCCGTCGGAGAATCGTTCGAGGTGTGGGCAGCCAAGGGAGGCAACTTGAAACAACGGTCCAGATTGTGTACCTCATGTAGCACGCTGAGTTACGATGTGCTACATGAAACGGGTTGGTGTCCGTGAATTGCGCCAGAATGCGAGTGTGCTTCTGCGCGCGGTGGCCGACGGCCACACCATCGAGATCACCCACCACGGGCACCCGGTCGCGCAATTGATTCCCGCTACCAACGACGCCTGGTCGGCCCTGATCGCCAGCAAGGAAGTCACGCCCGCCCGCCTCACCCCGGCCCAGATCCTTGACCACCCGCACCGCCGCTACAGCCCCCAGTCCCCGCCGCCGTGATCTACCTGGATCCCACCGCCATCATGAAACTCATCACCACGACGCCTGAGTCCCCGGCCCTCGCCGACTACCTGCGCTCGCGCACCGACACCACCTGGTTCACGTGCGCCCTCAGCCGCGCCGACGTCATGCGCACCGTGGCCACTCTTCACCCCGACGCCGCCGAGCACGCCCACCACGTCCTGGCCGGCCTGGACCTCGTCGCAGTCACCGACCGGCTCCTCGACGTCGCGATCGAGCTCGCCCCCGCCCCGGGGCACACCACCAACGCGCTCCACATCGCCGCCGCCCTGTCCGCCGGCCCCCGACTCCACACCTTGATCACCTACAACCCCGAGCTGACCCGCGACGCCGCAGCCCACCACATCACCACAACTTCGCCCGGAGGTTCACCGTGATACGCGCCCTGATCGCCGCGGTGCTGCTCACCGGCGCCGCCGTCCACTTCTTCGGCGCCCCCGAAGACGCCGCGCTCGGTTACAGCCTTCTGCTGTGCGGAGCGCTCTGGTTCACCTGGCCCGCCGCCCGCGTGGCCGCCCGCCAGATCCGCCGTGTGCGCCGCCGGCGCCATCCCCGCCGCGCTCCCGCCAAGGCCGCCGCTCCCGGCCCCCACCTGACGCAGATCAACCACCATCACCACTACTACAGCGGTCCGCCTATGGCGACACCGCCGGTCACGCTACGCCCGGACTACAGCCGCCCGGCACTACCTGAGCGCAGCAGCCAGCAGCTCGCCCATGACGCCATCTACAACACCATCGACAGCGACACCCTGTAGCCCATGAGCAGCACAGACCAAGTCCTCCACACCGACCACGGCTGGGAAAACGGCCGCCTCATCTTGGCCTCGCTGGCCCCACGCACAACCACCCGGCCCGCCCGCCGCGGCCTACCCCCACCACCCGACGACGACACCCCCAACGACAGTCAACCGCCGGACAAGCCGGGCCTGCTCACCCGCGCCCTACGCGCGTCCGGACGCGCGGCCCGCGCCGGCGGCCGCGCGTTCAACAAGCGAGTGCCGCCCGATCGCCGAATGCACACCGCATTCATCACCGCGGCCGCCGTGGTGATCCTGCTGGTGGCCCTGGCCGCCGTCAACTACCTCACCTCTGACATCAACCCGCAACCCCACATCACCACACCGGCCGCGACCGCACCGCCACCACCCTCACAGGCGCCGCTACGGCAAGACACCATCCTCAAAGGGGTCACCGCCAGCGACGTGTGCCCGCGCGACGCCAACTACTCCGACGCCAACCGGGCCTTCGACGGCGACTTCAACACCGCATGGGTCTGCACCCGGGTCAAGAACCAGGACGGACAAACCCTGCAAGTCGACTTCGGCCGCCAAGTCACCCTGACCCAACTCCGGGCCATCGGCGGCTTCGACGCCACCGCGCCCGACGGCTCCGACCAATGGTCCAAGCACCGCATTGTCACCCAACTCGAGGTGTGGTTCCCCAAGGACCTCAAACGCGACCCCGTCGTCATCGACACCGCAGGGGCCAGGGATTGGCGCTTCATCACCTTCAATCCACCAGCCACTGTCAGCAAACTACTCATCCGCGTCAAAGCAACCTCTGATCCGCCTCAATCCGCAACGTCCCCAAGCCCAACCGCGTCGGGGACTCCCGATGAGGTGACCACCGTAGCTATCAGCGAGATTCAATTCATCGGCACCGAAGGCACCCACCCGACGTGAGGTATGACGTGCAGATCCGTCGCGCCGGCGAAGCGCCGCGGAATATCGTCCACGCCCACTAAGCCGTGATGCAGGCTGCATCACCGGACCATCACCACGCAGATAGATCCCACCGCCGAGCGGGCGGGTACCGTCGATCCGGTGGCCACCCAGACGCCTGTGCGAAATCCGGCATGGGCACCGATGCTGGCGACGCTCGGCACCCCGCCACGACGCGCGGATGGCTGGGCCGTCGAGTGGAAGTTTGACGGCCAGAGAGCAACCGTCCACGTCCAGCACGGCGCGGTCACGGTCTTCACCCGCCATGGTGCAGACGTGTCGCGGACCTTCCCCGAACTCGCCGGCGTGGCCGCCGCCATCGGCGATCGCCAAGCGGTTCTCGACGGCGAGATCGTCGCCGTCGATCACACCGGCCGGCCATCGTTCACCCGCCTGCAGCGCCGCTGGCCACAGCAACGTCGACCACACCCCGAGCTGCTGCGCGAAGTGCCCGTCCGCCTGCTGGCTTTCGACCTCCTAGCGCTCGACAACCGCAGCCTCACCACTCAGGCGTATATCCAACGCCGCGAACTGCTCGACGCACTCATGGTCGTCGACAAGTCGCCCACCCTGACCATTCCGCGTGCCCTGACCGCGGTGGTCCCGGCAGACATGCTCGACGTCGCGGCCCGCCACCAGATGGAGGGAATCGTCGCCAAGCGCCTTGACGCGCCCTACCGGCCCGGCCGCACCACCCAGTGGATCAAGTCCCTCGTCCGCCCAACTTGCGAACTGATCATCGTGGGCTACTGCCACGCCGCCGGTCCCGGGGGACGCACCAGTATCGGCTCACTGCTGCTAGCCGGCCACAACGACGACGGCGACCTGATCGTCGTCGGACAAGTCGGAACCGGATTCAGCGACACCACCCGCCGGTACCTCTATGCCATGCTCCACCCCATCACGCGCACCGCCACACCCGCCGCCAATCCCGTTGAGGCACACGGGGTGTCGTGGGTCGAACCCGAACTGGTCTGCGAAGTCGCTTACCGCGAATATGTGGCCCACCGCTGGCTTCGCCACGCCAGCTTCAAAGGATTACGGAACACCGACCCCGCCCACATCCGTATCCCGAGCGACCGCTGAAGCAGCTACGACGCGGTTGCCTCAGGCGGGGACAAACCCGGACCCTGTTGGGGGACCTCACGCTTTCTCATCGAACCCGGGGCGAACCGCCTTCTGGTGACTCGCGACCGGGCCGTACCGCGGGTATATATCGCGCGCCTCCCTGTATATACTAGGCACGTGGGCAAGCATCTGATCGACATTGACGAACAGGCATTGGAGATGGCTCGCGCAGAACTGGGAACAACCACGATCAAAGAGACGGTGAACGCGGCTCTGCGCCGCGCGACGTCGCACCGCGCAGAACACGTGGCCTCCGCTCTGGATGCACTGGCCGCCGCGCCGTCCGAAGATCGCGCCGAGGCATGGCGCTGACGTTTCTTATCGACACCAGTGTGATAAAGCGACTCAGCCAGCCCAGCGTCCGGGAGGTGGTGGAACCGCTCGCGGCTTCGGGCGAACTCGCGCGGGCCCGTATCACCGATCTCGAGGTCGGCTATTCGGCGAGGAATGAAGCCGAGTGGGACGACTTAATAGCGGCGTTGGATGCATTCGAGCTTGTGGAATCGACCGAATCGCATCATCGTCGCGCGCTTCAGGTCCAGCGACTCCTGGCTCAGCGAAGCCAGCGCGGCCGCAAGATTCCTGACCTACTCATCGCCGCCGCCGGAGAAGAACACGGACTCACTGTTCTTCACTACGACGCAGACTTCGACCTGATTTCGGCAGTGACTGGCCAACCTTGCCAGTGGGTGGTGCCTGCTGGGACCGTCGACTAGAGCGCCCTTGACCAGTTACGGGCACAACGACAGCCCGTCACGTGACGAAACGCGGAGAGGGTCAGAGGACGCGTGAAATCGACGCCATAACCTTCAGACGCCGGTGCGATACTTGTCCGATCTCAGTGAACCTTGGGCAGCATTCTCATCGAAACTGGGGAATCTGGCCATGTCCGCGATTAGCTGACAGCGGATCCAGCGCCGGCTACGACCGAGGCTCTTTTCCCCGCCCGCTAAACCGAACTGCCCTCAATCACGTTGAAGCGCAACGAAGCTGCTACAAGCCGGACGTTGGGATGGTGGTGACCCCACCATCACGCGGTGGTTGGTCAGCGACCCTTACGCTCGCGAGGCCCACGATTTATAGCCACGTATAGGCGCGTATAGCAATCGGCTATACCGCGCTGGGGGCCGGCCATCCGGGAGATGCCGGTTGGGTAGGAAAGTCGCCGCGAGGATATCGGCCGCCGCGTTTGAGATCGGGGTGTTGAGGCGCCTTGGCGATACAGGTGTTTTCGTCTTCGATGACATTTGGCCATTCGTCGCCGATCCCGGTCTGCGCGAAGTAGCCGCCTTGATGGCTGGTGATCCGCCAGCCGTTGAAGACGTCGGCCGACGGTGCGCGAGCCGGTCCCTGCTGGGGGAATTGGGGTGCCGGCTTTGCGGGAGCCGTCATGGTGATCCGCATGGATGTAATGCCTGAATGCGGTGGCGGCAGAGCGATGTTGGGTTCGTACCCGTCTCGGGCTAGTTGAGCTGTGCCAAACGTGTATTCGCAAGCCAGCACCGTCACGTCGCGGCCGGACGTCGTTACAGAGGAGATGTGCACCTGGTCAGTGCCCACCCACGGGTGTTCGCGTTCGTAGTGCTTCGGCCAGAGGTATTGCGTGCCGGTGGGATGGTCGATGGATTGGTTGGGATCGACGGACTGCTGGAAGCCGGGATACAGGTAGCGATTGTCTCCTGTGATGGAGGCGAGTAGGTAGGACTCGGCGTAGGCGCGTACCGCTACCACGGGCCCGGTCGTGACGTCGATGCCGGGTTCAGCGGTCCAGACCACCGTGAAGTCGTTCAGGGTTGTCGGCCAGCCGGAGGCGCGGGCCGTCGGCGTTGGACTTCCCTGAGCGTGACGCGTTGAATCGCAGCTCGCGGTGGCACAAAGGGTCGCGATGATGGTCGAGACCGCGGCGAACCTGGGCAACGCGCGATGGGTGGCGGTCATCCTTGGTCCTTGTCTGGCCCGCGCAACCGAGCCGTACATCAAAATTGGCTCGACGAGCGGGAGATGCGCCAGAATCCCGGATCGAGTTCTTCGGCCAGGTCTGCCAGCTCGTCGACGAACTGCGCGGCAGACGGACCCTCGATCACCAGCGTCACGTAGTCACTGCCTCCTCGAGAGGAGGTCATGTGTGCGCCTTCACGCCCGGCCCAGGCCGTAGCGGTGAGCTGCTCGACCCGCGCCACGTCATCACTGGTCTCCAAATCTCCTGTGGCAACAGACAAATAGTGCTTCCCGTGCGCCGCATCCTCTGCTTCGGCGACCAGCTCAGCCTGCCGAAGCTGTTCGAGATATGCCTCAACCGCGTTGCGCGGCCGCCCAGCGTTCCCATCCTGCCGCATCCCTGGATTATGCGGTCCACCGCTGACAAGGTGATGCAGCCTGCATCACGTGACGATTGAGGGAACAAATCCACCTATCTGGCTCGTACCTTCAGCGGGCCTCTTGCGATAGCTTCCGCTGGGCCGGGGCGAGGATATGCGTCTCTTTCTTCTCGGGCAGGTCGCCGGCGCAGGTGCTGATCCCTTCAATGGTGGGGGAGGGCTGCTCGTTGATCTGCCGCCTCACGGGGATCGCCAGCCGACCGGGCCACCGGTATATCCGCTGCTGTCGCTTCGCGGACTTACAGTCCCACCAACGAAAGGCGGAAGACACATGACTCACCTCGCGAGCGCACACCACACCGGTCACGGATTTTTCAACACGCTGGTACACGGATTCGCTTGGCGCACTGGCAGTGACGCGGCCGGCGCTCTCTTCCGCCTAGCGCCAGGACTCGTCATCCTCACGGTGGTCGCGGTGGTGATTTTCATCGGCGCGCGTTGGCTGCGTCGCCGCAACCTTTGACCGACTGAAGGTCGGTGCGAGCGCCTTGTCCTGGCCGCTGCCAGTTGTCGACGGTGTCTGGGAGCCAGCCTGGGTGGCGGATGTCGGCGCCGTCGGTCAGTTCTCCATCGGGCTGCGGGAGTCGGCCTTCGACGTGGTAGCGGCGCACGGTCCCGTGTGCGAGGCCGCGGCGGTTGGCGAAGCCACGCAGGGACAGCAGCTCGATCACACGCACGACTTTACAACACAATTGACCTTACAGCGTGTTCGCTGTAAGGTTCGTGGTATGCCCACCCCCACGGTGCCTTTCAAGGCCGGCGACTATCTCAGCGCCGGCGAAGCATGCCAGGACGCCGTCAGCCGGCTCGATGCCTTCGACGACGTCGCAAAGATCGTGGCCAGAAACGCCGTCGTCGAACTCATCAACCTCCAAAACGGCACCATCAACTGCCACCAGGTCGCGGTCATCGCCAGCATTACGCCAGTTGGCCAGCCTTCATGGCGAAGGCGACATCAAATCAGAAGCCGGCGCGCTTCGCGCGTTGCTCCACGCCGGCGCGGAAGCGGTGGGGGAGCGCGTGCTCGACGTCGGGTACGCCGAACTGGCGGCCGAGTTCAACAGTGAACCCGCCAGCGTTGAGCGGCGAACTGCGCGCAACCTGCACGTCCGTAGGAGCAGGGCCGAGCGGTGAATCGCGGGGTGCGGAGCAACGTATACCGCGTCGATTTTGGACACGGACCCGAATCCTGGGTGGTCCTGAGCAACAACTCTCGCAACAGGAACCTCGACACTGTGTTGGCGGCGCGGGTCACCACGACGACCATGAGTGAACGCCGCCTACCCACCGTTGTCTCGTTGACCGACGCTGACCCGCTCGACGGCTTTGTGCTTGTCGACGACATCGTGCAGCTCTATCACGACGAACTCATCGAATCGCTCGGCAGCCTTTCGCTACCGACAATGCGGGAGATCAGCGCAGGGCTGCGGATATCTCTGCCCTAGGGGATGGAATCGGAGGGGATCTGAATGCTCACCATGTCACTGGACCGGGATACCGCGATCGCGTTGATTGTCCGAGCGCGCCAGCTCCCGGCCGCGGACTTGGATGCCCTCGACGACCGCGAGTTGCAGGACCGACTCCGAAGTGTCGATATCCGCCGCATGCTTGCGATCACTGACGGCTCGACAGAGGAGCCCGCTGCACATACAGTGCGGCACAACGGAATCGGGCTCGACATGCAACTCACCCCGCCTGAGGCGCGAGTTGTCGCCGACGAGTTGGTGCTGGTTGGGGATAACCTGATCCGCAAAGCGCTCGCCCAGCTCGACCGCGGCGCGGTGCTCGATGAGCTGATGCGGGCGGCGAACGGCCTGCTGCAGCGCGGGAACGAACTCCTTCTTGCCGCGGAACGGGCTGAGAACGGGCAGGCGGCGCTCTAAGCGTCTATCGGTTTCGACGCCCAGTATTCGCGCAAGCTGGCGATCCGATCGCCGTCGAGCTCGAGGATGGCCACCTCTCGCATCAGTTTGCGGTGGCCTTTGACGAGGTCGTCGAATCGGGCTTCCCATTCCGCGATGACGGTGGATCCGTCGACGTACAAGGTGATGAGCCGCGCGTCGATGTTGGCCTGCTCGCGCGCAACTTTGGTTTCCCAGTACCGTCGAATCTCGGCGGTGGTGCGCATCGGCTCGTCGAGGACGCGTTCGTGATACGTCGCCCCGGGCGTGAAGATCGTGACGATCAGGTCGGGGTCTTGCGTTGTCCATGCGCGCAGATAGGTGTCGATGAGTTGGCGCACGTGCTGGTGGCGTGTGGGTGCGTTCACGGGTGCTCCGTTACCTGGGCGAGCGGGATTGGCCCGTCGAAACGTGTTCGGTCGCTGAGGATTTGGAAGATCGTTTTGGGTTCTGCCAGCTTCACGGTCGTTAGATCCACGCCCGCGCGGGATCCAGGATCTACTCGAGCCCATCGCCATCGCTCCGAAGTGACCTCGGTGTCGGTTAGGACTGCGGTGTAGTAGCCGTCCATTGACGTTTCGCCGGGCAAGACGGCCAGATGGATGGAGCCATAGAAGTAGCGGTCGTTGACATTGCGCCACTTTCCGATGATGTGGCGGCCGAAGACTTCGGCTTCGATGTCGTTGGCATAGCCGCGTTCGTGGTCTTCGAGTCGTGGGCTCGGTGGGTAGTTGGTCGCTGTTATGCCGCCTTTGGTGACGTCGACCTGTGATAGATCGGCGTGATGCAGCCCGTCGACCATGTAGCTCGTCACCCATAGGCCGGCGAGGTCGGTCGGTTCAATGCCGGGCCGGACACCGGTCAGCAAATCGCCCCGGTGCGGGGTGTCGGGGTGTCCAAACAGTTCTTTGGCGGACCAGCCGGGGAACATCCGCTCTAACACGGCGCAATGGTAGCCGCGTGGGAGATTCTGGATTTCGCCTCCGAGCCAGCGGTAGTACTGCGCCTTCGTGGGGGGTGCTGCTTGGCGTGAGACGCCCAATTCCTTTGCGGTCCGGTTGTATTCGGCGACGAACTCTGAATAGGCGTGCAGGTGGCGTTCCTCGAGGAGGGATTTCAGAGCTATCACACGCACGTTGATCAGCCTACCTATCAACGAGACTGAACGAGACGCAGAGAGACTTACCGCGCACTCCACGCGCCCCTTCGAAGGGCTAGACGCCTACGGCTTTAGGTCGTCTTTCCCTAGGCTATATGTCCATATTATATTGACTGTCGGTTTTATCCGGACATATGATCGGTTTATGCGTACTGCGGCGCCGGCGTTGCTTCCGGTCTTTCGGTCCCAGCACCAGGGCGAACTCCTGGCGCAGCTGCTGCTCAATCCCGACCGGGAGTACACGGTCACCGACCTCGCGCGCACACTTGGCGTTTCGAAGCAAACCGCCCAACAAGAGGTCGAACGCCTCGTCACCGCCCACGTGTTGCGCGATCGCCGCCAGGGCCGCAACCGACTGATCAGCGCCAACACCAGTCATCCTGCCTACACGCCACTGACCCAGCTCGCGCTGCTGACTTTCGGTCCGCACACGGTCATTGCCGAGGAATTCGGCGCCATCCCCGCTGTGGAGCAAGTCCTGATCTTCGGGTCCTGGGCCGCGCGCTACACCGGGCAGCCCGGGCCGCCGGCCAATGACATCGATGTCCTCGTCATCGGCCAACCCACGCGTACCGATCTGTTTGATGGGGCCGACCGCGCCCAGAAGCGCATCGGCATTCCGGTCAATCCCGAGCAGGCCACACCGGCGCAATGGGCCGACCCCAGCCAGTGGGCTCTACTTGCCGAGATTCAGCGGCGACCCTATGTCCAAGTCTTTCCCACACAGGACGCAGCATGAGCGGTTGGAAGACGGGCCGAGCGGAGATCTCTGCGCTGGTTGAGCGCGGGCACCTTGAGCGGGTCAGCGGGGACGCCGCCAACGGCGCTTACCTGCTTCAACAGGCTCGACAGCGGTTGGCCGGTGCACGCGCCGCCCTCGCTGCAGATCACATCGGGGCTTTTGAGCTGGCCTACGACGCTACCCGCCAGGCGCTCACCGCGCTCCTGGTGCAGCAGGGCCTGCGTCCGACGACTGCAGGGGGCCACATCGCTGTCGCCGATGCGGCCGAAGCACAGTTCGGCGCATCGTTTCGGGCGTTCAACCGAATGCGCAGAATCCGTAACCAGCTCGAATACCCACGCAGCACAACCGATCTCGATCTTCCTGCCGCAGACACCGACCATGCGCTCGCTGACGCCGAACAGATCATCGACGCCGCCGACAAACTTCTCCCCGAACTGGGGATGTGGCCATGACCTCGACAAGGCGCAGGTCAGCGTTCAAAGCGGTTTCCATTGTCGGCAGATGCTGGGACAATGCACCCATGGGGACCAAATCGAAGCTGCAGATCGACACCCAAGAGTTGGCGTCTGCGGGCGGTAAAGCAACGCAGACGCTGACCGGTAGCGCCGCGCCGACGTTCGCCCCGCCACCGCCTGCCGCCGCATCCAAACTCGACGCAGCATTGGTTGGCGTGATCGCGAAAACCGAAGCTGTACGCACGAACGTGGACACCCAAGACTCGCTGTGGGCCACCAAGCAGCAAGCGGCACTCACCCAGTCACCACCGGTGCTGGCCCAACAGGATCAGCACGCCGCCCAGGACTACAACCAGGTCCAGTTCCCGATGCCGGTCATGAAACCAGGCAGCGGACCCAACCTGCCAAAAGCTACTTAACCAGGAGTTTTCACCATGTCGATCGCCCCACCGGCCCAACCCGCGTGGCCGCCGCCCCCACCGCTGCAGCGGCTGCGCCGCTGGCCGGCGATCGCGGCAGCCGCAGGCGTCGGGGCAGTCATCGCCGGAGTCATCACCACACTGGTCACCATCGCCGCCACACCCCGCGTGGCCAATAACAGCACGCCAGCCCAGGCACCGACGGTCACCGTGACCGCCGCACCCCCAGCACCAACCGCTCCACTGCCGGCCGCTGAGGCCGACAAGAAGACCTGCCAAGCGTGGGCGATCACCGACGACCTGGTCACCACCGCGGCCTCGGGCCTCAACGTCATCCCGCAGAACATGCCGTTCACCGACCCCGCCGTACAGGCCAACCCCACCTGGAAGGCAGCAGTGGACCGCGCCAGCCAGCTCTACGGCCAGGCCGCCGAAACCCTGGCAGGCCAGATCGCGCCCGGCACCAGCCCAATGCTGGCTGGGTTCGCTGACAGCACCGTCAGCGCGCTACGCACCCTCGCGGTGGCCTACAAGACCTTCGACCCCACCTCAGGAAAAGTTGTCGACATGTTCACCGCCGGCCGTGACTCCCTCGATTGGGTGTGCGGACGATGACTCAGCACCACACCGTCGACATCGCTTTCCCGCCGCCGCTGCCTCCGCCGCCGGATCCAGGGAAGTGGCCGCCCCCGCCCGGGCCGCCGCCACCTCCTCCTCCTGGCGGGTCGCGGCGGAGCTGGCCCGCACTCGCCGCCGCAGCAGCGGCGGGCGCGGTTGTGGCCGCGATCATCGCCGCGGTGATCACCATGCAGGTCCGCGACACCACGCCGGCCGCCGCGCCGACGCACGCGCCCGTGACGAAGACCGTTCAGCCGCCGGCGCCGGCGTCCCCGGCGCCTCTGCCGAGCGCGCAAGCAGACCACCAGACCTGCTACCAAGGCTGGGACTCCGCCGACCACTACGCCAACATGGCGCACGATGCACTGCCGGTATTGCCGAAGGACGTCAAGATCGGCGACCCCGCGATCCAGTCCAATCCGGATTGGACAGCCGCCTTGCAAAAGTCTGGCAGCCTTTACCAGCAGGCTAGCGATGCCTTGCGCTCACAGATTGCGCCGGGCACGACGCCGGTTCTGCTTGAAGCGTCAAACACCGCAGTCAAAGCACTGCAGACGTTAGGAACCGCTATCGCCACCGGCTCGCCTGCCAATGGCAACGCGTTCGGCATCGCCGACGCCGCCGCCAAGGAAGTTGGCACTCTGTGCAATCGCTTGGCACCTTAGGCCGAAAGGACTGGAATGGCTTCTGGCGCTGGCGATCCCGCAAAACCTACTACTGAGCACTCGCAGGCGATCTTGGGGACGTCCTGGCCGTTGCAGATGGCCTCCGCGTGGTCGGCTTATGCGGAGAGCTTCATGGGCGCGGCAAACAAGTTATTCCCTGAACTCCATACGCAGCACGACATCCGCAGCATCGTCGCGCCGATGGAGGGCGCCTTTATCGATGCGGCCCGCAGACTCGTCGACGGTCGTCAGACGACGCTGGAGAATCGTATTGAGGGCTACCGTTACCTCGCCAAGAGAGCGTTGTGGGCCTCGGGCGAGATCCATGCCACGAAGGCCGATTTGGTCGAAATCGTCAATAAGGCCGAAGAGGACATCAAAGCCGCACGCGAGGCCGCCGAAAAGGCCAAGCAGGCGGCCGCGGCCGTCCCGGGTGCTGCTGCAGCGATCGACGCTCAGCTCAAGGCGGACATCGCTTCAATCGTTGCCGGCGCCGCGGGTCTGGCCCAGGCGCGCGATGCCGAGGGTGCAGGGAAGATAGCGACATTGGCGGCCGATGTCGGCAAGTGGGCGGTGCCGTACGGCAACCCAACACTGCCCGAATCCGGCGGCGTCCCCGGCGTCGGCGCTCCCGCGCCTGCCGCACCAGCTCTACCTGCGCCTCAAGGCGGTGGCCCTAAGGTCGAGTCCGTTCATAACGGCACCGGGCTAAAAGATAGCCCGGATACAACCCAGTTCAACAAGGGTGACACTCCGCAGTCCCAGCAGCAGAATCAGGTGCAGCAGACCGCCTTTCACAAGCCGGATGGAACTGATCAGAACGGGACTAACCCGAAGCAGGCACCGGCTGCTCCGCAGATGGGATCGGGCGGTAGCAATCCGAGTTCGGTGATCGGACAGATGATGAAACCGATCTCGTCGGGCGCCGGGGGAGGCGGATCGCCCGCGTCGATGGGATCGATGATGTCGCCCGGATCGGCAGGTGCTGGCAACGGTATGGGTAACCCGGGTGGGATGAATCCTGCTGGGACACAAGCCGGGCAGTTCCCCAACGCTACCGGCGCGGGCACTGGAGTCGGGACCGGCACCGGCGCGGGCGCGGGGGCCGGTCGTGCGCCGGGGTTGGCGGGTTTGGGGTCCGGTATTGCTGAGACATCGGCGCGGATGGCGACTGGAGCGGTCAGCGGTGTCGCGAATGGTCTTGGCGCGGCAGCCAATGTGGGTCACCAGGTCGCGCAGAATGTTGCCGCGGCGGCGGTGCCGGCTGCTACCACTGTCAGTTCGTCCGCGGTAACAACTCCTGCGGCTGCCGCACCCGGCGTTGGTGGTGCCCCGATGGCGATGATGCCGTCGGCCGCCGCGGGTGCGACACCGGTGACTCCGGTGAGTAGCACGGGGCCGGCCGGGCCTGTGACGCCGTCAACGCCCGCGGGCGGTCCGCCAGGGGGTAGTGGGCCGCCCCCGGCGGCGGGCGGCGCGCCGAATGGGGCGCAGGTGGCGCCGTTGGCGATGCCCCAGCAGCATGCCCGTATTCAGGCCATCGGTGCCGACGGTGCCAGCGGTGAGGTGTTGTTCCAGCAGGCCATGGACGCCGGCCATGACGTCATCGAGGCCATGCTGGCCCAGACCCTGGCCCAGGGCTATATCCAGACTCACTACGCGGTCTCGCTGATTTACGAACGCACCGGGGGAGTTACGGCGTGGCTGGCGACAAGCGAGGGCCCCTCGAGCATCCCGCTGGGGGTACGGGTGCCGCAGGATGTGCGGCTAGCGGTCACCGATCCGGTCGTGGGTCGCGAGCTGTGGGAGGCCAGCGCCGCCGTCGGCGGGATCAATCCCCTTGATGTGGTGGTGCGTCACGCCCAAGCCCGAGAGATGGCCGCTCCAGGTGCACGCGTGTTGGCGATCGCCTCATCACTGCCTATGCAGCAGATGACCGACTGGACCCATCAAGTCAATGCGCGGGCTGTCGAGGTCAACCCTCGCGACGTCTCGCCGACCACCAACCCAGGCGGGCATTTTGTGCATCGCTGCCAAGTCGCGATGCCGTGGGAGTGGCGGCAGGCCAACGCTTTTGATGAGCAACAGCGGTTGCAGATCGCGGCCCGGCACATGCACATGGCGGCCCTTTCTGGTCACCTGCACGGGGCTGCGAGCGAGAAGGTTATGCGGCTGTTCGAGGAACGCAAACCGATCGGGGACGAGTTATGGGCGCAGGTTCGCCAAGAGCGGTTCATGGCGCTGATCGAATACGAACAGGCCATAGGCGGCCAGGGCCATGGCGGATCAGAGCCAGCGTTGTCCTTGGCGACGGTGCGGGCCGCTGAAGTAATTGAGTCGTTGCGTCACTACGACACCGCGGAGGGGTGTGCGGACTTGTTGTATGCGACGCGGTTGGCCGGCGCCCCGTTGAGTCCCGCGGCCGCCGTCGCCTGAGCAGGGGCGTGTGGCGGGTGGAGTACGGCAGTGAGTGTTGGCAGAAGGCGGCAACCGTCACCTACGTCGAACGGCGCCGCAGCTGCGCGGAATCGATTCTCGATCGGTCGCGGCGGGGCGCGTTGGAGGTTGATTGGCGCGACCAACTCGTCGACGCGGCTTTGCTGCGCGTCGCCGCGGTTCCCATCATGCAAACCTACGTCGACATCGATGTGATGGTGGCGATGGAGGTGGCCGGCTGGCCCTGTCGGCCGTGGGAGCCGTATGCCGCCAACGGCGACTGGCGGCTCGCGCTCGAGACGTGGTATGAGGATCGGTTGGCCGTCGAGGAAGCTTACGAGGCGGCCGGGCGGACCGGGCTGATCAACCTTGCCCGTGCAAGAGAGAGCAGCTGGTGGCGCGACCAGCAGCGCGGCCGAGACTTCATTGGCGCGTGGTATCGCGCCGGACTTGCCGCCGGCGGCGAGCCGTGCGACTGGAGGAGCTGGTTCAAACAGCGGATCAGATTGCGTGAGGAGACCGATCCGCTGCGGATCCGCGGCCGCGATCGCAGCTTAGCGGGCGTCGACGCGAACAGCTGGATGGAGGTTCTTCCCGAATGTTGGACCCGCACTCAGCCTTGACGTCAGGCGGCGCTCGCCTTGCATGCCACGCCGATCCTGCTGCGGCAGTGTTGAATTCGCCGAGGAGTCGTTGAGTGCCGCCCACTTCATTGCTTGACGCGGCACTGCCGGCGACTCCGGTAGTCCCTGCGGTCGATGAGCGTTGGGTTGCACCACCAGCTAGCAGCGTGCGTCGACAGCAGACCGTCTCGACGCCGGCGGCCACAACGACGATGGCGGGCGCCCGCCACGCGTTCTGGCTCAACCCTGATGATCGCAACGCTCATCAGGCGCAATTCCGTGTCCGACGGCCCGATAACACCGCAGGCCCGAGCGTGCTGCTTTCAGTGACCGTTGAAAGCACGAAAACCGTTGTCACCCAGCGCGGATCTGATAAGTCCGGTTTCTTGTCGTTCGAGCTGCGTAGCGACACCGCGATGATGACGGGAACATTCACTTTCACACGGGCCGGCATCGTAGGGGCCAAAGTTGTTGACGCGCTACCGAGCATCGAGCTACTTCAGGACTTTCGGGCGCCGAACGTGTTACAGGTGTCCTGGGCGTCGGGGGAGTTCGTCGACTTCCAGGAGCTCCCGCCTTCGGACGAAATGTTCCCGGAATCGCTGATGGAGTACTTGCGCGCGTTGGCGAGCCTGCAGCCATACGCGGGTACGCCGGTGGTGATTCCCGACTTGAGCAGGGTGAGCCGCCGGGACGCGCGAGCTGTCAAAGACGCTGCCCGCCTAGTCGGAGGCGACACAGTCGAGGGCGAATGGGAAGCCTTCACTCTGGCGCCGGGAACAGCCATCGACCCCAGGGCGCACTACGAACTGATCATCGTTGAGCCGCTAATCGTGCCCGTCGGCACACACACCTACACGCTGGGCGCCATGCACACACACTTGCCGTCGGTACGGTTCGTCGTCGACGACGAACGCCTGCGGGCCCAGCCCTTCCTCAACGACACGATGCGGCGGACATTCGCGCCAGGGGAGCCGGTACCGAAGCGTTCCCATCGCCCCGTGAAAGGCAGACCGGTCGGCTTCATCGACCACCCCGAGGCGAGCGCGGCGTCGGCAGAAGCTGAGAGGCCTGAAACGTTGCCTGAGCGCGACAGCGTCGCGGTGCATGCGGCGCTGCGTACACGCGTCTTGGTCGATGCGCTGGCCGAACCGGTGTCACTGCGGCAGGCGTTGTGGCATGCCGTCGACGAAAGCCCCTTCGCGACACGGCAGCAAGCGTGGGCTGATGCCGCGGCGGCGGTGCGGTCGCTGGCCGCCGACGGCCTGATCACCCTCGCAGACGAGACCACCGGCGACGCGACGCCGCTGGCCGACGAACAGGAACACCTCAACGCCGTTTTGGACACAGTCACCGCGGAGGTTGAACAGGGCGGGCGGCCAGCGTGGACCGAGGGTCCCTGGCTCACCTTGACCGGCAACGGTCAACAGGCGGCCTCGCAGTTAGCGCCACATCCTGAGCGGCCCTCGGCGAGGCGCCGGCGGCGTTTGCATGCCGCGGCCGCCGGGCGCAGCGCGCGCAGTGATAGCTCCGAGCGTGTCGACGAAATCCTGGCCAATGAGGTGTGGAAATAACCGCGGTCATCGTCGACGCCGGGCCGTTGATCGCCTACGGCAACGCCGGCGATAAACATCACGAGACGTTCCTCGATTTTCTCGAAACCCATTCGGGCCCTTTCATTGTGCCCATGCTCGTCATCGCGGAAGTCACTCATGTTCTGTGTCGCGACCTAGGTGTAGTGGCCGAGCAGAAGTTCCTCAACGACCTCGATGAGGACGACTTCCAGGTGGAGCCCGTCGTCGATGAGGACTGGCCGCGGATCCGCGAACTGGTCGCCCAGTACCGAGGATTTCCGCTCGGCACGGTGGACGCATCGGTCGTTGCGACTGCTGAACGCCTCGAAATCACCCAGGTCGCGACCGTCGACCTAAGGCACTTTCGGAACGTGGAACCTCGCCACTGCCCAGCGTTCACGCTTCTGCCTTACGACGACACCTAGCCGTGTCCACACCCCCTTAATGTTACCTTAAGATACTCTTATTTTTCTTAAATTTGGTGTACGGTCGCTCGTCATGGGCTTGAGAGGCCAGCAACACGCCTTTGCGTTCGGGGCCGGTCAAACAACCCGTTTCGGGTCGACATCCCGCACGCCCGAGGGCCCACCGCGTTGATCGGCAACCAGAAAAGGAGAAGCCTATGCACGACTCAGCCGGGACGAATACGGACTTTGAGCAGCGGTTGTCAGTGATGACCGCCGCAGCGTTGCAGCGACGATGCGTGGTTCGTGACGACTTGCTCGCCGTGCTGGCAAGCAGTGACGATGACCTGCTCGATGTGATCGCCGCGGCGGCACGGGTGCGGCGCAAGTTTTTCGGTCGGCGGGTCAAGCTCAATTACCTGGTGAACATGAAATCCGGTATGTGCCCGGAGGATTGCGGGTACTGCTCGCAACGACGCGGCTCAAGCGCTGAGATCCTCAAGTACTCCTGGATCAACCCCGATGAGGCCGCCGGCCACGCGCGCTGCGCGATCGACGCCGGCGCCAAACGCATCTGCCTGGTCGCCGCCGGCCGCGGGCCCGCCGATCGCGATATCGAGCGCGTCGCCGACACGATCGCCGCGATTAAAAGCTCCGCCCCAGAAGTGGAGGTGTGCGCCTGCCTGGGATTACTGAAACAGGGGCAAGCCGAGCGGCTGCGTGGGGCCGGCGCCGACGCGTACAACCACAACCTGAACACCAGCGCAGAGAACTACGCGCGGATCTGCTCAACCCACACCTTCAACGATCGGGCCGCCACCGTCGCCGCTGCCAAATCCGCTGGTCTGTCGCCATGCTCAGGGGCCATCGTTGGAATGGGCGAATCCGACGACGACATCGTCGACGTCGCGCTGGCATTGCGCGAGCTCCAGCCGGATTCGGTGCCGGTGAACTTTCTGATCCCGTTTGAGGGCACCCCGCTGGGTGGGCATTGGGAATTGACCCCGCAACGCTGTCTGCGCATCCTGGCGATGTTCCGGTTCGCCTTCCCTGACGTCGAAGTGCGCATCGCCGGTGGACGCGAAATACATTTGCGCACACTGCAACCGCTGGCCTTGCACCTGGCCAATTCGATGTTCCTCGGCGATTACCTCACCAGCCAAGGACAGCCAGGCCAGGACGATCGGGCGATGATTGCCGAAGCCGGTTTCGTGATCGAAGGCCTCGAGGAACCCGCGCTGCCAGTCGAGCGCCACGACCTGGTCATCACCCGCCAGCGCGGTGCCGGCACCACCACTCCGGCCAACACCTAAGCCGTTGATGACTTCGCACAACGAGGTGAACTCAATCGTGTCGCACAAACCGGTGATCATCGTCGGTGGCGGCCCCGTCGGATTGGCCGCCGCCCTGGAACTCGCCAGGTTCTCGGTTCCCAGCGTTGTTGTCGAGCGCCATGATTCGACGTCGTGGCATCCCAAGGCGCGCAATCTGAATGCGCGGACGATGGAGATCGCCCGAGGGTGGGGAAGTGTGGTGTATCAACGGCTGCGCGGCATCGATACCCCGCCGGGCTGGAAGAGCCCGATGAGGTATATGGACACGATTGTCGGCCAGCAGGTGGGTCAGATCGAGACGGGAGGTTTCGAAGGGCCCGGGCCGGCGATCAGCCCGGTGCTGCCGATCATGTCGTCGCAGGATCTGACCGAAGCCATCCTGCGCGACGCGGCACGGGCCACGGGCATCGTCGACCTTCGGTTCGGTCACCAGGTCACCGACATTCTGTCCGGGTCACGCGAGCACGACGTCGAGGCGGCCGTGGCGGTGCGCGTCACCGCCACGGGAGACACCTACACCCTGGCCGGGGATGCGCTGGTGGCCGCCGACGGTGCCGACAGCACGGTACGTCGCCAGCTGGGCATCGCCTTGAACGGCGAGCAGGGCATCCATCATTTCGTCAACTGCTACTTCCGCGCCGATATCGAACACCACGTCGGAGACCGCCGGGGAGTCGTGTTTTTCGTCGCCAACCCCGACGCCGCCGGTCTGCTGCAACCACTGGACGCGCGCGGGCGCTGGCTGTGTCAGATCGGTGTGTCGCCTGACCAGTGGGTGCTCGAGCTCTGGGACGCCGAGCGGGTGAGGAGCTGGGTCCGCGGCGCGGTCGGGGTTCCAGATCTCGAGGTTGAGGTGAAAGGCGTTGGGCTGTGGCAGATGAACGCCGCGGTCGCCGATCGTTGGGTCCAAGGGCGCGTGGTGTTGTGTGGCGATGCCGCTCACCAGTTTCCGCCCACCGGGGGACTGGGCGTCAATACCGGCCTGCAGGGCATGCACAACGCCATGTGGAAGTTGGCCCTGTGCGTGCGTGGGCTGGCTGGGTGGTCGTTGCTCGAGACCTATGAGCACGAGCGGCGAGAACCCGCGATCACCACCATCGAACAGTGTTTGCAGAATCACGGCAATCTCGCGCGGCTTGCCGCGGCTTACTACTATCCGGCCAGCAGTGACCTAAGTGCCCAGGAGGCCGAGCGGGCCAGTCGACGCTTCGGTAATCATTTCGGCGTCGAGTTCGGCACCGCGTATCGCTCGACCGCCGTCATCTCCGATGGCACACCGGCTCCCGACGTCGACGACGACTACAGCGACTACGCGCCCTGCGCGACACCGGGCTGCCGGGCCCCACATGTCTGGCTCGGCGCCGAGTCTGAACCGGTCTCCACACTCGATCTCTTTGGCGCCGGGTTCACGGTGCTTACCGGTCCAGGCGGGACGATCTGGCGAAAAGCAGCCGCGGTTGCAGCTCGAGAGCTCGGCGTGCCTATCGCCAGCTACGCGATCGGCGATCCGGGATTGGCCGACCACACCAACACGTTCTTCGACCTTTATGGAATCGGCTGCGACGGGGCGGTCCTCGTGCGTCCCGACGGGTATGTCGCCTGGCGCAGCTCGGCCGGCTGCTGCGACGGCGCGCCGCTCATTCAAGCCGTCGAACAGATCCTGGATCGCCGCACGTAACTGGACTTTCCGGGGACCAGCGAACACGAAAGGTTGCATGTGGCAGACCATGCGGTAGTTGTTGCCGGCGCGGGCCCGACCGGGCTGATGCTGGCCGGTGAGTTGGCGCTGGCAGGAATCGACGTTGCGATCGTCGAGCGCCGCGGCAACAGCGATGAGTTGATCGGCTCGCGCGCGGGCGGGATGACGTCGCGCACGATTGAGGTTCTCGATCAGCGCGGGATTGCTGATCGATTCCTGTCGCAAGGATGGACGGGCCAGATCGGGCACTACTCAGGGATTTCGATCGACATCAGCGACTTGCCCACCCGGCATAACTATGGGTTGGGGCTGCCGCAGTACCGCATCGAGGGCATCCTGGCCGACTGGGTGAGCGAGTTGGGGGTGCCGATCTATCGCGGCCGCGAGGTGAAAAGTTTCACCCAAGACGACGCTCGTGTCGACGTCGAGATCTGCGACGGCCCGCCGCTACGGGCCGCATATCTTGTCGGGTGCGACGGAGGACGCAGCGTCATCCGCAAAGTCGCCGGCATCGAATTCCCGGGGTGGGATCCATCGATGAGTTGCCTGCTCGCTGATGTCGAGATGGACGATCACCCGCCGTGGGGCATGCACCGACACGGCGGATTTCATTCATTCTTCAAACTCGAGGATGGCGGGCCGGTTCGGGTCATGGTCGCCGAACCGCATCTCGAGCAAACCGGTGAGCCTACCTTGCGTGAACTCAGGGATGCGCTTATCGCCGTTCGCGGAACCGATTACGGAATACGCAGTGCCATCTGGGTTTCCCGGTTCACCGATGTGACGCGACAAGCGGCGTACTACCGGGACAGGCGCGTGCTTTTAGCCGGCGACGCCGCGCACGTGCACTTCCCGGTCGGCGGGCAAGGCCTCAACACCGGTATCCAGGACGCGGCGAACCTGGGCTGGAAGCTGGCCCAGGTCATCAACACGACCTCGCCGGAACGCCTGCTGGACACCTACCAAGACGAGCGGCACCCGGTCGCCGCTGGTGTGCTACGCAACACCATGGCCCAAACCGCGCTCATCGCCCCCGGCGAACGTCTCGACGCGTTGCGCGACACCGTATCTGAGCTGCTGAACATGGACGAGCCGCGCAAGCGAATCGCCGCGATGATGACTGGTCTCGACATTCAGTACGACCTCGGCAACGGACACCCACTACTCGGGCACCGGATGCCTGATCTCGACCTCCTCACCCCCACTGGTCCACTGCGACTATTCACACTTCTCCACGACGCCCGTGCGGTGCTGCTCAACCTCGGCACGCCTTGGGATTTCGACATCTCTTCGTGGGCACATCGGGTGAAAGCCATCGACGCCGAGTACGCCGGGCCGTGGGAAATTCCCGTTCTGGGCGAAGTAACAGCCCCCGAAGCCGTATTGGTTCGACCCGATGGATACATCGCCTGGGTGGGAGATGGCACCGATACGGGCCTGCACGCGGCCCTGACTACGCGGCTCGGGCTCAAGGAAAATTGAGAGTCAATCGATGGTGGGCGGCATAACTGCTTCGCCGGCCCCCGGGTCATAACCGGGGAAGACTTCATTTCTGCGAGAACTCGGGGGAGTCGCGCGGCGATCTGTAGTGGCGGGGTCTCCGCCAGCGCCGAGCCGGACCGGCGCAGCCGTTCAGCGCGCGATGTCGCTGTCGTCGGCGACAATCAACGGCAGTCGAAACAACAGGTAGGAGGACGGGGTCGTGGGTGCACTCGATGCCAACCCAGCTGACCTGTTGCGGTTCGCCGACGCCTATTCCGAGCTGGCCACGCGTGCGGCACAGATTTCCCCGCAGGCAGCCCAGGAGGTGCAGCGCATCGCCGACACCCACGGCCTGATGGGTTATCCCACCGCGGTCGGGATCGCTGCGGGACTCGCGAAGGCGGAAGGTCCGCTGCAGGCGAAGGTCGACGACTTCGACGCGTATGCGCAGCGGTTGACTGAACACGCCGCCACCTACACCACCGCCGACGGCAGCGGGACCGCGAAACTCGACGGTCTTGACTTCGATCCCAGCAACCCTCCACCCAACGGACACACCGGCGATGTCCATGAAGCGGGCTTCGGAGAGCGCGGGCCCGGCATCGACGGAGGACCGGTTCCCCTGGACACCGGTGGTGGCATCGAGTTTCACCGGCGCTGGACCGATAAAGATCTGTTCCCTCACCCGCCCTCGGCGGCCGACATCAAGCAGGACAGCGTTGGTGACTGCTACTTTGACGCCACGATCGGGGCGATCGCGGAGGCCAACCCTCAGTGGATCAAAGACCGGGTCCATTTCGACGAGGACAACAACTCCTTTGATGTGACGTTGTGGAACGGCCATGCGTGGCAACACATTACGGTCACCCAAGACGACATCCAGACCGATATCGACCATCACGGAGCCAGTTGGTTGGATAACGGGCAGCCCAATGCGCCGTTGTGGCCCAGCGTGATGGAGTCGGCGTACGCGAAAATGCAATGCCCTGGCGATGACCTCGGACATGCACTCGATTACGGGATCGGGCGCGGCGGCTCAGCCCCAGATGCGTTGCAGGCGTTGACCGGTAACCGCGGGGTGAGTATCGACCCGCGGGAGGTGTGGTGGACCAATCAGCACATCGATCAGTCGATTTCAGGGGCGCTGGCAAGTCATCAACCGGTGACGATCTCGACCACCCCCACCGGTGGCCCACTGCTGAACACTCACGTCTACATCGTCGAAGGCATCAGCGGCAGCGGCAGCGACGCCCAGCTGACGCTGCGTAACCCCTGGGGAAACAACCCCAACGATCCGGGGAACCCTCTGATTCAGGTTCGGCTTGGCGATGTCATCGGCTCCGGACCGACCGGCAAGTTCGGCGGGCTAGGAACCCATCCAACGTTCAATGTCAACATTGGAGAACTGGGGAAATGAACCGTTCAACAAAGCTATGGGCTTTGGCGGCAACCACATTGGTCATCATCGCGGCCGCAGCATATATCGGGGCGCAGTATGTGTTCGCGCACAAGCCGTCCTCGCTGGCCAGCCTGCCCGAGTATCCGTTCGTCGGCTCCGCCTACCCACTCGATGCCGTGCCCGGGCCCGAGCGTGCCCGTGCCGAAGCGGCGTTGCGTCAATTCGCCGCCGGTGTTGAGCCCGGCTACCGGCCGACCGCGGAACGGTTTCTGGCGAGCAAGGGCGACTTCATCTGGGACGCAGTGCGTAACAGCGTTGGCGGCTACCTGTCCGCAACGAGCTTGCGGGTTCACAACGCGGGGCAAACCAGGCCCAATGGTGAGGACCTTGCATTCGTGGTGTGGTCGCGCACCAACCGGTTACAGCGGTGGTTTAACCCCACCCAGATCCTGGCCGTCGGCTCTCAAGACGCCCTGCAGCCCGCAGCGCCCGGCGACCAAGTCCACGTCTACGCCTACTTCGACCTCACACCGGAGCGCGCATGAGCATCGACCAAGATCGGATTGACCAGGACGACGCCTACTGGCTTCGCATGATGGGCACCCGGTGGTCACAGCCGGAGCTGTCTGCCGGCGACGTCGCCGAGCTACTCGATATCGGTGACCCCGCAGACTTGCCGCGGCGCGCACCCCGGCTGCCCAGCCCGCAGCGTGAGCCTGGCGGTGCTCAACGGTGGTCGCACGCAACGATTTACAACTACATTCTGCTGCACCAACCAGAACTGCGGGACCGGGTCCCTCGGCTGTATCCGTTCACCGCGGCACTGGCCCCGGCCGCGTTCCTGTTCGGTCAGGTTGTCGACGGGATGGCCGTGCACGCGTGGCAGCCCGGCGATGGACGGGGCCCGATCGCGGTGGCCTATGCCGGACACGAGCAGCACGAAAACGAGCTCTATCCGCTCGCCGCACCGTTGTTGGCGCGCCTGCCGTGGGCCACGGCGGTCTACCTACCGGAAATGTCGACCCACAGGGCCAACGACGGCGGTTCAGCGCCCTACGTCGCCGTGGCAGACCGCCATCATCGCGTGGCCACCTGCGGCTGGTTCGAGGTGGCCGGGCTCCTACGGGTCGACCTCCCGTGGTGGCCGCCGGCGTTGCGGAACGTCGACGCGATCGCGGCCTGGCAGCCGGGTGCCCCGGTACAGCGCATCCGAGCCCGGGTGGGAGATGGCCCGGATCCGCGACGGCTGGCAGCTCTTGTCACCACCGACACGACGGAATACGTGAGCTCTCTGGTGGGCCGTGCGATCGAGTACCTCAACCGGGACGCGGCATCGGGATGCATCGGTGATCAGGATCGCCAGCAGATACCCGCCCGGCCCGGTCTGCTGCATGCCGCGGTAGCCGATGTCGACCTCAGCCGCCCGGCAGTGCAGATCACCAAGGCGGAGGTGGCGGTGCTGCTGCACCAAGTCTGCGACGATCCCGCGATCGCCGAGGACATGCTCAAGCTGCTTGTGGGTCATAGCCCGATCTCCGACGTTCTTGCGATCCCCATCGCTTCCAATCCGTTGGCACAGGAATGGATCACCCGCCTCGAGCCTGCTGATGGCCGCGAGCTCGGGTTCTGGCGGGCGCGGGCCAACCGCGCCGCCGCGGCGGACATGATGACCTACCGGGACCCGTTCAATCCCCACTGCTGGGTCATGGCGAGCCGGGACACCATCTACTCGACGGTGGGGCGATCGGTCCCGGCGACTGGCCAACTGACCGAATTGTTCTACGAGCGCGACGGCGGTATGTTCCGCGACTCACGGGGCGCGGTGTGGCCTTTGCCCGCAACAGGTTTCGGAGTGACAGACACCGGGCCTAGCGGCGGCAGAGCAGGCAAGCAGACGTTGGTGCAGATCCTGACGAACTTGATTCTGGACGCCAGCGGCGACATCACACGCTACGAGGTGCCCTACAGTCCCACCTCGCCGTTGGCGCAGCTGGTCGCTGGCACGAAGCCGCCGTTGGTGATCAGACCGGGCGACCCGGTCCTGGCGATCGAGAATTGGGGACGACACTGATGCTGCCTGAGCCACCGCAAACCTGGGAGGAAGCCAGGCCGTTGTTGCGGTCCATCTTGCGGCCGTCAACCTACGCCAGCTTGCGCCGACCTGGTGAGGCGGTCGCGTGGCGGCAGCCGGTGTCGGCGTTCGCACATGAGTTGGTGGCGCTGGACTTCCCGCAGGCGCGCCTCATCGTCACCGTCGCGAACACCAAGCAGTGGGGTGTGAGTTGGCGGGAGGCTTTCGCCGCCGGCCGAGACAATGTTGCAGCGCTTCACCCGGTGAGCACCGAGGTGTCGTGCACCGAGGCGCCGGCCTTCTACGACGTCGAGCAGGCGACCTACATCAGCTCGGCGATTCTGACGCCCGGGTGGCTGGCAGGGTTCGGCCGGCCTGAGGGTCCGCGCCCGGTGGCGTTTGTGCCCAGCGAAGACGTCTTGATCATCGGCAGCGACGACCCTGATGAGGGGGCGAAGTTCTTCGAGGTCGCCGAGAAGATGTATTGCGAGGCCGAAAGACCGGTCTCCCCAGAGGGATTCACCGTCCACGGCGGGCGGCTGGTCCCCTTCGACAAGGCCGGTCCGCATCCGTTAAGACGGTTGGCAGTGCGGGCGCGCACGTGCGCGGCGTTTCGCCAATACGAGGAACAGACCGAGTTCTTGAAGCAGGCCTACGAGGATGACCTGGTCGCGGTGTATGTGGCGGCCGCGCAAGTCATCGAAACCGGGCACGGCCTGGCCTCGGCCACCGTGTGGGGTGAAGGCGTGACCTACGACTTACCCGAGGTCGACTACATCGTGTTCATCGACAACAACCACGAGCAGTTCCTGGTGCCCTTCTCGGTGGTCGTCGACGTGGTCGGGATCGCGCCAACCTCGGCGGTGTTCCCGCGGCGCTATCGGGTCTCCGGGTGGCCCGAACCAGCACTGATGGAGTACCTGCGCCTGCACGCCGTGCCGCTGAATGCGCCCTGAGCGCCGCGTCGGCCGACGACGGTTCTACCGGCCACGGTCACCGATAGGTGATCCGGGAAGCCCGGGCGGCTGGTGGGTCAGCGCGCCGTGCGGTCGTCCGAGTAACGGCATCAGAAGTGGCGGCGAACCACTGCCCAAAATCCAGTTAAACCAAGCAAGCACACCGACACCGCGCTAAACAATGCGCCGAAAAAAATTCCGGCAACGATCTCACCGGCCGCGTAGCCGACCATACCTCCGGTCGCACAACGGATCACAGAAGCTACGACAGTGCTGACGCCAAGCAGTCCCGCAGTCAGCCATAGCCCATAGACGACACCACGCCGTCGCTGGCCCTCCGACGTCGCAGCCGCACGGTAAATAAACGAACCGAGCAACATACACACCGCCGAAGAAGCCATCAGAAGCTCAAAGACAGTCATGCCAAGCATCATCCTCTCGCGGTACGACATTCATCCTCGAAGGCGGCCGGCGACGCAGCACGCTGTGGTTGATGCCGCGCATCGGGCTAGGTGGGCGCCCGCGGGGCCGGTAGCATCGAATCCGCTGGTCGAGTCGTCAAGGAGGTGTGCCCCGTGGAACGTAGAACGCCGAAGAAGGTCGTGGTCTCGAAGGCTGCGGTGAAACGCTCTGCGATGCGCGCTGTGAAGGCGTCGGCCAAGTTGGAGGGACGGGTCGTTCCGGCCGGCCACCAACGATCGGCCGCAGCGCAGGCCTACCTCGCAAAGCAGCAGCCGCCGACGCGCTGATGCCCCTTCCGCTCATCGAGGGCCTGGGCGCGGCGCTGGAGGATCTGCGACGCCTATCCAGAAGACGCTGGCTCCGGTGTGGGTAGCCACACCTGGGGTCTGAGCGGGTGGATTCCGACTAAAATTCGTCCGGATCGTTCCGACGGAAACGGTCGCTCGGGTCGGTACTTCGTAGGTAGGTGCCTAAGAAGGGGCACCGTTGATCTCATGGAAGGACCACACAGCCGATGACCGAGCATCAGGACACCACCCCCGAACCGACATCCGAACGGCGTGGCCGGGTGGGCGCGATCACCCGCGCGGCTATGGCCGTGGCCGTCGGCATCGGCTACGGGTATTGCACCCACGATGTCGGCCAGGCCCTCACCGCTACCGGTGTGGCGCTGAGCTTGCTGCGCGAGACCTTCGGGCGGCCGTCGCGGTGAGCGCGGACTCCTGCCTGGTGTCCCGCGTGCGTGCCACACTTATGCCATGCCCGGCAATCGCACCAGGGTGAGCACAACGGTGGACGCCGATCTGCTCGCCAGCGCGCGCACACTGCGGGCCGGCGCCAAGGACCACGCCTTGTTCGATGAGGCCCTGGGGGCGCTCCTGGCCGCCAACCGGGCCGCCGAGGTCGACGCGAGCTACGCCGCCTACGACGAGCACCCGGCCGACGAGCCCGACCAGTGGGGCGAGGTCGCCGACTGGCGCCGGTCTGCGGGTCGAATATGACCCTGCCGGCGCGCGGTGAGCTGTGGTGGTGCGAGATCCCCGGCTCGGGCGCGCGGCCTGTCGTGGTGCTGTCCCGTGATGCGGCGATTCCGAAGTTGCGGCGTGTGCTCGTGGCGCCATGCACGACGACGGTGCGGGGACTGGCCAGCGAGGTGGTGCTCGACCCGAGTGGCGATCCGGTGCCCCAGCGTGCGGCGGTGAATCTGGATCTGGTGGAAAGTGTGCCGGTGGCGGCGCTGGGGACGCGGCTGGGTCGGCTAGCGGATTCGAGGATGGCGGCGGTGTGCGCCGCGTTGATCGTGGCGGTGGGCGGCCGTTGATTCAGCGGCGCCGGCGGCGTTCGGTGTCGAGGTCGACGACGTGCTGATGCTCGATGCCCCCGGCTGCGGTGGCGGTCTGGTGTTCGGCGACGGCGGCGGCGATGCGGTCAGCCATCTTGCTGATCATGTCGTCGGTGATGTAGACCTTGGCAGCCTGGCGGCCGATGCGCACGAGGCGGGCGACGTGGTCGAGGTCGTCAGAGATGTCCTGGCGGGCGGTGTCCTCGCTGACGGTGAGTCCGTGCCGGTCGGCGAGCAGGGAGACCAGCAGCGCGGCGCGGTCGTCGAGCCAGGGGGAGCGGCGTGCTTTCGTCATCGTGGCTGAACCGTACCGGCCGAGGGCGGCGCCGCGCGCCGTTCGGGTACTAGCAGTGCTCGCGCGTGATGGAGGCCATCGCACGGTTGCAGCGGGTCCTGGTGGCGCCGTGCACGACGACGGTGCGCGGGCTGTGCCAGCGAAGTGGTGTTGCAGCCCGAGGATGAGCCCGTGTCCCGTCCCGGGGCGGTGAACCTGGATCTGGTCGACTGCGTTCCCGTCGTCGCGCTGCATGCCCGCCTGGGGCGACTGGCTGAGGAGCCGATGCGGACGGTGTGCGCGGCGCTGGCTGTCGCTGTGGACTGGCGGGCTTGAGAAAAGGACGCTGCAATCGGCGCGCAAGTGTCGCCTGGTGTCACAGTTATCGGGGAGAATCGGGGCTAGTTGTTGGATTGATCCAGGTAGGAGACGTGGTGTGGCTGAGTTAGACGCCAATCCGGCTGATTTGGTGCGCTTCGCTGACGCCTATTCGCAGTTGGCGCACCGTGCGGCGCAGATTTCGCCGCAGGCCGCCGACGAGGTGCAGAAGGTGATCGACACCCACGGACCGATGGGCTATCCCACCGCGGTCGGGATCGCGGCCGGTCTGGCCAAGGCTGAAGGGCCGGTGCAGGCCAAGGTTGCTGATTTCAACACCTACGCCCAGCGGCTCACTGAGCACGCCGACACCTACACCCGGGTCGACGGCCAGGACGCACAGCGGTACAAGGCAGCGGACTTCTCCACCGATCTGCCCGGTACTGGGCAAGGCAAAGACTCCCCGGCCACGCCGTTGGACTCCAAGACGTGGAAGCCCGGCGACAAACGCCACATGCCTTACATCGCAGGCAAAGGCGGAAAGGGGCCGCCGAACACTGCCGATGCGCCGCCGTGGGTTGATATCTACGACAGGACCAAAGATCCTGATCAAGTTCCGCACAGTTTCGTGCGCTCCGATGAGATCCCCGGGGTGAAAGTCCTGCCGCCCAATCAATTAGGCCCGGCGCCGTTCTATGACGAACATGGCAACGAGATCCAATACGTTGAGCTGACCCCGAAGTCGGGGGTGTGGGTGCCGCAATCGGATTTCCCTGGCGCCAAGATGTATTCGCCGGGTGTTACGCCAAACCCTTTGCCGCCCTACGGGTATGACGAATGGCTGCCGGGCTCAGGGATCTATCTGTGGCATGGAGATATGGTTCCCGAGCCGTATAACCCGCATAGCATGCTGCCCGGGCAGACCACACCGCAATAACGCGCGCCCCTTCCAACCCTCCTGGGGGCGGGGAGGTTTTTGTCAGCTACGGCCCTGGGTGTGCGTTCGCCCAAAAGCACGCCCCAGTAGCGATTTTCGGGCGGCGGCCTCGGCGGCGGCACGAGTACGGCGTTGCGCGCGAAGGTCTCGGTCGAAGCGGCGGCGCAGGATGCGTTCTTCGCGCCAGCTGTGTTCGCTGTTGATCAGCCGGCTCATCTGAGTGTCGGTGAGGCTGGCAAGATCGCCGGCGCTATCGTGGGCGGCGATGACGATGTCGCCGCGCAGCAGGGGCACCTCGTGGGCGGTGAAGCGGGTGGTGGCCAGCAGCAACCCCGTCGCCTGACGGTTGACCCGCAGCCACGGGCTGTGACTGAACCAGAAATCGAGCACGCCGTCGCTACTGGTGAGCACTTGCAGTCGATCGCCGCGGACCAGGTCGGCGATGTCGGCCACACACCAAGGCTCGATCTTGTACAGCTCTTCGTTATGGCTGGCCAGAAGCGTAATCATGATCTTGGATCCTTCGCTACTTTCCTTCAGGTCGAACCTCGGACGGGGAGCGGTAGACAACAGATCGGCCGGAAAGAATTGCGGCGCAGACTAATCGCATTCGTCTAAATTCGGATGGTAACAACCCGAGCGGACACCGTCGGTCGATCAATGACCGATGGCTGCAGAGGCCCTATAAGGTACTCGTTTGCCCGGTGAGTTTTGGTGACGCGAGTGCGGGCCGGGCCGCCGCCAATGCCATGGCTCGATAGCCGGATACGACTGCGCGGTCTCCCGCTTTCCGCTTAGATCGGGTCCATGGATCTTGATCGGCTCCGTGACGGAGATGTCACAAGTCATCGCCGTATTGACGCTGATCTTGGGGTACTCGGGCGCCACCTCGTCGTCATCTCAGGGATAGCTTGTCCGAACTGGAAGATCAACGACGATAACCGCCATGCGGACAAGTGCGTTCTTCATCTGCGCGAGCGGGTCGACGACATAGAAGGCACGCCCGCGGTGTTCGTCGGATTGGCGAGCGTCGCCAATGGGGAATCGGAATACACCTTCGCCACCGACGCCGCGACCGTCGACGTGGACGACGCCGGCGAGCTTGTGCTCCATACTGACCTCGTCCTCATCGGTGAGTGGTCGGCGCTTTCCCGTTTCAGCTACCAGATCGTGCTGACCACACGCAAAGTGGTCGCGGAGATCTCAGGCACCATCTCGTGGCCGACACAGTGGTTCCGGCCGCCTACACCGGATCCCGCTGGCGTTTCGGGAATCTTCACCGTGGTGGCCAATAGGCGGGAGATTACCGAAAAAAATAGTGGCCCCGGGCAATTCGGTGAATTCACTGAGGTGCTCACACCGATTACGCCTGGGGAGATTGTTTCTGTGAGCATCGATGAAGAAACCACCCGGGCTGTATATCGAATCGTCGAACCTCCCAAGGGGCTCGAACTGAAAGTCACCGTGGCACAAGATGGCAGCCTCGGCGACGGTGTCCTATTCGATGCACCACATGGCGACCTCGTGACCCTCACCGTCGCCCAGCCGACGCGCTCCGACATCGACTTCACCGCTTCTTTGAAGAAGAAGCTGGGATGACTGCACCGCTTATCCCGCCAGAATCGCAGGTCCTGCGCATACCAGTCGCCGGCCCCTACCCGTATAACACTCTCGCGTACGTCCAGTATCTCGTGACGAGGGAAGATCTTGAGAGCCTTACGATTTCCATCGCGGCCGGCCAGATTGTGCGCGAGACTTTTCGTTCTCCCAGCCCACTCATACTGCACGGATTTGACTCGACAGACCAGCGCCAAAAGCGCGTAGAGCACTCCTCGACGGCAGTCTTGACGTCCCTGGCGGCCAGCGACGCCGAACCCTTCACCGCCGCAGTCGACAGCATTGGGATTGACGCGCAAGTTGATGACGAGAGCGGCCAGGTGTTCTTCACGTTCTCGCAGGCGAAGCGGTATGTCTACAGCAGCCCTTTTTTCGACAAGCAACTTAACTTCGCGATCCGGTTCAGCAGCTGGGTGCTGCTCTACGAGCCGCGCCCCGAGGGGCCCGACGAACGGGACAAAGCGCGCAACCTACACGCCCGTGTGCCCGTTGGGCCGCCCCCTGTGAAGCACTTTGGCGACGTCGGCGGGCAATGACATCGCCGTTATCGAATCAGCTGGCCGGCCGTAGGCTCGACCCTGCACAACTGTCCGTTGTGCCTAGCCAGAAGCGTGATCATGCTTCTCTTCTGCGTTGGTAGGTGTGACCCGAGCGCGCCGCGTCTACCCGAACGTATCGCCTGTTAGGCCGCTGTGCGCCATTGTGGGCCATCGAACGGCGAAGGCCCGCGGAGTACTCCATCCAGGCGCAGCAGGAGCCGCAAATGCGGGTTGGTCTCCGGAGGGTTTGCCTGCACGACGCTTAGACGCGCTTGGCCGCCGGAGATCACTGCGCTGACGTAGTCGATCAGGGGGTCGGGCACGTACCCCAAGTGCAGGTCGCGGTGAGTGATCCTGATGGCCGATGGGTTCACCGGGTTGTCGGGTACACGCTGTAGTCCCAGCACGGTGTCGCGTGTCAGCGCCGAAATTGCGCGGCTGGCCTCATCAGTGCAGTAACGGATGCCGTGCGCCAAGAACCGCGCCTCGGTGCGCCCCCTGGCCTGGTCAATCTGTGGTAGCGCAATGAGTTCGATCGTGTCGCCCTCTCGATATCCGCCCGAGGCGGTGAGAATCTCCCACGAATCAGCGTCTTCAGCCAGGTTCAGGCTCGCCAAGTACTGTGGCCTGTCGGCTCGCTTGGCGCCGATGACGCGCTCGGCGAACGCGGAAAACAGGTGGGCGCGACGATAGCGGCGGCCGACGTCGCTGAAGCCGATCAGCGGCACAAACGACGGATGCCGCACTGCCGCCTGCAAATACGCGAACTCGAAGGTTCCGTCGACGAGTTTGTCGAGGAAGCCTATTGCCCGATACGTGCCGTCAGGGTCGCGTCGGGTCACGATGAGCCGCGCCACCGTTGCGGGAGTCCGGATCCCGTTGGTGCGAATCAGAAGACCGCTATGCGCCATCGATCAGCCGCCTCCGATTCACTGCGAGAACTTCGGTAACAAACCTACGGGTTACCTCTGACATGTCGGGTATTGATTGCACGATATCTTCGCATGCATGGTCGCTGACCTGCGATATTTGCCGCATCCAGTGGGCGCGCGCCGGTGGGCTTGCCGCCTGAAGCGCATGCAACCCCAGCTCGACCAGTGTCAGCGGGCCTGAGTCAGGAAACCGAGAGGCTTTCCCGCGTCGGGACCATGTTTCGATGCCCTCCTCGAGCGCCCGCGCGTGCAGGGCTTCGCCGTACCCGCTGCCCAGGGCACTGCCGTGATCGAAGCTGTGGGCCAGGCGCATGACGCCGCTCGGCGCCTGGACCAGCGCCCAGTTGTAGGCGTGACGGTCGGTATTGACGATCCAGGCGTCCAACACGAGGTAGCCGACGAATACGTCGAACGCCGGCCACGCCTCGTACGGGGTTTCCGGTGGCCCGCTCAGCCCGGCGAGCGCCTGCGCGATCGCGTCCATGGTGTGTCCGTGGCCAGTGTCGGCGTCGAAGGCGTCGTCGAATTCCTCAAGCCGACTCGCTCCTGCGCTGAGCACCCACCCACTCGGCCGCACATCGCGGCTGATCGAGCCCCGGACCGGTCGGTGATCGCTGAGCTGCACCGACAGGGCCAATTCCGTTGTCGCGGCCGGCACCGTCATGAGGTGGGCCAGTTCGAATGAGATCTTCTCCGCCCAGTCGTCCCCTCGGACCAGCACGTCGGGCGTGTCTCCACGCTGTTGGCGCTGTGTGGAGAGCAACAACTCCTTGGTTCGGCGCGGCTTGAACAACCACTCTCGGCCCGCGTACGGGCTGCGTTCGGGGGGAATGAACCACCGCTTGCTTTCATCACCACCAGGTTCGCGTTCACCACGCACCCATCCCGCCCCGGCGAGGTCGACGACGGTAAATGCCACAACCCAGCGTAAACACCCATACGAGCGGGCAGGGTCAACAACGCCGGCGACAAGCACGGGGGTCTCCAACCGTGGGCCGCGGCTCAAATGAACCCCCGCGAGCGCTTTTAGCCGCGGTCCTTGTCGGTAATCGCCTGCAACGCAGAGTGATAACGGACGATCTGCATGCGCACCAGGTCGAGTTGCTGCAGTGTGGCCGCCAGCGTAGTGGTGGTGTTCCCGTAGGTCGCATAGCTCGTGGCGCCGAGGAGATCGACGCCAAGGGGCTCAGCCGGGTGGTCGCGGGCCTCGGTGATGTCGTTGCGGATCGCCTCGAGCTCGACCTCGACGCGCGCGATCAAATCCGCCGCGCGTTGCAGGTGTCGGTCGCGCTGCCGCAGCACGAGCTGTCGGCAGTGCTGCCAGGTGGGCACATTGGCCGCGGGCAGGTAGGCGTGTCCGCGGGCAGATCTCAGCGCTTGCGGCAGCAGCTCATCAGCGATCAGCAACTGCAGCGTGTCAGCGCTGATACCGCAGAGTTTCGCGGCCTCGGAGAGCTTGAGGCCTTGCGGCTCTTGAGGATTGGTCACTGGTCAGCGGCCTTTGCGTAGTACGTGCACCCGGGTTTTCGGGGCGATCAGCGGAGCACCTTTGGGGCCCTTGATGTAGTCGCCGATGTACTTGGGTTTGCGCCAGCTGTGGTTGGGGCCCCAGGCCTGCTGGCGCCAGTGGCCCGCGACGGGGAAGCGGTGGTTGTAGGTGCGGCCGGGCTCGGCGCCGGGTTCATAGGTGGCTGCTCGGGCACGCAGGTCGACGATCGTCACGGTTGAGGGTTCTCGCGGCGGTCGCTCTGGGGGCTGGTGATCATCTTCGATGTCAGCCGGTTGGGGCTCCGGGGGTCGAGGAGATCCGATGGTGCGGGTTTCGGCGACGTTGGCTTGGGCCATGAGTAACCAGGCCGCTCCTACGACGCTGACGAAGGGGTGCGCGCTTTCGGTGTTGTTGGCTTCCTCAGTACGCGGGACGTCGGGTTTGGCCATGATGGTTTGCGCTGCCCAGACCGGGGAGGTGGTGTCGGCGAGCCGTAACACCTCAGGGTTTTGGTCCTCGCGTGAGAACGGCACCAATTGGAGCAGGCCATCTGGTCTGCTCCACCACCACACGCCGTCCCAGGAGATGTCGATGATGGTGGCGACGTCTGGGGTGAGGCCTTGGGCGATGTAGGCCGGGTTGTTCAGCCCGGCCTCCACCGCGTCGGGTTTGAGTGTTCCCGAAGGGACGGTGCCCGCGGATTTCGCCCAGCACAGCATGCCGGTGGGAGCCGGTAACGCGGCTGCCGGTGTCCATTCCGGTAGGGATTGGGCAGCATCCAAAACGACGTCGACCATGTCGCGGGCGACCCAGTAGAGCTCCGCGGTGCGCAGGGCCTGGGCTTCGGCTCTGATGATGGGGGCGGTGTCGGCGAATCTCGCGATCAGACGTTGGATCCTTTTCGCCGTGGCGATGTCGTGCGCTGAGGCATCCGGCGGTGGTGGGACCTTGTACTGGTCGAATGAGATCTCCGCTGTGGCCTCGAGCGCGCTGCACCACTGCCGGCGGATGATCGGAACGCTCGTCGCCGCCCAGGGCGCGCCGCGCCGCCGGCTCATGGCAGCTCGGGGACTGAGTCGATGCGCCTGCTTTCCGCGGCGCTGACGATCAGGCACTTGATGTGGGCGAGCCGCATGCCAAATATTCTGCGACACCATCCGCCCCGGCCGGGCGGCACCTATCGACATTGTGTGGCACGGACGGCGAAGAGATCGCGCGCTCAGTCGCTCTGGCAGGCCGCAGCCGCGGCCGCGCGGTCTTTGACGGTGATCGGCAGCTGGTACTTGACGGTGACGGTGAGATAGCGGATGACGTAGGGGCATTTGTCGATCGCGGGTAGCCATTCGGACAGGGTGGAGTCGCCTTTGCTGCTGTTGGCTGAGCTGGATACCGCGACGAGTTCGGTCATGTCGTTGGCGAAGATCCGGCGCTGCTGCAAATCCCATTGGGCCGCACCTGCATTCCAGGAAGCCCGCAGCGGCACGATGTGATCGACCGCCACGTGTTTGAGGTCGACGATTTGCCCGGTGTAGGGATCGGGCTCTAGCCGGCCCGCGATGACCTTGCAGTTCCGCGTTCCCGGCTTGTATTCGATGTCGTGTAACGCGGTGTGCAGCAGGCGGTTGCGGGTGTCGCAGCCGGTGTGATCGAGGGGATCGTTCCAGGCGGGGCCGAACACGCAGCCGTGTCCTTTTCCGCATCCGCGGTCATACCCGGGTGCGGGGTTTATCTGGTCGACGATGCGTACCTGTGCGAGTAGGCCGGCCACGGAGCCAGTCGCCCGCGGCGGCGCCGCTGGGCCGGCTTGGCTGACACCGAGGTGGGCGCAGCCGACAGTGATCGCCGCGGCCGCAGCCACGGCCCACCGGCTGGCGCGGTGCCTTCGGGTTGTGGTCTCGGTGGCGTGCACGTTGCCGACCGTAACGCCGTCTCATGACAGGGCGATCAATTCGTCCGTCGGCACAGCGCGGTTGCCCCTTGGGGCGTCGAGCTGTTGCGTCGGTGATGTCGGTTCGGTCGTCGATAATGGGCTGGTGTCTGAGCCTTTGCACAGTAGTCGGCAGGCGCCGAAACTGCCTCCCGCGCGAATCCAAGATCTGACGATGTTGGTTCGAGTTCCTGGCCGGCCCGAGGCGATCCGCGCGTTCACTGATGCCGAGCACGCTCTCGCCGAGCACTATGCCTCCCAAGAAGGGGGCGTGATTACCACGCTCGGGAGTGACTGACACTGCTATACGCGGCGGACGCCACGATGGGTGAGCATGAAAGAGGTGGGCGGTGGATCGATTTCAGCCGCGCGGTGTTCGAGTTCGCGTGCGTTCTGGCTGCCACGAAGTCCGACGGCTGGCCGGATGATCCGTGGGAATTCTGGGAGAAGCCGTGGCATTGGGACAACGCGCATGCGCTGTGGGAAAGGCTCGGCAAGCCGCGGCGGCCCCACCCGAGGTGGGCCCGTTTCGTTCACGCGGTGGACACCCATGGCGAGGTTGCGGCACTTGCTGAGCTGGAGGAGTCCGGCGCGCTCACTCCGCTGTGGTGGGAGAACGACAGTGAGTGGTCGGCCTTCGCGGCTGCTTTTGCAGCGGCGGGTCACCGCTACGTCGCCGCGGCGCCGTTCCTGGGCGAGGGCGACACCGGCCTGGTGTTTCGCTGGGTCTTCGACGAACCACATAGAGCCTGGGTGGAGCTCGGCCGGCCCCGGCCACATGCGCGTGGCTGGGCCGAATTCGTGATCGGGTGGAGGTTCGTTGAGCCGACATCTCGAAATGACTGACGGGAGGTGGCGCCGGTACGATCGACGCGAGCGGTTCTTCCGAGGCGGCGATGACGCCCCGCGGAGCGCTCGGCGATGGCTATCTTGTAATGGCGCTCGAAAGCTCCCCTTCAGCATCAACTTTCGTGAGGATTGCTGTGCGCGACGAATTGTTTTCCGGCTTCAGCGAAACCGGGTGGGATGAGGCACCCTGGGATGCCGAACCCAGGTTCACTGCCGACGAGCTGCAGATTCTGCTCAATCCGACGCTATCGGCCGCGGAGGCCGCCGAGCGCGTCGGCTGCGTGGTGCGCGACGTTCTTCGGCTGCGCCGAACAGCCTAAAAGCAACAGGCTGACACCCGTGACTTTCAGCGCTGTTCTGAATCCCTGTGTGGCAGTGAGTCGCTTGCGCCTGATGCTGCGCGCATGAGGACGTCGGTGGCAACGACGAGGTCACCGCGTTGTTCGACGAGGCCGTTGCGGCGCAGCTGGCCGAGGTAGGTCGAAAAGGTGCCGCCACTGACGCTCACATCGGCTGCCTGGGCGATCTGATCTCTGGTCAACCCGTTCGGGTAGGCGTCGATGGCTGCTTGGAGCATTCGCGCCGCTCCGGCGCGCAGGATGCCGAGGTAGTGCTGCTGGAGCTCTTGGGCGGTCATGGGTTTGGGCCGGTGGCCGACGTATTGCCAGCCGGCCTCGGTCAAGGTGAACCCGGTGGCGTTTTCATCGATGAGTCCTGCGCGGCGCAGTTGTCCGAGGTAGGTCGACCAGGTGCCGCCGGTGTGCTTCATTCGCGCGACCGTGGCCCACTGGGATTTGGTGAGTCGCAGCGGGGCCATTCGAGCCAGCGCGGTGATCATGCGGTGCGCTCCGGAGCGAAACCGCAACGGCGCGTCACTGTTTGGTTCGGCCGGTTGGCCGAGGGTGGTGGGGGAGCATGGGTCGCCGTTGTGCTGTGCGGTGGCAGCGTTGGTGGGGCGTGGTTGGCTCGGGTGCTTGGGCTCGGCAGGCCGTGTCGAGGATGTGGTCTCGTGCGCTGGTGCGGTAGGCGGTGCCGGCGCGGTGGTGAGGGTGTGCAGTGCCGAGTTGATCAGTTCGGCCGCTGATCGCAGTGACTTGACGACGTGGGGGTCTTCGTGACGTCGTGTCTGAAGGTCGGTCAGTTGTGCGCGCAGTGTGGCGATTTCACTCTCGCGCTGCTCGAGGAGCTGCGCGGCGGCGGACGCCTGCTGGGTCGCCTGGTCTGCGCGTGCGCTGGCGGCGGCGAGTTGGCTGCGCAGGGACTGTATTTCGGCGTGAAGAGTGTGTGGGTCGTTGTGGTGGGCGCGTTCTCGTGTTGCGGCGATCTCTGCGCCGAGTTTGTCGAGGTCGATGTCGGCGCGTTTCTTCGGGACCACCCGTGTTTGTCCTGGCTTGGGTGTGGCGTGCGAATCGAAGGTGCTGAACATCGGAAACGTTGTGCGCTTGAGGATTCGGAGGAACCCGGGGCTCCACACCCATCCTTCGCCTACGGCCAGTGATGGCAGGGATGCTATGACTTGGCGGGCGGTGGTGTCGTCGTGGTCGGCGTTGACGTTGATCCAGTCTTGGACGGCTTTGATCGAGCGGGGTCCGGTCATGCGGAGCAGGATCACCGTCTCCATCAGTTCCAGTACGGATTTTGCGGTTTCTTGTGCGCGCTGACTGACCACTGTGAGGCCCAGGCCGCGGTGGCGGCCGCGTTTGGCGAGGTCTTCCATTGCACCCAAAAGTCGCGCGGTGTCGGCTGATACGCGCTGGGGGATGAGGACGTCGGCTTCTTCGATCACCACGTGGAGGGGGTCGCGGTTGCGGTGGTAGAGCCGTTCGGCGAATGCGGTGGCAAATGTGCGTGCTTGTGCCTTGCTCATGTGTGATAGGTCCAGCACGGCGGGGATCCGGTCGTCGACGATGAGGTCTGCGAGTAACTGGCCGGCGGTTGGTTCCAGGGGTACGTCGTGGTGGTCTCCGCCGAAGATGACGAAGGGCAGGCCTGGGCCCTTGCCGTCGGCGCTGGAGCGGATGCCCCACCAGTCGCCTTTGACGTCGAGTACGACCACTGGCAGGCCGGCGGTGTGCATGAGTTCGACGAGTCGGTGTGTGACGGCGGATTTTCCGCCGCCGCGGTTGGCTAGTACCGCGACACCGGCGGTCACGATTTCAGGTGGCAGCTGGACGCCAGGCGCGAGGTCGATTGCGCCTGGTCTTGTGGTGTCGGCCTGGGTGCTCATGCTGGCCTCATGGGGCGACGATAGCGCCGTAGAGCGACGTTGCGGCTTTTTACCTGACGCGGGTGGTGGCGGCTGCGACGAAGGCTGTGCAGGCGGCGGGGTCTTTGCGGCCGGTCGCGGATTTGAGGCGGCTGTTGGCGTCGACGCCGAATGGGTGGACGGTGTCGATGGCTTGGCCGACGTTGTCTGCGGCCAGGCCGCCGGCGAGGATGACCGGCAGCGGGTGGAGGCGTTCGACGATGCGACGGCTGGTGGTCCAGTCGTGCGTGAGGCCGGTGCCGCCCAAACGGGTTTCGGTGCGGCTATCGAGCAGGAGCGCGTGGGCGGCGGTGGCTGCTTCGTCGGCTTCGTCGATGCTCTGCGAGCCGGTGATGTGCACGGTGCGAATAATGCGGCGGTGTGCGCGGTGGCGCCAGAGTTCGCGCGCGGCAGTGGCGGTCAGCTCGCCGTGGACTTGGATGGTGTCGACGCCGAGGAGGTCTGCCACTTCGCAGATGCGGGAGGCCTCCGTGAGGTGGGTGACCAGCACCGTGGAAACGAACACCGGGGTGGCCGCGGCGAGGTGTTGGGCTTGTTCGATGTCGAGTTCATCTTCGCTGAGGTGTGTGGTGCCAACGATCAGTCCTATTGCGTCGGCGCCGGCGGTGACCGCGGCCGCCAGGTCGTCAGTGGTGCCGATGCCGCAAATCTTCACGCGCACAGCAGGATTCATGGCGGCGGGTAGTTAGTCGCGTTGGGCGCGTATGTAGAGGAAGAACGGTTGGGTGTTCAGTGCGTGGAGCAGCTCGGCGTCGATGTCAGCGGTGGGCTGGATCTGTGGTTCTTCGACGGTGTCGATGCTGAAGCCTGCGCGTCGGAGTTCACCGAAGATGCTCGATAGGGGCCGGCGGTATGACTGGGCTGTCACCTCGAGGCCACCCCAGTTCCACACCTCGCTGACCAGCTGCGTGCGGTGGTAATCCGCGCGATCTGACAACAGCCATCCGGTGATGGGGTGGTGCATGGAGAAGACCAGCGTTCCGCCGGGCTTGAGGCAGCGGTGAAGCTCTCGCATCAGCGGAGCCCAGTCTTGGATGTAGTGCAGGACTAGCGAGGCCACGACGACGTCCACGCTGGCGGGTGGGGCGATGTCGGTGGGCTGGTCGAGGTCGACGAGTTCGAACTGGGCCGCAGTGCCGAGCCGTTGACGGGCGAGCTCGATCATTTGCGGCTCGGCGTCAACGGCGAGGACCTCGGCGGCTCGTTGGACCAGATGGGTGGTCAGGCCGCCGGCGGCGCATCCCAGTTCGAGAACGTGTTTTCCGCTCAAATCGCCGGCCAGTTCAAGGATGGTGGGCCGGTCGTATTGGTTGTTGACCGGATTCTTCACCGACCAGGCGGCGTAGGCGCTGGCGTGGTCTTTGAACAGCGAGGTGGCGGTCATTGGCTTCATCGTAAGCACCGCGGGCACCCAGTTTGCGCCAAGCGATGTCGCTTCCGGGCCTCTTCTCGTCTTTCGGAGTCGCGTCGAGTCGCGTGGTGAAGTCGCATAGAGTCGCTTTTGGCTTCTAGGCTGGCTTTGTGGCGAATTTGTTGAAGGCGCTTCTCGACGAACGTCACATGCACGCTTACTCCGAATTCATCGCTGAATATAAGCGCGTGGCCCGGGAATTAGACCTGCCCCGCAATGCCGTTCCGCCCACGAAATCGCAGTATTACCGCTGGGTCGGAGGTCAGGTGCGGACCCTTCCCCAAGGGCATCACTGTGTGGTGCTCGAGCAGATGTTCTCGGGCTGGACGGCCAAAGAGCTGTTCGGCCACGGACAGCCTCGCGGCCCATCAGTTGCAGTGGATGACGATGTGCTCGCCGGGATCGGGCCAGGCCTAGATCCTGCGCTGTTGGGAGGGCTCTGGGCGACGGGCTACCTGATCAGTGGCGGCTACCGGCACGTCGATCTGTCGACGGTCACCGTGCGGGGAGCGGGGATCGTGTCCCGCAACTATCCGCCGGCGCCGCGCTTTGAAGGTCATTCGGCCGGGCACGAAACCGATGTGACCGCACGGCTGTTCGGTCGACACCTGATGGGTCATTTCCGTAATCACAACGACCGCTACTTCTTTGGCTCGCTGCATCTTGTGATGCTGCCCGGTGAAACGATTCTCGACGGCTACTACACCGGTTTTCTCAATGACGCTGCGGTAGTGGCCCATCCGTGGCGGTGGGTGCGGGTCGATCCACACTCAGTCGAGGGCGTCGACCTCGATGCGGTCACCTTGGACGATCCCGGCGCTGTCTATGACACCCTCGCCGGGCGTAACCAGTTCGACGGGCCGCTCGCGCTCTCAGACATCGTCGACTCTGCCTGAACGCAGGCCGCAAGACGCGTTAGCCGAGTCGCGTCGAGTCGCGCGATGTGGCGGGACGAAATACGACTTGGTACGCGACCAAACGGGTCTGCAAGACGTCGCGGAACGACCGCCCGATCGCGCATTGTGTCGCTATGTCACCGATATCGAGTAGTGGTGCGGTAGGGGCCGGGACCTGTCCAAGCCAAGGGGTGAAGCCCTCGGGCGCTGCCGTGCTGCCCTGCATGCTTTGGACTACACCCCAGCAAAAAACCTAGCGCAATGTTTCAAACCATTGCACCGCTGTGTTTTTGTTGGTAGCGTCTGCACCCATACCCACCAGGCCCAGGCAAGGAGACCGCGCCCCGTGAGCGCCTCAGAACCACCCCCAAGGACGCCGGAAAACAGCGCGCCAAAGCACAGCGCCCGTGCATCACGGCCCACTGCCGCAGTCCGCTGGGCACCCCTCGGCGCCACCGCCCTGTGCCTGCTGCTCACCGGCTGGCCCCATTCGCCGACCCGACTCCGCCCCCAGCGATTGTTATCGAATCGTTATTGGCGAGTTGTCGTTTTTTCCTTTGCTCACTTTCGTGACTTTCCGCGTTTGACCTGTTGGAATTTTTCTGTACCCAGCCTCGGTGCCGGGGCAAAGGCATAGGGCGTTCGGAGGACCGATGGGAATGGAAAGGCTCGCCAGCAGGCCCGTTGTGGCTGTGGCTGCTGGTTGCGCGCCGGCCCTGCCCCACACGCAGCTCAGCTGCGCGGCGCGTACCGATCGAGGCTATGTCGACCGCAGGGATTTGCTGGGAGTTGCGACGCCGTTACACCGGGGCGCCGGGAGGCCGTTGGCGGGCGCGCTGGTAGGCCGCTTGGTATTCCTCGACGCTGATTCCGAGCCGTTGTGCGAGCTTGGCCGCGTTGGTGTCAGTGAGTGCCGCGTCGGCGCGTTCGATGCCGCGCAGCGTGGTGGTGGCGATCTTGGCGGCCGCGGCCAGCTCGGGCTGGGTCAGCCCTTTGAGGACACGCCAGTCACCGGGGTAGCGCTCGTCGGCGGGGATGGTCACAACCTGCTCGATCGGAGTGTCGAGGATGCGCATAACGCGGGCAAGCAGATCCACCTGAGGGGTTCCCTTGCCGCCTTCCCAGTTGAAGATGGTCGCCGGCGAGACGTCGGCGACCCGGGCGAGGTCGCTGACGCTGATGCCGTTGTGACGGCGGATCTCGGCGAAGGTCTGTGCGTTGAAGCCACGCAGCACACGGCGCGTCATACGAGGTCTACGGCCTGGCGCGTCATAGCTAGACAGGTTCACCGAGGGCTCCCGAAAATTGTTAATCCTAGTGTCTTACTTTATCGTCTTAGTTTAGAGTATGGTGTGCGTAAGACCGGCTTAATGAGGAGGATTTGGTGAAACTGCCTCACGCACTTGGGCATCGCCCAACGCCTCAGATGCCCTCCCTTGCCGGGTTCGAGCCATGCTTCGCCCCCATTCCCACCTCGCGGATCAAGCAGCCCGCCCAGGCCGTGCGTCCCGTGTACTGGTGGACCACTGAACTGCGCCGGCGCGGCGATCTGCTGCTTGGCGTGCACTTCGATGCCAATCAGCTGGCGGCGCGCGTGAGTGTGCGACTGGCCTCGTATCGCCTCGTCGAGGTGGTGCGCAGCAACGACCACAACCCTGCGCTTCCCCATGACGTGCCCACCCTGCTCGCCGAAGCGGTGTGGCGCCTGGGTGCCCTCGGGTGGACTGAGCAGCTCGACGAGCTCCTGGACCTGCTGCGCGGGCTCGGCTTGATGAACGCGCCGGCGCCGATCCGTAAGTGCGTGGCGCCGATTCCGGGGCGGGTGTGCCAACCCGACCGCGGGGTGCGTATCGCGTACTGGTGGGCGCTGGCGTTGCTGCGCCAGGGGTGGCAGCTGCACGCCTGCGGCGAAGATGTTGCTCGGTTTGGGTTCGTTGCCGAGATTCCGGCCCCGGACGGCGAGCCGAGGCTGGTCGTCTACCCCGGGGATATGGCGCCGGACGGCACCGAGGCCGCGGCGCTGGCCAACCACCTTGTCCGGCTTAGCACCCGCCAACGCCAGCTGGTGCGGCAAGCCATCGCCGACCCTGCGGCAGGGGAAGGACGGATCTTGTGATGTTTCTTGGCGCGCAGGGCTTTTCGAAGGTGGTGGTACGGCTGCTGAGCTAGCTGCGCCCGCCGCGGACGCGGCGCTTTTCGCACATGTCAATAGCGATGACCCTGTCCCAGAAAACAGAGAACCCCCCGAAGGGGGCTAACTCTGGGATTTGGACGACGAAGGTACCAGCTTCGCGCCCAAGGGTCTTCCCCCCTGAAGGAGGAGATGACTTTGCTGAGTCAATCTCAGGGTAGAGGCTACCCATCAGCGGAATCAAGCCTTTCTGCCCTCAATGTCCGTTCCACGGTGCTGACGTGCACCAACACCGGCCTAGACGCGGCCGCAGGGGCCGTCGCCGCCTCCTTGGGCCTCAGTCGGCCCGCATCCGCGGCCTTCGCTGACTGCCCGCTGTGCGGCAAGGAGCCGATCGAGCCAGTCCGGGTGGACGGCCAATGGGCCTGCCGTAGTTGCACCAGCTCCTGCCTGCTGTGCAGCTGGCCGTGCGTGCCTGGCGACGAGGCGTGCGCCGAGTGCATCCGGCACCTGGGCCTGGACCGGCAGGCGGTGCTGGTATGAGCACACCAGCGCTGTTCGTCGAGGCGAGCACCATCGAAGACCTCTCAACACCCGCCGAGCTGATGGCGGCCCCCGCGGGCCCTTACCAGTGCGCCGAGCTGGCTATCTGGGAGGAGTTGACCCGAAGCCTGACCGCCTATCCGCGCATCTGGGGATCGGTCGAAGAGGGCGCGATGCTGCTGGGCGAGGAGGTCGACGAGCTCTGGGAGGACGTACGCGCCAACCGCATCGACCACGCCCGCATTGAGGCTACGCAGGCCGGCGCGATGGCCGTCCGGTTCATCGCCGACCTCTACAACCCCATTGGGCCCGCCGGCGACCGGTGTCGTGCCGCACTGGCCGAGCAGCGCGCCGTGCGCGCGGCCGTGGGCCCCAGGCGCGCCTTGTCGTCGAGCCACGAGGGATTCGGCTTCCTGCGACGCGAATACGACGCGCTGTGGTCAGCGATTCGTTTCGACGATCCCGCCCGGCCCGCTGCCGCGCGAGTAGCCGGCATGGCGGTGCGGTTTATCGCTGAAATTACGAGCACACCAATGGTATTGGGGCGTGCGCGATGATGATGGTGATCCGTGAGCAGCAGTGGCGCAAGCAGGCCGTGTGCTACCTGGAGACCTCGGATGCCCCGGAGTTGTGGACCCCTGAGCATCGGCCCAAGCAGGATGTGCGGGTCCACCTCGAGCAGATGTGCCGGCGCTGCCCCGTGGGGCGGCAATGCGCGGGTGACGCAGTCGCCTCTGGGGCCGAGAGCGGGCTGTATGCCGGCGTGTGGGTGCCCGAGCGCCGCAAGAAAACTCAGTGGGCTCTAGCGATGGCCAGGTTGGGTGAGATCGCTGGCCTGCAGGCGGGTTCAGGTGAGCTCACCGGGCTGGGGGTCTCGGCATGAACGCGACCAAATGTGCACCCCCGCGGCGGCCGCGGCCGCAGTCGCAGGATTTCGCTTCGTTCGTGTCTGCGGTCCGGTTGCATCTGTGCGCTGTGGGTGAGGATCCCGAGACGCGTACGCGTCACGTCGCGGCGGTGTTGGCGTTCACACCCATCGAGCGTGTCGGTCAACGGATGCGGATTCACTTCGAGGACGGGCCCACCGCCTTATGGATGGCGCAGGCTCTGGCGCACAAGGATGTCGAGTTGATCGACGTCGGCGCCGACGGCGGCACGATCGTCATCGCCAATCCGCAAACCGTGTTGGGCCGCTATGGCTTTCGTGATGGTCGGTGGCTGTTCGGGCAGGGCATGCCCGCAGCGGTGGGAGTCAGCCGCGGGGCGGTGCATGCCGCGGCGCATTTCAATCGACAAGGGATGAAGGTGGCGTGCCCGAGCGCGTCGATGATGCTGACGCTCACCGCGGTGATGTCGCGGTTAGGAATCCACGCGAAGCCCACTGACGGGCGCCCGCGCGCCGCGGTCGGCCCGGGCCGTGTTCCTGAGGCGTTGGCGCGGCTGGGTATCGCCGACGTCGGCGCGCAGTATCGGCGGCTGCGTGAGAACACGTTGGGGGACCGATCATGAATGAGGTTGCGACAACACCGAATACGCGATCGATCAACCACCGAATCACCGCGCACCGGATGCGCAATCGTGGCCAGTCACCTGATGCGATCGCCGACTACTTGCGGGTCACTCCCCGCTCGGTGCACCGGTATTTGTCGTTGCCTTGTCCAGAACCGCCGCCGGCCAGCGAGGAAGTGGACTTGGTCAGCTTCGTCTCAAAGGGGGCGTGCGCTGCGTTTCCCGAGGTCGACTGGCTAAGCCGTAGTCCGTTGGTGCAGGCCGAAGCCAAGGCGATCTGCCAGTACTGCCCGGTGTTGGACGAGTGCCGCAGCTATGGGCTGAACAAGGGCCGTGATCAGCGCGGTGTCCTGGGCGGGATGACCATGGCCGAACGTGTCCGTGAGTTGCGTCGCCAACGGCGGCGCAGCGCGCAGCGGCCAGGAGTCGTCGCCGAAGACCAGGGGGCGGCATGAGGGCGGCCGGCGGCACGGCGAGACGAGCGCCGGCGGCGGCGGGCAGCGGGGCACCTGCCGATGGGCATGACGCGTACCGGCGTGGGTTGTGCGTGGACTGCAAAGCCACCTGGCACTCACCGGGCCGGACCCGATGCGATGCCTGCCACGACATCTATGCCGGCGGCGGCGTGGAGCGCACACCGGGTGCGCGGCGAGGAAGGACCACAGCAGCATGACGATGAGTGTGAGTGTCACCGCGGCGGCGGCCAACGCGGGCGGCTACATCGACGCGGTGCGCGTCGAGGAGTTGTTCGTCGATCCGTCCTATCAGCGCGCGGTCGATATGGGCCGGGCCCGCAAGCTGGCCGCCGGCTGGGATCGCCGGCTGGCCGGGGTGATCGAGGTCAGCGATCGCGGTCACGACCACAACCCGCGCTACGCGCTGGTTGATGGCCAACACCGTTGGGAGGCTGCGCGATTGCGTGACCCCCAGGCCACGATGGTGGCCCGCATCCATGAGGGTCTGACGGTAGCTGACGAAGCCCGGTTGTTTGATCGGCTCAACCGGGAACGGCGGCGCCCGTCCACCTGGGATCACTGGCAGGCCCGCAAGGCCAGCGGTGATCCTGACGTGCTGGCGATTGAACGCGTCGTGACCAGTTTGGAGCTGCAGATTCATCACGCACCCAAGGCCGGAAACGTGCGCTGCACCGCGACATTGGAGAAGCTTTTTGCCCTCGGCGGCGCCGATCTCATTCGCGACACCCTGGAATTGATTTTTCAGGTGTGGGACCTGCGCATGGATGCCTACGATGCGCCGCTTGTCCATGGCATCGGCTTGATCCAACACCATCTGGGCGACCGTATCGATCCGGAGCGGCTGGCCGACACCCTGCTGGGTGTGCTTCCGCCGGCCCTGCGCACCCACGCTGCCGCGTTGGGGGAGACCCTGACCGGCACCGCAGGTGTGCGGATGGCGATCACGATCATGGTGCTCTACAACAGGAACCGCCGCGTACCAGGACAGCGTGTCTTGGTCTGCGCGCGCACCTTCGGCGGCGGGGCGCGCAACGCGCGCTCACGTCCCCTGCCAGCCAAAAGCGCCTGAGTCGCAGGGCTTTTCACTCATAAGAGGTGTGTTGTGACATTGATGTTGGATCTTCACCTGCCGCACTGGCATCGCCCCGAGCGCCGAGCGCACTTCTCGTCGGATCGGCGCTACCGGTACTGGCTGAGCTGCCGGCGTGGGCCCGGGCCGGCACTGATGTTCATCTCCTTGAACCCGTCGGCCGCCGACGAGCACCGCGACGACCCCACATCGCGGCGTGACATCGGGTTTGCCGACGGTTTCGGCTACAGCGCGGTCACCTTGACCAACCTGTACGCCGCGCGGGCCACCAACCCCAAAGACCTTGGCGGCATGGATGATCCGATCGGGACCAGCGACGATCCGCAGTACGACAATGACGCTCAGCTCGACGCCCAGGCCGCCGCGCACGACGTGATCGTCTTGGCCTGGGGTGCTGACGCCGACCCGGCGCGGGCCCGGGCCGTGGCCAGCCGGATGTGGCGGATCTGTCAGGCCACCGGCGGCAGCCTCGCCGTACTGGGCTGGACCTGCAGCGGACAGCCGCGCCACCCGCTATATCTGCGCAAAGACACGCCGCTGCAATGCCTGACTGCACGAGCGCACCGCGACATGATCGACGTCGACCCGCGGTGGTCTGCACTGCTGACAGACAGCGATGCGCTCGCTGGGTTCGACAGCGTGGTGGCACAGTGAGCGCGCCGCACTACGCCACGCAAGACACCGCGGCGGATGCGGTGGCAATCGCTGACCATATTGTGGCGGTCCTGGGGCGGCGGATCTACCGTGCAGCGCGCGAGATCGCCCTGCAAGACGGTATCGAACAGGTCTTGCAGGAGCACGACTTTCGGGTTGAGCGGGAATTTCGGCTCACCCAGCGCGACCGGCCCGACTTCCTCGTTGATGGTTGCGTGGCTCTCGAGGTCAAGATGCGGGCCAGCGGTTCGTCGGTGCTGGCGCAGTTGGCCCGGTATGCCGCGCATGAGCGGGTGGGGGCGCTGGTGGTCGCGACGCCGCGGCTGTCCTCGCTGTCGGGGATGCCCGCCGAAATTTTCGGGGTGCCGGTGCGGATGGTCGCGCTGCCGGGGCCGGGGTTGGTGCTGTGACGGCGCGCGTCGTCGGTCAGTACCGGTGGGCCCCGGAAGGGGTGTGGGAGATCGAGGCAGAGCCCGACGTCATGATCCGCATCAAGCGGATCTTTCCGCGGGTTGCCGCCACCACCCGTGGCACGGTCACGCTGACGGGCACTCTCGAGGTCGCGCGGGATTTGGAATGGCTGACCGACCGGTGGCCCATGAAGGCCTCGTTGCAGGATCGCCAGCGGCTGCGGGCGATGGCCGGCGAGCATCGGCGCGCCGAAAGCGCTGTGCAGCATGTTCTTTCCGGCGGCGCGCTGTCGGTCGATGCGGGCCCTGGATGGGTGTCGCCGGCGGTGCCGCTGCGGGGCTATCAGCGCACCGCGCGGGATCTGGTGTGGGCGACCGGCGGGGTGCTGGTTGCCGACGAGCTCGGGATGGGCAAGACGTTCACCAGCCTGGCGCTGTTGGAGCGGCCGCAGGCGCGCCCGGCTCTCGCGGTCACGTTGACCGGCACGATGCCCAAGCAGTGGCGGCGCCAGCTGGCCACCTTCTACCCTCAGCTCACCTCGGTCGAGGTCAAGACCGGGCCGATTCATTCGCTGCGGCGCCGCGGGCGCACCGCGGATCTGATTGTGATGAGTTACTCGAAGCTGGCCAAGTGGCAGCACCACCTCAAAGGTGTTGTGAACACGGTGATTTTCGATGAGGTGCAGGAACTGCGCCGGGACCAATCCGACCGGTATAAGGCCGCGATGACCGTGGCCCGCGAGGCCACCTACCGTGTTGGTCTGTCGGGGACCCCGATCTACAACTACGGCGGGGAGATCTACAACGTCATCGACGTCCTGCGCCCGGGCGCGTTGGGCGACCGCTATGAGTTCGCGCGGGAGTGGTGCCACACCTCGGGGCTGGACACCAAAACCCAGGTGTATGACCCGACGGCGTTGAGATCATATTTGACCTCGCAGGGTCTGTTGCTGCGGCGCACGCTTGAAGAGGTCGGTATCGAGGTTCCGCCGATCATTCCGATCGAGCAGTCGGTGCCGTCGGATCCCAAGGTGCTCAGCGAGATAGAGGGTAATGCGGTTGCGCTGGCCCGGCTGATCTTGGACCAGTCTGCTAACCCTCGCGAACGCTGGACGGCGGCAGGTCAATTCGACTGGATGATGCGTCAGCACACCGGAATTGCCAAGGCGCCGTTTGTTGCCGACTTCGTGGAGCTGCTGTTGCAAAGCGAACAGCGGGTGATCCTGCTGGGGTGGCATCACGCCGTGCATGACATCTGGGCCGAACGGCTGCGCTCCTACCGGCCGGCGATGTACACCGGGCGCGAGACGGACAGGGAAAAAGAGCGGTCCTTAGACGATTTCATGGCCGGTCGGGCCCGAGTGCTGATCATGTCGCTGCGTTCGGGGGCTGGTATCGACGGGCTGCAAGAGGTGGTCAACACGCTGGTATTCGGGGAGCTGGATTGGTCCCCGGGCGTGCACAAGCAGGCCATGGGGCGGCCTGGGCGGCCCGGACAGACCAGGCCAGTGCGTGCCTATTTCGCGACCACCGATTTCGGGTCTGATCCGGTGATGCTCGAGACGCTCGACATCAAGACTTTGCAGGCCGATGCGCTCATCACCGGTTCTGGTGATGGCGTGCGCAAGCCGGCCCCGGATCGGATGACCCCGGAGCGCTACGCGCAGATCAGGCGATTGGCCGCCCATGTGGTGGAGCAGGCCGATCGGTTACCGGCAATGGAGAAAACAGCGTGAGACAGCACGATGGGGCTTCGGTGAATACGGTTGCCGCGCAGCGTCGTCGGCAATTGGTCACTGCGCGAGCTCAGCAGGGCGGGGTTGAGGTCGATCCGCGTTGGCTGTCGCCGCCGTCCGGTGCCGGCGCAGTTGCCGCCGATGCCGCCGACACTGCGACGGTGACCCGATGAGTGGCTATGGCGAATCGCGGTTTGCCATCGCGGCGGCCAGCGATGGATTTCAGTCGCGTTGGCACGCGGTGGATGTCGCCGTTTTCGGGCCTCGCGTCGCGGCAGGTGTCGAAGAATGCTACCGGCCCGAAATCTATGCAGTGTGTGGACAACGCTGCAACCACATCGCCACGCGGTTAGGCCCCTTCACCTACGGCAGCCGTTGGCTGGCCTCGCGGCGCTGCGAGCGGTGCGGCTGGGTGGTGGCGTTGAGCCGAGGCACAGTGGAACAAGAAATCGCGCACTACCTCCCTGATGGCGCGCATCGCGATGTCATCGCCGCCACCGCGGGTGGCTACCCCGATCTGCTGCGGCGCATCTTCGTGGCGATTCTGGCTGATGCCCCGCCCGGGCGAGCTGGTGAGCCTGGGCATCGTTCGGATCTGCTCGCACACGCGGCCCGGCACCGCCCCGTGGTCATGGTCTGCCAGGCCTGCAACGAGAGCTCGAGCGCTGCAACGGCCCATGGCGAGGAGACCCTGTGCTGTCCCGACTCTGCCGTGGTCTGCGCCGAGTGCACGTTCAGTGCTGGGCCGTGGGCGGGGGAGCGCGAGGGCGTGCCGACCGGTGAGTGTGTCGTCGGCGCCCCGTGTTCGGTGCTGATCACCCTGGCCCACCACTACGGCGTGGATGTTGCCGACGGCAGCGATGCCGAGCCGCCGGGGCGCGCATTGTCGATGCCCCCTCGGCTCTGAGGTTCCCGCACCCGGCAGGGGTGCAGCTGAAATCGGAAAGGAGTTCTCATGTCATCCGCCAAGAGCGCTGACGGTGCGGCCACCAAAGGACGACCGTCCGGCCATCGTGGCTGGGTCGTCTGTGATCCCGCTGGCTACCCGTACGCCTGGTATCGCAGTGATCAGGCTACAGAGCCCGCGACGGCCATGGCCCTGCTCGAACCCGACCCCCTTCTGCGACAGCAGATGACCGACGCCGGGTGGTCGGTACGCGTCGGCAGCGGCGTCGACCTAGCGCTCGGCGCCGAGCTGACCAAGGCCACCGCGTGATCTGCGCCCGACCCAACAGCGGGTGCTTGCAACAGTTAGCACCAGGCGGTTGGGGTCCCGGTTGTCCGGCCCGACAACCGGGGCCGACCTGGGCTTTTCCCCACGCCCATGGAGGGGCTAGCGCGCCAGCAAACACGGTTTCGAGGGCGTGGAGCCCTTCGGTGCCGCCGGTCGGCCGCCAGCAAACAATGCGTAGAAATGGTGCTCTACCAGCGGTTTTAATTGGCAAATCGTCGGTGGGGGCAGCTCAGCAAACACGATTTCAGCGACTCCGAGCCCCCGTATGACGCCGAGCTAGAGCCAGCAAACAGGAAAGTTCGTGTCGGTCCGCCTTCATCGGTCAAAGGCATGGTCGGATGAAGCCGACGACTCGGATCAGGAAGCCACGTCGGAAAGGAGGCAATAGCCGCCCAACATCCCCGAACACCAGGGGAGAGACGCCACAAAAAAATAGCGGGACCAGAAAACAGAAACCCCCCGGAAGGGGGATCTGGGAATCGATCAGAAGGTCGAATTCGGAGCGCCAACTCCGAGTTTCGTGAGGTCCGAAGCGCCAACTTCGAATCTCGGTCCCCGTGCTGAACAGGGAGAACTGCGTGACAAGTAGTTCCCAGGGTAGCTCTTACCCAGGACACAATTCAACGTATTCAGGCGAAGTGTCGCAGAAACACCGTCTGAACTGCTCAAAGACGCCACATGTCGGCGCGCGCCGGCGCGGCGGAGGCCGGCCGCAGGAAGTTTGCCGGCATCGACAGCGGGTGACGTTTTCCGACGCCGAAATGGTGCGCGGCCGCGTCGAAACACACGCTGCCCAGCTTGGCCTGCGAGGCGCCCGACGCCACGTCCTGACCGCGGTACTCAAGCTGCTGTGCGGCTGGAGCCGAATCACCGACGACCGGGTAGCACTCGGACAACTCGTCGAGCTCATCGCCGCCGGCGGCGGCCGACGCTACGACCTCAAAACCGTCGGGCGCGCGCTAGCGGCGTTGGCGGCCGACGGGCTGATCGTCTATCGGGCAGCCCAAGGCCGCAACACCCGCGCAATGGTGGCGATCAACGACCAATTCACCGGTGATATCGCCGTGCTCGCCCGGGATCGCGACGGCCGGGTCATCACCTCGGGCAGCCACTGCGAGCCCGATTCGGTCACCTTTTCGCGGCGCCTTCCTTATAAGAACCAATCTCTCTACCCCCCTACCCCCCGCAACGACGAGCAGCCCGACAGCTCCCGACCGGTTGAGGTCGAGGTATCCACCGACGAACTGCGCCAGGTGCTGGCCGGCTTGCCCGAGGTGCTGGCACGGCTGCCCAAGCACCTGAGGTTCATGCTGGGTGCGCAGATCCAAAACCGGCTGGCCGCAGGGTGGTTGCCCGATCAGATCCTCGACAAGCTGCACCGGCCGATGCCGGCGGACCTGCAGCGGCCCTGGCGCCTCGCGCTGTGGCGGCTGCACCACAACGTGCCCGGTGCCGGACCCCGGCTGCGCCCCTTGCAACGCGCCTGGGAGCAGCGGGCCCAACGCCAGGCCCGCCAGGAACAGGAACGCACCACTGCGCACTGGTATGCCCAAGTGGCCGCGGTCACCAGCCCCGCCGGCCGCGCCGAGCTCCTCAAGGCACACGAGGTGAAATTCGGCCGTCCCGTGGACCCGATCGCCGCGCTGGCCGCGGCGGGACGGCGGGCCCATCGGTTGTTCCCGCAGATGCCTTTGGCGGCGGCCTTGACCCGCTGGGCGCACGAAACCCTAGCCCAGTTGACAGCGGAACCCGTTGCGGTCGAAGACATTGCGGCTCCATCCGCTATCGACACCGACCTGCTGATGGACCTGGCGATCAGCGGAGGCTGCCAGTGCATGCTGTGCGGTTCACACCGCGCCACCATGCGCCCCGAACTGCCGCTGAAATCGATGGTGTGTGATCAGTGCTGGCCCGTGATCGCGGCCGAACTCGCCGGGGACCGCGACGAGGATCACGACGGCGCCCAGTGGGTGGCCGCATGACCGATCTCGAGATGCCCACACCGACCCGCGCCCGCCAGCGGCTGCAGGCTTACACCGAGCTCGACGATCGGCGCCAGCCCCCGCAGGACCTCGACGCCGAGCAGTCGGTGCTGGGCGGGATGCTGTTGAGCAAGGATGCGATCGCCGACGTGCTGGAAAGGCTGCGCCCGGTTGACTTCTACCGGCCAGCCCACCAGAGCATCTACGACGTGATCCTGGACCTGTACGGCCGCGGCGAGCCCGCCGACGCGGTAATGGTGGCCGCCGAGCTCGACCGGCGCAGCCTGCTAGCCCGGGTCGGCGGTGCGCCGTACCTGCACACGCTGATCTCCGCGGTGCCCACCGCGGCCAACGCCGGCTACTACGCCGGCATCGTCGCCGAAAAGGCCGTGCTGCGCCGCCTGGTGCAAGCCGGCACCCGGGTGGTGCAGTACGGCTACGCCGGCGCGGACGGCGCTGACATCGCCGAGGTAGTCGATCGGGCCCAAGCCGAGGTCTATGACGTCACCGAAGACCGCGCCTCCCAGGACTATGCGCCGCTGGGCGATCTCATCCAAGACACCATGGACGAGATCGACGCCATCCAGTCCCGCGGCGGACTGACCCGCGGTGTTCCCACTGGATTCGCCGAGCTCGACGACCTCACCACCGGTCTACACGGTGGACAGATGGTCATCGTGGCGGGCAGGCCCGGCCAAGGCAAATCCACTCTGGCAATGGATTTCATGCGATCCTGCTCCATCCACCACAACAGGGCCAGCGTCATCTTCAGCCTTGAGATGAGCAAGTCAGAGATCGTGATGCGGCTGCTGTCGGCCGAAGCGCGGATCAAGTTGGCCGACATGCGCTCTGGACGTCTCAGTGATGACGATTGGACCAAAATGGCGCGCCGCATGGGCGAAATCACCGACGCTCCACTGTATATCGATGATTCACCCAACCTGACCATGATGGAGATCCGCGCCAAAGCCCGCCGGCTCAAACAAAAGACCGAGCTACAGCTGATCGTGGTGGACTATCTGCAGCTGATGACCTCAGGCAAGCGTGTCGAATCCCGCCAGACCGAAGTGGCCGAATTTTCCCGCAGCCTCAAGCTGATGGCCAAAGAACTCGATGTGCCGGTCGTCGCCGTCAGCCAGCTCAACCGCGGGCCCGAACAACGCACCGACAAAATCCCCCAACTCTCTGACCTACGCGAGACCGGTCAATTGGAGCAGGACGCCGACATGGTCATCCTCATTCACAGGCCCGACGCCTACGATCGGGACAGCCCCCGAGGAGGCGAGGCGGACCTGATCGTCGCCAAACAACGAAATGGGCCCGCCCCAAGAACTTTGACAGTCGCGAGCACCCTGCACATGTCAAGTTTTCGCGACCTGGCCCGCAGCTGAGTTCGTGGTGGTGGTCTTCGACGACCACGACGGGCGAAAGGCTCATTGAAGGTGGTCACATCGAACTCCATCGCGGCCAGTGCAGGGCCGAAGCGGCACAGGACTGAGCCGCGTTATCCCCACCAGGTGCGCTATCCATCGACGGTGTCCGTTCGGGCTGTTACCATCCGGCCAGGCAAGGCTGCGGTCAACTAATCAGATTGTGCTACAGCTGATTCCGAGCGCGGACAATGTCGTCCGCGGCGTTGTACCCCTCAGGTGTCACCCCAGAGACGGAATAACGAGAACTGAGAAACCCCATGACAGTGCTTGATAACGATGCTCCGGCCCGTAACGGGGCAGACACCGCCGAGCACCTGCGGTCCGCTTCGTCGTGGCCAGGACCGGCGCCCGCGGAGCTTGCGCTCGAGGCGAAGCCGTCGCGGACCCTCGCCCAAAGCGATGTCGTCAAACCCGACGCCACCCGGCGCCACGCAGTGTGGTTTTTCTGGATGTGGTTGCTGTTCGCCACCGTGGTTTCCATCGGCGGCAACGTGATTCATGCGTGGATGACTGCGCCGGCTCCCCACTTGAAGCTGCTGGCCTCGATCGCGGCCGCCGTTCCGCCCGCGATCCTGCTCGGGTCGACGCATTCGGTGGCTCTACTGATCAAGAACCGTCGACACGGCTACCGCCGCGTCGACGCCGCCGTGCTGGGCGCTGCGCTGCTGCTGATGGCGGGTGTCGCCGGCTGTGCGTTCGCGATGTCGTTCGTGTCTCTGCGGAACCTCATGATCTTGGTCGGTATGAGCGCAGGTACGGCGTGGCTGTGGCCGATCGGGGTCGACATGTCGCTGATCTGCTCGACGTTGGCGTTGCTGACCCTGGCCTCCCCACGTAACGGCGGTGAGGGTATCGAGACGCCGGCTGGTGCGACAGTGCCGCTCTCGCCGGCCGCCGGCACTGTCAGCAGCGGCCCGCGATCCGAGGCCGAGCGGCGGCTCTGGTGGGAATCCATCGCCGCAGTCATACGCGAGCAGAACAGCGACGTGCGCAAGATCGGCGAGCTGCCCACCACGCAGCTCGCCGAGATCTTGCACCGTCTCTACGACAAGAGAGATTCCAAACGGGCGGTATGCGCCGACCACGACCTGCACCACCGCGACGTTCGCACCATCACACACACCGCAGACGACGTGCTGGCCCGGCTCGCTGCCATTCCGTCGACGGACGGGACCAACCAACTCTGACTCGGCGCGCTGCTGCAGGCAAAGGCAGTGCAGCACCGCATCTGCTGTGGGACGTGGCCCGCGACGTGCGCCTCAACCGCCGATGGTCAGCGGTTTACCCTGTCCAAAGCGCGCAGTAGGCTGAAGCCGGCCCGAGCGCAGACACGGCCGCGGGCAAAGACACCATGGGGGGGTGGACATGGCGGAGCTAAACGCCAACCCGGCTGACTTGTTGCGGTTCGCTGACGCCTACTCTGAGCTGGCCCAGCGTGCAGCGCAGATTTCACCGCAGGCCGTCACCGAACTACAGCGGGTCATGCAGACTCACGGGCCGATGGGCTACCCCACGGCGGTGGGCATCGCCGCCGGCCTGGCCAAGGCCGAGGGCCCGCTCCAGGCCAAGGTCGCCGACTTCAACACCTACTCGCAGCGCTTCACTGAGCACAGCGCCACCTACACCAAGGCCGACCAGACCGGCGCGCAGGCACTGGACAACGAGTTCCGCCCCGTCGACAACAAGGACGCTGCGAACGACCCCGACCAACCCCAGCCCGCGATCGACCCCAGGAATCCCTTTGTGGGAGACGAACGATTCGGTCACTGGCAAGACATCGTCCCGCCGCCCTACGTGGGGAAAACTCCGCCGCCGCCCTGGACTGGACACCGCCCCTGGAAAGGCCCTTCGCTTGAGGGCGGCCCCACAGGCTTCTATCCGCCCGGCGGCAAAACATGGGCCGATGACAACGCTCCGCCGTTCGCCTACCTGCAAGAACAATATCGCTTCCGCATCTCAGGTGAGGACTACACGCACTACACCCGCACTGACCCCGTTGACGGCCACCAGCAGCAATGGGTGCAGTACACCTACGAGGCTCAAAAATGGACGCAGGGCACAATCGCCGGGCCGGCATGGGCCCCTAAAGCCCCCAACGAGATCACCGGCGAGCTGGGCGGTACCAACACCGGCGGCCTCTCAGGCATCAGCCCGCCGGCATACCGAGGTCCATGGGAGCCGATAACTCTTCCGCAAATCGCGACACTGTCGGCAGCGAACCCCAGCATTCACTACTACATGCCCGACGACTGTGGTTTCCAGTTCTCCTTCCTCAACGGCACTGCTACAGGCGGAAATTCAGGACTTGGACCCATCATGCCCAGCATGATCGCCGGGCCCTAAGGACGTCTCGATGAAGAACGTGGGTGAGTATTGGTGGATTTTGCCAGTGCTGTTGTACTTCATTCTGCTTGCGGTCGTCATGCGTCGCGGAATGTGGGCAACAGTGGGACAGAACATCTACTGGGTCGCCACTTGTGTACTGGTTCTTCTGATTCCGACAAAGCCCTCGCCCTCGAGCTACGTTCTGGCGGTACTCGTCGTGCTCAACCTGTGGATCTACAGGTGGTCGCTACGCAAAGGAACTTTCGTACTCGAAAGAGCGTCGAACAACGTGGGACCAATGACTCATCAGACCTCCGAGTCGGATGAAGTGTGAGCGACGCGGCCGTGGCGAAATCTCCACTCGCACTGAGGAACTCAGGCAGTAGAATGACAGCATTGAACCGCATCCAATGGGTGGCCTTCCTGGGGACGGGCCTCGCCGCCGGAGTCGGATTCTGGTTCGTGGTGACTTTCACCCTCGCCGCCGCCGGATTGTATTTCTACGCCCTGCATATCGCCTCGTACGTCGCAGTAATCCTGTGGCTGAAGCCATCCGCACGCAGCCACCTACAGAATCGCGCCACTGCTGATCGGCGTCGGATTGATGGTGAGCTACTTCGCCGTCGCTTGGACTGCTGCTCACGCCTGAGCATCCACACCACCGGTTTGCCGCCCAGTAACCTCATCCGTGAGGCGAATGATGGTTGCGCGGCGGCAGCGGAAAGAACGCTGCCCGAACGGCATTCGACCCCCAGGCCGAGAGGAGCCAATGCAGGCCGCAGGAGCGTGCCCTAGGCGTGGGTACCTTGACTTTGTGCCGGCGGGTCGATCCAGGGATAGGTCACTGCGAGGTATTCGTCGCGCGACACAACGAGGGTGGGTGCAGGTGTCGACATATCGACGTAGTTATGGCCGGCGCGGCCCTTCTGGCTCAAAACCGTTAGGTCAAGGGAGATCTCGTCCGCTTTGGCCGGGTCAAGTTGCCAAGTGACGTGCGTTGGGTCAAGGGTGATATCGGCTGCGCCGGCGCTGATGACGAATTCGTGGGTCACGCTGTCGTGCTCCAAACGCGACGACCCTCGCTGGATGGCGTCGTTGAGTGCGGCGCGGAAAGTGTCGAGCCCAGGGCCGTCCAGAGTCAGCAACACCGCATCGTGCCCGTAATCAAAGCGGGGCAGATAGTTCACGCGAATTATGTTCATGGGATTATCCAGGCACCTAGTTGAGTGTCGTTGTTGAATGATACCGAGGCGCAAAGACAAGACGGACGATGTGTGATTTCTTCATCGCGCAGCGCGGGCTCATAATCTCGGATCGTGCGGACGGTCGATGCTGGCAAGTAGCGAGCGGTACAGGTTTTCAGTCAATGCGGCGCACTCCGCGGCTAAGGCCGACTGGGCGTCGGCGCCAACGACAACGGCTTGCTCGATGAGTGCCCCGCCGCCAGCGCTGTTGACGACGTAGTTGTTGAAGTGACTGAGAACCTGGCGGTTACCGGTGGTTAGGCGGCCCGAGGCCCGGGTGGCGACGATTGCGTATTGCGGCGGTACGTCGACCGGGTGAGCGCTGATCTCGGTTGCCTGACTGTCGCGCAAGATGCGGTCGGCGTTACGTAGAACAAGTGCTTCTGGCACCGTGCCCGGTACCCGGTACAGGTTGAGGACCTCGCAGCCATCCCAGTGGTTGGTGCTGTTCACGCGGCGAAGCAGCAGACGCGTCACCGCGGGGGCGTCAGCGTCGGCGATAGCCCACGCGGAGGGGACGGCGAGTGCCGGCAACCAGAGGTGCAGGTGTGTGGAGGCCACATGTTGCAAGGGGCCGACGTGCTGGGCGATTTCTTGTGCCAGCGACGACACCGCGGTGGGATCAAACGCGGTCGGCATGGGGGAAACGTCGTTCATGCGATGGCCACCGCGCCCAGGAGGAGCAACAGAAGTAGCCCGCCGCCGGCCACCTCGGTTTCGGCGGGGCTCGGCGGTGGCACGTCGATGTGCGGCGGGCTGATGTGGGGGATCAAGCTCGGCGCCGGCGGCGGGGAGGATGCCGGGGGTGGCGCCGGCATGGTGGCGCCGGGGAACGGCGCCAACAACGGATTCTGTGGTGGCCCGATCACGCCCGGCGGTGCGGGCGCATTCGGATTGAGCAACCACGGCGGCAGACCGGAGATGATCGAGGGGCCGCTGACTGGAGGTAGCCCGCCAATGGGAACGTTTTCCCAGTCAGAGCCCGGCCCCGGGCGGGGTTTGTAATCCCAGTGCGGATTGTGCTGCCATTCGTCACCGGGGTAGTAGCGCCACTCACCGCCGTGTTGGTCATAGAGGCTTCGCCCTCCGCGTGCCACCGCGCTGGGACGACTCGCAGGCCCCTCGGTCAGGGGCCCCTCGACGGGCGGCCGCACGCCCTCAGGTGGGAGGCCCTCGACTGGGGGCTTAGGCGGGGGTGGGGGTGGGGGATCTTGTTTGAACGTGTGCTGGTCGACCGCCTGTATACGCGGTGTCGATCCTTGCTCGCCAGCTGCGGCTGCGCGTGCGCCTAAAGCTTGCTCGGCCGTCGCGGCTTGTTCCACGAGGGCGGCAGCTTTGGCTTGGTGGTCGTTGATGCGGCTCAGGATTTGCGCTTGACCCGCCGGCGAATTCGGGTCCGGGATGGCGCCGACCTCGGACGCCTCGAGTCGGGCGTTTGCATCGATGGCTCGGGCGCCTTCGAAGTTGATCCGACGGCTCTCATCGGTGATAGAGGCCCAGGTACCGTGAGAACGCGCGGTCGCATCCAGAACGAGATGGTCGGCTTGTGTGGCGACGGCGTAGGAAGCGGCCACGGCGGTTGAGAACCTCGCCCCGATTATCTGGGCGCGCGTGTCGTTGGTCCCTTGACTGAGGGTGCGAGCGTAGCTACTGAGGTCACCAAAGCCGCCGCCATCGACGGGGGTGGAGCCGAACAAATCGAAATAGCGCCGATGCTGTTCTTGTGACAGCATCTCCAGCTGCTCGATGGCATCCACGAGACAGCCCTCCTCCGCCGCGTCTGCCGTGCGTGGAGTAAACCTACCAACTGTGGCAGCTTGCTGAACTGCAGTTCGGGCAACAGCGGCGCGGCCTCAGCGCGCCGGTCACGGATGGGCGCTATGGCCTGTTACGTGCGTGTGGCTGGCCGGTCGAGATCCAGCACGGCTGTCAGTGTCTGTGTCCACCAGCGCAGTTGGCGGCGGCGGCTGGCGTCGGGTTCCTTGATGCCCGCAGTGCGACGAAATTCAGCACCGTAGGCGGGTTCGGTGGCCAGCGCCTGGTGCAGAGCGGCGACGGCGAGGCGGGTGTCGTCGCGTGGGGGGCGCCGGCCGCCGGATTTGCGCCGGGCGGCATGGAGGGCGTCAACGACAGGTTCCAAGATGCCGTCGCTGTGATCGCGCCATCCCGCGCTGTGGAGGGCCATCGCGAGCTCGCCGTATCCGTCGGCGTAGACCTCAGCGATACGGTCCACCAGCTCAGGTATCTGCGCGCCGGCGCGCACCCACTCCTGTGCGGCGTCCTCGACGGCCGCGCGGATCCGGCCGCTGCTGTGACGCAGCACAGCTGCGAGCAGCCCTTCGCGGCTACCGAAGTGATGGTTGACACCGGCGTCGGTTATGCCGACGCGCTCGGCGACGGCGCGTACTTCGACCGCCCGCGGCCCGGCCTCGATCAGCAATTCCTGAGCGGCGTAGAGGATTAACGACTGGGTTTCGTCTGGGCGGCGGCGTTTTCGAGATGGTGGCATGCAACGATCATACCTTGACGCGCCAAAGCGGCGCTGCTACGCTTTGGGGTGTCAAGGTAAAGATACGACCAAGGCCTCCGTAGCTCAGTTGGTAGAGCAGCTGACTTTTAATCTGCGGGTCCGGAGTTCGAGTCTCCGCGGGGGCACAGTTTTTCTGTATGACGCCGGTTGATGCTTGACATTTTGTCTTCGGGTGATGCCTGACGGTGTTTCGGCTGATGGTTGACAGTTACTTCGGTTGATCCTTGACACTCCTTCGATGAGGGAGTTATCCGTGGCCGAACAGAGGTATCAGGCCGTGTTGGCGGTGATCAGCGATGGGTTGTCGATCTCGCAGGTGGCCGAGAAGTTGGTTGGTGTCGCGCCAGACGCTGCACTCGTGGTTGGCCCGCTATGAGGCCCAGGGTCTTGAGGGCCTGGTGGATCGGTCGCATCGGCCGGTGAGTTGTCCACATCAAATGCCCGCGCGGGTCGAGGCGGTGCCGTTGGAGTTGCGCCGCTCGCGTCCATACTGGGGTCCGCGGCGGTTGGTGTTCGAGCTGGCGAAACGCCAGGTGTCGCCGGTGCCCTCGGAGTCAGCGGCCTACCGGGCCTTGGTGCGGGCGAACATGATCGATCCGGGTCTGCGGGATCGGCGCTCGCGCAAGTGGAAACGCTGGGAACGCGGGGCGCCGATGGAGTTGTGGCAGATGGACATCGTGGGCGGGTTCCCTCTGGCTGA
>NZ_JCALDT010000009.1:0-192891 GCF_059813005.1 Mycobacterium sp. NGS27
CGAGCGTCCCACGCTAGGTGATGGCCGGGCACCGGCGGTCGAGATGGGTGCTGAGGGGTTGGTCGCGCCGGAGTTGATAGCCGAGCTGGGCGCCTCGGCGAAGCTGGTGCCGTTGATCCATCCCGGTGATGCCGGCCCGGATTCTGGTTATGTGCCGTCGAGGGCGTTGGCCGATTTCGTGCGGTGCCGGGATTTGACGTGTCGCTGGCCCGGGTGTGATCGCCCGGCGTCCGAGTGCGACCTTGACCATACGATTCCGTACGCCGCCGGCGGGCCCACGCACGCCTCGAATCTCAAGTGCTTATGCCGCACACATCATTTGGTGAAAACGTTTTGGGGGTGGCGCGACCAGCAGCTGCCCGACGGCACGCTGATCCTCGTCTCACCGGCCGGACACACCTACGTCACCACCCCGGGCAGCGCGCTGCTGTTTCCCAGCCTGTGCATGGCCACCGGCGCGATACCCGCCGCCGAAGCCGACGTGGCGCCCAATTACTGCGCCGAGCGCACCGCGATGATGCCCAAACGTCGCACCACCCGAACCCAAAACCGCGCCGCACGCATCGCCACCGAACGCCGCCGTAACCGCGACGCACGACTGTCCCGGGCCGGCCCCACGGTGAACTCCACCTGGCCCACCGCCTACGGGTCCGACGACGACCCGCCACCGTTCTAACGGGGTATCGGGCTGGTTCTCACATGGTTGGGTGGCACGCCGCCGACGCCGCGGCCCTAAACGGCGCGGAACCGGGCCGACCATCGATCTGATCGGCTGCCCGTTTGGGGAACCACTGCCCTTCTAGCTGGCCTGATGTGCCATGATGTCCAAGCTGTCAACACTCAGGGAGCAGCAGTGGATCTCAATTTTTCGATGGTCACACGACCGGTCGAGCGGCTGATCGCTACAGCGCAGAACGGGCTGGAAGTCTTGCGACTGGGGGGCCTGGAAACCGGCAGTGTCCCGTCGCCGTCGCAGATCGTCGAGAGCGTGCCGATGTACAAGCTCCGGCGGTATTTCCCGCCGGACAGCCGCGGTGGCCAGTCGCCCGTCGGGCCGCCGGTGCTGATGGTGCACCCGATGATGATGTCTGCGGACATGTGGGACGTCACGCGCGACGAAGGCGCCGTGGGAATCCTGCACGCCCGCGGGCTTGACCCCTGGGTCATCGACTTCGGCGAGCCCGACAAGGTCGAGGGGGGCATGCGTCGCACCCTGGCCGACCACATCGTCGCGCTCAGCCAGGCCATCGACACGGTCAGGGACACGACCGGCAGCGACATCCATCTGGTCGGCTATTCGCAGGGCGGCATGTGGTGCTACCAAGTGGCCGCCTACCGGCGTTCGAAAAGCCTGGCCAGCATCGTCACCTTCGGTTCGCCGGTCGACACCCTGGCCGCGCTGCCCATGGGTATCCCGGCGAACTTCGCCGCGCCGGCCGCCAACTTCATGGCCGACCACGTCTTCAGCCGGCTGGCCATCCCGAGCTGGATGGCGCGGACCGGCTTCCAGATGCTCGACCCGCTCAAGACCGCCAAGGCGCGCGTCGACTTCGTGCGCCAGCTGCACGACCGGGAGGCGCTGCTTCCGCGCGAGCAGCAGCGCCGCTTCCTCGAGCGCGAGGGCTGGATCGCCTGGTCGGGCCCGGCCATCTCCGAACTGCTCAAGCAGTTCATCGCCCACAACCGGATGATGACGGGCGGGTTCGCCGTCAACGGCCAAATGGTTACCCTCACCGACATCACCTGCCCGGTACTGGCCTTCGTCGGCGAGGTGGACGACATCGGGCAGCCGGCATCGGTGCGCGGTATCCGGCGGGCGGCGCCGGACGCCGAAGTGTACGAATCCACCATCCGCACAGGTCATTTCGGTTTGGTCGTCGGATCCAAAGCGGCGCAACAGAGTTGGCCGACGGTGGCCGAATGGGTGAAGTGGCTGTCCGTCGGGGGCGACAAACCCGACAGCATCGACCTGATGGCCGATCAGCCCGAGGAGCACACCGACAGCGGCGTCGCGTTGAGCTCCCGGGTCGCGCACGGGGTCGGCGAAGTCTCCGAGGCGGCGCTGGGGCTGGTGCGCGGAGCCGCAACCACCGTCGTCGCGGCCAACAAGTCGGTGCGCACCCTGGCCGTCGAGACGGCTCGCACCATTCCGCGACTGGTCCGCCTGGGCCAGATCAACGACCACACCCGGATTTCGCTGGGCCGAATCATCGAAGAACAGGCTCACAACGCGCCCCAGGGCGAATTCCTCTTGTTCGACGGCCGCGTGCACACCTACGAGGCGGTGAACCGGCGCGTCAACAACGTCGTTCGCGGACTGATCGAGGTCGGGGTGAGGCAGGGAGACCGGGTCGGCGTGCTGATGGAGACCCGGCCCAGCGCGCTCGTGGCCATCGCCGCGTTGTCCCGGCTCGGCGCCATCGCGGTGGTGATGCGGCCCGACGCCGACCTCGCCGCCTCGGTGCGGCTCGGGGGAGTGACCGAGCTGCTCACCGACCCCGCCAACCTCGACGCGGTGCGCGGGTCCGACCAGGGGCTGCGCCAGGTGCTGGTTCTCGGCGGCGGCGAGTCGCGCGACCTGCACCTGCCCGACGACTCCGACGTCATCGACATGGAGCAGATCGACCCGGATGCCGTCGAGCTGCCCGGGTGGTACCGCCCCAACCCGGGGCTGGCCCGGGATCTGGCGTTCATCGCGTTCAGCGCGGCGGGCGGCGAGCTGGTGGCCAAGCAGATCACCAACTACCGCTGGGCGGTGTCCGCCTTCGGCACCGCCTCGACGGCCGCCCTTGACCGCCGCGACACCGTCTATTGCCTGACGCCGCTGCACCACGAGTCGGCTCTGCTGGTCAGCCTGGGCGGCGCAGTCGTCGGCGGCACCCGCATCGCGCTGTCGCGCGGCCTGGACCGGGATCGATTCGTCCAAGAGGTGCGCCAGTACGGCGTCACCGTGGTGTCCTACACGTGGGCCATGCTTCGCGAGATCGTCGACGATCCCGCATTCGTTCTGCAAGGCAATCACCCGGTGCGGCTGTTCATCGGTTCCGGTATGCCAACCGGCCTGTGGGGGCGCGTCGTCGAGGCATTTGCGCCCGCTCACGTCGTCGAGTTCTTCGCCACCACCGACGGGCAGGCGGTGCTGGCCAACGTGTCCGGCGCCAAGGTCGGCAGCAAGGGCCGCCCGCTGCCGGGTGCCGGGCGAATCGAGTTGGGCGCCTACGACGTCGAGCACGACCTGATCCTGGAGAACGAGCGGGGCTTCGTGCAGATCGCCGAACCCAACGAGGTCGGCGTCCTGCTCGCCGCGTCCAACGGCCCGGTCGATCCGAGCGCGTCGGTCAAGCGCGGCGTCTTCGCCGCCGGCGACACCTGGATCTCGACCGAGTACCTCTTTTATCGCGACGACGACGGCGACTTCTGGCTGGCGGGCCGGCGCGGCTCGGTGGTGCGCACCGCGCGCGGCCTGGTGTTCGCCGAGCCGGTCACCGACGCGCTGGGTTGCATCAACGGCGTCGACCTCGCGGTGACCTACAACGTGCCGGTGGGCGATCACGAGGTGGCGGCGTCGGCGGTCACGCTGTTGCCGGGGGCCTCCATCACCGCGGCCGACCTGACCGAGGCCTTCGCCAAGCTTCCGATCGGCCTGGGTCCCGACATCGTGTGTGTGGTGCCGGAGATGAACCTGAGCGCGACGTTCCGGCCGACGGTCAGCGCCCTACGGGCGGCCGGGATTCCGAAGGCCGGGCGTCAGGTGTGGTGCTTCGATGCCGACGCCAACCAGTACCGCCGCATGACCAGTGGAGCCCGTTCCGAGCTGAGTGGAGCGCAATCATGATCGATGACGCGCTGCTGAGCATCCTGGTGTGCCCGGACGACCGGGGACCGTTGGTGCTGGTCGGGTCCGAATTGCTCTACAACCCGCGGTTGCGGCGCGCCTATCGCATCGAGGACGGCATCCCGGTGCTGCTCATCGACGAGGCGCGCGATGTCGGCGACGACGAGCACGCCCGGCTCATGGCACAAGGCCGTCCGGCAGATCCCCGGTGAGGTAGCGCTGCAGGTTCGGTGCGACGGTTTGTGCGATGTGCTCGGGCGCTAGCGATGTGAACGGCTCCAGTTGCAGGATGTAGCGCGCCATCACCACGCCGACCAGCTGTGACGCGACGAACTGGATCCGGATGGTTCCGCTGCCCGGTGGATTGTCCACTCGGGAGCCGACTTCCACGCCAATCACGTCCTCGATGAACGTCCGGAACAGGTTGGACTCCGAACCGGCCAAAATCGAGCGCAGCGTCGCGATGAACGCCGCACCAACCTCGGAGTCCCACAGCGACAACAACGTTGACGGAATCCGGTAGCCGAGCTCCTCGATGGGCACCTCGCGTAACGGGCCGATGACGGCCATCGGGTCGATCGGGATGTGCACGGCCGCGGCGAACAGCTTCTGCTTGGTGCCGAAATAGTGATGCACCAACGCCGAATCCACTCCCGCCGCGGCGGCCACCGCGCGAATCGAGGTATTGCGAATCCCGTTGCGCGCGAATAGCTCCCGTGCTTTTTCGAGAATACGGTCGCGGGTGTCGGAGTTTCCGGCCGGCCGCCCCCGCCGCCGGCGCCCGGCATTGGTGGTCGTCACGTGGACCCGCCGTGGCGACCCGCAGCGCCCGGCAGCGCCGCGCTTGCCATCGCCACTAGGGTGTCCGTCGCCGCAGTGTCGCCGCGGCCAGGCACAGCGCCGCCAGGGCGAAGCCCAGCACCACGACGATGTCGCGCACCGCGATGAACGTCAGCTCCGGGTGCGCACCGACCTGCTGCAGGGCCTCCAGCGCGTAGCTGGCCGGCAGCACATTGCTGATCCATTGCAGCCAGTGTGGCATCAGCGCGCGCGGCACGATGATGCCGGCCAGCAGCAGCTGCGGCACCATCACCAACGGGATGAACTGCACGGCCTGAAACTCGGTGCGGGCGAACGCACTACACAACAGGCCCAGGCCGACTCCCAGCACGGCGTTGACGATCGCGATGACGAACACCCACGCCGGGCTGCCGGCGGTGTCGAAACCCAGCAGCCAGAACGACACGAGGCACGCCAGAATCGCTTGCGCCGCAGCCGCGATGGAGAAGGCGGTGCCGTAGGCGATCAGCAGGTCCAGGCGGCGCAGCGGCGTGGTCAGAATGCGCTCCAGCGTGCCGGAGGCCCGTTCGCGCTGCATGGTGATCGCGGTGATGATGAACATCACGAACAGTGGGAACAGGCCGAGCAGGATCAGGCAGGCGTTGTTGAACGGGGTCGGCGTGCCGGGGCGGTGCGGGGCGTTCTGAAACATGAAGTACATCAGGCTGATCACCAGGACGGGCACGAACAGGATCATCGCGACGCTGCGATGGTCGGCGACCAGCTGGCGCAGGATTCGTGCGGTTGTCGCGGTGTAGCCGCGCAGGCTCAGCCCGCTTCGCGCATGGTGCTGCGCTTGATGATGGACAGAAACGCGTCCTCCAGTGACGTGCATCCGGTGTCCTCTCGCAGTTGGGTCGGGGTGGTGTGGGCGACCAACCGGCCGTCGCGCATCAGCAGCAGGTCGCCGCAGTGGTCGGCTTCGTCCATCACGTGGCTGGAGACCAGCAGCGTGGTCCCGGTGCGAGCCAGCTCGGCGAACTGCTCCCAGAGGTCCGCGCGCAGCACCGGGTCCAGGCCCACGGTCGGCTCGTCCAGCACCAGCAGGTCGGGCTGGCAGACCAGAGCGCACGCCAGCGAAACCCGGGTGCGTTGACCGCCGGACAGGTTGGCGCACAAGGAAGTCCGGTGATCGGTCAATCCGACTCGGTCGATGGCGGCATCGGCGGCCTGGCCGTCGAAGCCGTACAGCGCCGCGAAATAGCGCACGTTGTCCACGATCCGCAGGTCGTGGTAGATGGTCGGGTCCTGCGGCAGGTAACCGATGCGGTGGCGCAGTTCGGGGGAGCCGGTCGGCCTGCCGAGCACCCTGACCGCGCCGGACGTGATGATCTGCGTGCCGACAATGCAGCGGATGAGCGTGGTCTTGCCGCAGCCGGACGGGCCGAGCAGGCCGGTGATGCTGCCCCCGGCGATCTGCACCGAGAAGTCGTGCAGCGCTGGGCGTTTTCCGCGAACGACACGCAGGTGCTCGATGCGCACCGCCGGCTCCACCGGACCGGGAATTAATTCATCATGCGATGAACTCATCATGCGATGAATAATCGTCCGGTCGCGCGGGGTTGTCAAGGCCGAGATTGAGGGTGGTCAGGAGGCGGCGCGGCGCCGGTGTGCTAGTTGAACCGCTCGCCGGTGGCGGGGCGGCGCTGCGGCAGGTGGCCGTGCACGCCCTCGGCGTAGGCGGTCTCGGCGTGCTGCGTGAGGTCGACGCCGGTGGTCTCGTCTTCGGCGCTGACCCGGAAACCCATCAGCCGGTCGATGACCTTGCCCAACACGAACGTCATGGCGAACGCGTAAAGCGCGACGACGCCGATCGCCAGCGCCTGCTTGCCCAGCTGGCCGAAGCCGCCCCCGTAGAACAGGCCCTGCGGGCCCGCCGTCATGGCCGCCGTCGCGAACAGACCGATCAATGACACTCCGACCACGCCGCCGACGAAGTGCACGCCGACGACGTCGAGCGAATCGTCATAGTTGAAGCGCAGTTTCGCCCCCACCGCGAACGCGCACACGATGCCCGCCGCTAGCCCGACGACCGTCGCGCCGAGCGTGTTGACCGTCCCGCAGGACGGGGTGATGGCGACCAGGCCGGCGACCACACCCGACGCCGCACCGAAAGTGGTGGGGCGGCCGTCGCGGATCTGCTCGACAGAGAGCCAGCCCAGCATGCCCAGGCACCCGGCGACCAGCGTGTTGAGGAAGATGGCCGCGGCGGTTCCGTTGGCGGCCAAGGCGGAACCGGCGTTGAAACCGAACCAGCCGAACCACAGCAGCCCGACACCGACGAACAGCAAAGGCAGGTTGTGCGGCCGCATCGCGTCCTTCTTGAACCCGATGCGCGGCCCGAGCACCAGCGCCAGCGCCAGTGCCGAAGACCCGGAGACGATCTCGACGACGAGCCCGCCCGCATAGTCGAGGACGCCCAGCTTGGCCAGCCAGCCGCCGGGGCCCCAGACCCAGTGCGCGACAATCGAATACACGGCGATCGCCCACAGCGGGACGAAGACCATCCAGGCGGCGAACTTGGCGCGGTCGGCGATCGCGCCGCTGACCAGGGCGGCCGTGATGATCGCGAACGTCAGCTGGAAGGTGGCATACAGCAGTTCGGGGACAGTGCCGTGGACGGTGCCGGGGGTGATGCCGAGCATCCCGAAATGCCTGAGGTTGCCGGCGAGTCCGCTGACCCCGTCCTCGGAGAACGCAATGGTGTAGCCGACCAGCAGCCAGGCCACCGTCACCAGCGGTATGGAGATGAAGCTCATCATCATCATGTTCAGCACACCGGTGGTGCGGACCATGCCGCCGTAGAAGATCGCCAGGCCGGGGGTCATCAGCAGAACCAGCGCGGTGCTGGCCAACAGCCACGCCGTGGCGGCGGGATCGATCGCATGCATGAGGTGGGCTCCTTCTCGCGGCCCCTGGGGTCACGGGACACCGGGATACTGCCACGTTCGGCCTGCCGGTAGGTTCGTTGGGTTCAAGAAAAGAGGATTCAGGATCTGATGTGGCCGGGGCTCGAGGACGCTTTCGCCAAGGCACGGCTGCTGCGCGGCTGTTAGTCGACCCGGTCGAGGCCGCGCGCCGGCTGTTGGGCGCCACCCTCACCGCGCGGGGCGTGAGCGGGACGGTCATCGAGGTCGAGGCCTATGGGGGAGTTCCCGACGGTCCCTGGCCCGACGCCGCCGCACACTCGTACAAGGGGTTGCGCGCCCGCAATTTCGTGATGTTCGGGCCCCCCGGGCGGCTGTACACCTACCGCAGCCACGGCATCCACGTCTGCGCCAACGTCTCCTGCGGACCCGACGGCACCGCCGCGGCGGTGTTGCTGCGCGCCGCGGCCATCGACGACGGCACCGACGTCGCGCGCGCCCGTCGCGGCGAGCTGGTGCGCACCGCCGCCCTGGCGCGCGGCCCCGGCAACCTATGCTCTGCCATGGGAATCACCATGGACGACAACGGCATTGACCTCTTCGCGCGTAACAGCCCGGTGACCCTCGAACTGCACGAACCGCTGACCGCGACGGCCGGCCCGCGCGTCGGAGTCAGCCAGGCCGCCGACCGGCCCTGGCGGCTGTGGCTGCCCGGCCGCCCGGAGGTTTCGGCGTATCGCCGCAGCCCCCGCGCGCCGGCCCCGGGCGCCAGCGACTAGCCGGACGGTTCCCGGGTGGAAGGATCTTGGATCATGGGCGAGATGATCATCGACGAGCTGGGCTGGCGCGGCCTGATCGCGCAGTCCACCGACCTCGATGCGCTGACCGCCGAAGCCCGGCGCGGGCCGCTGACCGTGTACGCCGGCTTCGACCCCACCGCGCCGAGCCTGCACGCCGGGCACCTGGTGCCGCTGCTGGCGCTGCGCCGGTTCCAGCGCGCCGGCCATCGCCCGATCGTGCTCGCCGGCGGGGCCACCGGCATGATCGGCGACCCGCGCGACATCGGCGAGCGCGCCCTCAACGAGGCCGACACCGTCGCGGAATGGACCGAGCGGATCGGCGGGCAGCTGCAACGCTTCGTCGACTTCGACGAGTCGCCGACAGGCGCCGTCGTCGTCAACAATTTGGACTGGACCCGCCCGCTGTCGGCGATCGAGTTCCTGCGTGACATCGGCAAGCACTTCTCGGTCAACGTCATGCTGGACCGCGACACCGTCCGCCGGCGTCTCGACGGCGACGGCATCTCCTACACCGAGTTCAGCTACATGCTCCTTCAGGCCAACGACTACGTCGAGTTGCACCGCCGCTACGGCTGCACCCTGCAGATCGGCGGCTCCGATCAGTGGGGCAACATCATCGCCGGCGTCCGGTTGGTGCGCCAGCAGCTGAGCGCCTCGGTCCACGCGCTCACGGTGCCGCTGGTGACCGCCGCCGACGGCACCAAGTTCGGCAAGTCCACCGGGGGCGGCAGCCTGTGGCTGGACCCGGCGCTGACCACGCCGTATGCCTGGTACCAGTACTTCTTCAACACCGCCGACGCCGACGTGGTCCGGTACCTGCGCTGGTTCACCTTCTTGACGGCCGACGAGCTCGGCGAGCTGGAACAGGTGACGGCCGAGCGCCCGCAGCAGCGCGCCGCCCAGCGGCGCCTGGCCCGCGAACTGACCGTGCTGGTGCACGGCGAGGCGGCCACAGACGCCGTCGAGCACGCCAGCCGGGCGCTGTTCGGGCAGGGCGAACTCGACCGCCTGGACGAGGCCACGCTGGCCGCGGCGCTGCGCGAAACCCCGATCGCCGAACTCAAACCCGGTGCGCCCGACGGGATCGTCGACCTGTTGGTGGCCAGCGGGCTGTCCGAGAGCCGCAAGGCCGCGCGCCGCACCATCGGTGAGGGCGGCGTCTCGGTGAACAACGTCCGCGTCGACAGCGAGGAGTGGGCGCCGCGGCCAACGGACTTCCTGCACGGCAAATGGCTGGTGCTGCGCCGCGGCAAGCGCACCGTCGCCGGTGTCGAAAAGCTTTAGCCGGACCCGGGGCCGGACGGGCCGCGCGAAACGCGTGCGTGCACGAATCTTTACCTCACCGTGCCCTCGACGTGACCCACGGGGACCACTGTTGTCACGGTGCTTTTCGCGACGCGTGTGCGGTTGACCGGTCTGCCGATCCTGGGGGTGAGCACCGGCCTGGTGGCGCTGGCGTTGTCGGCGCCGATCCGCGCAGACGTGGTGAGCAATGCGTTCCTTTCGGCGCTGACGAATGCCGGAGTTTCCTATACCCAGCCGACCGGCACCACGGCGATGGGGCAGTCGGTGTGCCCGATGCTGTTCGAGCCCGGCGGGTCGTTCGACGAGGTGACCGCCAAGATGGCCGAGGGCAACGGAATGTCCTACGAGATGGCGGGCCGGTTCACCATCGTCGCGATCGCGACCTACTGCCCGGCGCTGATCGCGCCGCTGGTGGGTAACCGGCCGCAAAGCTAGGCGGCGGGCTGCCCGTATTCTCGGCTGCGTGGTCGACGACAGGCAACGACAGCGCGGCGAACGGCGGGGGCGGCCGGCGTCCAACGGCTGGTCGGGTCCGGGCCGCGCGCGCCCGGCCCAGCCGCAGGCCGCCGGACGTGGGGAGGCACAGGCCGATCGCGCGCCGCAGGACGGGCCGCCGATACCGCCCGGCGTGGAAGCCAAGCAGCTGGCGCCCGAGATCCGGCGCGACCTGAGCACGCTGGACCGCGCGACCGCGGACGCCGTCGCGCGCCACCTGGTGGCCGCGGGCGAGCTGCTCGACGAAGACCCGGAGGCCGCCTTGCGCCACGCCCGGGCCGCGCGCGCCCGGTCCGGCCGGATCGCCACCATTCGCGAAGCGGTCGGCATCGCCGCCTATCACTGCGGCGACTGGGCACAGGCGCTCGCCGAGTTGCGCGCGGCCCGCAGGATGGGCAGCAAGTCCTCGCTGCTGGCGCTGATCGCCGATTGCGAACGGGGACTTGGCCGCCCGGAGCGGGCGATCGAACTCGCGCGCGGGCCGGAGGCCGCCGAGCTCAGCGGTGACGACGCCGACGAGTTGCGCATCGTCGCGGCCGGGGCGCGCGCGGACCTCGGCCAGCTCGAGCAGGCGCTCACCATCTTGTCCACGCCGCAACTGGACCCCGCCCGCACCGGCACGACGGCCGCCCGGCTGTTCTACGCGTACGCGGACACCCTGCTGGCGCTCGGCCGCGACGACGAGGCGCTGCAGTGGTTCCTGCACTCCGCTGCCGCGGACGTCGACGGCGTCACCGACGCCGAAGACCGGGTCAGTGAACTCGGCTGATGACCGGCTCGGATCACGCCAAAACCCTTGCGCAGCAATATGACTGCCTGCTGATAGACCTGGACGGCACGATGTTTCGCGGCCGTCGTCCCACCGAGGGCGCAGTGCAGGCGCTGGCGCAGGTGCGCAGCCGCGCCTACTTCGTCACCAACAACGCGTCGCGCAGCGCCGACGAGGTCGCCGCGCACCTGACCGAGCTGGGCTTCACCGCCGTCGCCGACGACGTCGCCACCAGCGCCCAAAGCGCGGCGCGGCTGCTGGCCGACCGGTTGCCGCCCGATTCCCCGGTGCTGATCGTGGGCACCGAGGCCCTGGCCGACGAGATCACGGCGGTCGGGCTGCGCGCGGTGCGCAGCTACGACGACGGCCCGGCCGCGGTCGTGCAGGGTCTGTCGCAGACCATCGGGTGGCCGGAGCTGGCCGAGGCCGCGCTGGCCATCCGGGACGGGGCGCTGTGGGTGGCGTCCAACGTCGACCTGACGCTGCCCACCGAGCGCGGGCTGTTGCCCGGCAACGGATCGTTCGTGGCCGCGCTGCGGGCGGCCACCGGCGGCGAGCCCGAGGTCGCCGGCAAGCCGGCGCCCGGACTGCTGCGAGATGCCGCGGCCCGCGGCGACTTTCGTGATCCCTTGGTGGTCGGGGACCGGCTCGACACCGACATCGCGGGCGCCAACGCCGCCGAGCTGCCCAGCCTGATGGTGCTCACCGGGGTCAATTCCGCGCGGGACGCGGTTTACGCCAAGCCCGCCCAACGTCCCACCTATATCGGGAACGACCTGCGCTCACTGCACACCGACGCCGGGCGGCTCGCGGTCGGGCCGCAGCCGGGCTGGCGGGTCGAGGCCGCGGACGCGCAGATCACGGTCAGTGTCGACGGGGCGGACGACGACGGGGATGGCCTGTCGATCGTTCGCGCGGTCGCCGCCGCGGTGTACGCGCGCCCCGATTCCGACTCAGGCGAGGTGCGCATCGAGGCCGCCGACGACCGGGCGCGCGCCGCGCTGGGGCGCTGGTCTTTGGTGCACACGGACTGACGGGTGACTAGCGTAGGAACGCGATGACTATCGATCCCGACGAGATTCGCGCCGAAATCGACGCCCTGCTCGCGCGGCTGCCCCAGCCCGGGGACGGCGAAGACCCCGAGCAGGTGCCCCTGGAACGCCAGCTCGACGAGCTGGAAGAAATAGCACGCCGCCTGTCCGAGGCGCATGACGTGCTGCTGGCCGCGCTGGAGTCGGCGGAGAAGGGCTGAGTGCGCGGATGTCGCGACGCGCCCGCGTTGACGCCGAACTGGTCCGGCGCGGCCTGGCCCGGTCCCGGCAGCAGGCCGCCGAGTTGATCGGTGCGGGGAAGGTCTGCATCGACGGCATGCCGGCGCGCAAGCCGGGCACCGCCGTCGCGGTCACCGCGGCCCTGACCGTCGCCGAGGACGGCGAGCGCGGCTGGGTGTCGCGCGGAGCGCACAAGCTGATCGGGGCGCTGGACGCCTTCGAGATCTCGGTCGCGGGCCGTCGCTGCCTGGATGCCGGCGCGTCGACGGGTGGCTTCACCGAAGTCCTGCTGGATCGCGGGGCCGCCGAAGTGGTCGCGGTCGACGTGGGATACGGCCAGCTGGCCTGGTCGCTGCGCAGCGACGCCCGGGTGGTCGTCGTCGAACGGACGAACGTGCGCGACCTCACGCCGGAGGCGGTCGGCGGGCGGGCCGACCTGGTGGTGGCCGACCTGTCCTTCATTTCGCTGTCCACGGTTTTGCCGGCGCTAACTGGATGTGCCGCACCGAACGCGGATATCGTTCCCATGGTGAAGCCGCAGTTTGAGGTGGGCCGGGGCCTGGTCGGCGCCGGTGGTGTGGTGCACGACCCCGGCCTGCGCGCCGAGGCCGTGCTGGCGGTCGCCGGCCGCGCCGGCGAGCTGGGCTGGCACACCGTCGACGTCACCGCCAGCCCGCTGCCGGGCCCGTCGGGCAACGTCGAGTACTTCCTGCGGCTGCGCGCCCAGACCGATAGCCCCCTCGTCGGCGACGAACTGGTGACGGCGGTGCGGCGCGCGGTGGAAAGCGGGCCACGGTGAGTGAAAGCGCGTCACGCACCGTGCTGATGGTGGCTCACACCGGCCGAGACGAGGCCACCGAGACCGCGCGGCGCGTGCAGAAAGTGCTGAGCGCCAACGGAATCGAGCTTCGTGTGCTGTCCGCCGAGGCGGTCGACAAGGGGCCGATGCACCTGGCCCCCGACGACATGCGCGCCCTCGGCATCGAGATCGAGGTGGTCAACGCCGACCCGCAGGCGGCCGCGGGCTGCGAACTGGTGCTGGCGCTGGGCGGCGACGGCACGTTCCTGCGGGCCGCCGAACTGGCCCGCAACGCCAACATCCCGGTGCTCGGCATCAACCTGGGCCGCATCGGCTTCATGGCCGAGGCCGAGGCCGAGGCCATCGACCGGGTGCTGGATCATGTTGTCGCACGCGATTATCGGGTGGAGAACCGGTTGACGCTCGACGTGATGGTGCGCCACGGCGGCGACGTCTCGGTGCACGGCTGGGCGCTGAACGAAGTCAGCCTGGAGAAGGGCCCCCGGCTGGGCGTGCTCGGCGTCGTCCTCGAGATCGACGGACGCCCGGTGTCGGCGTTCGGCTGCGACGGGGTGCTGGTATCGACGCCCACCGGATCCACCGCCTACGCGTTCTCCGCCGGCGGGCCGGTGCTGTGGCCGGACCTCGAGGCAATCCTGGTGGTACCCAACAACGCTCACGCGCTGTTCGCCCGCCCCATGGTCACCAGCCCGGACGCCACCATCGCGATCGAGATCGAGGCCGACGGCCATGACGCCTTGGTGTTCTGCGATGGCCGCCGCGAAATGTTGGTCCCGGCGGGGAGCCGGCTGGAGGTAAAGCGTTGCGACACACCGGTGAAATGGGCCCGGCTGGACAGCGCCCCATTCACCGACCGGCTGGTGCGCAAATTCCGGCTGCCGGTGACCGGGTGGCGCGGGAACTGACGGCCTTAGCTCTGGTGCTCGCTGAATGCTGACCGAAATCCGCATCGAGTCGCTCGGTGCCATCAGCGCCGCGGTGGGGGAGTTTGACCGCGGCCTGACCGTGCTGACCGGCGAGACCGGTACGGGCAAGACCATGGTGGTGACCGGGCTGCATCTGCTCGGCGGTGCCCGCGCGGACGCGACCCGGGTGCGGTCGGGCGCCGATCGGGCGATCGTCGAAGGCCGTTTCACCACAACGGATCTCGACGAAGCCACGATCGCGAAGCTGGACGACCTGCTGGACGCCTCGGGCGCCGAACGCGACGAGGACGGCAGCGTGATCGCGCTGCGCTCGGTCAGCCGCGACGGACCGTCGCGGGCGTATCTCGGCGGCCGCAGCGTGCCGGCCAAATCGCTGGGCGACTTCACCGCCGGGCTGCTGACCTTGCACGGGCAGAACGACCAGCTGCGGCTCATGCGGCCCGAGGAGCAGTGCGGCGCGCTGGACCGGTTCGCGAAGGCCGGCCCCGCGCTGGAGCGCTACGGCAAACTGCGCGACGCCTGGCTGTCGGCGCGCCGCGACCTGCTCGACCGCCGCAACCGGATGCGCGAGCTCGCGCTGGAGGCCGACCGGCTGAACTTCGCCCTCGACGAGATCGATGCGGTGGACCCACAACCCGGCGAGGACGATGCCCTGGTTGCGGAGATCCTGCGGCTTTCCGAGCTGGACACCCTGCGCGAGGCCGCGGCGGGGGCCCGGGCGGCCCTGTCCTCGGACGAGGCGGGCGGATCCGGATTCGGCGCGACCGACAGCCTGGGAAAGGCAAGGGCCGCACTGGAATCCACCGACGACGCGAAGCTGTTGGCGTTGGCCGGCCAGCTCGGCGAGGTGCTGACGGTGGTCGTCGATGCGGCCGGTGAGCTGGGCGGCTTCCTGGCGGAGCTGCCGGTCGATGCCAGCGCGCTGGAATCCAGATTGGCCCGGCAGGCCGAACTGCGCACGCTCACACGCAAGTACGCCGCGGACATCGACGGCGTGCTGGCCTGGGCCGCCGAATCACGCGAACGACTGGCCCAACTCGACGTCTCCGAGGAAGGGCTGGCCGCGCTGGCGGCGCGGGTCGACGAGCTGGCGGGTGAATTGGCCCAGGCCGCGGTCGATCTGAGCAGCATCCGGCGCAAGGCCGCAAAGCGGCTCGCCAAGGAGGTCACCGCCGAGCTGTCCGGGCTGGCGATGGCCGACGCCCAATTCAGCATCGACGTCACCGTCGACGCCGCGCCGGCCGCCGACGACGCCGCCGCGTTGAGGTTGCCCTCGGGCGAGCTGGCCCGCGCGGGCGCCGACGGCGTCGATGAGGTGGAGTTCGGCTTCGCGGCCCACCGCGGCATGGACCAGCTGCCGCTGGCGAAGAGCGCTTCGGGGGGCGAGCTGTCCCGGGTGATGCTGGCGCTGGAAGTGGTGCTGGCCGCCTCGGCGGCGGGCACGACCATGGTGTTCGACGAGGTCGACGCCGGCGTGGGCGGCCGGGCGGCGGTGCAGATCGGGCGGCGGCTGGCGCGGCTGGCCCGCACCCACCAGGTCATCGTGGTCACCCACCTGCCGCAGGTCGCGGCCTACGCCGACGTGCACCTGGTGGTGCATGGAGCCGGGCCCAAGGGGACCAGCGTGGTGCGGCGGGTCGCCGACGACGAGCGGGTCGCCGAGCTGGCGCGGATGCTGGCCGGGCTGGGCGAGTCCGACAGCGGTCGCGCGCACGCCCGTGAACTGCTCGAGGCGGCGCAGAAGGACGAGATCTGAGCGCCCGGAACACGTAATACAGCTGTGACTAATGAGACTCTAGATAACTTCTGAGGCTGATGTTACGGCGCGCCTCCCGTCCTCTCCCGGGCTTCGCGGACAGAATCGCCCCCATGAAGATGTCAGGCCTGCTTTCCCGTAACACCGACCGGCCGGGTCTCGTCGGCACCGCCCGTGTGGACCGGAACATCGATCGACTGCTGCGTAGGGTCTGCCCCGGCGACATCGTGGTGCTCGACGTCCTGGATCTGGACCGCATCACGGCGGACGCGCTGGTGGAGGCCGATATCGCCGCGGTCGTCAACGCGTCCCCGTCGGTGTCGGGCCGCTACCCGAACATGGGTCCCGAGGTGCTGGTCAACAACGGGGTGACGCTGATCGACGAGGCCGGACCCGACATCTTCAGGAAGGTCAAGGACGGCGCCAAGATCCGGCTGCACGAGGGCGGGGTGTACGTCGGCGACCGCAGGCTGGTCCGCGGGACCGAGCGCACGGACCACGACATCGCCGACCTGATGCGCGAGGCCAAGAGCGGCCTGTCCGCTCACCTGGAGGCCTTCGCCGGCAACACGATCGAGTTCATCAAGAGCGAGAGCCCGCTGCTGATCGACGGCATCGGCATCCCCGACGTCGACGTGGACCTGCGCCGCCGGCACGTGGTGATCGTCGCCGACGAGCCCAGCGCCGAGGAGGACCTGAAGTCGCTCAAGCCGTTCATCAAGGAGTATCAGCCGGCCCTGATCGGGGTGGGCACCGGCGCCGACGTCTTGCGCAAGGCGGGCTACCGGCCCCAGGTCATCGTCGGTGACCCCGACCAGATCAGCACCGACGCGCTCAAGTGCGGCGCCCAGGTCGTATTGCCCGCCGACGCCGACGGCCACGCGCCCGGCCTGGAGCGGATCCAGGATCTCGGCGTCGGGGCGATGACGTTCCCCGCCGCGGGCTCGGCGATCGACCTCGCCCTGCTGCTGGCCGATCACCACGGGGCCGCGCTGTTGGTGACGGCCGGCCACACCGCAAACATCGAGACCTTCTTCGACCGCACCCGCGCGCACAGCAACCCCTCCACCTTCCTGACCCGGCTGCGGGTGGGCGAGAAGGTGGTGGACGCCAAAGCCGTTGCCACCCTGTACCGCAACCACATCTCGGCGGGCGCCATCGCGCTGCTGGCGCTGACCATGCTGATCGCCGTGATCGTCGCGCTGTGGGTGTCACGCACCGACGGCGTGGTGCTGCATTGGGTCACCGACTACTGGAACCACTTCTCGCTCTGGATCCAGCACCTGGTCAGCTAGTCATCTCGAGGATGCGCTCATGATCTCGTTACGCCAACATGCCTTGTCGCTGGCCGCCGTCTTCCTGGCGCTGGCCGTGGGAGTCGTGCTGGGCTCCGGCTTCTTGTCGGACACCTTGTTGTCCAGCCTCCGCGACGAGAAGCGCGACCTGACCACCCAGATCAGCGGACTGAACGACCAGAAGAATGTGCTGAACGAAAAGCTCAGCGCGGCAAACAATTTCGACACCCAACTGGCCGGCCGGATAGTGCACGACGCGCTGGGCGGCAAGTCGGTGGTGGTGTTCCGCACCCCGGATGCCGCCGACGACGACGTGGCCGCGGTGTCGAAGTTCATCGGCCAGGCCGGCGGGACGGTGACCGGGACGGTGTCGCTGACGCAGGAGTTCGTGGAGGCGAACTCGGCGGAGAAGCTGCAGACGGTGGTCAACTCCTCGGTGCTGCCCGCGGGCCAGCAGCTGAGCACCAAGCTCGTCGACCAGGGTTCGCAGGCGGGCGACCTGATGGGCATCGCCCTGCTGGCCAACGCGAACCCGGCGGCGCCGGCGGTCGATGAGATCCAGCGCAACACCGTGCTGGCGGCGCTGCGTGACACGGGCTTCATCACCTATCAGCCAACCGATCACATGGGCGCGGCCAACGCCGCCCTGATCGTCACGGGCGGCTCGTTGCCCGGCGACGCCGGCAACAAGGGCGTCAGCGTGGCCCGGTTCTCGGCCGCGTTGGCCCCGCACGGCTCGGGCACCCTGCTCGCCGGGCGCGATGGTTCGGCGACCGGGGGCGCCGCCGTCGCGGTGACCCGCGCCGACGCCGCGATGAACTCGGCGATCACCACGGTCGACGACGTCGACGCCGCGCCGGGGCGCATCACCGCGGTCCTGGGGCTGCACGACCTGCTCAATGGCGGCCATCCCGGGCAGTACGGCACCGGGCACGGGGCGGCGTCGATCACGGTGCCTCAGTAGCGGGCGTGTTAGCCGCGGCACAGCGCGGTGGATGTTAGGGTGGGTTTCCGTGGGTCGGCAGGCCCATCTAGTTATTCGCTAGAACAATTTTGACGCCCTGCCCGTCTTCACGGAGGTCGCCTGTGCGAAAGCACCCGCAATCCGCCACCAAGCACCTCTTCGTCAGCGGGGGAGTCGCTTCCTCGTTGGGCAAGGGTTTGACCGCCAGCAGCCTCGGCCAGCTACTGACGGCCCGCGGGTTGTACGTGACGATGCAGAAACTCGACCCGTACCTCAACGTCGATCCGGGCACCATGAACCCGTTTCAGCACGGCGAGGTGTTCGTCACCGAGGACGGCGCCGAAACCGACCTGGACGTCGGCCATTACGAACGATTTCTGGATCGCGACCTGTCCGGCTCGGCGAATGTGACTACGGGACAGGTCTATTCGACGGTCATCGCTAAGGAGCGGCGCGGCGAGTATCTCGGTGACACGGTCCAGGTGATCCCGCACATCACCGACGAGATCAAAGGGCGCATCATGTCGATGGCCCAGCCCGACGCCGAGGGCAACCGTCCCGACGTGGTCATCACCGAGATCGGCGGCACCGTCGGCGACATCGAGTCGCAGCCCTTCTTGGAGGCGGCGCGCCAGGTGCGTCACGACCTCGGCCGCGAGAACGTCTTCTTCCTGCACGTCTCGCTGGTGCCCTACCTGGCGCCGTCGGGTGAACTCAAGACCAAACCCACCCAGCACTCGGTTGCGGCGCTGCGCAGCATCGGTATCACCCCGGACGCGCTGATCCTGCGCTGCGACCGTGACGTTCCCGAAGCGCTGAAGAACAAGATCGCGCTGATGTGTGACGTCGACATCGACGGCGTCATCTCCACCCCGGACGCGCCGTCGATCTATGACATCCCCAAGGTGCTGCACCGCGAGGAACTCGACGCCTACGTGGTGCGCCGGCTCAACCTGCCGTTCCGCGACGTGGACTGGACCGAATGGGACGACCTGCTGCGCCGCGTGCACGAGCCGCACGAGGTCGTGCGAATCGCCTTGGTGGGCAAGTACGTTGAGCTCTCCGACGCTTATCTGTCGGTCACCGAGGCGCTGCGTGCCGGGGGGTTCAAGCACCACGCCAAGGTGGAGCTGGTCTGGGTGGCGTCCGACGACTGCGAGAGCCCGGCCGGCGCGGCGTCGGCCCTGGGCGACGTGCACGGCGTGCTGATCCCCGGCGGGTTCGGCATCCGCGGCATCGAGGGCAAGATAGGCGCCATCCACCACGCCCGCGGGCGAGGGCTGCCGGTGCTCGGCCTGTGCCTGGGTCTGCAATGCATCGTGATCGAGGCCGCCCGCTCCGCCGGTCTGGCCCAGGCCAATTCGGCGGAGTTCGACCCCGAGACGCCCGATCCCGTCATCTCCACGATGGCCGACCAGGTCGACATCGTCGCCGGCGAAGCCGACCTGGGCGGCACCATGCGGCTGGGCGCCTACCCCGCGGTGCTGGAACCGGAATCGATTGTGGCCCAGGCATACGGCGCAACCGAGGTGTCCGAGCGGCACCGCCACCGCTACGAGGTCAACAACGCCTACCGCGACAAGATCGCCGAAAGCGGCCTGAAGTTCTCCGGCACCTCTCCGGACGGTCATCTGGTGGAGTTCGTCGAGTACCCGCCGGACGTGCACCCGTTCATCGTCGGCACCCAGGCCCACCCGGAGCTCAAGAGCCGCCCCACCCGGCCGCACCCGCTGTTCGTCGCCTTCGTCGGCGCGGCCATCGACTACAAGGCGGGCGAGCTGCTGCCGGTGGAAATCCCGGAGCAGTCATCGAACGGCATCCAGCACCGGGACAGCGCGGCGCGGCCGATACCTGAGCCCGCGACCCGTGGCTGACCACGTCTTCGAGACGGCGTCGTCCGAAACGCTGTACACCGGAAAGATTTTCGCGCTGCGCAGCGACCGGGTGCGGATGCCGGGCGGCAAGGTCGTGACCCGCGAGATCGTCGAGCATTTCGGCGCGGTCGCCGTGGTCGCGATGGACGACGACGGCAACATCCCGATGGTCTACCAGTACCGGCACGCCTTCGGCCGGCGACTGTGGGAGTTGCCCGCCGGACTGCTCGATGTCGATGGCGAGGCAGCCCATCTCACCGCGGCGCGCGAGCTGATGGAGGAGGCGGGGCTCGAGGCCGCGGCCTGGACGGTGCTCGTCGACCTCGATTCCACACCGGGTTTCAGCGACGAGTCGGTGCGCGTCTATCTGGCCACCGGCCTGACTCAGGTCGAACGGCCCGACGCGCACGACGAAGAAGCCGACATGACATTGGAGTGGTACCCGCTGGCCGACGCCGCCCGCAAGGTGCTCAGCGGTGACATCGTCAATGCCATTGCGGTGGCGGGGATTCTGGCCGCCCACGCCGTGACCACCGGCTTCGCGCAGCCGCGTCCGGTGGACAGTCCGTGGCTGGACAAGCCGACGGCGTTCGTCGCGCGCAAGGCCAAGTAATGACGATGGCGGCGCTGGACACGCAGTTGCAGGGCTACCTCGACCATCTGACGATCGAGCGCGGCGTCGCCGCGAACACCCTCAGCTCGTACAGCCGCGATCTGCGTCGGTACACAAAACACCTGTCGGACCGTGGAATTCACGACCTGGCCAAGGTGGGTGAGAACGACGTCAGCGAGTTCCTGGTTGCGCTGCGCCGCGGCGATCCCGACACCGGGGCCGCCGCGCTGTCGGCGGTGTCGGCGGCGCGGGCGCTGATCGCGGTGCGCGGCCTGCACCGGTTCGCCGCCGCCGAAGGGCTGGCCGAACTCGACGTGGCGCGTGCCGTCCGGCCACCGACGCCGGGGCGGCGGCTGCCCAAAAGCCTGACCATCGACCAGGTGCTGGCGCTACTGGAGGCCGCGGGCGGCGACAGCCCGGCCGACGGTCCGCTGACCCTGCGTAACCGGGCGCTGCTGGAACTTCTGTACTCCACGGGCGCACGGATCTCCGAGGCCGTCGGCCTCGACGTCGACGACGTCGACACGCATGCCCGGTCGGTGTTGTTGCGCGGCAAGGGCGGTAAGCAGCGGCTGGTGCCGATCGGGCGTCCTGCCGTCGCCGCCCTGGACGCCTATCTGGTGCGGGGCCGTCCGGAGCTGGCGCGCCGCGGGCGCGGAACGCCGGGCATCTTCCTCAATGTGCGTGGGGGGCGGTTGTCACGGCAAAGCGCCTGGCAGGTTCTGCAGGACGCGGCCGAGCGTGCCGGCATCACCTCCGGGGTGTCGCCGCACATGCTGCGGCACTCCTTCGCCACCCACCTGCTGGAGGGCGGCGCCGACGTGCGGGTGGTGCAGGAATTGCTCGGGCACGCCTCGGTGACGACGACGCAGATCTACACCATGGTCACCGTGCACGCGCTGCGCGAAGTGTGGGCCGAGGCCCACCCCCGGGCGCATTAGCCCAGGTATTCGGACTCCAGCACCAGGTCGGACACCAGTGTCTGGTACTCGACGTGCGCCTTGTGCTCGACGGTGTTCCACTGCTTGCCCTGCTGCCGCCGCATGTACTCGCGGTACTTCGGCGCGCCCGGCACCCGGACGTTGTCGGCCACCACGATCGAGCCCGGATGCAACCACTCCCGATCCAGGATGCTGGTCAGGTCGTCCAGGTAGGCGTCCTTGTCGTGATCGAGGAACACGAAATCCAATGTGCCGGAGGCAAACCCATGCTCGTTGGCCAGCGCATCCAGGGTGCGCCCCCCGTCGCCGATGGTGCCGACCACACACGTCACCCGGTCGGCGACGCCGGCGTGCGCCCAGATCTGGCGGGCGTTACCCGCGTTGGCCTCGGCCAGTTCGACCGAGAACACCTTGGCATTGGGGGCGGCCCTAGCGATGCGCAAGGCGCCGTAGCCGCAGTAGGTGCCCAGTTCTAGCGCGAGCGACGGATCGGCGCGCCGCACGGCGGCGTCGAGCAGCAGCCCTTTCTCGTCGCCGACGTTGATCAGCAGCGATTTCTCATAGGCGAACTTGTCGATGGTGGCCAGCACGTCGCCGATGTCGCCGGCGCGGGCGTTCCGCAGGACGTACTCGACCGCGGCCGCCTCGCGCCCGTCACCGATCTGCCCGGTGGTGGTGATGTTCTGGGCGCCGGCGGCCATGCGCCAGACCGACCAACGCAGCAGAGGTATCCGTCGTTTGAGGTTCATAGACGTCACGATAGGCCGAGGGCTGGTATCGCCCTGAAGGCCCGTGCTAGCACGTTCCGGAGTCGCGTCGCCCCCGGAAATTGGTGCTGCTGTGACTGAAGTTAACAGGCTGTCGGGATGTGCGTTCCACCACCGATTTTTGCCCATATCGGCTGGTTAATTGCCTGCGGGTCGCCGGGTTTCGCGCGACGAACCCGTTAGACTTTCCGACGATGTTCACCTCCCGAACACCCCCGCCATGACCGAGCAGCCGGACAACGGCGTCGAGCTCGGCCTGACCGGGCGGCCGCCGCGGGCGATCCCGGAACCACAGCCGCGCACCTCGCACGGCCCGGCCAAAGTCGTCGCCATGTGCAACCAGAAGGGTGGCGTCGGGAAGACCACGTCCACGATCAATCTGGGTGCCGCGCTCGCCGAATACGGCCGCCGGGTGCTGCTGGTGGACATGGATCCGCAGGGCGCGCTGTCCGCCGGCCTGGGCGTCCCGCATTACGAGCTGGAGAAGACCATCCACAACGTCCTGGTCGAGCCGCGGGTGTCGATCGACGACGTGTTGCTGCAGACCCGGGTCAAGCACATGGATCTGGTGCCCAGCAACATCGACCTGTCGGCCGCCGAGATCCAGCTGGTCAACGAGGTGGGACGCGAGCAGACGCTGGGCCGCGCGCTGCACCCGGTGCTGGATCGCTACGACTACGTGTTGATCGACTGCCAGCCGTCGCTGGGGCTGCTCACGGTCAACGGCCTGGCCTGCTCCGACGGCGTGGTGATTCCGACCGAGTGCGAGTATTTCTCGCTGCGCGGGCTGGCGCTGCTGACCGACACCGTCGACAAGGTGCGCGACCGGCTCAACCCGAAACTCGAGATCAGCGGGATCCTGCTCACCCGGTACGACCCCCGCACGGTCAACTCGCGCGAGGTGATGGCCCGGGTGGTGGAGCGGTTCGGCGACCTGGTGTTCGACACGGTGATCACCCGGACCGTGCGATTCCCGGAGACCAGCGTCGCCGGCGAACCCATCACCACGTGGGCCCCGCGATCCACGGGGGCCATCGCCTACCGCGCGCTGGCCCGCGAGTTCATCGACCGATTCGGCGCGTGAACGCGACCGAAACCGGTGCGGCGCCACAGCAGAACGGCTACGGAGCTGGCTTCCACGTCCGCCTGACGAATTTCGAGGGCCCGTTCGACCTGCTGCTGCAGCTGATCTTCGCCCATCGCCTCGACGTGACCGAGGTGGCGCTGCACCAGGTCACCGACGACTTCATCGCCTACACCCGCGAAATCGGTCCGCAGCTCGAGCTGGAGGAGACCACGGCGTTTCTGGTGGTCGCCGCGACCCTCCTGGACCTGAAGGCGGCCCGGTTGCTGCCCGCCGGACGGGTCGACGACGACGAGGACCTCGCGCTGCTGGAGGTGCGCGACCTGCTGTTCGCCCGGCTGCTGCAATATCGCGCGTTCAAGCACGTTGCGGAGATGTTCGCCGAACTCGAGGCCACGGCGCTGCGCAGTTACCCGCGCTCGGTGTCGCTGGAAGACCGGTTCACCGAACTGCTGCCCGAGGTGATGATCGGCGTGGACGCCGAATGCTTCGCTCAGATCGCCGCGATCGCGTTCAGCCCGCGGCCCGTTCCGACCGTGTCGGTCGAGCACCTGCACCAGGTCCAGGTCTCGGTTCCCGAACAGGCCAAAAAGTTGCTGGCGATCCTGGAAGCGCGGGGCAGCGGCGCGTGGGCCACGTTCTCCGAGCTGGTCGCCGACTGCGAGGCGTCGATGGAGGTGGTCGGGCGCTTCCTGGCGCTGCTCGAACTGTATCGGTCCCGGGCGGTAGCATTCGACCAGTCAGAGCCGCTTGGCGTGCTCCAAATCTCGTGGACCGGGGAGCGTCCGGCCAGTGAAGCCTTGGTAGAAGTGCGAGACGAATGACTGAAGAACTGCCCGAGATCGACCTGGATTCAGGCATCCCGGACATCGCCGAGGTCGCGCCCATGGAATCCGAGGAACTCGGCTCGGTGCTCGAGGCGCTGCTGCTGGTGGTGGACACGCCGGTCACCGCGGAGGCGCTGGCGTCGGCGACCCAGCAGCCGGTCTACCGGATCGCCACCACATTGCAGGAGATGGCCGAGCAACTCACCGAACGCGACAGCGGCATCGACCTACGGAAAAACAGCGAGGGCTGGCGGATGTACACCCGCGCCCGGTTCGCGCCCTATGTCGAGAAGCTGCTGCTGGACGGGGCGCGGTCCAAGCTCACCCGGGCCGCGCTGGAGACACTGGCCGTCGTCGCCTACCGCCAGCCCGTGACCCGCGCGCGGGTGAGCGCGGTGCGCGGCGTCAACGTCGACGCCGTGATGCGCACGCTGCTGGCGCGCGGCCTGATCACCGAGGCCGGGGCCGACGACGACACCGGCGCGGTGACGTTCGCCACCACCGACCTGTTCCTCGAGCGCCTGGGGCTGACCTCGCTGGCCGACCTACCGGATATCGCGCCGCTGCTTCCCGACGTCGACACGATCGAGGACCTGTCCGAATCCCTGGACAGCGAGCCACGTTTCATCAAACTGTCCGGCGGTCAATCGTCCGACCAGGCGCTGACCTTCGACGTGGACCAGGATTGATGGAAGAAGCCCAGGGGATCCGGCTGCAAAAGGTGTTGTCCCAGGCCGGAATTGCGTCGCGGCGGGCCGCCGAGAAGATGATCATCGACGGCCGCGTCGAGGTCGACGGGCAGGTGGTGACCGAGCTGGGCACCCGGGTCGACCCCGACTCCTCGGTGATTCGCGTCGACGGCGCCCGCGTGGTGCTCGACGACTCGCAGGTGTACCTCGCCCTGAACAAGCCGCGCGGTGTGCACTCGACGATGTCCGACGACCGCGGCCGCCCGTGCATCGGCGATCTGGTCGAGCGCAAGGTTCGCGGCAACAAGAACTTGTTTCACGTCGGACGGTTGGACGCCGACACCGAGGGGCTGATCCTGCTGACCAACGACGGCGAGCTGGCGCACCGGCTGATGCACCCCTCCCACGAGGTGCCCAAGACGTATCTGGCGACGGTGACCGGGGCGGTGCCGCGCGGCCTCGGCAAGAAGCTGCGTGCCGGCATCGAATTGGACGACGGCGTGGCCAAACTCGACGAGTTCGCGGTGGTGGACGCCATCCCGGGTAAGACGCTGGTGCGGGTGACGCTGCACGAGGGGCGTAACCGCATCGTGCGCCGGCTGCTCGCGGCCGCCGGATTCCCGGTGGAGTCGTTGGTGCGCACCGACATTGGACCCGTCGCGCTGGGAAAGCAGCGACCCGGCACCATCCGGGCGCTGGCCCATCACGAGGTCGGCCAACTGTACAAGGCGGTGGGCCTGTGAGCGCAATGGTGGTCGCCATCGACGGCCCGGCGGGCACCGGAAAGTCCTCGGTGTCAAGGGGATTGGCGCAAGCACTCGGCGCGCGCTACCTGGACACCGGCGGGATGTACCGGACGGTGACGCTGGCCGTGCTGCGGGCCGGCATTGACCCCGCCGACGCCGACGCCGTCGCCCGCACGGCGGAGAGGGTGCAGATGTCGGTGGACTATCAGCCCGATGGCGACCGCTATTTCCTGTCAGGAGAAGACGTCTCGACGGAAATCCGCGGCGACCGGGTCACTGGCTCGGTGTCGGCGGTGTCCTCGGTGCCCGCCGTCCGTACCCGGCTGGTCGCCATGCAGCGCGAAATGGCCCAGGGGCCGGGCAGTGTGGTCGTCGAGGGCCGCGACATCGGCACCGTCGTCCTGCCCGATGCGCCCGTGAAGATCTTCTTGACCGCGTCGGCCGAAACCCGGGCGCGGCGGCGCAACGACCAGAACGTGGCGGCCGGCCTGGCCGACGACTACGAGGCCGTGCTGGCCGACGTCCGCCGCCGCGATCACCTGGATTCCACCCGGGCGGTGTCGCCGCTGCGGCCCGCCGAGGACGCGGTGGTCGTCGACACCAGCGAGATGACCGAGGCCGAGGTCATTTCGCACCTGCGCGACGTGGTCAAGCAGCGAAGCGGGGTCGTGCGGTGACTCAGGACGGCACGTGGAGCGACGAAAGCGACTGGGAATCCGTCGAATTCGGCCTGGACCAACCGGAGGAGGCCGGTCCGGCGCCCGTGGTGGCGGTGGTCGGCCGGCCCAACGTCGGCAAGTCGACGCTGGTCAACCGGATCCTGGGCCGCAGAGAAGCGGTGGTGCAGGACATCCCGGGCGTCACCCGCGATCGGGTGTCCTACGACGCGCTGTGGACCGGCCGCCGGTTCGTCGTGCAGGACACCGGGGGATGGGAACCCGACGCCAAGGGTTTGCAACAACTGGTGGCCGAACAGGCATCGGTGGCCATGCGCACCGCCGACGCGGTGATCCTGGTGGTCGACGCCGTCGTCGGCGCCACCGCGGCCGACGAGGCCGCCGCACGGATCCTGCTGCGGTCAGGCAAGCCGGTCTTCCTGGCGGCCAACAAGGTTGACAGCGACAAGGCCGAGGCGGACGCGGCCATGCTGTGGTCGCTGGGGCTCGGCGAGCCGCACGCCGTCAGCGCCATACACGGCCGCGGAGTGGCGGACCTGCTTGACCAGGTGCTTGCCGCGCTGCCCGAGGTGTCCGAAGTGGCGCCGACGTCCGGCGGCCCGCGCCGTGTCGCGCTGGTCGGCAAGCCGAACGTGGGCAAGAGCTCCCTGCTGAACAAGCTGGCCGGCGATCTGCGCTCGGTGGTGCACGATGTCGCCGGGACGACGGTGGACCCGGTGGACTCGTTGATCGAGCTGGGCGACAAGGTGTGGCGGTTCGTCGACACCGCGGGGTTGCGGCGCAAGGTCGGTCAGGCCAGCGGGCACGAGTTCTACGCCTCGGTGCGCACGCACTCGGCCATCGATGCTGCCGAGGTGGTGATCGTGCTGATCGACGGGTCGGAACCGCTCACCGAGCAAGATCAGCGGGTGCTGTCGATGGTCATCGAGGCCGGCCGGGCCCTGGTACTTGCTTTCAACAAGTGGGACCTGGTGGATGAAGACCGCCGCGAGCTGTTGGAGCGCGAGATCGACCGCGAACTTGTGCAGCTGCGGTGGGCGCCGCGGGTCAACATCTCCGCCAAGACCGGGCGCGCGTTGCAGAAGCTGGTGCCCGCTATGGAGACCGCGTTGGCGTCGTGGGATGCGCGGATTCCGACCGGCCCGTTGAACTCGTGGCTCAAGGAGGTGGTGGCCGCCACGCCGCCCCCGGTGCGTGGGGGCAAGCAGCCCCGCATCTTGTTCGCCACCCAGGCGACCGCCCGGCCCCCGACGTTCGTTCTGTTCACCACCGGTTTTCTGGAGGCCGGGTATCGCCGCTTCTTGGAGCGGCGGCTGCGTGAGACCTACGGGTTCGAGGGATCGCCGATCCGGATCAATGTGCGGGTGCGCGAAAAGCGGGGAGCCAAGCGGCGCTGAGCGACTCCGACCTCGTGATCGCGTGCAGCGGAGGTCGCTTGGCGGGCCGGCCGACCAGTTACGGTAGGCTTTCGACCTGCTGCCGATGCACGCATCGGCGCGCGGGCTGTGGCGCAGTTTGGTAGCGCACTTGACTGGGGGTCAAGTGGTCGCAGGTTCAAATCCTGTCAGCCCGACACACGAAATACCTGCCAGCGGCGCTCTCTCTCTTCGGCCGCGCTCGTGGTCACCAGTTGAATACAAAAACGGTATGCCTGGCGAGTAAATACCGGTCAGATTCCGGAAATTGCATATAACGGACCGAAATCGGCACACGTCTATCAATGCAGACGCGGACACGGACCCGTGAATAGGGCGTTCGTATTCCCCGGCAACGCGCGGGAACGTAATCGCGCGAAGCCGGTCAACTTCCGCTTCTACAGAGGTAGAAAGTCAAAGGGGATTGTCAGGAGCAAACCACTTGCCCGGCCGCCGGAACGGTGCACGTGAGGGTGCAACCCGTCGACCCGCCCAGGATTGCGACCAGCGTCGCGGCTACTGCCACTACTTTCAGCGTTCTCTTGGTGCTCGTCATCGGCGTACCTTTCTCGCTGGTGTTATAAACCTGTCAAATTGGATGCTATAGCCGTCACCGGCGCAGCGGAAGCATGTTTTCGGCATTGTCCACTAAAAACTTCAGCGCGGCTTTACAAAGCCGCCGACGGCCAACTCCCAAGGCCTCGCAATTTCGGGCACTCGCTTCCAGCGGGCCCAGCGACACGCTAAGCCGGCCGTCGTTAAGTCCTTGAGGCACCAGGGGATAACGCGCGTGTTTAGTCAATAAACCGTTTGTTGAGTTAAATGCCCGAGTTAGTCAGCGTGTGAGACGGAGCCCGACGCAAAGCAATCAGGCTGCCAGCGTCGCGACGGCGCTCCAAGGCAACTCGAGCGCGCCATCGCGTTCGTAAGGAACGAGCGACGCCTCGAGTGTCGAGCGGATCGTGGCGATCTGTTCACTTCCCAACGAGCCGACGAGTTCCGCCACCGGCCCGGCCACCTCCGTCACGTGCGTCCAGTAGTCTTCCACGCCGTCGAAGCGCATGGCGCCGGTGATCTCCTCGGAGAGGACATCTAAGAAGCCCGCACCGGAGGCGAGGGCGTGATTGTGCTCGGGGGTGGACAGTGAGAAGAGTCCCCCGGGAGCGAAGGCGTCCCCGGGCGGTGGGACGCCACTTTGCAACAGTGCCACCACGATCTGGAAGATCCATGGGTTGCGCTCGGGTGGCCCCCACGTCGCATAGCTGAACCGGCCGCCCTGCCGGAGCACCCGCCGGACCTCCGCGACGGCCCGCTCCTGCTCGGGCACGAGCATCATCCCGAACCGGGAAAGCACCCCGTCAACGCTGCCGTCGGGCAGGTCGATCTGCTGCACGTCGATGACGCGGCATTCGACGTTATCGAGGCCGCGATCGCTCGCGCCGCGACGGGCAGCGGCCACCATCTCGGGCGCGAAATCAGTCGAGATGAGCAGACCGGACCTACCGAGCCGGGCGGCGGCGAGGAAGCCTGTCTCACCTGGGCCCGCCGCCAGCTCCAACACCGTTTGGCCCGGCTGCGGATCGATGTGGTCGACGAGCCAATCGGACACCGATCGCACGTCGGAGAACAAGCGGTCGCGATGTTTTTCCCAGGCCGCTGCCACTGCGCTCCAGTGACGCAGGGCTTGCTCGGGCGAGTTCTGCTCAGACATGCCTGCCCCAAACTCGACAACGGCCGACCGCGGGCCGTTCGCGTCATTGCAGCCTACTGTCAACCCTGCCAGGCGTGAAGCGATGGTTGCGTTCGCCGTCAGAGCTCAGACCGGCCTACGGCTGAAAGGCGGGAAGAACAGTGCCGGAATCGCGAATCTCCCAGATGCTCTTTTTGGTCACACCGTCAAAGTTGATCTTGTTCAACGTATCCCGCGAATAGGTGAGGTCGATCGCGATCTGGGTCGAGGTGTTTCCGTACGGGTCGGTCATCGGGAAGGTGCCCTGCACGTTCACCGCGGAGGCGTCGGGATAGGTCGCTTTTGCGTACTTGAGAATCTCGATCGTGTCCAACCGGGCACCGTCTTTGATCATCTGCTCCGTGTAGTTGTCACGAATGGCGAATCGGGCGTCGACCACGCCGCCGTTCGGGCCCGGAGCAACGGTAAAGGTGACGCCCTCCGGCTTCTTGGGTCCGGCCGGCGTCGACGGCGCCTCCTGGGGCGGTGCCGGCGCTCCCTCCGCCGCCGAACCGCTCGATGGGCTCGACAGGCTGTCCTTCTTCGGATCGAAGACCCATGTTTTGCCGATGAAAACCAGGAGAACGAGGGTGCAGAGCACCGCCAGGGCCACGGCGGCCTTTCCGGAGGCGCCCTTTTTCGGCGATTCGGTCGCGAGCGTATGCGGCGCTTCGGCGTCGAACGCGTATTCGCTGGTCCAGCTGGTGCCGTCGAAGTACCGTTGCAGCCCGTGGCCTACCCCCGCGGGGTCGGGGTACCAACCCGGCGCCGATTTGGGCGGGGGCGGCGCCTGTTCAGATGGCATCTATCCATTTTCGTCGTGACGAAGGCATCGCGGCTACCCGCCTCGTTCCTCGTGGTCCGGCTCGGTGAGTTCCGGCGCGTTCTCACGAGTCGCCATTCCTCCTTCGCGCCCGTGGTCCGCCGGACCGGGTCGGCCACCTTTGGGCTCGTCGTCGCCCTTCTCCGAATGCTTGCCCATCGCAACCTCCTTCGACGAAAGGACTACCCGCAGCGGCACAATCTGAAGACCCCGAAAAGCAAACAGGAGCACGAAAAGCCACGCTGCCAACTCTAGGCTCTCGGAACGGGTGGCCGGTGGCGGGCACGACGTCCTCGGTCGGCGAGAATCACGAATGAACCCGTTAATTCTCTGAACTACCGCGCTTTCCGGAGATCGGCGAGTGAGTTTCGAAGCCCGCCGTCCAACCGGATCTGGACCGCTGCCACCGCGATCATGATCGCCGCGGTCACCAAATGCACGATCGCATCGGTGACGTTGTTGGGAAAGTTGAAAACGAAGGCCACCTGATGGGAGAAGAACGCCCAAATGCCCGGCAGCGCACCGGCTATGGCCGCCAGCAGCAGATACAACACGGACCACGACTTTCGCGTCGCGAACACCAGGCCCGGCGCGAACAGGGCTAAACCCGCGACGGCGTGCCAGCCGTTGTAGTCCATTCCGAGCAGCTGCACGGTAGGCGCGTCGGGCCCGGTCGCGAAGCTGGGATTGATGATGAAGCCGGCCACCGCCTGGGCGACATGGACAACACAGATGATCACCAGCCCGATCTGGGCGAAACTCCACCTCACATTGCACCCCCTTGTGCGCGGCAAGATGGCCCAAATACTACGTTCGGTAGTAGCGCGGTGCAATGAGGGAAGTGGCTATGCGGTGCCGTCCCGTTCGATCCAGCGGGTAAGCGCGTCTTCGAGCGCGGTCGCGACGTCCACACCGGCGCTCTCGGCGGCCTGCTCAAACCGCTCGATCAAGTCGGTGCGGACTGAGGCGCCCAATCTGGAGAACGGCGGTTTGGGCTTGGGCGGCAGGTCGACGGGCACGTGTCGAGCGACCGAGGCGTCGATGATTTCGCGGAGCGCCGGTATCTGGTTGAGCAAGGTGTCGAGATCGTCGCGTTCGATGCGCAATAACTCGGCCGGCCCCATCGTCGTTACGGTGGCCGAGCGCAATCTCCCACGGTGCAGCGCCGATTCGCCGATCACCTCGCCCGGCCCCAGCGCGGCGACGCGGTCCGAGCCGACGTACACGCCCACCTCGCCGCTGAGCAGGATGTAGCAGGAGTCGGATGGAGTTTGCTCGTGGATCAACGGCAACGGGGCCGACGTCGAAGTGCGATGAGCCGCTTCGGCGAGACGCTGTAGTTCAGCATCCGAAAACTTGCCGAATGTCTCGTACTGCCGTAACCGGCGAGCGTCTTCCTCATATCGCTTCGCGTCTGCCTTCATAGCGGACTCCTGATGTGCGATGTGCCGCTGACATCGAAGAGCGTAACGCGCGCCGAGAGGACTCGATGCGGTATTGCGAAGGCGGAAGAGCGACTGCGTCAGTTTCGACCGGGAAGCCTCATCACCGTGCGCACGATCGGCAGGAGCGACTTTTGCCAGAGTGTTCCCGGGATGCCAAGGGGCGGATCCAGATTGAACACACGTGCGGTCGCGATCGTCTGGGATTCGGTGTACTTCAGCAGGCCTTCGGGACCATGACGGCGGCCGACGCCGGACTGGCCCATCCCGCCCATCGGTGCGCTGAGGCTGCCCCATGCGAATGCGTAGCCTTCGTTGACGTTCACCGTCCCGGACCGCAACCGCGCTGCGATCTGCTGGCCCTCTGTGGAGGAACCGGCCCACACACTGGCGTTGAGCCCGTACTCGGTGTCGTTGGCCTTCTCGACGGCTTCGTCCGCGTCGGCGACGGGGTAGATCGAGACGACCGGACCGAATGTCTCGTTGGCCGCGCACTCCATTTCGGGCGTGACGTCGGTCAGGACCGTCGGCTCGTAGAACAACGGCCCGATGTCGGGCCGTGCCTTCGCGCCCGCAATCACTGTGGCGCCCTTGGCTTTCGCGTCGTTCACGTGATCGGTCACGGTTTCCAGCTGACCCGCGGAGATCAAGCTGCCCATGTCGACCGAGAAGTCATACGTGGTGCCCAGCTTCATGTTCCGCACCTGGGCGCCGAACTTGCCGATGAAATCGTCGGCGATGTCCTTCTCTACGTAAATACGCTCGATCGAGATGCACAGCTGGCCGGCGTTGGAGAAGCACGCGCGGGTGGCCGCCTTGGCGGCCTTGTCGAGATTGGCCCCGCGCGTGACGATCATCGCGTTCTTGCCGCCGAGTTGCCGAGAACCCGATGAGCCGCCGGCCCGCGTGTTCCGCGAGCTGCCTGCCCGTGGCCGTCGAACCGGTGAACATCAGGTAGTCGCAGTTGTCGATGATCGCGGTGCCGACCACCGAGCCCGGCCCCGGGACGATCGCATAGAGCGCCCGCGGCAGTCCGGCTTCATACAAGAGCTCCGCACACGCGAGGGCGCAATACGGGGTTTGGCTGTCCGGCTTGAGCACCACCGCATTACCCGCCAGCAGCGCCGGCACCGAGTCGGACGCCGTCAGCGTCATGGGGTAGTTCCACGGGGAAATCACCCCTACCACGCCCTTGGGCTGGTAACCGACCGTCGTCTTGCCGATGCCGGGAAGCAGCGCCTGCACCGTACGCGGCTTCAGCAGGTCCGCCGACACCCGCACGTAATAGTTTGCGTTCGCGATCAGGTCGACGAGTTCCTCCTGTGCCGCCCATCTGGCCTTGCCGGCCTCGGCCTGCAGGAGATCCATCAGGAATTCGCGATTCTCGAAGACCAGGTCCCGGTAGCGGCTGATGACGTCAACGCGCTCGGTGACCGGGCGATTCGCCCACGCGACCTGGGCCGCCCGCGCCTCGGCGAACGCCGCTTCGACATCTTCGGCCGTGCCGATCGGGATCGTGGTCAGCGACTTGCCGGTGAAGATCTCGTCGATCGTCTTGGTCTGGCGTGCGGTGATGTCTTTGATCGCGGCCAACTGACGCAGGCGGTCGAAGACCTCGGCTGACGGTGCGGGCATCTCATTACCTCTCGCGAAGCGCGGGTGTCTAAAGCACCAGACTATTGGCTCCGCGGAGTCACTCCTCGCCGAGGACGCAATCGATGCGCTCAGCTGCGGATTAGGCCTTTCGACAAACGGGTAGTGGCATAGCAATGCGCGACGACGACCGGTTCGAAGCGATCGCCCGAGACATGGTCCAGGGGTCATCGGGCGGGTGCTGTTTGCTTTTGGATCGCGATCTGCGGATTCGGGCGGCAAGCCGAGACTACGAGCGCGCGACGCTGCGCGCGCACGGTGAGCTTCCCGGGCAATTCCTGTTCGACGCCTTCCCGGACAATCCGAAAGACCCGCACGCCGACGGGACCGCGAACCTCGCGTCGTCGCTGGAGACGGCGATGCAGACCGGCCGCACCCACACGATGCGGATGCAGCGTTATGACATTCCCGACCCCACCGCCCCCGGCGAATTCCTGCCGAAGGTGTGGAGCCCCACCAACTCCCCGTTGCTCGATCACGGTGAGCTGGTGGGCGTCGTGCACAGGGTGAAGGAAGTCTCACGAAGCAAACAACTTCTGGACGAGGTCGCGCGCGACGTCGATCACGGTGTCGCGTGGGATCCGGCAGATCTGCTGCACACCCTCGAAGCCGTCAGCGCCGTCGAATCCGGCCTCCACCTCCGCCGCCAACAGGCGCTGGCCGCGGAGAACGCGCAACTGATGCGCGCCATCGCCACCCGGGACACGATCGGTCAGGCCAAGGGCATGCTGATGGAGCGATTCAATATCGACGCCGATCGAGCGTTCGGTCTGTTGACCAGGCTCTCGCAGCAGACCAACACTCGGGTGGAGGAGATCGCTCGCACCCTGGTTCAAACCGAGCGCCCGCCACGTTCTGGCTGAGGCGCCGGCCGCCCGATCCCGAATGACTTGCGACGCAGTGGGAATGCTCACGGTCGTTTGAGCGGCTAGCCGGTCGATCTGGCGCGTAAGAGCCGACCGATCGCCCTGCTACCCTCCTTCAATGCAGTTCAGGACAGCTGCGATCGCGCAAGCGGCGATCGTCGTCGCAGGTTGCGGCGGCGGGTCGACAGCGGCAACAACTCCGACCGTGACGTCTACGCGGGACGTCACCCAAACCGTCACGGTGACGTTGCCGCCGCCACCATTCGCCCCCAAGACGATCATCGAAACCGATGGAACGTATCGAGTAGGCACCGACATCGTGCCGGGCACCTACCGCTCGGCCGGTACCAGCCCTGAAGGTGAATCCGATTGCTATTGGGCGAGGCTGAGGAGTCTCAAACCAACCGACATCATCGATAGCGGCATCAGCACCGGTTTTCAGGTAGTGACGATTCGATCGGGTGATAGGGCATTCGTGACCCATAGCTGCCAGACCTGGCAGAAACAGTGACAACCGGTCCGAGGGCGTGAGGTTGGCACGATCATCGCGGTGCTGACCACTAACCACGTTGAGGCGCAACGGATTTTTCACCGGTGACGTGAGCGGTTTGCGGCGTAGCTGAGCCGGAGGATTCAAGTTTGCGCCTCTTAATTGACTGTGGCGAAAAGTTTCCAGTGGCTCGGCGGGCGGCTGTGCGCGAGGAGGCGGCCCGGCCACCAACGACAGCAACTGTGGTCGTGTCGGAATTCCAGCGCGGCAGTCGATTACGCATACGTTAATTCAGTTGCACGCGTGCACAATTGCGATTTGCTGGCGCGGCTTGCGGCCTCGAGCGTGTAGGTTAGAGGTGACTCGCTTGCTCCACACCGGCGCTGCAGTTGCGGCCGTCGGTCGCATGCGGAATTTTCCTGGTGGTGGCACCGGGTGCCGGGTAAAAAAACTCGGCGGGTTGCACGAGAAGTCAAGCAGCGCAGGGGAGTCACGATGGGTCGGGCTATGAAGTTTTTCACGTCTTCTTTAACGCGGCAAACTTGTCCTGCACACGACCGCGCAGCGTTCGCCGAGAGATTTTGTTTGGCGTCGCGGCGGTGTGGTAGTAGTACAGTAATCGATTACGCGAAAACTCAAGCAGCGCCGGATATTTGACACGTGCGCACCACCTAACCCTTGGAGTGTTTCATGGGCGATGCCGAGCGTGTCCTTCCGTTGACGCGGGGCCAAATGGCCATCTGGCTTGCGCAGCAAACCAGTCACTTCGACGCCGAGTGGCAGCTGGGCGTGCTGGTGCGGATCGAGGGCAGCTTGGACCGTGCTCTGTTAGAGCGCGCGATTCGGCGAGTGGTGGGCGAGGCCGAAACACTTCGGGCGACATTCTTTCAGACGGACGGCGAAGTCTTCCAAAAGGTTATCGACTATCCGGATGTCGAGCTGGACTATTACAACCTGACCGGTTCGCACGATCCCGTGCATGAAGCCCGCGAGAAGGCATTGTCAATCCAACAGACACCGCTGCCGCTCACCGGGCCGCTGTTCAAATTCGCGTTGTTCCAAACCGGAACCGACGAGTACTACTGGCTCGGATGCTTTCATCACATAGTCATCGATGGATTGGGCATTTCGCTATTGGGTCGCCGGATCGCGGCCGTGTATTCCGCACTGGCATCTGGCACAAACGTTTCTCCTGCCTTCTTCGGAACGCTGCAGGAATTGGTTGGCGAAGAGCTGCGATACGAAGAGTCCGCCGACTATCTGGACGATCAAGCGTATTGGGCGCAGAACCTTCCCTCCGGCAGCGAGCCGGATTATCGATTGCCCCAAGCGACCTCCGAACGCAATTCCTATTTGCCTTCCGCCCCTGCGCAACTGGATTCGGCCGTCGCCGGGCAAATCAAGACGCTGTCAAAAGCGTTGGGCATCCGTCGATCGTCGGTCCTGACCGCGGCGTGTGCTCTACTGGTGCACGGGTTCGCCGCCAACGGTTCCGAAGAGGTGGTGCTCGACTTCCCCGTCAGCAGGCGCATCCGCCCTGAGTCGAAGCTGCTGCCTGGAATGGTGGCTGGGGTTGTACCGCTCGTCTTGAAGACGTCGCCGCGATCCTCGGTCGCCGACTTCTGCAAGCACGTCGATTCCCGGATCCGAGAAACGTTGCGCCATCAGCGGTTTCCGGTGCAGGTTCTGGACGGTGAAGGCAACTCTCGTGATCCACGGCAAGCGGCGAATCGTGTGGTCGTCAATCACATCCTGGGCAGGATCAATCTCAGCTTCGCTGATACGCCTGGAACCGCGGAATACACCACTTTTGGGCCGGTGGGTAATTTCGGTTTTTTCTTCCTCGGATTCGGTGATCAGCATCTGCTCAGCTCCCTTGGCACCGGGCGCCCATTCGCAGACTTTGATGTTGCGGACTTAGCAAACCGGTTGCAACGGATCGTGGCCGCAATGGCGGAGTTGCCCACCCGGCGGCTCGTGTCGATAACCGCGTTAGCTGTCGCCGAGGAGCCCTGCCTGAATCGGTGGGGCAACGGTGCGCTGTTGACCGAGCCGGCTCCCGCGGCGGTCTCGGTTGTGCAGTTGTTCGGGGCGCAGGTGCTGCGGGCCCCGGAGGCGGTGGCGCTGGTGTGCGGTGAGCGCTCCTTGAGCTATCGGGAGTTGGATGAGGCCGCCAATCGGGTGGCACACGTGCTGGCCGGGAACGGGGTCGGGCCTGGCGCGTGTGTGGCGCTGTTATTGCCGCGGTCGGCCGAGGCGATCGTGGCGATTTTGGCGGTGCTCAAGAGCGGAGCCGCCTATCTGCCCATCGATCCCGCGGTGCCGGCGGCGCGGCTGGAGTTCATGCTCGGCGACGCGCAGCCGGCCGCGGCGCTGACCACCGCCCGGCTGGCCGAACGGCTGCAGGGGCAAGGCCTGCGGGCCATCGACGTGAACGACCCCACGATTTTCGATCAGCCGTCGACGAGCCTGCCGGCGCCGGCGCCGGACGACGTGGCCCACATCATCTACACCTCGGGTACCACGGGGGCGCCCAAAGGGGTGGCCATCGCCCAGCACAACGTGGCTCAGCTGCTCGACTCCCTCACCGCGGGCCTGCCACCGAAACAGGTATGGACGCAATGTCATTCGTACGCTTTCGACTTCTCGGTATGGGAGATCTGGGGCGCGCTGCTGCACGGGGGACGGCTGGTGGTGGTGCCCGAAGACGTGACGGGCTCGCCGGAGGACTTTCATGCCTTGCTGGTCGGTGAACACGTCAGCGTGTTGACTCAGACGCCCTCAGCGGTGGGGGTGCTCGCACCCGAAGGCTTGGAGTCGACGGCGTTGCTGGTGGGCGGTGAGCCGTGCCCGGCCGAGGTGGTGGATCGATGGGCGCCGGGACGGGTGCTGGTCAACGCCTACGGTCCGACCGAGACCACGGTGTATGCGGCGATGACTGCGCCGCTCGCGGCGGGATCGGGGACACCGCCGATCGGTGCGGCGGTGTCGGGAGCCGCACTGTTCGTGCTGGACGGCTGGCTGCGCCCGGTGCCGGCGGGCGTGGTCGGTGAGTTGTACGTGGCCGGTCGAGGCGTGGCGTACGGGTATGTGCGACGGGCGGGGCTGACCGGATCGCGGTTTGTGGCGTGTCCGTTCGGCAAGCCGGGGATGCGGATGTATCGCACCGGCGATCTGGTGTCTTGGGGTCCCGATGGGCAGCTGCGGTATGTGGGGCGCGCCGATGAGCAGGTCAAGATTCGCGGATACCGCATCGAACTGGCCGAAGTTCAGGCGGCGCTCGCCGGGCTGGACGGAGTGCAGCAGGCCACGGTGCTCGCGCGCGAGGACCGCCCCGGCGACAAACGCCTGGTGGGTTACGTCACGGGCGCTGTCGACCCGACAGCGATCCGCGCCGCGCTGACCGAGCGGCTGCCCGGCCACATGGTCCCCGCGGCGGTAGTGGCATTGGATGCATTGCCCCTGACGCCCAACGGCAAGCTCGACGTCCGCGCCCTTCCGGCACCGAAGTATCAGGACGCCGACCATTACCGCGCGCCGGGCAACGCCGTCGAGGAGATCCTGGCCGACATCTACGCCGAGGTACTGGGTCTCGAGCGCGTCGGCGTCGACGACTCGTTCTTCGAGCTGGGTGGCGACAGCATTCTGTCGATGCAGGTGGTGGCGCGAGCCCGTGCCGCGGGCCTACTGTGCCGCCCGCGCGACGTTTTCGTCGAGCAGACGGTGGCCCGGCTGGCCCTCGTGGCCGCGGTGACCGACCGCGAGTCCGGCCCGATCGATGAGGGCATCGGGCCGCTGGTAGCCACGCCGATCATGCGCTGGCTGCAGGACGTCGACGCCCCGGTAGAACAGTTCAACCAGACGGTCGTGGTGCTGGCGCCCGCCGGCGCGACCGAGGCGGATGTCGTCGTGCTGCTGCAGGCACTGCTGGATCGGCACCCCATGTTGCGCCTGCGGGTGGACGACGACGGCGCGGGGGGCTGGTCGTTGCAGGTGCCCGAAGCGGGTTCGGCAGATGCCGGCGCGTGTCTGTCGTCGGTACCCGCGCTCTCCGATGAGGCGTTGAAAAGGGCGCGCTCGCAATTGAATCCGGCGGCCGGTGTGATGCTCAGCGCGCTATGGGTCGGCTCCACCGGCCAGTTGGTGGTGATCATTCACCATCTGGCCGTCGACGGGGTGTCGTGGCGGATCTTGCTGGAGGACCTCAACATCGCTTGGGCTCAGCATCGCGCCGGCCAGCCCGTCGACCTGCCGGTGACGGGCACGTCCTTCGTCAGTTGGGCGGCGCTGCTGGCCCACAAAGCGCGAAGCCCCGAGATCGCCGCGCTGGCCGACGCGTGGCGGCGGCCGGCGGCGCTCCCGGCCGCGCTGCCCGCCGTGCAACCCGAACGGGATACCTACGCCACGGCCGGGCAACTCTCGCTGGACCTGGATGTCGAGACGACCCGGATGCTGCTCGGCGAGGTGCCCGCGGCGTTTCACGCCGGGGTGCACGAAATCCTGTTGATCGCGTTCGCGTTGGCGGCGGCGGAGTTTGTGGGTACCGGCGGCGCGCCGATCGCCATCGACGTCGAGGGCCATGGGCGTCACGAGGAGTTCGGCGCGAACGTGGACTTGTCGCGCACGGTGGGGTGGTTCACCACCAAATACCCCGTGTCGTTGGGGGTCGGCGGCTTGCGCTGGAGTCAGGTGCTCGCCGGCGAGGCGGCCTTGGGGGCGGTACTCAAGGATGCGAAGGAACAGCTGCGCGCCCTGCCCCACGGGCTGACCTACGGCCTGCTCCGCTACCTGACCCCCGACGTCGAGCTGGGCGGGTCGGATCCGGTGATCGGCTTCAACTACCTGGGCCGTTTTGGCGCCCCGGCGGGCGACCGCTCCGGTGACGGGTGGCGGTTCGGCCGGGAAGGCTGGTCGCTCACCGGTGCGGCCGGGGCGACTCCCATGCCGCTGGCGCACACCGTGGAACTCAACGCCGGCACCGTCGACGCCGACACCGGCCCGTATCTGCACGTCGATTGGACGTGGGCGCCCTCGGCCCTTGATCGCACGGCGGTTAACCGGTTGAGCCAGTTGTGGTTTGACGCACTGACCGCTATCTGCGCGCATGTGCGGGCCGGTGGGGGCGGGCTGACGCCGTCCGACATCGCACCCGCTCGCCTCAGCCAGCAGCAGATCGACGAGCTCTGCCGGCAAGAGCGGATCGCCGACGTGCTGCCGCTGGCCCCCTTGCAACAGGGGCTGCTCTTTCACGCCAGCACGGCGCAAGGCAGCGACGACGAAATGTATGCGCTGCAGCTTGATTTCACCCTCAGCGGCGCCCTTGACCCCGACCGGCTGCGCGACGCGGTGCACGTGGTGGTCAACCGACATCCCCACTTGGTGGCGCGGTTTCGCACGCAGTTCGACGAGCCGGTGCAAGTCATCCCGGCCGATCCCGCGGCGCAGTGGCGGTTTGTCGACCTTCGTGCCGCCGGCGGCGACGTCATGTCAGACCATGCCGACGCGGATGACTTGATCCACGACATATCCGCCGCCGAGCGCGACGCGGTCCGCGACCTCGCCGGCGGCCCCGTCTTCCGCGCCGCCCTGATTCGCACCGCAGAGCGCCGGCACCGGTTTGTGCTTACCTTTCACCACATCTTGGTGGATGGCTGGTCGCTGCCGATCTTGCTGCGGGAGATATTCGCCAGCTACTACGAGCAGCCGCTGCCCGCCACGGTCTCGTATCGCACCTTCCTCATCTGGCTGGCCGACCGCGACCTGGACGCCGCCCGCGCGGCCTGGCGTGATGCGTTGGAAGGCTTCGACATTCCCACGCTCGTCGGCCCTGCGGATCGGTTGGGACGGGGGCGGCGGGGCTTCGCATCGGCTAGCGTGCCCGAGCCGACCACGCAGGCGCTCACGGAGCTGGCGCGCTCCTGCCACGCCACCGTCAGCACGGTGCTGCAGGGCGCCTGGGCGCTGCTGCTCACCTCACTGACCGGTCAACACGACGTCGCGTTCGGCACCCCGCGCTCCCGGGCGGGCCAGTCCGAAGTGCCCGGCGCCGAGTCGATGGTCGGACTGTTGATCAACACGGTGCCGGTGCGGGTACGGATCACGGCGACGACCACCACCGCAGACCTGCTGGCCCAGCTGCAAAGCACCCACAACGATCTGCTCGAGCACCAGCACCTGGCGCTGATCGACATTCATCGCGTCACCGGCCATGAACAGCTTTTCGACACGCTCTTCGTGTACGAGAACTACCCGATCGACACCGTCGTGCCGTCGGACGCCGGTGGGGACGCGTTGGCCATCACCGAATTCACCAACCTCGAATACAACCACTACCCGTTGACCATGGAAGCGCTGCCGGGGCGCGAGATAGACCTGCGCGTCGAGTACGACACCGATGTCTTCGACGCGGCCAGGATCGAGGCGCTCATCGGGCGGATGCAGCGGGTGTTGGCAGCGATGACCGCAGATCCCACCCGGCCGCTGTCGACGGTGGATCTGCTCGATCGCGTTGAGCGGGAACTGGTGTTGTCCCGGTGGTCCGGTGCTCAGGTGGTGGCGCCGGTCGGGGTGGCCCCGGAGTTGCTGGCGGCGGCGGTGAGCGCCGACCCGGACGCGGTCGCGGCGCTGGACGGCGGCCGGGCCGTCTCGTATCGCGAGCTCGACCAATGGTCGACGCGACTGGCACGGGTGTTGATCGAGTCCGGCGTCGGTCCGGAGCGCGCGGTGGGCGTGGCCATGGGCCGCTGCCTGGAACTGGTCGTGGCCTGGTGGGCGGTGGTCAAGGCCGGCGGTGTCTATGTGCCGGTGGATCGGGCCCATCCGGTCGAGCGGATCACCACGCTGTTGGACACGGTGTCCGCGGCATGCGTGTTGACCTGTGGCGGTGACACCGTACCCGGGTCAGGGGCGCGCCCGGTGCTGCGCGTCGACACCCTCGACCTGTCCGGGCGTAGCGCGGACCCGGTCACCGACGCTGATCGGCCGGCGGCGCTCGGGGCGGATGACACCGCCTTCGTGATCTTCACCTCTGGGTCCACCGGCGCCCCCAAGGGCGTGGCGGTCAGCCACGCCGGCCTGCTGGGTTGGGCTGCGGCGCAACGCAATCTATTCGGGTTGGACGCAGGCGCACGCGTGCTGATGGTGGCCACGCCGACCTTCGACGCGTCGGTGGGCGAGTTGCTGTTGGCCGCCGCGTCCAGGGCGACGCTGGTGGTAGCGCCGCCGCAGGTGTATGCCGGCGATGCCTTGACCAACCTGCTCCAGGAGCAGTGGGTCAACGCGGCGATCCTGACTCCGACGGTGTTGTGGTCGCTGGATCGCGACCGCCTGGGCGAGCTGGGCACGCTGGTCGCTGTCGGTGAAGCCTGCCCGCCGGAGGTGGTGTCCGCGTGGGCGCCGGGCCGGCAGATGTTCAACGGCTACGGTCCGAGCGAGACCACCATCTGGGTGACCTGCGCCCCTCTGTCGGCGGGGCAGCCGGTCACCATCGGGGCGCCGATCCCGGGGGTGCGTGCGCTGGTACTCAACGGCTTCCTGAATCCGACGCCCGTCGGTGTGCTGGGGGAGCTTTACCTGAGCGGCCCCGCGCTGGCGCACGGCTATGTGGGCCGGGTCGAGTTGACCGCGGAACGATTTGTGGCCAACCCCCACGGCGAACCCGGGTCGCGCCTGTACCGCACGGGTGACCTGGTGCGGTGGACGTCGGCCGGGACCCTGGAGTACGTCGGCCGCGCCGACGCCCAGATCAAATTGCGCGGGCAGCGCATCGAATTGGGTGAAATCGAGAACACCCTGCTGGCGTGCCCACAGGTGGCGCAGGCCGCCGCCACCGTGCACCACGGCGACACCGGCGACCACCTTGTCGCCTACATCACCCTCAAACACACCACCGCGTCGGACGGCGACGTCGAAATCGTCGAAGAGTGGCACCAGCTCTACGACGAGCTCTACGGCGCCGAGGCGGAGGTGCCGGACTTCGGCATGGACTTCCGGGGTTGGAACAGCAGCCTCACCGGTGACCCCATTCCGCTCGAAGAGATGATCGAATGGCGCTCGGCCACCGTGGACCGGATCAAGGCCCTGCGACCACAGCGGGTGTTGGAGATCGGCGTGGGCTCCGGGCTGTTGTTGTCACAGATCGCCCCGCACTGCGAAGAGTATGTCGCCACCGACATGTCGGCGGTTGTCATCGAGAATCTGGGCCGTTCGCTCGAGTCGTCGCAGATCTCGTGGCGCGATCGGGTGCGACTGCTGGCGCAGCCGGCACACGTCACCGAGACGCTGCCGCAGGGCCGCTTCGACACCGTCGTCGTCAACTCGGTCGTCCAGTACTTTCCCAACGCGGGGTATCTGACCGAGGTCATCGACAACGCCATCGAACTACTGGCCCCCGGCGGCGCGCTGTTCCTCGGCGATGTCCGCAACCACAGCCTGCAGGGCGCGTTCCAAACCGCCGTCGCGCTGGCCCGCGCCGACGCCGGCGACGCCGCCGAGGTCCGCCGGCGCGTCAAGCATGCCGTGCTCGGCGAACCCGAATTGCTCTTGGCGCCAGAGTATTTCACCACCTTGGCCGCCGACCACCCGTCGGTGGGTGGCCTCGAGATCCACGTCAAACGCGGCCTGGCCGACAACGAACTCAACCGGTACCGCTACGACGTCGTCATCCACAAAACCCCCGCATCGGTGCGCTCACTGGCCGTTGCGCCCAGCTGGCCGTGGACGGAATGCGGCGGCCTGGACGGGCTGCGGACGCGATTGCTCGCCGAGCGCCCCGCCGCGGTGCGCATTGCCGAGATTCCCCGCACCGGAGTGATCAGCGACGTCCGCATCGAGCGCGGCCTGGCGGCCGGGTTGCCGTTGGCCGACGCTCTCGCCCAGGGCATGCCCGATGCGGCCACCGCCGAACAGCTGCATCGTGTAGGCGAAGACACCGGATACCACGCGGCCGTCACGTGGGGGGCCCAACCCGGAACGCTGGATGCCGTTTTCGTCGTTCCCGTCGACGGTGAGCGCACCCCGGCGTTGACGGACCTCTATCTGCCTCGGGCGGCCCAGCGCGGCACCCACAACGAACCCCATACCAACACCAAGATCAGCGCGATCCGTCAGAGATTGAGCGCCTGGCTGCCCGAATACATGGTGCCGACGCACATCGTCGTGCTCGACGAGTTCCCGTTGACCTCCTCGGGAAAGCTCGACCGCAGGGCGCTTCCGGCACCCGAGTATCAGGATGCCGATCTTTACGACGCCCCGACCGGGATGGTCGAAGAGATTCTGGCCGGCATCTACGCCCAGGTCCTCGGGCTCGAGCGGGTGGGGGTCGCAGAGTCGTTCTTCGACCTGGGCGGCGATTCGCTGTCGGCCATGCGTTTGATCGCCGCGATCAACACCGGCCTGGGTGCCGATCTTTCGGTGCGCACCCTGTTCGAGGCGCCCACCGTCGGTCAATTGGCGCCTTACATCGGTGGGGATGCGCGTCGCTTGGAACCATTGGTGGCCGGGGAGCGGCCCGCGGTGGTCCCGTTGTCGTACGCGCAGAACCGGTTGTGGTTCATCGACCAGTTCCAGGGGCCCTCGCCCGTCTACAACATGACGATGGCATTGCGGCTGACCGGCTGGCTGGATGCCGACGCGCTGGGTGCCGCGCTGGCCGATGTGGTGGCCCGTCATGAAAGCCTGCGCACGGTGTTCGCGGCGACCGAGGGCACACCTCGGCAGATCGTGCTTGCCGCCGGGCAAGCGGACTTCGGGTGGGAGGTCGTCGACGCCGCGGGGTGGCCGGAAGGCCGACTGAGCGAGGCGATGCAAGCCGTCGCTCGGCACCCGTTCGACCTGGCGAACGAGATTCCGTTGCAGGCACGGTTGTTCCGAATCAGCGCTGAAGAACACGTGCTGGCGGCCGCCGTGCATCACATCGCCGCCGACGGCTGGTCGATCACCCCGCTGGTGCGGGATCTGGGGATGGCGTACGCCAGCCGATGTGCGGGACAGACCCCGGGCTGGCAGCCGTTGGCGGTGCAGTACGCCGACTACACGTTGTGGCAGCGTCACCAGCTCGGCGATGTCGACGACAGCGCAAGCCCCATCGCCGCGCAGTTGGCCTATTGGCAGGATGCGCTGGCGGGGATGCCGGAGCGCCTGGAGCTGCCCACCGACCGGCCATATCCGATGGTTGCCGATCAGCGCGGCGCCCGGCTGAGCGTGGACTGGCCTGCCGAATTGCAGCGGCAGGTTCATCGGATGGCCCGCGAACACAGCGCCACCAGCTTCATGGTGGTCCAGGCCGCTTTCGCCGCGCTGTTGTCCAAGATCAGCGGCAGCACCGATGTGGCGGTGGGCTTCCCGATTGCCGGGCGCCGCGACCCCGCGCTCGATGAGCTGGTCGGTTTCTTCGTCAACACCTTGGTGCTGCGCGTCGATCTAACGGGGAACCCCACGGTCGCCGAGCTACTCGCGCAGGTACGCCGGCGCAGCCTGGCCGCCTACGAGCACCAGGACGTGCCGTTCGAGCTGCTGGTCGAGCGGCTCAACCCGACCCGCAGCCTGACCAATCACCCGTTGGTACAGGTGTTGTTGGGCTGGCAGAACTTCGACTGGCAGGACACTAATGCCGCCGGGCTGACCTTGGGCGATCTGGAAGCCACGCCCCTGCCGGTGGACACCCAGACCGCCCGCATGGACCTCACCTTCTCGTTGGCCGAACGTTGGGATGACGACGGCGCGCCCGCCGGGATCGGCGGGGTGGTGGAATTCCGCACCGATGTGTTCGATGCGGCCAGCGTCGAGGCGCTCGTCGAACGATTCCGGATGGTGTTGACGGCGATGACAGCCGATCCGGGGCGGTCGTTGTCGTCGGTCGATGTGGTCACCGAGGCCGAGCACGCCCGCTTCGATCGCTGGGGCAACCGGGCGGTGTTGAGCCGGCCGGGGCGCAAAGCGTCGATTCCGGCCTTGTTCGCCGCGCAGGCGGGGCGCACGCCCGACGCGGTGGCGCTGGTGTGCGGTGAGCAGTCGTGGACCTACCGGAAGCTGGACGAGGCCGGTAACCGGTTGGCGCACTTGCTGATTGACCGCGGTGTGGGCCCCGGACAGTCGGTGGTCCTGCTCTTTCCCCGCTCGGCCGAGGCGATCGTCGCGATTTTGGCGGTGCTCAAAACCGGGGCCGCGTATCTTCCGATCGACCCGGCGCTACCGAGCGCGCGCATCGAGTTCATGGTTGGCGACGCCGCCCCGGTCGCCGCGATCACCACCGCTGGTTTGGCCGAGCGCCTCGGCGGGTTCGGCCTGACGGTCATCGATGTCGATGACCCCACTGTCGGCGCTCAGCCCTTGACCGCGCCGCCGGCACCTCACCCCGATGAGACCGCCCACATCATCTACACCTCCGGCACCACCGGGATGCCCAAGGGGGTGGCGGTCGCTCAGCACAACGTCGCCCAGCTATTCGACGGTCTGGACCTCGGCGTGGATCTCGGGGCGCCGGGGCAGGTGTGGACACAGTTCCACTCCTATGCGTTCGACTTCTCGGTCTGGGAGATCTGGGGTGCGCTCCTCAACGGTGGACGCCTGGTGGTGGTGCCCGACGCGGTGGCGCGCTCCGCCGAAGAGTTCCACGCACTATTGGTCGGCGAGCAGGTCAGCGTCCTTACCCAAACGCCCTCGGCCGTCGCGATGCTGCCACCTGAGGGTTTGCCGTCGACGTCGTTGGTGATCGGTGCCGAGCCGTGCCCGCCCGAGCTGGTGGATCGGTGGGCACCGGGCCGGGTCATGGTCAACGTCTACGGTCCGACCGAGACGACGATGTGGTTGTCCAAGAGCACACCCTTGCGGGCGGGGTCGGGGGCCCCTCCGATCGGCTCGCCGGTGGCGGGTGCGGCGTTTTTCGTGCTGGACGCGTGGTTGCGTCCGGTGGCCGGCGGGGTGGTCGGCGAGCTGTACCTGGCGGGCCGCGGCGTCGGATTCGGGTACTGGCGCCGGGCCGGCCTGACCGCGACGCGCTTTGTGGCATGCCCGTTCGGCGGCGTGGGAACACGCATGTACCGCACCGGTGATCTGGTGTGCTGGGGCGCCGATGGGCAGCTGCGGTACTTCGGGCGCGTCGACGAGCAGGTCAAGATCCGCGGGTATCGCATCGAACTCGGGGAAGTGCGTTCGGCTCTCGCCGCGCTGGACGGGGTGGAACAGGCGGCGGTGATCGCCCGCGAGGATCGCCCCGGCGACAAGCGCCTGGTGGGTTACGTCACGGGCAGCGCCGACCCGGCCGCGGCCCGCAGCGTCCTGGGCGAGCGGCTGCCGGCCTACATGGTGCCGGCGGCGGTGGTGAAGCTCGAGGCGCTGCCGATCACCCCCAATGGCAAACTCGACACCCGCGCCCTGCCGGCACCCGACTACGCCGCGGGCGGATATCGCGCCCCCGGTGACGCGGTCGAGGAGATTCTGGCCGGCATCTACGCGCAAGTCCTCGGATTCGAGCGCGTCGGGGTCGACGACTCGTTCTTCGACCTGGGCGGTGATTCGTTGTCCGCGATGCGGGTCATCGCCGCCGTCAACGCCAGCCTGGACGCCGGCCTTCCGGTGCGTACCTTGTTCGAGGCGCCCACGATCGCCCAGCTGGCACCGCGCATCGTCGGCGATGCCGGCAGGGTCGCGCCATTGGTCGCGGGCGCGCGGCCTGCGCTGGTCCCGCTGTCGTTCAGCCAGAGTCGCTTGTGGTTCCTCGACCAGTTCCAAGGCCCCTCACCGATGTACAACATCGCGGCGGCGCTGCGGCTGGACGGCGAGCTCGATGCCGCCGCGCTGGGGCTGGCGCTGGCCGACGTGGTGGCCCGCCACGAAAGCCTGCGCACGCTGTTCCCGGCGGTCGAGGGCGTGCCGCAACAGGTCGTCGTCCCCATCGAGCGGGCGGACTTCGGCTGGCAGGTCGTTGACGCCGGCGGATGGCCGGACGGCCAGCTGGCCGAGTCCATCGCGGCCGTGACGGGCCACCGGTTCGATCTCGGCGCCCAAATCCCCATGCGCGCATGCCTTTTCAGGGTCGCCGATGACGAACATGTGCTGGTCGCCGTCGTGCACCACATCGCCGCCGACGGCTGGTCGCTGACGCCGCTGGTGCGTGATCTGGGGGTGGCGTATGCCAGCCGGTGTGCGGGGCAGGCCCCCGGGTGGGCGCCGTTGGCGGTGCAGTATGCCGACTACACGCTGTGGCAACGCGAGCGGCTTGGGTCGCTCGACGACGGCAACAGCCGCATCGCCGCGCAGCTGGCTTACTGGCAGGATGCGCTGGCCGGCATGCCCGAGCGCCTGGAGCTGCCCACCGATCGGCCCTACCCGCCGGTGGCCGACCAGCGCGGCGCCAGTGTGGCGGTCCAGTGGCCGGCGGAGCTGCAGCGCCGGCTGGAAAGCGTGGCTCGCGAGCACAACGCGACCAGTTTCATGCTGGTACAAGCCGCCCTGGCGGTGCTGCTGTCCAAGATCAGCGCCAGCAGCGATGTGGCCGTGGGCTTCCCGATCGCGGGGCGGCCCGATCCCGCCCTGGATGAGCTGGTGGGCTTCTTCGTCAACACCTTGGTTCTTCGGGTCGATCTGGCCGGTGACCCCAGCTTCGCCGACCTGCTGTCACAGATCCGGCGGCGCAGCCTCACCGCGTACGAGCATCAAGACGTGCCCTTCGAGGTGCTGGTGGAGCGGCTCAACCCCACCCGAAGCATGACCCATCACCCACTGATTCAGGTGATGTTGGCCTGGCAGAACCTGCCCGGTGTCAGCGCTGACCCCGCCGCCGGGCTGACCTTGGACAAGCTGCGTGTCACACCCCTGCCGGTGAACAGCCAAACCGCCCGGATGGACCTGGAGTTCTCGCTGGCCGAACGCTGGACCGAGGGCGGTGAGCCCGCCGGAATCGGCGGAACCGTGGAGTTTCGGACCGATGTCTTCGATGCGGACAGCATCGTCGCGTTGGTCGGGCGGTTCGAGCGCGTGCTGATGGCGATGACCGACGACCCGACGCTGCGGCTGTCGTCGGTGGATCTGCTCGACGAGCGCGAGCGCGCGTGGCTTGATGAGCGCGCCAACCGTGCGGTGCTGGCCCAGCCGCCGGCCGGGGCGGCCTCGATCCCGGCCCTGTTCGAAGCGCAGGCGATGCGCGCGCCGGACGCGGTGGCGATCAGTTGCGGTGAGGCGACGTGGAGCTACCGCGCGCTCGATGTAGCCGCTAACCGGTTGGCGCAGTTGCTCGTTGGTCACGGTGTTGGCCCCGGCGGGTATGTGGCCCTGCTGGTGGAGCGTTCGGCCGAGGCGGTCGTGGCGATGTTGGCGATCCTCAAGGCGGGAGCTGCTTACCTGCCGATCGACCCGGCGTTGCCGGCCACGCGGATCGGATTCATGCTCGACGATGCCCAGCCGGTGGCAGCCATCACCACGGCAGAGCTGCGGTCACTGCTGGACGGCCATGGCCTGCCGGTCATCGACCTGCACGACGCCGCCGCCGACGAACAACCCAGCACCGCCCTGCCCGTGCCGGGGCCCGGGGACATCGCGTATCTGATCTACACCTCGGGCACCACCGGGGTGCCCAAGGGAGTCGCGGTCACCCACCGCGGGGTGACCGAGCTGTTGGGGTCGTTGGACGCGGGCCTGCCGCCGGCGGGGGTGTGGGCGCACAGTCACTCGCTGGCATTCGACGTTTCCGTGTGGGAGATCTTCGGCGCGCTGTTGCGCGGTGGGCGACTGGTGGTGCTGCCCGAGTCGGTGGCACGCGCACCGGAAGCGTTGCACGAGGTCCTGGTGCGCGAGCGGGTCAGCGTGTTGACCGAGACGCCATCGGCGGTGTCCGTGTTGTCGCCTTCGGGCTTGGAGTCGGTGGCCTTGGTGATGGCCGGTGAGGCCTGCCCGCCCGAGGTGGTCCAGCGGTGGGCGCCGGGGCGGGTGATGGTGAACGCCTACGGACCGACCGAGACCACCATGTGTGTGGCGATCAGTGCGCCGCTGACGCCCGGGACCGGCGCGGTGCCGATCGGTTCGCCAGTGCCGGGCGCGGCGCTGTTCGTGTTGGACGGCTGGTTGCGTCCGGTGCCACCCGGGGTGGTTGGGGAGCTGTATGCGGCCGGAGCCGGGGTGGGCGTCGGCTACCTGGGTCGCTCGGGTTTGACCGCCGCGCGGTTTGTGGCGTGTCCGTTCGGCGGCCGGGGAACACGCATGTACCGCACCGGCGATCTGGTGTGCTGGGGTGCCGACGGGCAGTTGCGGTATATCGGCCGTGCCGACGAACAGGTCAAGATCCGCGGGTATCGCATCGAGGTCGGTGAGGTCCGAGCGGCGCTGGCCGCACTCGACGAGGTGCAGCAGGCCGTCGTCGTCGCCCGCGAGGACCGCCCGGGCAACAAACGACTGGTGGGTTACGTCACCGGCACTGCCGAGCCGGCCCGGGCCCGCGCCGCACTGGCCGAGCGGCTGCCCGCCTACATGGTGCCCGCGGTGGTCATCGCCCTGGAGGCGCTGCCCCTGACACCCAACGGCAAGCTCGACGTCCGCGCCCTGCCGGCTCCGGAGTACAGCGTCGGTCAGTATCGCGCCCCGGAAAGCCCCGCCCAGGAGATCCTCGCCGGCATCTACGCCCAAGTCCTCGAACTCGAGCACGTCAGCATCGACGACTCCTTCTTCGACCTGGGCGGGGATTCGCTGTCCGCGATGCGAGTCGTCGCCGCGATCAACGCAACCCTGGACGCCGGGCTCGGGGTCCGCACCTTGTTTGAAGCGCCGACCGTGGCCCAGTTATCGGCCCGTATCGGCACTGACGGGGGCGGGCTGGAGCCGCTGGTCGCGGTTGAACGGCCCGCGCTGTTGCCCTTGTCGTTTGCCCAAAACCGGATGTGGTTCCTTGATCAGCTGCAGGGCCCGTCACCGATCTACAACATGGCAGCGGCGTTACGGCTGAGCGGGCGGTTAGACCCCGGGGTATTGGGTGCGGCGCTGGTCGATGTCGTCGGTCGCCACGAGAGCCTGCGCACGCTGTTCCCGGCGCCGGAGGGAATTCCACACCAACTGGTGATCGCGCCCGAACGGGCGGAAATCGGATGGCACGTCGTCGACGCGAGCGCCTGGCCGGCCGGCCGGCTGGAAGAGGCCATCAGCGAGACAGCGCTACAGCCGTTCGACTTGGCCAGCGACATTCCCTTCCGGGCGCGGTTGTTCCGGGTCGCCCCGGATGAGCACCTGATGGTGATCGTGGTGCATCACATCGCCGCCGACGGCTGGTCGATGACCCCCCTGACGCGCGACCTGGGTCTGGCCTACGCCAGCCGGTGTGCCGGACAGCCTCCGGGCTGGGCGCCGCTGCCCGCCCAGTACGTCGACTACACGCTGTGGCAGCGAGCCCAGTTCGGCGACCTCGAGGACACCGACAGCCGTATCGCGGCGCAACTGGCCTATTGGGAGGATGCGCTGGCCGGGATGCCCGAGCGCCTCCAGCTGCCTACCGACCGGCCGTATCCGCTGGTCGCTGATCAGCGCGGTGCCAACGTGATCGTGGAGTGGCCAGTCGAGCTGCAGCAACGGGTGCGCCGACTGGCCGGGGAGCACAACACGACCAGCTTCATGGTCGTTCAGGCCGCGCTTGCGGTGTTGCTCTCCAAAATCAGCGGGAGCCCCGACGTGGCGGTCGGGTTCGCGGCCGCCGGTCGTACCGATCCCGCCCTGGACGACTTGGTCGGCTTTTTCATCAACACCTTGATCCTGCGAGTGCAGCTCGGCGGGGATCCCATCGCCGCCGAGGTACTGGCGCAGGTTCGCGCACGCAGCTTGGAGGCGTTCGAGAATCAGCACGTGCCTTTTGAGGCGCTGGTCGAGCGGCTCAACCCGAACCGGAACCTGAGCCATCATCCGCTGGTCCAGGTGGCGTTGGCCTGGCAGAACCTGCCCGGCTACGAAACTGCCGCCGACGGATTGGCCTTGGGCGATCTGCAGGTGACGCCGTTGCCGGTGGAAACCCACGCCGCCCGAATGGACCTGACCTTCTCGTTGGCCGAGCGCTTCGGCAAGGACGGGACGCCCGCCGGGATCGGCGGTGCGGTGGAATTTCGCACCGACGTCTTCGACGCTGACACCATCGAGTCGCTGGTGCGCCGGCTGGAGCGGGTGCTTGCGGCGATCACCGACGATCCCACGCGGCCGATGTCATCGATCGACCTGCTCGATGACTCGGAACGCGGCTGGCTTGACGAGATGGGTAACGGGGTTGCGCTGACCCGGCCGGCGACCGCGCCGGTGTCGATGCCCGCGTTGATTGCCGCGCAGGTGGCCCGGACTCCGGATGCCGTCGCGCTGGTATCCGGCAGCCTGTCGCTGACCTACCGGGAACTCGACGAGGCGGCCAATCGGTTGGCGCACGTGCTGGTGGGTCACGGCGCGCGCCCGGGTGAATGCGTGACGCTGCTGTTTTCCCGTTCCGCCGAGGCGATCGTGGCGATGGTGGCCGTGCTCAAGACGGGAGCGGCGTATCTGCCCATCGACCCGGCGGCGCCGGCGGCGCGGATCGAGTTCACGCTCGCCGACGCCCGCCCGATCGCCGCGGTCACCACCGCTGATCGGGTCGGGCGGCTAGCAGGCCATGGGTTAGCGGTCATCGACATCGACGACCCCGCTGTGGCTTCCCACCCGAGCACCGGGCTGCCGATGCCGGACCCGGAGGATATCGCTTACCTCATCTATACCTCTGGCACCACCGGTGTGCCCAAGGGGGTCGCGGTCAGCCAGGCCAGCATGGCCCAGATGATGTCGTCGCTGGCCGTCTACACCCCGGCCGAGCAGGCATTCGCGCAATGTCACTCCTATGCCTTCGACTTCTCGCTGTGGGAGATCTGGGTTCCGTTGCTGGGCGGCGGACGAGTAGTGATCGTGCCCGAGTCGGTGGCCGCCTCGCCGGAAGATCTGCACGCCTTGCTGATCGCCGAGCAGGTCCGCGTGCTCGCCCAGACCCCGTCGGCGGTGGCCATGCTGTCACCCGATGGTTTGGAGTCGACGGCGTTGCTGGTGGCCGGTGAGGCTTGCCCGGCCGAGGTGGTGGATCGGTGGGCGGCGGCCGGGCGGGTGATGCTCAACGGCTACGGCCCCACCGAAACGACGATGTGCGCCTCGGTCAGCCCGCCGTTGGTCGCGGGGTCGGGTGCGCCGTCGATCGGGTCGCCGGTGCCGGGGGCGGCGTTGTTCGTCCTCGATGGGTGGTTGCGTCGGGTGCCCGCCGGTGTGGTGGGTGAGTTGTATGTCGCCGGCGATGGGATCGCGGTGGGTTATCTGCGCCGGCCCGGGTTGTCCGCGTCGCGGTTTGTGGCGTGTCCGTTCGGTGGCGTTGGCGTGCGGATGTATCGGACCGGGGATTTGGTGCGGTGGCGCGCCGACGGGCAGTTGGATTATCTGGGTCGTGCCGATGAGCAGGTCAAGATCCGCGGGTATCGCATCGAATTGGGCGAGATCCAGACGGCGTTGATGGGTGTGGACGGTGTGGACCAGGCGGCGGTGATCGCACGCGAGGACCGCCCCGGCGACAAGCGCCTGGTCGGCTATGTCACCGGCGCCACGGACCCCACCCGGATACGAACCGTGCTGGCCCAGCGGCTGCCGGCCTTCATGGTGCCGGCCGCGGTGGTGGTGGTCGACGCGCTGCCGCGGACGGCCAACGGCAAGCTTGACGCTCGGGCGTTGCCGGCGCCGGACTATGCCGATCAGGAGCGTTATCGGGCGCCGGGTGATGCGGTCGAGGAGATCCTGGCCGGCATTTATGCGGAGGTGCTGGGGCTGGAGCGGGTCGGGGTTGATGATTCGTTCTTCGAGCTCGGTGGCGACAGCATTTCGTCGATGCAGGTGGTGGCGCGGGCGCGGGCGGCGGGGCTGGTGTGCAAGCCGCGTGACATTTTCGTCGAGCAGACGGTGGCCCGGTTGGCGCGCGTCGCTGGGGTGGCCCAGGCCGAGGGTTTGGTTGATGAGGGCGTCGGTGCGGTGGTGGCTACGCCGATCATGCGTTGGCTGGCCGAGGTCGCTGGTCCGGTTGATCAGTTCAATCAGACGGTGGTGGTGCAGGCTCCGGCAGGGGCGACCGAGGCGGACGTGGTGGTGGTGGTGCAGGCGCTGCTGGATCGGCACGCCGTGCTGCGGTTGCGCGTCGAAGACGATGGTGCCCGGGCCTGGTCGATGCGGGTGCCCGAGGCCGGTTCGGTGGACGCCGCTTCGTGCCTGCAACGGGTGGAGGTGCTCTCCGAGGAGGTGCTCGTCGCGGCCCGGGCGCGGCTGAACCCCGCCGCCGGTGTCATGTTGAGCGCGCTGTGGGTGGGCTCCAGCAGCCAGCTGGTGTTGATCGTTCACCACCTGGCCGTCGACGGGGTTTCGTGGCGGATTTTGCTCGAGGACCTCAACATCGCCTGGGCGCAGCATCGCGGCGGACAACCGATAGACCTGCCGGTGACCGGCACGTCGTTCGCCCGCTGGGCGGCGCTGCTGGCCGAACAAGCCCACAGCCCAGCAGTGGTGGACCAGGCCGATGCCTGGCGACGTGTGGCGGCGGCCCCGGCCGTGTTGCCGGCCGTTCAGCCGGCGGTGGATACCTTTGCCACGGCGGGGCACCTGTCCATGTCGTTGGATGCCCAGACCACCCGAATGCTGCTCGGCGAAGTGCCGTCGGCGTTTCACGCGGGGGCGCAGGACGTTTTGTTGATCGCCTTCGCGTTGGCGGTGGCAGAGTTCGCGGGTACCGGTGCGGCGCCGATCGGTATCGATGTCGAGGGCCACGGGCGCAATGAGGACCTGGCGCCGGACGTGGACTTGTCGCGCACGGTGGGCTGGTTCACCGCCAAATATCCGGTGTCGTTGACCGTCGGTGAGCTGCGCTGGGCTCAGGTGACTGCCGGCGAGGCGGTGTTGGGTGCCGTGCTCAAGGAAGCCAAAGAGCAGCTTCGCGGGCTCCCGGATTCCCTGACCTACGGTTTGCTGCGCTACCTGAATCGCGACGCGGACCTGGCCGGACCCGACCCGGTGATCGGCTTCAACTATCTCGGGCGCCTGGGCGCGTCGGGCGGCGACGCCGCGGCGAGCGGCGACATGTGGTGGCCCAGCCGGGAAGGCTCGTCGAGGACGGGCGCCGTCGCGGCCATCCCGATGCCGCTGCTGCACACCGTGGAGCTCAACGCCGGCACGGTCGACACCGACACGGGACCGCAACTGCACGCCGATTGGATGTGGGCGCCTTCGGCGCTCGATCAGGCCCAGGTCAACCGGCTGAGCCAGCTGTGGTGCGACGCCCTGGCCGGTATCTGCGCGCACGTGCAGCGCGGTGGCGGCGGGTTGACGCCGTCGGACATCGCCCCCGCTCGGCTGAGCCAACCGCAAATCGACCAGCTTCAGCGGGAGCATCAGATCGCCGACGTGCTGCCTCTGACCCCGGTGCAGCAGGGGTTGCTGTTCCACGCCAGCACCGTCCGGGGGAGCGACGACGACCTGTATGCGGTACAGCTGAATATCGCCGTCACCGGTGCGCTTGACTCCGGCCGTCTACGCGATGCGGTACACACCGTGGTCAATCGGCATCCGCATCTGGCGGCCCGATTCTGCCCGCAATTCGATGAGCCGGTGCAGATCATCCCCGCCGATCCGGTGGTGCCCTGGCGGTACGCAGACCTCGCCGGCGATGGTCTCGACGCCGACGTGGATGAGCTGGTCGACCAGCTATGCGCGGCCGAGCGCGCCGCGGTGGGCGACCTGGCCGATCCGCCGGCATTCCGGGCGGCGTTGCTCCGCATCGGGGCAGACCGGCACCGCTTTGTGCTGACCAATCACCACATCGTGGTCGACGGCTGGTCATTGCCGATCCTCTTGGCGGAGATATTCGCCAGCTATTACGGTCAGCCGCTGGCCCCGGCGGGGTCGTATCGCCGGTTCGTGACCTGGCTGGCCGAGCGAGATCTGGATGCCGCCCACGCCGCGTGGCGCCAGGTGCTGGACGGCTTCGACAGCCCCGCTCTGGTCAGCTCGGGACACAGGTTGGCGCTCGGCACCCGTGCCGTCGAATCGTTCCTGCTGCCCGCCGAGACCATGCGGGCCATGAGCGAGCTGGCCCGCTCCTGCCAGACCACCGCAAACACGGTGCTGCAAGGCGCCTTCGCCCAGCTGCTGTGCTGGCTGACCGGCCAGCACGACGTGGCATTCGGTACCACCGTGTCGGGCAGGCCGGCCGATGTCGCCGGGGCGGAGTCGATGGTCGGGCTGATGATCAACACGGTGCCGGTCCGGGCGCGTCTGACACCCACCACCACCGCCACCGAGCTGCTGGAGCAACTGCAGAACACCAACAACCACACGCTCGAGCACCAGCACCTCGCGCTCAGCGAGATCCACCGCATCACCGGGCACGAGCAGCTGTTCGACACCCTGTTCGTGTACGAGAACTACCCGATGGACGCCGCCGCCCTGGCGGGCGATGACGAGCTGGTGGTCACCGAGTTCACCAGCCACGAGTCCACTCACTACCCGCTCTCCATCGTGGCCTTGCCGGGCAGTGAACTGCGCCTTCGAGTCGAATTCGACACCGCCGTGTTCGACGGCGCCGCCATCGGCGCGCTGGTCGAGCGGTTGCAGCAGGTGCTGGCGGTCATGGCCGCCGACCCGGCGCGGCCGCTGTCTTCCATCGATCTGCTGGACGAGCGTGAGTATGCCCGCCTGCAGCAGTTCGGCAACCGGGCGGTGCTGGCGCAACCTGCTCCCGCGGCGACGTCGGTTCCGGAGTTGTTCGGGGCGCAGGTGCTGCGGGCCCCGGAGGCGGTGGCGCTGGTGTGTGGCGACCGCTCCTGGAGTTACCGCGAGCTGGATGAGGCCGCCAATCGGCTGGCGCATTTGTTGGCCGGAAATGGGGTTGGCCCGGGCGCGTGTGTGGCGCTGTTGCTCCCGCGGTCGGCCGAGGCGATCGTGGCGATCTTGGCGGTGCTCAAGACCGGGGCCGCCTACCTGCCCATTGATCCCGCCGTGCCGGCGGCGCGGTTGGAGTTCATGCTCGGCGATGCTCGGCCGGTCGCCGCGGTGACCACCGCGCAGTTGCATGCGCGGCTGGACGGGTTCGGCGGACTGGCGGTCATCGATATCGATGATCCGGCGGCGGCGACCCAACCGAGCACAGGGTTGGCGGCGCCGGCCGCTGACGACGTGGCGCACATCATCTACACGTCGGGCACGACGGGCACACCCAAGGGAGTGGCGGTCACCCAGCAGAACGTGACTCAACTGTTCGCCGGTCTGGACATCGGTGTGGAGTTGGGGCCGGACCAGGTGTGGACGCAGTTCCATTCCTATGCGTTCGACTTCTCGGTGTGGGAGATCTGGGGCGCCCTGCTGCACGGGGGGCGGCTGGTGGTGGTGCCCGACTCGGTGGCGCGCGCGCCGGAAGACTTCCACGCCCTGCTGGTGGCGCAGCGGGTCACCGTCTTGACCCAGACCCCGTCCGCGGTGGGGGTGCTTTCGCCGGAGGGACTGGAGTCGACGGCCTTGGTGATCGGGGCCGAGCCCTGCCCGCCGGAGTTGGTCGACCGGTGGGCGCCGGGGCGGGTGATGGTCAATGTCTACGGCCCCACGGAGACCACGATGTGGGCCGCGAAGAGTGTGCCGTTGGTGGCGGGGGCTGGGGCACCGCCCATCGGGTCGCCGGTACCTGGGGCGGCGTTTGCGGTGCTGGACGGGTGGTTGCGTCCGGTGCCGGTGGGGGTGGTCGGCGAGTTGTATGTGGCCGGCCGCGGAGTCGGCGTGGGGTACTGGCGTCGGGCCGGGTTGAGCGCGTCGCGGTTCGTGGCGTGCCCGTTCGGAGCGCCGGGCGCACGGATGTACCGCACCGGCGATTTGGTGCGCTGGCGTGCCGACGGACAGCTGGACTACCTGGGTCGTGCCGACGAGCAGGTCAAGATCCGCGGGTACCGCATCGAACTTGGCGAAATCCAAACGGCGCTCACGAGTTTGGATGGAGTGACGCAGGCGGCGGTGATCGCCCATGAGGACCGCCCGGGGGAGAAGCGTCTGGTGGGATATGTCACCGGCACCGTCGACCCGGGCGAGGCGCGCGCCGCGCTGACCGAACGGCTCCCGGGCTACATGGTGCCCGCGGCGGTGGTGGCGCTCGAGGCGCTGCCGTTGACACCCAACGGCAAGCTCGACACTCGCGCCCTGCCGGCTCCGGAGTACCAGGACACGGATCGATATCGCGCCCCGGCCAACCCGACCGAAGAAATCCTTGCCGGTGCTTACGCCGAAGTGCTCGGTATTGAACGCGTCGGGGTCGACGACTCCTTCTTCGACCTGGGTGGGGATTCGCTGTCGGCCATGCGCCTGATCGCGGCGATCAACACCAGCCTCGAGGCGAATCTCCCGGTGCGGGCCTTGTTCGAGGCGCCCACGGTGGCCCAGTTGGCCCCTCGCATCGGGACCGAAAGCGGCGGCCTGCGGCCCCTGGTGCCCGGTGAGCGGCCCCCGGTGGTGCCGTTGTCGTTTGCGCAGAACCGGTTGTGGTTCCTGGACCAATTGCAGGGCCCGTCACCGGTTTACAACATGGCGATGGCCTTGCGGCTGCGCGGACGGCTGGATGCCGAGGCGTTTGGTGCGGCGCTGTCCGATGTGGTTGCCCGCCACGAAAGCCTGCGCACACTGTTCTCGGCGCCCGACGGGATACCGCAGCAGGTCGTGGCATCCGCCGAGCAAGCGGACATCGGCTGGCAGGTCGTCGAGGCCGGCGCATGGTCGCAGGAGCAGTTGGGCGTGGCGATCGGCGCCGTGGCGCAGTACACCTTCGATCTGGCCTCCGAAATCCCATTGCGCGCAAGGCTTTTCGCCGTCAGCGACGATGAGCACGTGCTGGTCGCGGTGGTGCACCACATCGCCGCCGACGGCTGGTCGTTGCGGCCGCTGGTACGTGATCTGGGCGTGGCCTATGCCAGCCGGCGCGCGGGGCGGGCCCCCGACTGGCCCGCCTTGCCGGTGCAATATGTCGACTACACACTGTGGCAGCGCGAAATCCTCGGCGATCTGGAAGACAGCCACAGCCGCATCGCCGCCCAGCTGGCCTATTGGGAGGATGCGCTGGCCGGGATGCCGGAGCGCTTGCAGCTGCCTACCGATCGGCCGTATCCGCAGGTTGCCGATCAGCGGGGCGCCCGGGTGGCGGTGGAGTGGCCGGCCGAGTTGCAGCGGCAGGTCACCCGCGTGGCGAGGGAACACAACGCCACGAGTTTCATGGTCGTTCAGGCCGCCCTTGCCGCGTTGCTTTCCCAAATCAGCGCCAGCCCCGATGTGGCGGTCGGTTTCCCGATCGCTGGACGCCGCGACGCCGCGCTCGACGAACTGGTGGGCTTCTTCGTCAACACGTTGGTGCTGCGTGTCGACGTGGCCGGTGATCCCAGCTTCGCCGAGCTGCTCGGGCAGGTGCGACGGCGCAGCCTCGCCGCATACGAGCACCAGGACGTGCCCTTCGAGGTGTTGGTGGACCGGCTCAACCCGACCCGAAGCCTCGCCCATCACCCGCTGGTCCAGGTCATGCTGGCTTGGCAGAACCTGCCCGGATCCGGCAGTGCCGCCGACGATTTGGCCTTCGGTGATCTGCAGGTGACGCCGTTGCCGGTGGACACCCGGGCCGCCCGCATGGATCTGACCTTCTCGTTGGCCGAGCGCTTCGGCGAGGACGGGGCGCCCGCCGGGATCGACGGCGCGGTGGAATACCGCACCGACGTGTTCGACGCGGACAGCATCCACACCCTGATCGTGCGGTTCCGCCGCGTGTTGATGGCCGTGACCGCCGACCCGGCGCGGCGGCTGTCGGCGGCCGAGTTGCTCGACGACGCGGAGCACGCGCGGCTCGACGACATGGGCAACCGGGCGGTGCTGACCCGGCGGGTGGCTGCGCCGGTGTCGATTCCGGCGTTGTTCGGCGCGCAGGTGGCCCGCACCCCGGAGGCTGTGGCGCTCAGCTGCGGTCAGCGGTCGTGGACCTACCGGGAACTCGACGAAGCCGCTAACCGGTTGGCGCACCTGCTGGCCGGCAACGGTGTCGGCCCGGGTCGGTGTGTGGCGCTGCTGTTCTCCCGGTCGGCCGAGGCGATCGTGGCCATCTTGGCGGTGCTCAAAACCGGGGCGGCGTATCTGCCGATCGATCCCACGCTGCCGACGGCGCGCATCGCGTTCATGCTCGGCGACGCCGCGCCGGCGGCCGCGATCACCACCGACGAGCACGCGGGACAGCTACAAGGCCATGGCGTGCTGGTCATCGATGTGAGCGACCCGACCATCGAGGGCCGACCCAGCACGGCGCTGCCCGCGCCGGAGGCCGACGAGATCGCGTACCTCATCTTTACGTCCGGGACCACCGGCGTGCCCAAGGGAGTCGCGGTCACCCACCGCAACGTCGCCCAGCTGATGGAGCCGTTGGATGCCGGCCTGCCGTCCGGGGCGGTATGGGCGCAGTGGCACTCCTACGTGTTCGACGTCTCGGTCTCGGAGATCTTCGGCGCGTTGTTGCATGGTGGGCGCCTGGTGGTGGTGCCCGAGACGGTGGCCCGCTCACCGGAGGACCTCCATGACATGCTGCGGGCCGAGCACGTCGACGTGCTGAGTCAGACCCCGTCCGCGGTGGCGATGTTGTCGCCGCAGGGGCTGGACTCGATGGCGTTGGTCGTCGCCGGTGAAGCGTGTTCCGCCGAGGTCGTGGATCGGTGGGCGCCCGGCCGGGTGATGATCAACGCCTACGGTCCCACCGAAGCCACCGTGTATGCGGCGATCAGCGCTCCGTTGGTCGCGGGGTCGGGTGCGCCGTCGATCGGGTCGCCGGTGCCGGGGGCGGCGTTGTTCGTCCTCGATGGGTGGTTGCGTCGGGTGCCCGCCGGTGTGGTGGGTGAGTTGTATGTCGCCGGCGATGGCGTCGCGGTGGGTTATCTGCGCCGGCCCGGGTTGTCCGCGTCGCGGTTTGTGGCGTGTCCGTTCGGTGGTGTTGGCGTGCGGATGTATCGGACCGGGGATCTGGTGCGGTGGCGCGCCGACGGGCAGTTGGATTATCTGGGTCGTGCCGATGAGCAGGTCAAGATCCGCGGGTATCGCATCGAATTGGGCGAGATCCAGACGGCGTTGATGGGTGTGGACGGTGTGGACCAGGCGGCGGTGATCGCGCGCGAGGACCGCCCCGGCGACAAGCGCCTGGTCGGCTATGTCACCGGGACGGTCGACCCGGCCAGCGCGCGCGCCGCGGTGGCAGACCGGCTACCGGGCTACATGGTCCCGGCCGCGGTGGTGGTGATCGACGCGCTGCCATTGACCGTCAACGGCAAGCTCGATGCTCGGGCGTTGCCAGCGCCGGATTATGCCGATCAGGAGCATTATCGGGCGCCGGGTGGCGCGGTCGAGGAGGTCCTGGCCGGCATTTATGCGGAGGTGCTGGGGCTGGCGCGGGTCGGGGTTGATGATTCGTTCTTCGAGCTCGGTGGCGACAGCATCTTGTCGATGCAGGTGGTGGCGCGGGCGCGGGCGGCGGGGCTGGTGTGCAAGCCGCGTGACATTTTCGTCGAGCAGACGGTGGCCCGGTTGGCGCGCGTCGCCGGGGTGGCCCAGGCCGAGGGCTTGGTTGATGAGGGCGTCGGGCCGGTGGTGGCTACGCCGATCATGCGTTGGCTGGCCGAGGTCGCTGGTCCGGTTGATCAGTTCAATCAGACGGTGGTGGTGCAGGCTCCGGCAGGGGCGACCGAGGCGGACGTGGTGGTGGTGGTGCAGGCGCTGCTGGATCGGCACGCCGTGCTGCGGTTGCGCGTCGAAGACGATGGTGCCCGGGCCTGGTCGATGCGGGTGCCCGAGGCCGGTTCGGTGGACGCCGCTTCGTGCCTGCAACGGGTGGAGGTGCTCTCCGACGAGGCGCTCGTCGCGGCCCGCGCGCGGCTGAACCCCGTCGCCGGACTGATGCTCAGCGCATTGTGGGCCGCCTCGACGGGCCAGCTGGTGTTGATGATTCACCACCTGGCAATCGATGGCGTGTCGTGGCGAATCGTGTTGGAGGACCTCAACATCGCCTGGGCACAGCATCGCGGCGGACAACCGATAGCGCTACCGGTGACCGGCACGTCGTTCGCCCGCTGGGCGCAGCTACTCGACGAGCACGCCCACACCGCGAAAGTCGTTGACACGGCGCAGATGTGGCAGCGTGTCGCGGCGACCCCTGCGGCGCTGCCGGCGGTGCAGCCCGACGATACCTATGAGACCGCCGGGCGCTTGTCGATGTCGCTGGACGACGCCGAGACGACCCGGATGCTCCTCGGCGAGGTGCCCGCCGCGTTCCACGCCGGCATACACGAGATCTTGTTGATCGCGTTCGCGTTGGCGACGGCGGAATTTTTGGGCGCCGGCGGCGGCCCGATCGCGATCGACGTCGAAGGCCACGGGCGCCACGAGGAGCTGGCCTCCGGTGTGGACCTGTCGCGCACGGTGGGCTGGTTCACCACCAAATACCCCGTGGCATTGACCGTCGGCAGCCTGTCCTGGACGCAGGTGATCGCGGGCGACGCGGAGCTCGGGGCGGTGATCAAGGACGCCAAGGAGCAGCTTCGTGCCCTCCCCGACGGGCTCACCTATGGTTTGCTGCGCTACCTGAACGCTCAGGTCGACCTCGAGGGCTCCGACCCGTCCATCGGTTTCAACTATTTCGGGCGCATGGGCGGGTCGGCGGACCTATCGGGTGACGGCTGGGGGATCAGCCCGGACGGCTTGTGGGTTACCGAAGCGGCCACGGCTATACCGATGCCGCTGATGCACACCGTGGACCTCAATGCGGGCACCATCGACACCGAGGCCGGGCTGCGCCTGCAAGCCAATTGGACATGGGCGCCGTCGGCGCTGGACGAAGGGCAGATCGCCCGGTTGAGCCGGTTGTGGTTCGACGCCCTGGCCGGCATCTGCGCGCACGTGCGGCGCGGTGGGGGTGGACTGACCCCCTCAGATATCGCGCCCGCCCGGTTGAGCCAGCAGCAGATCGACGACCTGCAACGGCGACACGCGGTCGCCGACATCCTGCCGTTGACCCCGCTGCAGCAGGGGCTGCTCTTCCACGCCCGCACCGCGCCCGGCAGCGCGGACGACCTGTACGCCGTGCAGCTGAACATCGCGGTGACCGGCGCACTTGACCCGTACCGGCTGCGCGATGCGGTGCACACGGTGGTCAAGCGGCACCCGCATCTCGTAGCCCGGTTCTGTCCGCAATTCGACGTGCAGATCATTCCGGCTGATCCCGGGCCGCCCTGGCGCTATATCTACCTCACCGGGTCGGGGGAGGGCGAGATCGACCGGCAGATCGAGCAAGTCTGTGCTGCCGAACGCGCCGCGGTCTGCGAGCTCGACGGCGAGCCGGCCTTCCGCGTCGCGTTGGTGCGCATCAGCGCCAACCGGCACCGCTTTGTGCTGACCAATCACCACATCGTGGTCGACGGCTGGTCGTTGCCGATCCTGATGGGCGAGATCTTCGCCAGCTATCACGGCCAGCCGCTGGGCGCCGCCGGCTCGTTCCGCCGGTTTGTGACCTGGCTGGCCGAGCGTGATCTGGATGCCGCCCACGCGGCCTGGCGCGAGGCGCTGGACGGCTTTGACACCCCCGCTCTGGTCAGCTCGGGGCACCGGTTGTCGGGCACCCGGGGCGCGGCATCCTTCGGGCTGCCCGCCGAGATCACGGGGGCCGTCGGCGACTTGGCCCGGTCATGTCAGACCACCGTCAATACGGTGCTGCAGGCCGCCTATGCCCAGCTGCTGTGCTGGCTGACCGGCCAGCAGGACGTCGCATTCGGTACCACCGTTTCGGGTAGGCCGGGCGACCTCGTCGGCGCCGAGTCGATGGTGGGCCTGCTGATCAACACGGTGCCGGTGCGGGCGCGTCTGACACCCGCCACCACCGCGATCGAGCTGCTGGAGCAACTGCGGGACACCAACAACCACACGCTCGAGCACCAGCACCTCGCGCTCAGCGATATCCACCGCATCACCGGTCACGAGCAGCTGTTCGACACGCTGTTCGCCTATGAGAACTACCCCGTGGACGCCGCCGCACTGGCCGCCAACGAGGAACTGGCGATCGGCGATATCGCTCGGCACGAATCCACCCACTACCCGTTGACGGTACAAGTCCTGCCCGGGAGCGAACTCGGCCTTCGCGTCGAATTCGACACCGGCGTATTCGATCACTCCGATATCGAAACGCTGATCGACCGGTTGCAGTGGGTGCTGGTGGCGATGGCCTCCGAACCCCACCGGCGGCTCTCGGCGATCGATTTGCTGGGTAGCGACGGCAATGCCCGCCTGAAGGAACTGGGTAACCAGGCGGCGTCGACCCGGTCCGCGCCCGAGCCGGTCTCGATTCCGGCGCTGTTCGCCGCGCAGGTGGCGCGTTCACCGGAGTCCGTGGCGCTGGTGTGCGGTGAGCGCACGTGGACCTACCGCGAGCTGGATCAGTCCGCCAATCGACTCGCGCAGCTGCTGGTCGCGCGGGGCGCGGGCCCGGGCGAGTGCGTCGCGGTGTTGTTCCGGAGGTCGGCTGAGGCGATCGTGGCGATCTTGGGCGTGCTCAAGAGCGGGGCCGCCTACCTGCCGATCGACCCGGCGTTGCCGGTGGCGCGGATCGGGTTCATGGTGGCCGACGCCGCGCCGATCGCCGCGGTCACCACCGCGGGGCTGGCCGACCGATTCGGCGGGTATGACGTGCTGGTCATCGACGTCGATGACCCCGTTGTCGACAGCCAGCCCAGCGCCGCACCGCCGGTGCCGGCCCCCGACGACATCGCGCACATCATCTACACCTCGGGCACGACGGGTGCGCCCAAGGGAGTGGCGATCACCCACCAGAACGTGGCCCAACTGCTCGACTCGCTCGGCGCGGGCCTGCCTTCCGGACAGGTGTGGACGCAATGTCACTCCTACGCGTTCGACTTCTCGGTCTGGGAGATCTGGGGCGCTCTCCTGCACGGAGAACGCCTGGTGGTGGTGCCCGAAGAGGTCGCGGCCTCCCCTGACGACTTCCAGGCCTTGATGGTGGCGCAGCGGGTGAACGTGCTGACCCAGACGCCGTCGGCGGTGGTGGCGCTCTCGCCCGAGGCCTTGGCGTCGACAGCGTTGCTGGTTGGTGGTGAGCCCAGCCCGGCCGAGCTGGTTGACCGGTGGGCGCCGGGCCGGGTGATGGTCAACGCCTATGGTCCGACAGAGACCACCGTGTACGCGGCCATGACTGCGCCACTGGTGGCCGGATCGGGGACACCGCCCATCGGGTCGCCCGTCTCGGGTGCGGCGTTGTTTGTGCTGGACGGGTGGTTGCGGTCGGTACCGGCCGGGGTGGTCGGCGAGTTGTATGTGGCCGGTTGGGGCGTGGCGTGCGGTTATGTGAGCAGGGCAGGCTTGACCTCCTCGCGCTTCGTGGCCTGCCCATTCGGAGCGCCGGGCACCCGGATGTATCGCACCGGGGATTTGGTGCGGTGGCGTGCCGACGGGCAGCTGCAGTATGTGGGCCGGGCCGATGAGCAGGTCAAGATCCGCGGTTACCGCATCGAACTGACTGAGATCCAGGAGGCGTTGTCCGCGCTTGACGGAGTGGCGCAGGCGGTGGTGGTCGCCCGTGCGGACCGCCCGGGTGAGAAGCGTCTGGTGGGGTATGTCACCGGCACAATCGATCTGGCGGCGGCGCGCGCCGCGCTGACCGAACGGCTCCCCGGCTACATGGTCCCGACGCTGGTGACGCTCGACGCGCTGCCGTTGACGCCCAACGGCAAGGTCGACGTCCGCAGCCTGCCGGCGCCCGGACACACCGCGGGCCAGTATCGCGCCCCGAGCACCCCCATCGAGGAGACCCTGGCCGGGATTTTCGCCGACGTCCTCGGCATCGACCGAGTCGGAGTCGACGAATCGTTCTTCGATCTCGGTGGCGACAGCATTTCGGCGATGCGCGTGATCGCCGCGGTCAACGACGGCCTGGATGTTGATCTTGCGGTACCCGCGCTGTTTGAAGCGCCCACGGTGCAAGCTTTGAGTCACCGGTTGCAGACCCACCCGGCTTCCACTCACGAAGTGGTTCCCCTTCAGTATCTGAAGGGCGGTAGCGGCACCCCGCTGTTCTGCGTCCATCCGGCAGGGGGGGTGAGTTGGCCGTACCAGGCGCTCGGCAATCACGTGGACTGCCCGATAATCGGAATTCAGCAGATTCGGCGGCCCGAAGAGCCTCAACCTCAATCGATTTCGGATATGGCCAAAACCTATGCCGACCGGATCCAAAGCATTCATCCCGACGGGCCTTACCACCTCCTCGGCTGGTCTTACGGGGGTGTGATCGCTCATCAGCTCGCGGTCGAGCTTCGACAACGCGGAAGCGTCGCAAACCTGTTCCTTCTGGACGCTCAGCCGATCATCGACAGCAGCATGGCCCTGCGCGACTACGCTCTGGACGAAGCTCAGATCGTGAAAGAAATCCTGGAGTTCTACGGCGTAACCACGCCCGAACCGAATGAGTCGTTGACGTACGAGCAGATCGAAGATCTCATTCGCCAACAAGAAGCCATTGAGCTCTCCCGGCACAAAGATCTGCTGAATCTGCTCGTTCAGAACCTGAACACCAATCTCGCGTTCTATCGGGCTCACGAACCCGGCATTCTGGACGGCGATATGACGGTCTTTTCCGCTATGCGAGACGACAGCGATCGCGGTAACCATCTTCGGCAGAGTTGGCGGCCCTACGCTACGGGCGACATCGCCGTGTACGAAGTCGACTGCACGCACAATGAGATGCTGACCACCGAATCGACCGGTATGTACGGTAAGCAACTCCAGCGCCTGCTCGACCTGGATCTCTCGCGGCGCGATGGCAAGCTCTAGCGTTGCGGCAGCGGTGATTTCGACTTCGATATCTGCGTCGGCGCCCATAGCGCGTTCGACCGTCGAATTCAGAGGATGTTGAAGCCCTCGGCCAACTGCGAGATCCCGACCACCGTGAACACAGTCACCAGGATCTGCCGGTGGTAGGCGCGCACCCAGTCATGCAGCTGTCGCAGGAGGGCCTCGGTGCGGGCCGGCGCGGCCACATAACCCACCAGGATCATCTCGACTACGGAATACATCAACAGGAAGAAGGCGATGGAGGCGCTGACCTGTGCCGCGATCGGGGCCCTCGAGGCCACGATGATCGCGAGGATGAAGAAAACGCCATCGACCGGCACCGAGGCCAACCCGATCACCCACGCGATCCACAGCGATCCTGCCTCCCACGCGCAGTGGCCGCGGTGGAGCAGGCGCCGCAGCGGCGAACGGTCGTCGGCAGAAACATCCCGCGCGCGGCTGAGGAATCGTGGAACGGCGATCGGCGTATCCGGGGCCGGCCCGAGCGCCGAGTCCCCACGGCTCATTGCTCGCGCCTCGGCGCGCTGGCGCGTCGAAAACCGCACGGCCAGCACCGCGGCGATCGTCAAACCCAGCACACCTAGGCCGATTTGAATTCGCGGGAGGGCGGAGCTGGCCGCCGGGGTCGCCGAAGCGTGCCCAAACGAGCCGAACAGCGACGTGAAGTTGAGCAGGACCAGCGGCACAACCAGTTCGGGTATGCATACGGTGAGCCCGCCGATCCAGTAGGCGAGCAAATTCGGCGCGGGCCGCGGGCGGGAGATCATCAGAAGGGCCAGGCCCAGGCGCACCGGATTGAGCGCAGCCAGAACACCCAAACTCAGGACCGACCCCCACATCGCCACGACTGTACCCAATCCTGCAGAGGTCAAACACCGAGTCGGTGTCGCGTCGCGAACCCCGTTCGCGTGCAACGTGTTCGAGCGGCTGACAAACGAGCCGGCGCCGGTCGAAAGGGCTTGGCGGGCATCGCCGGGGCGGGCCCAGCGGTCGTGGCGAACCGTTCCGGTTGAAACCTGTTGCGCCACGGCGGTTTATGTTCGCCCGACGGCGCCGCCTGAGGTTCACCGGCGAAAACCGCAAGGCGGGGTGCCCGCAGCGATCAGCTCGCGACCTGGTGACGGCCAGGAATCACCGATTACCCGTTGGCCGGCAACCGGCGAGCCGACGCATGTCACAGCGGCCGTCTGGGCGATTCCATTCGGGCAACGGTAGGGTCGAAGGCGTGTGCGGAGTCACCGGGGAGGTACGGCTCGACGGGCAAGCGCCCGACGTAGCGGCGGTCTCAGCGATGGCCGCCGTGCTGACGCCACGGGGCCCGGATACAGGCGGCGCCTGGTCGCAGGGCCGGGTGGCGCTCGGCCACCGTCGCCTCAAAATCATCGACCTGACCGAAGCCGGCGCCCAGCCGATGGTCGACTCGGAGCTGGGGCTGTCCCTGGCCTGGAACGGCTGCATCTACAACTACAAGGAGTTGCGGCAAGAACTCAGCGGGTACGGCTACCGCTTCTTCTCGCACAGCGACACCGAAGTTCTGATCAAGGCCTACCACCGGTGGGGCGACGATTTCGTGAGCCACCTGTTCGGCATGTTCGCCTTCGCCATCGTCGAACGCGACAGCGGGCGGGTGCTGCTGGGCCGTGACCGGCTCGGCATCAAGCCGCTGTACCTGACCGAGGACGGCCATCGGGTCCGGTTCGCGTCCACGCTGCCCGCCCTGTTGGCCGGCGGCGGCGTGGACACCCGCATCGATCCGGTCGCCCTGCACCACTACATGAGCTTCCACTCGGTGGTGCCCGCGCCGAACACCATCCTGCGCGGCGTCCGCAAGGTGCCGCCGGCATCGCTGGTCGCCATCGAGCCCGACGGCAAGCGCACCGTCACCACCTACTGGGCGCCCGACTTCACCCGCCACGCCGACCGCGCCGGCTGGTCGGAGCGCGACTGGGAAGACGCCGTGCTGTCCACGCTGCGGCTGGCGGTCAAGCGCCGCCTGGTCGCCGACGTGCCGGTCGGTTGCCTGCTGTCCGGCGGCGTGGACTCCAGCCTGATCGTGGGTCTGCTCGCCGAGGCCGGCCAGCACGGGTTGTCGACCTTCTCCATCGGTTTCGAGTCGGCGGGCGGCGTCAAGGGCGACGAGTTCCAGTACTCCGACATCGTGGCCAAGCGCTTCGAGACCGACCACCACCAGATCCGCATCGAGACCGACCGGATGCTGCCCGCGCTCGACGGTGCCATCGGCGCGATGAGCGAGCCGATGGTCAGCCACGACTGCGTCGCCTTCTACCTGCTCAGTCAGGAAGTGGCGCGGCACGTCAAGGTCGTGCAGTCCGGCCAGGGCGCCGACGAGGTGTTCGCCGGCTACCACTGGTACCCGCCGATGGGCGAGCCCGCCGCGGCGACCCTGGACGGTGCCGTCGCGCAATATCGCGGCGCCTTCTTCGACCGCGACACCGCCGGGGTCTCAGCCCTGGTCGGATCGGGCATCGTCGCGCCCGACGACCCGAGCCTGCGATTCGTCACCGAGCATTTCGCCCAGGCCGGCGCCGAGACCGGTATCGACCGCGCGCTGCGGCTCGACACCACGGTGATGCTGATCGATGACCCGGTGAAGCGGGTCGACAACATGACGATGGCGTGGGGGTTGGAAGGCCGGGTGCCGTTCCTCGACCACGATTTGGTCGAGCTGGCAGCGACCTGCCCGCCGGAACTGAAGATCGCCCACGAAGGCAAGGGCGTCCTGAAACAGGCTGCGCGACGGGTGATTCCGTCCGAGGTCATCGATCGCCCCAAGGGCTACTTCCCGGTCCCGGCGCTGACCCACCTCGAAGGGCCCTACCTCGACATGGTCCGCGACGCCCTCTACGCACCCACCGCCAAGGAACGCGGCCTGTTCAACACCGACGCGGTCGACGCGTTACTGGCCAACCCCAACGGCAAGCTGACCCCGCTGCGCGGCAACGAGCTCTGGCAGATCGCCCTGCTCGAGCTGTGGTTGCAGCGCCACGGTGTCACCGGCCCGGTCGCATGACCATGGCCGATCCGTCCGGCGGCCACGACCACACCGAGGCGATCACCCTCGGCCTGCACGACGCGTCGCCACCCGAGCTGGTCGACGCGATGGCCAAGGACGTCGAGCTCGAATTGGGTTGGGGCCGGCTGATTTTCGGGCAGACCTTCGCCAATTCGCAGGAACTGGTCGAAGCGCTGCGCCGCGAGGGTCCCGGGCGCCGCGACATCTGCATCTACGCCCGCGAATCCCACGTCGTGGTCGCCGAGGCGCCCACCGAGCTGTTCATCGACCCCAGCCACACCTACCGGCTGCGCTTCACCCCGACGACGAAAAACCTTGCGCCACCGCCGCTTGGCGTCACGGTCCGCACCCTCAACGACCCGATCGATGCCGACGCCATGAATCGCGTCTACGTGCGCTGCGGCATGGTCCCGGCCGGGGTCGACGTGATCTGGCACAACCATCAACACCTGCCCGCGGTGAAGTACCTGCTGGCGGTGCGCGACGAGGACGGCGCGGTCGTCGGCACCGTTACCGGCGTCGACCACGAGCTGCTGTTCAACGACCCGGAAGAGGGATCGAGCCTGTGGACCCTGGCGGTGGATCCGGCAGCGGGGCTGCCCGGGGTGGGTGGCGCCCTCACCAAGGCGCTGGCCGAACACTTCCGCAGCGAGGGCCGGGCCTACATGGATCTGTCGGTGGCGCACGACAATGCCGCCGCCATCGGCCTGTACGAGAAGCTGGGTTTCCGTCGCGTCCCGGTGCTGGCGATCAAGCGCAAGAACGCGATCAACGAGCCACTGTTCAGTCCGCCGCCCGAGACCATCGACGACCTCAACCCGTACGCCCGCATCATCGCCGACGAGGCGCTGCGCCGCGGGATCTGGGTCGAGGTGCTCGACGCCGAGACCGGCGAGATGCGCCTGACCCACGGCGGCCGCAGCGTGCTCACCCGTGAATCCCTGTCCGAGTACACCTCCGCCGTGGCCATGTGCCGCTGCGACGACAAGCGGCTGACGCGGCGCCTGGTCGCCGAGGCGGGCATCACCGTGCCCCGCGCGCGACTGGCCACGTTCGATGAGAGCGATTTCGCGTTCCTCAAGGAGGTCGGCGAGGTCGTCGTCAAACCGACGCGTGGCGAGCAGGGCAAGGGCATCACGGTCGGGGTCGTCCCGGACAACGGGCCCGACGACCTCAGCTCGGCGCTGGCGCGGGCCCGCCAGCACTACCCGGACGTGCTGATCGAGCAGCGGGTCACCGGCGACGACCTTCGCCTCGTGGTGATCGACGGACGCGTCGTCGCCGCCGCGCTGCGGATGCCCCCGGAGATCATCGGCACGGGCGAGCACAGCGTTCGGGATTTGATCGCCGCCGAGAGTCGGCGGCGCTCTGCGGCCACCGGCGGTGAGTCCCGCATCCCGCTCGACGACCTCACCGAGTCGACGATCGCCGAAGCCGGCTGGCAGCTCGACGACGTGCTGCCGCAGGGGACTCGGCTGCGGGTTCGGCGCACCGCCAACCTGCATCAGGGCGGCACCATCCACGACGTGACCGCGCACGTGAACAGCGAGCTGTGCCGAGTCGCGGTGACGGCGGCCGAAGCGATCGGCATCCCGGTGACCGGCATCGACTTACTGGTGCCCGACGTCACAGGCGCCGAGTACGCCTTCATCGAGGCCAACGAGCGCCCGGGGCTGGCCAACCACGAGCCCCAGCCGACGGCCGCGGCCTTCATCGACTTCCTCTTCCCCGGCCACCCCGGCCAGCCGCAGGCCTGGACTCCCGAGGAGTCCCGCTCCGAGCGTGGCTGACGCCCGCGGCGGCGCAGGTGCGGTACCCGGCCGAGGGCTAACGACGGGCTCGGGTGGGTAAATCCTCTGTCACACCAGAACGGAGACCGCATGAGTGCGAGCGCGCAAACCAAAACCATCTCGACGCAGGTGCCCGCGCGGCTGGACCGGCTGCCGTGGTCGCGGTTTCACTGGCGCGTCGTCGTGGGCCTGGGCGGGGTGTGGGTGCTCGACGGGCTCGAGGTCACCATGGTCGGCAACGTGTCGGCCCGGCTCATGGAACACAACAGCGGCATCGCGCTGAACGCCGCGCAGATCGGCATGGCGGCCGCGATCTACATCGCCGGGGCGTGCTCGGGGGCGCTGTTCTTCGGCCACCTGACCGATCGGTTCGGCCGGCGAAACCTCTTCATCATCACCCTGGCCATCTATTTGGTGGCCACGGTCGCCACCGCGTTCGCCTTCGCCCCGTGGTATTTCTTCCTGACCCGTTTCTTCACCGGCTCCGGCATCGGCGGCGAATACGCCGCCATCAATTCGGCCATCGACGAGCTGATTCCCGCGCGAGTGCGCGGTCGCGTCGACCTGATCATCAACGGAACCTATTGGCTGGGTTCGGCCGCCGGCGCGGGTGGCGCGCTGATCCTGCTGGACACGTCGCACTTCCCGCCCGACATCGGCTGGCGGCTCGCCTTCGGCATCGGCGCCATCCTCGGCATCTTCGTGCTGCTGGTGCGGCGCAACGTCCCGGAGAGCCCCAGGTGGCTGTTCATCCACGGCCGCGACGACGAGGCGGAGCAGATCGTCGGCGACATCGAAGCCGCGGTCGCGCACGAGACGGGCGAACCGCTGCCCGGACCGCAGGGCAAGGCGCTGCGGATCCGGCAGCGCACGGCGATTTCGTTCCGGGAGATCGCCGCCGTGGCGTTCAAGCTGTACCCACGCCGCGCGATCCTCGGACTGGCGCTGTTCATCGGGCAGGCGTTCCTCTACAACGGCGTCACGTTCAACCTCGGCACGCTGCTCAGCCAGTTCTACGACGTGCCGTCGGGCATGGTGCCGGTGTTCTTCGTGCTGTGGGCCCTCAGCAATTTCGCCGGACCGCTGGTGCTCGGGCACCTGTTCGACACCGTCGGCCGCAAGCCGATGATCACGCTGACCTACATCGGCTCCGGCGTGGCGGTGGTGGCGCTGGCGTTGGTCTTTGTCACCCAGGCCGGCGGCGTCTGGGCCTTCATCGGCCTGCTGATCGTCGCGTTCTTCCTGGCGTCGGCGGGTGCCAGCGCGGCGTACCTGACGGTCAGCGAGATCTTCCCGATGGAGACCAGGGCGCTGGCGATCGCGTTCTTCTACGCGATGGGCACGGCGATCGGCGGTATCACCGGCCCATTGCTGTTCGGTCAGCTGATCAACTCGGGCATGCGCAGCGAGGTTGTCTGGTCCTTCCTCATCGGGGCGGTCGTGATGGCCGCGGCCGGCCTGGTCGAACTGTGGCTCGGCATCGCCGCCGAGCAGCGCCCGCTCGAGGAACTCGCATTGCCGCTGACCGTGGAAGACGCTGAACGCCAAGAGGATTCGGAGCCGGCTACCGACTAGGCCGCTTTGCTACCGGCGCGGGATCAGCGGTTGTCGTCATCGCCGGTGGCGCGTTCGGTGAGCCCCTCCCGGGACAGCGCCCGGACGAATCCGTACGCCTGCATCCCGGCCGGGCCGGGATGGTCGAAGATCCATTCATTGATTTTTTCCAGCGCGTTGGCCAGGTCGTCGCGCTTGACCCGCACCAGGTAGGTCTTGCGGTCGTCGTCGGGATCCTCGAGGGAGTCCGCGACAGCGACGGGATTCTTGAACGCGTAGGCGATTCCGTGCACCGAGTCGTGGTTCAGTGCCCAGTGAATTTCACTGGGGCGCAGTCGATTCACCGCCAAATTACGGTAATCGTGGTCGTCGGCTGAACTGCTCACCGGGGCGGTGATCCTCTTCTGATTGCGGGGACGGTCGCGCGCAGCGATCGGGTTTCAAAGCGGGCATTTTCATCATAGGAAGAGGCGTCGCCTGCTGCATGTTGAGCGCGGCCGGGGGTCAGCGGCAATATCTCAGATACAGATAGCCCTCGCAGAACAGCGCGTGCTCGAGGCTCATGGTGCGCGGGGCGGGCAGTTGTGCCGGGCGCAGTCGGTGGCCCACCGGCTGGCTCGCAGCCAGTTTGGGGGCGAGCGTCACGCAGATTTCGGTGACGGCGTCGGCTTCCACCAACTCGTCGAGCAGCGTCGGTCCGCCTTCGCACAGGATGCGATGCATTCCCTGCTCGCGCAGTATCGCGACCGCTCGCGAGACGTCGACCGACTCCTCTCCGGCGACCACGATGTGGCGCCGGTCTTCGTCGAGGTCTTGTCGTGCGGCGGTGCTCGCGCAGGTCACCAGGATCGGCGGCTGGTCCGGGTTGCTGAACAGCCGGGCCGGAAGTTCACCGCTGCGGCTCACCACCGCGATCGGGGGCGGTTCGGTTCGTCCTTCGTGGTGCCGCGTGGCGCGCGCCGCGTCGCTGAGGGTCACCGGGCCGTAGTTTTCGGCGCGGGCGGTGCCTGCGCCGACCAGCACGACGTCGGCCAGGCCGCGCAGGATTCTCAATAGCCGTTGATCGGTGGGACACGACAGCGGACCCGCGCGACCACCGAACGCGGCGGCGCCGTCGGCGCTGAAGATCATGTTGGCCCGCACACCGTCCGGGGGATCGGCGTAGAAGGGCGCGAGTTCAATGATGCTGGGAACGGCGCTGATCCGGGGCGACTCGCTCACGCGCTAGGCCTCGTGGCCGGGTTCCAGCTCGTGCACGTCGCCGAAGGACACCCAGGTCTCGAGTTCCTGGGGTGGGCTGCCGGCCACCGGTGCGAGCAGGTGCCCGACATGGTCACCCAGCGAGAATCGTTCGACGATCTCGCCGACGAACCACGCGGCGGCGTCGTCGAGGATGGGCATCTCTTCGGGACCGCGATGCCAGGAACACCGGTCGAACTTGTCGACCTTGTCGCTGGTCTGGCCGCCGAAGAGCTCCACCACGTCCAGGTTCTCGTGGCCGAAAACGTGCACCGCCAGGTGGGAGGCGGCACGGGCGACGCGGAAGGTGTGGTTGCGCCGGGACAGCCCAACCAGGAATCGGGGCGGGTGAATGCTGGTCTGGCTGGCGAAGCCCACCAGGCAACCGGCCGGGGTGTCGTGGGCCTGCGTGGTGACGACGAACATCGGATAGTTCAGCAGCGCCACCAACTTGTCGAACGCTTCGGTCGCGGGGTCGGACATCAGCTCAGTCTTCCCCGTGCGGACCCCCGAGGAATCGTGTGGGTGATGAAGCGGCGAATCAGATAGGCGGCGACGCCGATGCCCAGAACCGCCACACCGGAAATTACGGACGGCAGCGGCATCGCGAAAGCCAGCACCGTGCAGCCGAGCAACCCGATCACCGGAATGACGCGGTGCGGGCGGCCCTCATCGGGCCCGAGCGTGAACGCGGAGGCGTTGGCGACGGCGTAGTAGATCAGCACGGCGAACGACGAAAATCCGATGGCGTCGCGAAGGTCGGTGGTAGCGGCCAGGATCGCGACCACGACGCCGATCAGCAATTCCGCGCGGTGGGGCACCCGGAACCGTGGGTGCACGGCGGCCAGCGCGTGGGGGAGGTGGCGGTCCCGGGCCATGGCCAGCGTGGTGCGCGAGACGCCCAGAATCAGCGCGAGCAGGGAGCCCACCGCCGCGACCACCGCGCCTACCTGGACGAGGGGGACCAGCCAGGCCGCGCCCGCGGCCCGGGCCGTTTCGACCAGGGGGGCGGCGCTCTGTGCGAGACGGTTCGGCCCCAGCGCCGAGAGTGAGGCCACGGCGACGACTGCGTAAACGGCCAGGGTGACGGTGAGCGCCAGCGGTATCGCCCGTGGAATGACGCGGGACGGGTCGCGCACCTCCTCGCCCAGCGTCGCGATGCGCGCATAGCCGGCGAACGCGAAGAACAGTAGACCCGCCGCCTGAACAACCCCACCGGTCGTCGTGCCGGTCGGGCGGAGTCGATCGGCGTCGGCGGCCGGGGAGGCGAGCGCGGCGACGCACACCGCCGCCAGCACGGCGAGCACCGCGGCGACGACGATGCGGGTCAGCCAGGCCGACTTCTGCACGCCGGCGTAGTTCACCGCGGTCAGTGCGATCACCGCCGCGACGGCCACCGCGTGCGCCTGCGCGGGCCAGACGTAGAGGCCGACGGTCAAGGCCATGGCCGCGCATGACGCGGTCTTGCCGACGACGAAGCCCCACCCGGCCAGGTATCCCCAAAAGTCTCCCAACCGTTTTCGGCCATAGACATAGGTGCCGCCCGACGCGGGGTAGCGCGCCGCGAGCCGCGCCGACGAGGTGGCGTTGCAGTAGGCGACCACCGCGGCCAACGCGAGGCCCAGCAGCAGTCCCGAGCCTGCGGCACGCGCCGCGGGTCCCAGCGCCGCGAAAATCCCTGCGCCGATCATCGAGCCGAGGCCGATCGCCACCGCATCGAAAACCCCTAGGCTGCGGCGCAATTCGCCGCCGGCGGGAGGGGTGCTCACCCGAGTGGGTCGTTCCGGCGCACCCCGCGATACATGCCCCAGCGCACGATCCACGGCATCACCACGCGCTCGACCGACCAGGACGGGAAGCGGAAGGCGTGGCCGGTGGGCAGGAAGACCTCCAGCCCGTTGGGTTGGATGCCCACCAGCGAACCCCACCGCCGTGTCGGCGCCCGGAAGGCCCGTAGCGGCCGGCCGGCGAAGTCGGCGAGGACATTGCGCGCCACCAGGGCGTCGCCGCGGTTACGGGCGGAGCTGCGCAAGGGATCGGTCGCCGCGACGTCGCCGACCGCGAACACACCCCGGTGGCCGGGGACGCGCAGCTCCGGGGTGACGCGCACGAACCCACGCTCATCGAGCAATTCCGCCGGCAGCCAGCCGGTGTTGGGCCGCACCCGCCCGATCGCCCACAGCACCGCGTCGGCGTCGGCCGGGGGTTGCCCGGTGCTCCAGTGGACCGGCCCGCTGGTGAGTTCGTCGCCGGCGAACCCGTCGGCCACCACCGCGCGGTGTCCGGGATGCACGCCGACGCCCAGCCGAGTCAGCCGGTCGCGGATGCGCTGCCATATCCGTGGATGGTGCCCCTCGAGAGCCGACTCGCCGGGGAAGTACAGGTCGATCCGCTTGTCCGGCCACGTGGTTGCCATGTTGAGGGCGCTGCTGACCGCCGCCGCCCCGCCACCCACCACGACCACCGATGCGGCGGCGGCCAGCCGGTCGTGCGCGGAGCGCAGTCCCGCGCCGATGTCGTCGGCCGACTGCAACGTCGGCTGGCGCCAAAATCCGTTGCTGACTCCGGTCGAGATGATCAGCGCGTCGTACGCCTCGGTGAGGGCCGCGCCGTCCTCGGTTCGGCCGAAGACGGTGTGGGCGGCCAGGTCCAGTCCGGTCAGCGTGGCCTGCACGGTGCGAACGCCGTCGAGGCGGCGGAACCGGTCGAACGGGATCCAGTAATCGCGGGCCCAGTCGTGCGGGCGCGAGAGCCGGACGCCGAGCTCCTGGCCGCTCACCAGCGCGGGTTTGGCCGAGATGCCGACGACGTCGGCATGCCGGGACAGCCGAATCGCCGCGAGGACGCCCGCGTCCCCGAGCCCGGCGACGATGACACGCTTACGGTTCATCCCCGCTATCCTGCCCTGCATGGTCGGCGGTCTGGGGGAGTCCCCGGTTGTTCCGCGCCCACGGCTGGGCCGCGCGCTGCGCGCCGCGGTGCGTGCGTCGGCGCCTCGGCCCGCCGCTGCCCGGCGCGCCGCCGCCGACTTCGACAAGGGCTTGATTTCGGCGGTCATCGCCGAAATCCGGTGGTCGTTCACCGCGCCGCGCACCTGGCTGATGGGTGTGGTGGCCAACGTGATCTTCGCCGCCGGCTGGTTGCTGGTGCAGCCGCTGACTCTCGGCCGTCACCACGATTGGGTGATCCTCGTGGGCACCTACTTCTCCTCGTGGGTCCTGGCCGATGTCACCACCACCAATTTCTTGGGCGCCGACCATTACCGGATCATTCGGGGTTTATCGGGCGGGGTCCCGTTCTGGAGGATTCTGCTGATCAAGAACCTCGCCCTGCTCGCGATCGTCGGGCTGCCCACCCTGGCCGCCGCGGTTGCGTTGACGCTGTGGTTGGAAACGCCTGGGCGGCTGGGCATTACGATCCCCACCGTCGCGGTGCCCATCGTGTCCTGGCTAGGTGTCGGCAATCTCATCTCGGTGCTGCACCCGGTCAGCACCGAGCCGCTGATCCGGCGCTGGCGCCAACGCGGCGATTTGCGCCGCACCCTCAGTTGGGTGCTGGCCCTGACACTGCCCTATGCGCTGTACTACGTGGCCGATCCGATGAACGGCGTGGAGCACCGCGTGTTGTGGAAGCAGGCGCCCGCCCTGATCTGGCCGGTATTCGGGCGCGAAACGAAAAGCTTTGTCCACCTTGCCATCGCCGTCACCGTGTGGATCGCCGGTAGCGTCGCCGCGGTGTATTGGGTGCGCAGGCGCGGGTTGCAGATCCGCTAGGACACCTGGGGTTTGATCTCTTCGATCACCCACTGCGCGTAATCGAGGTATTCGTCCACGCCTCCGACGGCCGGGACGGGAACCGCGGTCACGGTCACGCCCTGCTCGGCGAGCCAGTTCAACCGGTCAACGATGTGTGCGGCGCTCATGCCCGGCCGGTCGGTCGCGCGGCGCGCGACGTGTCCTTCGCCGACCCGGTTGGTGCCCAGCCCGTGCATCACCTCGAATTGCCGTCCGTCGTACGCGCTTTGAGACTTGATGTAGTCGAGCTTCTGAGCGATCTGTTCGGGTGGCGTGAGAAACGGCCACCACCCGGAGCCGAAAGTGGCCGCCCGGCGCAGCGCGGCGTCCGCGTCACCGCCGATCCAGATCGGAAGATGGGGCTTCTGAACGGGTTTCGGCTCGAAGGCGATGTCGGCGAACGACACGTATCGACCTTCGAATCGCGGCGTGTCGCTGGTCCACAATTCGACGATGGCCGCCAGGTATTCGTCGGCGATGCGGCCCCGCTCCCCGAAGGGCACCGAGAGCAGTTCGAACTCGCGGGCCAGCCACCCGACTCCGAACGTCACCATCATCCGGCCCCCGCTCATCCAGTCCGCGGTGGCCAGCGCTTTGGCCAGCACGATGGGGTGCTGCAGAGGCAAGATGGTGACGCACGAGTTGATGGCCACCCGCTCGGTGGCACCGGCGATGAAGGCCTGCGCGGTCGTCGAGTGTAGATAGTGCGGCCCGGACAACTCGACGTGATCGGTGGGAATGACGAAATGCTCGGGCACCGCGATCATGTCGTAGCCCCACCGGTCGGCGCATTGCATCATGCGGCGCTGTTCTGGCCCGCTGACGGCGGCCTCCCAGGGCTGCGTAATCGCCTTGAGGCGCAGCAGGTGCGGAACGGGGAAGGCGAATTTCACGGGCGTCCCAGCCAGCGGTCCATGTCCTCCAATCTAGGGGGCGGTGTTGCTAACCTGGCAACATGGACTCCGAAACGGACCCTGCCAGCCAAAAGCTGACCAACGCGACCCTCGCCGCCACCAGTTGGGCGCTGCTGGGCATGATGTCGTACGAAGAGGAAGTCTCGGGCTACGACCTCAAGAAGTGGATCGACTGGAGCGTCGACCTCTATTACTGGAGTCCCTCGTACAGCCAGATCTACACCGAGTTGAAGAAGCTGGAGTCGCTGGGATTGGTGACATCGCGTGTCGAACGCGACGAGGGTACCCGCAGCCGCCGGCTCTACAAGATCACGCCGGCAGGCATGGACGCCGTCACCGCCTGGACCAACGACGCGCCCGTCGACCCCCCGGTGCTCAAACACTCTGTGCTGCTGCGGGTTACGTTCGGCCACCTGAGTAACCCGGCTAAGCTCAAGGAATTGCTGCAGGAGCACGTGGCGTACGCCGAATCCAGACACCGCAAGGCCGTCGAGGACGCCGAGGGAGCGGAGGCGGAGCCCGCGTGGGCGTACTCGGTCCTCGCGCTGCGCTGGGCGGCCAAGTACTACGCCGCCGAACGCGAATTCGCGTTGGAGATGATCAAGGAGATCGACGAGGCCGACGCGGTCCTGCAGAAGGCCGCGAAGGGTGGTTTGGGCAAGCCACGCCCGACGCCGGGGTATTGGCGTGAGGTCGAAAAGCAAGTTCAGGCCAAGCGCGAAGTGGATTAGTGCTGACGGTGGCGACCGGTTAGTCCCGCCACGAAATCCCTTGCATCACTTGTGTTTCAGTGGCCCCTGGCCGCCGCTTCTTGTCGGTGGCTACGGCTAGTTTCGGGGTATGGGTTCGAGCGATCAGCAGGATGTCGATGCGGTGTTCGACGCGCTCGATGCCGCCTGGGATCGAGCCTGCGCGCTGAACCTCGACGCGCTCAGCCCGCAGCAGCAGCTGGCGGTGTTGCGGCGCTGCGAAAAGCAGCGCCGACGCATCCCGGCCGTCGAGCATCCGCTGATCAATTCCCCTGTCCGCCAAGCACCGTCGGTGGAGCTGGGCGGCTCAGTGGTCCATGCCCTCGCCGAGGCGACACTGATCAGCCGCACCGAAGCCTCCCGCCGCATCAAAGAGGCGCGCGATCTGGGCCCGCGACACGGCCTGACCGGCGAACCGCTGGACCCAGTGCTGGCCGCCACCGCGGCCGCCCAACGCGAAGGCACGCTGGGCGCAGGTCAGGTCGCGGTGATTCGTAAGTTTCACCGCGCCCTGCCCGGCTGGGTGGACACGGCGACCCGCGAGCAGGCCGAGGCCAAACTCGCCATGGAGGGAACCCGGTATCGGCCCGAGCAGCTCGGAAAGCTGGCCGATGTCCTGGCCGATTGCCTCAACCCAGATGGCACCTTCACCGACGAGGACCGGGCCCGCCAACGCGGCCTGACGCTGGGCAAGCAGCAAGCCGACGGCATGTCGGCGTTGCGCGGCTGGCTCACTCCCGAGGCGCGCGCCACGTTCGAAGCCGTCTTGGCCAAACTCGCCGCCCCGGGCATGTGCAATCCCCTCGACGACACGCCGTGCGTCGATGGCGCGCCCACCCAAGAGGCCATCGAGCGTGATGCGCGATCGGCGGCCCAGCGCAACCACGACGGGCTGCTGGCTGCCCTGCGCGCCATGCTGGCCTCCGGAGAGTTGGGGCAGCACAACGGGTTACCGGCCTCCATCGTCGTGACCACGACGCTGGCCGAGCTGGAATCCGCCGCGGGGCGCGGGTTGACCGGTGGGGGCGCCATCCTGCCGATGAGCGACGTGATCCGCCTGGCCCGTCACGCCCATCACTATTTGGCGATCTTCGACAAGGGCAAGGCGCTAGCGCTGTATCACACCAAGCGCCTGGCCTCACCTGGGCAGCGAATCGTGTTGTACGCCAAGGACCGCGGGTGCAGCTCCCCGGGCTGCACCGTGCCCGGCTACTACTGCGAAGTCCATCACGCCACCGACTACGCCAAGTGCCACACCACCGACGTCAACGACCTCACCTTCGCCTGCGGCCCCCACCACCGCCTGCTACGCCCCGGCGGCTGGACCACCCGCAAAAACGCCCAAGGCGATACAGAGTGGAAGCCACCACCCGAGCTCGAACGCGGACAACCCCGCACCAACACCTTTCATCACCCCGAGAAGCTGCTGCGCGACGGAGACGACGAAGACGGCTAGTGCTGATGGCGGCGACCCGCCGCGCTCGCCGCATCCCGCCCCGCGATGTAGCCGTACACCAGCCCCTGCGCGATCGTCGCTCCCGCGCCCGGATACGTCGTCCCGAACGCGTTGGCGGCGGTGTTGCCGATCGCGTACAGCCCGCCGATCGCGCGGCCGTCTTCGCGCAGCACCCGCGCACGCTCGTCCGTGTTCAGTCCGCCGCAGGTGCCCAGATCGGACAGCACCATTTTCACCGCGTAGAACGGGCCGTTGACCAACGGGCGCAGGTTGGGGTTGGGCTTGATGGTCGGGTCACCGTAATAGCGATCGTAGGCGCTGCGGCCCCGGCCGAAGTCGGGATCCTCACCGGCAGCGGCATTTTGATTGAAGCGTGTCATCGTCGCAAAAAACTCCGAGACGCCAACGCCGATCCGTGCGCCCAGATCGGTCAAAGTGTCGGCCCGCACCGCGATCCCGGCGTCATACCACGCCTGCGGGATGCGCATCCGCGGAAACAGTTCGGCACCAAAGACATAACTGTTGCGGTACTGCTGGTCGAAGACGATCCACATCGCCTCGACCGGGCTGCCGGCCCGCTCCAGCTCGAGCAACCGCTGACCGAAGGACATGTAATCCGCCGCTTCGTTGGCGAATCGGCGGCCGTTCTGATCCACGATCAGACAGCCCGGCAGTGACCGCTCGGCCAACATCACCGCCGGCGCCTTGCCGGGCAGCGGCGCGACGGCGGGGAACCACCACGCCTGATCCATCAGGTCGATGTCGGCGCCGATTTCCTGGCCCGCTCGGATCCCGTCGCCGGTGTTGGCGGCGGCACCGAGACTGAGGTTGGCGCCCAACGATTCCGACTGGAATTTCCACCGCATGTCCATGCGGTGGTCGAAACCACCGGTCGCCAGCACGACGCCCCGCCGCGCGGTGATCGTCACCTCGCGGCCGTCGTGCTCGACGACGGCGCCGGTCACGCGGTCGCCATCGCCGGCGAGGCGCGCGAGCGTTGTGCCGGTCCACACCGGGATGCCGGCGCGCAGCACCCCGGTGAACAGCCCGGCCATCAGGCCCTGACCGCCCGCGGCGTAACGCCGGCCCACCATACGGCCGGCCAAGCCCTGCGCCAGGCGCTTGCCGTAGACCGGAATTCCCTTGCGCGGCATGCGGGCCACCAGATTCATCCACCGGTAATCGGCGCCCGTCGTCGGCATCGGGACGGTGACCTCCATCAGGCCGGGCTCCAACCTCGTGCGGTACTCGCCCAGCAGGGAGGTGTCGAACGGGCGGCACTCACAGGTTCGCCCGGCGGGGCTGCCGCCCGGCTCCTCGGGGTGGTAGTCGGAATAGTCGCGGGCCCAGAACAACCGCAGCGGCGTCGCGCGGCGCAGCATGTCCACCGTCGCGGACACGTTCGCCACGAACGCCGCCGACCGTTGCGCGGGCGCCGAACCGCAGACCACCGCATCCAGGTAGGCGCCGGCGCGTTCGGCGGTGTCTCCGGCGTGCGCTTCGGCCAGCACCGGGCTGGCCGGCAGCCACAGCGCGCCGCCGGACCGGGCGGTCGAGCCGCCCACGTACGACGACTTCTCCACGATCAGCACCGACAATCCCGATTCGTGGGCCGCCAGCGCCGCGGCCATGCCGGTGCCCGAGCCGACGACGAGCAGGTCGACGCACGCGTCGGCCACGGAAAGTCCGGCGGGAATCGTCGCGCTGTGCGTCGTCACGTCCGCAACGGTAGGCCGAGGAGGGAAGCCACCGGAAGCTCCGTCCTGATGAGTGGAACAAGGGGGTCCCGCGGCGCGGTCCGGGGGAGTTAAATCGGGCTCATGACGTCGCAGATCGAGGCTGACGAAATTCGGTTCATCGAAGCGCAGGCCGCGCCGACGCGGTTCGCCCGCGGATGGCACTGCCTGGGGCTGACCAGGGATTTCGGTGACGGCAAGCCCCACGCGATCAACGCCTTCGGGCAGAAACTCGTCGTCTTCCGCAGCGGGGACGGGAACATCAGCGTGCTGGACGGATACTGCCGGCACATGGGCGGCGACCTGTCCCAGGGCGAGGTCAAGGGCAACGAGATCGCCTGCCCGTTCCACGACTGGCGCTGGGGCGGCGACGGGCGCTGCAAGCAGGTGCCGTACAGCCGGCGCGCGCCCAAACTGGCCCGCACCCGAGCGTGGATCACGCTGGAGCAGGACGGCATGTTGTTCGTGTGGAACGATCCGGAGGGTAAACCGCCACCGCCGGAGGTGACGATCCCGCGCATCGAGGGCGCCACCAGCGACCAGTGGACCGACTGGCACTGGTACACCACCGTCGTGGGAAGCAACTGCCGCGAAATCATCGACAACGTGGTGGATATGGCGCACTTCTACTACATCCACGGCGCGTTGCCCACCTACTTCAAGAACATCTTCGAGGGGCACGTCGCGACGCAGTACATGAACGGCGAGGGCCGTCCGGACATGGGCGGCACCGAAGGCGCGCAGATGCTGGGCAACACGTCGGTGGCGTCCTACTACGGTCCGTCCTTCATGATCGACGACCTGACGTATCACTACGAGCACGGCGACGCCAAGACGATTCTCATCAATTGCCACTATCCAATCGATGCGAATTCCTTTGTGCTGCAATACGGCATCATCGTGAAGAAGTCGGAGACGATGCCTTCGGACGAGGCGATGCAGACGGCGGTCAAACTCGGCGACTACGTCAAGCTCGGTTTCGAGCAAGACGTCGAGATCTGGCGGCACAAGGCACGCATCGACAACCCGCTGCTGGTCGAGGAAGACGGCCCCGTCTACCAGTTGCGGCGCTGGTATCAGCAGTTCTACGTCGACGCTGCCGACGTGCAACCGGACATGGTGGACCGCTTCGAATTCGAGCTCGACACCACCCGGCCCTACGAGGCGTGGATGAAAGAGGTCGAGGCCAACATCGCGGCCCGGGCCTGATGACGCTGAGATCGCCGGTGCGAGCGGACAATCGGCTCGAAGAGATGCCGATGGTGCCGGTGGTGTGCACTAATTGTGGTGCGCGGGTGCTGGCCCGCAAGAGCAGCTGGAATCAGACCAGCGTGCAGTGGAACGCCGATGCGACGCAACGGTGTGTCGAGCGCGCCGACGCGCGCAAGATTGCGACACCGGGCGGCCGGGGCGTCTTCATCGTGTGTTCGGCGCTGAGCGCGTCGATCGTGGACGCGGTGCGCCGCGGAGATTTGGCTGTGGTCGACGAAACGGATTGCGCACCAGGATAATTTCGGATCGCCTATCCCCGCGGGATCTCATCCGTGTGACGGGGGCAGTACGAGTAGATGCTCTGGGCGACGAAGAAACCGGTGTGAAACTCGGGCAAGCCGCTGCTGGCCAGCACTTCGTGCATCACCTGCAGGGGCGTATCGCCGGCGTCGAGCCGGGCGCAGACGTATTGAGCGGCTTCGATCGCGTGTCCGGCCGAAGATTGGTCGATGATGCCCTGTTCCTCCAGGGCCGCCAGAAATCTCTGGTCGGTGGTGTCGGCATGGGCGACCGGCGCCGCCGCCAACAGGGCGACGGATGTGGCCCCCGCGGTGAGAAGCAGGCGGGCACAACGCCTATCGCAGTGACGAAAGGTCATCGGTACCGCGGTGTGATGAATACGCCCTCGGCTTCAACCGTGACGCCGTCGGCGTTTCTGAGGTGGCCGGTCGCATACGTCTTGCTACCGTCGATCCGCTCCACCCGGGCCTCGGCTCGCAGCGCGCCCAATCGGGTGGGACGCAGATAGCGCACGGTGATGGTGCCGGTGTAGGCCGGCTTACCCGGCCGATGAGCCGTCGCACCTAACACATGATCCAGGATCAGGGCACACATTCCACCGTGCACATGACCGGGCGGTCCCTCGTAGCCGGCGCCGAGGTGAACGTCGGCACGCACGCCGCCCACCTCGTCGTGCTCGATGATTAGGGGCGGGGCGATCGCGTTACGCAACCCGACGGCAACATTGCCCCAAACGATATTTGCACCTTCGGAATTCGTGCGCACACCAAACGACCCAGGCATCAGTCGCGTGCTGAGCAAATCGACGGTTTGGTCGACCAGAGCCAGAGCACGCGCCACGACGGCGTCGTCGGCCTCGCTGCGAATCGTGACATCGATCAGTCGTCGCACCGACTGCGTGAGCTGTTCGCGGATACCGATCATGCGAGCGCGAAGGCGCTGATCGGCGCCTCCTGGGGGTAAACGGCGGGTCCGCCCAGGTCGTAAGCGGCGTTGAGCGCGCCGATGAAGGCCGCGTCGTGCAGCGGTTCACTGGGAATGTCGAGCCTGATCCCTCTGGTTTTGAGGTCGTCGACCATCATGTCGATGGCCCGCTCGACGGTCAGGTCGTCGGAACCCTCCATGTTCTTCTTCAGCTCGTCGAAGTCGGCGAACACCTCGGCCGACCAGTGCACCAGGAAGCGCAGCTCGTCGGTGTGGTGGCGCGCGATGACGTGCTCACCGTTCTTCAGCAGCCAGTCATCGCGGTCGTCAGGGTCGCCGGTGAACACGGTGTCGAACGCCAATCCGGGCGGAATCTGTTGCTGTAGCGGGCCGTTCGCTTCGCCGCGGTGCACCATCATCTCGTTCTGCACGACGACGCCGCGGTTGTAGATCGGCGGCAGGACTCGCTTGGGAGCCCTGAGCGGCCCTTCGGGCCAGTACGTGAAGCCACTACTGCCATCCAGCGAAAACCAGGTGATGACCTGGGCCATCTTGATCAGGTAGTCCGTGAAGAGGCCGGATTTGCCCATGACGCTGGTGAGCCAGGTCGGCGCGTTCTCGTGCCGCACGCCGCGGAAGCTCGGCGAATCCAGGTGTCCCGGATCGCGATTGGCGCACGGTCCGTTGATGTTGAACAGCATCAGCTGTGGTTTGGCGTACTCGGCGTTCCAATAGTCTTTGGCCAGCTCCAGGAATCGCGCGTTGTAGAAGCAGTCGTGCAGCTGAGGGTAGAGCACCGCGCCGTGATTGGCCAGGTAGCCGCGGAACGTCGGGGTCAGGAAGAGGTCCAGCGACGGCGTGAACCCCTCGGGGAAGGCGCCGCTCATGGTGGCGATCAGTTCGTCGGCGGACGCGAAGTGTTGCGCGATGATCAGCTTCCATGGCCCCTCGGTGCGCACGACGTCAAGGAGTCGTTCCCGCTGATCGTCGGTGTAGACGTCCGCGATTTCTCGGGGCGGTGCGGCGGGGCGCAGGATGTCGGACAACTCTGTCCGCCGCTCGTCGGTCAGCATCGAGGTCTCCTTCGGCGTGGCGCTCGATCGGGTTGCTGTCGATCTTGGTCGGATTGGCACGGCGACGGGTCACCCATGTCCGGTGATCGGGAGGAAGTTGCAAACCAAACGTCAAAAGGGGAGCGGATGCGCGAATTTCGCCCTGAGCAGCGCGCCGATCTCGGCCAGCGCGAGGCCGGCCCGCGCCACAGTTTCCGAACGCATCAGAAAGCCGTGATACACACCGGGATAACGAGTGACGGTGGTCTGCACGCCGGCACCCCGCAACCGCTCCGCGTACCGTTCTCCCCAGTCGCGGATCGGATCGACGGAAGCGGTCGCCACGATCGCCGCTGGGAGGTGGGACAGGTCGGTGGCATACGCCGGCACGAGATAGGGATGATCGGGCGGACCGGTTCCCGCATCCGCGAGTTCGTGCATGTAATGGATGTCGTCGAGGCTCAGCATGGGCGCCGAGTCCAGCGTCGCGAGCGACGGCACCGTCATGTCTCGATCCAGGCCCGGGTACAACAACACCTGGCAGAACAATGGCGGACCGCCTCGATCACGGGCAGCCAGGGCGACGGCCGCGGCCAGCGCGCCACCCGCGCTGTCGCCGATCACCCCGATTCGGGTTGGGTCCAGCCGCAATTCGGTGGCGTTCGCTGCGACCCAGGCGGTCGCGTGGAACGCGTCGTCGAATTGTGCTGGCGGTGGGGCTTCGGGGGCGAGGCGGTATTCGACGGCGACGATGGTTGCACCGGACGCCTGGGCGAGATTGCGGGCCAGCGGCTCGAAGGAATGGTTGGACCCCAGCACCATGCCACCGCCGTGGAAATAGACCAATGCCGGCGCATCGAGGTCTCGGGTCGGCCGGTAGACGCGCAGTGCGAGCTCGCCATCAGGGGCGGTGATCGCGTGGTCGGTCACCTCGGCCATGTCGGGCATCGGTGGCAGTGGCATTGATTCGAGGGAATCGCGCACCATCGCAAGGCCTCGTTGCCGCATCGGCGCGACGGGGCCTAGGGACGCCACCCTGGCAGCGGCGTCGGGGTCAAGGGGCGGCACGCTCATTCTTGTGCGGGATGGAAGTTCTTGGGTGGGATGAAAGCGGCGTTCGGTGCTCAGCGTCGGTGGCCGCTGTGCCGCAAGCACATTGGCTCGTTCGAGCATCGCATTGCCCACGAATTCGGGTTGAGTGAGCAGATAGAACCGCCCTTCGGCGGCCTGCTCGAACACCACTTCGGCGGCCGCGAATGGATCCATGGCATCGGCCTTGATGTCGAGCATCGCCGAGCGCTGAGACTCTGCCGCGGCGCGGCCGCTCGCGTCGTCGCCGTCGACCCCGCCCGCCGACTCGAAGATGTTGGACACCACCGCGCCCGGCAGCACGGCCTGGACGTGGATGTGATGGTCGTGCCCGGCGGATTGAACCTCAAGATGCAGGCATTCGGTCAACGCGAGCACCGCGTGCTTACTCATGATGTACGGCGCCTGCAACGGAATCGACACCACCGCGCCCACCGACGACAGGTTCCACACCCACGCCTGCTCGGCGGCGGCCATCATTCTGGGCAGGAAGGCCCGCACACCGTGGAAGACGCCGCTGATGTTGATGTCGATCACGCGCTGCCAGTTGGCGAGGGGCGTGTCCCAGAGATAGCCGAATTGTTCGACGCCAGCGTTGTTCACCAGTAACCGCACCGCGCCGACGTCACGGTAGGTCATTTCTGCCAGCGCCTGCATCGCGTCGTGATCGCGAACGTCGCACACCACGTCGAGCGCCGAGCCCCCCGCGGCGCACAGCTCGTCGCGCAGCGCGGCAACGGCATCGGCGTCGACGTCCGCTAGCACCAACGTCATCCCCAACCTGCTGGCGTGTCGCGCCAGGCCGGCACCGATGCCGGCGCCGGCACCGGTGATGACCGCGACGCCGCCGGAGAACATTTCGTGGGCGTTCACCGGTTACGACACGGCGGCACTGCGGGCGGAGTGCTCAGACAGCGGGACCGAATCGGTGGTGTCGAGAACAATGTCCATCTCGGTGAACTCCAGCCCGTCGGCGCCGCGGCGCACGCCGACCTTCGCCACGCCGCTGGACACGGCAAACGGTACGAAGTTCGCGGTCTGATTGACGAAGATGTAGAACCGCGCGTGGGTGATGTCACCCTCGGTACCCGTGCGGTGCACGTTGGTGGCGTGGTGGCGCAGCGGGTACGGACTTTGGTTGCGATGCTCCGACAGCCATTCCATGACGGCGCCGCGGCCGTGCAACTCGGGCGACATCAGTTCCTCGAATGGGCTTGTGCCCGAATCGCTTCGGGTCACGTAGCGCACGTTCTCGGCGTAGCGTGCTGCCAGTTCGTCGTAGTGTGCCTCGTCGTAGTGGTACCAAAAACCGGCGATGAACTCCTGCAGGTCCGACAGCGCGATGTCGTTGCTCATGGCATCAGTCAACTCCGGGTGAGGCCATGCAGACACCGGACTGCCCGGTCAGTGGAACACGGCCCGCCCAACCCGCTCGCACGCTCCGATACTCAGTGCCATGACCTCCGCCACTGAATCGACGGCGCCGCCCGGTTCGGCCACGCTCGATCTAGAGGAGCTGCGGGCGAACCTCGGCCAGGCCGACCCTGGCGTGCTGGTCGCAGTCCTGACTCAGCTGACCGGCGACTCCTCGGTGATCGAGAAGTTCGGGCCGAAGATTTCCCACGTCCCGGATCCCCCGGAGCGGGCCGGCGTCACCGACGACGACACGACGGAGGAATTGGTGAGCGCGCTGGTTGCCGCCCTGGCCGAAAGTCGGCGAGCGAGTGCACCGCCCGTGGATGATCCCGAACTGTTCAGGCGCTTGCTTCCGCTGGCGTTGGGCTCGGAGGTGGACGACGAGTTCGTTCCACTGCTGTTCGAGCAGGGCGGCTTTCGACTCGCGCGGCCGACGCTGCCGCAACGAGTACCGATCCCTGAATCGACGAACGTGGTCATCATCGGTGCGGGAATCGCCGGCATCATCGCTGCGCTGGCGGCCGCCGAAGCCGGGGTCGACTACGAGATCATCGATCGCAACGACGAAGTCGGGGGAACATGGTTGACCACGACCTACCCCGGCATCGGGGTCGACACCCCCTCGGCGTACTACTCGTTGTCGCGCGAGGTGAATCCCGAATGGACGAGCTACTATCCGCAGGGAGCCGAGTACCAGGCCTATCTCGTTGCGTTGGCCGACAAGCACGGACTGCGTGAGCACATACGATTCGGCACCGAGGTGACGGCCCTGTGGTGGGATGAGGACCGCGCCCATTGGCAGGTCCACTCGGTCGACCGCGACGGTAACCATGACGTCACTCACTCGCGGGTGGTCATCACCGCCGCTGGCTACCTCAACAGGCCGCGGTGGCCGGACCTACCGGGCCGGGAGGCGTTCGCGGGCACCAGCGTTCACTCCGCGCGGTGGGACACATCGCTAGACCTCACGGGCAAGCGGGTGGCGATCATCGGTGCCGGCTGCACGGCGGTGCAGATCGTTGACGCCTGTGTGGACGAAGTCGGGCACCTCACCGTGTTTCAGCGCCAGCCGCACTGGGTGGCGCCGCGCAGGCGGCTGACCGACGACGTACCCGAGTACCGCCGCTATCTCGGCCGTCACCTTCCGCATTACGCCAAGTGGCACAGGCTGAAGTCCTATTGGGGCACGGCGGACAACAACTATCCGGTGATCCTACGTGACCCGGAGTGGGCGGAAGCGCATCTATCCATCTCGCCCGCGAACGACGTGCTTTTGCGTATGTGTCTGGACTACATCCACGCAACCTTTGGTTCGGGAACTGAGCTGGCGAAGAAGGTGACGCCGGATTTTGCCCCCTACGGCAAGCGAATCATCCGTGACCCGGGTGGTTACTACCAGGCTCTGACCCGTGAGCATGTCGATGTGGAAGCCAGCGAGCCGGCCGCCGTCAACGCCAAAGGCATTGTCACGCAAGACGGTAGGCAGATCGATCTCGACGTGATCATCTATGCCACCGGTTATCACCTTGATTTCTTGTCCACCATCGATATTCGCGGCCGCGGCGGGCGCAAGCTCACCGACGAGTGGGGTGACAGCCCCCGTGCCTACCGCGGGGGCACCGTGCCCGGCTTTCCCAACCTGTTCATCAACTCGGCCCCGAACTACAGTCCCGGTCACGGAGCCGGCGCCAATTTCTCGATGGAAGTGCTGTCGCACTACATCATCGAATGTCTGCAACTGATGGCGCTGCGCGGCGCGACGACGATGGAGGTCACACAACAGGCCTACGACGACTATGTGGCCGCGATCGACGAGGCCATGGCCGGTACGGTGTGGTGCCACACCCCGAATGCGCACACCTATTACCGGTCCGGCTCGGGGCGCGTCGTGGTGGCGACTCCGTACCGGCTGGTCGACCTCTGGCATGAACACCGAGCGCCGATCGAAGAGCATTTCGAGTTTCGATGACCGAATTACTCTCCGGTAGAACGGCTTTGGTGACCGGCAGTAGCCGCGGGATCGGCCGGGCGATCGCGCAGCGACTGGCCGCCGAGGGCGCCACGGTCGCGGTGACGGCGCGAAACCACACACCCTCGCAATCCACCCGGGCGGGGTTCGCTGCGGTACTGCCCGGAACGATCGATGAGACGATCGCCCTGATTGAGGACGCCGGAGGCTCGGCGTTCGGGCTGGACGTCGACATCGAGGACGACGGCGCCCGTGCCGGTCTGATCGACCGGGTGCTCGACCGCACCGGCCGTATCGACATCCTGGTCAACAACGCGGGCTTCGCCGACTACGCGGTGATCGAAAAGATGGGTCTGGAGACATTCGACCGTACCGTGGAGCACTACCTGCGCACGCCTTTCGTCCTGACGAAAGCCGCAGTGCCCCATATGCGCAAGCAAGGCGCGGGCTGGATCGTCAACATCGGGTCGGTGACCGGGGTGGCGCCGGTGAGGCCGTACCGCGACTACAACAAGACGTCGGGCGACGTGGTCTACGGGTCCGTGAAGGCCGCGTTGCACCGCTTTACGCAGGGTGTCGCGGCGGAACTGCTCGACGCCAACATCGCGGTCAATTGTGTGGGCCCATCGACGGCGGTGCGGACACCCGGTGCGGCCCAGTTGATTCCCGACTCGTTTCCTACCGAACCCGTGGAATACCTGGCCGAGACCGTGCTGGCGATGTGTCATCTTCCTGCGGCTGAGCGCACCGGATTGGTCGCCTTCAGCCTGCACTATCCGTGGTCGCAGCGGTTGCGAGTTCGCACTCTGGACGGCAAAAGTGAGCTACCTGCGCTGCGGCCACCGACGACGGCCAATCCGAACATCCTGCCTGCGGGGGTTTAGCCGGATTCAGCTCAGCACCGGGTCGGTGATCGCGCAGAAGCTGTGGCACACCGGGTTCCGGACGATGACCTCGGGGCACTCGGGATCGAACCAGCGGTCCACGACCGCCCAGTGGATCGGATGCATCAGGTACGGGCCCATCAGCCCTTCGACGTCGGTGAATTCCTGCTCGAACACGTGGGTCCACTCCTGAATCCCGATCGCTTGCTCGACACGGCTCAGCTGCCAGGCGGTGATCGTCTTGACATACCGCGGCATTAAGCGCAGCTCGTCTTCGAAGCGCGCGATGGTGTCGGCGGCGGTGCCGGGACGCACACACAGCAGCAGTGCGCGATAGACGGTGCCGGTTGCGCCGCTGCACGAAGCCGCACCCGAATAGCAGGCGCCGTTGATGGCGGTGATCGCGGGATCCTCGAACAGGGCTGCGAAATCGGACTCGGCGGAATGCCATTGGCCTTCGGCGCCGAAGCGCAAATGCACCAGGACGTCGCCGCCGTTGCGTGTACCCGGCAGCGTCGGCTCGATGAGTTGGCATTGCGCCCCGGTGTTTGCGGCACCAGCGCGCACGGCGCTCAGGACCCGGTCGCGATCGTGCTCGACGACGTCGAGCAGCCGGGTCACGCTATACATCGCAAAGTCGATCGACGTCTGTGGCCGCCGCGGCCACGCTGCGCCCCCGCGTCTCGACGAGATCGCCGATGCCTTCCCACCATGGCCCCAGAGTCGGGTCCGGCCGGCCCTGCCACGTCATCTCCCACCAGGCCTGCAGGCTGGGCAGTGACCAGGTGACCGTCACGGTGTTGGTTTGATCGTCGAACCAGATCGGCGGGCTGACCAAGATGTTGCGCAGCGTCATGCCGCGGTCGCGTGCGGCCGGCGCGTACTCGTTGAGGTAGGTGTCGACGAACTCCCTGGCACAACCGGGCCGCGTGACGACACGGTCGATGACGAAAATCTCACCGTTGGCCATATGCAAAGGGTATGGCGCTGTCTTGCGTTGGACACCGGTAAGTCCCGTCCATTGGGAGGCGCCGTGTACGAACGATGTTCATGCGTACTGCTTCATGCGTACTGCAAGGCGCGCGGCGGCACGGGACGCAGAGGACGCAACGGTTGCAGGGTTGGCGCAACCCGCCGCGGGCCGTCTTCGACATTGCGCCAGATGCCCATCGCCGTCATCCGGACGGGGGCGGCCAACCGCTGATCGAACATCATGCGCTTCATGGGGCCGCACACCGAGACCGCGGCGACTGCCTCGCCCGGACTGCCGATCGGCGCTGCGATGCAACCGAATCCGGGCAGCGATTCCTCGCGTTCGAAGGCGACGCCGTGCGCGCGCACCCGGGACAACTCGACGGCCAGCTGCGAGCCGGTGGCGATCGAATACTTCGTTCTGCGCACCCGCAGATCCACCGGGGCATCCTCGTCACGGTAAGCCAGGATCGCCTTGCCGACGGCGGTGCAGTGCGCGGGCTGACGGCTGCCCACCCGCGTGGGTATCGGCGCCAGCGGCGAGTCGCCGACCTTGTCGAGGTAGACCACGTCGGGCCCGTCCAGAACCGCGAGGTGCACGACGAGCCCTGTGGCGCGGTGCAATTCGCCCAGCAGGGGACCGGCGGCGCGCACCAGGCGGTCCTGATGCACCGCCAGCGAGCCCAGCTCGACCAGTCGCATGCCCAACTCGTAGTCGCGGCCGCTGCGGCGCAGCCAGCGCAGCTGCACCAGGCGCTCGAGCATCCGGTGCGCCGACGAGCGCGGCAACCCGGTGCGCCGGACGATCTGGGCCAGGGTCAGCCGGCCGGGGCCCTCGAAGGCATCCAGGACGAGCGAGATGCGGTCGATGACCGCCGTGGGTGTGGCTGATTCCGCGGTCACTGGTATCCGGCCCTCCTGGCTAGAACTATCTGGCTGGCATATTCCTATTAGGAACATCTGTTGTACCACACCGCTGTGGTCGCTGTCACATGGCGCGCAGACCGATATTGCCCAGCAGACACAAAAGCACCCGACACGCCAGGCGCACGGGTGCTTTTGTGTCTGCTCGCGGGGTCGGCGAGTCAGCCCTTGGCCGCGGAGCGGCCGGCGCGGCGGCCGTAGAAGCTGCCGTCACCCAGCGAGACGCCGCTGGCATAACCCCACGCGGCCAGGCCTGCGGTGCACCGCCCGGCGGCGAAGAGTCCCGGAATGGGCGCGCCGCTGACGTGCAGTACCTCGGCGTCCAGGGTGGTGGCCAGGCCGCCCAGGGTGAATCCGCCGGTGTTCTCCCGCAGGTCGACGGCGCCGATGGGGGAGCCGATCGGCTTGATCCACTCCGGCTTCTTGTGCAGCAGCGGATCCTCGCCGCGCGCGGCGCCCTCGTTGTAGGCGGCGACGGTCGCCTGCAGCGAGCCGATCGGCAGCCCCATATCCCGTTCCAGGTCGGCAACGGTATCGGCCACCCAGGTCGCGGGGCGCAGCATGAACTTCGGCGACCACGAGGCCATCGCCTCCTCCTGCGCGTCGCCGTCGATGATCAGATAGGCGACGTTGTCCTGCTGGTAGAGGGTGAGCTGCCCGATCCGGCCCGGGTAGGTGTCCTCGGCGACGTAGCGCTGACCGCGGCCGTTGACCAGGATGCCGCGCACCAGCTGCTGTGGGTCGATGAAGATCGCGACCTCGGTGGCGTCCATGTGGGCCAGGTCGGCACCTAGGGCCTGCGCCATCCGGATCGCCTGCCCGTCGTGCTGCTCGATCGACGCGGCGGGCCGGCCGGCGATCCGCGGCGCGTAGCGCGCGACCATCGCGTCGTTGTAGGCGAAGCTCCCGGTCGCAAGCACCACCCCGGTGCGCGCCCGGATGCTCATCTCGGTGCCGTACCGGCGGGCGCGGATGCCGACCACCCGGCCGTCGGATTCGGTGATCAGCCGCGACACCCGCACGTCGTAGCGCGCCCGCACGCCGGCCGCGGTGGCGGTTTCCACCAGGGGCTTCATCAGCATGTAGCCGGCGCTGGCCTCGCCCTGCTTCTTGTTCTGCATCTGCGGCACGTGCCCACGCGGCGCGGGGGAGGCAATGGTGTTGAACGGGAAGGAGTTTTCGCCTCCGCTGTACATCAGCCCCTGGTCGCCCATCGGCTCCCAGCCGGGTTCGGAGAAGAACTCCGCCTTGAACGGCACACCGCAGCCGACCAGCCATTCGAAGTGGGCGACGCTGCCGGCGCAGTAGTCGGCGATCCTGTCCTCGTCGGCGCCGGGGCCCATCGCGACATTGAGGAAGGCCGCCATGTTGTCGACGGAATCGGTGAAGCCACAGGCATTTTGGATCGGTGTGCCGCCGCCGAGATAGATGAAGCCGCCGGCCATCGATGCGGCGCCGCCCCAGGAGCCGGTGCGCTCCAGCACCAAGACGTCGGCGCCGGACCGGGCCGCCTCGACGGCCGCCGCCGCCCCGGCGATGCCGTACCCGGCGATGACGACGTCGGCCTCGTCATCCCACGAGGTGATCGATGACGCGGGGACCGGCGTCACGTCCGATTCGGTCACATCCGCATCGCTGCCGGCATTTCGCCGACCCACTGGTGGCCCCAGTAGCTGTCGGCGGTGATTTCCTCTGCGGTGTAATAGGTTTCGTTGACCCGCATGCCGTCGGTGCCGAATTCGATATCCCAGTCACCGGGTGCACGGACGTAGAACGACACCATCTTGTCGTTGGTGTGGCGCCCGAGGGTGGACGACAGCTGGAATCCCTCGGCGTTGACCCGGTCGAGCGCCTGCCCCACCGCGTCCAGGGTGTCGACCTCCACCATGATGTGGACCAGGCGCGGGTCGCGCTGGTGTGCGGCCGGGACGATCGCCAGGCTGTGGTGGCGCTCGTTGATGCCCAGGAACCTGACCCGCACCGGGCCGAACTCTTTGGGCAGCGGCACCCGGAACGCACCACGGGCGCGAAACCCGAGGACCTCGGTGTAGAAGTCGAACAGGCCGCCTGCGTCGGTGGCCGGCACCACCACGTGGCCCATGCCCTGGTCGCCGGTGACGAATCTTGCGCCGAACGGCGTGACGACCGGGCTGTGGTCGAGCACCGCGCCGTGGAACACCTCCAGCGTGGTGCCGGCGGGGTCCTCGAAGGTGATCACCTCTTCGACGCGGCGCGCCTCGGCATCGTCGGCGGACAACTGTTTGTACGCCACACCGGCGCCGTCGAGGGCTGCCTGCACGCGCAGCAGCGCCGGGTGGTCGCGCACTTCCCAGCCGACGGTCAGCACCCGGTCGGTCTCACCGGGCACCACGATGAGCCGGGCCGCCCGCTCGTCCATCCGCAGATACAGCGCCGACGGATCGGGCCCCTTGCCCTCCGCGAAACCGAGCACCCCGAAGGCGAACTGCCGCCAGCGGTCGATGTCGTTGGTCGAAATGGTGATGTAGCCCAGGCTTTTCAGGTCACTCACGAATGGGTCTCCTGCTCAGATCAGGGCCCGCAGCGGGCCCTCGGGCGGATCGATGCCGATCGAACTCAGCGCCGACGCGTGATACGTGGTGCCGGGGACATGGATGGCATGCATCTGCCCGACGTGCACATCACGCCAATAGCGTTGCAGCGGTTTGTCCATGCGCGCGGCATTACCGCCCGAGCGGGCGAAGATCTCGTCGACCGCGGACACCGCACGCCACACCGCGCGCACCTGCGTTCGGCGCCCGGCCGCCCGGTCGGCGAACGACACCTCCTTGCCGGCCGCGACCATGTCGTAGATGCGGTCGGCATTGGCCAGCAGCTCCTGGCGCGCCGCGTTGATGTCGGCGGCCGCCTCGCCGATCGCGTGCATGACGTAGGGGTCGTCCTTGATCGCGGTCCCGGTGGCGCCGACGCGCTCACGCTGATAGTCCAGATGCGCGGCCAGCGCCCCTTCGGCGATGCCGATGGTCGCCGCGGAGATGCCCAGCGGGAACATCGTCGACCACGGCATCAGGTACAGCGGCTCGGTCATGCCGGCCTCGCGCTGGGCGGTGCCGTCCATCACCTTGGTCGCTTCCATGGTCCGGTAGCTGGGCACGAACGCGTCCTTGACGATGACGTCCTTGGAGCCGGTTCCACGCAGCCCCACCACATTCCACGAGTCGTCGACGATCTCGTAGTCCTTGCGCGGCAGGATCATGTGCAGCATCTGCGGCGGCATCAACGGGATGCCCTTCTCGTCGCCGAGCATGGCGCCCAGGATGATCCAGTCGCAGTGGTCGGTGCCCGAACTGAACTGCCAGCGGCCGTTGAACAGATACCCGCCGTCGACGGGTTTGGCCACACCCTGCGGCGCATACGGCGACGCCATCCAGGTGTCGACGTCGTCGGCCCAGATTTCGGCGGCAACCTTGGGGTCGGCGTAAGCCAACTGGTAAGGGTGCACGCCGACGACGCCGACGATCCAGCCGGCCGCCGGATCCAGTGCCGCGGTGGCCATCGTCGTCTCGGCGAACTCACGCGGGTGGACCTCGAAGCCCTGGTATTGCTTGGTCTGCAGCAGCCGGATCAGGCCGGCGCCCTTCATCATCTTGACGGTGTCGTCGGTGAGCCGGCCGATGCGCTCGGCTTCCGCGGCTTGGTCGCGCAACTGGTCGGCCATGGCCACAACCTGATCGAGTACCCGGTCGCTCATATCGTTGTCCTTAAGTGTCATGGCCCTAACGTGTGTGGGCCTAGTAATGGTCTACCGCAGTCCCGCGCCGTCCCAAAGGAAATCCCGATGAGCGGACACCCGGCATTGAAGAATCCGACGTGAACATAGGCTCCGGCCGGCCGGTGGCCGGGAAATCTCCTGCGAACCGTCCGGTGACCGGGAAGGGCAACGGTCCGCCGCGCGTCAGGCCCTACGGTGACTGCTTGTGAACGATGCCGGGCAACAGTCCCTCGATGTCGTCGTGGTCGGCGCGGGGTTCGCCGGCCTGTACGCCTTGCACAAAATGCGCAGCCAAGGCCTCTCGGTCCGGGTGCTGGAGGCGGCGCCCGAGCTGGGTGGCACCTGGTACTACAACCGGTATCCCGGCGCGCGCTGCGACGTCGAGAGCGTCGACTACTGCTACTCGTTCTCCGAGGAACTCCAGCAAGAGTGGCGCTGGACGGAGAAGTACGCGACCCAATCCGAGATCCTCGAATACTTGAAGTGGGTCGCCGACAAACTCGACCTGTGCCGCGACATCGCATTCGACACCCGCGTGCTCTCCGCCGTGCTGGACGAGTCGACACTGCGCTGGACGGTCACCACCGACACCGGGCTTGTGCTCTCGGCACGATTCTGTCTGATGGCTACGGGGCCCCTGTCCGCCGCTATAACGCCGAATTTCCCCGGGTTGGATACTTTTGCGGGCGAGATCCACCACACCGCGCACTGGCCACGCGAGCCCGTCGACTTCACCGGCAAGCGGGTCGCAGTCGTCGGCACCGGATCCTCGGGCATTCAATCGATTCCGATCATCGCCGAGCAGGCGGCGCACCTGTACGTCTTCCAGCGCACCCCCAACTACAGCGTCCCGGCGGGCAACAAGCCCTTGACCGCCGACGAGCTCGACGAGATCAAGGCCGGTTATGCGCAGCGGCGCGCGTTGTCGTGGCGCAGCGGCGGGGGTTCACCGCACCTCACCGCCCCGAAGCCGACGATGCAATTCAGCGCCGACGAGCGTCGCGCGGCGTTCGAAAAGCGTTGGCAGCTCGGCGGTGTGCTGTTCTCCAAGACGTTCCCCGACCAGATGACCGACCTGGAGGCCAACGACGAGGCCCGCAGGTTCTACGAGGAGAAGGTCCGGGCCGTCATCGACGATCCGGCCGTCGCCGACCTGCTGATCCCCACCGACCATCCGATCGGAACCAAGCGAATCTGCACCGACAGCAACTACTTTCAGACGTTCAACCGGCCCAACGTGTCGCTTATCAGTGTCCGCAACACACCGATCGACTCGATCGATGCCGCGGGCATCAACACAGACGAGGCGCACTACGACCTCGACATGATCGTGCTGGCAACCGGTTTCGATGCGATGACCGGGGCGCTGGACAGCATCGACATCGTGGGACGCGGCGACACGACGCTGCACCAGGACTGGGCGCACGGACCGCGCACCTATCTGGGATTGGGCGTCGACGGTTTTCCCAACCTGTTCTTGATCTCGGGCCCGGGAGCGCCCGCGGTGCTGGCGAACATGGTGCTGCACGCGGAGGCTCAGGTGAACTGGATCGCGGAAGCCATCGCCTACCTCGACCAACACGGTTACGCCGCGCTGGAAGCCACCGTCGACAGCGTGGACGGCTGGGGTGCCGAATGCGCCCGCCGGGCCGAGGCGACGCTGTTCACCAAGGCGAACTCCTGGTACATGGGGGCGAACGTGCCCGGAAAACCAAGGGGCTTCATGTTGTTCGTCGGGGGGTTCGCCACCTACAACGACATCTGCGCCGAGGTCGCCGGCGCAGGCTACCGCGGCTTCGATTTGATCGAACGATGACGGGATCACTCGACAAGGTCGTCGTGGTCACCGGCGCCGCCAAAGGCACCGGGCGGGTGCACTGTCAGCGCTTCGCCGACGAAGGCGCCGACGTGATCGCTCTCGACGCCGACACCGCTGCCGACGAGTTGCGCGACACCGCAAGGGGAGTCGAGGACCGCGGTCGACGGTGTGTGACCGGCTTGGCCGACGTCAGCGACCTCGCGGCGGTGACCGCCGCCATCGACACCGGCGTAGCCGAGTTGGGCCGCCTCGACATCGTGGTCGCGAACGCCGGAGTCCACCTGCCCGGCGCGCCATCCTGGGAACTCGACCCACAGGTCTGGCAGCGAACGCTCGACATCAACCTCACCGGCGTCTGGCATACGATCCGGGCGAGCGTGCCGCACATGGGTGCCGACGGTGGCTCCGTTGTCATCATCAGCTCCACCAGCGGCATTCGTGGTACGGCGAATACCGCCCACTACACCGCCAGCAAGCACGCGGTGGTCGGTTTGGCCCGCACGCTGGCCAACGAGCTAGGGCCGCGCGGCATCCGGGTCAACACCGTGCATCCCGGCGCGGTCGCCACCCCGATGGTGCTGAACGAGGCCACTTTTCGGCGCCTGCGACCGGACCTGGACAACCCGACAGCTGCCGACGCGGCCGAGGTCCTGCAGGCACGGAACCTGCTTCCGGTTCCCTGGGTCGAGCCCGTCGACATCGCCAATGCCGTGCTGTTTCTGGCCTCGGATGCGGCCCGCTACATCACCGGCACCCAGCTCGTCGTCGACGCCGGTCTGACGCAGAAGACGACATGACCGGACGGCTCCACAACAAGGTCGCCCTGATCACCGGTGCGGCCCGCGGGATCGGTCGCGCGCAAGCGGTGCGGTTCGCGCGGGAGGGCGCGGACATTGTCGCGCTCGACGTGTGCGGCCCGGTCGACACGGTGACCATCCCACCCAGCACCCCGGCCGACCTCGACACCACCGCGTCGCTGGTGAGCGAGGCGGGCGGGCGGGTGCACGCCGAAATCGTCGACGTGCGTGACCTTTCCGGTCTGCAGGCGGCCACCGATCGCGGCGTCCAGCGGTTCGGCGGCCTGAACGTGGTCTGTGCGACCGCGGGAATCACGTCGCGCGGCATGGCGGTCGACCTCGACGAGAACGCCTGGCGCACCATGCTCGACGTCAACCTCACCGGCGTGTGGCATACCTGCCGCGCCACGGCCCCACACCTGATCGCGCGCGGGGCGGGGTCGATGATCCTGACGAGTTCGATCGCGGGGCTGCGCGGTCTGGTCGGCGTCGCGCATTACACCGCCGCCAAGCACGGCGTGATCGGCTTGATGCGCTCGCTGGCGAATGAGCTTGCACCGCATGGCGTTCGGGTCAACTGCGTCAACCCGACCAACGTCGACACACCGATGATCCAGAATGACCTCGTCAGTAGCGCATTCCGGCCCGACCTGGACCGCCCGCCCACGCGCGAGGAATTCGCCGAAGCCGCGCGCTCGATGAACATGCTCGCGGTGCCGTGGGTGGACGCGGAGGACGTGGCCAACGCGGCGCTGTTCCTGGCCTCCGACGAGGCGCGCTACATCACCGCGATCGTCCTGCCCGTCGACGCCGGGGCCACGCAGCGATAGAGGAGCGCCGCGCTCGCGATCGCCGCCGGTTAGCTGCGCGATAGGAACGCCAGCACGGTGCTTTCGAACGCGTCCTTGGCCTCGATCATCGCCCAGTGCCCCGAGTTGGGGAAGACGTGCAGTTCCGCGTTGGGGATGGTGCGCATCGGGATCAGCGCCATGTCCGGCGGACTCACCCTGTCGTCGCGGCCCCACGTCAGCAGGGTGGGAGCGGTGAGCTTGTGCATGGTGGCCCACGGCAGTGGCCGGTCGGAGGCGTTCATCGCGGCGTTCATGCCGGCGAACGCCGCCTTGCCGTACATGCGCCGCGCCGCGGCCAGGGTTTCGGGATCGGTGGCCAGCTGCCAGCGTTCCTCGATCAGCTGTTCGGTGACCAGGGCCTGGTCGTAGACCATCGACTTGAGCCAGTCGACCAGGCGTTGCCGCGTGGGGTCCTCGACGAACTCCTGCAGCAGCCGAATGCCTTCGCTGGGACTGGGACTGAAGATGTTGGTGCCGATGCCGCCGATGGTCACCAACCGATCGACGCGCGCCGGATTATGGGTCGCGAAGTTGATCCCGACGCCGCCGCCCATCGAGTTGCCGACGATATGCACCTTCTCGACGCCCAGCGCGTCGAGGAAGGGCGTCACCGTGCCGAACGCGGTGACCATCGGATGGCCGCCGAAGTCGTCGCTCACGCCGAAACCGGGGAATTCCAGGATCAGGCATCGATAGTGGGCGCCGAAGGCGGGCAGCACGCCGCGGAAGTTGCGCCAGCCCGTGACACCGGGACCGGATCCGTGCAGGAAAAGCAGCACCGGAGCGGACGCCGGCCCGCCGCTGTCGTGGTAGCGCAAAGCGCCCTTTTCCGTACTGATTTCACGCAGATCCTGCGCCGTGATCATCGTCGATTCAGAAGTGTCTGCCACGGATGTCACCCTGCCATGCCGCGGCCGCGACGGCGGACCGGGTTCCGCTGACTGGGCCGCCTAGCGCGGATCGTGGGCGCGCTCGCCGCAATTCAACAGCTCTTTGAGTGCGGCGGGGAAAGCGTCGGCGAGGTCCCACAGGTCGGGTACGAGATCGGGGCAGGAGATGATGCCGACGCCAAGCCGGCCGTTGAGCGACATCACGGTGATGTTGAGCGCGGCGCCGGCAATGATCGGGCCGAGCGGATACATCGCGTCGAGCCGGCACCCCAGGAAGTAGAGCTGTTCTTGTGGGCCGGGGACGTTGGACAGCACCAGACTGTGTGGCGGCTTGTCGGGCAGAGGCAGGCGCGGTAGCAGCTTCCTGGCCGCGCCGAACATGGCCTGGCCGGCCACTTGCGTCCAGTCGTGCAGCAGGGTCGGGCCCAGCGCCGCGGAGTGGTCCTTGGCCGCCGCGTTCCCGGCGGCAATGCTCGCCAACCGTTCAACGGGGTCTTCGATGTGGGTTTCGAGCCGGCAGAGCATCCAGGTCATCTGGTTGCGGCCCGCCCGGGTCGATTGGTCGCGGACGGACACGGGCACGCTGGCGACCAGGGGGAGCTCCGACAGCGCGTCGCGGTCCTGCAGATACTGCCGCAGCGCCCCCGCGCACATCGCCGTCACGACGTCGTTGACCGTCACCCCGAACCGGCGCTTGACGGTCTTCACGTCCTCGAGGTCCACGCTGGTCAGGGCGATGTTGCGGCGCCGGGTGAACGTGCCGTTGAACGCCGTCTGGGGTGCGGCGAACGGTGCCGCCATCGTCTGCCCACCGCCGCGCGCACGCAACACGGTTTGCGCCAGGGTCAGCGCCGTCGACGGCACGACTCTGGCCAGACGCCAGGGCCGCAGTGCCGCGCCGATCAGCCCGGTGGCGGCGATCAGCAGCGGATTCGCCACGCCCATGCGCTCGGCCGGTTTCGGTGGGGCGGCGTCGGGCGTGGCGCTGCACAACTGCGCCAGCAGGTTGGCTCCACCCACGCCGTCGACCACCGCGTGGTGGATCTTGAGGACGACGGCCAGCGCGTCGCTACCGTGCAGGCCCTCTATCACCCACATCTCCCACAGCGGACGATCCCGATCAAGCGAAAGCCCGGCGACGTGGCCGCAGATGTCCGCTAATTCTTTGGGCCCTCCGGGCGAGGGCAGGGCGACGCGGTGCAGGTGGCGAGACAGGTCGAAACGATCGTCGTCCACCCACACCGGATGATCGAAGTTCAATTGGTTGTCGGCCAGCTTGAGGCGGAATTCGGGCACCGCGTCCAGCCACACCGACAGCGCCTTCTGGAAGCGTTCGAACGTGTAGCCCCCCGGCATCGTAGTCGGGTCCATCTCCAGGACGCAGCAAACATTCAAAGGTTGCGTCGGCGATTCCAGATATAAGAAGAACGCGTCTAATCCACTAAGTCGTTGCATATTGCTCGTCTCTATTGCGCGGCCATGACCGCTGGTCACGTGACCGGCGGTCACCCCGGAGCTGCCGCGGGGACACGCCATCAGGGCGACCGCAATCTTTGGTGTGACTCTTATCTGTAGCCGTTCGGGCCGTTTCGGCAAACATTCCGCCGGTGCATCGCCAAGATCGCCGCCCCGCGGCCGCGGAGCGCCGGGGCGCTCGCCGTCATCGCCTCGTTCCGGGATTCCCGCGGGCCATCGCCGAGTCCGGTGCCGCCCAGTCTGTCGAAACCTTGCGGTGCTTGATCAGCCAGGCTTCATCCTCGGGTACCAGGATGTCGCGGTAACGGCCGTAGTGGTCGAGCCCGATGTGGGTGACCACGGTGAAATAGGAATCGACCCGGGCCCGCCCGGGCGCCACCTCGACAAACAACACGTTCGTGACGTTATGCCGCACAAGGGGGTTCACGTCGGCTGCTACGGCGATCTTTCCGGTGACGCCGCTCAAGAAAGCCGCGATCTCCCGACGCCCGCGCAGCGGTTCGAAACCACGTATTTCGAGGATGCCGTCCGTACAGAAAGTGCCCGCCAGGCCGTCGAGTCGTCCGGCGTCACCCGACCAGTTGTAGCGCGCCAGGGTGTCCCGGATCCGCTCGCGGGCGATCAATTCCCACATCTCCACCGTCACGACTCCTCGCCTGGGTATGACGGAGCCTAATAGCGCCAGTGCCTTGCCGACGTCCGCTCTCGAGAATCGCGCCGGCAGTTGGCCTTTCGCGGTCGCGTTACCTGACGATGTGGGGCCGGAAACCGTACCGGGCCGTGGGCGTGACCCCGTTCAGGTCGAAGACGGCAATCAGGGCACGCAGCAACGCCGGCGACCAGTCTTCCCAGGGCTGCGCGTCAACGCGATCGAGCAGCTCACCACGCAGGTATTCGATGCCCGCGGGCTGCTGATGGTCGGTGCTCAACTAGCCGATTCCTTCCGGGTTACGTGCTGGTGCTTTGACGTTAGGGCGGGCGCAGCACGCATGTACAGTCGACTGGCCAAATTCAAATCTGTCTCGGAGGCCGGCGGCGGCGGGCCCTTGGCCGGCTGAGCAAGAATCTGTTCAACACTTCCGCTACCAGCGGTAGCGGAATACAGTGGGTGGATGAGACCGGGCGAAGACGGTACGCACCTGCGCACGTGTCCGTTGTGTGAAGCCATGTGCGGCTTGGCAATTCACGTCGAGGGTGGCCCCGAAAACGGAAAAGTCACCAGCATTCGCGGCAACCGCGACGACGTGTGGAGCCGCGGACATCTATGCCCCAAAGGCACCTCGCTTGCGGCGCTGCACGACGATCCGGACCGCATCCGCCAGCCGATGATCAAGGTCGACGGCAAGTGGCGGGAAGTCAGCTGGGACGCGGCGTTTCGCCGCTGCACCGAGCTGTTGACCCCGGTGATCGAGAAATACGGCATCAAGGCGGTCACCGCCTACACCGGAAACCCGCTGGCGCATTCGTTCTCGCTGGCCCGCTACGCGGGCGTGCTGATGGGCATGTCCGGCATGCCGGTCACGTATTCGCCGGGCACGGTCGACCAATGGCCGAAGAACCTGTCCTCGCATCTGATGTACGGGCGGTGGTGGAACTTCCCGGTCCCCGACATCGAACGCACCGACCTGCTGGTGATCATGGGCGCCAACCCGGCCGCGTCACAAGGTTCGTTGTTGGCCGCGCCCAACGTCATGAACCTGATCGACGGGATTCGCAACCGCGGCAAGGTGATCGTGATCGACCCGGTGCGAACCCTGACCGCCGCGCGCGCCGACGAGTGGCTTCCCATCGTGCCGGGAACCGACGCGGCCCTGTTGCTGGCCGTCGCACACACCCTGTTCGACGAAGACCTCGTCAACCCTGGCCCGCACGTCGACGGTGTCGACACCATGCGGCGCGCCGTCGCGGACTGGCCACCCGAACGGGTCAGCGCCGTCACGGGCATCGACGAGGACCGCATTCGCCGGCTGGCCCGCGAGCTGGCCGGCACCGAGAAATCGGTGGTATACGGCCGAATCGGCCTGTGCAACCAGGAGTTCGGCAGTCTGGCCAGCTGGCTGGTCGACGTCGTCAACATCCTCATCGGGCATTTCGACACCCCCGGCGGGGCGATGTTCCCCAAACCGGCGGCATGGTCGATCACCACCGAACCGCTGCCCGGACTCGAGGGCGGTGCGCCGGAATTCGGTCGTTGGCACACTCGGGTCCGCGGCGCCAAGGAGGTGCTCGGCCAGGCCCCGGTGTCGTGCATGGCCGAGGAGATCGCCACACCGGGTGATGGGCAGCTCAAGGCACTGATCACGGTCGCGGGAAATCCGGTGCTGTCCACCCCCGCCGGGGACAAGCTCGACGAAGTACTGCCGATGCTGGAAGCGATGATCTCCGTTGACCTTTGGCTCAACGAGACGACGCGGCACGCCGACGTGATCCTGCCCGGCCTGTCCCCGCTCGAGCAGCCGCACCACGACGACCTGATCCTGCTCTTCGCCATCCGCAGCATCGCGAATTATTCTGCGCCGGTATTCGATCCGGGCGATCGCCCGCACGAATGGGAGATCCTGATCCGGCTGACGGGCCTGTGCACCGGAACCCCCGCCGAAGACGTCGATGTCGCCGCGATCGACGACGGCTTCTTCGATTATCTGGCCTTCACCAGAGGGCTCGACGGGGAACAGATCCGCAAGCTGTACGAGCGCGGCGGCCCGGAACGAATGCTCGACCTCACATTGCGCACCGGGCCCTTCGGCGACCAGTACGGCAAGAACCCGGGTGGGCTCACCCTGGACCTGCTCAAGGCCAACCCGAACGGCATCGACTTCGGGCCGATGGTGCCGCAACTGCCCGACCTGCTTGGCACGCCCGACAAGAAGATCCGGCTCGCCCCGCAGTATCTGCTCGACGACCTGCCGCGGCTCGCCGCGCGCATGGATCGCCCCGCCGAGCCGCTCGTCCTCGTGAGCCGGCGGCACCTGCGATCCAACAACAGCTGGCTGCACAACGTGCCCGCGCTGATGAGGGGGAAAGACCGGTGCACGTTGCTGATTCACCCCGACGACGCGGCCCGGTGCGGCGTCACCGACAACGAGATCGTGACCGTGAAATCCGAGGCAGGCGAGATCAAGGTGCCGGTCGAAATCACCGACTCCATCAAGCCCGGTGTGGTGTCGATGCCGCATGGCTGGGGGCACGGAAAGCCGGGCACCCGCATCTCGGTCGCCAACGACTCGCCCGGTGCGAACACCAATGTGCTGTCCCCGCCGACGTTCGTCGACGAGCCGTCCGGCAACGGTGTGCTCAACGGCATCCCGGTCACGATCATCGACGATCAAGCCCGATTCCGGCCGGCGCCGACCACCTGAGCCGGTGGACCCCCGATCAGGGGGCAATGGGCCGATTTGTCCACTGGCGGTCCGGCCGGCGCGTGGACCGGAACCATCCGCCGGCAGCCCCGGTACCGCCGTCGGTGGGGATGACGTGGCCGGTGACGAAGCCCGAGAGATCCGAAGCCAAGAACAGGATGACCCTGGCCTGATCCTCGGGCAGGCCCATCCGCCCGACAGGGACCCATTGCGGCCATTGCGTCTGTTCGTCGGCCGAAAGCCATTGCGAATACGGCACTTGCAGGGATTCGGTGACGTCGGGCGCGATGGCGTTGACCCGCACGCCGTCGTTGCCCACTTGAACCGCGAGGCTGCGAGTGAACGCGTTGACGGCGGATTTGAAGGCGGCATACACCGGGTCCTCCGGGTAGCCCCGCAGCCCCTCGACCGACGAGACGTTCACGATCGCACCCGTGCGCCGCTCGACCATAGCCGGCAGAAACGCATGCGTCAGCAGGAAGACGTGGTGCAGGTTGATCCGGTACAGCTCGTCCCACAGCTGCGGGTCGGTGTCGACGAAATTTCCGGGATGGCGCAGCCAATGGCCCACGTTGTTGACCAGTACGTCGACCCGGCCAGACCGGTCGAGCACGGTGCGGGCCAAGCGGGCGACCTGGCCGGGGTCTCGGACGTCGGTGACCACGGCTGAAGCCGACCCGCCGGATTCGGTGATCGAGGCGGCCGTCGCGCGGGCGAGGTCGGCGTCGACGTCGGCGATCACCACATCGGCACCATGTTGGGCGAACAACTCCGCGGTCGCCGCGCCGATGCCCCCAGCGCCGCCCGTGACGACCGCCACCCGGTCGGTCAGCAGCGGTTCCGCGGGTTTAGCGTGTGCCATCGCTCATATATAGGCCATTCGGGGACCTCAACAACAGCCGATCCGGTCCGCGCAGACCCGCGCGGAAGCCCCGAGAGAGATGAACGGGTGATACCCGTCTCTGCAGCCAGCAAACAGTGATCTACACAACATTTCTCGCGCGTTAATTTGCAGTTAACCACCAACGATGGCGGGTATCCGCCCCCCACTTAGGAGGTTGACATCAATGGCGAGCACGGCCGAACCGACACATATTCTGCCGAGTGTGGCGATGACGCGGCGCGTCCATCACCGTCATAGTCCGCAGTCGGTTGCCGTTGGGCTGGCCAGTCGGCTCATCGTGAAGAACACCGTCCGCGCGTGGGCCATGACGCCGAACCTGCACTGGCCGTTCGAGTACGTGGACGGAGTCGCGGGTCTGGTCCCACAATTCGGGTCAAAAGCGAGGATCGAGCGGGTGCGGTTGGACCATTGCGCCGCCGAATGGGTTCGCGCTCCCGGCGTGTCGGGGGAGCGGGCAATCCTGTATCTACACGGTGGCGCGTTTTTGACCTGCGGCCTCAACACCCACCGCTCGATGGTGACCCGCTTGTCGCAGGCGGCCGACGCCGCCGTGCTCACCGTCGCTTACCGCAAGCTGCCCGCGCATCACATCACCGACGCCATCGACGACGGCATCAGCGGCCTGCGCTGGCTGCTGGATCACGGCTTCGACGGCGACCAGATAGTCGTGGGCGGCGACTCCGCGGGCGGATACCTGGCGTTCATGACCACGCTCCTGGCGATCCAGGAGGGAATCGTGGAACCGGCCGGAGTCGCGACCGTCTCGCCGTTCACCGACACCGATCCGGTGCGAAAACTCAAGCACCGCAACGCGCGAAAGTGCTCGATGTTCACCCGCCGGGCCTTCTCGCGGTTCGCCCAATTCCTCGATAGCGCACAGGTGGTGGAAGGCCGGGGCGACTCCACGGTTGCCTCCCCGGTGGACGCCGATCTGTCCTCGTTACCGCCGGTGATGATCCACGCCAGCTCGGACGAGTTGCTGCTCGCCGATGCCGAGCTGATGGCGAAGCGCTTGGAAGCCAGCGGGATCCACTGCGATCTGCACCTGTGGGACGGCCAGATCCACGACTTCCCGATAGCGGCCGACATCTTGCCCGAGGGCAGGCGGGCGATCAAATACCTGGGGGACTTCGTCAAGGACGTCACCGGCGCTCGCGCCAAGGCCCTCAGCTTGCGCAGCCTGCGCAATGCCGCGGTGGCCGGTTGAAGGCGTCGAAAGTAACTGCACCGCAGGCGCTTCCCGCGGCGATGCGGTTGGGGGCAACAGTGCCCGACGAACAACCCCGCGCATGAGCCGCGCCGCTGCCGTTACAGTTGGTCCTGATGACTTCACCAGCCCCGCCTGCGCTGACCGTGCGCTACGAGGGATCCGAACGCACCTTCGCGCCGGGCAACGATGTGGTGATCGGGCGTGACCTTCGCGCCGACCTGCGAGTCGCCCATCCGCTGATCTCCCGCACCCACCTGATCGTGCGGTATGACCAGGGCCGATGGATCGCCGTCGACAATGGCAGCCTCAACGGCCTCTACGTCCACAGCCGCCGCGTCCCGGCCGTCGACATCCAGGATGGGCTGCGGGTCAACGTCGGCAATCCGGACGGCCCGGCGCTCACCTTCGAGGTCGGCCGCCACCAGGGCTCGGCCGGGCGGCCCCCGCTGACGACGTCGATACCGATCGTCAGCGACCCCGCCGTACCGCGGGCACGGGCGCCCCAGAGTCTGCCAGGGGCCACGCAGCACCCCGGCCAGCCGCAGCAGCCGGCGTCCGCCTCGTTCCGGCACCCCGTCCATCCGCCCACCACGGCGCAGCCGAGTCAGCCGGCCGGCGCAGCCACGCCGAGCTATTCGTCCGAGCCGCCGCCGCGGCCCGCGACCAGCGGTCCGCCGAGCCCCCCACCGAGCGGACCCCAACCCGCCCCCCAGATTTACCGGTCGCCCTCGGCGCACGCGGCGCCGCCGACCAGCGCGGCGCCGGCGGCGCCCCAGACGGGACGCGCCGGCGGTGACGCGTCGGTCATCGCGACGTCGATGATGAAGATTCTGCGGCCGGGCAAGGCCGGCCCGGATGTGCCGGGCGCGATCAAGATCGGGCGCGCCAACGACAACGACATCGTCATCCCCGAAGTGCTCGCATCGCGGCACCACGCGACCCTGATTCCGACGCCCACCGGCACCGAGATCCACGACAACCGCAGCATCAACGGCACCTTCGTCAACGGCGTCCGGGTCGATTCGGCCGTGCTGCACGACGGCGACGTGGTCACCATCGGCAACATCGACCTGGTCTTCCACGGCGGCAACCTGGCCCGCCGCGACCAGACCGCGACCGCGACGCGCAGCGGCGGCCTCGATGTGCGGGGGGTGACCTGGACGATCGAGAACAACAAAACGCTGCTCGACAACATCTCGTTGACCGCCCTGCCCGGCACGCTGACGGCCGTCATCGGGCCGTCCGGCGCGGGCAAGTCGACCTTCGCCCGTTTGGTCGCCGGGTACACGCACCCGACGACGGGGACCGTGTCGTTCGAGGGCCACAACATCCATGCCGAGTACGCCTCCTTGCGCAGCCGGATCGGGATGGTGCCGCAGGACGACGTGGTGCACGGACAGTTGACCGTGCAGCAGGCGCTGATGTACGCCGCGGAGCTGCGGTTGCCGCCGGACACCACGAAAGATGACCGCGCCCAGGTGGTGGCGCGGGTGCTCGAAGAACTCGAGATGACCCAGCACCTGCACACCCGGGTGGACAAGCTGTCCGGCGGCCAGCGCAAGCGCGCGTCGGTGGCGCTCGAGCTGCTCACCGGGCCGTCGCTGCTGATCCTCGACGAGCCGACCTCAGGCCTGGATCCGGCGCTGGACCGCCAGGTGATGACCATGCTGCGGCAGCTGGCCGACGCCGGCCGGGTGGTGCTGGTGGTCACCCACTCGCTGACCTACCTGGACGTCTGCGACCAGGTGCTACTGCTGGCCCCCGGCGGCAAGACGGCGTTCTGTGGGCCGCCCGGCCAGATCGGTCCCGCAATGGGCACCACCAACTGGGCCGACATCTTCAGCACCGTCGCCAGCGATCCCGACGGGTCCCGGGCGCGCTACCTGGCCCGAACGGGCCCGCCGCCCGCTCCGCCGCCCGCCGAGAAACCGGCCGAGCTGGGCGATCCCGCGCACACCAGCCTGGTCCGGCAGTTCTCCACGATCGCCAGACGCCAGATGCGGCTGATCATTTCGGACCGCGGCTACTTCCTGTTCCTCGCGCTGCTGCCGTTCATCATGGGGTCGTTGTCCATGTCGGTGCCCGGCGATGTCGGCTTCGGGATTCCGAACCCGCTCGGCGCCGCGCCCAACGAGCCCGGGCAGATCCTGGTGCTGCTCAACGTCGGCGCGGTGTTCATGGGGACCGCCCTGACCATCCGCGACCTCATCGGTGAGCGCGCGATCTTCCTGCGGGAACAGGCGGTCGGATTGTCTACGTCGGCCTACCTGTTGGCCAAGGTCTGCGTGTACACGGTGTTCGCGATCGTGCAGTCGGCGATCGTGAGCGTCATCGCGGTGCTCGGCAAGGGCGCCCCGACTCAGGGCGCCGTGGCGCTGGGCAAGCCGGCTCTGGAGCTGTTCGCCGACGTCGCGCTGACGTGCGTGGCGTCGGCCATGCTGGGGCTGGCGCTGTCGGCCGTCGCCAAGTCCAACGAGCAGATCATGCCGCTGCTGGTGGTCGCCGTCATGTCGCAGCTGGTGTTCTCCGGTGGAATGATTCCGGTCACCGCGCGCGTCGGGCTCGACCAGATGTCCTGGGCTACCCCGGCGCGGTGGGGATTCGCGGCGTCGGCCTCGACCGCCGACCTGACCAAGCTGGTGCCCGGGCCGCTCACCCCGAAGGACTCGCACTGGAAGCACACCGCGGCGACGTGGTGGTTCGACGTCGGGATGCTGTTCGTCATCAGCGCCGTCTACCTGGGCTTCGTGCGCTTCAAGATCCGCCTGCGCGGCGGCTGAGGCCCGTTCAGGCGCCCTTGCGGACCATCTGTTCGGCCGCGGCACGCATCCGGTCGGACAGTTGCAGCGGGTCGTGCTCGCCCACGCCCAGCGGCAGCGTGTACGCCAGCTGCCGCAATTCGACGGCGTAATTGCGCAGATCTTCGCGGAGACGCATCTCAACAGTGGGCATGACTTCTCCTGGGGCTCGGCAGGATGCCTGGTCCCCGTCGACCGGCCGATCCGTCAATCTTCGCAGCCGGTCCGGATGACCGCGAGAGGGTCGACGCGTATTAACGGGAGTTTGACAGCGTGTTTACAGTCCGAACGGCGCTCGAGCATGACGCGGCCCGAAATTGCCGGCACCATCTCGCCGTGGCGTTACGCTGACGACGCTCGGTGAAAGCATGCGGAAAGGCACAGGCGCCGGAATGGATTTCGAACTCGACAGTGGGCAGCGCGCCTGGCTCACCGAGGTTCGTGAATTTCTCGCAGTCAACGTCACCCCGGAGTTGCGCGCCGAGCTCGCCGAGCACGACTTGGAATTCCCCGACGGCGAGGTGGCCCGGTTTCGGCGCAAGATCGGGGCCAAGGGCTGGTTCGGACTGAACTGGCCGCGCGAGTACGGCGGGCTGGGCCTCGGCGCCACGTACCTGCATCTGTTGATGAGCGAATTCGAGTATTGGGGCGTGCCCGGTCCCGACCTGACGGTGACATCCGTGGCGCCGATGATCATGCGGCACGGCACCGAGCGCAACAAGACCGACTGGCTGCCCCTGATCGCGCAGGGCGAAATGATCTGCGCGGTCGGCTATTCCGAGCCGGATGCGGGCACCGACCTGGCCAGCCTGCGGACCAGCGCCACCCGGGACGGCGAAGAATGGGTGATCACCGGCACCAAGATCTGGAACAGCGGCGCCCAGCGCGCCACGCACGAATGGCTCTGTGTGCGTACCGATCCCAGTGGCGCCCGGCATCGCGGCATCTCGGTCATCATCGTGCCGATCGACAGCCCGGGCGTCGAAATCCGTCCGCTGTACGCATGGTCGGGCTATCGCACCAACGAGGTGCGATTCCATGACGTGCGGGTGCCGGTTACCAACCTGGTCGGCGACGTCAACCGCGGCTGGACCTACATCACCGGCGCGCTCGATCTCGAACGCGGGGCGCTGACCAACGCCGGAGACCTCCGGCGCGCCGTCGAGGAATTGCACGAGCTGGCGCGCCGCCCGCGGCGCGACGGGACCGTGCCCGCCGACGATCCGTCGCTTCGCCGGCGGCTGGCGCAGGCGGAGGCCGACGTCGCGGTGGCCGTTCTGATGGGCTACGAGGCGGCGTCGATCCTGGATTCGGGCGTGATACCCACCGTCGAGGTCAGCGTCGAAAAAGTGTTCACCAGCGAGCTACGCCAGCGCATCGCCGACCTGGCGCTCGACCTCCTCGGCCCCGACGGCCTGCTGGCGCACCGCGGCGAGCAGGCCCCGCTGGCGGGCAAATTCGAGCGGCTCTACCGGGCCGCCCCGCTGATGCGCTTCGGCGGCGGTACCAACGAGGTGCTGCGCGACATCATCGCCCAGCGCGGGCACGGAATGCCCTCCTATGGGCGCTGATTCAGAACGCCGCGGATGAAGACGATCCCCACCGCCGAACAGCGCGAGTTCGCGGCCGCCTTGCGCGCAGTGCTTGCCGCCGAGAACCCCATCGAGCTGGTGCGCGCACTCGACGAACCCGGGGCGGACCGCCGCACGCCGGCATTGTGGAAGGCGCTGGCCGGTGCGGGCGTCTTCGGCCTGGCCATCGACGAGGAGTACGGCGGGGCCGGCGGCTCCCTCGACGACCTCGCCGTCTTCTACACCGAGGGCGGCCGCGCGCTGTGCCCGACGACCGTGCACAGCAGCGTTGTGGCCGCGCTGGCCATCGACCAGCTCGGCTCGCCGGACGACAAGGCCCGCTGGCTGCCGTCGCTCGCGTCCGGAAGCGCACGGGCCACCACCGCGCTCTGGAACGCGCGCGACGCCGCGCTCGTCGCCCCCGCGCTGCGCGCCGATCGGGCCGCACACGGCTGGCGGCTCGACGGAACCGCGGACTACGTCCTCGATGCCGACGTCGCCGATCTTGTCGTGGTGTCGGCCGCGGCGGGCGGGCGCACCCTGGCCTTCGTCGTCGACATCCGCGGTGCCGACGTGAAACCGCTCGACATGGCCGGTGGCCTCCGCGCCTTCACGCTGCGCTTCGACGGCGTCGCCGCCGACGTGGCGTTCGAGGTCACCACACCGGCGCTGCGCCGGCTGGCGAACACCGCGGTGGCGCTGGGATCGCTGGATCTGGTCGGAGTCGGCCAGGCGGTGCTGGACCGCACCGTCGACTACACCAAGCTGCGTCATCAATTCGGCCGGCCCATCGCGTCGTTCCAGGCCGCCCAGCATCTGATCGCCAACATGCACATCGCCGTGTCGGCCGCGCGATTGGCCGCGCACGCGGCCGTGTTCTGGCTGGGACGCGGCCGCGCCGCCAGCAGGCAGACGGCCATCGCACGCATGCACGCCGCCACCGCGGCGCGGCTGATCACCTTGGATGCCCATCAGCTGCACGGGGGCATGGGGTACGTCACCGAGACCGACCTGCACCTGTGGAGCGAGCGGGCAAGGTTCGCTTCGACTTTCGGCGGCGGAGCCGACATCGCCGCCGGCTGGCTCGAACAGAGCCTGCACCACGAGACAGATGAAGGGGAGCGCCGTTGAGCGAGGACAGTCTGATCGACGCGGAATCGGCGTCGCGCGTCGGCACCGTCGCCGCGTCGGCAACCGGCGAGGTGAACCGGCGCGATTGGCAACGCTGGGCGGCGGCGGTCGGCGACCACAACCCGCTGTATTTCGACCCGGATTACGCCAGGGCCAATGGATATCGCGACATCATCTGCCCCCCGCTGTTCCTGCAGTACGCGATCCTCGGCGTATCGCCGCTGGGTTCGCTGCGTCCCGATGGGTCGTCCGGCGCGGTCTCCGGCAGTTTGGCGTTTCCGCGCGCCCCCAAGCGGATGGCCGGCGGGGAGAGCTTCACGTTCCACCTGCCCGCGTATCACCGCGACGATATCGAGATGGTCCGAACCATCTCCTCGATCGTCGAAAAGCGGGGCCGCTCCGGCGCATTCGTGCTCGTCACCTGGCACACGGTGTACCACAACCAGCATCGCGACCTGCTGGCCGAAGCCTCGACGTCGATGATCGCGCGACCCTAGGAATTCCATTGGCCGAAAAACAGGTCTTCTACGACGACATCGTCGTCGGCGAGCACACTCCGACGCTGACCGTCACCGTCGACGAAACCCAGATGTTCTTCTTTTCCGCCGCCACCTACAACGGCCACCGGATTCACTACGACAAAGAGTGGGCGCGCGACACCGAAGGCTACGACAACGTCCTGGTTCACGGCCCGCTGCAGGCGGCGTTGCTGGCCCGCGCACTCGGCGACTGGATGGGCGGGCGCGGGCGGCTGGTGTCGTTCTCGGTGCAGAACCGGGCGGTCGCGTATCCCGGTGAGTCGCTCAGCTTCGGCGGCGAGGTCACCGGTAAACGGCTGACCGACACGGGAACCGGGCTGGTCGACCTCGTCATCGCCGGGCGCCGCGGGGACACGATCCTGATGCCGGGGACGGCGACCGTCGAGCTGCCGATGCGGGGAGCCCGGCGGTGACCGGGCTGCGCGGCGAGGCGGCAATAGTCGGCATCGGGGAGTTGCCCGCGCAGCGCCGTCCCACCCGCGCTCCGCTGTTCACCCTCGACCAGTACGCGGTGCTCGCGAAGATGGTCATCGAGGACGCCGGGGTCGAGCCCCGCCGCGTCAACGGTCTGCTGACCCACGGCGTCGCCGAGTCGGCCATGTTCGCGCCGGCCACCCTGTGCGAATACCTGGGTCTGGCATTGGATTTCGGTGAGCGGGTCGACCTCGGCGGAGCCACCGCCGCCGGAATGATCTGGCGTGCGGCGGCGGCCGTCGAACTCGGCATCTGCGAAGCCGCGCTCGCCGTCGTACCGGGATCGGCGTCGGTGCCCCAGTCCGAGCGCCGACCCAAACCCGACCCGAATTGGTATGGGGCGTCGTCGAACAACTACGGCTCCCCGCAGGCCGAGTTCGAGATCCCCTACGGCAACGTGGGCCAGAATGCGCCCTACGCGCAGATCGCTCAGCGCTATGCGGCGGAATTCGGGTACGACCCGGCCGCGGTCGCCAAGATCGCCGTCGACCAACGGACGAACGCGTGCGCGCATCCCGGCGCGGTGTTTCACGGCACCCCGATCACGGTGAACGACGTGCTGGACAGCCCGATGATCGCCGACCCGATCCACCTGCTGGAGACGGTGATGCGCGTGCACGGGGGAGTGGGAGTGCTGATCGCCAACGCCGATATCGCCCGCCGCGGCCGCAACCGCCCGGTGTGGATCAGGGGCTTCGGCGAACACATCGCCTTCAAGACGCCGACCTACGCCGAGGACCTGTTGTCCACCCCGATCGCGCGGGCCGCCGACCGGGCGTTCGCGATGGCCGGGCTAGACCGTTCCGATGTCGACGTCGCGTCGATCTATGACTGCTACACCATCACGGTGCTGATGAGCCTCGAGGACGCCGGATTCTGCACGAAAGGCGAAGGCATGTCGTGGGTCAGCGAGCACGACCTGACCTACCGCGGCGACTTCCCCCTCAACACCGCCGGGGGCCAGCTGTCCTTCGGCCAGGCCGGCATGGCCGGCGGCATGCACCACGTGGTCGACGGCGCCCGCCAGATCATGGGCCGGGCGGGGGACGCGCAGGTGCCCGACTGCCACACGGCGTTCGTGACCGGCAACGGCGGCATCATGAGCGAGCAGGTCGCACTGCTCATGCGGGGGGATTAAGCATGAGCTATCCCGTCCCGGAGCCCACGCCCGTCTCCCAGCCGTTCTGGGACGGCCTGGCGCAGCACCGGATCCTGGTGCAGTACTCGCCGTCGTCACAGCGCTACGTGTTCTATCCGCGCACGCTGGCCCCGGGCACGCTGGCCGACGACTTGGAGTGGCGCGAAATCGACGGTGCCGCAACGCTGTACACGTTCACGATCGCCCGCCGGCCCACCGGCCCGCCGTGGGCCGACGCGCTGCCGCAGCTACTCGCGGTGGTGCAGTGGGATGCCGGACCGAAATTCAGCACCGAACTGGTGGACGTCGATCCTGGCGACATCCGGATCGGGATGCGGGTGGAGCCGGTGTTCTACGATCTGCCTGAAGAGGGCATCACCCTCCTGAAGTATCGGCCCGCATGACCTTGGCGACGAGGTCGGAGGTGCACATGGACGACCCGCTCGACGGCGCGGCGCAGGCGATGCTCGACCAGTTGAACGCCGGGTTCCCGCGCGTCGAGAACATGACCGGCCCGCAGGCGCGCGCCGCGGTGGCCGAGCGACGCATGCCGGTCAACAATCTCGACGACGTCCGCAGCGCCACCGACCGCATGGTTTCAGGCCCCGACGGGGCGGTGCCGGTACGCATCTACGAGCCCCACGGTGCGCCGTCGGCGGACCGAGCCGCGATCGTGTTCTACCACGGGGGCGGATTCGTCTTCTGCGACATCGAATCCCACGACGGATTCTGCCGGGCCCTGGCCCGGGGCGCCCAAGCCGTCGTGGTGTCCGTGGACTACCGCCTGGCCCCCGAGCATCCCGCCCCGGCGGCGGCGCTCGACGCGTTCGCGGCGTTCCGCTGGGCGGTCGACCACGCCGCCGATTTGGGCATCGACCCGGCACGCACCATGGTTGCCGGCGATAGCGCCGGCGGCAACCTGGCCGCGGTCACCGCCCTACTCTGCCGCGACCGCGGGGTCACACCACCCGCGGCGCAGCTGCTGATCTACCCGGCGATCGATCCGACGTTCGACACCGACAGTTATCACCGCTACGCCACCGGGTACTTCAATACCCGCGCAGCGATGCAATGGTACTGGCACCAATACCTGGGCACGCGAACGGTTTTCGATCCGCCCTATTTGGTGGCCCCGGCCCGCGCGGACACCCATGCGGGCCTGGCGCCGGCGGTGATCGTGACGGCCGGGTTGGATCCCCTGCACAGCGAGGGCTGCGACTACGCGCACCGGTTGCGCCACGCGGGAGTGCCCGTCGTGCACCGGGACTTTCCCGGGTTGTTCCACGGCTTCATGACGATCCAGGCGTTTGCACCCGCGGCATCGGCCCAGCAGCTGGTCTGCGCCGACCTGCGCGAGCTGCTGCATCCGGCGGATCGGAGCGCGGCGTCGTGACCGAAGTCAGTGACGTCATCGTCATCGGCGCCGGGTTCGCCGGGCTCTACGCCGTGCACCGGGCCGCCTCGGCGGGCCTTTCGGTGACCGCGATCGAGGCCGCGCCCGACGTGGGCGGCACCTGGTACTGGAACCGCTACCCGGGCGCGCGCTGCGATGTCGAAAGTGTCGACTACTCCTACTCTTTCGACGAAGAACTGCAACAGAGCTGGCAGTGGACCGAACGCTTCGCCGCCCAGCCGGAGATCCTGGCCTACCTGCGGCACGTCGCCGACCGCTTCGATCTGCGGCGCCACTATCGGTTCGGCGTCGACGCCGTCGGCGCCACGTTCGAGCGCGGTCGCTGGCATGTCGACACCGCGACCGGTGAGGCGTTCGCCGCGCAATTCCTGCTGTGCGCAACCGGGTGCCTGTCGGCGGTGAACCGGCCGAACATTCCCGGCGCCCAAGACTTCTCGGGTGAGGTGTATTTCACGGCGGACTGGCCCCGCGACGATCCCGAGCTGCGCGGCAAACGAGTGGGCCTGATCGGCACCGGATCGTCCGGCATCCAGGTGGCGCCGATCATCGCCGCCAAGGCCGATCACCTGGTGGTATTCCAGCGATCCGCCAACTACACCATCCCGATGCCCAACCGGCCATGGTCGGTCGAGGAACAGCGCCAGATCCAGGAGCAGTACCCCGAGCGCCGCCGGACCTCCGCGTACGCGGCCGCCGGCACACCGCACGGCACCTATCACAAGAATGCCCTCGACACCGACGCTCACGAGCGGTCCGAAGCGCTGTGGAAGCGTTGGCGTGAAGGCGGTGTCCTGTTCGCCAAGACCTTCCCCGACCAGACCAGCGACCTGTCGGCCAACGACGTCGCCAGGGCGTTCGCCGAGGAGCGGATCCGGGAGATCGTCGCCGATCCCGTCGTCGCAACGGATCTCATTCCGGTCGATCACCCGATCGGAACCAAACGGATCTGTACCGACGACGGCTACTACGCCACGTTCAACCGCAACAACGTCCGGCTGGTCAACCTGCGCCGCGAGCCCATCGAAGCGATCACCGCGGACGGCGTACGAACCGCCGAAACGACATATCCCTGCGACGTGCTCGTCTTCGCGACCGGGTTCGACGCCATGACCGGGGCGTTGACCCGAATTGACCCGAAGGGTCCAGGGGGACAACGACTCCGCGATACCTGGGCGGACGGCCCGGTGACCTTCCTCGGCCTGATGGTGCCGGGGCTGCCGAACCTGTTCACCATCAGCGGGCCGGGCAGCCCGTCGGTGCTGGCGAACATGGTGCTGCACGCCGAGGTTCAGGTCGACTGGGTCACCCAGCTGGTGTGGACCGCGCGACGGCGGGGGGTGAGCGAGGTCGAGCCACGCCACGATGCGGCGCTCGCCTGGACCCAGCATGTGGCCCAGGCGGCCGAGCGCACGCTGTTCCCCAGGGCGGCATCCTCCTGGTACCTGGGCGCCAACATCGAGGGCAAGAAGCGGGTCTTCATGCCCTACATCGGCGGCTTCGGGACCTACCGGCGCCACTGCGACGAGGTGGCCCGCAACGACTACGCGGGGCTGGTGTTCACGACAAGATGATTCAGACGGTTCAACAGCTGCTGCGGCAACGTCGCCACGACGATACCCCGGCGCTGGTTCACGGCGAGCGGACGTGGACCTGGCGCGAGCATCTCGCCGAGGCAGAGGCGGAGGCCGCGGCGCTCATCTCCCTCGCGGACCCGGGACGACCCGTGCATGTCGGTGCGCTGCTGGGGAACTCGCCGGCGATGTTGCGGGCCATGGCGGCGGCCGCGCTGGGCGGCTACGTGTTGTGCGGGATCAACACCACGAGGCGCGGCGCCGGTTTGTCGTCCGATATCCGGCGCTCCGACTGCCAGATGCTGCTCGTCGACCCCGAGCATGCCGAGCTGCTGGATGGGTTGGACCTCAACGGCATTCAGGTGCTCGATGTGACCGGCCGTCGCTACGCCGCAGCCGTCGCCGCGGCGCCACCGCTGGTCCCGGTCCGGGAGGTGGAATCCGCCGACACCCTGATGATGATCTTCACCTCGGGCACCAGCGGTGACCCGAAGGTGGTCCGGTTCGCCCATGGCATGGCGATCATGTGCGGTGCCAGCCTCATTTATCAATACGAAGTCACCGCCGATGACGTCTGCTACCTGTCGATGCCGCTCTTCCATTCCAATGGCGTCGCCGCCGGGTGGGCGGTCGCCATCGGCTGCGGGGCCACCATGGTGCCGGCGCGGTTTTCGCCGTCCCGTTTCCTCGACGACGTCCGGCGATACCGGGTCACATACCTCAACTACGTCGGCAAGCCGCTGGCATTGATCCTGTCCACGCCCGAACGTCCCGACGACGCCGACAACACGTTGCGGGTGGCGTTCGGCAACGAGGCCACCGATCGCGATATCGCAGAGTTCGCAAGACGTTTCGGGTGCCGGGTCGTGGACAGCTTCGGTTCCAGCGAATTCGCGGTCATCGTGGTGCGCGAAGACGGCACCCCGGCCGGCTCGATCGGCAAGCCCTATCCGGGGGTGAGCATCTACGACTCGACCACGCTGCGGGAGTGCGAGGTCGCACGGTTCGACGAGCATGGGGCGTTGACCAACTTCGGCGAGGCCGTCGGGGAGCTGGTGAACACCCAGGGTGCGGGGCCGTTCGCCGGCTACTACAACGACCCGGGCGCCACGGCCGAGCGGATGCGGCACGGGATGTACTGGTCGGGTGACCTGGCCTACCGCGACGCGGACGGCTGGATCTATCTCGCCGGACGGACAGCCGACTGGATGCGGGTGGACGGGGAGAACCTGGCGGCCGGCCCGATCGAGCGAATTCTGGCGCGGCTGTCCGCAATCAGCCAGGTCGCCGTGTACGCGGTTCCCGACGACCGGGTGGGCGACCAGGTGATGGCCGCCCTGGTGCTGCGGCCCGGGGCGAGCCTGAGCCCGGACGATTTCGAGAGATTCCTTGCCGCCCAGGCCGACCTGTCGCCGAAGGCGTGGCCGCGCTATGTGCGCATCAACGATCAGCTGCCGGCGACCGCGACGAACAAGATCCTCAAGCGCACGCTGATCGCCGCGGGTGTCACCGCACAGGATGGGCAGTTGTGGACGCGCCCGGCACGCGGCACCGGTTATGCGCCGGTGGGCGAAAACGCCGCCGGCCGTGCGGCATCCGGCGTCTCGGGGGCATGACCCGGCCGCGGCCTCAGCCCGCTTCCTCGACGGGGTCCGGCTGGGGTGCCTCCCCGAAGCGCGCCAGCACCATGGTTCCGCACACGGCGACGGCGAACCCGGCGATCACCAGCCAGCCGAGCCCCTCGCGCGCGGTGTCGCCCAGCCACACCACCCCGACGAACGCGGGTGCGAGCGTTTCGCCCACCACCATTCCGGCGACCGCCGTGGTGACCGATCCGCGATGCAACGCGGAGGTGAGCAGCAGGAAGCCGGCGGCGCCGCCTGCGGCGGCCGCGTACAGGGCGGGGTTGGTGTAGAAGGAGCGTTTGGTCGGATCGATCGCCTCGATCAGGCGCACCGCCACCTCGACGACCCCGAATCCGGTTCCGGAGCCCAGCCCCAGTGCGAGTGCACGGGCGCGGTCGGGCAAGCGGCCGGCGGCCGCGCCGACGAAGAAGATCGCGGCAACCACGCCCAGCAGCGCCCAGCCGAGCCCGGCCGGAGCCCGCCGAAAGTGGCCCGGCCCGGCGGCCAGGGCGAGCACGACCAGGCTGACGCAGACGACGCCGACGGCCGTCCACTCGGCCGACGACAGGCGCGCCGACAACACCCAGGCGGCGACGACGCCGGTGACGGCGATCGAGGCGGCCAGCGCCGCCGCGACCACATAGATCGGGACCAGGCGCAGGGCGGCGACCTGCAGCGCAAACCCGACGACGTCGAGGCCTACCCCGACCAGATAGCGCCACTGCCGGACGGCCCGCAACAGCAACACCGCGTCGACACCCGATCCGCTGCCCGCCTCCACCGATCGCGTCCCCGCGGCTTGCAGCACGGTCGCCGTCCCGTAACACAGCGCGCAGCCCAGCGCGAGGAGGAAGCCGATCAGCATATTCACCGACATTAGGCGCGGCGGCGGCCGGCCGTTGCAGCGCATGACCCTTGAATAGCGTGAACAAACGTTTGGGTGCCCCGTGTCCTGGGCACCTCACAGGTATCCATCGCCACGGCCGAAATCGAGCACGCAATAGCTAGTGAACGGCTGAAATTCGCTGTACGCGCGTTGCGCATGTGTCTAACCCTGTGCGACAACGATATTCGAATTAATGTTTAGAGTCGGTGTACAACTGTGTACTCTGGCGATATGGCTGAACGTGGCGCCGAGCCCCGCGTCCCCCGCGGACGCCGGTTGTTTCTGCGAGCGGTGCGGCGTCTGTTCAGCCCGCTGCAGCCGGACGACTACCTCGAGATGATCAACCCGCTGTGGACCACCAAGGAATTGCGCGGGAAGGTCGAAGGCATCGAGGCGCAGGGCTCGGAAGCGGCCAGCGTTCTGATTCGCCCGGGGTACGAGTGGCCCGGCCACAAGCCCGGTCAGTACGTACGCCTCGGCGTGGTGATCGACGGTGTGTACCACTGGCGCGCGTACTCCCTTACCTCGGACCCCAGGCCGGAAGACGGCCTGATCAGCGTCACCCCGAAGAGGGTCGACGGCGGTGTCGTATCGCCGTATCTCGTACACAAGATTCAGCCGGGCGATCTGGTGCGGCTGGGCGAGATCGAAGGCGTTTTCACGCTGCCCGAGCCGGTGCCGGCCAAGATGCTCTTCATCAGCGCCGGAAGCGGCATCACGCCGATCATCAGCATGCTGCGCGACCTCGACCATCGCGACGAATTGCGGGACGCGGTCGTCATTCATTCCGCGCGGACCCGCGAGCAGGCCATGTTCCTGCCCGCCTTGGAAGAGCTCGAGGAACGCCACCAGGGAATGCGGCTGGATCTGAGGCTCACCTCTGAGCAGGGGCGGCTGACACCCGAGGACCTCGATGACGTGTGCCCGGACTGGCGCGAGCGCGAGGCGTTCTGTTCTGGACCCGGTGAGATGCTCGACGCTCTGATCGAGCACTGGGAAGCGAACGGGGATTGCGAACGCCTGCACTTCGAGCGGTTCCAGCCCAAGATCGGCGGCGACGCCAACGCCGGCGAGGGCGGGACCGTCTGCTTCCTCGACAGCGACAAGGAAGTCGAATGTGACGGCGGCACTTCGATTCTCGAGGCCGGCGAGAAGGCCGGTCTCAATCTCGCGTTCGGCTGTCGAATTGGAATTTGTCATACCTGTGTCGGCACGCTGAAATCGGGCAAACTGCGTGACCTGCGCTCGGGCGATGTGATCGAACCGACGGAGCAAGACGTGCGGATCTGCATCAACACCGCCGAAGGCGACGTCGAACTCGAACTGTGATCGGAAGGAGCGGCTGGTGACGACTGCCGTGAAAAGGGCTGGGGATTCACCGCTTTCCCGCTTGGGGGAACAAGAGCTGGAGAAGCTCGCAAAGGAATTCGACGCGATCCACGACGAGGTGTTCGCCGACCTCGGCGACCGCGACCGCCGGTACATCAAGAACGTCATCTCGGCGCAGCGACAAATCGTCGTGGTAGGCCGGGTGCTGTTGCTGGCGTCGCGCTCGAAAACCGCGTGGCTGCTGGGCACCGCGTGCCTGTCCATGGCCAAAATCTTGGAAAACATGGAAATCGGTCACAACGTGATGCACGGCCAATGGGACTGGATGAACGATCCAGACATCCACTCTTCGGTGTGGGACTGGGACACGGCGTCGACCGCCGAATCGTGGAAGCACTCCCACAACTACATCCATCACACCTTCACGAACATCCTCGGCAAGGACAAGGATCTCGGCTACGAGATCATGCGGATCGACCCGAACCAGAAGTGGGAGCCCCGCTTTCTGTTCCAGCCGCTGTACAACCTGCTGCTCACGCTGCTGTTCGAATGGGGCGTCGCCGTGCACGACATGGATATCGATGCCATCCGCAAGCGGGAGAAGCCCTGGTCGGAAGTGCGTAAGGACTTGAAAGGCATCGGGGTGAAAGCGCGCGCGCAGGTGGTCAAGGACTACCTCGGTTGGCCTTTGATCAGCGCCGGCGCCTTCGCGCTCACCCAGTTGGCGTCGCGGGGCCGGCTCGAACAGCCGGCGGAGTCGCGCGTCGCCAGGAGGCTGCGCAAGGTGTCGAAGGGCGGCCGCATCGGCGCCGCCGCGAACTTCCTCGACAAAGTCGCGCCGGGCGTCGAAAGTACCTATCTGCGCACCCTGGCCGCCGACGCGCTCGCCAACGTCATCCGCAACGTGTGGGCGCACGCGATCATCTTCTGCGGCCACTTCCCGGACCAGACGTACACCTTCACGCAGGAAGAGACCGAGAACGAGACGCGCGGCGGTTGGTATGTACGGCAATTGCTCGGCGCCGCCAACATCGACGGCAGCCCGCTGTTCCACATCATCAGCGGCAATCTCGGCTACCAGGTCGAGCATCACCTGTACCCGGACATGCCGAGCAGTCGATACTCCGAGATCGCCCCGCAGGTCAAAGACATTTGCGAGCGCTACGAGCTGCCCTACAACTCCGGCCCGTTCGGCAAGCAGTGGGGGACGGTGCACCGCAGCATCTTCCGCCTGGCCTTCCCGGGGGGAAAGCCCCGACCGAAGCCCGGTCCGTACCACGGCAACGTCCATCGGCCCGACCCCGAGCGGCAGAGCGAGGGCACCCGTCACCGTGACCGTGTGCCCGCCGAGCACCCGTCGGCGGGTCCCGAACACGATTCCACCGGCGTCGAGGTGCAGCCGCCGCCGCGGGGCAAGGACTGACGTTCGGCGCAGATTGTCGAATCTGAACTCTTTTCGGCGCGCCGTCGTGGAAGATCAGCGATGGTGCACCGCCTCCGCAGATCCGATGTTGAAGACACCCGGCCGACGACAGATTCCGACGCTCCCGGGTTTCCCGCCCGGTTATGGCGCAGCCCGTTGCGGGGGCCGTGGCTGACGTCGGTGTTCGGCTCGGTGCTGTTGGTGACGTTGCCGATCGTCATTCTCACCGGTCTGCTGTCCTACGTCGCCTACGGGCCGAGGTTCGGCCAAGCCATCCCCGCCGACGTCGGCTGGCTCACACTGCCGGCCTTCGACTGGCCCACCGATCCGTCATGGCTATACCGGCTGACCCAAGGGCTTCATGTCGGGCTCGGGCTCGTCCTCATCCCGGTGGTGCTGGCCAAGCTGTGGTCGGTGATCCCGCGGCTCTTCGTGTTCCCGCCGGCGCGGTCCATCGCCCAACTGCTGGAACGGGTTTCGCTGCTGATGCTGGTCGGCGGGATCCTGTTCGAGATCGTGACCGGCGTGCTGAACATCCAGTACGACTACATCTTCGGCTTCAGCTTCTACACCGCGCACTACTTCGGCGCCTGGGTGTTCATCGCCGGCTTCGTCATGCACGTCGCGATCAAGGGCCGGCGCATGTGGGCGGGCCTGCGCTCGCTTTCGCTGCGGGACGTGCTGCGTACCGGCCGGGCCGACACCGAGCCCGAGCCGTGGCGGTCCGACGGTCTGGTCGCCGCCGAACCCGGTCCGGCCACGATGAGCCGCCGCGGCGCCCTGGCGCTGGTGGGCGGCGGCGCGCTGTTCACCGCGGTGCTCACCGCCGGCCAGACGCTGGGGGGCTTCACCCGGCCCGCCGCCCTGTTGCTGCCGCGTGGGCGTCTCCCTGGCGGGGGATCCGGGGACTTCCAAATCAATCGCACCGCGGCGGCGGCCGGCATCTCGGTCCGGGACACCATGGAGCGCTGGCGGCTCACCCTGAACGGTAGTCCCCGCCCGGTCACGCTGGACCGCGCGGCGCTGCTGGCGATGCCGCAGCACACGGCCGTCCTGCCGATCGCCTGCGTCGAAGGCTGGTCGACCACCCAAACGTGGACTGGCGTGCGACTGGCCGACCTCGCCCGGCTGGCCGGCGTGCCGGTACCGGGATCCGCGCGGGTGTCGTCGCTGGAACACTCCGGCGCCTTCGCCGGCGCGACGCTGCAACGCAACCAGGTCCTGCACCCGGACGCGCTGCTGGCGCTGCGCGTGAACGGCAACGACCTGTCCCCGGACCACGGCTTCCCCGCGCGGATCATCGTGCCCGCCCTCCCCGGCGTGCACAACACCAAATGGGTTGCCGCGATTGCCTTTCGGACGGCCGCCCGTGCGTAGCGCCTTCGCGCGGCTCTACGGCTCCCGCCCCTTGCACCTGCTGACGATGATCGCCGGATTCGCACTGCTGGGCTACGTCATCGCCGTCGCCAGACCGGTCACGTTGTGGAACCCACACGTCTGGTGGCAGTCGATCATCGTGTGGTTCGCCGCGGCCATCGTCGCCCACGACCTCGTGTTGTTTCCGGTTTACGCCTTTGTTGACCGGCTGCTGTCACGCGCCCGCGCGCGGCCTGCTCCGGCGCGCGCCGGTGTGCCGGTGCTCAATCACCTCCGGGTGCCCGCGCTGGGCGCGGGGCTCACGTTTCTGGTGTTCCTGCCGGGCATCGTCAGGCAGGGTGCCGGCACCTACCGGGCCGCAACCGGTCAGACCCAGGACCCGTTCCTCGGTCGGTGGCTGCTGCTGACGGCCGCGATGTTCGCGGTGAGCGCCGGAATGTATGCCCTACGGCTGGCAATGGCGCGCCGACGGGCGCGGTCGCACCGGCCCACTTCCCGCGATGACGGGGCGACGGCAAACCCCCGCGCGTGACCTGCGTATTCGCCAACGGCAACTAGTGTTGTTTCGCATGGGGACCACGAACGCCGTGACACGCGCCGCGCTGGGCGGGTGCGTCGCCGCGCTTGTCCTGGCGGCCGGTCTTACGACCGGTGCCGCGCCGGCGGCGATCGCCGATTCATCGGTCCCGCCACCGGCTCCGGGTGGTGCCGTGCCCGTGCAACCGGTCGGGGGAGGCGGCTGCATCATCGGCCTGAACTGCGGGTGCACTCGTGATTGCCATAAGCCGCACCCACGCCCCCCGAGCGTCGACAACGATCAGCACGCCGCGCCCGCCCCGCAGAATCCCTAGCGCAGAAACCGCCGGGGGTTTTCCTATCATTTGGTGATGAGCGCCGGTGGGCTGGAAACCGCGGGCTCGCCGGCTTTCACCGACGAGGACTCGGCCCGGTTTCGCGCCGCCGGCTGGTGGTGCGATTCGACGCTCTCCGACGCGGCCCGCCGCAATGCCCAACGGACACCGCATCGTCCCGCCTATCTCGATGACGGCGGATCGGCTTTCACCTGGCGTGAATTCGATAGCGCGGCAACGCGATTAGCCGAAGCGCTGGCCGGGTTCGGCATCATGCCCGGCGACCGGGTCGCGGTATGGCACGGCGACTCCGCCGCCATTCACGTGCTGTTCGTGGCGATCGAACGCTGCGCGGCGGTGGTTGTCGGTATCGGCGCGCGCGCCGGCATCCGCGAGGCGTCGGCGATTCTGCGCAGCGCCCAACCGAAAATCCTGATCAGCGATCCGGAACACGCCGCGGCCGCCGCGGAAGTGGCCGACGAACTGCGGGTGCCCGGCATGGTGCTGAGCCGCGACGGCGGGACGCTTCGCTTCGATGTCGACACCGATCCCAAAGCCTTGCCGCCCGGCTGCGAACTCGGCCCCGATGACATGTTCCTGATCAACTCCACGTCCGGGACCACCGGGCTGCCCAAGTGCGTCGTGCACACCCAGAACCGTTGGCACTACTTCCACCAGAAGGCCGTCGTCAACGGGCGACTGACCAGCGACGAGGTGTTCCTGCCGGTCATTCCCACCCCCTTCGGGTTCGGGCTGTGGACCAGCCACACCACCCCGATCTACCTTGGCGCCACCGCGGTGATCCTGGGCCGGTTCACCACCAAAGCCACCTGCGAGGCGATAGTCCGACACAAGGTCACCGTATTATGTTGCGTCAGCACACAATTGACCATGCTGATGGCGGATCCGGCCAGCCACGGCTACGACCTCAGTTCGCTGCGACTCGTCTACACCGGCGGGGAGGCGCTGCCGTATCGCCCGGCGGCCGAATTCGAGGACCTCACCGGCGCCAAGATCCTGCAGTTCTACGGCTCCAACGAGACCGGGCTGCTCAGCGCGACCACGGTCGACGACTCGCGCGAGCGGCGGCTGCACACCGGTGGCCGCGTCGTTGCCGAAATGAACGTCCGGCTGTTCGACGGAGACCGCGACGTGACTGCGACCGGGCGCGGCCAGCCCGCGTGCCGAGGCCCGGCGACCAGCCTCGGTTACCTCGGCGGCACCGACCACGACAAGCTGTTCACCCCCGACGGGTGGATGCGCATGGGCGACATCTGTGAAATCGACGCCGACGGCTATCTGCGCGTCACCGGGCGCACGTCCGATTTCATCGTGCGCGGCGGCAAGAACATCAGTGCGAGCCAGGTCGAGGACGCCGTCATGACGCATCCGGGCATCGCGATAGCGGCCGCGGTCGCGATGCCCGACCCGGTGTTCGGCGAAAAGGTCTGCCTCTATGCCGAACTCGCCGACTCTGCCACCCTCGACCTGCCCGGCCTCGTCGAACACCTGCTGGCGCTGGGGGTTTCCAAGGAACTGCTGCCTGAACGGCTGATCGTTCTCGACGAGCTGCCCCGGTCATCCGGCGGAAAGATAGCCAAAGCCCGCCTGCGCGAGGATATTGAAGCCAGAACGGAGGCCGGCCATGAACGCTCCTGATGCACGCCGCGGCGGGTTGGAAGTCTGGGCGCCGTCGGTGGTTCCCCCCATCGGTGTCGACCTGTCCAACGAGCAGGCGCTGGCCGTCGCCTTCCGTCACCTGGCCGGCATCGGGTTCGCCGAGAACATGGCCGGCCATATCACCTGGCAGCTCGACGGGCAGACCGACATGCTCGTCAACCCGTGGGGGCTGTGGTGGCAGGAGATCACCGCCTCCGATATCTGCGTGGTCGACGGCGACGCGCGCGTGGTCAGCGGGCGCTGGGACGTCACCCCGGCCATCCACATCCACACCGAACTGCACCGGGCCCGCGACGACGCCCGCGTGGTGATCCACAACCATCCGTACTACGTCTGCGTGCTGGCAGCGCTGGGCAGGCTGCCCGAGCTGGTGCACCAGACCGGCTCGCTCTTCCTCGACGACCTGTGCCTGGTCGACACCTACGACGGCGAGATCGACAGCCCCGCGCGCGCCGGGGAACTCGCCGCCCGGATCGGGGGCGCCAACCTGACCATCCTGGCCAGCCACGGCGTGATCGCGACCGGCCGCAACCTGCCCGAAGCCGTCTACCGGGCGGCCTCCATCGAGCGAGTCTGCAAGCTGGCCTACGACGTCATGCTCACCGGAAGGGATCCGGTGACCATGAATTGGTCGGACATGGCCGGCATGCAACGGTCGCTGATCGAACGGGCCGCCGACGTGTATTGGGCCGGGGCGGCGCGCATGACCATCAAGGCCGACGCCGATGTGCTCACGTGAACCGCGTCGTCGGGTGTGCACCCACGGCGGCGACACGCCGACGATCGTCGCCGCCACCGCACACTGAATGCCGTCCCGTCACACTGAACGCCGCCCCGCAAGGAGGTTGACGAGTGAAATCGATCGACGAGCTGGCCACCGACCTCAGCTTCACCACCGCCAAGACCGGCGGTCAGCGCTCGGTCACCTTCCTGCCCGATCCGCCCCGGGCCCCGCGCCGCTACACGGTGATCTCGGTGGACGACCACATCGTCGAACCCCCGGACACCTTCACCGGCCGCCTGCCCCGCAAGTTCGCGGACCGGGCGCCGAAGGTCGTCGAGACCGACAGCGGGGGACAGACGTGGGTCTATGACGGTAAGGAGCTGCCCAACGTCGGCTTCAACGCGGTGGTCGGCCGGCCGGTCGCGGAATACGGTTTCGAGCCGGTCCGATTCGACGAAATGCGCAGGGGGGCATGGGATATCGATGCCCGAGTCAAGGACATGGACCTCAACGGCATCTACGCCTCGCTGAACTTTCCGTCGTTTCTCCCGGGCTTCGCCGGGCAACGACTGCAGCAGGTGACCGGCGACCGCGATCTGGCGCTGGCCTCGGTGCGGGCCTGGAATGAGTGGCACTTCGACGTCTGGGCGGGCTCGTATCCCGACCGGATCATTCCCTGCCAGTTGCCGTGGCTGCTCGATCCCGAGCTCGGCGCGAAGATGATCCGCGAGAACGCCGAACGCGGCTTTCACGCCGTCACGTTCAGCGAGAACCCGGCGATGCTCGGGCTGCCGAGCATTCACACCGGCCACTGGGATCCGCTGATGGCCGCCTGCGCCGAGACCGGCACCGTGGTGAACCTGCACATCGGATCGTCGGGATCGTCACCGTCCACCACGGCGGATGCGCCGCCAGACGTGCAGGGTGTGCTGTTTTTTGCCTACGCCATCTCCGCCGCGGTCGACTGGTTGTACTCCGGACTGCCCAGCCGGTTCCCCGACCTCAAGATCTGCCTGTCCGAGGGCGGAATCGGTTGGGTGGCGGGGTTGCTCGACCGCCTCGACCACATGCTCAGTTACCACGCGATGTACGGCACCTGGCAGGCGCTCGGTGAACCCCTGACGCCAGCGGAGGTGCTGACGCGCAACTTCTGGTTCTGCGCGGTCGAAGACAAGTCCTCATTCGTGCAGCGCGACCGGATAGGCGTCGACAACATCATGCTAGAAGCCGACTACCCGCATTGCGACTCGACGTGGCCGCACACCCAACAAACCATTCACGAGCAAATCGGCGAGCTACCGGATGATGTCGTCCGGAAATTCAGCTGGGAGAACGCCTCTCGTCTGTATCAGCACCCGGTACCCGCCGAGGTGCAACAAAATCCCGAAGCGTTCTGATGCGGCGATGACCACCACGGACAAAGTCGACTTCAGTTCGGTGCCCTGGGGCTCGGTGGAGTGGACGAACCTCGTGACCCTGTATCTGCGCGCCCACGAAAGCCGCACGCAGCGACCGATTCTGGGGGACAGGCCGGCAGCGGAAGCGGTGGACCGGATCGCGTATGACTTCAAGCGCATCCATCGGATGTCGTGGCCGGCGGCCAATCAGTACCTGGTCACACTGCGCGCCAGGCAGCTCGATGACTGGTGCGCCGACTTCCTCGCCCGCCATCCGGATGCCGTTGTGCTGCACCTGGGTTGCGGCCTCGACGGGCGCTACTTCCGAGTGGCCGTACCGCCGACGGTGTTATGGTTCGACGTCGACCAGCCAAGCGTGATCGGGCTCCGGCGTCGGCTCTACGACGACACCGAGCGCTACCGGATGATCGGCTCGTCGGTGACCGAACTGCAGTGGCTCGAACAGGTCCCGACCGGCCGTCCGACCCTGATCGTTGCCGAGGGCCTGCTGATGTATCTGCAGGAGGACGAAGTGCGGCGGCTGCTGCAGAGCCTGACCGACCGATTCGCCGGCGGCGAAATGCATTTCGACACACTCTCGGCCCTGGCGCCGCTGATGTCCAAGCTCTTCACCCGAGGAATCATCAAGTGGGGCATCCGCGACGCGCGCGAGATCGCGACCTGGAATCCCCGGTTGCGGTTCATCGGGCAGACACCCGTGCTGGCCGACTACAAGCGAATTCCGTCGGCCGCGGTGCGGTTGATCTACCAGGTCACGTGGATGACGGCCGGCCGCCACTACGACGTGCTCAACCGCTTCGAATTCTGACTAGCCCATCACAGGTCGGAGGCCAGCCGGCACAGAATGTCGGACGCGGGCTCCGCGGTCGCGTGCCGGTACCCGGTGCCCGCCCAGAGGTGGACGTAGTCCGGTTTGCCCGCCGCCGCGGCGGCCTTGCGCAGCGGGCTGGTCAGGTAATGGATGGCGGGATAACCCGCAGGCGCCTCGGCTTCGTGGGCGTCGATGAACGCGTTGCGCAGGCCGCGGGCCGGCCGGCCGGTGAAGGCGCGGGTCAGGACCGTCTCCGTGTAGGCGGGATCGACCAGGGCCGCCTGATGAGTGGCCGAGGCGCCGCTTTCGGTGGCGCGCAACAGCACGGTGCCCACCGCGGCCGCGGTCGCACCCGCGCGGACCACCTCGGCCACCGCGGCGGGAGTCGCCAGCCCACCGGTGGCGATCACCGGCAGCGGCACCTTCGCGACGACCTGCCGCACCAACTCGACGATCGGGACCGGCGTCAGCGGCCGCTGCGGCGAGAGGGTGCCGGAATGGCCGCCCGCGGCGGCGGCCTGCACGGCGAGCATGTCGACGCCGGCGTCGTGCGCCTGGGCCGCCTCCTCAACCGTGGTAACCGTTTGGACCACAACGCTGTTGGCGCGTCGCAGCGCGGCGATCACGTCCCGCGACGGAATGCCGAACGTGAACGACACCATCGGGACCGGGTCGTCGAGCAACAGCGCGATCTTCTCGTCGAATGTGTCGTTGTCCTCGATGGGCTCGGGCGGCAGCGTCAGCCCGAACTGGTCGGCCTCCGCCTGGACGATCGCGGCGTAAGCGTGATAACGCTGCGGGTCGACCGGCACCGGATTGGGCGCGAAGACGTTGACCCCGAACGGGATTCCTTCGGCGCGAACGGCTTTGATCTCACCCTCGATGGCCTCGACCGTCTTGTATCCGGCCGCCAGCAAGCCCAGCGCCCCCGCGCGATTGGCGGCCGACACCATGGCCGGGGTCGTCGGGCCGCCCGACATCGGAGCCGCCACCAGCGGAACGGACATTCCAAACTGCGCCAACATCTCCCTGCCCTTTCGGTGTGTCACGGCCTCGCCATTCTCGACAATATCGGCGCCGAGGCGGTGCGCCGGCCTCCGCCCCGTTGACGGACCTGGCAGGATGCTTGAGCGTGACGCGCCCCAACTTCCTCGTGATCGTCGCAGACGACCTCGGCTTCTCGGACCTCGGCGCGTTCGGCGGCGAGATCGAGACGCCCCACCTCGATCGGTTGGCCCATGCGGGCGTCCGGTTCACCGACTTCCACTCCGCCCCGGCCTGCTCACCGACCCGGGCGATGTTGCTGACGGGCACCGACCACCACATCGCCGGCATCGGGACGATGCTCGAGGTCGCGTCGCCGGAGTTCCGCGGCGCCCCCGGGTACGAGGGCTATCTGAACGACCGGGTTGTCGCACTGCCGGAACTGCTGCGTGACGCGGGCTATCTGACGCTGATGTCGGGCAAGTGGCACCTGGGCGCCACGATCGAGACTTCGCCGTGGGCGCGAGGTTTCGAGCGCTCATTCGCCCTGCTGCCGGCGGGCGCCAGCCATTACGGCGGCTCGGCGGCGCGCGGATTCTCTCCGGTGCCGACGCTCTACACCGAAGACGACCGATTCGTCACCGTCGGCGACGACTTCTATTCCTCGGACTCCTATACCGACACCCTGTTGCGGTATCTGGAAGAGCGCGCTCCTGACGACGACCGGCCCTTCTTCGCCTATCTGCCCTTCCAGGCCCCGCACTGGCCGCTGCAGGCCCCCGATGAATCCATTGCGAAGTATCGGGGCCGGTACGACGCCGGCCCGGACGCGCTGCGCGAGGAGCGGTTGGCCGCGCTCAAGCGGCTAGGCCTGTGTCCCCCCGACGTCGTGGCACACCCGGTGGTGGCCGACGGCGCACCGGAGTGGGCCGACATGACCGAAGAGCAGCGTGCGGTGTCGGCGCGCAGCATGGAGGTCTACGCCGGAATGGTCGACCGGATGGACTACAACGTCGGCCGGGTGATCGACTTCCTCTCGGCCAGCGGCGAACTCGACAACACCGTCGTGATCTTCATGTCCGACAACGGCGCCGAGGGCGCGATCGTGGAGGCGATGCCGCTGCGCGGGCCGCAGATCGCCGCGCAGATCGAAAAGCATTGCGACAACAGCCTGGACAACCTCGGCCGGCCCACGTCGTTCATCTGGTACGGCCCCCGCTGGGCGCAGGCCGCCACCGCGCCATCGCGCCTGCACAAGGCGTTCACCACCCAGGGCGGAATCCGGGTGACCGGCTTCGTCACCTGGCCCGGCTTCGCCCGGCAGCAACAGATCGGCACCGCGTTCAGCACCGTCATGGACGTCGCGCCGACCCTACTCGAGCTCGCCGGGATCACCCACCCGGGCACGTCCTATCGCGGCCGCGAGGTGTCGCCCATGCGCGGCCGCTCACTGGTGGACTACCTGACCGGCGCCACCGAGACCGTGCACGACGCTGACACCGGCACGGGCTGGGAGCTGTTCGGCCGCCGTGCCATCCGGCAGGGCGACTGGAAGGCGTTGTATCTGCCGGCGCCCTACGGCCCGGGCAGCTGGCAACTCTACGATCTGGCTTCCGACCCCGGCGAAGTCGACGATCTGGCCGCCTCACGGCCAGACAAGCTGGCCGAGCTGCTGACCCTGTGGGATCGCTACGTCGAGGAAACCGGCGTGATCCTGGATCCCGTATCCGTGTACGAGGTTCAGCTCTGAGTCCGCTGGGCCTCGAAGAGCTCGACCGAACCACTGTGCCGTGCCGCCAGGACCTCGAGCCCCGCATCGGTAAGCCAGCGCTGCACGTCGCCGACGTGGGGCGTATCCCCGAAAAAGCCCGCGGCCCGCAACGCCGTCACAAACCGATCCTGGCGCCAGCCTCGACCGCGCACGCACGTGCTGCCGCGAAGAATCCCGCCGCGCTTGAGCACGCGGGCAAGCTCGAAAACCGCCGCTCGCGGGTCGGGAAGACAATGCAGGCCGTTGAACGTCAGTGCCAGGTCGAAGGTGTTGTCCTGGAAGGGTAGGTCCGTGACATCGGCCTCGGCGAACTCCATCAGGTGGGCCGCCCCCAACCGAGCCGCCTGGCCGCGCGCCCGTTTCAGCATGTCGGACGAAATGTCGGCGGCCACGTAGTGGCAATCCTGCCCTGGGCGCACGCCACGAAAGGCGAAGCCACCACCGCATGGGATGTCAAGCACGTGGGCGCCTGGGGGAGCTTCGGCGACACGCTGAACATGTCCCAGTAGGTCAGGTAATGTCAATCCCCACAACGCTTTTGCGCCCACCGCGGCGACGCTGTCATGCATTGCGGCCGTGTTGTACAACGCCGATGCCACCCGGGCGGCGCGCCAGCGGTCCGTCACCTGGTCCATCCGCTGACCCTAACCGGAAACCCGGGCGTGGCAACCCGCCAGCGTGCCATCGCGGACACATTCGTTATGCGTTCGCCGTCGACCCAGCAGGCTGCGGCAACGGAAAGAGGCGTCGAAACCTTTCGACGAGTGCACGGTCGCCGGTGAGGCGTAGAGCTCCGTCGGCGAGGATCTGGTCGAGGTCACGGTCAGTGCGAAGCAGTGAGAGCAGGGCGGCCTCATCGGTTTCCAGTGTCGCGTCCGGGTGACCGCTTTCACCGCGAGCCAGGGTGAGTTCGCCACCGTTGATCTGGAGTCGGAACGGCTGATCGTCCAGGTGTATGTCGATTGTCGCGTCGAGCCCGGCCGCGGCGCGGCGGTCGAAAAGTGCTGTCAGGGAAAGCATCAGGGAGTCGACACCAAGTGTGCCGTCGTAGGGCATGGTGGGTGAGTGGCTGGCCCAGCGGGCCAGCCCGAGCACGATCGGCCCCAACTCGGCCCCCCAGGGCGTCAATTCGTACACCCACGACGCGCTGGGCGGGCCGAGCCGACGGCGACGCACCACTTCGGTGTCGGTGAGCTCGCGCAACCGCTGGGTCAGCATGTCTGGGCCTGCGCCCGGCAACCCCGCCAGCAGATCGGTGAAGCGTTTGGGGCCCAGCAGCAGTTCACGAACCACCAACAGCGCCCAGCGCTCGCCGACCAGATCCAGCGCATGGGCCACTGCGCAGCCGGTGTCATATCTCCGCTTCCTAGCCATGGATCGCATGCTATCAGCAATAATAGGTTAAACAAATTAGATACTTGGTTTTTCCAACTAGTGCTGCTAGCGTCGGGTTCGTCCCACTTGGGACGGACTACGAAGGAGATGAAAACCATGCCTGTGTTCACCATCGACGCGCCCAAAGGGGCGCCGCAGAACGCCAAGCAGACGATGTTGAAGGAGATCACCGACGCGCTCGACGAGGCCTACCATTTCCCCGACACCCGCGGCTGGCTGCGCGAGTACTCGGCCGAAAACGTGTCACAAGACGGCCGCGTGCACGCGGAGCCGGTGCGGCCGGTGGTGTCTCTGGAGGCACCGGAACTGGCCAGCCTGGATGCCAAACGCAAGCTGGTGCAAAAGATCGAGTCGGCCGTCGGCGCGGCGTATGCGGGGATCGCCAATATCGAGGAAGTCCTCGTTCTGGTCAACCACTACCCCCTGCGGGATGTCGGCTGGAGGGGCAGTCTGCAGTCCGACAAGCCGGAAATCGTTGCCGCCCTTGCCGAGTTGAATCGCTGAGCCTTCCGCCCGCTGACGCGATCGCTGTCGACTCGGACCACGGTGCTACCACGGCATCCTGGTCCGAGTCGGTAGCACAAGGTGTGTTCGCGCGCTAAACAGGTTCCGCCAAAACGGGTTTGGATGGCCGCTGATCGCGCTGCGCGCCTGCGTTGCGTCATACCTCAATCCATGGAGGACGCTCGGGCGCCCTCGTCACCGCCGCGCAACCCCAAGTCCGCGGCGATAATCCACCAATTCGGTTGGGGGCAACCAGGATACGCTGAGCACGCCGATGCCGCGGCGGTCCGGGCGCCCCGACCCGGTCATGCGGTACGGCCCACCAATTGGGCCAATTGCGCCGCGCCCTGGGCTGTTTGGGTGGTCAGCACGATCCGCCCGGACGTAGCCGGTTGTTCGATGATCGGCGCTTCCAAGACCGTGTTGTCCCTAATGAAGGCCACGTGGTCCTGCAGATGCTCGCCCGTGAACGCGGCCCACGCGGCCGCCGACGGCGGATCCAGCACCAGGGTCAGTTCGTAATAGTCCGCGGTCAACGCCTTCGGTGGGTCGACGCGGACAAGGCCGAGCTGGGCGATCTCGGGGCCCAACGTGTAGACCGTGGTCCGCCCGATGTCACAGGTGGTGAGGTCGTCGGTCGGCTTAACCGGAGCGTTCGGATCCGTGGCCGGGCACTTCACGGCGGGCGTCGTGGGCTGCGACTTGGTCACCGGCCGGACCGGCAATGGCGCGATCTTCATCGCCGGCTGCGGGGGCGGGGGCGGCGGCGCGCTTGTACTGGCCTGCGCGGTGGTGGACGAGGTGGGCGGCGCGGGCTTGTGCGTCTGCTGACAGCCACACAGTGTCGCCGCGAGCAGGCCGATAGACCCAAGCCAGGCGGCGGCGCTACCCACGCCGAATCGACGGTGAATCATTCGAATGCACTCTACCCGCGAGATCATTGATTCCACGTTCGGCGGGAATTCCTGCAGGCCAGTTTCTTTGGTGTCCGGTAGCGCGCCGCCTGGGCATCGCGCAATTCGGGGGAACTGGAACCGACCTCTTTACCGACACTACGAATATAGAGTAACGTCGCCGCCTAGAAGGTTATGGACAAGCGACGTAAGCCCAACCCCGCCGAACGCCGCCGCGATCTGTGTGACGCGGCGATCCAGTTGCTGGCCGATGACGGCGCCAAGGGGTTGAGCCACCTGAAGGTCGATCGCAAGGCCGGGGTGCCGGACGGCACGACGTCGTTCTATTTCCGCACGCGATCGGCGTTGCTGCGCGCGGCGGCCGAACGCTCGGCCGAGCTCGACCTCGCCGAGCTGCAGGCCATCGCTGACAGTTCCGATACCGGCGAGAACTTCGCGCCCTCGCGCTTGTCACAGGTGGTCATCCAGGCCGGCAGCGATCCGCAGTTGTATCGGACCAGGGCCCGATACGAGCTGACCATGCAGGCCACCCGCGACCCAGCACTGGCCGCGATTTTGCAGCAGGCCACCGATGAGTTCACCAAACTGCATCGCGAAATCCTCGTCCAGCTGATGCCGCACGGCGCCGAGCTCGATCCCGCCGTCGTCGAGGATCTGAGCAACGTCACGCTGACGTTCATCAATGGCCTGCTGCAGCGGTTCGCGCACGGCGACCGGATCATCGACAGTCCCGAACAGCTCGACGGAATCCTGTCGGCGATCGCGGCCGGGATTTTGAAGAGTTCGGCCAAGGGGCGACTCACCCACACCGGCGGCCTTCGGGTGTTGCGCCGCGGGACGGCCGGGCCAGCGTGAGGGCACCGGCCGGACACGGTGTCTCTGGCTCTTGCCAGACCACCCGCTGTATGGTTCTCTACGAGAATAGAGTAGGCCCACGTTCATGCGTCGTTTTCTCCCGAGCTTGCGCACAAATCAGAGCGACGCAATTAAGCGGAGTGTACAAATTGCCCCGACCGAATCCAGCGCTGCGGCACTGGCAGCGCTAGCCCTGGTGCAGGTGATGCGGGCGTCTAAAACTGCAGCGGTAGGAGGGATTTCGTGACGGCGAGCACCGATAGCCATGTTCGTTTCGATCCATACGATGTCGGGCTGATCGCGGACCCGTACCCCATGTTCGCGCGATTGCGCGAGGAGGCGCCGCTTTACTACAACGCCGAATACGACTTCTATGCCGTGAGTCGCTACGCGGATGTCAGCAAGGCGCTCGTCGACCACGAGACATTCAGCTCGGCGCGTGGCGCGATCCTGGAACTGATCAGGGCCAACCTCGAAATCCCGCCGGGCATGTTGATCTTCGAAGACCCGCCGATTCACGATGTGCACCGCAAACTGCTGTCCCGCATGTTCACCCCGCGCAGGATCGCCGCGCTCGAGCCGATGATCCGCGACTTCTGCGCGCAGTGCCTGGATCCGTTGGTCGGCTCGGACCATTTCGACTTCGTCACCGACCTGGGCGCGCAGATGCCGATGAAGGTCATCAGCATGCTGCTGGGCATCCCCGAGGAAGACCAGGAGTACATCCGGGACCGGGGCAACGCGCAGCTGCGTACCGAGGCCGGAAAGCCCATGAGCGCCGCCGAGCAGGGGCTGTCGGTGGGCGAGCAGTTCGAGGCCTACATCGACTGGCGCTCCGACCATCCGTCCGACGACATCATGACCGAGCTCCTCAACGTCGAATTCGTGGACGAGACCGGCACCACCCGGCGACTTTCTCGCGAGGAGATCCTGGTCTACCTCAACGTGGTCGCCGGGGCCGGCAACGAAACGACGACACGGCTGATCGGTTGGTCCGGAAAGGTTCTCGCCGAACACCCCGATCAGCGCCGGGACCTCGTCGAGAACCCGACGCTCATCCCGCAGGCCATCGAGGAATTACTGCGGTACGAGCCGCCGGCGCCGCACGTGTCCCGCTATGTGACCCGCGACGTCTCCGTGCACGACCAAACCGTCCCCGAGGGCAGCGTGATGATGATGCTGATCGGGTCGGCGTGCCGCGACGAGGCCCAGTTCGGCCCCGACGCAAACGAATTCAACATTCACCGCACGGTGCGCCCGCACCTCACCTTCAGCATGGGAACGCACTTCTGCCTGGGCTCGGCGCTGGCACGTCTGGAAGGCCGCATCGCGCTAGAGGAGATCCTGAAACGATTCCCGGAGTGGGAGGTTGACCTGAGCGGCGCCGTTCTCAGTCCAACATCCACGGTGCGGGGCTGGGAGTGTATGCCGGCGCTGGTGTCACGATGACCGGGCGAGTCGAGGGCAAAGTCGCTTTCATCAGCGGTGCCGCGCGCGGTCAGGGGCGCAGTCACGCCGTCCGTCTTGCGCAAGAGGGTGCCGACATCATCGCGATCGATGTCTGCGGTCCGATCGACAACCTGGCTTATCCGCACGCGACCCCCGAAGACCTCGCCGAGACCGCCGATCTGGTGAAAAACCTCGACCGGCGCATCGTGACCGTCCAGGTGGACGTCCGCGACTACGACGGGCTGAAGGCCGCCGTGGACGGCGGGGTCGAACAGCTCGGGCGTCTCGACATCATCGTCGCCAACGCGGGGATCGGCACCTTCGGCAACAAGCTGCACAAGATCGGCGAGCAGATCTGGCAGGACATGATCGACGTAAATCTGTCCGGCGTCTGGCACACCGTGAAAGCCGGTGTGCCGCACATCCTCGCCGGCGGACGCGGTGGCTCCATCGTGCTGACCGGTTCGGTCGGATCGCACAAGGCCATGGCGTACACCGGTCATTACATCGCCGCCAAACACGGTGTCCTCGGCCTGATGCGGGCGTTCGCGGTCGAGCTGGGCCAGCACAGCATTCGGGTGAACTCGGTCCATCCCAGTCAGGTCAATACGCCGATGACCATGAACGACATCACCTTCCGGCTGTTTCGACCGGATCTGGAGAATCCGGGGCCGGAGGACTTCGCGCCGTTCTCCCAGATGACCCACACGATGCCGGTGCCCTGGGTGGAAGCCATCGACATCAGCAACGCCGTCCTGTTCCTCGCCTCTGACGAATCTCGTTACATCACCGGCGTTTCGCTGCCAGTCGATGCGGGCGCGTTGCTCAAATAGCGTCAACTAAGAATCAAGTGAAAGAAGAAGCCCATGCCCGAATATGACTACGCAAAGCTGAAGAAGGAAGCCGAGCAGTACATCAAGTTCGAGAAGGACAAGAAGAACCGGATCGCGTACATCACGTTCGATCGTCCCGACGCGCAGAACGCCACCAGTTTGGGCATGCGGCAGAACTACGCGGACCTGATCCACAAGTGCAACGTGGACGACGACGTCAAAGTGGTGGTGATCCGCGGCGAGGGACAAGATTTCGGCAGCGGCGGCGACCTGCCCGAGCAGCGTCCGATGCTGGAGAACCCGGGCCTGCCCCTGCATCACGAGCTCGCGATCAACGACGACGACGTCAAGTACCCACCCGGTGGTTCGTACCGCTACCTGTCCACCGTCACCGACTTCTACGCCAAGGCCCGCGCCGGAAACCGTCCGCTGCAGGAACTTCGGAAGATCAGCATCATCGAGGCCAAGGGCTACTGCTACGGGTGGCACTTCTATCAGGCCGGCGACGCCGACCTGGTGATCTCCAGCGACGACGCCCTGTTCGGGCACCCGGCGTTTCGGTACGTGGGCTGGGGACCCCGGTTGTGGTGGTGGGCCGAGACGATGGGCCTGCGCAAGTTCTCCGAGATGTTGTTCACCGGAAGGCCGTTCAGCGCGAAGGAAATGTACGACTGCGGCTTCGTCAACAGCGTCGTGCCCCGCGACCAGCTGGAGGCCGAGACCGAGAAATACGCCATGGCATGCTCACGGTCCCGCCCGACCGACACGGTCGCGGTCCAAAAGACGTTCCTCGAGCTGTACAAGCAGCACAAGGGCGAGTACTTCGGCAGCCTGCTGACCGGCATGGTCGAGGGCATGCTGCCGATGATCCAGAACGACGCGGAAGAGGTCGACCTCACCGAAGGGACTTTCAACAAGGGCCTCAACAACGTGGTCAAGGACAACGACATGAACTTCCCGCCGGAGTGGCGCCTGAGCCGCTCGGGCCGCGCGAAGCCCTGACCGTTTTGGCGAGGCGTGCATGTCCGCGCTGACGGGGATCAGGGTCGTCGAGTTGGCCGAATCCGTCGCGGGGGAGTACTGCGGGAAGCTGCTGTCCGACTTCGGCGCCGAGGTCATCAAAATCGAGGCTCCGGAGGGCGGCAGCGCGACCCGCGCGATGGCGCCCATCCTCGCCGACGGGTGCGAAGGCAGCGCGCTGTTCGCCTACCTCAACACCAACAAGCGCTCCGTCGTACTCGATCGAGGCTCGGCGGCCGACGTCGAGCGGCTGCACCGGCTGATCGACACCGCCGACGCGGTCATCGACGGCCGGTCACCGGACTGGTCCGCGCGCCATCCGTCCGTGGTCTTCTGCTCCATCACCCCATACGGGCAAGGGGTGGCCGCCGAGTTCGACAATGCCCGCAGCATCAACGTTTTTCACGCCAGCGGGTGGGGATATCACACTCCGAGCCATCCAGACCCCGCCAAGCCCCCGCTGCAGGGACCGGGTCGCTTCCTCGCCGACTACGAAGCCGGGCTGGAAGCGGCGCTGTGTGTCGTGTCGTCGCTGTGCGGGCGTCTGCACACCGGCCAGGGCGAGTCCATCGACGTCTCCCAGCAGGCCGTGCTGGTCTCGCGCGCCGATTGCATCCTGGGTCGCCTCGTCACCGGCGAAGTGCCGGCCGACGGTGCGCGCGCTGATTACGATCAGGCCGGGCCGACATCGTTCTTCGCCTGCGCGGACGGCTTCGTCTACTTGTACATGACCAGCGCTGCGCATTGGTCCGGGGTGAAAACCCTGATGGACCAGCCCGAATGGCTCGACGCTTTCGAGGACGACTGGCTGGAGTTCTCCGTCACCGCAAAGAAGGTCACCGCGTTTCAGTGCGGATTCGCCTCCTGGGTTGCCGGCCTGCCGAAAGAGCAGGCATCGGAAAGGGCCCAGCGGCTCGGTGTGCCGCTGGTGCCCGTCAACGGCGCCGCCGACCTGCATCAGTCGCCACAGTATCGCCACCGCCGCTTCTTCCAAGGAGTCCGCCATCCGGTGCTGGGTGAAGCGGCGTATCCGACCGTGCCCTATGCGTTCAGCGCATCGCCCGCCCGAATCACCAGTGCCGCACCCGGTCTCGGTGAGCACACCCGGTCGGTGCTGAAAAGCGTCGACTCCCCGCGCGCCCGGCCGACGGTCAAGTCGGCGCAACTGAAGCCACCCAGGGATGCCAGGGGCGGGCCGCTGGAAGGCGTGCGGGTCGTCGAGCTCACCAAAGTGTGGGCCGGTCCGTACGCCGGAAAGTTACTGGCGATGCTGGGCGCCGAAGTGATCAAGATCGAGACGGCCGACAGCCCCGAGGAGATGCGCGCATACGGCGGCACCGACATAAACCACGCGCCCTACTTCCTGAGCATCAACCCCGAAATCCTCAGTGTGGACCTCGATATCAAGTCGGCACAGGGGATGGCGCGGCTGCGCGAGCTGATCGCGCGCAGCGACATCGTCATCAACAACCTGCGCCCGGGTGCCATGGAACGCCAGGGCCTGGGATACCGACAGCTCACCGAGATCAAGCCCGACATCATCTCCGTGTCGATCAAGATGTGGGGCAACGACGGGCCACTGGGTCACCAAACCGGTTATGCGCCATGCTTTGCCGCGCTGGCCGGGCCCGCCTCCCTGGTCGGCTACCCCGACGGGCCGCCGCTCGGGACGAGCATGCGCTACGGCGATTCGACGGTGGGCGCGGCGGCCGCATATGCCGCTGTGGTGGCATTGCTGCACCGGGAGCTCAGCGGCGCGGGTCAGTTCGTCGATGTGTCGGCCGTGGAGACCCTTTCTTCGATGATCGGTGACTGCCTGCTGGAGCATTCGCTGACCGGGCGGCCGCTGGGGCCCAGCGGCAATGCGCACCCGGATATGTGCCCCCATGGCTGCTACCCGTGTGCCGACGGCACGTGGATCACGATCGCCGTCGCGAATGATGCCGAATGGCAACGGTTGTGCGAGGCACTCGGCGCCGCGACCCTGGCCGACGAACCCCGCTACGCCACCCGCGAGGCGCGACACCGGCACACCGAAGCGCTCGACGCGGACCTCGCCCGGTTCACTCGAGGCCGGGACGCCGAGCGGCTCGCCGAGCGACTGCGCGCGGCCGGGGTACCGGCCGCCAAGAGCGCCACATCGGTGGATGTCATTGCCGACCAACGGCTGTGGGACCGCGAGTTGTACCGCTTCGTCACGGATCATCGCGAAGGCCAGCGCCCGGTGCTGGGGCCGTCCTGGCGGATGGCCCGCTGCCCGGCGCGGATCGAGCGCGGGGCGCCGGACCTGGGCGAGGACACCGACTATGTTCTCAACGAGATACTCGGCAGCCAACCGATTGGCGGAACATGACGACACTGGCCCGCACAGCGGCCCTGGTCACCGGCGCCAGCAGCGGCATCGGCACGGCAACGGCTCGAGCGCTGGCGGCCCACGGGGCCGCGGTGGCCCTGCTCGCCCGCCGGGTCGACCGGTTGACCGAGCTCAAGACTGAGATCGAATCGGCCGGTGGCACAGCGCTGGTGGTGCCTGCCGACGTGACCGATGCCGAACAGGTGGCGGCCGCCGTGCAGCGCACCGTCGCCGAGCTGGGGCGCCTCGACATCCTGGTGAACAACGCCGGCCTGATGCAATCGGCGCCCGCGACCGAGGCGTCGCTGCGGGACTGGGACAACATGGTGTCCGTCAACGTGCAGGGTGTCCTGTACGCCACCCGCGCCGCGCTTCCGCATCTGATCGACGCGGCCGCCGATTCGCCGCGCGGGGTGGCCGACCTGGTCACCGTCAGTTCCACCGCCGGCTGGGTGGCCCGGCCGAACACCGCGGTGTATTCGCTGACCAAATTCGGCGTGAACGCCTTCAGCGAGGGCCTGCGCCAAGAGGTGCTCGGCAAGCGGGTCCGGGTCGGGGTGGTGGGCCCCGGAACCGTCGACACCGAAATCTTCAGCCACCTCGCCGAGAAGTCGCGCGAGGCGTTCGAACGGCAGACGGCCGGTATGGTCATGCTGCGGCCCGACGACATCGCGGACGCCGTGTTGTTCATGGTGACGCGCGACCGCCGGGTCGCGGTCAATCACATGTTGGTGCGCTCGGCCGAGCAGACCTGGTAGCGGCGTGGCCTCGGATTGGGTGATCGGCGATCATTGCGGATTGCCGTTCCCGGTTGATCCCGCGGCATTGCGCTCCGGCGGGGTGCGGTTTTTGACCGACGCATTGCGGGCCTCCGGAGTGCTGGGTCGCAACGGCGTCGCCCGGATCGGTGACTTCCGCGAGATCAGCGGTGGAAGTACCGGACGCAAGGTCGTGTTGTCGGTCGAATACGAAAAGCCCGCACCGGATCTGCACACCGACCTGTTCGTCAAGTTCTCCCGCGATCTCGACGATCCGGTGCGCGATCGCGGAAAGACCCAGATGCAGTCCGAGGTGCGGTTCGCCTCCTTGGCACGAGCGCCCGGATTCCCCATCGCGGTGCCCAGCCCGCAGTTCGCCGACTATCACCGTCGTAGCGGCGCCGGGATCTTGATCACCGAACGAATCAATCTCGGCGCCAACGGGATCGAACGCCAATACCACAAGTGCCTCGATTACGAGATGCCCGCGCCGGTGGAGCACTACCGCGCGCTGCTCACCGCGCTGGCGCGGCTTGCCGGCACGCACCGGTCCGGCCGGCTGCCCGCGGAACAGACCGCGCACTTTCCGCTGGATGTGCGGGCGGCAACCGTCGGAAAGCGTGCGCCGCTACCGGCGGCCAAACTGAAACGGCGGGTCGATCAGCTGGCCGAGTTCGTCGGCGTTTGCCCCGGGCTGGTGCCGGCTGGCGCCGGCTCCCCGGAGTTCTTGGCGCGCTTGGCCGATGAGGCGCCTCGGTTAGCACTGTGCGAGAACGCGGTCGCCGATCACCTGGCCGCCGACGGCGACTACATCGCGCTGTGCCACTGGAACGCCAATATCGACAACGCCTGGTTCTGGCGGGAGGACAACGGCACTCTGCGCTGCGGCCTGATGGACTGGGGCTGCGTCGGCCAGATGAACCTGGGCATGGCCCTGTGGGGGGCGATGTCCGGCGCCGAGAACTACCTGTGGGATGTCCATCTCGACGACATGCTGGAGCTCTTCGTCGCCGAATTCGAACGTTGTGGCGGTCCACGCCTGGAGCCGGACCGGCTGCGCCGCCACACGCTGCTGTATGCGGCGGTGATGGGCGTGGCCTGGCTGCTGGACGTACCGGCGTTGCTACGTAAGCGATTCGACGTCGCACCGAGCAGCCGCACGGACCCGCGGATCAGGGACGACGAGGGCGTGCGCGCACCGCTGCAGATGCTGTCGAATCTGCTGCTGTTGTGGCAGCGGTACCCGCTTGGCGGCCTGCTTGACGAAGCCTTGGCCGAGGAAGGGCGCGTCGCTTAGGGTGCGTCGTCGTCTCTGTCGTGCAGCAGCTTCTCGGGATGATGAAACACGTTGACGCGGGGCCTACCCCGGTCCAGATGTGGGGGCGGAAGCCACTCGGTATCGCCCCTGGCGTTCTTGCGGGTGGTCCACCCGCCGGGTCGCAGGAGGCGGTGCTGGGGTCCGCAGGCGAAGGTGAGGTCGTTGACGTCGGTCGTCTGGCACCTGGCGTACTCGGTGACGTGGTGGACCTCGCAGTAGTAGCCGGGTGTGGTGCACCCGGGCGCCGAGCAGCCACGATCCTTGGCGTACAACACGATTCGCTGCCCGGGTGAGGCGAGGCGTTTGGTGTGATACAGCGCCAGGGCCTTGCCCTTGTCGAAGATCGCCAAATAATGATGCGCGTGACGAGCCAGCCGGATCACGTCGCTCATCGGCAGGATGGTGCCGCCACCGGTCAATCCGCGTCCGGCGGCGGATTCGAGCTCTTGAAGCGTCGTGGTCACCACGATGGAGGCCGGCAAGCCGTTGTGCTGACCCAACTCGCCGGAAGCCAGTAGGCCTCGCAGCGCCGCGTTGAGTCCGTCATGGTTGCGCTGGGCGGCCGATCGCGGATCGCGCTCAATGGCCTCTTGGGTGGGAGCCCCATCTATACAGGGGATTTCGTCCAGTGGATTGCACATGCCCGGCGCGGCCAGTTTGGCCAAGACGGCCTCGAACGTGGCGCGCGCCTCGGGGGTGAGCCAGCCGCCCAGCGCCGACATGCCGTCGGCTTGCTGGTTGCCCAGCGTCAGGCCGCGCTGCCGAGCCCGGTCCTCGTCGGTGAAGGTGCCGTCGGGATTGAGGCAATCGGCCAAGATGTCGGCCAGCTTGCCGAGCTGCTCGGGCCGATACCGGGTTCCCTCCATGGCAAGTTTGGCCTCGGCCTGCTCGCGGGTGGCCGCATCTATCCAGGCGGGCAGCTGGTGGTAGAACTTGCGGATCACCGAGACCTGGCCGGTGCCGAGCGCGCCGTCGCGTTGGGCCGCCGCGGTCGCCGCCAGCATCGGTGCGAGCGGCTCGCCGGTCAGGCCGTGGCGGGGGCCCAAATCGCGCGCCTCTTTGATGCGGCGGGCGGCTTCGGCGCGGCTGATCAGCGTCGTCTCCGCGATCGCATGCGACAGCGTTCCGCCGAGCTCCTCGGACGGTGCTTGGCGGGCAAGGGAATTGATCAACGGATGCTCGACGGCTGGGATGCGCCGGCGCTGCTTTTCGCAACGCTGTAACACCGCCAGCTGTTGCTGCGGGTGCAGGGCGTCGAAGTTCAGCGCGCAGAGTCGATCCCACGCGGCATCGATTGCGTCGAACACCGCATCGACATCCTGCTGATCACTCGGACCCACACCGTCGAAACTAGCCGCACCCACCGACAGAAACGGCGACCCTGTGACCACTGAAACCAAAGTGGCACAAGTTTTCTCATTGGCTCCACGACGGGCTGAGGGTAAGCACCTCGACACCGCTCTCGGCGATGTGCACGGTGTCTCGACGGAATACGGCGCCGACGCCCTGCTGCCACACATACCCGGTGATCGCCAACACCATCCCGGCCTCGATCCGGTCGTGTTCGCCCGCAGCCAAGAGTGTTTCGGACACCACGGGCGGATCGAACCCCAGGCCCAGCCCGTGCGCGACCGGCATCGGCGGGATCGGTTCACCGGCCGCGTCGTATGCGGCAAGCAGATCGCGGGTGTCCGCGCCCGCCCGGCAGGCGGCAAGCATCTTGTCGTACAACCCATCCGAGCGCTCGAAGAGCGTGCGGACCTCAGCGGTGACGGTATCGCCGACCGGCCAGGTGCGGCCGACTTCGGCGACATAACCATTCGCCAGCGCACCGGCGGCAAAGGCGACGAGATCGCCCGACCCGACCTCGTGCGCAGCAGCGCGCCGCCACGGCTGTTCTCGCGACGTCACCCAGGCGGCGTCCTGGGTTGCCGGCGTGCTCACTCCGCCCGCGGCCATCGCCTCCATCATCACCCCGGCGAGTGTCCGCTCCGAAACTCCCGGCGCCAATTCGGCTAGGGCGGTGGCCATCCCGTGTTTGGCGACACGCACGGCCTGATCCATCGCCGCGATTTCATCGGGGGTCTTGACGCGCCGCGCCGCACGCATCGCGGGCTCGGCATCGACGAGCTCGGCATTGGGAAATGCCTCGGGCAGCAGTGCCGCGAAAGTCGGTGTAATCGCGTCGGTTCCGACCCGCCGCGCAGCCTCGGCGCCGTCGATCTTCTTCAGGACGTCGATGAGCGTCATCGGGTTCCAGGCCAGGCCGTACAGGTGATCGTGGCCGATCTCCTCCGGAACGCCCTCGTCGTCGGTGCTGTTGAGGTAGATGTCTTTGGTGGCGCGCACCAGTACACACATCGGCCCGAAGGGTCGGGTACCGGCTATCCACAACTGCGGGGCGCCGGTGACGTAACGGATGTTGGCCTGCCGGCCGAGCACCAGGATGTCCAGACCGTGCCGCTCCATCTGGGCCAGCGCCCGTTCGCGCCGACCGGACCGCAACGCGAGCGTATCGGGCAGGACTTCAGTGGCCATAGGGGGAATAGGGGTAGTCGGTGATCGGCGCATAGCCGTCCTCGGTGATCACGACGATCTCCTCACTGCGATAGCCTCCGGTGCCGTCCTCCCACACCACGGGTTCGAGCACCAAAACCATGCCGGGAGAAAAGACGAAGTTGTCGTCGAACTCCTCGCCGAGGTCCGTTCCGATCATCGGAGCTTCGGCGGGGTAGGTGCCGATGCCGTGGCCCAGATAGAAGTGCGGCAGCCACGGTTTGCGGCCGCCATTGGCCGCGATCGCGGCGCGCGCCAAGTCGCCCGACGTCACGCCGGCTTTGGTGACCGCGAGCACGGCGTCCAAAATTGCGCGCCACTGCCGGAATTGGTCTTGCTGTCTCGGCGTGGGCGATTCGCCGACGATCCAGGTGCGTCCGAAGTCCGAGCAGTACCCGTGATACGCGATGCTGATATCGGTCCACAACACATCGCCGGCGGCCAGTTCCCGATCGGTCGGGAGCAGCGGCAGCGCGAGGTCACCGTGCGTCGTCCATACCCCGGCCTCCCGCGAAGTCGGCATCACCTGCCAGATGGCCTCCAGCATGTTGGTCGTGGCGCCGAGTTCGAACGCGTGCCGGACGAAGCTGGCCGAAAGATCGATCTGTCGCACACCGGGTCGTAGCGCCTGCTGCACGTCGACGATCGCCTGTTCGGTGATGCGGGCCGCCCTGCGCAGACAGGACAACTCGTCGCGGGTCTTCACCAATTGGGCGGCGCCGAGCACGATCGCCGCATCCGTCGGCGGGCCGCCGGGGAACAGCGTGTCCGCCGCCCGCCGCATCGCACCGGTGAGTTCGTCGACGGCGATGTGTGCCCCCGGCCGGACCAGACCGGCCAGATACCGCGCGAAATCCCGCACGCCATAGTCGGATTCGAGATAGGCCGGGCCATGCAGATGATCGTCGGGCACGGGATATTCCAGGGACGCCCCGCTGCGGAACGGCATGAACAGGTGCGGATGCACGTCCTCGGCGAGCACCACGGCGACCGGGCGCTCCATGTGCGAGAGGCCCGCGTCCAGGAGCGGCCAGCTGGCACCCGTCGCGTATCCGACGTATCCGTTCATCAGCAAGATCAGCGCGTCGACACCGTGTTCGGCCATCGCGGACCGCAGCCGTGCTCCGGTCTCGGTGCGCATGCGTGGCCAGTCCGGCTCATCGGGGATGTCGAGCACCGAGGCGTTAGCGGTAAGTGAGTCCGTCATGCGGGGTCCCCAGGAACTCCTTGATATTGCCGCCGAGACCGCTGTTGGCCCCGGTCACTACGGCCAATCTGCCACGCCAATCTGGAACTGCCAACAGCAGTTCGGACTTCACCACGTGACGGGCAGCTCGTAGAGGCCGTAGGCCAGCGCGTCGTGCTTGAACGGAAGGTCATTCAGTGGCACGGCAAGCCGCAACGTCGGAACGCGTTGCAGCAGCGTGGGCAAGACGATCTGCAATTCCATGCGGGCCAGTTGCTGACCCACACATTGGTGACGGCCGTAGCCGAAGCCGACGTGCGGCCCGTCTTCTCGGAGCAGGTCCAGCCGGTCCGGGTTGGGGAACTGACGCTCATCCCAGTTGGCCGGGCCGACGTCCAAGATGATCCCGTCGCCGGCATGGATCGTCTCGCCACCAATCTCGATGTCCTCGATGGCGATTCGGCGCTGGCCGGTCTGGATGATGCTGAGAAAGCGCATCAGCTCTTCGACCGCGGTCGCGACGACCTTGGGGTCATCGGTGTCACGCAGTAGGGCGCGTTGATCGGGATGCTCGAGCAACGCCGCGATGCTCAGGCTGATCATGTTCGCGGTGGTCTCATGGCCCGCGATCAGCACGCCCGTGGCGAGTTGTGCCGCCTCGCGCACGCTGATCTCTTCGGCGTTGACCCGCTCGGCGAGGTCGGAAACCAAATCCTCTGAGGGATTTTGCATCTTCGCCCGAACCAGGTTGGCCAGATACTTCGCCAACGAGGCGGCGCCCTGGGCGGTGTCCTGCTCGGTCGCGTAGCGGCCCATGCCTCGCTGGGCCTGTGCCTGAAAGAATTCCGCATCCTCATAGGGCACACCCAGCAGTTCGCTGATCACCAGCGAGGGAACCGGCAGCGACAGGGTGCCGACGACGTCGCCCGGCTTCGGGCCCGCCAGCAGCGCATCGATGTGGTCGTCGGTGATCTTCTGCACCGCGGGCCGTAACGCTTCAACTCGCTTGAACGTGAACGGTTTAGACAGCATCCGGCGAAACCGGGTGTGCTCTTCGGCGTCGGAGGTGAACACCGAGCGCGGCCGCTTGTGCACCGTGGCCAGCATGCCTTCATTCCAGTGCGGATAGCCGGGCAACCGGTCGTCGACGCTGGTGCGGGAATCGGTGAACAGCGCGCGGATCGCCTCGTAGCCGTGGATGAGCCATGGGGTGCTGTCGTCCCAGATCCTGACCCTGCTCAACTGCTTGTCGGCGTTGAGTCCCAATAGCTTCGGGGGAGGGGCGAACGGGCAGCCGGGCGCCCGTGCCATCGGAAACTCCGGGATATCGGTCGCGGTGGATCCCTCGGTCATCGTGCTCCTCGGTTGTTGTCCTGCGCGGTTGCCCGTTCTGCTTGGCCGCCGGCCGCACCGACGTGCACCGGTGCGCGCCACAGGCCGACGATCGCGTCGATCAGTCCTTCGCCGGCAACCGGCCACGGCGAACGGGACCGCGGCCCATGCTCTGCCAGTGCGCCTTCGTGTTCCGCGCAGGTGTGCATGAGCAGGTTGCGCACCATCACCATCCGTTCGGCGCGCACTCGCTTGGGCAGCTCCGGTAGGCAGCGGTCGATGCCGTCGAGCGTTTTCACCAGCAACGGTGACGACAGTGCGTCTTTGGTGACCACATGTCGGTAGGTCGGATCGGCCATGGCCTGTGCGGCGAAGCGCGCGTACCACGTCGGCGATCCCAGCGCGGACAGATGATCGGTCAACGGACGCACCAATGCGCCGACCCAGTCGCGCAACTCGGTCGAATCGCCGATGGCGGACAACATCTGGGCACGCAAGTCCTCAATCGGCTCGCGATGTTTGCTTTCGATCGCGCGGAGCAGATCGATCCTGGTGCCGAAGTGGTAGCACGCCGCGGCGTTGTTGCCCTGTCCGGCCGCTTCGCTGATCTGCCGGTTCGACACGGCGTACATCCCGCGTTCGGCGAAAAGCACTTCGGCGGCCGACAAGATGGCCTCGCGGGTGCCCGTCGACCGGTCGGGGCGAGCAACCCGCTCGGCAATCATCGCCTCAGTGAACACCTAGCGCCGCGTTAAATCAAGCAATTTATTTATTGCGCGGCGCCCAGGCTAACGCGGCCGGCCAAACGACGGTTCGTCGACGGCGATTCATCGTCTCGGCGAATCTGAAAGCGGCGCAACGGGTCACCGTTTTAGCCGCCGAGTCCTTTCTTGACCGCGGCGTCCTGCTTTTGGCCGACGTCGGTGACGAAGTCCGGCGGCACGAGAGAGTTGGGCGGGCCGTCGAATTCCAATTCGACAAAGGCCTTTCCTTCGGTGAACAGCAGCAGGGTGACTCCCTTGGCCCCGTCCGGCGAGGGGCCTGAGATCGTGGTGCCCCCTGTGCCGATCTCGATCGGCTGGGGTGGCCCGTGGACGTAGCCGTCACGCGTCGACTTCGCGGATTCCAACGCGCTCTGCGCGGCGGCAGGGTCGGACAGGACCTGAATGCTGTCGATGATCACGTGCGTGCGGTCGTTGTTGCTGAAAGTCGCGGTTGCCCCCGGTTGCCCGTTGGGGTTGTTGATCGGTGCAGTGGCCGTGAAGATTTCCGGGGCGTTGATATCGCTGGCCGCGATCAGTAGCCGGGTGTAGTCGGACGCCTGGGCGCCCGCGGACGCCGACGTCGTGGTGACGCCCGCCGAACTCGAGGTTGTCGATGATGGACCCGACGACGAGGTGGCCGGCGATGATTTCGAACCGCTGTTACAGCCGACCACCGTCGCGCCCGCCAACGCCAGCGTCAGCGGCAATCCGAAGGCAAGCCCGGAGAATTTGCTCATGAACGTTTCCTTCCGCCCCCGGCTTCGACACCGCAAACGGTAATGCACCGCCAGCGCCCATGTCGCAGAATATGGTTAGCGCGCGACAGTTATCCTTCGTAACCTGCCCGGCATGGGTCGAAGGATGTTGCTGCGAGCGGCGTCGTCAGCCCGGGTAGGTCTTCGTCAGGTGCGCGATCGCGGTGCCCCAGACCGATCGCGCACCGGCGTCGCCCACGCGGTAGATCTGGACCATCGATGAGATCGCCACCGCCAGAACGAGTATCGCGACGAGTGTCCGCGTCGCGGCGCTGCTCCTGCCGGATCGGCGTTCGATCATGCGCACGACGACCAGCACGATGGCGAGCGCCAGCAATGCGGCCGAGAAATACGACATCAGGCTGCCCCGCTCGGCGTGCTCCCGCAGGATCGGGCTGGGATTTTTCTTCTGGTCGTAGAGCCATCCGCCGGCGTTGATGGTGATCGGCGTCAACACCATGGTGACCGCGGCGAGGAGCAGCGTGAGCCACATCAGCTGACCGCGCCGCGCCGCCGACCATAATCCGCAGACGATTTCCAGCAGGGCGGTCAACGGCACCAGCACCAGCACGAAATGCAGCAGCAGGGCGTGAGCCGGCATGCCATTGATGACGTTCATCAGCGTCCCCCGATGGTGGTCGCGCAGGACCTAGCCGCCGAGCCCCTTCTTGATGGCCGCATCTTGCTTTTGGGCGACGTCGTTGACGAAGTCCGGCGGGGCCAGCGTGTCCGTTGGGCCGTCGAATTCCAGCGTGGCGAGCGCCCTGCCCTCGGTGAAAAGCAGGATTACCACGCCCTTGCTGCGATCCGGGGTGTTGCCCATCAACATCGTTCCGCCACTGCCGATGGTCGACGGTTGCGTAGTGGATTCTTTGATCACGCCGCCCTGTTGTCCCTTCGCGGTGTTCAACGCGTTTGTGGCCTCATCGGCGTCGTCGTAGACCTGGATCGTCACCTTGATCGCGTGACTACCGTCGTCGTCCTTGAAGGTGGTCGCCACGCCCGGCTGGCCGTTGGGATTGCTCGTCGGGGGCGCGGCGGTGAAGGGGACCGGGGCGTTGATGTCACTGGGCTGGATGAGCAACTTGGTGTACTCATTGGGCTGCGCCGGCGCCGATGATGCCGGCGCGGAGCCGCTGGCCGAGGGCGACGAGGTCGCCGAACCCGACTTTGACGGCTGCGCCTTGTTGCTGTCGCAGCCGGCCACCGCCACCGCCAGTGCCGCCGCTGCGACACCCGCGATCACCGTTCGTGACATCCTCATCGCGTGGAGCTCCCTTCCCGGTACTGCTGGGCGACAAAGTTCGGGTTGCCCATTTCAGTCGCACAGTACAGGGCTGCGCGGCAGGGTATGCCGCGCAGCGCCTAGGGAATTACCGCCTACTCGAGTTGATCGCGCAGGGAGCTCAGCGTGTTTGCCAAGATCCGGGATACCTGCATTTGCGACACGCCGATCCGCTCTGCGATCTGGCTCTGCGTCATCGATTCGAAGAACCGCATGCGCAACACCTCGCGTTCACGCTGCGGGAGGGTTGCAACCAGCACCCGTAAGGCTTCCCGGTTGGTGATGTGTTCGATCTGTGGGTCGATATCGCCGACGGAGTCGGCCACCGAACGAGGCGTTCCCGAGCTGTCCGCGCCGAGCGGCGCATCGAGAGAGTCGAGCCGATAGGCGTCGCCCGCGACGAGGCATTCGACGATCTCCTCCCGCGGCACCTCGAGCAACTGGGACAGCTCGCCGGCGGTGGGCGCGCGCCCGAGCTGCTGGGACAGATCCGCGGTCGCCCTGCTGATCTGAACGTGCAGCTCGCGCAGCCGCCGTGGGACGCGCATCCCCCAGCTGTAGTCGCGGAAGTAGCGCCTGACCTCGCCCATCATCGTGGGCACGGCGAACCCGATGAAGCTGGGACCTTTCGCGGGGTCGAACCGGTTGACAGCATTCATCAAGCCCAGCCGCGCAACCTGGATCAGGTCCTCGAGGCCTTCGCCCCGACGGGCGAAGTGACTGGCGACATGGTCCGCCAGCGGCAGGCAGCGGGACACGATGCGTTCACGCTGGTGGGCGTACTCGTGCGATTCGGCCGGCAGCTGCTGCAGCGCCACGAACATTGCGACGACATCGTCGTACGAATCGTCGGTTTTGGTTGTGGGTGGCGGGGCCGGACGTGTTGCGGAAATAACGTTGGTCATCGGCCGACGCACTCCATGATCATTCGATGAATCGGGTAAACCAGTGCGCGAGAACAAGTTTCCATGCTGACTCTCCTAGAGTCGTGTGCACCGGGACGTTGCAGCTATGCGCAATTCTCGCCCCCACTGCATCTCGATCCGCCGGACTGTCGAATCACCAGCGCACGTAGGAGCGGGGAGCTGACTGGGGCTGATTCGCCGGAGCCATACCGAGCTCAGTAAGCCGTGCGGCTGACTGGACCGCTTTTAGCTAAACGGCGACACGTCCATAACGGACTTCATTGGAGACTATACGCCGCTGCGCTCGGCCCGGCGAGGCTTGGCGCAACAAATTCTTCTAAATTGTGAACAGTTTCCGCGGTGTACGAGCGGGGTCGCTGCAAGCCGCCGGTCCGCAGCTATGGACTCCGTCAACAGTCGGACCGTCCTCTAGCTGGCGCGTTGTGCGCCGTACCGTGGCCGACGACGAAGTGGCCGGAGCTCTGGCAAACACTTATCGCCGGTTTGACGAATGGGAGCTGCGGTGGTTGATTCTCATTTCCGATCCCGCTGGGTACTGTTCGGTTGATGTTCGTGACCTCGATCGGCGAGCTCGGCTACCGCCGATGGCGAGACCGATTCGCACGCAACGTATTACGCGGTCTTCACCGCGTCCGCTACGGGAGCGGGCGGTGAGCGGCACCGAGGTCCCGCTGGCCGGGCGCGGCATCGTGGTATCGGGCGGCAGCCGCGGCATCGGACGAGCAGTCGCTGAGCTGCTGGGCATCCTGGGCGCCGGTGTGGTCGTCAACGGGCGTGACGAGCAGGCCGTGCAGGAGGCGGTCGCAGCGATCACGGCCCAGGGCGGGCGGGCCACCGGGGTGGTCGGAGCCGCAGACGAAGAGCGCGTCGCCCACTCGCTCGTCGACGCATGCATCAGCACATTCGGGCGGCTGGACACTCTGATCAATTGCGCCGGCATCGCCGAACCGCCGGGTTCGTCCATCATGACGATCTCCCCGGCAGAGTTCGAGCGCCTGATCAGCGGCCACCTGGGCACCGCCTTTCACACCTGTCGGGTGGCCGCCCCGGTGCTGGCCGCCCAGGGGCACGGCGCCATCATCAACACCAGTTCGGTGGCGTTTCTGGGTGATTACGGCGGGACCGGCTATCCGGCGGGAAAGGGCGCCGTCAACGGGCTGACGATGGCCATCGCCGCCGAACTGAGGCAGCACGGCGTGCGGGCCAATGTGGTGTGTCCCGGCGCCAGGACACGGCTTTCCACCGGTGCGCAATACGAACGACACATCGAAGACCTGCACCGCCGGGGGCTGCTCGACGAGGTGACCATGCGGGCGTCACTCGACAGCGCTCCGCCAGAGTTCGTCGCGCCCGTCTACGCTTACCTCGCGAGCGATTTGTCGCGCGAGGTCACCGGCCGAATCTTTGTTGCAGCAGGCGGTTTCGTGGGTAGCTTCGATCGCCAAACGCCACGGCTGCTCGGCTACCGCGACCATCACCAGACCGGGCCATGGTCGGTGCGCGACGTCCACCACATGATCGGAGAGACGGGCCAGTGACGAGGCTGGCGTGCGATGCTCGCGTCGAGCCTTACGAGAGCCGCTCGGCGGCGAAGTCGGCCGCTTGGTCGACCATGCCCGCCTCGACATATTGGCGGTGGGCGGCGGGGTTGACCGCGCCGGAGCAGACCGGGTCGCCGGGAACACACAATTCGAGCGTTTTCGCCGAATACAACGGCCCGATGTCCACCGGCGGCTGATTGATGATGCTCATGAACTGGCCCGATGGCTTGCCGAACAGCGCAACCGCGGCCACGTGGTTGGCCACTTCGGCCGGCATCGGCCGTAGTGACTGCACCAAGTGCACCCCGTCCGGGACGGCGCTCTCGGTGACGAAGCCGATCACCGCGGCGCCCTGCGAGTAGCCGCCCAGCACCATCTTCGTGCGGGGGCAGGTCGCCACCATCTGCTCGACATGACTGCCGGCGTCGCTGATGCCGTCGGCGGCCGTGGGGAAGTCGGTAGTGGCCGGGTAGTCGACCGGATACACGCCCAGGGACTTACCGTCGACGAGCGAGCGCAAGGTGTCGACGAAGTTCTGCCCGATGCGCCCGACACCGGGCGGCTCGGTGGTGCCGCGGGCGAACACCACCTCGACGTCGGGGCATGGTTCTGCCGACACCGTGGCGACCGGACCGATGGGCAGAACCCAAATCGGTGACAGCACAGCACAAGTCAACACGACGAGACGATGCGCCTTCACATCGCGATCGTGCCACAGGACATCTGGGAACGCGCGTTGGGCGGTCGCTCATCGCGGAGAATGTGACGAAAGCCTCCGAGTCAATGATCGCGAGCGGCCACTAGCCCTCGCCGTGACCCTGCCGCTTGGCGCGAAGGGCGGAGCGAGCCGTGTGCAGTACCCCGCGGAACGCATAAGTGGCGGCCAGCCCGCACAGCACGATCAAGACGACGAACATCGGCAGCCAGTTGTCCCTGCTGTGGCTGACATTCCACCAGACGATCGTGAACAGCACGGCACAGAGCAGCAGAACCGCGTCTCGCCAATTGCCGTGGTAGGAACAGGCGGCCCTGCGCAGCGCTCGGCTACGGTCCGCGGCATCGATCAGATCATCGATGCGACCTTCGATGGCGCGCCGTAGTTCAGCGCGTCTGTCCACGTCCTCGGGGGGCAGTCGATCGAGCAGGTCCATGTCCTGCCTGATCGCTTCTCGGTAATCCGGGCCTTTGAATTGCCCCGCCGCGACCGCGAGCAGCGCACCACCGAAGATGGGTGCGCTGTTCAGCGCGACCTGTCCCAAACCCACCACGCCGAGCCTCCTTCAGTTGGTGGACAACCTTCAGTTGGTGGACCACGCCGTCCCGTTGAGGATCGCCGAGCCGGGGGAACGGATCCCGATAGACGGGGCATGGAGCGCGACCGCGCTGACACAACGGCGTAAATGTATGGTCAGTTTCGTCGGTCCTGCCCTCCCCGGCTCAGGAGGCCTTCGAAGATCGCCGGCGTGTTCTCGCCGCCTCCGGGGCACCCAGTGCGTCCATGGCGCGGACCATTTGCGGATAGGCGATCGCCGGCCCGATCCAGCGGGTGAGGTAGCGGCGCAGGTCGGCACCGCTTCGAGGAGGCCGGCCCGGGTCGGACAGGAAGGAATGCAGCACCCGCAGCGAGAATTCGTTCAGTTCGTCCAGGCCAGCTTCATCGAAACCGTAATGCTCCCAATCGATGTCGTAGCGATGAAGCATCGAACGGCCGAAGGCCAGCGCTGTATCGGAGACGATCGAAACCTTCTGGGCGCCGCGGTGGCGCTGGTTCAGCACGAATTCGACCTGGTTGTCCGAGGCCAGCTGTTCGACGGCGAAAGCCATTCCCTCGGTGATGGCCACCACGGGGTCTGTGACGCCCTGCAGGTGGGCCGCCATGCGATCGAGGAAGCCGTCGGCCGAGCGCATCGCGGAGGCCACCAGCAACGCCTGCGTTCCAGGAAAGTACCGATAGACGGTCTGGCGGGTCACCCCCAGCGCCCGCGCCACGTCCGCGATCCGCATCGCCGAGCCACGTTCGTCGATGATTCTGTCCGCGGCGTCGAGGATGCGCTCGATCGCCTCCGCATCGGACGACGGCGTATTTCCTGCCCAACCGTGACTGCGCATGATTACCGGGTGGCAAACCCGTAGCCGGTGAACCCCACAGCCGGATCATAACGTCTCCGAGGCGCCATCGTTGCTGGCTAACTACGCTGGCTAACCACCGAGTGGTGCCCGCATCGCGCGGCGAGACAATATGCACATTATGTATGATCACTGCCAATCCGGGGCTCCGGCGCGACAGAGAGGCCGACCGATGCAGTACGACACGGTGATCACGAATGGGCGCTGGTTCGACGGGACGGGCGGCCCGTCGGCCCTAAGGAACATCGGCGTACGCGACGGGCGGGTAGTCACCATCGCCGAGGAGCCACTCGACACGACGGGCGCTGAGGTCATCGATGCCACCGGCCAGTGGGTGATTCCGGGCATCATCGACATCCACACCCACTACGACATTGAAACACTCTGTGAGCCGGCACTTTCCGAATCGCTGCGACATGGCGTGACGACCGTGATGCTGGGATCCTGCTCGCTGTCCACCGTGTACCTGAACAACGTCGACGCCGGCGACATCTTCGGCCGCGTCGAGGCGATTCCGCGGCGCTATGTCATCGAGCACCTCAACGAAGCCCGATCATGGAGCAGCCCAAAGGAATACGTGGCCGCACTCGAACAGCTGAACCTCGGCCCGAACATTGCGGCGTTCATCGGTCACTCCGACATGCGCGCCGCGACGATGGGACTGGACCGGGCAACCCGCAAGGACACGCGCCCGTCGGCGGCGGAGCTGGCTCGGATGGAGTCGATGCTCGAAGACGCACTCGACGAAGGCTTCGTCGGACTGTCCTCGCAGCAACTGCTGTTCGACAAGCTCGACGGCGAGGTCTGCCGATCGCGCACCTTGCCGTCGACCTACGCCAAGCCGCGCGAACTCCGGCGGCTGAACGCTATCCTGCGGCGGCGCAACAAAATTCTGCAGTCTGGGCCCGACATCAAGAACCCATTATCGATAGTGTCTCAACTGGCCACCTCGCTCGGGGTGGGGCGCCGGCGGTTGAAGACCAGCCTGCTGTCGGCCGCTGACGTCAAGTCCCTGCCGCCGGTCATCTACCTCATGGACTGGCTCGCGCGGGCGGTCAATGCCCTTGGCGCGGATTTCCGCTGGCAGCATCTGCCGGTGCCGTTTGAGGTCTATGCCGACGGAATTTCGCTGGTGATCTTCGAAGAGTTCGGGTCCGGCGCCGCCGCGTTGCACCTGCAGGACGAGATCGCCCGCAACGAGCTGATGCGCGACGAGGAGTACCGGCGCCAGTTCCGAAAAGATTACGACCAGAAATACGGGCCCAGGGTCTGGCACCGCGACTTCTTCGACGCCGAGATCGTCGCGTGCCCGGACCAATCGGTGGTCGGTAAATCCTTCGGCCGGGTGGGTCTGGATCGCGGCGGGCTGCATCCGGTCGACGCGTTCCTCGATCTGGTGCTCGAGCACGGCGACAAGCTGCGCTGGCGCACCACGATCTCCAACCACCGGCCCGAATTGCTCAAGAAGCTGGCCCAGAGCGCAGGCGTGCAGATGGGGTTCTCGGACGCGGGCGCGCACCTGCGCAACATGGCGTTCTACAACTCGGGCCTGCGCCTGCTGCGCCACGTGCGCGACGCCGAGAGGCAAGGCACGCCGTTCATGTCGATCGAGCGCGCCGTGCACCGGCTTACCGGTGAGCTCGGTGCGTGGTACGAGATCGACGCCGGCACGCTGCGCGAAGGCGACCGCGCCGACATCGTGGTCATCGACCCCGACAAGCTCGACGCGTCACTCGAGCGGTACGCCGAGCATCCGGTCCAGTCCTACGGCGGGCTGTCGCGGATGGTGAACCGCAACGACGAGACCGTCACGGCGGTCCTGGTGTCCGGGAGACTCGCCTTCGGCGCGGGTGAGGCTTCCCCGGAGTTGGGCCGGCGGCGTTTCGGTGAATTCCTCCGGGCCGGGGGCAGCCCGGCGCGAAAGCTGGCCCACACCGGTTAGGCGCACCTATTAGCTTGGGATGCCGCAACTTTCATGCCACCGATGCGCCCAGAATGAGGTTGACCGCCTCGTCGAGCTGCCCGGAGATCTCGGCGAAGCTGATGAACCGGGCGGTCATCAGCGCGCCGGAAAAGGTCATCTGCAGCGTGGATTTCACCGCTCTTGGCCAGCCCGGACCAAGCGCGGCCCCGATTCGCTTGGCCACTTCCTCGCCGATTTGTTCCCGCAGCGGTGCGACCGCCGGATCGTCGGCCATCAGCGCGGCGCCACAGGCGGCGGTCAGCTCCGGCTCATCGGCGACGACGACCGCCATGTCCCGCAGCGTGGCGCTGACCCGGGTCTTGGTCGAGTCGTTGACGTCGGTGTGTAGCGGCAGGTCGCGCAGGAACCGCAGGTACACCGCCGCTACGAGCGCGCTCTTCGACGGAAAGTAGGTATAGGCGCTGGCCGGCGATACTCCGGCGCGAGTCGCGACCGCGCGCATCGTCAGGTTCGCGTACGAGGATTCCCGCAGCTCCGTCAGCCCGGCATCGAGGACCTTGCGAATGGTCTGCCCCGGCCGACGATCCGACCGGCGGGCCGCGTTCGCGGGGGCGGTGTTCCCGGCAACGACCGGGGACGACGCATCTCTAGACACTCGTCCAGTGTAAGAACGCGGGTCGCCGCCAACAACATCCATCGAGCGCGGTCGGCGCGAACGGGGCATCCCGATACCAGACAGCTGTCCAGAAGAATTCGGGTTCTAGAGTGGCGCCCATGAGCGAAGCGGACCGGCAGCGCTGGGACGAACGGTATGCGGCCACGGGGCCGTCACCGTTGAGTTCGGTTGCCCCGCCCTCCGTTTTCGCGGGCCATGCCGATCTGTTTCCCACGGCCGGCACGGCCCTGGACCTCGCCTGCGGACAGGGCACCGGCTCGGTCTGGCTGGCCGCACGCGGCCTGCAGGTGGTGGGGTTCGACGTCTCCCCGGTGGCCATCGGCCACGCGCGGGAACTGGCCGGCCGCGCCGCGGTGGGCGATCGCTGTCGTTTCGACGTCGTCGACCTCGATGACGGCCTGCCGGCTGGGGCGCCGGTCGACGTCATCGTCTGCTGTAAGTTCCGGGACCCTCGCCTCGACCGGGCGATCATCGAACGGCTGTCGCCGGGCGGGTTGCTGGCGATCGCCGCGCTCAGTGAGGTTGGTGCCAGCCCCGGTCCCTTCCGCGTGGCGGCCGGAGAGCTACCCGCTGCCTTTGCCGGCCTGGACTTGATCGACGCCGGCGAAGGCGAAGGTCAGGCGTGGCTGCTGGCCCGGCGATGACGCGGTCTGTCCGGCGGGCTACCCGGCACTCCCTTGCGCTCGGCTCGAGCGGCGGCGATCGGGCCGTCGCGTACCGCTGCGATGAGGCATCGCCGACTCGGTCGGCGCGGTCCTCGGCGACCTGCGGGACCCGCCGCGCCGCTGCCCACCGGTCCGATGGTGCTGAGGCGCGCGCGAAGGCGCCCGGGCCGGCGCGGGGGCCTGGTATGGCGCCACCTCACCGACGAGCGCCTGCACCGCCTCCGATGCGGCAGTCACCTGCTGAGGGGCGACGTTGATACCGGCCTTGCGCATCAGCACCTGGGTGTCGCGGCGCTGCTCGGGCAGCACCACGGTGACGACGTCGCCGGCGCTTCCCGCCCGGGCCGTGCGCCCGGACCGGTGCAGATAGGACTTGTGTTCGGCTGGCGGGTCGATGTGCACCACGAGTTCGACCTCGTCGACGTGCACGCCCCGCGCGGCGATGTCGGTTGCCACCAGCACCCGGGCGCCACCCGAGGCGAACGCCGCGAGGTTGCGCTCTCGTGCGGGCTGAGACAGGTTGCCGTGCAGGTCAACTGACGGAACGCCGGACTCGGTGAGCTGCCTGGCGAGCTTGCGCGCCTGATGCTTGGTACGCATGAAGAGAATCCGGCGTCCGGTGCCGGATGCGAGCCGGTGCACGACTTCTTTCTTGGCCTCGACATTGGCGACGTGAAATACGTGATGGGTCATCTCGGATACCGGCGAGTTGGCCTCGTCGACCGAGTGCAGCACCTCGTTTCGCAGGAACCGCTTGACGAGTTTGTCGACGCCGTTGTCCAGCGTCGCCGAAAACAGCAGCCGCTGACCACCATTCGGAGTTGCGGCCAGGATCCGGGTGACGCCGGGCAGGAAGCCGAGATCGGCCATGTGGTCGGCCTCGTCGATCACGGTGATCTCGACCGCGTCGAGACTGATCAAGCGCTGCTTCATCAAGTCCTCGAGCCGGCCCGGGCAGGCCACCACGATGTCGGCGCCGGACTTGAGGGCGGCGACCTGGCGGGTCTGGGAAACGCCGCCGAAGATCGTGGTGACCCGCAGGCCGCAGGCCGTCGCCAGTGGCTCCAGGGTCGCTGTGATCTGCGTCGCTAACTCCCGGGTCGGCGCGAGGACCAACCCGGATGGCCGGGAGGGGCGCCCGTTCCCGCCCGACAGACGACTGACGAGCGGGATCGAGAAGGCCAGGGTCTTGCCGCTGCCGGTCTTTCCGCGACCGAGAACGTCGCGTCCGGCGAGCGTGTCGGGCAGCGTCTCGACCTGGATCGGAAACGGGTGGGTGATGCCGCGCTTGGCGAGCGCATCGACGAGCTGATTGCGCACGCCGAGGTCGGCGAAAGTCTTGCTGATAGTCACTTTTCGGTGCCTTTCGGGCATCGGTGGTGCTGTGCCGCAGGCGAAAGCGCCGCGCGGCATCGGCACGAGGTGGCGAGATTGCCGGATGGCAAAATCGATCGCCGCGAGACAAGCATTGGGATGAGGAAGCGTTCCACGACGGTGTTGGCATGCGATGTCATGTAGCCAACGTTGCCGCCAGCCTAGCGCATCGGGACGCCAATGCCCTAACCAGCCGCGAAACCCCGACGGCCGACATTGCGCAACCGCAAAGCCAATTCGCAGAATGACGCTCTCCGGTAGTGTCACCGTGATGGAGCGGCGTGTCCTGGAAGCGGTCATTTATGAACGCGAACCGCCGATTGCGCGGATCATTCTCAACCGGGTGGACAAAGCCAATACCAAGGACGCCGTCCTGGTCGGTGAGGTCGACGAGTGCCTGCACGAGGCGGACCGGGACAAGGACATCAAGGTCGTCATTCTCAAGGCGAACGGCAAGGGATTCTGCGGCGGCCATGTGGCGCGCTGGGGTCCGGACGAAAACCCGTATCCCGATTTCGGGGACACGTTCGAGGACCTGTACAAAGGCACCGCCGATTTGTTTTTATGGCCGACCCTGTATCTGTGGGAATTCCCCAAGCCGACCATCTCGCAGATCCACGGTTATTGCATGGGCGGCGGGATATATCTGGGTTTGCTGACCGACTTCTGCGTCGCATCCGAGGACGCGTATTTCCAGATGCCACTTGCCCAAAGCCTCGGCGAACCGGGCGGGCACACAATGATCGAGCCGTGGCTGTTGATGAACTGGCATCGCACCATGGACTGGCTGCTGCTGGCTCCCACGTTGTCGGCGCAGCAGGCCCTCGACTGGGGCCTGCTCAACCGGGTGGTTGCACGCGACGACCTCGAGGACACCGTGGAGGAGATGGCGCGCAAGATCGCCCAAATCCCGCTAACCACACTGATGGCCGTCAAGAACAACGTGAAGCGCGCGTGGGAATTGATGGGCATGCGGGTTCATCTCCAGGTCAGCCACATCCTGACCAACATGGTGGGTGCCGCATCCGACGTGCAGGCGCGGCGGGCCGAGCTGATGCAGTCCGGCATGAAGCCGCGCGATTTCGTCGACCGCGACGAAAAATACTGCCCGCCAAAGTGAAACCAGTTTCACGGTCGGCGCTGAGCGTGAAACCAGTTTCACGCTCGGCGGGACCGTCCGCCTAGCGAGTCCGCTCGCCGGCGACCTTTCGGCCGGCGGCGTGTCGCGCCGCGACGTAGCCGAACACCATGGTGTAGGCGATGCTTCCGCCCGCGCCCAAATAGTTTCGGCCCATCACCGTCGCCGTGATGTTGCCCGTCGCGTACAAGCCGTCGATCACGCAGTCGTCGGAGTCGAGCACCTGCGCGTGCTCGTTGGTGATCACGCCGCCGCACGTCCCGACATCGGCGGGCAAGACCCGGGTGGCGTAGTACGGTGGCCGCTCGAGCGGCCCGAGCGCGGCGTTCGGGCGGTAGCCGGGATCACCCAGGCAGTCGTTGTAGGCCGACTGGCCGCGGCCGAAATCGGGGTCGAGGCCCTTGACCGCAAACCCGTTGAACCGCTTGACCGTCTGCTCGAGCGCGTCGGCGGGGACATCGATCTGTCGGGCGAGCTCGGCGACGGTCGCACCGCGCAGCACCGCGCCCCGCTCTATCAGTTCCTCGGGCAGGCTGCGCTTCTTGACGGGGTTGGCGCCCGAGACGTATCGGCGGATGTAGCCCTCGTCGAAGACCATCCAGCACGGCACCGCCTTGTTGGCGTACATGGCCTTGCCGACTTCGACGTAGGAGTTCGACTCGTTGCAGAATCTCTTGCCGGCCCCGTCGACGTAGATGGCCCCGGGGCGCTGCCGCCCGCTGCCGAGCGCCCTGGCTGCATCACCGCCGTCGGCGATGAAAATGGATGGCAGCCACCAGGCCTCGTCCAGCAGGTCGGTTTTCGCGCCCAGCCGCATCGCGGTCTCAAGCACCTCGCCGGTGTCTCCGGCATTGGCGATCGACCAGCGCGCCTCGTTGGGCTGGTCGCCGCTGTAGCGACGGCGCATGTCCGCATTGCGGCTGAAGCCGCCCGCCGCGAGCAGTACGCCCTTGCGCGCCTCGACATTCAGCGTGGTCCCGTCGCGGGAGACCCGCGCGCCGACGACACGGCCGTCCTCGACGATCAGATCGGCCATGGCCGCGTGAGTCCAGATCGGCGGGTCGCCGCGCAGGTCGATCAGCACCTTCAGCATCTGGCCGATGAGCGACGCGCCGTTGGTGAGCATTTCCCGCCGGAGCAGCCGCGCCGCCCTGGTGCGGGCGAACACCCGGGTGGCCACCGCGAAGGCTCGTGGCGACCGGTTGAAGTACTGCACCGAGCGCAACTCGTTCGTCTTGAGGACGAAACCCCCGTAGCTCTTGGCCATCGACGGCTGGACCTTGTCGCGCCAGTCTCCCAGCGCCGCGGCGTCAAACGGAACGCATTCGATGGCTCGGCCGGACTCGTTGCCGCCCTTGTGGTTCGGGTAGTAGTCGCTCCAGCCGGGGCACCGCACGAACCGAACGCCCTTACGGGTCAAAAAGTTGATCATCTCGTAGCCCGCGGTCAGGAAAGTCTCGCGGCGCGCCGGTGACGAGGCGGCCCCGATGTCGCCGACGACGTCGTCGAAGTACGCCAGGCCGTCCTCATGCGAGTCGGCGATGCCGTTGGCGCGCATCAACGGGTTGTTCGGCAGCCACACCATGCCACCGGACAGTCCGGTGGAACCGCCTACCAGCGCCTGCTTTTCGAGCACCAGGGGCTCGATGCCGGAGTCGAGCGCCGCCAGCGCCGCGGCCATGCCGCCCCCGCCGCTGCCGGCGATGAGCAGATCGACGGAGTGGTCCCACCGCGTGCTCATCGTGCCGCCCTACCGATGGCCCCAGGCGTCGAAGCGAGGCCGAGATCCACCATCGGCACGTCGATGGTGGTGTTGGTCTTCTGGATGGCGGGTACCAGCGTGTCGTACGGCAGCCCGGCGAGGAAGCCGTCGATGACCCGTTCGAAGTTCGAGATCAGCCCCTCGATTCGGCTGGACAGTCTCATGTATTCAAAACTCCTGGAGTGCAACCCTTTCTGTTGCTTAGGCAGGTTGGAGAAGTCCTGCGCGGGTATCGGCGGCCAGCGTGGGTCGTCGGGCGCCATCGGGTCCGGAGGCGTCGGTTTGGGCGTGATCTGGTCGGGTGGGATGCGGGTGAGCGACCAGATCTCGAAGAGGGTTTCCTCCGGTCCCAGCGGACGGATCCGGTAGGACGAGGCGCTGCTGTACTGCGGCAGGACGAAGTAATGCGGGAAGCAGAAATTGATGGCCTCGGTGATGCCGCGCCGCGCCAGTTCGTTGAGGTCGGGGATGTCGCAGCCCCTGGCTCGATGCCAATGCACGATGGCGTCGTTGAGGGTGGTGCGCCAGACGTTCATCGCCTCGGCCGGATCGGACGGCAATTCCATGTCCTGCAGGCCTTCGGCGATGCGGACGTCATTCTCGTGCGTCATACCGGCCATGCCCTCGCCGAGGGTGCGCATGAAATACAGGTTGGTCTGTGCCAATCCCGGTGGCTGGGCGGACGAGGCGGGCATGCTCGACGGCAGCAGTTGTGGGTGGGTCTGCGGGACGTGATACCCCTCCATGAAGGCGGCCGTCGCCAGCTTCCAGTTCACCGGCAGCCGGCACGACTGCCACCATTCGACGCGCAGCGACTCCACCTTCCAGGCGTCGTAGATCGACGCGAACGGTTCGAAGCAGTCGCGCAACGGCGGTGCGGCGTCGTCGAGGTTGATCCATGCGCAGCCGCCCCACACCTCGCATCGCACCGAGACGAGGCGAAGATCCTCCGGGTTCAGGTTGTGCTCGTCGAACTCCTCGGGCCTCAGCACAAACGTGTTACGCCCATCCATGCCCCAACACCAGCCATGGAAGGGACACACGAAGGTGCGCCGATTCCCGTTGCCTTCCACCAGCTTTACGCCGCGGTGGCGGCAGGCATTGTGATAGGCGCGCACGTTCTTTGCGTCGAGCCGCACGACGATGATGGAATCGTCGAGGATCTCGTACTCGACATAGTCGCCCGGCTTGGGGATCTCCTCGAGGCGGCAAGCCATCTGCCACACGCGCGGCCAGAGCAATTCCTTTTCGAGCGCGTAGAACTCCGGGTCGTAGTACCGCTGCTTGGGGATGCGATCGGCGGCCCGGACCGCCCACGGCACCGGAAGCGGGGTCCAGTTCACGTCCGTACTCATGGCCATCCCTCGTTCATACGATCCTCGATACCCGCCCCTGCCAGTAGCGGTCGCGGATGCGTCTCTTGTACAGCTTTCCGTTCGGGTCGCGCGGCAGCGAGTCGAATTCGACGGTGCGCGGGCACTTGTACCCGGCCAGGTGGGCCCGGCAGTACTCGACGAGTTCGGCCTCGAGCCCGGGTCCGGGCAGCACGCCGTCGGCCGGTTGCACGACGGCTTTGACCTCTTCGCCGAATTCGCCGTTGGGAACCCCGAATACCGCCGCGTCAACCAACTTCGGATGCATGATGAGCAGATTCTCCACCTCTTGCGGGTAGATGTTGACCCCGCCGGAGACGATCATGAAGGTCGAGCGGTCGGTGAGGTACAGGAACCCGTCGCGGTCGACATAGCCCATGTCGCCAAGCGATCGCCACCCGCGGTCGTTGGACACCGACGCGGTCTTGGCGGGATCCTTGAAGTATTCGAAGTCGGGCCCGCCTTCGAAGTACAGTTCGCCGGTTTCACCGACGGGAAGTTCTTGCCCGTCTTCGCCGAGCACGTGCACCGGGGCCATCGGAATCCCCACCGAGCCGGGATGGGCGAGCCAATCCTGCGGACCGATCGTGGTTCCCGCGAATCCCTCGGTGCCGCCGTAGTATTCGTGAATGATGGGCCCGAACCACTGCATCATTCGGTGCTTGACATCGACCGGGCACGGCGCCGCCGCGTGAATGACGCACCGCAAGCTGGACACGTCATAGCGTTTCCGCACGGCCTCGGGCAACTTGAGCATGCGCACGAACATCGTCGGTACGAACTGCGCGTGGGTCACCCGGTGGGTCTCGATCAGCCGCAACACCGCCTCGGCGTCGAACTTGCGCATGAGGATCGACGCCGCGCCCACCCGGTTGGCCGCCATGGTGTAGTTCACCCCCGCCGCGTGATACAGCGGCGCGGGGGACAGGTACACACTCGAGGAGCTCATGCCGTATTTGTGGATCAGCGCCATCTCGAGTACCGACTGCGCCCAGGACCCGGTGCCGTCGACGGGAAGCGGTCGTCGCACCGCCTTGGGCCGTCCGGTGGTACCGGACGAATAGAGCATCTCCGAGCCGTCCGATATCGGTGGGGCGTCGCCCGCCGCCGTCAGCGCGTCTTCATAGGAGCGCCAGCCGGCCAGGGGGCCGCCGACGGAGAAACGGGCGACCACCCCGGCGTTGCAATCGCGGATGTGCGCGGCCAGTTCGGGCATCGAGGCATCGACGAAGACGGCCTTGGCGTCCGAGTCGTCGATGACGTAGCCGGCTTCCGCGGGGATGAAGTGGGTGTTGACCGCGGTGTAGTAGAGTCCGGAAAGTTGTGCTCCCCAAGTGATTTCGAGGAACTCCGGCCGGTTTGGCAGGACCAGCGCCACACCGTCGCCGCGGCGCAGCCCCGCCTCGTGCAATGCGGCGGCCACCCGTTGGCTGCTGGCATACAGTTCGCCGAACGAGATCGGGCCGTCGTCGGTGATCAGGGCCGGCGACTGTGCGGCTGCGATCGCGTGATCGGCGATGTTCACCAACGGTCCTAAGTCGTTGCGGCGCCGTCGGTCTGGGCGGCGGCCGCGGCCTGGCGGCGAGCCTGCTCGGAGGGCAGCACCTTGTCCTTGAACACCGTCTGAATCAGCTCCTGCACATCCTTGCTGATGGAGGCGAGGGCGACGAGGTCGTTCGAGCTCTGCCAGTGCACCCGCATGCCCATCAGCTCCCAGGCGCGCTTCAGGTTGGCCTTGGTGGCCAGCAGGGTCGTCATCGGGGCCTGAGCGATGTGACGGGCGATGGCCTCGACCCGGTCGTCGAGTTGGTCGCGCGGGACGACCTCGTTGACCAGACCGACGTCGAGAGCCTTCTTCGCGTCGATCACCTCGGCCAGGTAGAGGTAGTACGCGGCGCGCCGCCAGTTCATGAACACCCATGGCTCGATGGAACATTCACCCGACGGCATGCCGAAACCCTGCAGGGGCGGGTAGGAGAAGTACGCGTCCTCCGATGCGATGACGATGTCGGTCGTCAGTCCGTAGTGAGTGCCGCCGCCCACGCAATACCCGTGCACCTGGGCGATGGTCGGCTTGGAGAATTCCCAGAGGTTCAGGATGGGCTTGACGAAGAGGTCGGTCTGCGGTTTCCACGGCGTGCCCATCACCTTGGCGCCCTCGACGAACGACGGGTAGTCGACGGCGTTGTTGCCGATGGCGTGTCCTGAGCAGAAGCCCTTGCCGTTGGCCTTCATGATCAGCACTTTGATGTCGTAGTCGCGGTCGGCGTCGAGCAGCGCGGCGTCGACCTCTTCGGCCAGCTTCTGGTCCTGGGCGTTGGCCTTCTCCGGCCAGTTCAGCGTGACGCGGGCGATCGGGCCCTCTTTTTCGTAGATGATTCTTTCGCGGGTCTCGTTGAGATCCATCCGGCTTTACCTCTCCTCGTTAGGACGTGATGACGCCGATTTCGGCGCCGATGTCGTAGGTGGTCCCGACCTGGCCCGTCCAGCTGACGGTGCCGGATGCTCCGGCTTCTATCTCCTGTTCCACCTTCTCGGTGGCTATCACATAGATCGGCGTGCCCGCCTCGACATGCTCACCGGCGCCCACCAAGAGCCCGGTGAGTTCGGCTTCGGAGACCGCCACCGAGACGCGGGGGATGCGAATGACGAAGTCAGCCATGCACCTTCGCCCCCGCGCACGTGCGTTGCGCCGCTTCCACGATGCGAGCCGGTGACGGATACACCTGTGCTTCGAGCGCCGCGGCGGCCGGGTTGGGTACGAACCGTGCGGCGACGCGCTCGATGGGTGCGGCAAGCTCACCGAACAACTCGGTGGACAGGATCGCGGCGACTTCGGCTCCGGGACCCGCGAATTGGACCGCGTCGTGCACGATGACGGCTCGGCGAGTCCGCCGGACGGATTCGACGATGGTTTCGACGTCCAGCGGCACCAGCGTGCGCAGGTCGATGACCTCCGCGCTGACTCCCCGCTCGGCCAGCGTGTCCGCGGCGGTGAGCGCGTCGTGCACACAGCGCCCGTAGCCGATCAGGCTCACATCGGTGCCGGGCCGTTTGATGTCGGCGTGGCCCAAGGGGATGGAGAAGCCGGGGTCGACGGGGACGGGCCCTTTCTTTCCCTGCAACCGGATGGTCTCGACGAACAGGCAGGGGTCGGGGTCGAAAATCGCCGACGTCAGCAGCCCTTTCCCGTCGCGCGGTGTGGACGGCACGATCACCTTCATGCCCGGGATGTGCATGAACCACGCCTCGAGGCTCTGCGAATGCGTCGCTCCGGTGGCCAGCCCCGCGTAGACCTGGGTGCGGACGGTGATCGGCGCCGACGTGCGCCCGGCGGTCATGAACCGCAGTTTGGCGGCGTTGTTGATCAGCTGGTCTGCGGCGATGCCGATGAAATCCATGATCATGATCTCGGCGACCGGCAGCAACCCGTCGATGGCGGCACCGATGGCCGCGCCCAGGATCGCTGCCTCCGAAATCGGGGTGTCAAGGACGCGGTCGTGGCCGTACTTGGTGGACAGCCCGGCCGTCGGGCCGGACGCGCCGGGATCGGCGATGTCTTCACCGAGCAGAAATACCCGGTCGTCGGCCGCGAGCGCCTGATCCAGTGCGAGATTCAACGCCTCGCGCATCGTCATCTCTTTGTCGTCCATCGCCAAATCCTCAGACCGGAAACCGGATTCCAGTCGCGTACACGTCCCGGTCGAGCTCGTCTGCCGTCGGCGGATCCGCGCTCATCACCGTCTGCAGGGCGGATTCCACCGTCGCCAGCGCCTCGTCATCGATGCGCGCGAGTTCGTCTTCCCCACACACGCCTTCGGAGACCAGGTGCCGGCGGAAGCGTGGCACCGGGTCGGCGGCCATCGCCGCTTCGAGTTGATCGGTGGGGATGTACGGCATTCGGTCGCCGAAGTAGTGGCCGCGGAAACGGAATGTCACGCACTCGATGAAGGTGGGGCCCCGTTCATTCGAGCCGCCGCGGGCCCGTTGCAGCGCCGCGTCGAGCGCGGCGCTGACCGCCAACGGGTCGTTACCGTCGACGCGAACACCCGGCATGCCGTAGCCGGCGGCCCGATCGGCCACCCGCTCGAGCTTCATGGTGTCTGCTGTCGGTGTCATCTCGGCGTACAGGTTGTTCTGGCAGACGAACACCATGGGCAGGTCCCAGAGCGCGGCCATGTTGGCCGCCTCATGGAAGGAGCCGGTGTTGGTGGCACCGTCACCGAAGCTGACGACGGTGACGCGGTCGAGCCCCTTGCGCTTGGCGGCCATCGCCAGCCCCACGGCCACCGGTGGCCCGGCTCCGACGATGCCGGTCGAAAGCATCACGCCGGCTTCGGGTTTGGCGATGTGCATGGTGCCGCCCTTGCCGCGGCTGGCGCCGACCGTCCGGCCCATCATCTCGCCGTAGATCTCCTCGAGCGGCACTCCCTTGCCGATGAGGTCGTGCAATCCGCGATACGTGGTCACCAGCTGGTCGTCGGGCCGCAGCGCGACACCCATCGCGGCGGCGATCGCCTCCTGACCGCGCGACGGCCAGTACACGCACATGAATTCCCCGGTGCCGATCCCCTTGGACAGCCGGTCGTCGGCCGCCTTCATCAGTACCATGAGCTCGTACAGGCGGCGTTGCATCGCGGGATCGTCGGTCATCGCGCAGTCCCGTTGTGCCGCATCCCGATTGGTGACACTGCCGTCACGCACCCGACCATGGCTTGACCTTGAGGAAACCGCCGCCGTCCACCCGGAGTTGCTGGCCGGTGATATAGCGGGCGGCGTCGGATGCCAGGAACAGCACCGCCTCGCTGATGTCCTCGGGCTCGACGTAGGGGATCGGCATCGCCTGGACGAAGGGAAAGATGGGTTCGGCGTCCTCGCGGGTCGGCTCCTTCAGGTCGGGCCGGAAGGCCCGGTACATCGGCGGGCTGTGCAACATGTCGGTGTTGACGTTCGTGGGATGCACCGCGTTCATCCGGATGGAGAACGGCGCGAGCGCCAGGGCGAAGTCGTTGACGTAGTGCGCGGCAGCCAGTTTCGCGAAGGCATAGCCGGCCCCGCCGGGGCCGCCGTCGATGCCGGTGGTGTTCATCGACGACATGAAGGCGGCGTTGGAACCGATCACCACGATCGACGCGCCGGCCTCGAGGTGTTTGAGGCTGGCATGGACGAGGTTGAGCACGCCAACCAAATCCACGTCCACCGCGTCGGCGAAAGCCTTCGGCGGCAGCCCCGCGGTCAGCGGGCAGATGCCGGCATTGGCCACCACGACATCGAGGTGGCCGAACTCGGCGACGCCCTCGTCGATGGCCGCGGACAGGGCGACGCGGTCGCGGACGTCGGCGATCGCGGTGTAGGCGCGCTGCCCCTCCTTTTCCACCAGCCGCGCCGTTTCGTCCAGGTCCTCCGGGCGGGCCAGCGGATACTCATTGGTGTCGATGTCCGTGCAGAGGTCTACGGCAATGATGTCCGCGCCTTCGGCGGCCAGCAGTCGCGCATGCGAGCGGCCCTGACCGCGCGCGGCGCCACTGATCACGGCCACCTTGCCCGTTACCCTGCCCATCGCCCGTCCTTCGCCCGAGTCTCTATGCCACGACCCGCGTTGCGGCCCAACGCCATTCGCTGCCGCCGCTTGTATTGAAGGGGAGATCAATCGACTCCCGGCCCAGCCGCGCCGGATTGCGGCGCGCGGTCACCGCGGCGGGCGTCGGACTGAGAGCTTCGGTCGGCTCCATCGCATCTCTTCCACGAAAAACTGCGCTGACCTGCAGAGGGGCTATCACTACGCCCCAGACTAGCTAGAATATCTAAAATAGCAAGGAATGGACGCGACGAGGGAGTTGGCGATGTCTGGCGTGCGCGGCGGAGTGCTTCACGGTGTCCGGGTGGTCGAATTGGCGTCCTGGACCTATGTGCCCTCTGCCGGTGCCGCCCTGTCGGACTGGGGTGCCGACGTCATCAAGGTCGAAGGCGTCGCGATGGGCGATCCCGGGCGCGCGCTGGTCGTGGGCGGGTTCACCCGGCAGGCGGCCCGCCCGGATGCGGACTTCATTCTCGAGCTGGGCAACCGCGGCAAACGCAGCATCGCCATCGACATCAAATCGGACACGGGTCGCGAGCTGTTCGGCCGGCTGTTGGCCAGTGCGGATGTGTTCTTGACCAATTGGCTGCCCGGTGCGCTCGAACGGGCCCGGCTGACGGTCGAGGACATCCGCTCGTTCAACCCGAAGATCATCATCGCGCGCGGGACCGGCCTGGGCGTCCGCGGTCCGGATCGCGATCGCGGCGGTTTCGATGCCGCGACGTACCTGGCGCGCGGTGGGGTCGCCTATACGCTCACGCCGTTCGGAAGCGAGACGCCCGCGGTACAGGGGCCCGGCTTCGGCGACTTGCAGGGCGGGGCAACGCTGGCCGGCGGGGTGTGCGCGGCACTGTTTCACCGCGAACGCACGGGCGAACCGAGCATCGTCGACTCTTCGCTGCTGGCGCAGGCGATGTGGTCGATAGCGCCGTCGATCTCGGCTGCTGACTTCTTCGATATCGATGGGATTCCGGGCGCCCCGCCCGGCCTGGCCATCAACCCGCTCGTCAACCGGTACAAGACCAAAGACGGCAGGTGGATCCAGCTGGTGTTCTTACAGCCGGACAAATTCTGGGTGGGCTTCTGCCGGCGCATGGGACTTGCGGAACTGGCCGACGACGAGCGATTCGTCCCCTCCACCAACTTGATCGCCAACGCGGCGGCGGCGACCGAGCTGCTGGCGAAGACTTTCGCGCGTCACGACCTCGCACACTGGCAGGCGGTGCTCGAGGACGAGCCCGGTGTGTGGGGCGCGCTGGCGACCCCGCGCGAAACCCTCAACGATCCACAGGTCGAACCGAACGGATACGTCGTCACCAATGTCGACGACCACGGCGAGAAGTACCGAATCGTCGCCGCGCCAGTGCAATTCAACGAGACACCACCGGCCCCCGCGCGCGCCCCGGAGCACGGGCAACACACAGAAGAAATCCTGCTGGAACTCGACATCGACTGGGACGACATCGCGAAGGCCAAGGCGGCCAAGGCCATTCTCTAGCGGGTCCGGTGCAGCTGATTGCGCTGCTTCACAGCCTTTTTCGATACCACGTGTCGCGAATTTCTTGATGAGCAACCGATTCCGAAACGGTCACGGCCGTGTCTCAATGTCAATGGTTGACTGGCACCACGCGACAGATCCGCAAATCATTGCACAGGGCGCCTTTTGGGGATTGCGGCCGCGACGAAGCGTACCGCACACATTCCTGCCGCTGTTCGGGTAGCGGTTTCGCAAGGGCGCAGCAGGAGGTATCACACAGCATGACGACGAACTGGGTCCCCGCCCAAACTTCTTGTGGCCCGAATTCCGGTCGTATTCTCGACACCGCACGGGGCATTCTCATCGGCCTGCGCCGGTGTCCTTCCGACGCCGCGTTGGACGAATTGCACAGCGCGGCGATACGGCACAAGGTTCCGGTATTCGCCATGGCATGGGCGCTGGTCCACCTGGCGGGCGACGGCGAGAAGACCCCCAGCTTCGTCGACGCGCAGTCCGCGGCCCGTCACGAGTGGGGTGCGCTGTTCAAATCCGCCGCCCTGACCTGCTGAGGGCGCCAAGACGTTGGGGCGGCCGAGCTTCGAGGGGTTGCCCGGCCGCCGCCAACTACCACATTTCCCAACCGCGTTTGGACGACAACGCTTTGGGTTTGCAGATAGCGGCAGGCTATTTCGGCGGCGGCAGCTGACGCGGGCCATCCGGCGGATCCAATTCCGGTGGCCCGTCACGCTTCGTCAGCGCCCGCCGACGGCCGCCGTCACCGGATTCCACCGACAGCCGTCGAGCATCATCGGACCGCCGCGGCAAGGGTGAACCGAAATCGCGACCCGCCAGCTGCCGGTGTTCTCGACTGCCGGGTTCATGCCGCGACGAACTGACGAATTCCGTTTCCGCCGAGCTGGTTTCAGCGCTTGCGGGGCGCCCGGACAGCCGGGTGTCCGAGGCCTCCGAGCTGACCGTCACCTTTCGGGAGCGTTTGAGGGTGAACGTGATTTCCTCGGTTTCCTCGAGGACGCCTTCGAACGCCTGGCGGGCGGTGCGCAGTGGCGCAGTCGTGGTGTCGATCACCTTCGCCACGAACGGCGGCACCAGCGGGCGAATCCAGCGGGCCGCGGCCTTGGTGGCGTCCGGGATCGACGGGATCGACGGGGCGCTCCGTTGCTCGTGGGCTTCGACCTCTCCGGCCGGCGACAGGGGAGCAGGCAGGTTGTCCGGAACATCGGGGGCGTGGGCGATGTCTGCGGCCGGTTCCGGGGCGGGCAGTCGGGTGATCGCCCGGCTGGCCGCCTCGGCTTCGGCGGCGATCGGCAGGTACACGTCGTCGGCGCTTGGTTCGAAGGCCCGGTGCGACGGCGCGTGCACCGCAACGTCCAACGCCTCGGAGACCCGGCGGCGTTGCTGCTCGCGGTCGATCTCGGTCTGCGCCTCAATGGCAAGCCGAGCCTGCGTCAGTTGATGCTCGGCCCAGAGGATTTCGGCCTCGCGGCGCACCTCGGCGCGCTTGACCGCGATGGCGGTGTCCGCCTCGAGGTCGGCGCGTTCACGCTCGGCACGCGAATTTGCACGCCGGTCGTGGGTTGTCTCACCGCGCCACAAACCCAGGATCACCGGCGTCACATAGAGCAGGACGCACAGCGCGATCGTCGCCAGCCGCAGGGTCATTGCCCCGGCGTCGGCGGAGGTGAGGTCGTTCATCGCGACCCAACGTGCGCCCAGGCCGCGACCGGCATCCGTCACGACACCGTCTTGCGCGTTGCGCAGCGCCAGCTCTTGTCGTGAAATCGTGGCTTCCAGCTCCGGTGCGCGGCTGTCGCGCGTGGCCAACGCGGTGTCCAATTCACGCTGGGCGTCCGCGAGAAGCTGGTTGGCCGTGCGGGTTTCCGGCCCGGCACCGGGATCACCGGTGATCCGGGTCTGCGGGCAGCCGGGCGTGGGATGGTATTCGCAGCGGGCGACGACCAGGGCCTTGTCCTGACGGTCATGGGCCTGCGCGACCGCGTTGTCCAGCCCCGAGCGGGCAGCCCTGGATTGCTGCAGGGACGCCGACGCCTGCGCGACGGCGGGGGCCGATTCGGCGCTGCGCAACGCTCGTTCGTCGAGGCGATGGGCTATCGAGCTGGAAAGAATGACCAGTGCCGCAAGCTCACCGACGACGACTCCTGCGGCCGCCGCCACCGCGGCGCGGCCCACAACACCGGGGCGGGTCCGTTGCGGCCCCGGGATGGTGGCACGGGCGACCGCGCCGACCAGTAGGCCGAAGACGAGGGTGAGCGGCACGACGGCCGGCAGCGGCCAGCGAGCCGACTCGCTGATCGCGAGGGTCGCGACCAGCCAGGCCAGCACCGCACCCGACAGCACGACCGCGCCGGCGACCGCGTGGGCGGACCGTTCGTGACGCTCACCCAGCTCGCGCCGGTGTCCGCCACCGAGCCAGATGAGGACCCCCGCCAGGCCCGCGCGCTGTTCAGTTACTTCCTGGGGCATGGGACTGAGAAACACCTCCACCATCAAGCCTCGCAGGCCACCGCCCGACACATCGAATCGAAGCGCCTTGTCTGTGATGCGCTTCACAAATCCGCTGGGATCGGCGCAGATCGCCCCCGGACACCGATCGGCTTTGCTGATCCTGCCGGAAAGTGGATCTAACGCGCGATTCGCGCGACGCGACCAGATCAGCGACCGTTCCGGCAGGCGACATGAGACGGTATAAGCCTATGACGAACCACGATTATGTCACCTACGAAGAGTTTGGCCGCAGGTTCTTCGAGGTCGCCGTCACTCCGGAGCGGGTCGCTGCCGCGTTCGCGGACATCGCCGGCAGCGAGTTCGCGATGGAGCCGATTGCCCAGGGGCCGGGGCGAATTGCCAAAGTCAGTGCCAACGTCAAGATCGAAGAGCCCCGGGTGACGCGCCGGCTGGGCGAGGCCATCACGTTCGTCATTCACATTCCGCTTTCGATCGATCTGCTGGTCGACCTATGGCTCGACAAGCAGCGCTTCATGGTCTCCGGTGATATTCAATTGCGCGCGACCGCGCGAGCGGCCGAACCGTTGTTGCTGATCGTCGATGTCGCCAAACCGCGGCCTTCCGATATCACCGTCAACGTCTCGTCGAAGTCGATCCGTGGCGAGGTGCTGCGAATCCTGGCCGGCGTCGACGGCGAGATCCGGCGATTCATCGCGCAATATGTCGCCACCGAGATCGACGCGCCGCAGTCGCAGGCGGCGCAGATCATCGACGTGTCCCAGCAGCTGGAGCAGGCCTGGCCCTGAACGGACCGGCACAGGAGTACGTGCGGCGGCGTCGGGGTACCCAGCCAAGGTTGTGCGTTCTGATCGCCAGGGAGGAAGACGTTGGCTCGCGTAGATGTCTCGGTGTCGTCGCAGGTGGAACCGGAAGCAGCATGGAAGCTGGCGTCCGACCTGGATCGATTTGACGAGTGGATGACGATTTTCGCCGGGTGGCGGGGACCGGTGCCCGACACGATCGAAGAGGGCACATGTGTGTCGTCGTGCGTCAAGGTCAAGGGCTTCCGCAATGTCATTCACTGGAAGGTCACCCGATACGACGAGCCGAAAGCGATTGAGTTGCAGGGACGGGGGCGCGGCGGCATCCGCCTCACGGTGGCGATGACCGTGACCGATGATCACCCCGGCTCGACGTTTCACCTCACCGCCGACCTCGGTGGCGGGTTGCTCAGTGGGCCGGTCGGGGGCTTGGTCGCCCGCGTCCTGCGCTCCGACGTGCAGAAGTCCGTGAACAACCTCGCGGCACTGCGTTAGCCGCTGCGTCGGCGGATTCGGCGGCCGAGCACCCAGTTCCGTTCGGCATCGCGGACTCGCCTGCGGTCCATCGCAAGCCAGGACAGCCCGGCACCGAACGCGAGCATGGAGACGATGGCGGAAACGACGCCCGCGTGGGCCTCGCCAAGGGCGAAAGTGGTCACGCACACGACGAACGCCAGTGCGGCCGCCGCGACGACGAGGAGCCCGGCTGTGCGCGCCTCGGCCGATCGGTGGACGTCGCGGTCAGCGGTCCGCTCGTGGTCGAGAGGGCTGTGCCTCATCGGCGTCTCCTCTGCTGTCACATCCGTTACGACCGATGTGTTGGAGCTACCCGAAAGGCCGTCGGGACAAACGACTTGGCGGAGGTGGGTGCGGCCGCGGCTTAGAGAGTCTGGTGACGTCCGAAGTACTTGTGGTCTTCGCTGTAGCCGCCGTAACCGCTGCCGATGTCGTGGTAGTCGGCGACGAACTCGATGCCTTTGATCCACTTCACCAGCTTGAAGCCGTGCTGCAATTCGTTGCGCAGCCGCAGCGGTCTGCCGTGCATGTAGGGGAGCTGCTGGTCGTTCATGTTGTAGGCCAGCATCGTCATGTGGTGGTCCATCTGGCCGATGTGATGGGCGTTGTAGTAGATGCCGCCCGTGGCGCCCAGGCCCATCGAATAGAAGACCGCCCATTTCGCTTCGGGCAGCGGTTTGACGATGTCCATGATCGTTTTCATCTGCACGCCACCCCATTTGGCGACGCCCGACCACGCCTGGATGCAGAAGTGCTGGCTGATCTGTTCGTGGTAGGGCAGCGCCATCAAATCCTCGAGCGAGAATTCCATGGGGTGCTCGACCAGACCGTAGACTTTCAGTCGCCAGTCCTTGAAGTCGTCACGCTCGAGTTCCTTGTACTCGACGGTCTCCGGCAGGCGGCCGTTGCGCCAGTGATGCGGCGAGATGTCTTTTTCGGTGAAGGCGCCGGGCTTGGGGTCCAGCCGCTCGAGCACCCGCTGGAACGGTCCGACGAGCGCGTATCCGACGCGCTGAACCACCCGGGGGTGCTTGATGGTGAACGGAGTGGCCCACACCCAGGCAACGGCCGTCACCACCATGGCCGCCGCGAAGATCCAAAAGCCCATCCAGCCGTTGTCGTCGCGGGCGGCGAACATGTGGTTGAGGTTCTTCAGCGCGCTGGTCGCGAACACCAGCGTGACGTGCACGATGATGAAGAACAAGAAGTAGACCAGCACCAGGAAGTGCAGCGAGCGGGCGTGCTGGATGCTCAACCGCTTGCTGAGCCAATGGACGCGCTGCGACAGCGCGGGCGACATGCCCAGGCCGGTGATCAGCGCGGCCGGCGCGGCGATGAAGACGGTGGTGAAGTACGCCAGCACCTGCATGCCGTTGTAGGCGACCCAGCCGTTGTCGGCGGGCCAGTGCTCCACTGACAGGTATTGAATCGCCACCGAAAGCGCATTGGGGAACACGTCCCAGCTGGTCGGCACGATGTGCCGCCACTGCCCGGTGACGAACAACAGAACATAGAAGACCAGGCCGTTGACCAGCCACAGCACGTCCATGCCCAGATGCCACCAGCGGGCCAGGCCGATGGAGTGCCGGAAGCCGGGCAATCCCAACTGCGGGGGCAGGGCGACGGTGTCGGCGTTGGCGGTCCACAGTTCGTCGTCGGGCACCGGAGGCCCCACGCGCAGCCACTCGTCCTTGCCGGGGGTGGCGTTGCGGCTGAAGTACAGCCGAGGGTGGTCACACAGGATCTGGATGCCGGTCCTGATGATGAACATCATCATGAACAGGTTGAAAAAGTGCGTCCAGCCCAGCCAGGCGGGCACGCCGGGCACCTTCGCGGGGATGTCGGCCCCGGGATAGCGATGAATGAATTCCTGCACGGAGGGCATGTTGTACAGCCCTTTGCCGATGGCCACCGCCGCGACCAGGACGGCAAAGCCGATGGGAATGAGCCATAGGAGGTTGAACCACTTGTCGCGGCCGACCCGCAGCTTGGGAGCGGTGGCCCGCCGGCTGAGATCGAAGCCGCCACCGTAGTGCTCCACGTCGATGACGTCTTCGGCGGTGTGTATCTCGTTGCGGTAGTCCGGGATGGACGTCAGCGGCGTGCCCACTGCCAGGGCCGATACCGAGCCGCCCTGCGCTGCCCGCCCTCCACCGGTCCCCGCGGAATCAACGGTGTTCGTCACGCGGCCGAAATTACACGAATCGACCTGGACTAATTGGAGTAGGTCGGGAACGGGGGCCATGGTCGCGGCGCCCGTGCGGGCAGGAATGGCCAGGTAACGCGCGGCGCGCTCAGAATTCCGCGAGCCCTCGGCAGCACTAGCCGCATCTACCCCAAGAAAGCGGCGATTTGCGCCGCAGATAAGAACCGATGAGTTTTGCTGTGAGTGTGCGCATAATCTGCTGCCAACACGCTAGGCGGGGTCATGCGGCAGCAGCCGGCGCACCGGGCGGGTTTCGATGGCGTTGACCGTCAATGCCCTGCGGCTGATCCGCCAGCCCGCGTCGGCCAGCAGATACTCGTCGTCGTAGCGCAGGTGCCACGCCACGTCCACCAGCTCACCGTCGCGCTGGTTCCAGTGGTGCGCGACGGCCGCGATCCGCCCTCGGGCGGTGCCGGGTTGTGCGGCCGCGTCGTACACCTCACCGATGATCGCGTGCTCGGTGCGGGCGACCGCGGCAACGGCCGCGACCGCCACGGCGATGGGCTGGCGGCCGCGATGCGACCGGACCGGCCGCAGGTCGGTCGGCGGTGCGGGCAGCACCAGCTCTGCATCGTCAACGAAAAGCTCTGCAACAGCGGTGAATTCGCGATCATCGACGTAGGCGGCGTATCGGTGCACCAGATCGCTCAGCGCGGCCCGCTGTTCGGCCGAAAGCGTCATGAGCTCAAGGACAGCCGTTGCGCACAGGCCGACAACAGGTCCTTCGCGTGCTCGATGTCGGTGGTCGGCGGCATGGCCAGCACCAGACGATCGGCGCCCTGGTCCACGAGGGCCGCCGCACGCTCGGCATCGATCTTGGTGACCGCGTGGCCCAACGACACCTCGAGGGCCGCGGGATCACGGTCCGCCGAGGATGCCTCGTCACGCATGAGCGCGATCAGCGACGCGAGCCGGGGCCCGGTCACCCCCAGCGGCTGGAAGCCGTCGCCAAGGCGTCCGGCGCGGCGTGCGGCCGCTCGGCTGTGACCACCGATGTGAATCGGGAGATGCTCCGCCGCAACGGGTTTCGGGTAGCACATGACGTTCTCGAAGTCGAAGAACTCGCCCGCGAAGGACGCCCCGTCGGGCCGCTGCGCCCACAATTCCCGCATGACGGCCAGCTGCTCGTCCGCCCGCCGGCCCCGGCTCTCGAAGTCCACATCACAGGCGGCCAGCTCCTCCTTCAGCCAGCCCACGCCCACACATAGGCGCAGCCTGCCGCCCGACAGGGCGTCGACGGTGGCGGCCCGCTTGGCCAGCACCACCGGGTGGTGGTTGGGCAGCACCAGCACGCCGGTGGCCAGCCCAAGGCGGCTGGTGTGGCCGGCCAGAAACGCAAGCAGGTCAAGCGGATCCGGGATGGGGCAGTCCGGCGCCAGGCCGACGCGTCCCGAATTGTCGTAGGGATAGACGCTGTCGTAGCGGGTGACCAACACGGTGTGTTCGACAGCGACGATCGATTCGAATCCGCACGCTTCGAGGTGGCGCGCGAAGGCCACCATCCAGTCGGGGTCCGCGGTGACACCGTCGCCGACCGGGGCCACGACTGAGACCTTCATGGTTTTCGAAGCTAACAAGGCTCGAGCCGGGACAACTAGCGGGCCGCGCTTTCCGCGGCGACGGGCGCGATCGCCGCACGCACGGCTTCGGCGAGCGCGGCGGTGCGGCGATCGGCGAACACGTCCTCGAGCAGCACCGCGCGACCGTCGGGACCGGTCAGCGGCACCCGCCAGTTGGGGTATTCGTCGGTGGTGCCGGGCTGATTCTGGGTTCGGCGGTCACCGACGGCGTCCGTCAGCGCCACTCCCAGCAGCCGCGACGGCGTCCTGCCCAGATAGCGGTAAAGCGCCACTATGACCTTTTCCGAGACCTGCTCGGGGTCGTCCTCGCCGTCACCGAGCAACCCGACGCGCCGCAGCTCGGCCATCCACGCCGCCAGCTCGGTCCGGTCGGACTCGAGCTCCTCCTCCACCGGACGTGTCAACAGACCCAGCGAATCACGCAGTCGCACATGGTCTCCCGCGAGATAGCCGGCGGACGGAGGCAGGTCGTGCGTGGTGACCGAGGACAGGCAGTACTCGCGCCAACGCTCGGCCGGAAGCGGGCCGCCGTTACCGTCGCGGTCCAACTCGAACCAGAGGATCGAGGTGCCGAGCAACCCACGCAACAACAGATAATCGCGCACCCACGGCTCGACGGTGCCGAGATCCTCGCCGACGACGACCGCGCCGGCGCGGTGCGCTTCCAGCGCGACGATGCCGATCATGGCTTCGTGGTCGTACCGAACGTAGGTGCCTTCGGTTGGTCGGTTACCCCGCGGAATCCACCACAGCCGGAACAACCCGATGATGTGGTCGATGCGCACCCCGCCGGCATGGCGCAACACCGCGCGGATCAGCTCACGAAAGGGCCGATATTCGTGCTCGTCCAACCGATCTGGGCGCCACGGCGGCTGCGACCAGTCCTGGCCCAGCTGGTTGAACTCGTCCGGCGGTGCGCCCGCGGTCACGCCCAACGCCATCACGTCCTGCAGCGCCCAGGCGTCGGCTCCATTGGGGTGCACGCCGACGGCCAGGTCGTGCATGATGCCCAACGACATGCCCGCCCGGAGCGCCTGTGACTGCGCCGCGGCGAGCTGCTCGTCGAGTTGCCACTGCAGCCAGCGGTGGAAATCGACTGTGTCCGAATGCTTTTTGACGAAGTCCGCGACCCCGGACGCGTCCGGGTGCTGTAGCGCCTCGGGCCAGGAATGCCAGTCGGCGCCGTACCTTTCGGCCAGCGCGCACCAGGTGGCGAAGTCGTCGAGCGCGCGGCCCTCCCGGTCGCGAAACGCGGTGTAGGACAGCTCGCGACCCGCCGACCGCGGTTCTGAGTGCAGGAGCTTGAGTGCTGCCCGCTTGGCCGCCCATGAGCTGTCGCGGTCGATGGCGTCGACGCGGGCGGCGCGCTGCTGCACCTCGGAGCGCAGCCGCCGCACCCGGCTGCGCTTGGTCAGGTCGGCGAATTCGGGGATCGCCTCGACGTGCAGATAAATCGGGTTGACGAAGCGCCGCGAGGTCGGCAGGTACGGCGACGGTTCCATCGGCTTGGTCGGGGCGGCCGCGTGCAGGGGATTGACCAAGAGATAGTCGGCGCCGTGGCGCGACGCCGACCAGACCGCCAGGTCGGTCAGATCGGTCAGATCGCCGACCCCCCACGACTGCCGTGACCGCACGCTATAGAGCTGGGCGGCCAGGCCCCACGCGCGGCGGGCGCCGAGCCGCTCCGGCAGCCCGAGCCAGTCCGGCGTCACGATCAGCGCGGTGCTGGTCTCGGTGTCGCCGGAGCGCAGGTGTACCCGGTGATAGCCCAGCGGCAGATGGGCCGGCAGCAGGAAGCTGGCCTCGCCGACCCAGCGGCCGTCCAGGTCGAACGGCGGGGTGAAGTTGTCCACCTGTTCGACGTCGGCGCGCGTCGTGCCGTCTTCGAGCTGCAACCACACCTCGGCGGGGTCGCCGTGGGTGACATGCGCCCAGAATCGGATCGGCTCGCCGGTGCGCCCGACGATGGTCGCCGGCAGCGGGCGCGCCCAGTGCGACCGCAACTTCGCGGTCAGCGCGACGTTGCGCTCCTGTTCGGTGTCGGCCGCGACGCCGAGCGAAGCCAACACGGCCTTCAACGTGGCCTCGGAGACCCGCACTCGCCGGCCGCTCCAGTCCTCGTAATCCGTCGCGATGCCGTATCTGCGGGCCAGTTCGATCAGCGACGGCGCGAGTTCAGTCATACCGCCATCTTGCTGCCAGGATTCGCGGGCCGGCGACTCGGACCCGGCGCAAGTTAGCGCATTGTTTGCTGGGCGGTGGCCTGCCATTCATCGAAGTCTTCTGCGGGCAACGGCGCTCTGCGCTCGACAGGACGAGAGGCCGCGCGGCCACTACGATGCTTCGAGGAGATGACAAGGAGCCGTGAGCTCATCCGTGGGGGAAAAGAAACTGCCAGCTCAGTGCCGTCTGGCGCGGCCACCCTCGCTGGGCTCCGGGCGCGGTGGGCGCGGCCAAATTCGGGTGCACGAAGAGATGTAGAAGTGAACGGCTTTGTCGCCGCGTGGCGAGGTCCGCGCAGGTGCCTTAACGTTGTCATGTAATTCGCGCTGGATCAGTTCAGCAGGGACGAATATTCAGACGCATCAGCAGACCGGATGGTGAATTAAGTGGCGGAAGAGAGTCGCGGGCAGCGCGGGTCGGGGTACGGCCTCGGGCTGTCGACCCGGACCCAGGTGACCGGCTACCAGTTCCTTGCGCGCCGGACCGCGATGGCACTGACCCGGTGGCGCGTCCGCATGGAGGTCGAGCCGGGCCGGCGGCAGAACCTGGCCATCGTGGCATCGATCTCGGCCGCCCTGGTGATCTGCCTGGGCGCGCTGCTTTACTCCTTCATCAGCCCGGCGGGCCAGATCAACGAGTCGCCGATCATCGCCGACCGCGACTCGGGCGCGCTCTACGTCCGCGTCGGTGACAAGCTGTACCCGGCCCTGAACTTGGCGTCGGCCCGCCTCATCACGGGGCGCCCCGACAACCCCCACCTGGTCAAGGCCAACCAGATCGCCACCCTCCCGCGCGGTCCGATGGTGGGCATTCCGGGCGCGCCGTCGAGCTTCCACCCGACCAGCCCCACCGCGTCTTCCTGGTTGGTCTGCGACACCGTGGCCAATTCGACCGGCGCCGGCGCACCGTCGGGTGTGACGGTGACGGTGATCGACGGCAATCCCGATCTGAGCAACCACCGGCGGGTGCTCACCGGGTCGGACGCGGTGGTGCTGAACTACGGCGGGGACGCGTGGGTGATCCGCGACGGGCGCCGGTCACGCATCGACGGGTCGAACCGATCGGTGCTGCTGCCGCTGGGGCTCACCCCGGAACAGGTCAGCATGGCGAAGCCGATGAGCCGCGCCCTGTACGACGCCTTGCCGGTGGGTCCGGAACTGACGGTGCCGCAGATCCAGAATGCCGGCGCCGGGGCGTCGTTCCCGAACGCGCCCGGCCCGATCGGGACGGTGATAGTCACCCCGCAAATCAGTGGGCCGCAACAGTATTCATTGGTGTTGGCCGACGGCGTGCAGACGCTGCCGCCGCTGGTGGCCCAGATCCTGCAGAACGCCGGACCGGGCAACACCAAGCCGGTGACGGTCGAACCGTCCGCGCTGGCGAAGATGCCGGTGGTCAACAAGCTGGACCTGTCGTCCTACCCGGATGCACCGCTGAACGTGATGGACATCCGCGAGAACCCGGCGACCTGCTGGTGGTGGCAGAAGACCTCCGGTGAGAACCGGGCCCGCGTACAGGTCATCTCCGGCGCGACCATTCCGGTCGAGTCCAAGGACGTCAACAAGGTGGTGTCGCTGGTCAAGGCGGACACCACCGGACGCGAAGCGGACCAGGTCTTCTTCGGGCCCGACTACGCGAACTTCGTGGCCGTCACCGGAAACGACCCCGGCGCGAAGACGACCGAATCGCTGTGGTGGGTCACCGATGCGGGTGCGCGCTTCGGGGTCGACGACACCCGTGAGGTGCGAGAAGCGTTGGGCCTGAAGACGAAGCCGGGCCTGGCGCCGTGGGTGGCGCTGCGGCTGCTCCCGCAAGGACCGACGTTGTCGCGAGCGGATGCGCTGGTGGCCCACGACACGCTACCGATGGATATGTCCCCAGGAGAGTTGGCGGTACCGAAGTGAAACGTGGATTTGCGCGGCCGACGCCGGAGAAGCCCCCGGTAATCAAGCCGGAGAACATCGTCCTTCCGACGCCGCTGAGCATCCCGCCGCCCGAAGGCAAGCCCTGGTGGCTGATCGTGGTCGGCGTCGTGGTGGTCGGCCTGCTGATCGGCATGGTCGCCATGACCTTCGCCAGCGGCTCGCACGTGTTCGGCGGCGCCGGCTCGATCTTCCCGATCTTCATGATCGGTGGCGTCGCGATGATGATGTTCGGCGGCCGGTTCGGCGGCCAGCAGCAGATGAGCCGGCCCAAGCTGGACTCGATGCGCGCCCAGTTCATGCTGATGCTGGACATGCTGCGGGAGACCGCCCACGAGTCGGCCGACAGCATGGACGCGAACTACCGGTGGTTTCACCCGGCTCCCACCACGCTGGCCGCCGCGGTCGGATCGTCGCGGATGTGGGAACGCAAGCCCGACGGCAAAGACTTGAACTTCGGCGTGGTCCGCGTCGGCGTCGGTATGACGCGTCCCGAGGTGACCTGGGGCGAGCCCCAGAACATGCCGACCGACATCGAGCTCGAGCCGGTGACCGGTAAGGCGCTCCAAGAGTTCGGTCGTTATCAGAGCGTCGTGTACAACCTGCCGAAGATGATCTCGGTGCTGGTCGAGCCCTGGTACTCGCTGGACGGAGATCGCGAGCAGGCGGCGGGGCTGATGCGGGCGATCATCTGCCAGCTGGCGTTCTCGCACGGGCCCGACCACATGCGCATGATCGTGGTGAGTTCGAACCTGGACGAGTGGGACTGGGTGAAGTGGCTGCCGCACTTCGGGGACCCCCGCCGCCAGGACGCCGCGGGCAACGCGCGGATGGTCTACAGCTCGGTGCGCGAGTTCGCCGCCGAGCAGGCCGAATTGTTCGCCGGCCGTGGCTCTTTCACGCCCCGGCACGCCAGTTCGTCGGCTCAGACCCCGACGCCGCACACCGTGATCATCGCCGATGTCGTTGACCCGCAATGGGAGTACGTGATCAGCGGCGAAGGCGTCGACGGCGTGACGTTCTTCGACCTCACCGGTTCGGCGATGTGGACCGCCGTCCCGGAGCGGACGCTGCGGTTCGACAACAAGGGTGTGATCGAGGCGCTGCCCCGCGATCGCGACACCTGGATGGTCATCGACGAGAAGCCGTGGTTCTTCGCCCTCACCGACCACATCAGCATCGTCGAGGCCGAGGAGTTCTCGCAGAAGCTGGCGCGCTGGCGGCTCGCCGAGGCGTACGAGGAGATCGGCCAGCGCGTGGCGCACATCGGCGCCCGAGACATCATGGCCTACTACGGAATTGACGACCCGGGCCGCATCGACTTCGAGGCGCTGTGGGGTAGCCGCAACGACTCGATGGGCAGGTCGCGGTTGCGGGCGCCGTTCGGTGTTCGCTCCGACAACGGCGAGCTGCTGTTCTTGGACATGAAGTCGCTGGACGAAGGCGGTGACGGTCCGCACGGCGTCATGTCCGGTACGACGGGTTCGGGTAAATCGACCCTGGTGCGGACGGTGATCGAATCGCTGATGCTCAGCCACCCGCCCGAAGAGCTGCAGTTCGTGCTGGCCGACCTCAAGGGTGGGTCGGCCGTCAAGCCGTTCGCCGGGGTGCCGCACGTGTCCCGGATCATCACCGACCTGGAAGAAGACCAGGCGTTGATGGAGCGCTTCCTGGACGCGCTGTGGGGTGAGATCGCCCGCCGTAAGGCGATCTGCGACAGCGCCGGTGTCGACGACGCCAAGGAATACAACTCGGTGCGCAGCCGGATGCGGGCGCGTGGCCAGGACATGGCGCCGCTGCCGATGCTGGTGGTCGTCATCGACGAGTTCTACGAGTGGTTCCGCATCATGCCGACGGCCGTCGACGTCCTCGACTCGATCGGCCGTCAGGGCCGCGCCTACTGGATCCACCTGATGATGGCGTCGCAGACCATCGAAAGCCGCGCCGAAAAGCTCATGGAGAACATGGGTTACCGGTTGGTGCTGAAGGCGCGCACCGCCGGTGCGGCGCAGGCGGCGGGCGTGCCGAACGCGGTCAACCTGCCCGCCCAGGCCGGTCTGGGCTACTTCCGCCGCAGCCTGGAAGACATCACCCGGTTCCAGGCCGAATTCCTCTGGCGCGACTACTTTCCGCGCGGCCTCACCGACGACGGGGAGGAAGCGCCCGCGCTGGTGCACAGCATCGACTACATCCGTCCGCAACTGTTCACCAACTCGTTCACCCCGCTGGAAGTCAGCGTCGGGGGGCCGGACGTCGCCGCCCCGGCGATCCCCGCCGACGGCGACGCGCTGCCGATCGAGGCGGCCGAGGACGACGACTCCGAAGGGATCCGCACACCCAAGGTCGGTACGATCATCATCGACCAGCTGCGCAAGATCGACTTCGAGCCGTACCGGCTGTGGCAGCCGCCGCTGAGCCAGCCCGTCGCCATCGACGAACTGGTGAACCGGTTCCTCGGGCGCCCCTGGCAGCAGGACTACGGCACCGCCCTAGACCTCGTCTTCCCGATCGGCATCATCGACCGTCCCTTCAAGCACGACCAGCCGCCGTGGACGGTCGACACCTCGGGGCCCGGTGCCAACGTGCTGATTCTGGGTGCCGGCGGTTCCGGCAAGACCACCGCGCTGCAGACGCTGATCTGTTCGGCGGCGCTGACCCACACTCCCGAGCAGATCCAGTTCTACTGCCTGGCCTACAGCAGCACCGCGCTGACCACGGTCGCCCACCTGCCCCACGTCGGTGAGGTGGCCGGTCCGACCGACCCCTACGGCGTCCGCCGCACGGTGGCCGAGCTGCTGGCCCTGGTGCGGGAGCGCAAGCGCAGCTTCCTCGAGTACGGGATCGCCTCGATGGAGGTGTTCCGCCGGCGCAAATTCGGCAACGAGCCGGGTCCGGTGCCCAACGACGGGTTCGGCGATGTCTACCTGGTGGTCGACAACTACCGGGCGCTGGCCGAGGAAAACGAGGTGCTGATCGAGCAGGTGAACGTGATCATCAACCAGGGCCCCTCGTTCGGGGTGCACGTGGTGGTCACCGCCGATCGCGAGTCGGAGCTGCGGCCACCGGTGCGCAGCGGTTTCGGCTCCCGGGTCGAGTTGCGGCTGGCCGCCGTGGAAGACGCCAAGCTGGTGCGGTCCCGGTTCGCCAAGGACGTTCCGGTCAAGCCGGGGCGCGGCATGGTCGCGGTCAACTATGTCCGCCTCGACGCCGATCCGCAATCCGGTCTGCACACCCTCGTGGCGCGTCCCGCGCTGGCCGCCACGCCTGACAACCGGTTCGAATCCGACAGCGTCGCGGAAGCCGTCAGCCGGATCACGAGCGGCCATGCTCCACCGGTGCGCCGGCTGCCGGCGAGGTTCGGGGTGGAACAGCTTCGCGAGCTCGCCGCGCAGGACACCCGCCAGGGCGTCGGCGCGGGCGGAATCGCTTGGGCCATCTCGGAATTGGACTTGTCACCCGTCTACCTCAACTTCGCCGAGAACGCGCATCTGATGGTGACCGGACGTCGCGAATGTGGGCGGACTACAACACTGGCCACGATCATGTCCGAGATCGGGCGACTGTACGCGCCCGGGGCCACCAGCGCACCGACGCCGCCGGCTGGGCAGCCTTCGGCCCAGGTGTGGCTGGTGGACCCGCGTCGTCAGCTGCTGACCACGCTTGGCTCCGACTACGTGGAGAAGTTCGCCTACAACCTCGATGGCGTGCAGGCGATGATGGGCGAACTGGCCGCCGTCCTGGCCGGCCGCGAGCCGCCGCCGGGGCTGTCCGCCGAGGAGTTGTTGGCGCGGAACTGGTGGAGCGGGCCGGAGATCTTCTTGATCGTCGACGACATCCAGCAGCTGCCGGCCGGTTTCGACTCGCCGCTGCACAAGGCCGCGCCCTGGGTGACCCGGGCCGCCGACGTCGGCCTGCACGTGATCGTCACGCGCACGTTCGGTGGCTGGTCTTCGGCCGGCAGCGACCCGATGTTGCGGGCGCTGGCGCAGGCGAACGCACCACTGCTGGTGATGGACGCCGACCCCGACGAGGGATTCATCCGCGGCAAGATGAAGGGCGGTCCGCTGCCTCGAGGCCGCGGCCTGCTGATGGCAGAGGACACCGGCGTGTTCGTTCAGGTCGCGGCGACCGAACTGCGCAAGTAGGGCTGGAGCCGCTGCGTTGGGCCGACCGGGTGGGACCGAGGTTCAGCTCCAGCGCAGCGGCAATTCCTTGAGCGCGAAACTCTTTGACGGGTATTTGATCACGGGGGAGTAGTCGTCCGGCAGCTCGAAATCCGGGATCTGGGTCAGCCATTCCGCGACGACTACCGTCAGCTCGATGCGGGCCAGATGGGAACCCAGGCAGCGGTGTGGCCCACCGCCAAACCCCCAGTGCCGGTGGACCTTTCCGTCCATGTTGAGTTCGTTGGTGGACATTGGGTCGCTGTCGTCACGGTTGACCGCGGCCATGCACAGCCGCACCGAGGTGCCCGGCGGCAGCGTCATGCCGCCGACCTCGACGAAGTCGGTGGTTATCCGCGGCGCCACCGGCGCCGACGGTTCGAGCCGGACGATCTCCTCGATGAAAACCCTGATCTGCTTCGGGTTGTCGCGCAGCTCCTTGCGCAGCCGCGGTCGGCGCGCCAATTCGTACAACGAGAATCCGATGGCCGCGGTCACCGTGTCCAGGCCCGCCAGGATGAGCAGGTGACTCATGCCCAGCAGTTCGAGGTCGGTGAAGTCGCCCTTGCCGGTCATGACTTGCGACAGCATGTCCGACCCCGGGTTCTGCCGGCGCTGGGCGATGGCATCGGCCAGGTACGCCAGCAGTTGCTCGGACTTCTCGATGTCGGTCCGGGTGATGAACGGTTTGTCGCTGACGACCGCGTCTTTCCAATCGATGAGGCGGTCACGATCTTCCAGTGGCAGACCGTAGAGGTCCAGGAACACCTGGAACGGGTAGAGGTGGGCGAAGTCCGCCATCACTTCACACCCGCCGCGGCCGGCCAGCGCCGCGATCATGTCACTGGCGTGGCGCACCAGCACCGGACGGGACTTGCTCAGCGCGTGCGGGCTGAAGTACGGCTGCAGGAGTTGGCGGTAGCGGGTGTGTTGCGGTGGATCAAAAGCCAATGGCAGCACGGGGAGTGGGTGGCCGGGGGGCTGCAGCACCGTCGATGAGAAAACCTTGGTGTTGCGAAGTGCGGCCAGCACATCTTCGCGCCGGGTTATGTAGTAGTGGCCGTTCATGAACACCACCGGCCCGGCATCGCGCAGCGTCTTCCACCCGAGACCCCGGTCGGCGGTCATCGGTAGCGTCGCGAAATCGAGCCGGGGTAGGTAGAACGAGCCTTGCTGGCCATCGCTCATGCGTTTCGGTCTCCGGTTGTCTGTCGCACGTCGTCGATACCAACAGTGGGCGGTGCATCAATATTGCATGCGCGGCAACGAAACACGCTCCCTGCGCCCGCGCTAATCCCGGGCTCCCGGTGCCGGTGAGCGGTTCGCGAGCATTCTGGACACTTTACCGACCGACTAACCTGGCTACCGAACCGTGAAGCCGTCTACGGCCTGGCCGGGCCGCCTAGGGAGGAAGCCTCGTGAGGGTTCGTCTGGACCAGTCGAAGTGTGCGGGCCACGCGCAGTGCTACGCCGTCGACCCAGACCTTTTTCCCATTGACGAGTCGGGCTATTCGATCCTCGAGGAGCATGAGGTCCGGCCCGAGGACGAGCAAGCCACCCGCGACGGGGTCGCGTCGTGTCCCGAAATGGCGCTGGTGCTCGAAGAGGACTGACGGCGTCCCGGGCGGCACTAGTGCCGCTTGCGGAAAGCAAACGGTTAGTGAACATTTCGTTGCCCTTCATGAACTCCCGCCGACCGGGAATGAACAGTGGCTGGCCATTGATCAACAGGTGGCTTCGGGGTGTCGGTGTTTGCCCCCTAACGAACTAATCTCAGTGCCGGGCGGCAGTTCGGGCACTACGAGAGCTGTCGCTCGGTTGCTGATAGCGGGAGATTAGCCGGGGCAGGGAGTGCATGTCGTTTCCGACCAGACATCCGAAAAGCGCGGTGGCAGAACGCCTTTACGGACACAGCCAACTGGTCGACATGCGCCCGCCGGCCCGGCTGGTGGGGTTGCGGGGCGAAGAGGCTCCGCTGGTGGACTCCCGTGGGCGCGGCAGCCAACCGGTGGCGTCGTCGACAGAGCCGTGACCACAGCCACCACTGATACCTGTGTGACAGCCGAGATCGCGTTTCCGGCCGACTGAGGAGGACACGGTGTTTGACTTCGCGGCGTTACCGCCCGAAATCAATTCCGGTCGCATGTACGCGGGCCCGGGGTCGGGGCCAATGATGGCCGCGTCCGCCGCCTGGGATGAGATTGCTGCGGAATTGGGTGTCGCGGCCAGCAGCTACGGCTCGGTCGTCACCGAGCTCACCAGCGGGCCATGGGTGGGGCCGGCATCGATGTCGATGGTTTCGGCGATCACTCCCTACGTGAGCTGGCTGAGCACGATGGCCACTCAGGCCGAGGAGACGGCCGGGCAGGGGCGGGCCGCCGCGGCGGCATTCGAGGCGGCGTTCGCGATGACGGTCCCGCCTCCGGTGATCGCGGCCAATCGAGTGTTGCTGGCGACGCTGGTGGCGACGAACTTCTTTGGGCAGAACACCCCGGCGATCGCGGCCACCGAGGCGCAGTACATGGAGATGTGGGCACAAGACGCCGCCGCGATGACCGGCTACGCCGCATCGTCGGCCACCGCGTCGGTGCTGCCTCCGGTGACGACGCCGCCCAACACCAGCACCCCGGAAGCGTTCGCCAACCAGGCCGCCGCGGTCGAGCAGGCCACCGCCGAGCCGGCGGGCAACACCGCACAGACCACAGCCAACGCCACCTCGCAATTGGCGTCGTCACAAGGGTTGTCGCTCAGCACAACTCAAGCCGTGCAGGCACCCACAGCAGCGGCGAACGCATCGGATCCGCTTACCAGCGCAATCCAGAACTTCCTCCAGTCCGGACTGCCCACGCCGGACAACAACTACCTAGGGTTGACCCCCACCTTCTACGACACGATCTTCAAACGGATGACGGGTCTGGGTTACTTCTCGAACGGTCTGGCGCAGTTCAGTTCGTCGATCGCCCAGCAGTTGACCTTCGGTCCGGGTGGTAGCACGGCCGGTGCAAGCGGTGCCTGGTATCCGACGCCGCAGTTCGCCAGCTTGGGTCTGGGCAACCTCGGCGGCGGGGTCGGCA